>JAXHMD010000001.1:0-36667 GCA_034521655.1 Rhodovibrio sp.
CGTCGAGCGCGCCCAGCCGCCCGGGCCGCCGACCGGCGGGTCTTGCGCCGGGCTCGGGGTTCGCCGCCAGGATCGGCAGGCCGGCGGCCTCCATCGCGGCGGCCTCCGCGATCGGCCGGTAGCCGTCCGACGACGGCCAGCCGCGCTCCTCCCACTTCACCGCCGGCCCGAGACCCTCGGCGTCGCGCGGATGCTGGTTCAGGTAGGCTTCCAGGGCGGGCGCCTGGCTCTGGTCGATCACTCGAAGGCGACCGCGGGGCTGCGCCCTGCGCGGTCATCGCGCGCAGGATCCAGGCCGGGCAGGGCGTGGTGGTCGGGGTTGTCGTGCCGTTCGCCCAGGATCACGAACCGCGCGTCGGCGGCGGCGCGCGCGACCGCGGCCGGCTCGGCCGGTCCGCCGGCGGCCAGGTCGTAAACCTGCCCGACCAGCGGATGGTCGCGCTGGAGCGGACTTTCGAACGCCGGAACCGGCGGAAGCTCCGCGGCGCGAGCAGGGCGTGGCGAAGCCTCGCGGCCGCGAGGACGCAGGCGGCGAGCGCGGTGAGGAGGTGCGCGCGTGTCATACCCGTATAGTGGGGCGGCAGGGCGGCGGCGGCACGCAGCAGCGATCTGGCGCGGCGCGGCGCGGTCGCGCTAAGCGCGACGGCGGAGCGTCAAAGCGGGCAGCAACAACGGCCGTGTCTGCACACGATCGCAGCGGGTCCCCTCTCCCTCAAGGGAGAGGGCTAGGCGTAGGGTCGGACTCTCGCCGCAGGCAGCGGCAAGCCCACCCTCGCGCCTCCGAGCGATGCTGACGATCGCGGCGGGTCCCTCCGCTCTCCCACTCGACGGGAGAGGGCGACGGCGCCGTGCCGGCGCCAACAGCGGGAGGGATCTCGGGACCATGAGGCAGGAGACGACGCCGCGCACGGGCGGCCGGGTGCTGGTCGACCAGCTGGCGATCCAGGGTGTCGAGCGGGTGTTCCGCGTGCCGGGCGAGAGCTACCTGGCCGCCCTCGACGCGCTGCACGACACCCCGGGGATCGCGCTCACCGTCTGCCGGCAGGAGGGCGGGGCTGCGATGATGGCGGACGCCTACGCCAAGCTGACCGGCCAGCCGGGCGTGTGCTTCGTGACCCGCGGGCCGGGCGCGACCAACGCCTCCAGCGGCGTACACGTCGCCTTCCAGGATTCCACGCCGATGCTGCTCCTGATCGGGCAGGTCGGCCGATCGATGCGCGACCGCGAGGCGTTCCAGGAGATCGACTTCCGCCGGATGTACGGCGAACTCGCCAAGTGGGTCGCCGAGGTCGACGATCCCGCGCGCCTGCCGGAATACCTGTCGCGCGCCTTCCACACGGCCGTGCAGGGGCGCCCGGGCCCGGTGGTGCTGGCGCTGCCGGAGGACGTGCTGAGCGAACCGGTCGAAACTTCCGACGCGCGCCCGGTCGCGGCCCGCCTTGGGCCATCCGGGCGCCGCCGAGATGGCCGAGCTGCGCGACCGCCTGTCCGCGGGCCGAGCGGCCGCTCGCGATCCTGGGCGGCGGCGGCTGGAGTGCCGCGGCCAAGGCCGACTTCGAGGCGTTCGCCGCAGGCGAACGACCTGCCGGTCGCCTGCGCCTTCCGCTGCCAGGACTATTTCGACAACAGCCACGCCTGCTACGCCGGCGACGTCGGCCTGGGCGTCAACCCGGCGCTCGCCCGGCGGGTGCGGGAGGCGGACCTGCTGCTGGTCGTGGGCGCGCGGATGGGGGAGGCGACCTCCAGCGGCTACACCCTGCTCGACGTGCCCACGCCGAAGCAGGCCCTGGTCGCACGTCCACCCTGGGCGCGGAGGAACTCGGCCGCGTCGTACCAGCCCGATCTTGCGATCCAGGCGTCCACCGCCGCGTTCGCGGCGGCCGCGCGCGCGCTCGACCCCGCGACGCGCCGCTTTACGCCGGCGTGCGCGAGGCCGCGCGCCAGGACTACCTGGCCTGGACCACGCCGCCCGCCCCGAAATCCGCCACGCGGCACCGTCGACATGGCCCAGGCGATCGCCGATCTGCGCGAACGCCTGCCGGACGAACGCGGTGGTCTGCAACGGGGCCGGCAATTACGCCGCCTGGGTGCACCGCTATCTACCGCTACCGCGCGCTACCGCAGCCAGCTCGCCCCGACCTCGGGCTCGATGGGCTACGGCGTGCCGGCGGCGGTGGCCGCCAAGCTGGCCGCGCCGGACCGGCCCGGTGATCGCGTTCGCCGGCGACGGCTGCTTCCAGATGACCGGACAGGAACTGGGCACGGCCGTGCAGTACGGCGCGGCGATCGTGGTGATCGTGGTCAACAACAGTTCCTACGGCACGATCCGCATGCACCAGGAACGCCACTATCCCCACCGCGTCACCGGCACCGAGCTGCGCAACCCCGACTTCGCCGCGCTCGCGCGCGCCTACGGCGCCCACGGCGAGCTGGTCAGCGACCAGGCGAGTTTCGCCCCGGCGGTCGAGCGCGCGCTGTCGGCCGGCGGCCCGGCGCTGATCGAAGTGCGCACCGACCTGGAACAGATCAGCCCGGCGAAGACGATATCGGACTTGCGTGAGGGACGTTGAGGGGTGCCGGGGGCCCTTGCCGCGGTTCCTCTAACTATCCGTTGGAGTTTAGTAATACACGCCGGTGTCAACACCGCAGGCGTCCCTCGACACGGCCGCTACGCGTGCCTGCTCAGGATGACGTCAAATATTGTCCAACGATCAGTGTACAGACTCACTCAACAAATCCAGACGTCATCCTGAGCAGCCGACCGCAGGTCGGCGTGTCGAAGGACGCCTCACGGGGTATCAAGGCGGGCAAAGAACAGAGGCGGCCCGCATCGGCGGAGAATGCCGCGGGCACCCTCGCCCTCCCGAACCCCTCCGCCCACGTGGCGGAGGGGAACTTAGAGCGGGCGGGAAGGGGATTGAACGCCCCGTAACTCGCGAACGAGTCCCGGCATCGAGGCCTTGGTGCGGGCGATGTAGTCCTGCAAGGCCTCGTCGATCGCGGGGTCCAGGGCCGGGGCCTCGTACTCCGCGAGGCGCTTCTTCCACAGCGTGTTGGCGCGCTGGGCGGCGTCCTGGCCGCCCTCGCTCTCCCACTGCTCGAAGGAGTTGTTGTCGGCGATCTTGGAGCGGAAGAACGCGGTCTCGAAGTTCGCCTGGGTGTGGGTCGCGCCGAGGTAGTGGCTGCCCGGGCCGACCTCGCGGATCGCGTCCATCGCCTGGCCGTTCTCCGACAGGTCCACGCCGTTCGCCATGGCATGCATCATCTCCAGCTGGTCGGCGTCCATCACCAGCTTTTCGAGCGAGGTGGCGAGGCCGCCCTCGAGCCAGCCGGCCGAGTGCAGCGTGAAGTTGACGCCCGCGAGCACCGTCGGCAGCAGGGTGTTGGCGCTTTCGTAGGCCGCCTGCGCGTCCGGGCATCTTGGACCCGCAGAGCGACCCGCCGGAGCGGAACGGCACGCCCAAGCCGGCGCGCGAGCGCGGCGGCGCCGTAGCAGCACCAGGGCCGGTTCCGGCGTGCCGAAGGTGGGCGCGCCCGACTGCATCGAGATCGAGCTCGCGAACGAGCCGAACACCACCGGCGCGCCGGGGCGGACCAGCTGGGCGAACGCCATGCCCGCCATGCTCTCCGCCAGCGTCTGCGGCGAGCGTGCCGGCGATCGTCACCGGCGCCATCGCGCCCGCCAGGATGAACGGGGTGACGATGCAGGCCTGGCCGGCCCGGGCGTAGACCTTGAGCGCGCCCAGCATGGTCGCGTCGAAGGTCATCGGCGAGTTGGCGTTGATCAGCGAGATCGTGACCACGTTCTGGTCGACGGTCTCGTCGCCGAACAGCAGCTTCGCCATCGTCAACCGTGTCCTCGGCGCGCTCGGGCGCGGTGACCGAGCCCATGAACGGCTTGTCGCTGTAGCGCATGTGCGCATACAGCATGTCGAGGTGGCGCTTGTTCACCGGCACGTCGACCGGCTCGCACACCGTGCCGCCGGAGTGGTGCAGCGACGGCGTCATGTAGGCGAGCTTCACGATCTTCTGGAAGTCGTCGAGCGTGGCGTAGCGCCGGCCCTCGTCCAGGGTGCGGACGAAGGGCGGGCCGTAGACCGGCGCGAACACGGTGTCGTTGCCGCCGATCTCGACCGACCGCTCCGGGTTGCGCGCCAGCTGGGTGAACTGCTCGGGCGCGTTGTCCTGGATGATCTTGCGCGCCATGCCGCGGGGCATGCGCACGCGCTCGCCCTGGACGTCCGCGCCGGCCTGGCGCCAGATCTCCAAGCGCTTCCGGGTCGTCGCGGAACTCGATGCCGATCTCTTCCAGGATGGTGTCGGCGTTGGCCTCGATGATCTGGCAGGCCTTCCTCGCTCAGCACCTCGTAGGGGGCGATCTTGCGGGTGATGTAGCGCAGCTGCTGCAGGCCGCCGCCGCCGCGCTGGGCGCGCCGGCCCTCGCGGCCGCCGCCGCCGAGCCGGCGTCCGCCGCGGCGCGCGTCGGGCGCCGCGCGCCTCGTCCGCCTCGGCGCCCGTGGCGCTTGGTGGTCTGGGGTCGTTTCCGGCGCGTGCGTGGTGTCGGCGGTCTCGGTCATGGCTGTTGTCCCCATCGCCCCGGGCGCGTGATTTGAAAGGCGCGGAATCGGCGGCTTTTCAGTGCCACCTATAGTCCTGGATTATTCGGATGAGCGGGCTCTGGCGGCTGTCGTTTCCGCGACGGGGAACGGCTGAATTGCGGCGCGGTAGAATTGCGGGGAATGCCCCGCGATTCGCCGCAGTCCCGTGGGCGCGTCGGCCGTGTTAGGTCGGTGTCGGTTCCACGCCTGTGGTGTTCGCTATTCAAGGCGCCCGCGCCCTTGGCTTGGCGCAGCGTCCGGCTAGCTGGACGGGGACAGGCTCGACCGGTTAACTGTCGCGCGCGTCCGGCCGATGAGGCCAGGGTCGCCGCGCGGCGGCGCCGGCAGCGTGAGCGCCCGTGCCCGCAGGCACTTCGAAGGCCGGGACCAAGACCCGGGGTCAAGACGAGGAAGCGACGAGATGAGCGAACGCGAGGCGATGGAATACGACGTGGTGGTCGTCGGCGCGGGCCCGTCGGGCCTGTCCGCGGCGATCCGGCTGCGTCAGCTCGCCGAGGAAAGCGGCCAGGAAATCAGCGTCTGCGTCCTGGAAAAGGGCTCGGAGGTCGGCGCGCACATCCTCTCGGGCGCGGTCATCGAGAGCCGCGCGCTGGACGAGCTGATCCCCGACTGGAAGGACAAGGGCGCGCCGCTCAACACGCCGGTCAAGAACGAGAAGTTCCTGTACCTGACCGAGTCCGGCGGGCTCAACGTGCCGGTCGGCCTGCTGCCTTCGCAGATGCAGAACCACGGCAACTACATCGTCTCGCTCGGCAACGTCACGCGCTGGCTGGGCGAGCAGGCGGAAGCCATGGGGGTCGAGATCTACCCCGGCTTCGCCGCGTCCGAGGTGCTGTTCGACGAGCAGGACCGCGTCGTCGGTGTGGCGACCAACGAACTGGGCGTGGCCGCCGACGGCAGCCACAAGGACAGCTACACGCCGTCGATCGAGCTGCGCGCCAAATATACCGTGTTTTCCGAGGGGTGCCGCGGTTCGCTGTCGGAGCAGCTGGTCAAGAAGTACGGCCTGCGCGACGCTTCCGACCCGATGACCTACGGCATCGGCATCAAGGAGCTCTGGGAGGTCCCGGCCGAGCAGCACGACGAAGGGCTGGTGCTGCACAGCTCCGGCTGGCCGATGGACGATTCCACCTGGGGCGGCTCGTTCATGTACCACCTGGAAAACAACCAGGTGTACGTCGGCTACGTGATCGGCCTGGACTACAAGAACCCCTATCTGTCGCCGTTCGACGAATTCCAGCGGTTCAAGACGCACCCCAAGATCCGGCGGTATCTCGAGGGCGGCAAGCGGGTCTCCTACGGCGCCCGCGCGCTCAACGAGGGCGGCCTGCAGTCGCTGCCCAAGATGCAGCTGGCGGGCGGCATCATCACCGGCTGCGCCGCCGGCACACTCAACGTGCCCAAGATCAAGGGCAGCCACAACGCCATGAAGACCGGCATGCTGGCCGCCGAGAGCATCACCGAGGCGCTGCAGGCGGGCGACCAAGGCCAGTCGACCCTGGACAGCTACCAGGAGAAGTTCGACGCCAGCTGGGTCAAGGACGAGCTGCACAAGGCGCGCAACGTCCGCCCCGCGGTCGCCAAATTCGGCATGAAGCTGGGCACGCTCTACGCCGGCCTCGACCTCAAGCTGCTCGGCGGCAAGGCGCCGTGGACGTTCCACCACAAGCACGGCGACCACGAGACGCTGAAGCCCAAGGAGCAGATGCGCGAGATCCAGTACCCCAAGCCCGACGGCGTGGTCTCGTTCGACAAGCTCTCCAGCGTCTACCTCGCCAACGTCTGGCACGACGAGGACCAGCCCTGCCACCTGCGGCTGAACGACAGCCGGATGCCGGTGGAGCACAATCTGGAATGGTACGACGCGCCGGAGCAGCGCTACTGCCCGGCCAACGTCTACGAGATCGTGCGCGACAGCGACGGCTCGAACCCCAGGCTGCAGATCAACTTCACCAACTGCGTCCACTGCAAGACCTGCGACATCAAGGACCCGACCCAGAACATCGTCTGGACCACGCCCGAAGGCGGCGGCGGCCCGAACTACCCGAATATGTAAGGGCTTGCTGTTCGCGAGGTGGCAGGGCGTCGCGGCGGGTCCCTCTCCTCCGCTGGGAGAGACTTCGCACGGCTGTCGGGATACCCGTCAGGGATCCTTCGAGACGACCGGCTTCGCCGGTCTCCTCAGGATGAAGTTGTATGTTTTTCAATAAGATAACATAGCTTCATGCTGAGGAGCTTTGCGCAGCAAAGCGTCTCGAAGCATCCCTGACGGGTGTTGATGCGCCTCGTGCAAAAGTCTCTCTGCTGGGAGGAGAGGGAACCCACGTCCAGGCCGTGCCAACCCCGGCATAGCAGTTCCGCGCAGACCTGCAATGCAGGCCGGCCGCGCCCCCTTGTGAGTGCGGGCGCAGGCTGTATGATGCGGCGCCAAATAGGAACCCAGGTGTTTTTGGCATGGAACTTCGCACGGCGCTCACATTCGACGATGTCCTCCTCGAGCCCGCCGAAAGCTCCGTCCTGCCCAACCAGACCGATACGCGCACGCGTTTAACCCGCTCGATCGAGCTCGGAATCCCGCTCGTGTCGGCGGCCATGGACACCGTGACGGAGCGCGCGCTCGCCATCGCCATGGCGCAGGCCGGCGGCATCGGCGTGGTGCACAAGAACCTCAACATCGCCGAGCAGGCCGACGAGGTCCGCGGGGTCAAGAAGTACGAGAGCGGCATGGTGATCAATCCCGTCACCGTGCGCCCGGAACAGACGCTGGCCGACGCGCTCGCGCTGATGGATCGGCATACGCATCTCCGGCATTCCGGTGATCGAAGGAGCGAGGGCCGGCTGGTCGGCGTGCTGACCAACCGCGACGTGCGCTTCGCCTCCAATCCGCAAGCAGCCGGTCTCCGAGCTGATGACCCGGGATAACCTGGTCACGGTGAACGAGAACGTCGGCCGCGACGAGGCCAAGCGGCTGCTGCACCAGCACCGGATCGAGAAGCTGCTGGTGGTCGACGAGAGCTACCGCTGCGTCGGCCTGATCACGGTCAAGGACATCGAGAAGGCGAGCGCTCACCCCGACGCCTGCAAGGACGAGCAGGGCCGCCTGCGCGTCGCCGCGGCGACCGGCGTGGGCAAGGACGGCCTGACCCGCGCCGAGGCGCTGATCGACGCCGACGCGGACGTGATCGTGGTCGACACCGCCCACGGCCACTCGCGCGGCGTGCTGGACCAGGTCAGCCAGATCAAGCGCCTGACCAACCGCACCGACGTGATCGCCGGCAACGTCGCCACGGCCGAGGGCGCGCAGGCACTGATCGACGCCGGCGCGGACGCGGTCAAGATCGGCATCGGTCCGGGCTCGATCTGCACCACCCGCGTTGTCGCCGGCGTCGGCGTGCCGCAGTTCTACGCGCCATGCATGGACGCGGTCAGAGGTCTGCGACGAACACGGCGTGCCGGCGATCGCCGACGGCGGCATCCGGTTTTCCGGCGACCTCGCCAAGGCGATCGCGGTGGGCGGCGACGTCTGCATGATCGGCTCGCTGCTGGCCGGCACCGACGAGAGCCCCGGCGAGGTCTATCTCTACCAGGGCCGCTCCTACAAGGCCTATCGCGGCATGGGCTCCGTCGGCGCCATGGCGCGCGGCTCGGCCGACCGCTATTTCCAGGAGGAGGTGCGCGACACGCTCAAGCTGGTGCCCGAGGGCATCGAGGGCCAGGTGCCCTACAAGGGCCCGCGCCGGTACGGTGATCCACCAGCTGGTCGGCGGCCTGAAGGCGGCGATGGGCTATACCGGCTGTGCGACCATTCCCGAGCTCCACGAGCGAGCCAAGTTCCTGCAGATCACCAATGCCGGCATCCGCGAAGGCCACGTCCACGACGTCACCATCACCCGCGAGGCGCCGAACTACCGGAACTGACGCAGCCATGCGTTCAGGACGGTTCGGCCGATGACCCCCGGTGCCCGGATCGCCGCGGCGATCGAGCTGTTGGCGGAGGTCGACGCGCACGACCGGCCGGCCGATCAGGTCGTGCAGGACTACGTTCGCCAGCGCCGCTTCATGGGCGCCAAGGACCGGCGCGCGGTCACCGACATGGTGTTCGCCGCGATCCGCGCCCGGGCGCGCACGGCCTGGTGGCTGGCGCTTGCCGCCGGCAACGATCCCGAGCAGGCGGGCGCGATCGCGGCTGAGAGCCCCGCCGATCCGCGCGCCCGGGTGTTCGCCGAACGGGTCCTGAACGCGGGCTGGACGGCCGCCCAGCTCGCCGAGGTGTGCGACGGCACCGGCTACAATCCCCCGCCGCCGGAAGGCAACGAGCCCGCGCTTCTGCAGGCGCTCGAGGGTCAGCAGCTCGACGACCCCCGCCAGCCCGACTGGGTGCGTCTGGAGACGCCGGCCTGGCTGATGCCGGCGTTCCGCGACGCGTTCGGCGAGGCCACGGAAACCGAACTGACCGCGCTTCGCCAGGAAGCGCCGGTCGACCTTAGGGTCAACCGGCTGCTCGCCGACGGCCCGCGCGAGGTGTCGGAAGCGCTGGCGGCGGAGCAGATCGAGACCACGACCACGCCGTTGTCCCCGCTCGGCCTGCGGCTGACCGGCCGGCGCGCGGTGCAGGCGACCGCGCCCTACCGCGACGGGCTGGTCGAGCTGCAGGACGAGGGCTCCCAGCTGATCGCGCTCCTGGTCGCGGCCAAGCCGGGCATGGCGGTCTGCGACTTCTGCGCGGGCGCGGGCGGCAAGACGCTGGCGCTGGCGGCGGAAATGGAGGATCGCGGCCGGCTGGTCGCGCTCGACATCGATGGCGAGCGCCTGGGCCGGGCGGGCCCGCGCCTGCAGCGCGCCGGCGCGCGCAACGTCGAGCGGCGGCTGCTCGCGACCAGCCAGGACGGCGACGGCGACCCGTTCGTCGAGGAGCACGCCGGCAGCTTCGACCGCGTGCTGATCGACGCGCCCTGCACCGGGGTGGGCGCCTGGCGCCGCCAGCCGGACAGCCGCTGGCGGCTGTCCGAACACGCGCTGGCGCAGCGGACGAACGACCAGGACCGCATCCTGGCGCAGGCGGCCAAGCTGGTGAAGCCGGGCGGCCGGCTGATCTACGCCACCTGCTCGCTGCTGCCGCAGGAGAACCGGGAGCGGACCTGGGACTTCCAGTCCGCGCATCCGGCGTTCCGCCCGGTCCCGGCCGAGCAGGTCTGGCGCGAAGGCATCGGCAGCCCGGCCGGCGGCACGCCGCCCGTCGACGGCCACGACCTGACCCTCACCCCCGCGCGCCACGGCACCGACGGCTTCTACGTCGCGGTGTTCGAGCGCACGACGGATACCGGCGGCAGCACCATCGGCGGGGCCCGCAAATGACCGCGCGCATTCGCCTGGCCCAGCCGGCAGACGCCGCCGCGATCGCGCACGTCCACGTGGAAACCTGGCGCGCCGCCTATGCCGGCGTGGTCCCGGACAGCTATCTCGTGCGGATGAGCGAGCAGGGCCAGGCGTTCACCTGGCGCAAGGTGCTGGCCCGCCGGTCGAAGGACGAGCGCACCGTGGTCGCCGAGGTCGAGAAGGGCGAGGGCGAGACGCAGACGCTGGTCGGCTTCGGCTCCTACGGCCGGCAGCGCGGCACCGAGCTCGGCTACACGGGCGAGATCTTCACCCTCTACGTTCTCCCCGACTGGCAGGGCCAGGACATCGGTCAGCAGCTGATGCACGCGATCTTCCGGCGGCTGTGGGAGGCCGGCACCCCGGACTGCCTGATCTGGGTCCTGGCGGAGAACCCGGCGCGCTTCTTCTACGAACGCATGGGCGGCCAGCGCGTGGCCGAGCGGATCGAGAGCTTCGCCGGCGAGAACCTGACCCAGTTCGCCTACGGCTGGCCCGACCTGGAAGCCTGGCTGCAGCAGACCGGCGGGTAGGGGGCGGCTTGCGCCGCGCCCCTGGCCCCCAACCGATTCCCCTCTTCCAATGGGAGGAGGGGCTAGGGGAGGAGGGACCACGGGCATATGCCGCTGGCAACCTCCTCACCCTCACCCTCTCCTCCCAGTGGAGGAGAGGGAATCACCCACGCTTGCCGCTTCCCGCCACCGTCGCTAGCCTCCGCCGCACTTCATGACCCGCCCGACGAGACGCCCCGCATGACCGACGCCATCGCGCAGCAGCACGACTGCATCCTGATCCTCGACTTCGGCTCGCAGGTGACCCAGCTGATCGCCCGGCGGGTGCGCGAGAGCGGGACGTTCTGCGAGATCCTGCCGTTCAACGCCGACGACAGCCGGATCCGCGGCTACGAGCCCAAGGGCATCATCCTCTCCGGCGGCCCGGATTCGGTGACCCGCGAGGGCTCGCCGCGCGCGCCCGAGGTGGTGTTCGATCTGGGCGTGCCCGTGCTCGGCATCTGCTACGGCCAGCAGACGCTGGTCGAACAGCTGGGCGGCCGGGTCGAGGGGTCCGACCATCAGGAATTCGGCAAGGCGTTCGTCGACATCACAGCCGACGTGCCACTGTTCGACGGCGTTTGGAACGCGGGCGAGCGGCACCAGGTGTGGATGTCCCACGGCGACCGGGTGGTGAACCTGCCCGACGGCTTCGAGGTCGTGGGCACCAGCGACGGCGCGCCCTGTGCCGCGATCGCCGATCCCGACCGCGGCTATTACGGCGTGCAGTTCCATCCGGAGGTCGTGCACACGCCCGACGGCGGCCGGCTGATCCAGCGCTTCGTGCGCGAGATCGCGGGCTGCTCCGGCGACTGGTCGATGGCCGCCTTCCGGGAGGAGGCGGTGCGCAAGATCCGCGCGCAGGTGGGCGACGCCAAGGTGATCTGCGGCCTGTCCGGCGGGGTGGATTCCAGCGTCGCCGCGGTCCTGGTGCACGAAGCGATCGGCGAACAGCTGACCTGCATCTTCGTCGACCACGGCCTGATGCGCGCGGGCGAGGGCGAGCAGGTGACCGAGCTGTTCCGCAACAGCTACAACATCCCGCTCGTCCACCGCGACGCCTCGGAGCTGTTCCTGGGCAAGCTGGACGGCGTCGAGGACCCGGAGCGCAAGCGCAAGATCATCGGCACCACCTTCATCGACGTGTTCGCGGAGGAAGCCACCAAGATCGGCGGCGCCGACTTCCTGGTGCAGGGCACGCTCTATCCCGACGTGATCGAATCGGTGGCGCCCAAGGGTGGGCCGTCGCAGACGATCAAGTCGCACCACAACGTGGGCGGCCTGCCGGAACGGATGGACATGGCCCTGGTGGAGCCGCTGCGCGAACTGTTCAAGGACGAGGTCCGCGCCTTGGGCCGCGAACTCGGCCTGCCGGAGAGCATGGTCGGCCGCCATCCCTTCCCGGGCCCGGGCCTGGCGATCCGCATCCCGGGCGGGGTGACGCGCGAGAAGGCCGAGATCCTGCGCAAGGCCGACCGGATCTATCTGGAGGAGATCCGCGAGGCCGGCCTGTACGACGCCATCTGGCAGGCGTTCGCCGTGCTGCTGCCGGTGCGCACGGTGGGCGTGATGGGCGACGCGCGGTCCTACGACTACGTCTGCGCGCTGCGCGCGGTGACATCGGTCGACGGCATGACGGCCGAGTCCTACCCGTTCGACCACGGCTTCCTGTCGCAGGCGGCGACCCGGATCATCAACGAGGTGCGCGGGATCAACCGTGTCGTCTACGACGTCACCTCCAAGCCGCCCGGGACGATCGAGTGGGAGTGACAGCGCCGGCTCTAGCCGTCATTCCGCCCGGACTTGTGCGGATCGTCGACCGGCGCGGGGTCCTCAGCTGGGCCCAGGGTATCGGGCGCGGCGTCCGTGGCGGCACGCCCCGGCGTCTGGTCCGTCTGATCGTCCGGCGCGGGCTCGGGCGCGTGGCTGGTCACCGGCCCCAGGCCGGGCCAGGCGGGGCGGGTGGCGATGTCCTTGCCGCCGCAGCCGGTGCAGCGCAGCCGCCCGCCGACCTCCGGCACCGGGAAATTGTGGCCCAGTTCGTCGACCAGCCGGCCGATCGCCAGCACCGCGTTGTGGCCGCAGCGGTTGCACCAGCAGAACACCCCCAGCCCGTCGGCCGCCAGTTCGCCCAGCGTCGCCGCCCCGAGTTGCGCGTCCGCCTGCCGTTGCGCCGATTCCTTGATCCGACCCATCGCGTTCGCCCTGTTCCGACCGCTGCCCGCAAACCAGAACATATAGCGAACATTTTGCGTGGACAAGCGGGTTCGGATGGGCGCGGGGACGGTGCCCTGATGCCGGCTAACCTCCCGCATCGAAGTTCAAGGGTAGTATATAAATTATTGACGTTATTGGAGAAACGGGCTGCCGTGCCTGTGAAGACACGGCAAGGCAGCGGGTCCCCTCTCCCTTGACGGGAGAGGGTTAGGGTGAGGGTGGGACTCCCCGCGCGTCGGCTGAGGAGCCCCGCCCTCACCCTCCCACGACCCTTCGGGTCGCGAGCCCCTCCCTCTCCCGTCAAGGGAGAGGGGATTTACGTCGTCGGCGCTTCTGCACCCTTCAGTGATGCTTCGAGACGCGCACCTGCGGTGCGCTCCCCAGCATGAAGCTTACCTAGGGCAAGATGCTGAAACGTGGAATCACGTCTCAGCTGAATCTTGCCCGCTCTTCAAAAAGTTAGAGCGACATTCAGCCCGAAGGCCGGTTCGGCCTTTAGGCATGTCGCTCTAACGTACTGAGAAACTGTCCCATCATCCGGAGGAGGTTGGCGAAGCCAACCGTCTCGAAGGATCGCCGATGGGTATCGCCACGACCGTGCACGACACCCCCTTTAGGCAGAAGGGTAGGGTGCAGCGACCGTCGCTCACCTGATCTCGAAGATGCCCTCGACCTCGACGGCGACGCCGAGCGGCAGGGAGCCCGCGCCGACCGCCGCGCGGGCGTGGGCGCCGGCGTCGCCGAACACCTCCGCCATCAGGTCGGAGACGCCGTTCACGACCTTGGGCTGCCCCTCGTAGTCGGGCACCGCGTTGACGAAGCCGGTCAGCTTCACCACCCGCTGCACCCGGTCCAGGTCGCCGTCCAGGGCCTGGCGCAGCTGGGCGATCAGGTTCAGCCCGCAGATCCGCGCGGCCTTTTGTCCGTCCTCCAGGCTGACGTCGTCGCCCAGCTTGCCCTTGACCTGGATTTCGCCGTTCAGCATCGGCAGCTGGCCGGCCATGAACACTAGGTTACCGCTGATCACGTAGGGCAGGTAGGCGCCCTGCGGTGCGGCCACCTGGGGCAGTTCGATCCCCTTTTCCTGCATGCGTGCCTCGACCGTTCCGGCCATCTCCGTGTCTCCCCTGCTTGTCGGTGGACCGTCAGTTCGTCAGCGCAGCCTAGGCCTCTCAGCCGGCCGTTCAATCGTCCAGGCGCGACGGCGGCCGGCGTGGGTGCGCCCTGGCGCCGCGACCGGCGCGGCTCAGCTAAGCGGGATCATCACGTGCTCCCGGAACGCCGGCCGGTCGCGCAGGCGGTCGTACCACGCCGCGACGTTGGGCACGTGCGCGCGCCGGATGGGCAGCTGATACCAGCGGTAGGCGCACGCGCCGAGCGGAAGGTCGCCCATGGTCAGGCGCGCCCCGGCGATGAAAGCGTTCTCCCCAAGCGCCTGATCGAGCAGCATAAAGGCGCGGTCGGCCGCCTCTTCGCATCGGGCGACGAGATCGAGGTCGCGAGCGTCCTTGGGCGTGCGGATTAACTGCCAGAAGGCCGGGTTGAAGGCCGGCAACAGCACGGTCTGCTGCCAGTCCATCCAGCGGTCGCTTTCGCTGCGCGCGCCCGGGTCCGTCGGCCACAGCCCGCCCGGATCGTACTGCGCGGCGAGGTAGCGCACGACCGCGTTGGATTCCCAGACCACCCGCTCGCCGTCGACCAGCACCGGCACGGTGCCGTTCGGGTTGAGGGCGCGGAACCACGGTTCGTCGCCTTCCTCGCGGTGCCCGCGGCCGACGTCGACGCGTTGATGGGCGAGGCCGAGTTCCCCGATCGCCCACATCGCCTTCTGCACGTTGAGCGAGTTCCGGCGGCCGTAGAGGGTGAGCATGCGCGGCGAAGCCCCTGATCAAACGTTAAGAAGTGCGGTGCTACCGGCCGATCAGCCAGAGCAGGACGGAGATCGCGATAGACACCAGGATCGAGGTCGTGATCGGGAGATACAAGGTGAAGCCGTCGCGCTCGATCAGGATGTCGCCCGGCAGCCGGCCGATGCCGGCTTTCTGCAGCACCGGCCAGAGCAGGCCGGCCGCCACGAGCACGATGCCGAGGATGATCAGGGACCGGGCCATGTGCTGAAGGTGGGGACCGGCCCGCGGAGTCTCCAAGGGCCGGCGGTGGGCGCGGCCACAGTTTGGCCCTTTGACGCCCGTGCGCCGCGGCCCGATACTCGCGACCATGCAACCGCTCAGATCGCGTCTTTTTCCCTTCGTCCTCGGCTTGGTGCTCGCCGGGTGCGGACCGCTCGTGCCGGCCTCCAGCGACGGCAGCGCGGAAGCCGCGCCGAGCGGGCGGGACGACAGCCGCGCCGACCGGTCGGTCGAGGCCGGCGGCGATCGGGTGCGCTTCGACTACCGCTTCCAGGACGCGCGCGGGGACAGCTACGCCGTCGCCTTCACGCTGCCGGCGGACGCCTACGCCCAGGCGCGCCAGGGGCTGAAGCCGCTGCAGTCGGACGCGGTGAAGGACCGGCTGGACCGCAGCGTAGAGCGCTATGCCGAGGACAGCAGCGCCACGTGGCGCGAGGGCATGCGCGCCCGTCTGGATGCGCTCGCGGGCACGCTGCCGGACAGCATCGAGCTGACCTACGCGTTCGAGGGCAAGCAGCTCAACTGGTCGCTGCGCGGGCGTGGCGTGACCCAGGCAAAGCTGGAGCGCGAGGCCGAGCGGCTGGCCCAGCAGATCCGGCGGGCGAGCGCGCGGCTGAAGCAGCAGCAGCGCCGTGACGTGCGCGCCTACGCCCAGGACGTGCGCGCCGAGTTGCTGGCCGACCTGAGCTACGTCCGCGACCCCGATCTGGGTGGACTGGTACGGCCGGATTATGCCGGGCTGGCGCGCGGGCAGGCGGACCTGCTGCGCCCGATGGCCCACGCGATCGCGGAGGCCGCGGGAACCGGGGAACCCCGACGGCAGGTCGCGCTCGCACTCGCGCTCATGCAGGAGATCCCCTACGACGAACTGCGCACCCGCGGGGCGACCGACGGCACCGGCTTCGCCGTTCCCGCCGAACTGCTGCACGTCAACCAGGGTGACTGCGACAGCAAGGCGACCGCGCTCGCGTCCCTGATGCGCACGCTGGCCCCCGACACGGCGACCGCGATCGTGCTGCTGCCGGGCCACGCCGTGCTGGCGGCCGGGCTGGAACCGCGGCCGGGCGACCGCACGTTGCAGCTCGACGGGCAGCGCTTCGTTCTGATGGAGCCCGCCGGTCCCGCCCGCATCCCGCTGGGGCAGATCAGCGATACCAGCCGCAAGCTGCTGGACGGGCAGGGCGTCGATTCCCTGGTTTGGATCACCGGCGGTCCGCAGGGGGCGTAAGCGGGGTTTTCCCGTGCACGATCGATGACAGCCGGACCGGCTATCATCGCTGTCGCGCGATCGTCTCCGGAGACCCTGTCGGCGCCGAAGAGCTTGCGGGCAACCTCCTGATAATACACGAAAGTACGGTACCCGGCGCGACTTGCCGCCGCCTGCAGCACGCCCCGGCCCTGCAGCGTGCCGAACAGCCGCTCTGCAGCGCCCGCGCGCCTCCGGGAATAGGCGGCGACGTGCTGGATGCCGAGCTGGGCGAGCGCGCGGCCGACCTGGGTGGGCGTGTCCTTGGCCACCTTGCCGCCGGCCTTGGGGGTGTGGAAGTAGTGGCTGCCACGGTCGGTGTAGAGCACGCTGAACAGCCCGCGCGCGGCGATCACCTCCGCGAGCGCCTGGAACGTCGAGGCGGTGCCCTCCTCGGCCAGCAGGAACAGCGCAATAGACCTCGCTGGTGGCGTCGTCCAAGGTGGCGATCAGGTCGAGCTGATGGCCCAGCCCCGGCACCCAGGCGTGGCGTGAGCCGTCCTGGTGCAGCAGCATGCCCGGCACCGGCCGGCGCGGGCGCTTCTTGCGGTGGGCCGAGCGCTTCGGCGCCTTGGCCACCAGCCCGCGCGCCTGCAGCACCGACTTGGTCCAGCCGTAGCTGCGGTTCAGGCCGTGCTGGTCCCGCGCCCGCTCGTGGAAATGGCGATCCATGCGTTTCTTGCGCCCCCGGCATGCGCTTGCTACATTTGTGCAGTGCAGCGCATCTAGGGTTCCGGCTGTTGCAGTGCGGCAGCGGCGACTGGTCCGAGAGATGCAACCCGGGTTCAGGCGGTTTCCGAGCCGCCGGCATAGGGTCCGGGGACACGGCGGGACAAAAGCCCGGGAGGACACTGCACCGGTTTGCCAGCGCAAGCCGCCTCCCGGAGTCAGTTTCCCATGAGGCGTCCCGACCAAGCTGGCAAACCGTTCAAACCGGAAAAGGCCGGACCGAAAAGGTCGGGCCGATTGAACAGGGAGCCAGCGATGCAAGCCCTCAAGACCGCCGCGAGCGCCGTGGCGTTCACGCTCACCGCCGCGCTCGCCACCGTGCCGGCGAGCGAGACCCGCGCCCAGGACCGCGACTCCTTCCAGGTTTGCTGGTCGATCTACGCCGGCTGGATGCCCTGGGGCTGGATCGAGCAGTCCGGCCTGATGGATAAGTGGGCGGACAAGTACGACATCTCGGTCGATGTCGTGCAGATCAACGACTACATCGAATCGATCAACCAATACACGGCCGGCCGGTTCGACGGCTGCGCGATGACCAACATGGACGCGCTGTCGATCCCCGCCGGCGGCGGCATCGACACGACCGCGCTGATCGTCGGCGACTTCTCCAACGGCAACGACGGCATCGTCCTGAAGGGCAAGGACGACCTCAGCGCGATCGAGGGCATGGACGTGCACCTCGTCGAGCTGTCGGTGTCGCACTACCTGCTGGCCCGCGCGCTTGACAAAGTCGGCCTGTCCGAGCGCGACGTGAACGTGGTCAACGTCTCCGACGCCGACCTCGTCGCCGCCTTCGACACCCAGGACGTCCAGGCGACCGTGACCTGGAACCCGCTGCTCTCCACCATCCTGGAGAAGCCGAACGCCAACGAGGTGTTCGACAGTTCCCAGATCCCGGGCGAGATCATCGACCTGATGGTGGTCAACACCGAGACGCTGGAGGCCAACCCGGAGCTCGGCAAGGCGCTGGTCGGCGCCTGGTACGAGGCGATGTCGATCATGTCCTCGGACACTGAAGCGGGCCGCGAGGCACGTACCTGGATGGCGGAGGCCGCGGGCACCGACCTCGCCGGCTACGAAAGCCAGCTCGAAACCACCCAGATGTTCTACGACCCGGCCGAGGCGGTCGCCTTCACCAAGGACGACAAGCTGATCCAGACGATGGACTTCGTCCGGCAGTTCCTGTTCAAGCACGGCATCCTGGGCCAGGGCGCGCCCAGCCCGGATTACGTGGGCATGCAGTTCCCGGGCGGCGAGACGCTGGGCAACACCAACAACATCCAGTTCCGCTTCGACCCCAGCTACATGGAAATGGCCGCCGAAGGCGAGCTGTAGCGGCTGCGCGGCAGTCCGCGATCCTTCGAGACGCTTTGCCGCGCAAAGTTCCTCAGGATGAAGTTGTTGCTCCAGCAGATGCCTAGAGCGTCTTCTTCATGCTGCAGGAGCGGCCCCTCAAGGCCGCGTCTCGAAGCACCCACCACGGGTTTTGCCGCCCGTGCCTCCCCGACGATCCCCCGCTTCCACGCCGTAAAGGCCCACTCGCATGCGTCTGATCAACCAGACTCCCAGCCGCTGGGCCCGCTACGCGCTGGGCGCGCTGCCGTTCGCGCTGGTCCTGCTGGTCTACTCGGTGGCGAGCAAGCTGCGCCACATGGAGAACCCGCAGGACCGCCTGCTGCCCTCGCTGCAGCAGATGGCCGAGGCGGTCGAGCGGATGGCGTTCACGCCCTCCAAGCGCACCGGCGAATACACGATGTGGCTGGACACGCTCGCCAGCCTGGAGCGCATCGGGATCGGCATGCTGGTCTCGACCGCGCTCGCCCTCGTGCTCGGCATCGCCATGGGCGCGATCCCGCGGATCCGGGCCACGCTCGCCCCGTTCGTCGGCGCGTTCTCGTTGATCCCGCCGATCACGGTGCTGCCGATCCTGTTCATCGTGTTCGGCCTGGGCGAGACGGCCAAGATCGCGCTGATCGTGGTCGGCACCGCGCCGGTGATGACCCGCACGGTCGCGCAGGCGACCGCCGACGTGCCGGAGGAGCTGTTGGTCAAGGTGCAGACCTTGGGCGCCAACAGCTGGCAGATCGTCACCCGGGTGTTCCTGCCCATGGTGCTGCCGCGGCTGATCGGGGCGATCCGCATGGGCTTGGTGCCCGCCTGGATCTTCCTGGTCTCCGCCGAGGCGATCGCGGCGGAGCAGGGGCTCGGTTACCGGATCTTCCTGGTCCGCCGGTATCTGGCGATGGACGTGATCCTGCCCTACGTCGCCTGGATCACGATCATCGCCTATGCGGTCGACCGCGCGCTCTACCTGCTGTCGCGCAAGGGCCTGCGCTGGGCGCACGGCCAGGGCGCAGCGCTATGACCGGAGGTCGGGTATGAGCGCGATCGAGGTACGTGGGCTCCACGTCGACTATGACGGCGTCCGGGTCCTGGAACGGATCGATCTGCAGGTCGCCGAGGGGGCGTTCTGCACCGTGGTCGGCGCCAGCGGCTGCGGCAAGTCGACCTTCCTGCGTGTGCTGTTGGGCCAGGAACGTCCGACCCATGGCCAGGTGCTGCTGGACGGCGCGCCGATCCCGCCGGAGCCGATGCCCGACCGCGGCGTGGTGTTCCAGAAATACTCCGTGTTTCCGCACCTGAGCGTGCACGACAACCTGGCCCTGCCGCTGGAGATCCAGCGCGCGCGGGGGCTGGGCCGGCTGTTCGGCCGGGCCAGGCGCGCCGCGCGGGCGGAGGTCGCGGACCTGTTGCACCGGATCGGCCTGGATCACGCCGCCGACCGCTACCCGGGCCAGCTGTCGGGCGGCATGCAGCAGCGTCTCGCGATCGGGCAGGCGCTGGTGCTCAAGCCCCGGGTGCTGCTGCTGGACGAGCCGTTCGGCGCGCTCGATCCCGGCATCAAGCGGGACATGCACGCCCTGATCCTGAACCTGTGGCAGGACACCGGCATGACCGTGTTCATGGTCACCCACGACATCCAGGAAGCCTTCCAGCTGGGCACCCGGCTGGTCGTGTTCGACAAGGTGCGCCACGACCCGCACGCCCCGCAGGCGTTCGGCGCCACGATCACCTACGACCTTGCCCTGCGTCCGCCGCAGCCGCCCGTGACCGACGGACCCGGCGGTCCGGATCCCGCGGCGGCCGCGCCCGTGCAACCGCCGGCGCCGGAGACGGCGCCGCAACCAGGAGAGACCCCCGATGCTGCTTCGTGATCTCCGCCACGGCCGCCGGGCGACCCGGTATGCCGGCCTCAATCCGGCGCCCGCCGGTGTCCGCCGCCACCACCCCGACTTCGACGCGCTCAACAGCCGCGGCTGGAAGGCCGCGGAGGCGGAGGGCGAGCTCGGCGACACCGCCTGGCGGCGCGAGCTGGAGTGGGCGAAGGAGATGGGCCTGCCCGGCTCCGGCAGCCTGGACGACCGCGACATCCCGACCTTCGCCCGGGGCGAGCTGCCGCACTTCGCCGGCATCAACACCTTCCTGAAGGCGCCCTACGTCGAGAACGTCCGCGACGTCGCGCACTACGACGCCGCCGTGCTCGGCATCCCGTTCGACGGCGGCACCACCTACCGCCCGGGCACGCGTTTCGGGCCGCAGGGCATCCGGCGGATCTCCGCGCTCTACACGCCCTACAACTACGAGCTCGGCGTCGACCTGCGCGAGCAGATGACGCTGTGCGACGCCGGCGACGTGTTCACGATCCCCGCCAACATCGAGAAGTCGTTCGACCAGATCACCCGCGGCGTCGGGCACGTCTCCGGCACGGGCGCCCTGCCGATCATGCTGGGCGGCGACCATTCGATCGGCTTCCCCTGCGTGCGCGGGATCGCGGCCAACACCTCCAAGCGGATCGGCATCATCCATTTCGACCGGCACCTCGACATCCAGGCCAAGGATCTGGACGAACGGATGCACACCACGCCGTGGTACTGGGCGACCGAGCTCGACAACGTGCCGGCGACCAACCTGGTGCAGCTCGGCATCGGCGGCTGGCAGGTGCCCCGGCCGGGCGTCGAGGAGGCTCGGCGCCGGCGCACCAACGTGCTGACCATGGCGGACATCGAGGAGCTGGGCGTCGACCGCACGGCGGAGATCGCGCTCGAACTCGCCTGGAAGGACGCCGATGCGGTCTACGTCTCGTTCGACGTGGACTCGGTCGACTGCGGCTTCGTGCCCGGCACCGGCTGGCCGGAGCCGGGCGGCTTCCTGCCGCGCGAGGCGCTGGCCCTGCTGGGCAAGGTGTGCGCGCCCGGCATCTGCGGGCTGGAGGTCGTGGAGGTCTCCCCGCCCTACGACACCAGCGACATCACCGCCCTCCTGGGCACCCGCGTCGCGGTGGAGGCGCTGGGCGCGATGGTCGCGCACGGCACGCTGGGCCGGCACAAGGCGATCCTGGACAAGCCCGACGGCTGGAAAGCGGTGGTGCCGGAATGAGCGGCGGAAACGGCATCGGCGCCTGGGGCGCGCCGCACGGGACGGCCGGGCACAACTCCGGTCCGGCGCCCGAGACGCAGTGGCAGGTGCCGCACACGTCGGATCACCACGATCACGGCCACAGCCACGAGCAGGCGGCGGCCGAACCCGACTTCGATCTCGTGGAAGCTTCGTTCGTCGAGGGCTTCTGGGCGGCAAGCGATCCGACCAGCTTCCTGCGCCTGGCGGGGGTCCCGTTCCACGGCCGCGACGGCGAGGGGCGCGATCTCGCGCTGCTACGCGTGGAGCAGGAGCAGGCCGCCGACGTCGCCGCGGTGACGCCGCAGCTGGACGGGCAGGGCATGCGCACCGACCCGCTGCCGGGCTCCCGCGTCGCCCAGCGCCGGCGCGTGCGTCTCGTCTACCTGGACGGCACCGCGCCGGTGCGCCTCACACTCGCGCAGGCGCGCGCGCTCGGCCGCAGGCGGATGCTGGAAGGTCGACTCGGAGAGGCCGACTTGTCGAATGTCGCAGCCTGGACGTCGGTCGACAGCGGCTTACCTCGGGTAAACGGTCGGTGACGGGCACCGCGGCGCGTCCCGTCTCCTCCCGCTTGGAAAGACTTTTGCACCGCTCGCCGGGCACCGTATGGGGTCCTTCGACACGGACGCTTTCGGCGTCCTACTCAGGATGAAGGTTTAGGTCTGTCAGACACTTAAACCTAGCTTTATGCTGAGTAGCTAGCCGCAGGCTGGCGTGTCGAAGCACCCCCTATGGGTGTACGCGGGTTCGTGCAAAAGTCTCTCCCACTTGGAGGAGAAGGGACCAGCGGCCCGTCGCAATCGGTGTGCTTAGAGCTCTGCCGTGGCAGCAAAAGGGAGACGGCGCCGATGGCGAAGGATTACGAGCCCCCGCGGGTGCTGACCTGGGCGGTCTACGCGCTCGGCGCGGCCGGTGTGGGCGCGCTCATCGTAGGCGTGCTGATGGAGATCGGGGTGCTGTTCCTGGGCGGCGTCGGCGCGGTCGTCGGGGCGCTGATCGGGCATAACACCTTGGACGCCCATGCCCGCCGGCAGTCGTTCGAACCGGGCGACCAACAGGGCCCTTGGGGCTGACCCGCCGTCAGGCCGAGGAGGCGGACCGGTGCTCGCGGGCCGGTGCGTCGCGCTCCATCTCGAGCGCCCGCCGGCAGATCTCGGCCGTCAGCCGGTCGAACAGGAACAGGTGCGCGGGCTGCATCGCCCGCCAGTACAGCGTCCCCGACAGGCCGTCCGGTTCCCAGTAGGCGGTCGCGCTCAGCCGGTTGCCCCGGTCCATCGGCTGGACGTCGAATTCCAGGACCCCCCGCCCGGGCGCCTTCATGCCGAAGATCAACGCCAGACGCTTCGGCCGCTCGACCTCCAGCACCTCCCAGCTGTCGATCCGGTCGCCGGGCTGGAGCTCCCGGCCGTGCGGGCGCTCGTGGCGCAGGCCGGCGCCGCCGACCACCGCGTCCATCAGTTCGCGCACCGTCCAAAGCCCGTTCAGCGTGTAATAGCGGTTCTCCCCGCCGATGTCGGTGACGACGTCGAAGATCGCCTGCTGCGAGGCGCGCGTGGTTGCCGATCCGCCCGCGCGGTAGCGGAATCGTCGGTATCCCTTGAAGCGCCTGCGGTCCATCGGCGGCCTCCGGTCCTGGTGCGGATGGGCGTTTGGCCTGTTGGCGGCGGAGCCTAAAGCACCAGGGCAAGATGCTGAAACGTGGAATCACGTTTCAGCATCTTGTCCGCTCTTCAGGAAGTTAGAGTAAAATTCACGATGCAAGCCGGTTCGGCTTTCATCGATTTTGCTCTAGAACGCCGCGTCCACCCGCCACGTGTTTTTCGCCGGGGCAGCGGGTGACCGGCCGCCGCTGCCGCTTTACATTCGCGCACGTAGATACGTCCGCGCCCTCACCAACCGCCGGAAGGTTCCCGATCCGATGCCGCAGTTCGACGACGCCGCCAGCTTCTGGGACGGCCGCTACGCCGAGGAGACCTACCTGTTCGGGACCGAGCCGAACGCCTTTCTGGCGCGCGAGGGCGGGCGGCTCCAGCCGGGCTGGCACGCGCTCGCGGTCGCGGACGGGGAGGGGCGCAACGGCGTCTGGATGGCCGAGCAGGGCCTCCAGGTCACCAGCATCGACATCTCACCCCGCGCCACCGCCAAAGCGCGCGCCCTGGCCGAGGCGCGCGGTGTGGCGCTCGACATCCGCACCGTCGACGTCACCGCCTTCGACATGGGCGACGCGGCGTTCGATGCCGTGGTGGCGATCTTCATCCAGTTCGCACCGCCCGGGACGCGCGAGGCGTTGTTCGCCCGCATGACCCGCGCGCTCAAGCCCGGCGGCCTGTTGTTCCTGCAAGGCTACCGGCCGGAGCAGGTCGATTACGCCACCGGCGGTCCGCCGCATCGCGAACACATGTACACGATGGACCTGTTGCGTGCGCAGTTCGGGCAGCTGGAGTGGCTGCACAGCGCCAGCTACGACGCGCCGGTCCGCGAGGGCCGGGGCCATGACGGCATGTCCGCCCTGATCGAGCTGGTCGCGCGCAAGCCAGCGTGATTCCCACGCCGGCGAAACGAAGCGGGGCCGGCTCCCCTCCGGAAGCCGGCCCCGCGCAAGCTCTGAAGCGCGTGGCAAGCGCGCTTACTTCATCTTGGATTCCTTGAAGATCACGTGCTTGCGCGCCTTCGGATCGTACTTCTTGAGCTGAAGCTTCTCCGTGGTCGCGCGGGTGTTCTTCTTGGTGACGTAGAAGTAGCCGGTGTCGGCGGTGCTCACGAGCTTGATCTGCTGCGTGGTCGGCTTGGCCATGGGTCTGTTTCCTCGCGCTCGCGGGCGGTGAAGGTCTCTATCTGGCGCGGCAAGATACTTGCGGGCGGCGGCCTGTCAAGATCAGGGACGCCCGATCAGGGACGCCTGGGACGTGTCTCGGCTGCGCGACGGCTACGGCTGGGCCGCCTGAGCGATCGCGGGGGCGGCCGTGCTGGCGCTGCGGTAGAGGGTGCGGTCGCTCAGCAGGCGGCGCGCGACCGCGAGGTCGGCGGCCGAGCCGCCGGGACGGGCCGGGCAGGCGGTCGCCGGCGGGCCGGTGTCATCCGGCAGGCCGCCCGCCTTCGGCAGCGGATCGCCGGCGCGGTTGTCGGCGCTGCGGGCGGCGCTGAGGTCGGCCAGCACCTGCTCCAGCGCCGGGTCCGGCTGACGGCTGGTACACACGTCGGGCGTCACGCCCCGACCGGCGAGCGCATAGCCGGAGGGCGCGTGGAAGCGGGCCCACGTCAGGGTCAGCTCGCCACGGTTGGGCAGCCGCAGCACCGTCTGGACCGTGCCCTTGCCGTAGGAGAGCGATCCGACGACCACGCCGCGGCGGTTGTCCTGGATCGCGGCGGCGACGATCTCCGCGGCGGACGCGGAGCCGCTGTCGATCAGCACGACGACCGGACGGTCGTCGCCGACATCGTTCGGCCGTGCCGTGAAGTACTGGTGGCTGTCCGGATGCCGGCCGTGGGTGGACACCAGCCGGCCGTGCCGCACGAACAGATCGGCGACATCGACCGCCTGGTCGAGCAATCCCCCCGGGTTGCCGCGCAGGTCGAGCACGTAACCCGCGAGCGTCTCGCCCATTTCAGCCTCGAGTTCGGCGACCGCCTGTTCCAGCGCGTGGGCGGTATCCTGGTTGAAGCCGCTGATCTCGATCACCGCCAGCCGGCCGTCGGCGCGCGCCTGCACCGTTTGGGCACGATGTGGGCCCGGCGCAGGCGCAGCGTACGCGTGGTCGGGCCGGATTCAGGACGCACCGTGAGCGCCAGGGTGCTGTCCACGTGACCGCGCAGACGCTGGATCGCTTCACGCTGACTGAGCGCGACGGCGGCGGTGCCGTCGATCGCCACGATGGTATCGCCGGCCGCCAGTCCGGCGCGGTCGGCGGGGCTGCCGTCGCGCACGGAGATCACGGCGATGCCCTCGTCCCGGGCGCGGACGCGCGCGCCGATCCCGCCGAACCCGTCGCGGCTGGCGCGGTTCTGCTGCGCCGCCTCCGGGCCGGCGTAGCGGGAGTAGCCGTCCAGACGCTGCAGCATGCCGTCGAACACCCGGGCGTAGATGTCCTCCGTGCTGTAACCGGGGAGCTCGTCGGACGAGCGCAGGGCAAGGTCGATCACCCCGGCGGTGACCGCGCCCCAGGCGTCCATGTCGCGCGGGGCGGGCACGTGGTAGCTGCCGACCCGCCGGCCGCCGATCTTCACCACGATTTCGCCGTCGGTGCGGACGATCCCGATATCCCGGTCGAGCGTGCTGAGCGCACCCAGACCGTCGAGCGCCAGCGCCGGCACGGCGACGTCGTCGATGTAGATCTTGGCGATGTCGTTGTAGCCGGCCGCGAACAGGCGGCTGGCCTGATAGGCGTTGTAATCGCTGCCGATCGCGCGCTGGTCGGTGCCCGCGGCGGCGACCAGGAACAGGGCGAGCGCGACAGCCACCGCGTGCAAGCCGCGGCGCAGGCTCCGGCGCAGCCGGCCGTGGCCGCGGGTCCGTCCGCCTGGCCCTGCCTGCGCGGCGCACACCGGCCCGGCCTCGTCATGCCCAGGAACCAGCCGCCGGTCGCCCGATCGCAACGCCATGCCCAACTCCGCCTCGCCAGAGGGTCCCCCTATGGTATCGGGGCCGACTCCGCAGTTCCATAAGCATTTTACCCGCTTTCGGGCGAATCGCGAGCCAGTCTCCGGGATCGTGGGTCAATAAGCCGTTAAACGGGCGTGAGGCGGATGAGATGAAGGGGTGTTCGGGCAGCCGTATGCCGGTCGCGACACCTTCGTCGGCGCCAGTGGGACAGGCGAAAGGGGCACACAGCGATCAACTAACGGTCGTGACCGTACCTCAGCGAAATGCGGAGGCCGTCGACCTGCAGCTATCGCTGAAGTCCTCAGGATACGGGCACATTCAGCTGATCAACGTGTACGAACCCTCGGCCATGCCCTCAGGTCTTCGGCTTGGCGTTCGCCTTACGCGGCGGCTTGCCGGTCTTTTTCGGCTTGGCGCCTTTCGCCTTCGGCTTGTCGCCGGCGGCCTTGGCCGGCGACGGCTTGCCGGCGGGCTTCTTTCCGGGCGGCGGGCCGCCGGTTTTCTTCGCCTTCTTCGTCGCGGCTTTCTTCTTCTTGTCGGCCTCGCGCGCGGTCTTGCCGGTGCGCGCGGCGCGCCGTCGGTCGCCCTTGCCGGGCCCGCCCGGCGCGACCGGCTCGTCCTCCGGCTTCTCGCCAGACGCCGTCGCGATCACCTCGACCATCTCCAGCACGATCCCGCCGGTCACCGGATCGGCCTCGGTCAGGCGCACACGCACCTTGTCGCCCAAGCGGTAGATGCGGCCCCAGCGCTCGCCGACCAGGCGGTGGTTCGCGTCGTCGTGCTTGTAGAAGTCGTTCGGCAGGGTGTTGATCGGCACCAGCCCGTCGGCGCCCGTCTCGCTTAGCGTGACGAACAGCCCGAAGCGGGTGACGCCGCCCACACGGCCCTGGAACTGCGCGCCGATCTGCTCCTTCAGGAACGCCGCGGTGAACCGGTCGATCGCGTCGAACTCCGCCTTCTGCGCGCGGCGTTCGGTGACCGAGATGTGCTCGCCGATCTCCTCGAACTGATCGGCTTCGCCCGGGCGCAGGCCGTCCTCGCCCAGCCCCAGCGCGTCGATCAGGGAACGGTGGACCAGCAGGTCGGAGTAGCGGCGGATCGGCGAGGTGAAGTGGGCGTAGCGGTCGAGGGCGAGGCCGAAGTGCCCCTCGTTGTCCGGGGAGTAGTACGCCTGCGACTGGCAGCGCAGGATCAGCTCGTTCAGCATCGGCGCCTCGGCGCGGCCCTTGACCTGCTCCAGCACGCGTCCGAACGCTTCCGGGCTCGCCGAGCGGTCCTTGGCCAGGTTGATGCCGTAGCTCTTCAGCGTCTCGCGCAGGGCGTCGACCTTGTCCTCGTCCGGCGGGGTGTGGACGCGGTACATGCAGGGCGCCTGCTTGCGCTCCAGCGTCTGCGCGGCGGCCACGTTGGCCGCGATCATGAACTCCTCGATCAGGCGGTGCGCGTCCAGGCGCTCGCGGCTCTCGATCCCGGTGACCTCGCCCTTGTCGTTGACGACCACCTCCTTCTCCGGAAGGTCGAGGTCGAGGGTGCCGCGCTGCTGGCGGTTGCGCAGCAGGGCGTGGAAGGCGCCGTACAGCGGCTCGATCACCGGCTCCAGCAAGGGGCCGGTGACGTCGGACCCGTGGCCGTCCTTGGCCGCCTGCACCTGTTCGTAGGTCAGGCGCGCCGCCGAGCGCATGATCCCCCGCATGAAGCGGTGCTTGCCCTTGAAATGGCCGTCGCGGTCGATCCGCATCTCCACGGCCAGACAACCGCGATCCTCGTGCGGGCGCAGGGAACACCAGCCGTTGGACAGCGCCTCCGGGAGCATCGGCACCACGCGGTCGGGGAAGTAGACCGAATTGCCGCGCTCGTAGGCCGTCTTGTCCAGCGCGCTGCCGGAGCGGACGTAGTGCGCCACGTCCGCGATCGCGACGATGATCCGGAAGCCGTCCGGATTGTCCTCCGACGTGTCCGGCTTAGCGTAGACCGCGTCGTCGAAGTCCTTGGCGTCGGCGCCGTCGATCGTGATCAGCGGGGTATCGCGCAGATCCGTGCGCCCGGCCGGCGTGATCGCCTGGGCCTGATTGGCCTGGTCGATCGCGGCGTCGGGGAAGTCGGTCGGGATGTCGTGTTCGTGGATCGCGATCAGGCTGATCGCGCGCGGGCTGTCGACATGGCCCAGGCGCTCCTCGACCAGCACTTCGGTCGGGCCGCCGCGCACGCGCTTGTGGCTGGGCTTGATCCGGCACAGGACGAACTCGCCGACCTGGGCGTCCGCCAAGTCGCCCTTGCGCAGGACGAACTCGCCCTTCGCCCGCTTGTCGGTCGGGCGCAGGATGCCGCCCGGTTCGATGATGCCGAGCACGCGCTTGGGCGGGCCGCCGAGGACGCGAATGGTGCGCGCGTCGTAGGTGCCGTCGGGCTCGCGCTTCAGACGGGCGAGCACGCGCATGCCGGGTTCGAGCGTCGGGTGGCCGCCGCGTTCGGGCTGGATGTAGATGCGCGGCGGCTCGGCGGCGCGCTGCCAGTCGGCGGGCCGGCCCAATAGCTCGCCGTCGGCGTCGCGGTCCTTGACCTCGACGACCGTGACCTCGGGCAGGGCGCCGACCGCCTGCCAGGTGCGCTTCTCGCCGCGCTCGACCAGGCCCTCTTCCTCCAGGTCGCGCAGCATGTCCTTAAGCCAGGCGCGCTGCGCGCCCTTCAGGCCGAACGCGCGGACCAGTTCGCGCTTGTCGACGGGCGTCTCGCTGGTCTCGATGTAGTGGACCAACTGCTCGCGCGAGGGCAGCTCGCCGGCCGGTTTTCCCTTGGCTTTCTCTTGCGCCAACGCTGGGGGCGTATCCTTAGGTGTCTGGCGGGAACGGTGTCGTCAGGTGGTGCCGGAGCCGCCCGCCTTGGCGGCCCCGGATTTGGCTGCGCCCGACTTGCTCGAAGCGGACTTGCTCGAAGCGGACTTGCCCGAAGCCGATTTGCCCGAAGCCGACTTGGTTGACTTCGTCGAGGCCGCCTTTTTCGTCGTGGACTTCTGCGCCGTCGTCTTGCCGCCTTTGGCGGTGCTGGACGACGACTTGCTGCTGCCGGCCTTGCTGCCCGAGGTGCTCTTGCCGGCGGTACTCTTGGTCGTGCTCGACTTGGTCGCCTTACTGCCGCCTTTGCCCTTCTTCGCGGCCTGCTCGTCCAGCAGCGGCACGGCTTCCTCCAGGGTGATGCCGTCCGGCTCCGTGCCCTTGGGCAGCGAGGCGTACAGCCGGCCGTGCTTGACGTACGGCCCGTAGCGGCCCTGGCCCGGCGGTGACCGCGCCGCCGTCGCGCGGATGCTCGCCCAGCTGGATCTGGTTCGACTGCCGCTTCTTCTTGGGCGATTCGTCGATCAGCGTGACCGCGCGGTTCTGACCGACCGTCAGCACGTCGTCGTCCGGGCTGAGCGAGACGTACGTGCTGCCGTGCTTGACGTACGGGCCGTACTTGCCGATGCCGGCCAGGATCGGCTCGCCGTCGGCCGGGTGCTTGCACACCTCGCGCGGCAGTTGCAGCAGCTTCAGCGCCCGGTCCAGCGTCAGCTCGGACGGGTCGTAGTCCTTGGGCAGGGAGACGCGCTTGGGCTTCTTGCCCTTCTGCGCCTCGCCCAGCTGGATGTAGGGGCCGTAGGGACCCTTCTTGAGCGTAACCGACTCGCCGGTCTCCGGCTCGGCGCCCAGCTCCTTCGGCCCGGTGTCGCCTTCCGGCGGCGCTTCGCCCGGGGCGGGGGCGATCAGCGGGCGGGTGTACTTGCAGTCCGGATAGCTGCCGCAGCCGATGAAGCCGCCGGTCCGGCCGATCTTCAGCCCCAGCCGGCCGCCGCAGTTCGGGCACTTGCGCGGGTCGTGGGTTTCGTCGTTGGGATCGGCCGGGAAGAAGTGCGGGCCCAGTTCCTCGTCCAGCGCGTCGATCACGTCGGCCATCTTCAGGCCCGTGGTGCGGTCGACCTCGGTCTTGAACTGGTCCCAGAAGTCGCGCAGCACCTGCTTCCAGTCGGCCCGGCCGCCGGAGATGTCGTCCAGCTGCTGCTCCAGCTTGGCGGTGAAGTCGTACTCGACGTAGCGGTCGAAGAAGGACGACAGGAACGCCGTGACCAGCCGGCCGCGGTCCTCGGGCACGAAGCGGCGCTTGTCCAGCTTGACGTACTGCCGGTCCTGCAGGACCTGCAGGATCGAGGCGTAGGTCGACGGCCGGCCGATACCCAGTTCCTCCAGCTTGCGCACCAGGCTGGCCTCGGAGTAGCGCGGCGGCGGCTGGGTGAAGTGCTGCTCCTCGACGATCTTGTCGCGCTGCGTGGGTTCACCTTCCTTGAGCGGCGGCAGGCGCTTGTCGTCCTCGGTCCCGGAGCGGTCCGAACTCTCGCTCTCCTCGTCCCGGCTTTCGCGGTACAGGCGGTAAAAGCCGTCGAAGGTGACGGTGGAGCCGTTGGCGCGCAGTTGGGCGAGGTCGTAATCGACCCGGATCGTCGCCTGTACCTGGTCCAGGCGCGCGCTCTCCATCTGGCTCGCGACCGTGCGCTTCCAGATCAGCTCGTAGAGCTTGTAGGCTTCGTCGTTCAGGTAGCTGCGCACGTCTTCGGGCGTGCGGAACAGGTCGGTCGGACGGACGGCTTCGTGCGCCTCCTGGGCGTTCTTCGCCTTGGTGGCGTACTGCCGGGGCTTGTCGGGCAGATAGTCGCTGCCGAAGCGCCGGTTCACCAGATCGCGGGTTTGGGTCAGCGCCTCTTGGGAGATCTGCACCCCGTCGGTGCGCATGTAGGTGATCAGGCCGACCGCCTCGCCGTTCATCTCGACGCCTTCGTAGAGGCGCTGGGCGACCTGCATGGTGCGGCTGGCGCCGAAGCCGAGCTTGCGCGAGGCCTCCTGCTGCAGCGTCGAGGTGGTGAACGGCGGCTGCGGGTTGCGCTTGGTCTGCTTGCGCTCGACCCCGGCGACCTTGAAGTCGCTGGCGTTCTCCAGCTTCGCCTTGGCGGCCTGCGCGCTCTGTTCGCCCGGCAGGCCGAACTTGTCCAGCCGCTGGCCGTCCAGGTGGGTCAGGCGGGCGGTGAACTGGCCGCCCTGCTGGGCGGTCAGATGCGCGTCGATCGTCCAGTATTCCTGCGGGCGGAAGGCCTCGATCTCGGCCTCGCGCTCACAGATCAGGCGCAGCGCGACCGACTGCACGCGTCCGGCGGACTTGGAGCCCGGCAGCTTGCGCCACAGGATCGGCGACAGCGTGAAGCCGACCAGGTAGTCGAGCGCGCGCCGGGCGAGATAGGCTTCGATCAATTCCCGGTTCAGATCGCGCGGCTGCTCGAAAGCTTCCTGGACGGCCGACTTGGTGATCGCGTTGAACGCGACCCGGCGGATCGCGAGGTTCTCGCCCAGCACGCGCCGGCGGCGCAGTTCCTCCAGGATGTGCCAGGAGATCGCCTCGCCCTCGCGGTCGGGGTCGGTGGCGAGGTAGAGCGCGTCGGCGCCCTTCACCGCGCTGGCGATTTCCTTGATCCGCTTCTCCGCCTGGGAATCGACTTCCCAGTCCATCTCGAAGTCGGAGTCCGGCCGTACCGACCCGTCCTTGGAGGGCAGGTCGCGCACGTGACCGTACGACGCCAGAACCTGGTAGTCGCGGCCTAGGTATTTGTTGATCGTCCGGGCTTTGGCCGGAGATTCGACGATGACGACGTTCATGCTTTAACCAGGCTGATCGGCCAGCCCGGTGACGCGCCGGGGCCGGCCTTAGGACGCGTCCGCGATGTCGTCCTGGCGCCGGGCGACACGGTTGCCCGGATGCCGCTCGCAGCGTCCGGCGAGCTCCAGTTCCAGGAGGACCAGCGTCACGATCGCTGGCGATAACTGGCATTGCCGGATCACTTCGTCAACCGCGACCGGGGTTGGGTCCAGCAACTCCGCGATTTCGCGGCGTGCGCGGGCGAGCTCCTGATCGCTTACCTCCATGGCCGTCACCTCCGCCTCCGCGCGCATGTCGCCCTCCCAGCCGAGCGCGCCGAACAGGTAGCCGCGCGCGGCCGCCTCGTGCGGGTCGCTGCGCAACAGCGGGCGCAGGCCGTCCAGCACGTCGCGGGCGGATTCGACCAGCACCGCCCCGTCGCGCAGCAGCCGGTTGCAGCCCTTCGCCCGCGGATCCATCGGGCTGCCCGGGACGGCGAACACCTCGCGCCCCTGCTCCCCGGCGAGACGGGCGGTGATCAGCGAGCCGCTCTTGAGCGCCGCCTCGACCACCACGACGCCGAGCGAAATGCCCGAGATCAGGCGGTTGCGCCGCGGGAAGTGCCGGGCCTGCGGCTCGGTGCCCACGGGCATCTCGGACACCACCACGCCGCGGTCGACCAACTCCCCGTAGAGCTGCTCGTGCTCCGGCGGGTAGATCACGTCGACGCCGCCCGCCATCGCGGCACAGGTCCCGCCCGCCAAAGTGCCGTCGCCGAGCGCGCCCGTATGCGCCGCCCCGTCGATCCCGCGGGCGAGGCCGGAGACCACCAGCAGTCCTTCGCCCGCGAGTTCGTATGCCAAAGCCCGCGCCATCCGGCGGCCGTTGGCGCTGGCGTTGCGCGCACCGACGAGCGCGACCGCCGGGCGTTCCAGCAGGGCCGGGTGGCCGCGCACGAACAACAGCGGCGGCGCGTCGTCCAGGGCCGCGAGGCGGACCGGATAGCCGGCGTGACCGCACGCCAGCGCGTGCCCGCCCAGCTTGTCCAGCTGCGCGAGTTCCTTCTCCGCGAGCGACCGGGGGCAGATCTTGATCGGCTTCTTGCGCCCGCCGCGGGCGGCCAGCTCGGGCAGGGCGTCGAGCGCGGCGGCGGGCGTGCCGTAGCGGCGCAGCAGGGCGTGGAAGGTCACCGGGCCGACGTTCTCGCTGCGGATCAGCCGCAGCCAGTCCACCGTCTCCTGCCGTGACAACGCCCGCCCATCGCCGCCGTCCATACACGCGATTGTAGGTAGGTGGGGTGCGGCGTCAATCGAGAAGTGTCAGATGCGCCGTTGTCGATCGGAGCCGGCTACTTGGTGGCTCCACCACGGGTTTCGCTGCGCCACTGTTCGTGGAGGCGAACGAGCGCTTCGTAGCCTTCGGCTTGGACGAAGCGTCCTGCCGGCTCGGTCAGAATAAAGGTGGATACGGCGTGCGCGATAATGATGGACATGTGCGCCTTGACGACCGCCTCGTCATAAAACCCTTTTTCAACGCCGATGGCCAGCGCATCAAAATAATTCAACAAGGCGATCAGGTCGTGGGTGTCAATGTGGTTGGGATCGTAGTGCTTACCACCAGCGCTCGCGACCCAGATGCGCTTCGTGATCTGATGAATTACCGGGTCTGTATCGAACCGCTCACACGCGGCAACGGTCGCACGCTGCCGATTTTCTTCCGCACCCAAGCGGATTTGGCGACGAATGAGCTGCAACTGAACAGCTGCCGCTACAAAAATTCCCGTTGTCGCTGCGGCGGAAATCCAAAAAGGAACTTGGTCCACGCGACAGGTACAGTCGGCTGCTTAAAAGTTTGGGCGTCCGAAGGACATTTTGTTCTCCCAGTGTTCCAATTCGAGATTAGCAAGCTCACCTTGGATGTCAAGCGCCCGGCAGAGCGTCACGCCCTCGGCTTCCCCTTCTGCCCGATCTTGCTTTCCTCGCCCTTGATGAGGCGGCGGATGTTTTCGTGGTGCTTGAGCCACACCACGACCGCGACGATCGCGGCGAACTGCGCCAGTTGGACGTCGTGGACCAGGTACCAGGCCCAGACCGGTGCGCTCGCCATGGCGATCAGGGCGGCCAGGCTGGAAAACCGGGTGAGCGCGGCGGTGGCGAGCCAGACGGCGCAGCAGGCGAGGCCCATCGGCCAGGCGATCGCGATGTGCACGCCAAGCGTGGTCGCCACCCCCTTGCCGCCCCGGAACTTCAGCCAGACCGGGAACAGGTGGCCCAGGATCGACCCGTAGGCCGCCATCAGCGCGATGTCCGGGCCGTACAGCCAACCGGCGACCAGCACGGCGATCGCGCCCTTGCCGGCGTCCAGCAGCAGCGTCGCCGCGGCCAGGTCCTTGCGCCCGGTGCGCAGCACGTTGGTCGCGCCGATGTTGCCGGAGCCGATCTTGCGCAGGTCGCCGTGGCCGAACAGGCGGGTGAGCACGATCCCGAACGGGATCGACCCCAGCAGGTAGCCGGCCAGGAAGCCCGCGAGCAGGTACGGACCGGAAAGGCTCCAGGAGATCGGATCGGGCATCGGGCAGCGGTCCAGGGCGCGTGGACAGGTGGCCTCGGTGGCGGTGAGGTGAAGCGGTCAGGCTCAGGCGGCGGTGGTGGCGGGCGTCTCGGCGTAGATCGTGCGGCCGTCGACGATCGTGCGCACCACCCGGCCCTGCGCCGGCCAGGCGTCGAACGGGGAGTTCTTGCACTTGCCGAGGAATCTGTCCGGGTCGATCGTCCAAGTCGCGTCGGGATCGAACAGGATCATGTCGGCCGGTCCGCCGGCCTGCAGCCGGCCGGCGTCCAGACCCAGGATGTCGGCCGGCTTGCAGGTCAGCCCGGCGAGCAGGTCGAGCAGGCCGACCCGATCCGTGTGCGCGAGGTCGAGGGTGAGGGCGAACAGCGTCTCCAGTCCCGCGATCCCGTTCTCCGCCGCGGTGAAGGGAAGGCGCTTGCTGTCCTGGTCCTGCGGGTCGTGGTCGCTGACCACGGCGTCGATGGTGCCGTCGGCGAGCCCGGCCACGACCGCCGCGCGGTCGGACTCCCGGCGCAGCGGCGGGTTGACCTTGGCGAAGGTGCGGTAGTCGCCGACCGCGTCCTCGGTCAGGGTGAAGTAGTGCGGGGCGGTGTCGCAGGTGACCCGCAGCCCCTTCGCCTTGGCCTGCCGGATCGCGTCCAACGCGGCACCCGTACTGATCAGGCTGGCGTGATAGCGCCCGCCGGTCATCTCGACCAGCCGCAGGTCGCGTTCGACCTGGATCAGCTCCGCCATCGCCGGACTGCCGGACAGGCCGAGGCGCGTGGCGAGCGCGCCGCCGTTCATCACCCCGGTCGCCAGCGTCGGCTCCAGCGCGTGCTGCAGGATCACGGTGTCGAACACGCTGGCGTAGGACAAGCAGCGGCGCAGCGTCTGGGCGTTGGCGATCGCCCGGTCGCCGTCGGTGAAGCCGACCGCCCCCGCTTCCGACAACAGGCCGATCTCGGTCATCTGCTCGCCCAGGCAGCCGCGGGTGAGCGCGCCATAGGCATAGACCTTGACCATCTTGGTCTCGCGCGCCCGGCGGGCGACGAACTCCAGGCCGGCCACGTCGTCGATCACCGGTTCGGTGTTGGGCAGGCAGGCGATCGAGGTGATCCCCGCCGAGGCCGCGGCCCGACCGGCGGAGGAGATCGTCTCTTTGTGCTCGCGCCCCGGCTCGCCCAGCTGGGCGCGCATGTCGACCAGCCCGGGCGCCAGACACAGGCCGGCGCAATCGACCTCCTGCGCATCCTCCGGCAGCCCGTTGCGGAACAGGCCGGTGCCGATTTCCGCGATCCGGTTGCCGTCGACCAGCACGCCGCCGGGCGCGTCCAGGCCGCTCGCCGGGTCGAGCAGGCGGGCGTTGGTGTAGGCGACCCTGGTGGTGCCGGCGGGTTTGGCGTGCAGGCTCATGCCCCGATGCTCCCGTCGACGTCGCCGGTGGTGGCCCGGGTCGGCGCCTGCCGGGTCAGGGCGTCGAGCACGCCCATGCGCACGGCGACCCCCATCTCGACCTGCTCGCGGATCGCCGAGCGGTCGATGTCGTCGGCGACCACGCTGTCGATCTCGACCCCGCGGTTCATCGGGCCCGGGTGCATGATCAGCGCGTCCGACTTGGCGTGGGCGAGCTTGTCGTAGTCCAGGCCGTAGAAGCGGAAGTACTCGCGGATCGAGGGGACGTAGGAGCCCTGCATCCGTTCGATCTGCAGGCGCAGCATCATCACCACGTCGCAGTCCGCCAAGCCGGCGCGCATGTTGGTGTAGGCGGTGACCCCCAACTCCTCGATCCCGCTCGGCAGCAGGGTGGGCGGGGCGATCACCCGGACCTCGGCGCCCAGCGTGGTCAGCAGGTGGATGTTCGAACGCGCCACCCGCGAATGCGTCACGTCGCCCGAGATCGCCACCTTCAGCCCGGCGATCTCGCCGCGCCGGCGCCGGATCGTGAGTGCGTCCAGGAGTGCTTGGGTCGGATGCTCGTGGCTGCCGTCGCCCGCGTTGATGACCGCGCAGTTGACCTTTTCGGAGAGCAGCTGCACCGCGCCGCTGTCGGGCGCGCGGACCACCAGGGCGTCCGGGTGCATGGCGTTCAGGGTCATCGCGGTGTCGATCAGGGTCTCGCCCTTTTTGATCGACGACCACGCGACTTCCATGTTGATCACGTCGGCGCCCAGACGCTTGCCCGCGAGCTCGAAGGAGGTGCGGGTGCGCGTGGAGGTCTCGAAGAACAGGTTGATGACGGTGCGCCCGGCCAGCAGGTCGGAGGTCTTGTTGGCCGCCTGATTGACCGCGACGTAGGTCTCCGCCCGGTCGAGCAGGGCCACGATCTCCTCGGCGGCCATCCCCTCGATGCCGAGCAAATGACGCAGCGGCGCGCCGGAGCCAGACTCGGGCGCTGCGCGGTTAGGAACGTCCTGAAGGGCGCGGTCGACGGGGCTCATCGGGCGCGGATCATGTCACCGGCCATCAGGACAGGCAAGCGAACTGCACGTCCCGTGCGCGTTGGCGATCAGCCAACGGCGGCTGGCGTGATGTCGGTCGCG
>JAXHMD010000002.1:0-36306 GCA_034521655.1 Rhodovibrio sp.
CTGGCCAAGACCCAGCGCCGCGCGCGCGGTCCAGTTCCTCCTTGAGCTTCTGGGCGCCGGCCAGCTTCTGCTTCTCCGCCTGCCAGCGCTCGGTCAGCGCCTTGGAGCGCTCCTCCAGATCGGCGATCTCCTTGGTGACCTTCTCCAGCCGGTCCTTGGAGGGCTTGTCGCTCTCCTTCTTGAGCGCGGCCTCCTCCATCTTCAGCTGGATGATCCGGCGGTCCAGCTCGTCGATCTCCTCGGGCTTGGAGTCGACTTCCATGCGCACCCGGCTGGCCGCCTCGTCGACCAGGTCGATCGCCTTGTCCGGCAGGAAGCGGTCGGTGATGTAGCGGTCGGACAGCTGGGCGGCCGCGACCAGCGCGTTATCGGCGATCCGCACGCCGTGGTGCACCTCGTAGCTTCTCCTGCAGGCCGCGCAGGATCGCGATCGACTCCGCCACGCCCGGCTCGCTCGACCAGATCGGCTGGAAGCGCCGGGTCGAGCGCGGCGTCCTTCTCGATGTGCTTGCGGTACTCGTCGAGCGTGGTCGCGCCGATGCAGTGCAGCTCGCCGCGGGCAAGCGCGGGCTTGAGCATGTTGGAGGCGTCCATCGACGCCCTCGGCCGCTGCCGGCCCCGACCAGCGTGTGCATCTCGTCGATGAACAGCACGACCTCGCCCGCGGCCTGCGAGATTTCCTGCAGCACGCTCTTCAGCCGCTCCTCGAACTCGCCGCGGTACTTCGCGCCCGCGACCAGCTGGCCGAGGTCGAGCGACAGCAGCCGCTTCTCGCGCAGCGATTCGGGAACGTCGCCGTTGACGATCCGCTGCGCCAGCCCCTCGACGATCGCGGTCTTGCCGACGCCGGCCTCGCCGATCAGCACGGGGTTGTTCTTGGTCCGGCGCGAGAGGACCTGGATGGTCCGGCGGATCTCCTCGTCCCGGCCGATCACCGGGTCGAGCTTGTTGTCCTTGGCCTTCTGGGTATAGTCGATCGTGTACTTGTCGAGCGCCTGGTACTGGTCCTCGGCGGTGGCGCTGTCGGCCTTGCGGCCGGCGCGCAGCTCGTCGATCGCCTTGTTGAGCGCCTGCGGCGACACGCCGGCGTCCTGGGTCAGGGCCTTGCCGGCGGCCGTCTCCTTGGAACTCATGGCGATCGCCATCAGCAGCCGCTCGACCGAGACGTAGGTGTCGCCGGCCTTCTTGGACAGCTTCTCGGCCTGCTCGAAAACGCGGCCCAGCTCGGGCGTCAGGTGGATCTGCCCGGCACCCGCGCCTTCGACCTTGGGGATCTTGCCCAGTTCAGCATCGACCCGGGTCTCGGCCTGCTTGGCGTCGCCGCCGGCCTTGTTGATCAGGTTGGCGGCCAGACCTTCCTCGTCGTCGATGATCACCTTGAGCAGGTGTTCGGGCGTCAGCTTCTGGTGGTTGGAGCGCAGGGCCAGCCCTTGAGCGGATTGCAGGAACCCGCGCGCGCGTTCGGTGTACTTTCTCGAAGTCCATCGTGTGCCCTCCTCGTTCGCACCCGGTTCGGTTCGCCGCGGTTCGCAGCCAGTTCGCGCCCAACTGGATCCCTGGCGTGCGACGATGATGCCTAAGGGTTAGACGCGGCCGTACCCATTCATGCTGCGGCGCACGGCGCATGTCGTTCGGCCGGCGTGCGGCCCGCGTGCGAGCGCGGCCGCTGGGCGACCACTCTTTGAATATGGTGTTGCCGGTTTGCCACACAAGACGGCCAAGGGCCTGGCGATCGTCGCGGCATTTTGCTGGGCCCGGAACCGCCGGCCGCCCTCGGTGACAGCCCGCCAAGCGCGGGCGTACCTCTCCGCCGTATGAGGCGGGAGAGGCGCGCGCGGCATCCGCCACGGTTACCCTCCTGCACCGGCTCCAATAAGGGGGCCGCGCTTGTCGGCGCTGCGCACGTCTTGAGGACGAAGGAACCGGCACCTTGAGCACCACGGCCAAGATCGCGCGGCTGTGCCGCTATCCGGTCAAGGGGCTATCGCCCGATCCGCTGGACCGGGTGACGCTTGGCCCCGGCCAGCAGTTCCCGCACGACCGGCGCTTCGCGCTCGCCCGGCCGACCACGCAGATCGACACCAGCGATCCGCAGTGGATGAAGAAGACGCACTTCCACTGCCTGATGCGCGACGCGCGCCTGGCCCAGCTGGAAACCCGCTACGACGCGGAGACCACGCGCCTGACCCTGTACCGCAAGGGCCGGCAGGTCAGCCAGGCGGTGCTGTCCGACCCGATGGGCCGGATGATGCTGGGCCAGTTCTTCGCCGCCTTCCTGGCCGAGGAGGCCGGCGGCACGCCCAAGCTGGTCGACGCCGGCGACCGGGTGTTGAGCGACCAGCCGGACCCGGTGATCTCGATCATCAACCTCGCCAGCCTGCGCGACCTGGAACGGGTCACCGGCCGCAAGGTCGACCCGACCCGCTTCCGCGCGAACGTCTACCTGGACGGCCTGTCCCCCTGGGTCGAGCGTCAGCTGGCCCGGCAAGCGCCTGAGCTGCCGGCGACGCTGCACCTCTCGCCGTCTTCGAGGAGATCGACCGCTGTGCGGCCGACCGAGCGTCGAATCCCGACACCGGCGAGCGCGACATGAAGGTCGTGGACGCCCTGCAAGCGCGGCTTCGCCCACATCAACTGCGGCGTCTTCGCGACCGTGGAGACGGGCGGGGAGATGGCCGGTGGGGACACGGTGCGGGTGAGTGCTGGGTAGCGCTGGACGAGGTGGCGGGCGCGCGCGCGTTCACGAGACGTGCAAGCCTCCTCTCCCTGTCCCTCTCCTCCCAATGGAGGCGAGGGGACCCGCTGCAACGGTCGTTGCAGACCTGCGCAACCATCGTTCCCGGCGCGCCGGATCGGCCTGGACGGCAGGGGCCGAGGAGCTTGCGCGTCGCCTACTCCGCCGCTTCCTCCAGCGGCAGCTGCACCCGGATCAGCTGGGGATCGTCGGGGGCGTGCTTCGACTGGAAGCCGAGGTCCTTGCACATCTGCAGCATCGCCCGGTTTTCCGCCAGCACGTCGCCGGTGATCCGGCGGATGCCGCGGTTCTTGGCGTAGCCGATGATCTCGCGCATCAACAGATAGCCGAGCCCGCGGCCCTTCAGGTCGGAGCGCACGGCGACCGCGTATTCCGCCTCGATGTTGTCGGGATCGCAGGTGATCCGGACCACGCCGTGGATATCCGTGCCGCCCTGGGCGTCGCCGTCCGGATTAACGGCCACGATCGCCATCTCCCGGTCGTAGTCGATCTGGGTCAGGCGCGCGGCGAAGGCGTGGGAGAGCTCCTTCATCGGGGAGAAGAAGCGCAGGCGCATGTCCTCCGGCGTCATCCGCTTGAAGAACGACCTCAGCGCCGGCTCGTCCTCCGGGGTGATCGGGCGCAGGAACACCGGCGTGCCGTCGCTCAGCGGCTGGGTGTGCTCGAGCTCCTTGGGATACGGGCTGATCGACAGCCGCTCGGGGCCGCGCACCTTGGGCTGCTGCACCTTGATCCGGGCGTCGAGCGCGACCACGCCGTGTTCGTCCGCGAGCAGCGGGTTGATGTCGAGCTCGGCCACCTCCGGGCAGTCGATCACCAGCTGGCTCACCATGTTGAGCGCGCGCGCGACCGCGTCGATGTCGGCCTTGGGATGGCCGCGGTAGCCTTCCAGCAGGCCGTGCACGCGGGTGCTCTCGATCATCCCGCGGGCCAGGTTCATGTTGAGCGGCGGCAGCGCCAGCGTCTGGTCGCGGCGCACTTCCACCGCCGTGCCGCCGTGGCCGAACATCATGATCGGGCCGAACTGCGGATCCTCGGTCGCGCCCACGATCAGCTCGTGGCTTTCCGGGCGGTTGACCATCTGCTGCACGGAAAAGCCGTCGACCTTCGCGTCCGGGCGCAGTTCCTGGATGGTGTGCTGCATCCGCTTCGCGGCATGGCGCACCTCGTCCGCCGATTCCAGGCCGAGCTCGACGCCGCCGACGTCGGACTTGTGGGTGACGTCGTCGGAGATCACCTTGATCGCGACCGGATAGCCGAGCTCGTCGGCCGCCTGCACCGCGCTTTCGACGTCCGCGGCGATCCGGGTGTCGACGATCGGCACGCCGTAGGCCTTCAGGATCTGCTTGGCCTCCGGCTCGCTCGACCATTCGCGGCCCTCGTCCAGCACCTTCCGCAGCACGGCGCGCGCGGTGTCGACGTCGGCCGGGCGCTGGTCGGGGATCGACGGCGGGGTCTCCATCAGCTCCTCCTGGCTGCGCCGGTAGCGCACCAAGTGCAGGAAGCCGCGCACGCCCTCCTCGGGGGTGTCGTAGGTCGGGATGCCGCGCTCGGCGAACAGCGACCGCGCCTCGCGGGCCGCGCCCTCGCCCAGCCAGGCGGTGAACACCGGGCGCCGGCGCCCGCCGAGCGTGCGCACGACCGCGTCCGCGGCGTCCTTCGGGTCGGCGACCGCGACCGGGCAGTTCATCACCAGCACCGCGTCGGACTGCTTTTCCTCCAGGAGGATCTGCAGCGCGTCGGCGTAGCGCTTGCCGGGCGCATCGCCGATGATGTCGACCGGGTTGCCGCGCGACCAGGTGGCCGGCAGCACGGCGTCCAGCTTGGCAATCGTCTCGTCGCTAAGCTCCGCCATCCGGCCGCCGCCGCCGATCAGGGCGTCGGTCGCGAGCACCCCCAGACCGCCGCCGTTGGTCAGGATGGTCAGCCGGTCGCCCTTGATCGTGGGCGCCGGTCGCCAGCGTCTCGGCGGCGTCGAACAGTTCGTGCAGGTCGTAGACCCGCAGCATGCCCGCGCGCCGGAAAGCGGCGTCGTAGACCGCGTCGGAGCCCGCGAGCGCGCCGGTGTGCGAGCTCGCGGCCTTGGCGCCCTCGGCGAAGCGGCCGCCCTTGATCACGATCACCGGCTTGGTCCGGCTGGCGGCGCGGGCGGCGGACATGAACTTGCGCGCGTCCGAGATCGCCTCGACGTAGAGCAGGATCGCGCGGGTGTGCGGGTCGTTACCCAGGTAGTCCAGCGTGTCGCCGAAGTCGACGTCGGTCATGTCGCCCAGCGAGACGACGTGGCTGAAGCCGATGCCGCGCGGCGTCGCCCAGTCGAGCATGGCGGTCACCATCGCCCCCGACTGGGTGACGAAGGCGAGGTTGCCCGGGTTGGGCGAGATGTGCGCGAAGCTCGCGTTCAGGCCCAGTTCCGGCAGCATCACGCCGACGCAGTTCGGCCCCAGGATCCGCAGGGTGTAGGGGCGCGCGGCATCCAACAGCGCCTGCCGGCGGGCCTGACCCTCGGCGCTGCCGCCCTCGCCGAAGCCGGCGGTCAGCACCACCGCGGCGCGGCAGCCCTTCTCGCCCAGGGCCTGCACCGTCTCCGCGACCGCATCCGGCGGCGTGGCGATCACCCCCAGGTCCGGGACGATCGGCAGCTCGGCGATGGAATTGTAGGCGAGCACCCCCTCGATCGAGCGGTGCTTGGGGTTGACCGGCATGATCGGGCCGTTGAACCCGCTGTGAAACAGGTTCTTGGCCACCACCTGGCCGACCGAGTGGTCCTTCGTGCTCGCCCCGATCAGCGCGACCGACTGCGGCTTGAAGGCTTTCTCCAGGTTCCGGATGCTCACCGCGGGCCTCCCGCTCTCGCTTGCGCCTGACGCTCTAACTTCTTGAAATGAGGACAAGACTCAGGTGGAAGGTGTTTCCACGGTCCAGCATCTTGCCCGAGCCGCAGACCGCCCGCCGCCCGCACGGCCAAGCGCGTTCGAGCGACCTTGCTGCACTGCACAACGTAGGGACGCATTCGCCCGGCGGCAAGCCTGGAAGGCGCATGCTGCGGCGCCGTAACGCGGTTGTAACGAAGGCCGGTTCGCGCCGGCGTTACGGGCGGCGCCGGCGCTCGCGGTCCTGCCGGTGGCGGACGTAGCCGATCAGCAGGAACAGCGCGAGCGCGCCCAGGCTGATCGGGAAGATCAGCAGCAGCACCGGCACCGAGCCCAGCACCAGCACGACGACGCCCAGCACCAGCGCCGCCCCGCCCAGCACGAACGCGGTCCCGGCCGCGTAGCCGGCGAATTCCCGGAAATCCATCGCCTCTCTCCTGCATCGGGCAGCGCGATCGCCGCACGGTGCCGCGCGCCCGAACCCGGTCCGAAAGATTGGCATGCCGCCGGCCGGCTTGAACCCCGCGCGGGGCTACAGGGCCTTGACCGGAAAGCGGTCGCCGGGATCGGCCAGCGCGTCCTGGGCCTGCGGCAGGGCGAGTTCGCGCCGGCCGGCGTCGCGGGTGGCTTCCAGCACCCGGTGGATGGCGTTGCCGGCGGCCGCCAGCGCCTGGTCGGGCGCGGCACCGCGGGTCAGGTGCGCCGCGATCAGCCCGGCGATCGCGTCGCCGGCCCCGTTGGGCGCCACCGGAAACGCCAGGCGCGGCACGCTAAGCGCCCAGGCACGCGTGCCGGTGACCGCCAGCAGGCCCAGGCTCTCCGCCCCCTCGGGGATCGAGGTGACGATCACCAGCCCGGGCCCGGTCGCGCACAGGGCGCGCGCGGCGGCGAGCGCGTCGTCGCGGTTCTCGACCGGCCGTCGCGTGAGCCAGCCGAGTTCGAAGGCGTTCGGCGTCACCACGTCGGCCAGCGGCACGACCTCTTGCGCGAGCGCGTCCGCCACCTCGCGGCGGACGTAGAGGCCGGGGTCGGTATCGCCCATCACCGGGTCCGCGATCACCAGCGCGCGCGGGTTCGCGGCGCGCAGGCTGTTCGCCGCGCGCGCCACCACCGCCGCCTGATCGCCCGCGCCCAGATAGCCGCTCAACAGCGCATCCGTCCCGGCCAAGACGCCGCGCGCGGTGACGCCGTCGACCAGCGCCAGCAGGTCGGCGGCCGGCACGACGCGGCCGGTGCAGGCGCCGTAGCCCGGATGGTTCGACAGCGCGACCGTGTCGATCTGCCAGGCCTCCACCCCCAGCCGGCGCAGGCAGAAGCCGGCGGCGTCGTTGCCGACGTAGCCGTAGGCGACGTGGGAATTCAGGCACAGAACGGGCATCGGCGGGTCCGGTGGGGCTTGGCAATCGGCGGTTTCGGGCGAACGCGCGCGCGGTCGGGGAAGGCGCGCGGCAGTCAGGCGATGCTGGCCACCTTGCCACGTGGGTCACGTTGTTTATAGTCGCGCACGCAATACTGCACTGCAGCATACCGGTTGGCGCGGCGCAGCATGGGCGCGCCGCCGCCGGCCGAGCGCACGTTTAGGAGGTGCATCGCATGAGCGAACAAACGGCCGCGCGCCCGCGGCGCAGCGTGCTCTACATGCCGGGCTCGAACGCCCGGGCGCTGGAAAAGGGCCGCAACGTCTCCGCCGACGCCCTGATCCTGGACCTGGAGGACGCGGTCGCCCCGGACGCCAAGGAAACCGCGCGCGAGCAGGTGGTCCAGGCGGTGCGAAGCGGTGGTTACGGCCACCGGGAGGTCGCCGTGCGGGTGAACGCGCTGGATAGCGACTGGGGACCGGCGGACGTCGAGGCGGCCGCGACCTGCGGCGCCGACGCCCTGCTGCTGCCCAAGGTCGAGAGCGCGGCGATGGTCCGGGACCTGGAGCAGCGCATGGACGCCGCCGGCGCGCCCCGCGACATGGCGATCTGGACCATGATCGAGACGCCCCGGGGCGTCCTCAACGCCTGCGAGATCGCCGCGGCGAGCGAGCGCCTGGCGGTCTTCGTCATGGGCACGAGCGATCTCGTGAAGGATCTGCACGCCGAGCACACCAAGGACCGCCAGCCGGTGCTGACCGCGCTCTCCTGGTGCGTGCTCGCCGCCCGCGCGCACGGCCGGGCGATCGTCGACGGCGTCTACCTCGACCTCAACGACACGGCCGGCCTGGAAGCGCAGTGCCGCCAGGGCCGTGAGCTCGGCATGGACGGCAAGACGCTGATCCACCCCAAGACGGTCGAGTCGGCCAACCGCGTGTTCGCGCCCACCGACGAGCAGGTCGCCCACGCCCGCCGGATCATCGAGGCGCACGCCGAGGCCCAGCGCCGCGGCGAAGGGCTCGCCGTGCTGGACGGCCAGCTGATCGAGAACCTGCACGTCGAGAACGCCCGGCGCGTGCTCGCGCTCGCCGAGGCGATCGAACACCGCCACGCGGCGTAGGAGAGGAACACCATGCAGGACACGCAGGAACGGCCGGTCACCCAGACGCCGGCCGGCAAGCAGATCGAGGGCAACTACTTCGAGGACTTCCGGCTCGGCCAGGAGCTGCGCCACGCCACGCCGCGCACGGTGACCGAAGGCGACCAGGCGCTCTACCTGTCGCTCACCGGGGCGCGCTTCGCGCTCAACAGCTCCGCCGCGGCCGCGCGCGAGATCGGCTACGACGGGCTGCCGCTCGACGACTGGCTCGCCTTCCACCTGGTGTTCGGCAAGTCGGTGCCCGACATCTCGCTGAACGCGGTCGCCAACCTCGGCTACGCCGAGGGCGTGTTCCGCCAGCCGGTCTATCCGGGCGACACGATCTCCACCGTGTCCGAGGTGATCGGCCTGAAGCAGAACTCCAACGGCAAGACCGGCACGGTCTACGTCCGCTCCCGCGGGGCCAAGGCCGACGGCACGTCCGTGCTGGATTACGTGCGCTGGGTGATGGTGCACAAGCGCGACCCCGAGAGCCCGGCGCCCGACCCGCACGTGCCGGACCTCGCCGAAGCGGTCCCGGCGGAGCAGCTGGAGCTGCCCGCCAACACCGACTTCCGCAAGTTCGACACCGGCCTGACCGGCCAGCCGCACCTGTTCGAGGATTTCGCCGTGGGCGAAAAGATCGACCACGTCGACGGCATGACGATCGAGGAGGCGGAGCACCAGATGGCGACCCGCCTCTACCAGAACACCGCCCGGGTGCACTTCAACCAGCACCAGCAGTCGCAGGGCCGCTTCGCCCGGCGGATCGTCTACGGCGGGCACGTGATCTCGATCGCCCGGGCGCTGACGTTCAACGGCCTGGGCAACGCCATCAAGGTCGCCGCGATCAACGCCGGCCGGCACACCAAGCCCTGCTTCGCCGGCGACACCGTCTACGCCTGGTCGCAAGTCCTGGACTGCATGGAGATCCCGGGCCGCCCGGACGTCGGCGCGCTTCGGCTGCGCACGATCGCGACCAAGGACCGAAGCTGCGCCGACCATCCGCTGAGCGGCGAGGACGGCAAGTACGACCCCGCAGTGATCCTGGATCTGGACTACACCGTCCTGATCCCGCGGCGGGGGTAGGGCCGTTCACCAATGGCCTGGAGTTAGCCCCCTCTCCGCCACTGGGAGCGGCTTTTGCACGCGGGCAGTAGCAGCCGTGTGGCGTGCTTCGACACGCCAGCCCCGGCGGCTGATCAGCATGAAGCTAGGTGTAAGCGTCCGACAGACCTAAGCCTTCATCCTGAGTAGGACGCCGAAGGCGTCCGTGCTCGAAGGACTCGCCATCACGGGTGCTAGGGCGAGCATGCTACGAAAGTCTCTCCCAGTGGAGGGGAACCAGTTTTCAGCCACTGAAAACAGCGCAAGAAACCCGGCCTCCACGTCCGGAGGCGGTGATTTCACCGTTGGCCCGAAAGAAAAAGCCGGTCGCGCTTTACGCGTTGTCTTCCGACGACGCGTTCTCCGCCGGCTGCGCGTTCGACGCGGTGCTGTCGCCATCGCCCGCGCCGTCGCCGCTGTCGGCGTTGCCGTCGGCCGACGCGGCCTTGTTCTTGCGCGGACGCCCGCGCCCGCGCTTGGCCTTGGGTTGACCGCCGCCCTCGGCGTTGCCCTGGCCGTCCGCCGCGTCGCCGGCCTCGGCGGTCGCGTCGGCGCCGTTGGCGTGCGCCTGGCCGTTGCCCTGGCCGCCGCGCTGGCGGCGCTCTTCGTGCTCGTAGCGTTCGCGCCGCTCCTGGCGGGTGCCGCGCGCCTGGCTCTGCCGGTCGTCGTCCTCCTCGTCCTCGTCGTCGCCGTCGTAACCGTCGTAGCCGTTGGGCTCGCGGCCGTAGAGGTCCTCGTGGGAGGGGTCGGTGTTCTCGTTGATGATCCGGTAATAGTGCTCGGCGTGCTGGTAGTAGCTCTCCGCGATCACGCGGTCGCCGGCCGAACTCGCGTCGCGCGCCAGCGCCAGGTATTTCTCGTACACCTGCGTGGCGTTGCCGCGCACGCGGACGTCGGGCCCGTTGCTGTCGAAGTTCTGATTCTTCAGCGGAACGTTCTTGCGACCGCCGCCGCCACCGCCGCTGGCGCGACCACGGGGCCGCCGTCCACCACCATTTGAACCTTGTCTCATCGTATCCGTATCACCCAGGAAAAGGTCGATCCTCGCGCTTTCGCACGTACTGCCGGCCCGTGAAAACGGGCGGGCCGTCACGGAAGCTGCTCTCTATCGGGATCGCGTCGCGTTGTTCGGGGCCCGGGTTGTGCGCCGCACGCCCAACCCGCTGTCATGGCCGCCGGCCCCCGATCGCCACGCGCCTACCCTAGTGGCGAACCGCGCCGTGTCCAAACGTTTTTCGCGCGACCCGCCGTCGTGCGCGCAGGACGCGGGGATCATCGGCCCGCCGCGCGCACGCAGCGCAGGGTGCCTGCCAAATCGCACACGCCGGCGGGGATACGCAACCCCGCCGCCCGCAGCAGGGCCTGTACGTCCCCGCCCTGGTCGTGGCCGACCTCCAGGAACGCCTGCCCGCCGGGCGCCAGCCAGCCGGCCAGCCGCGGCGCCAGATCGCGGTAAGCGTCCAGGCCGTCCGGGCCGCCGTCGAGCGCGCCCACTGGGTCGTGCTCCGCAACCTCCGGCGTCAGCCCGGCGATCTCGGCGGTGGGCACGTAGGGCGGATTGGCGACGATCAGATCGAACCGCCCGTCCGACAGCCCCGCCCAGCCCTCGGCCCGGATCTCCGCCCGGTCGGCCAGGCCGTGGCGCGCGGCGTTGGCGCGCGCTAGCGCGGCCGCGTCGGGGTCGCGTTCCAGGCCGAGGCCGGTCGCGGTCGGCAGTTCCGACAACAGCGCCAGCAAGAGACAGCCGCTGCCGGTGCCGAGGTCGAGCACCCGCCACGCGCCCCCCCGTCCGGCAGGTGCTGCGTCGACGTGGGCGAGCGCGGCTTCCACCAGCGTCTCGCTGTCGGGCCGGGGATCGAGCACGCCCGGCCCGATCGCGAAGGCCAGGCTCCAGAACTCGCGTTCGCCCAGGATCCGGGAGACCGGCATGCGCGCCGCGCGCCGGTCGACGAAGCGCTCGAACCGGTTCGCGGCCACCGCCGAAACGGGGCGGTCGGGGTCGATCAGCAGCGCGGTCTCGCCAACCGCCATCGCCGCGGCCAGCAGCAGCCGGGCGTCGCGCCGGGGCGTCGCCACACCGGCCTCGGCGAGGCGCGCCTGCGCCACGTGCAGCAGGTCGGCCGCCGTCCGCTCGCCCGCGCCTGCGGCCACGGCCGGGCTCACTGCAACTCCGCCAGCTTGGCGGCCTGATCCTCGGAGATCAGCGGGTCGATCACCTGGTCCAGGCCCTCCCCGCTGATCACCTTTTCAAGCTGGTAGAGCGTCAGGCCGATCCGGTGGTCGGTCACGCGACCCTGCGGGAAGTTGTAGGTGCGGATGCGTTCCGACCGGTCGCCGCGGCCGATCTGGCTTTTGCGGTCGTCGGCGCGCGCCTGCTCCATCTTCTGCCGCTCGGCGTCGTACAGGCGCGCGCGCAGCACCTGCATCGCCCGGGCGCGGTTCTTGTGTTGGGACTTGTTGTCCTGGCAGCTGACCACGACACCGGTCGGAATGTGGGTGATCCGCACGGCCGAATCGGTGGTGTTGACGTGCTGCCCGCCCGCGCCCTGGGAGCGGAAGGTGTCGATCCGCAGGTCCTTGTCCTCGATCTCGATGTCGACGTCCTCGGCCTCCGGCAGCACGGCGACCGTGGCGGCGGAGGTGTGGATGCGGCCCTGGCTTTCGGTCTGCGGCACGCGCTGCACGCGGTGCACGCCGGATTCGTACTTCAGCTTGGCGAACACGCCCTTGCCCTTGACCAGGGCGCTGACTTCCTTGGCGCCGCCCTGGTCGGCCTCCTGCCAGGACAGGACCTCGACGCTCCAGCCCTGCTCGGTGGCGTAGCGCTGGTACATCCGGAACAACTCGGCGGCGAACAGCGCCGCCTCCTGGCCGCCGGTGCCCGCGCGCACTTCCAGGATCGCGTTCTTGTCGTCGTCCTTGTCGCGCGGCACCAGGCGCATCTGCACGTCGTGCTCCAGCTCGTCGCAGCGATCGCGCAGGCTGTAGTACTCCTCCTCCGCGAGCTCCCGCATCTCCGCGTCGCTGTCGGGATCGTCCATCATCGCCTTCGCCTCGTCGCGTTCCTGGCGCGCGGCGCGCAGCGCCTGGATGGAATCGACGATCGGCTGCAGGTCGGAGATTTCCTTCAGCTTCTCGGTGTAGTCGTTGGACCCTGGGCTGTCATGCGAGGCGACGAGGGCCTGCAGCTCCTCGTAGCGCGCGACCACCCGGTCCAGGTTCTCTTCCAGCGACACGTCCCTCGTCCTTCCTTCCAAATTCTGCCGCGCGGCGCCGGCGAAGCTCAGCGCTCGCCGCTCCGGTCGTCCTCGCCGCCGCCGGCGTTGCGCGGGTCGATGCCGTACAGGCGCTGCAGGCTGCGCTCCAGTTCGGCGCGCGTCTCGGCGTCGCCGGCGGCGTCGCGCAGCGCCTGCGTGGGCCCGTGCAGCAGGCGGTTGACCAGCAGGCGCGTGGCCGCGTCGGCGTCGAGCTTGCCGGTCGACAGCACCTCCGCGCGCACCGTCTCGAAATGCTGGCGCAGGGCGGTCAGCGACGGCACCGCCTCGCGCCCGGCCTCGCGCTTGGCGAAGGCGTCCAGTTCGGCATCGACGATCGCCCAGGCGTCGAGCGCCGCGCGCTCGCGCTGCACGCGGCCTTTCTGCGCAACGCGCTCCAGATCGCCCAGATCGTAGACGAACGCCGAGTCGAGCTCGTGCACCTTGGGCTCGACGTCCGCCGGCACGGCCGCGTCCATGATGAACATGGGCCGTTGGCGCCGGCGTTTCAGCGCCCGGCGCACGCGGGCGCGGTCCAGCACGTAGTCGCCGCGGCCGAGCCCGGCGACCACGATGTCGGCGTCCGCGAGGCCCGCATCCAGGTCGTCCCACGGGCGCACGTCGCAGCCGAGCCGGCGCGCCGCGGCTTCCGCCCGGCGCTGGGTCGGGTGCGCCAGCACCATGCGGGCGACCGCGCTGTCGTTCAACTGCGCGGCCATCAGTTCGCCCATCTCGCCCAGGCCCAGCAGCAGGGCGTTGCAGCGGCGCAGGTCGCCGTGGACCTGCCGGGCGACGTTGATCGCGGCGGCGGCGATCGAGACCGGCTGGCTGGCGAGCTCGGTCTCCGAGCGTACGCGCTTGGCGACCGCGTAGGCGGTCTGCAGCATCGCCTCCAGCGATCCCGAGAGCAGCCCGGCTTCCTGCGCCACGCGGTGGCTGTCCTTCAGCTGGCCCAGCACCTGCGGCTCGCCCAGCACCTGGCTGTCGAGCGCGGCGGCGACGGCGAACAGGTGCCGGAGGGCGGCGTGGCCGCGGTGGATCGACAGCAGCCGGCCGACCTCCTCGCCGTCCATCCCCGACCAGCCGGCCAGCAGGTCGCTTGCGGCCAGTTCGACCTTGTGCGGGGTGTCGGACAGGGTGGCGACCTCGACCCGCTCGCAGGTCGCGAGCACCAGGCCCTGCTGGAACCCGGCGGCGCGGAGGTCGGCCAGCAGCTGGGCGCGGTCGATGTCCTCGACGAACAGGCTTTCGCGCACGTCCGCGGGTACGTTGCGGTGGGACAGGCCCACGATCACCAGACGGGCGGCCGGATCGCCGGACATAGCATGCACCTTATGCGCGCGAAGACCCGCCGGCGGCCTGGCTAGGCGAGCTGGGCGAGACGCTCGCCCAGGGCGTTGAGGGCGACCGTCTCCTGCGCGCCGCTGTCCAGGTCGCGCAGCGTCGCGCTGCCTTTGGCGGCCTCATCCTCCCCCAGGATCACCGCGGCGCGGGCGTTGACGCGGTCGGCGCGCTTCAGGCGCTTGCGCAGATTGCCGGTGTAGCCGATCTCGACCGCGAAGCCCTGCTGGCGCAGCTGCTGCGTGAGCTCGAGCGCGAGGCTCTCCTGCCCCTCGCCCGCGGGCACGACCGCGATCGGGCGCGGCGCTTGCGGCTCCTGGCTCAGCAGCATGGCGAGCCGTTCCACCCCGGCGGCCCAGCCGATCCCCGGGGTCGAGGGGCCGCCCATCTGTTCGATCAGACCGTCGTAGCGCCCGCCGGCCAGCACGGTGCCCTGGGCGCCCAGCTGGTCGGTGGTGAACTCGAAGCAGGTGTGGGTGTAGTAGTCGAGCCCACGCACCAGGCGCGAGTTGATCTCGTAGGAGATGCCGAGCGTGCGCAGCCCGTCCAGGACCTGCCGGAAGAAGTCCTTGGACTCCTTGTTCAAGTAGTCGTCGAAGGCGGGCGCGCCCGTGACCAGCTTGCGGTCGCCCGGGTCCTTGGAATCCAGGATGCGCAGCGGGTTGCGGTGCAGCCGGGCGCGGCTGTCGTCGGACAGCTGGTCTTCGTACTGCTGGAAATAGTCGACCAGCGCCTGGCGGTAGGCCTTGCGGCTTTCCAGATCGCCCAGCGTGTTGATCTCCAGCGTGATCCGGTCGCTGTCCAGGCCGATTTCCTTCAGGAAGTGGCGGGCGAGCGCGATCATCTCGACGTCGCCGATCGGCTGGGCGACGCCGATCAGCTCGACGTCGACCTGATGGAACTGCCGGAGGCGCCCTTTCTGCGGCCGCTCGTGGCGGAACATCGGGCCGGTGTAGAACAGCTTCTGCGGCAGGTCCTGCTGCAGGCCGTTGGAGATGAAGGCCCGCGCCACGCCGGCCGTCGCCTCCGGCCGCAGGGTAACGCTGTCGCCCTCCTCCGACACCGGAAAGGTGTACATCTCCTTGGTGACGATGTCGGAGGTCTCGCCCAGGGTGCGCTTGAAGATGTCGGTGAACTCGAACACCGGGGTGGCCATCTCGTGATAGCCGTAGCGCTCGGCCAGGCGCCGGCAGGCCTCCACCACCGCGCGCTGGCGGCGCATGTCTTCGGGCAGGATATCGCGGGTGCCGCGAACCGGCTGGAGTTTCGCCAAGGCGGGTCTCCGGGCGTTTGTCGGGGAAACGCGCGCTCGCGCGCCGCGGACACTTACCGCGCGCGGACGTGTGGAAGCAACCGGGTGGGGCGGGAGGCGGGACGGGACCTCGATACCCGTCGGACGTCCTTCGACACGGCTTGCTGCGCAAGCCTGCTCAGGATGACGTCCATTTACGAGTATCCGATCTCACACCGACGTCATGCTGAGCAGGCGCCGTAGGCGCCGTGTCGAAGCACGCCTGACGGGTGCCGAAGTGGGCTCGGGCGCACTCGGCCTGCACCCGCGGTCACTCCCGCCCGCAGACGCGTCCAGCGCTACTCCGCAGCTTCGCTGCCGGCGCCGGCCGCGTCGTCGGCCTCGGCCTTGCGCTGTTCGTCCTTTTTGGCCTCGATCTCGGCGGCCTTGGCCTCGACCTGCTTGACCAGGTGGTCGACGATGTCCTCGTCCTTCAGCCGGTGGCTGGGCAGGCCGTTGACGTAGACCTGGTGGGTGCCCCGACCGCCGCCGGTGAAGCCGAGGTCGGTCATGGTCGCCTCGCCCGGGCCGTTCACCACGCAGCCGATCACCGACACGGTCATCGGCGTGGAGATGTGCTCCAGGCGCTCCTCCAGCGTGCGCACCGTCTCGATCACGTCGAACTGCTGGCGCGCGCACGACGGGCAGGAGATCACGTTGACGCCGCGGTGGCGCAGGCCGAGCGACTTCAGAATCTCGTAGCCGACCTTGATCTCCTCGACCGGATCGCAGGACAGCGACACGCGCACCGTGTCGCCGATCCCGGCCCACAGCAGGTTGCCCAGGCCGATCGACGACTTGATCGTGCCCGAACGCTGGCCGCCCGCCTCGGTGATGCCGATGTGGAGGGGATAGTCGCAGGCGTCGGCCAGTTGCATGTAGGCGGCGACGGCCAGGAACACGTCGGAGGCCTTGCACGAGATCTTGAACTCGTAGAAGTCCTCCTCCTCCAGGATGCGCGCGTGAGTGAGCGCGCTCTCCACCATCGCGTCCGGGCAGGGCTCGCCGTACTTCTCCAGGATGTCGCGCTCCAGCGAGCCGGCGTTGACGCCGATGCGCATCGAGCAGCCGTGGTCCTTGGCGGCCTTGACCACTTCCTGCACCCGCGCCCGGGAGCCGATGTTGCCCGGGTTGATGCGCAGGCAGGCGGCGCCCGCCTCGGCGGCCTCGATCGCGCGCTTATAGTGGAAGTGGATGTCGGCCACGATCGGGATGTCGACCTGCGGCACGATCTGCTTGAGCGCCGCGGTGCTCTCCTCCGACGGGCAGGACACCCGGACGATGTCGCAGCCGGCGTCCTCCAGCCGCTTGATCTGCTCGACCGTGCCCTGGACGTCCTCGCAGTCGGTGTTGGTCATCGACTGCACGGTGATCGGCGCGTCGCCGCCGACGGGGACGTTGCCGACGTGGATCTTGCGGGACTGACGGCGGTGGATGTCGCGGTAGGGGCGGACGCTCATGGTGCTCGCTCGTGTGTCTTACGCTTGGACCCGGTTGGTCGGGCGATGCCGTGAAAGGCGCATCTCACCACTCAGGGATACACGCGAACGCGCCGGTCCGGCAACCGCGCGGGCGCGGTCGCTCGCGTGACGGTGCGGTGAAAGCCGATCCATTTTGCTTGCGCGCCTACGACATGGCGCCGCAACCGGGGACGGACCAGAGGGCTTCGGATATCGCGGGACTGCCGGGAAGCGTCTCTCAGCCGCCGGCGGTGAGCGCCTGCGGCTCCAGCTTGATGCCGCGGCGGACCTCGCCGTCGCCGCCCAGCCGGCCGACCTCCTGCCCGTCGACCATCACCTGCAGGCCGCCGGCGTTGCCGGTGTGCAGCGTCAGGCCCGGCCGGTCGGGCACGTTGTAGCGGTCGCCCGGGCGCAGCAGGCGGGTCAGCAGCAGGCTGTCGTCGGGCCCGCGCACCTGCACCCAGGAACGCGCGGTCGCGACCAGCGTGACCCGGGAGTTCGCCGGGCTGGCGCCGAAGGTGCGGCCGTCCGGGCCTTGCGTACCGCTGTCGGCCCCGGTCCTGGCGGTCTGGGTCTGCTGCGGGGCGGTCGGGATGCCGCTATCGTCCTGCTGCATCTCCGGCACGGCCGGCGGTGCTGGGTTGTCGCCGGCATCGGCCCCGCCCTCGGCGGCCTGCGCCTGGCTCACGGTGTTGCCGCCGCCATCGGACGCGGCGGTCGTCTGCGTCGCCTGACCGGCGGTCTCGGAGGTCTGGTTCGCGTCATCGGGCGCGCTCTGCGCCGACGGGCTGTCCGCCGACGGGCTGTTCCCTGACGGGCTGTCCGGGATGTCGGGCGCGTCGCCGGCCGTCTGGCCGTCGGCGTTCGCCGACGCCTGGCCCGAGGCATTCGGCTGATCGTTGGTGGCCCGCGTGCCGTCGGCCGTGTCGGGTACGTCGGGCGCGCCCGGCCCCGCGTTCGCGTCCGGCGCGCCGTCGCCCGCCGGGCCGGCATCGCCGTCTCCGGACAGCGCCGGATCCGGCGCGGTTTCCGGCAGTTCGGCGACCTGCTCGGTCTCGAGGCCGCCGCCGCCAGCCGCAGTGCCGGTCCCGCCGCCGTTTGCGGACGTGTCGTTCGCCGCGGTGTCGGTGGCCGTGCCCGTCTCGCCGGCGGGCTCGCCGGCGGCCGGCTCGCTCGTGCGGCTGCTGGTCAGGTCGGTCGCCTCCGGCACCGGCGGTTCCTCGGTCGCGCCCACCATCCGCTGCAGGCTTTCCGGCACCGCGGGCACCAGGTCGGCGACCGAACGTTCGCCGTCGGACAGGTAGGCCCAGGCACCGTAGGCCGCCGCGATCAGCGCGATCGACAGCACCAGGATGGTGCCGCCCGGGATCTTGCCCTCGTTGACCGGTTCGGGAAAATGCAGCTCCTGGTCGCGCTTGAGGCCCTGGCTCTCGTCCTTGAAGCGCTGCACGATCCGGTCGTCGTCCAGCCCGAGGAACTGCGCGTAGCCGCGCACGAACCCGACCGCGTAGGTCGGCCCGGGCAGCTCGTCGAACGCCGAGCGCTCGATCGCGTCCAGGTAGGCGTAGCGGATGCGCAGGCTTTCCGAGACTTCCCGCAGGTGCAGGCCGTAGGTCTCGCGCTCGCGCTTCAGCCGTTCGCCGACGCTCTCGCGCTGGTCGCCGCCGCCCAGACTGGGTTCACCCCAGCCGGCGGCCGGTTCGCCGCGGGCGGATTGTGCGTAAGCTCGCCTCGTGTCGTCGGCCATTCGGATAAACGTTCGCCCGTGGCTGCCCAGGTGTCGTCAGGGTGCGCCGGCGCTGGTTTGAAAACAGTGAACGCACGCAGGCGCGCGGTGCGCTCTGTCCCGGCGGCGCGCCCGCGGCGTCTGGCCGGCCGGGCCCATCCGGGGCCTGCGTCGTGGCATCTCCGGCGCCCGCATGCGCCGACGCCGGCCCGCGTCCACGGGCCGACCCCGTTTCCTGCGCACCCCCGTGTGCCGGGGATGGTTGTAGCAAATGGCCGAACAGCGCGCCAAACCTTATCGCGGCCCCAGGCGCCATGGGCCGGATGCGCACGCGGGCCGGTGCCGCCAAGCTTGCGGCGGCACCGGCCCGGACGCCCGCGCTTCGCCCTAGAACGACATGCTCGAAGGCCGAACCGGCCTTCGGGCTGAATGTCGCTCTAACTTCTTGAAGCGCGGGCAGCTCCTCAGGCGGCCGCCAAGGCCGGCTGAAAACGCGGCCGGGCCGCCCAGTCCGCCTGGACCGCCGCCAGCAGGTCCTGGGCCATCGAACTGTACGCCTGGATCTCGCCCAGATTGGGCGCATCGAAGCTGCGGTACAGCATGCCGGCGTGCCCGCCGTCCGGCAGGAAGCGCGGCAGCAGGCCGCTGAAGCCGTAGCCCCGGTCGCGCAGCCGGGCGAACGCCGCCGCCCCGTCCGGCCGGTCGAGCGGTACCAGCACCTGGACCGTGCGCCGCCCGGATGCCGCGGCGGTGCGCTCCGCCAGGCCGATCCGCCGGACGAAGTCGTCGCCGGCCCGGGCGAACGTGAGCCGCGTCATGTCGAAACGCGGCAGGTCCAGCGCGTCGATCTCCGACGGCCCGGACGCCAGGCGTCCGGCGCCGCCGGACGCCTGGACCGGCCCGCGCTCGCCCACCGCGGCCAGGAGGTCGCCGACCCAGCCCCGGTAGCTTTCGGGAACGTAGGCCGGTCGCGGCGCAGCCTCCTGCACTGGCATGTACTGCACGATCGTCGCGATCGCGCCCTGCGCGCCCTCCTTCACCAGCATGCGCTGGGGCACGTAGTCGATCTCGAGCCCGACCTCCTTGAAGCCGGCTTCCGCTAACACCTTCTGCGAGACCACGTGGTTGGTGAGCGACGTGGCGAACAGGCCCACGCACGCCGGATCGCGCGTGGCGTGGGTCAGGGCCGCCTGGAACAGCCAGCGGAATATGCCGGACTTGCGATGGTCGGGCAGGACGATCGCCTGCCCCATCTCCCACAAGCCCCGGTTCGGGGCGGAGCGGGTGAGCGCGATGTGACCGGCGAGCCGGCCCCTGGGATCGCGCGCCAGGTACGACACCTGGTCGCCGCCGGCCAGCAAGTCGGCCAGGGCGGCGGCGTCGTAGACCCGGGCGGACAGGTAGTCCTCGCCGTACACGGCCCGGAAACCATCGGGGAGTTCCCCGGCCTCGTCGGCCATCATCCGACGGACGGTATAGCCGCCGACGTCGAACCAAAGATCATCAGCGTAACGCGTAACCGATACAGTCGACATCACACACCTCACGGGTTGGTTGAGGGTGTGAGTGTCGCTTTCCAAGCGCTGTAAATCTAATGAAAGTACCTACTAGGTAGTATGAGGGGCGGATTTTGCCTCAGTTTTAATTTAATATATCGAGGCGACTTACATCGCTTTGTATGTCACCGCGAGATCGGTCGGCGACCTTCGGCCGCGTTGGATGAACGCGGACGAAGGTCGCTGAGACACGGCGGCGGACTGGCTTTGGCCGCGGGCGCTCGGGCCCAGGAATGCCACCGGGACGCAACCGATCCGGTCTACTATGGTATGCCGGCGCCGCACGACCACACGCTAGACGAATGCTTGAGGCGCAGAACTCGCGCAGCGCGTTACAAGCGCTTTACTTCGGGCGACCGGGGCCACGGATTCAAGGGCCGGGGCATGTCGCGACCGCCGCACGGCCGACGACGGGTTTTCAGGCTGGCCGGCGATCCCCGCCAGACAAGGAGGCGAAATGGCGCTGAACGGCGGTTGGCGTCAGAGACTTCAAGACCGGTCCGGCGAGACGTCTCAAGTTCTTACCCGTCCACCGTGGACCCAAGCGCAAGGCGCGCGGGAATCCGTCGGGTTCCCGCGTCGGTATCGCCCCTCACGTATCCATCTTGAATTCGGCGAAGCCCATGATCCGCTTGACCTTCCCGGACTCCCCGAACGGCAGCAGGATGCGGCGGTAGGCGAGTTCCGCGCCGCGGCCGCGCCAGGTCACAGTGCCGTCGTGATAGGCCGGGCGCCCCTCGCGCAGGCAGGCGTCGTATTCCGCGTGGATGTCCGGACGTTCGTCGAAAGGGATCAGGTTGGCCAGATACTCGCCGGTCACTTCCCGGTCGTAGAGTTCGCGGTAGAAGGTGCCGGCCAGACGCACCCGCAGGGTCTCCACCGTTTCGCCGTCGAGCAGGAAGATCGTCGGCAACGCCTTGGGAAAGGCGCTCGGGTCGATCGCCGTGATCGGCGGCAGGCGGCGCCGGGCGCGGGCCCGCTGCCACCAGCGCTCGAAAAAATCGAGCCCGTCCATTTTCAGATCGGGGATCGTCCGCACGACATGGACCTCGGCACGTATCACGGCAAAACACCACCCGTAGGCAGCCCTCTACGGCTCTTATGGCTTAAGCGTCCAGCGCACAAGATGGTATGCGCTGTTTGAACGATTAAGACCTCAAGCCTTCGAAACGGTTAAACTTTCTAGCAATCCGCAAACGTAATCGCGGATACGTTGCATCCGGAAGCGTGGCACGTCGCTTTTTCATATTACAAAATATAAATGCGACCTCACTTTGACGCGAATCATTTCCAGGTCACACACACAGCCACAGGTGTAGGCGCACCTATGCCTTCGGGTAGGTTGCCACCCACCGCTTACCGCCCACCGCTTGTCGCCCATCGCTTGCCACCCCGAGGGCCGCGGATAGGCCAACCCGCCGCAAGCCACACGCGGATCCAGCAAGATCGTGCGCTACGCATGAGGCCGAGCGCTTCACGCTTGGGCGGTAAGGGTCCCGGGCAAGATGCGGCAAGGCGGCATCACTTCTCAGCTGAACCTTGCTCTCTTTCCAAGTAGTTAGCGCATCATTCGCTAGGGAAGCCGATCCGGCTTGCCGCGATCTTGCCCGCTCTTCAGGAAGTCTAGATCGCGATGCCGCGATCCCGGGCATAGCCGCGAAGGCGCTCGCGCACACTATGATCGTGGGCTTCCGCCAGTTCCTGCATTAGCCGGGCGAGCGGCGGTAGGTCGAGGCTGCGCACGGTGGCGCGGATCGCCGGCACCGCGCGCGGCGCCATCGACAGGTTGCGCAGCCCGCAGCCGATCAGCGCCAGCGCGTCCAGCGGCTGGCCCGCCATCTCGCCGCAGACCGACAGGTCGACCCCGGCCTTGCGCGATTCCTCCGACAGCCGCAGCAGCAGCCTAAGCCCGGGCGGCGAGACCGGGTCGTAACGCCGGGCGAGGCGCGGGTTGCCGCGGTCGCTCGCGAAGACGTACTGGAACAGGTCGTTGCTGCCGACCGCGACGAAGTCCGCGGTCCGGAACAGTTGCGGCAGCTGCCAGAGCAGGGCCGGCACCTCCATCATCGCGCCCACGCGGATCGCGCTCGGCAGGTCCTCGCCGCGCGCCCGGGCGCGCGCCCGCTCCAGCTCGACCAACTCGCGCGCCCGCTCGAGCTCGGCGACTTCGGTCACCATCGGGAACATAACCCGCAGTTCCCGCCCCTGCGCTGCCCGGAGCAGCGCGCGCAGCTGATGGCGCAGGATCACCGGCCGGTCGAGCCCGATGCGCAGCGCCCGCCAGCCCATGGCGGGGTTTTCCTCCTCGCTGCCGCGCCAGTACGGCAGCGCCTTGTCGCCGCCGACGTCGAGGGTGCGGAACACCACGGGCTTGTCGCCGGTCTGCTCCAGCACCCGGCCATACAGGCGGGTCTGCGCGGCCACGTCCGGAAATTCCCGGCGGACCATGAACGGCACCTCGGTGCGGTACAGGCCGATCCCGTCGGCGCCGGATTGGGCCAGCTGCGGCAGGTCGACCAACAGCCCGGCGTTCATGAACAGGTTGACCCGGGTGCCGTCCCGGGTGACCGGCGGCAGGTCGCGCGTCTCGGCGTAGAGCGCGCTGCGCCGGGCGCGTGCGGCCATGCTCTCGGCGAAGCTGTCGCGCACGCTTTCCGCCGGGCGCAGCAGGAACTGGCCGGTGTCGCCGTCGACCAGCGCCTCGTCGCCCGCGCGCGCCTCGGCGAGCGCGCCGCGGCAGCGGCCCAGCACCGGGATGTCGAGCGCCCGCGCCACCACCGCGACGTGGGCGGTCGGGGAGCCTTCCTCCAGCACCACCGCGCGCAGGCGTGTGCGGTCGTAGTCGAGCAGCTCGGCCGGGCCCAGGGTGCGCGCCAGCAGCACGATGTCGTCCGGCAGTTGGTCGCTGGCGGACCCGCCATCGCCGCCGGTCAGGTGATGCAGCAAACGGTTGGCGAGGTCGTCGAGGTCGCTCAGCCGCTCGCGGATGTAGGGATCGCGCACCTCCGCCATCCGCGCGCGGGTGTCGTTCTGCACCTTCTGCACGGCCGCCTCGGCGGTGAGGCCGCCGTTGACGGCCTCGCGGATCCGGTTCAGCCAGCCGCGGTCCTCGGCGAACATGCGGTAGCTGGCCAGCACCTCCTCGTGCTCGCCGCCGCTGGCGGCGAAGCTGGCCTGGCGCATCAGCTCGTCGAGCGCGCTGTGCATCTCGGCGACGGCCGCGCGCAGCCGCTCGTGCTCGGCCTCCGGGTCCTCGGCGACGGTCTGGCGGATCACGATGCCGCGCTCGTGCAGGACGATCCGGCCCAGCCCAAGCCCGTCGTTGAGCACGATCGCGGGCAGGCGCACCGGCAGCAGGGCGGCGGTGTCGGACTGCGATTCCTCGGCCGCGACCAGTTCGCCGGAGGCGACCAGTTCGGCCAGCACCATGGCGACCGTCTCCAGCGTCTCCAGCTCTTCCTCGGCGTAGTTGCGCTGGGTGGCGTTCTGGATCACCAGCACGCCCAGGACCCGCCCGTCGCGCAGGATGGGCACGCCCATCAGCGACTGGAACGGATCCTCGCCGGTCTCCGGACGATAGGCGAAGTCGGGATGGTTCTGCGCGTCGGCGAGACGCAGCGGCCGGGCGTTGAGGGCGATGTTGCCGACCAGACCCTCGCCGTTGCGCAGGCGCGTGGTGTGCACCGCTTCCGGCTTCAGGCCCTGGGTCCCGAACAGTTCCAGCACCTCGCCCGCGCGCATGACGTAGACCGAACACACTTCGGCCACCATGTCCTGCGCGATCAGCCGGACGATCTGGTCCAGGCGTTCCTGGGCCGTGCCGCCGCCCTTCATGATGTCGCGCAGGACCCGCAGCAGCCGACGGGAGCCGGCCCAGCCGAGGACCTGTTGCGCCATCGTTTGACTAGCCTGTGGGGCTCGGGGGGTGGAGGAGGCCGGTCATCGCGCCCGGCCTCCGGCGGTCATTCGGCGTCCAGGCCGTAGGCCGTGTGCAGGGCGCGCAGCGCGAGCTCGGTGTACTCCTCGGCGACCAGCACGGACACCTTGATCTCGCTGGTCGAGATCACCTGGATGTTGATGCCTTTCTCCGACAGCGCTTCGAACATCGTGCTGGCGACGCCGGCGTGCGAGCGCATGCCAACCCCGATCACCGAGATCTTCACCACGTTCGTGTCGGGCACGAGTTCGTCGTAGGCGAAGCCGGCGTCCTTGTCCTGCAGCAGCTTGACCGTGCGGTCGTAATCGTCCTTGCCGACCGTGAAGGTCAGGTCGGTATAGCCGCCTTCCGGCGAGATGTTCTGGACGATCATGTCGACGTTGATGTGCTGCTGGGCGAGCGAGCCGAACACCTGCGCCGCCGAGCCCGGTTTGTCGGGGACGCGGGTCAGGGTGATCTTGGATTCGTCCCGGCTGTAGGCGATCCCGCTGACGACTTCCTTTTCCACGATCTCGTCCTCGTCCACGATGAGAGAGCCCGGCTTGTCTTCGAAGCTGGAGAGCACCTGGACGCGCACCCGGTGCTTCATGGCCATTTCGACGGCGCGGGTCTGCAGCACCTTCGCGCCCTGGCTGGCCAGTTCCAGCATTTCCTCGTAGGTGATCCTATCCAGCTTCCGCGCCTTGGTCACGATGCGCGGATCGGTGGTGTAGATCCCGTCGACGTCGGTGTAGATGTCGCAGCGCTCCGCCTCCAGCGCGGCGGCGATCGCCACGGCCGAGGTGTCGGAGCCGCCGCGGCCCAGGGTGGATATCCGTTGGGTGTCGTCCACGCCCTGGAAGCCCGCGAACACCGCGACCTGTCCCTCGCCCATCCGGCGGATGATCTCCTCGCCCTCGATGCTCTCGATCCGGGCGCTGCCGTGGGCGTCGTCGGTCCGGATCGGCACCTGCCAGCCCAGCCACGAGCGCGCGGAGACGCCCTGCTCCTGCAGCGCGAGCGCCGCCAGACCGCAGGTGATCTGCTCGCCGGCGGAGACCACCGTGTCGTACTCGCGGGTGTCGTAGAACTTGGAGGTGTCGCGGACGTAGCCGACCAGCTCGTTGGTCACGCCCGACATGGCGGAGACCACGAGCCCGACCTCGTTGCCCGCGTCGACCTCCGCCTTGACCCGCTCGGCGACGCTTTTGATGCGCTCGACGTTGGCGACGGACGTGCCGCCGAACTTCATCACGATGCGGGCCATGGGCGCTCCGGGCCGTGGTTGGGGGTCGGGCGGGTGGACAGCTGCCGGGCGCGGCACGGCGGACCACCGGCCGCGCCCTGTTGCCCGTCGGACGGCGGCCACCCATACTCTATACGCGCTTCGCAGCGCAAGAAATCGCACCGCGGAAAGCCGCTCGCCGGCGCGCGGGCGCGCGCACCGCACCCCCGGCACCCCCCGCGCATGGCCCGCCGATCTCATCCTGCTAGAGATGGGGTATCGCGGCGGCCACCCTCTGAGATGTTGAGGAGAGGGTGGCGGCCCTCCAGGGATGTTAACACGAACTCCGCAGTGCGGGCTCAAACATTCAACTTAAGGAGGACCGCCATGATCAAGTATGCCGCCTTTGATGTTTCGGTCAACGACAGCGCGCTGTGCATCCTGGACGCCGACGGCAACATCGTGGAGGAGACCAAGGTCGCCAGCGAGGCGGACGCGGTCGCCGAGGCCTTGCGCCAGCACCGGGCGGAGATCGGGCTCGTGGGCCTGGAGGCCGGCCCGATGTCGCAGCACCTGTTCGACGGCCTGGCCGGGGCGGGCTACCCGGTGGTGTGCTGCGAGACCCGGCACACGAAGGCGTTCCTGAAGGCCCGGCGCAACAAGACCGACCGCAACGACGCCAAGGGCATCGCGCAGATGATGCGCACCGGCCTGTACCAGGAGGTCCACGTCAAGACGCGCGCCAGCCAGGAGATCCGCGCGCTGATGGGCGCGCGCAAGACGCTGCAGAGCCAGATGCTGGACCTACAAAACAGCATCCGGGGCGTGCTCAAGAACTTCGGGCTGAAGGTTGGCAGCGTCTCCGCCGACGGCTTCGCCGCGAAGGTGCGCCAGCTGATCCTCAGCGAGCCGGCGCTGCAGCAGGCGATCGAGCCGTTACTCGCGGGCTTGGCTGAGTTGCGCAAGCAATTCAAGGAGCAGGACCGGCAGGTCCGACGCCTGGCGAAAAGGATGAGATCTGCCGGTTGTTCATGACCGCCCAGGGCGTGGGCGAACTCACGGCGCTGAGCTTCAAGGCCGGCGTCGACCAGCCGCAGCGCTTCGCCAAGTCCAAGTCGGTGGGCGCGCACTTCGGGCTTACGCCGTGGCGCTACGAGTCCGGCGAGATCGCCTACGACGGCCGGATCTCGAAACGCGGCGACGGCTCGGTCCGAGAGCATCTGTACGAGGCCGCGAACGCCACGTTGAACAACACCAAGAAGTGGTCGTGGCTGAAGGCCTGGGCGATGGAGATCGCCAAGCGCCGCGGCATGGAGAAAGCCAAGATCGCGCTGGCGCGACGTCTCGCCGAGGTGCTGCACCGGATGTGGTGCGACGGCACGACCTTCCAGTGGCAGCGGGCGGCAGCATAATGCGGCCGCGTCGCCGCCATCCGTCAGGCTGCGGCCGGCGGGCTTGGCGCAACCGGAGCGCACTGGCAGCCGGCCCCACGAGGCATACGCGAGGAGAGACGACAGCAATCATGTAGGCGCACAGCGAACACCAACAGGTTTCCGCTTCGGCGGAAAGAAGGGCCCCGCAGGGGCCGAGGGTGCGATGAGGCCGCCATTTCGCTTGGGGCAGACACGTGACCTCGCGCTAGAGATTGGCCCATCGCACTCCTCTGACCCCATCATGTGGCGGTCGCAGCACCGACCACGAAGAGAAGCATGAGCCTCTGCGGAACCTTCACCACCCAAGCGGATAGCCGTGTTGACATCAGGTGCCGCGATCGAGAAGCAAAATCGGGCAAGGTGGAATCGCCTTGCTCGTGAATTTTGCTCTACCTTCAGATAGATAGAGCGCGATTCACGCTGAAGGCGAGCTCACCTTCAGCGATCGCGCTCTAACGCGGCCTGCTCAGGATGACGTCAGAGTTTGTAAAATGGCAGAAATATCAACAGCTAAAGAAAACTGACGTCATGCTGAGTAGCCAGCCGCCGGCTGGCGTGTCGAAGCACGCCACACGGCTGCTACTGCCCGCATGCAAAAGTCTCTCCAGTTGGAGGAGGGGAATTAGTTTGAATCAGCCTTGCGCCGGCTCTCGCGGTGGGTGACGTAGAGGCCCGCGCCGGCGATCACGGCGGCGCCGGCCCAAGTGGTGGGGGCCGGGACTTCGCCCCAGATCAGCCAGCCGTAGGCGAGCGCCCAGATCAGCGCGGTGTAGTCGAACGGCGCCACCACCGCCGCGGGCGCGAGGTGGAAGGCCCGGGTCAGCAGCAGCATGGTGATGGCACCCAGGCCGCCCAGCGCCAGGAACCAGCCGGCGTCGTGTGTGGCGACCGGCGTCCAGGTGAACGGCATCAGCGCGCCCGCGATCAGTCCGGCCCCGGCGGTCGACCAGAAGACGAGCGAGATCGCGCTTTCGCTGGCCGCGAACTTGCGCGCGGTCACCAGCATCAGGGCGTAGAGCAAGGCCGCGGCCAGCGCGATCAGGGCGGCCGGCTGGAACGCGGCGGTGCCCGGCTTGACCACGATCAGCACGCCCAGGAAGCCGACCAGCACGGCCGACCAGCGCCGCCAGCCCACGTTTTCCCCCAACAGCGGGCGCGACAGCGCGGTCATGATCAGGGGTGCCGCGAAAGCGATCGCGGTCACTTCCGCCAGCGGCAGGTAGGTGAGCGCGGTGTAGAAGGTGAAGATCGCGAGCGCCACCAGCGCGGCGCGGGCCGCGTGCACCCACGGCCGGCGGGTGCGCAAGCCGGCGAAGCCGCCCTCAGAGAACCAGGCGATCGCGAGCAGCAGCGGCAGCGCGATCGTCGAGCGCAGAAACACCAGCTGCACGACCGGATAGCCTTCGCCCAGGAACTTCGCCAGCGCGTCCATGGTGGCGAGGCAGAACACCCCGGCCACCATGGTGGCGATCCCGGCCAGGTTGCCGCCGGCGGCCGCCTCCGGCGTGCTCGGCCGCGCGCTCACAGGAAGCGGGCGATCGTATCCATCGCCTGTTCGCCCCAACCGGGGCCGAAGGCGGCCGCGTGCACCAGCAGGGGATAGAGGTTGTAGATGTCCCGCCGCGCCTCGAAGAAGCCCGCGGGCTCGAACGGCGCCACCTCGGCGTAGCGCTCGAAGAACGGCTGGCCGAAGGTTCCGAACAGGGTGGAGAAGGCGAGCTCGATCTCCGGGTGGCCGTAGTAGACCGCCGGGTCGATGAAGCCCGCGATGCGGTTACCGTTGGGGAGGACGTTGCCGCCCCACATGTCGCCGTGCAGCAGGGCGGGATGCGCCGGCTCCTCCAGGTACCGCTCGAGCTTGCCGGCGAACCGCTCGATCCGGTCGCGCTGGCGCGCGTCCAGGCTGCCGCGCTCCAGCGCGACGTCGGCCATGTAGCGCAGGCGGTGGTCGCGGAAGAAGTCGACCCAGCGGTCCGATCGCGGGTTCGGCTGGTGCAGCGGCCCGATCAGCGTGTCGCGCTCCAGGCCGTAGGCGTCGCCGCGCACCGCGTGCAGGCGGGCGACGTGCTCGGCGGCGTCGCGCTGGGCGGCCGCGTTCAGGCTGCCGTGGCCGTCGATGAAGGTCATCAGCAACAGCGTGTCGTCGCTGTAGAGCACCTCCGGCACCGGCAACTCGGAGCGCGCGCCCAGCACCGCCAGCATGTAGCCCTCGGGCTCCAGCCCGCCGTCCTGGGCGAGCTTGGCCACCGCCGGGGCGCCGCCGTCGGCGAAGGCGAGCTTGACCACCTCGCCGATGCAGCCGCCGGGCAACGGCTTCGCGCTCGTCGGCGTGCGGCCGAGGGCCTGCTCGATTCGCTGGCTGAGGTCGGCGTCGATCCGGTTCAAGGTCGCCCTCCCGATGGGTTGAGGGCAAGATCGGACAAGGTGAATTCACCTTGTCCGTGAAACTTGCCCTACGCTCAAAAAGAAAGAGCGCGATTCACGCCGAAGCCGATTCAACCTTCCGCGATCGCGCTCTAACCGGTTCGCTCGGCGATCTCCGCGAGCAGGCCGTCAGTGCCGGCCTCGATCAGGTCGAAGCCATCGCGTCGAAGCCGCGGGTGTCGCCGTAGTACGGGTCGGGCACGCTCTTGCGCCCGGTGTGCGGCGCGAATTCCAGGAACAGGCGCACCCGCTCCCGTGCGTCGCCGGGGCAGATCCGGCGCAGTTCCTTGTAGTGCCCCTCGTCCATCGCGATCACGTAGTCGAACCGCTCGAAGTCGCGCGCTTCGACCAGGCAGGGCGGTCTGGTCGCCCATCGGATAACCGCGTGCCTGAATGGCATCGACCGCGCGCGGATCGGGGGGATGGCCCAGATGCCGTTCGCCGAGCCCGGCGCTGTCGATTCGCAGCCGCTCGCCAACCCCGCCCTCAGCGGCCTTGTGGCGCAGGATGGCTTCGGCGCTGGGCGAGCGGCAGATGTTCCCGGTGCAGACGAACAGCACCCTGACCGGCGCGCCCGTGGGGCCGTTGGCCGCGTTTTCCTGGGGGGCTGACACCTCGAAGAACCTCCGTGTCGTTTTCAGTTTCCGGCGGAGCATCGGCGGCCGGGGTGCCGCTTTCACCCGACCGGGGTTGAGATGGGCCGCCGCCTTCGCTTAGCTAGAGGCTAGAGATCGCACCCCATCCGTCGTCTAGCATTCAAGAGGCCATGTCGGAAGCACGCGGCGCCCGCGCAAGCAGTCCCATCGTCGTCCTCACCGGGGCGGGGATCTCCAAGGAATCCGGTCTGGATACCTTCCGCGACAAGGGCGGCATCTGGGAAAAGGTGTCGATCGAGGAGGTCGCCACGCCGGAGGCCTTCCAGGCCAACCCCGAGCGCGTCCAGCAGTTCTACAACGACCGCCGGCGCCAGCTGACCCAGGAGCGGCCCGAGCCGAACGCCGGGCACACGGCGCTCGCCCGGCTGGAGCGCGAATGGCCGGGCGAGGTGCTGGTGGTCACGCAGAACATCGACGACCTGCACGAACGCGCCGGGCAGAGCAACCTGATCCACATGCACGGCGAACTGCGCAAGGCGCGCTGCACCGACTGCGCGGCGGTGGTGGCGTGCGACGACGACCTGGGTGCCGCCACCGGCTGTCCGCACTGCGACACCGGCACGTTGCGTCCGCACGTGGTCTGGTTCGGCGAGATGCCGTTTCAGATGGAACGCATCTTCGACGCCCTGCAGCGCTGCGGCCTGTTCCTGTCGGTCGGCACCTCGGGCAGCGTCTACCCGGCCGCCGGGTTCGTGCAGGAGGTCCTGCGTGGCGGCGCGGCGCACACGGTGGAGCTGAACCTGGAGCCGTCGGACGGCAGCGCGCTGTTCCACGAGACCCGTCACGGCCCGGCGAGCGAGGTCGTCCCGGCGTTCGTCGACGACCTGCTGGCCGGCCGCATCGACCTCTAACCGCCGTTGGCCGAGCCGCTCGACCGGGTGCTGGCGGAAGCGCGTGCCTGCCGGCACTGCGAGCCCGAACTGCCGCTGGGCGCCAATCCCGTGCTGCGCGCGGCCGGAAGCGCCCGGCTGCTGATCGTCGGGCAGGCGCCGGGCACCAAGGTGCACAACACCGGCGTGCCCTGGAACGACGCCTCCGGCGACCGGCTGCGGCAGTGGCTGGAGGTCGACCGGGACACCTTCTACGACCCCGGCCGGATCGCGATCGTCCCGATGGGCTTCTGCTACCCCGGGCGCGGCACGCGCGGCGGCGACATGCCGCCCCGGCCCGAATGCGCGCCGATCTGGCACCCGCGGCTGCTAGCCGCGCTGCCCAACGTCGAGCTGACCTTGCTGGTCGGCTCCTACGCGCAGAAATACTATTTGGGCCGGGAGCGACGGCGCACGCTGCGGGAGACGGTGGCGAACTACCGGGACTACCTGCCGGCCTACCTGCCGCTGCCGCATCCCAGTTGGCGCAACACCGCCTGGCTGAACAAGAACCCCTGGTTCGAGACCGACCTGCTGCCCGACCTGCGCGCCCGGGTGCACGCGGTGTTGTGACGCCCGGACATGTCGCTGGCGGGGCAGGGCGTCGCGGCGGGTTACCTCCCGTTTGCTCGACGGGGAGGGCCAGGGTGGGGTAGGTCTGCACAGCTTTCGCACCGCCAACGCCGCGGGTTACCACCTCGCCCTAGGGCAAGATGCTGAAACGTGGAATCACCTTTCAGCTGAATCTTGCCCTCGCTTCAAGAAGTTAGAGCGACATTCAGCCCGAAGGCCGGTTCGGCCTTCGAGCATGTCGCTTCTCTATCGCGGCACCTGATGTCAACACGGCTATCCGCTTGGGTGGTGAAGGTTCCGCAGAGGCTCATGCTTCTCTTCGTGGTCGGTGCTGCGACCGCCACATGATGGGGTCAGAGGAGTGCGATGGGCCAATCTCTAGCGCGAGGTCACGTGTCTGCCCCAAGCGAAATGGCGGCCTCATCGCACCCTCGGCCCCTGCGGGGCCCTTCTTTCCGCCGAAGCGGAAACCTGTTGGTGTTCGCTGTGCGCCTACATGATCGCTGTCGTCTCTCCTCGCGTATGCCTCGTGGGGCCGGCTGCCAGCGCGCTCCGGTTGCGCCAAGCCCGCCGGCCGCAGCCTGACGGATGGCGGCGACGCGGCCGCATTATGCTGCCGCCCGCTGCCACTGGAAGGTCGTGCCGTCGCACCACATCCGGTGCAGCACCTCGGCGAGACGTCGCGCCAGCGCGATCTTGGCTTTCTCCATGCCGCGGCGCTTGGCGATCTCCATCGCCCAGGCCTTCAGCCACGACCACTTCTTGGTGTTGTTCAACGTGGCGTTCGCGGCCTCGTACAGATGCTCTCGGACCGAGCCGTCGCCGCGTTTCGAGATCCGGCCGTCGTAGGCGATCTCGCCGGACTCGTAGCGCCACGGCGTAAGCCCGAAGTGCGCGCCCACCGACTTGGACTTGGCGAAGCGCTGCGGCTGGTCGACGCCGGCCTTGAAGCTCAGCGCCGTGAGTTCGCCCACGCCCTGGGCGGTCATGAACAACCGGCAGATCTCATCCTTTTTCGCCAGGCGTCGGACCTGCCGGTCCTGCTCCTTGAACTGCTTGCGCAGCTCGGCCAGGGCTTCGAGTAACGGCTCGATCGCTTGTTGCAGCGCCGGTTCAGCGGCGATCAGCTTGCGGACCTTCGCGGCGAACGCGTCGCCTGAGACGCTACCGACCTTCAGGCCGAAGTTCTTGAGCACGCCCCGGATGCTGTTTTGCAGGTCCAGCATCTGGCTCTGCAGCGTCTTGCGCGCGCCCATCAGCGCGCGGATCTCCTGGCTGGCGCGCGTCTTGACGTGGACCTCCTGGTACAGGCCGGTGCGCATCATCTGCGCGATGCCCTTGGCGTCGTTGCGGTCGGTCTTGTTGCGCCGGGCCTTCAGGAACGCCTTCGTGTGCCGGGTCTCGCAGCACACCACCGGGTAGCCCGCCTCGGCCAGGCCGTCGAACAGGTGCTGCGACATCGGGCCGGCCTCCAGGCCCACGAGCCCGATCTCCGCCCGGTGCTGGCGCAAGGCCTCGGCGACCGCGTCCGCCTCGCTGGCCACCTTGGTCTCCTCCACGATGTTGCCGTCGGCGTCCAGGATGCACAGCGCGCTGTCGTTGACCGAAACATCAAAGGCGGCATACTTGATCATGGCGGTCCTCCTTAAGTTGAATGTTTGAGCCCGCACTGCGGAGTTCGTGTTAACATCCCTGGAGGGCCGCCACCCTCTCCTCAACATCTCAGAGGGTGGCCGCCGCGATACCCCATCTCTAGGCATCTCCTGCCTCGGGAGAGGCTTTTGCACAGCTCGCCGGACGCTCGTATGGGGTCCTTTGACACGGACGCCTTCGGCGTCCTACTCAGGATGAAGAGTTTGGTTTGTCAGATACTTACATCTATCTTCATGCTGAGTAGCCAGCCGCAGGCTGGCGTGTCGAAGCACCCCGCACGAATGCTCATGCCCGTGCGCTGAAAGTCTCCACTGGCAGGAGAAGGAACCCGCCGCCGCACCCCGCAAACGCGCCGACCGTATAAGGAGCTTGCCGTGACCCGCTTCCGCCGTCATCTCGCCGCCCTGATCGCCCTATTCGGCGTCGCGCTGCTGCCGGTCGCCGCCGCCGCGCACTCCGCCGAGGTTGAGGGGGTCAAGATCGGCCATGCCTGGGCGCCGCCGGCTGACGGCGACGGGCGGCCGTCTACATGCCGATCCTGAACGACCGCGACGCGCCCGGTTAGTCTGGTCTCCGCCAGCTCGCCGGTCGCGGAGGAGGTGCGGCTGCGCGAAGGCGACGCGGACGACGCCGACCTTCTACGACAGCCTGAAACTGGCCCCCGGCCAGCCGGTCTCGCTGGCGGAATGGCGCGTGCATCTGTGGCTCGACGGCCTGAACCGCGCGCTTAAGGTCGGCGACAAATTTCCGCTGACCCTGACCTTCGAGCCGGGCGGCTCGGTCGAACTCGAGATCTACGTCGAGGAAGGCCCGGGGCACTGAACCTGAAAGCGTTGTCGGGTGGAATCGCCGCGCTAGCGGCCATCCACCGCACGGGCCGTGCCGCCGTGAACGCCGCTCGGCGGAGGGTTGCGCGCCCGCCCTACGGCGTTGGTGGCGCGCTCCAATCCGCTACCCGCGCGGCGGGCGGCCTTCCTCGATCCGCTCCATCTCCTCGTCGGAGAAGCCGAAGTGGTGGCCGATCTCGTGGATGATCACGTGCGCCACCACTTCGCGCAGGTCCTCGCCGCTCTCCGCCCAGTAGTCCAGGATCGGCCGGCGGAACAGGTGGACCGTGTCCGGCAGGCTGGCGCTGTCGCTGCTCGACTTCTCCAGCAGGCTGACGCCGCGGTAGAGGCCGAGCAGGTCGAACGAGGATCTCGAGGCCCATCTCCTCGACCACCTCGTCCCTCCGGGAAATCCTCCACCTGGACGCTGACGTTGTTCAGCATGTTGCGCATCTGCTGCGGGATGGTCGCCATCGCCTCGCGCGCCATCGCCTCGATGTCGCTGATCTCCGGCGGTGTGGTGTAGCGGTCGACGTCGTGGAAATGAGCCATCGGTTCGGTCGTGTCGTTCGCGTTCGTGTGCGAGCGCGCGTGGTGCGCGGGTGCGGCCGGCGGCCGTCGGCGCGGCGTTTGCGCGCTTGACCCCACCGGGCGCGGCGGCCAGCTATGAGCGCAGGTTCAACCAGCTTTCCGGTTCAACCAAGTCCCCGTAGGTCACCCAAGTTCCCGTAGGTCACCCAAGTTCGAGGAGACGCAGTCCATGGCCGGCAAGATGAGCGAGGCGGAGCGCGATCAGGCGGTCCAGAAGCTGGACGGCTGGACCGTCGCGCCGGATCGCGACGCCATCCAGAAGACCTTCCAGTTCAAATCCTTCAACGCGGCGTTCGGCTTCATGCAGCGGGTCGCGCTGGCGGCGGAAAAGATGGACCACCACCCCGAGTGGTTCAACGTTTACAACCGCGTCGACATCACGCTGTCCAGCCACGATGTCGGCGGCACCAGTGAGCGCGACATCCAGCTCGCGGAGAAAGCCGACCGCTTCGCCAAGGCGTTCCAGGAGTAGCGTCTTGCGTGCGCGACTGCAAGCCGTCCCCTGCTGACCCGTCCCCATCTGACCCGTCCCCGGCTGACCCGTCCCCGGCTGACCGGCGCGGCGCGCCGGAAAGCGCCGCGGCGGCGGCAGGGCCGGTTGCAGGGCGCGCCCGCGCTCAGCATATAGAGCCCATGAGCCAGTCCGACCGGCGAGACTACGAAGAGACCGCGCGCAAGGTCACGCGCTACGACCCGGAGAAGCTTGAGCGGGACCGGGACAAGGTCCTGAACAACTTCTGGTCCAAGGCGCGGCGCGTGCTGGGCCGCGTCCCGTTCCTGGAAGACGCGGTCGCCGCGTACTACTGCGCGCGCGATCCCGAAACGCCGACCCAGGTCAAGGCGGTGCTGTTCGGCGCGCTCGCCTACTTCATCCTGCCCACCGACCTGGTGCCGGCATCCTGACCGCCTTCGGCTTCGTCGACGACGCGGCGATCCTGACCTACGCTTACCGCAAGGTCGCCGAATACGTCACCGACACGCACCGTGCGAAGGCGCACGCGGCGATCGAGCAGCTGCGTGCCGAGGACGACGCGACCGAGGGCTGAGCCGCCGTTCCGGCAGCCGACGCCAAAAACAACCAAGACCGAGAGGCATGAGCCAGCAAGCCGATCCCACGTCCGTACCGATGCCGGCTGCCGTTTACGGCGGCACCGGCCTGATCCCCTTCGTCGCGACCGCGATCGCCGTCTGGGCCGCCCCGCCGGGCTGGCAGGGGCTGGCGCTCGACGTGCAGCTGTTCTACGGCGCCACCATCATCAGCTTCCTGGGCGCCGCGCACTGGGGGCTGGCGCTCGCCGGGCAGGGGACGCGCGGCGACGTCGCCGCCGCCTGCAGCTGGGCGCGGCTCGGCTACTCCGTGGCGCCGTCGCTGGTCGCCGGGCGTCGCCGATCACGGTACCGGTGATCGGCGTGATCATGCAGATGCTCTCGTTCCTCGCGACCTTCTTCGTCGACGCCAAGACCACGCGCGTCGGCATCACGCCCGCCTGGTACCCGCGCCTGCGCCGGCCGCTGACGATCGTCGCGATCGTCTGCCTGGGCGCGAGCCTGCTCCGCCTCGCGCAGGGGCTGTAGACCGGCGGGCTGCCGGACGCGGCAACAGCTTGCTGAAATCGCACACATCCGAGGCGGCCATGCGCACCAACATCGAGATCGACGACGAACTGAATGGCCGAGGCCCAGGCCCTGAGCGGCGCGAAGACCAAGCGCGAGACCGTTCAGGAGGCCTTGCGCCTGTTGGTTCGAGATCTGGCCGCAGGCGTGAAATCGTGAGACTGGAAAACCGGTTCCAGTGGATCGGCGATCTGGACGACATGCGTACTGATCGGCGCGAAGAAGTGATCGCCGTCGATACCTCTGTCTGGATCAACTTCCTGAAACGGGACGCGTGGGCCTGACGTCCAGGTTCGAAAACGCCTCTTGATGACGGAGCGTATCGCTGTCGGTGATCTGGTGATGACGGAGGCGCTCGGCGGCCTCCACGACGAACGGTCAGCTCGAAGATGTGCGCCGATTTCCCGGAACGTGGCGTTGTGGTGTCGTTCGTTGTGTCATACAAACGCGGTTGAAGCGGCTGCCCTTTACCGCAGGCTGCGCAGGGTTCGGCGTGACGGTGCGCAAGACCGTTGACCTTTGGATCGCCACCTGGTGCATCGCTAGCGGCGTCCCGTTGCTGCATCAGGACCGGGACTTCAGCGCGATCGCCCGCCACGAGCCGGGCTTGATCGAGGTGCCGGTTCCAGGCCGTTAACCGTCTACCAGCCCCAGGTGCCGGCGCCG
>JAXHMD010000003.1:0-37044 GCA_034521655.1 Rhodovibrio sp.
GCTCAACATGGGTCAGTTTCTCTTGTGTGGACGAACAGAACGTGATTCTTAGCCTTCTGGTGTTTCATTCAGGGGGTTGCGATGGGCGGGTTGGAGACGGTAGCGGCGGCGATCGAGGCGGATCTTGCGGCGCGTTTGCCGCAGCAGCGAGTGACGCAACGGCGCAATCTCGCCCTGCTCGCCGCGGTCCTGCTGTGCGAACGCGACGTCAACTTGATGGCCCTGGGCGCGGCGTTGCCGATGGCGACCAGCAACCGGGCCAGCCGGTTCCAGAAGCTCAAGCGGATCCTGGCCAACCGGCATATCCAGCCGGGCGAGGTGATGGCGCCCTATGCGCGGGAGGTCCTGGCGACCCTGAGCGCCAAGGGGCAACAACCGGTTCTCGTGATCGATCAGAGCCAGGCGACGCGCCTGCATCGCCATGAGGTCCTGATGGTGGCGGTCGCGGTCGGCGGCCGGGCGCTGCCGCTGGCCTGGCTGGTTCGCGAGACCAGCGGCGCGATCGGGTTCGCCGACCAACGCCAGCTGCTGGAGCAGGTCGCCGGGTGGCTGCCGCGGGGCGTCCGGCCGGTGCTGATGGGCGACCGGTTCTACGGCAGCCCTGATCTCATCGCCTGGTGCGCCGAGCGCGGCTGGTCCTGGCGCTTGCGTCTGAAGGCGAGCCTGCTGGTGTACGATCGCAATGGCGGCGAAACCACGCTGGGCGCCTGTTTCGAGGACGGCAGCTGGATGCTGCCGGACGTGCGCCTGAGCGCCCGGCAGGTCCCCAGCCACGTCGCGATCCTGCACGAGCCCGGTCACCCCGAGCCGTGGATCATCGCGTTGTCGGAAAAGCCGAGCACCCCGCGCGCCCTGGACTACGGGATGCGCTGGGGCATCGAGGCGATGTTTTCGGACCTGAAGGGGCGCGGGTTCGCCCTGGAAGACAGCCAGTTGCGCAAGGCCGACCGGATCGAGCGGCTGCTCCTGGGGCTGGCGATCGCAATCTACTGGGCCGTCTCAACCGGCATGTGGGACCGTGAAACCAACCCGCTCGCCGCCGAGGCCAAGGCCCCGGATCGCCGGCCGGCCCGCTGCCTGCGCTCCCGGCTATCCTTCTTTACCCGCGGCCTCCGACGGTTGAAAACCTGCATCGCCAACGCCCTCACACCACCCCCGCTTTGGGGCATCTGGCTAACTGACTCGTGTTGAGGCAGGTGTCGCTTGAAGGGTGTACGGTGGCGGCGTACACTACCGGATGCGCATCGTCTCTGTTCGACACAAAGGGCTGAGGAAGCTTCTAGAAACGGGAGAAGTCACGGGTATCCGACGCGATCTGGTCCGTCGGGTGCGCAACGCCATCATGGCTCTGCGGTCGGCGGCGTCGATCGAGGAGGTCCAGACCACGCCCGGCATGCGCGTGCACAAGCTGTCAGGACGCCGCGAAGGAACCTGGAGCGCCGCCGTTTCTGGGAACTGGCGCCTGACCTTCGAACTGGACGGCGACGAGATCTACAACCTGGACCTGGAGGACTACCACTGATGGCAGAGCGAATTGAAAAAATTGGCATGCCGCCGGTCCATCCAGGTGAGTTCCTGCGCGACGAGGTGATCGAAGCGCTCGGTCTCTCGGTCTCCCGCGCGGCCGAAGTCCTCGGCGTGCGGCGCGCGACGCTGTCCAGCCTGCTGAACGCCAACGCCAGCCTGTCGCCGGAAATGGCGCTGCGCTTCGAAAAGGCGTTCGGCGTCTCGATGGACATGATGCTGCGCATGCAGGCGCTCTACGATGCCGAGACGATGCGGGCGCGGGCGGACAGTGTGGCCGTCGAGCGCTTCCCGACCGCCGATACCAAGAACTAGCCCCCTTCTCGCCACCACCCCGCGCGCCCTACATTGGGCCACATCACCGCCAACACCATCGGTCGTGGCCAACCGATCTGGCCGACAAGCAGGGACCGTCATGCCGGGTTGGTTTCCTGAGATGTAGGCGCGGTTCCACGGTTGGCACGCTGGCCACGGTTCCAGATGGTGCCGCGCAGCTCGGTAGGCTCGTTTGTTATCTCGACTCGCGTGCATATATCTCATAAGATATAGCGATGGGCGCATGGTCGGTCGTGCTGTCACCGCGTGCTGAATCCGGAAGTCCGCGCCCTTCCCTCGGACATGCAGGCGCGCTTCCTGCGTGTCGCAGAGTTGCTGGAGACCTTCGGGCCTCAGCACGTCGGCAGGCCGCACGTCCGACCGCTCGAAAACAAGCTGTGGGAAATGCGGTTGTCCGGACAATCCGGGATCGCTCGTGCCATCTACTTCGCGGCGAGCGGTCAGCGCGTCGTCGTGGTGCGAGCCTTTGTCAAAAAGAGCCAGAAAACACCGCAGCGGGAGATCGCCATAGCCCGTCAACGCATGCAGGAGTGGCAGAGTGGGTAAAACGCTCAATGAGCTTCGGGCGGATCTTCTCCAAGACCCGGGCGTTCGGGAGGAATACGACCGCCTCGCACCGGAGTTCGAGGTGGCGAGGGCGATCATCGGCGCACGCCAGGCCGCGGGCTTAACTCAGGCGGAGATGGCGCAGCGTATGGGAACACCGCAGTCCTATATCGCGCGCCTTGAAGCCGGAAAAACGATGCCGAACCTGCGCACGATCTTCCGGGTCGGCAAGGCGACCGGGACCCGGCCGGAATTGGTCTTTCGGCGTACGGACGCGGTGGAACCGTAAAGCGGTTTCCACCCCTTCCCGCACCCCGCCCCCGCGCCCTACATTGGGGCCATGCCACAGGACACCGCGATCGCGTACCAGGATCCGGCGGAGGCTGCGCGTCAGCGCATGACCAAGCCGGAGTCGATCCCCTTCGACCTGCAGTCGGACTTCCAGCCCGCGGGCGACCAGCCGGCGGCGATCCGGGAGATCGTGCAGGGGCTGGAGGCCCAGGAGAAGGATCAGGTGCTGCTCGGCGTCACCGGGTCGGGCAAGACCTTCACCATGGCGCACACCATCCAGCAGGTGCAGCGCCCGACCCTGATCCTGGCGCCCAACAAGACGCTCGCCGCCCAGCTGTACGCGGAGATGAAGAGCTTCTTCCCGAACAACGCGGTGGAGTACTTCGTCTCCTACTACGACTACTACCAGCCGGAGGCGTACGTCCCGCGCACCGACACCTACGTCGAGAAGGAATCCTCGATCAACGAGCAGATCGACCGGATGCGCCACGCCGCGACCCGGGCGCTGTTCGAGCGCGACGACGTGGTGATCGTGGCCTCGGTCTCCTGCATCTACGGCATGGGCGCGCCGGAGACCTACTCGCGCATGACGGTCACGGTGCACCAGGGCGACCGGCTGGACCGCAACGAGTTCCTGCAGTCGCTGACCGAGCTGCAGTACAAGCGCAACGACATCAACTTCGAGCGCGGCACCTTCCGGGTGCGCGGCGACACCATCGAGATCTTCCCGGCGCACTACGAGGACCGCGCCTGGCGCGTCTCGCTGTTCGGCGACGAGGTCGACGCGATCCACGAGTTCGACCCGCTGACCGGCAACAAGACCGACACGCTGGAGCGCGATCAAGCATCTACGCCAACAGCCACTACGTCACGCCCGCGGCCGACGCTCAGCCAGGCGATCAAGCAGATCAAGGACGAGCTGAAGGAGCGCCTGAAGAGCTGCAAGCGCGCAGGACATGCTGCTGGAGGCCGCAGCGGCTGGAGCAGCGCACGCACCTTCGACCTGGAGATGATGGAGGCGACCGGCTCCTGCCCCGGGATCGAGAACTACTCGCGCTACCTCACGGGCCGCAGCGCCGGGCGAGCCGCCGCCCACGCTGTTCGAGTACCTGCCCGACGACGCCATGCTGATCGTGGACGAGAGCCACGTCACCGTCCCGCAGATCGGCGGCATGTACCGCGGCGACACGGTGCGCAAGAAGACGCTCGCGGACTACGGCTTCCGGCTGCCCAGCTGCATGGACAACCGCCCGCTCAAGTTCGAGGAGTGGGACGCCATGCGCCCGCAGACCACCTACGTCTCCGCGACCCCGGGGACGTGGGAGCTGCGAGCAGACCGGCGGCACCTTCACCGAGCAGATCATCCGCCCGACCGGCCTGATCGATCCGCCGGTGCGAGATCCGGCCGACCGACGGTCAGGTCGACGACCTGATCGCCGAGGTGCAGGAGGTCCAGCAGCAGGGCTACCGGGCGCTGGTGACCACGCTCACCAAGCGGATGGCGGAGGACCTGACCGAGTACCTGCACGAGGCCGGGCATCGCGCGTGCGCTACATCCACTCCGACGTGGACACCCTGGAGCGCATCGAGATCATCCGCGACCTGCGCCTGGGCCACTTCGACGTGCTGGTGGGCATCAACCTGCTGCGCGAGGGCCTCGACATCCCGGAATGCGCGCGGGTCTGCATCCTGGACGCGGACAAGGAAGGCTACCTGCGCTCGGCGACCGCGCTGATCCAGACGATCGGCCGGGCGGCACGCAACGTCGACGGCAAGGTCATCCTGTACGCCGACACCCGCACCAAGGCGCTCGACCAGGCGCTGGGCGAGACCGACCGCCGGCGCGAAAAGCAGATGGCCTACAACGAGGAGCACGGCATCACCCCGGAGACGATCCGCAAGCAGATCTCCGACGTGATGCAGTCGGTCTACGAAAAGGGCGACCACGTCGACGTCGGCTCCGGCGACGACGGCGAGGCCTCGGCGCCGGGCGTCGGCCACAACCTCAAGGAATCGATCGCCGATCTGGAAAACCGGATGAAGGAGGCGGCGGCCAACCTGGAGTTCGAGGAGGCCGCCCGGCTGCGCGACGAGATCAAGAAGCTGGAGCAGGCCGAACTGGGCGTGTCCGACGCCGACGGGTCGTCGTCCGGCGGACAGTCTGGCGGCGGGCGGTCAAGCGGCGGCCGGGCGGCGGGCGACTTCGCCAGCAAGGTCGCGGAGGCCGACGCCGCGTCCAAGTCCAAAAAGCAGCGCGGCAACAAGGGCAGCGGCCGGGCGGCCTCCAAGCAGCGCTCCGGCAAGCCCAGCGGCAAGCGGGCGAAGCGTTAGAAAAAGACGAAAGCCGTGCCGGCTCTCGTCACTTTTGCTCTAGACGCCTTGCCCGTGCGCATGCACAGCTATGCACGCGCGCAAACATTTGCGTGTAGGCCGCATTCCCCAGGACCGACCATAGGGTTAGGATAAACGAACACCCTGCGGTGGGAGCCATGCCCTCGTGCCAACCGCTGGAGGCCCGCGATACGCCCGATCACGCCGGAGGCTGCAATCAACTGGCGTTACGCCAAGTGTGACCGGCACGCCGCGCCGGAACGTTTCGGTCCGTTCGAGGATCTGGTCCGCCTGTGGCAATCGCGGGCGCCGGGCGACGACCGTCTGCCCGGGCGCGCCGACTTTGACGTTTTCGACTTCAAGGCCTGGCTGGGCCGGATCTTCATCGCGCGGATCGAGCGGGAGCCGTTCAACCTGCGATTCACCCTCTGGGGCACGCAGCTGACGGAATGGTGGGGCGTCGACTATACCCACAAAACGCTGGGCTCGGTCTCCGACGATCCGCAGGCCTTGCAGGCCGTCGAACTCGCCTATTTCCGCGAGATGGACCGCGAGCCGTTCATCGGCGTGGCGTGCGGCGTCCTGGCCCAGTACCAGCGCGCGTTCATCAGGGTGATCGGCCTCGACCTGCCGCTGATCGACGACGGCAGCCTGACCCAGGTGCTCTCCGCGCACCTGGAGATCGACCCCGACCGGGATATCCCGGACATCCTCCCAGACTGTCCGGTCGTGCGATACTTCTGACCCGGGAACCACGCCCGGTTGGCGCGCCCCATCGGCCCGGTGCACAGTGCGATTGCCGGGCGTTAACAAGTCCGTCACGACCGCAGATGCATGCTATAGCATCACCGATCGAACCCACGTTTGATGGCCCCGATGGTTCCCGCGGCCCGGCGCCCCCGACACACGCCGGTTCGCGCCCGGGACGGATCAAACCGGCCGGCGTTGGGCCATAGGATATCGCGCCACAAGGCGGCAGGAGCAAAGCATGCGCCACCCGAATGCCGAACGCCGCGTCACCGGCCGAGTCGCAGGCCTGCTGCTTGCGGGCTTGCTGAGTCTGCCTAATCCCGCCGCGGCGGCGGACACGCGCGTCAACCTGCATGTCGTGATGCGTGACGGCGGCCCTGAACTGACCGACGGGGTCGCCTTCCAGGTCTGGGCGCGCGACGGCAAGCGCGCCGTGCGCAAAATCGCCGAGCGCACCGGGGCGCCCGCCGAACTCGATCTGGCACCGGACGAATACCGCGTGGTGACCACTTACCGACAGGCGCGCAAGGTCACCGACTTCGAGGTTCCCGACGGTGGGGCCGTCAGCAAGACGATTAACCTGCGCCTCGGCCAGCTCAAGCTGGAGTTGCTGCCGGCCCCCGGCGCCGCGCCCGTCCGCCGCGACGTGGCCTGGACCGTCCGTCCCTACAGCCGAGGAAACGCCAAGACCGAGCCGATCGCGCAGGTCCGCGAAGCCGCCCCGGAACTCGGCCTTCCGGCCGGCTGGTACAAGGTCGCCGCGCGGCACAAGAACGGCACCTACACCCATGTCGTCGAGGTCGCGGCCGGGCGCAGCGTCACCTACTCGCTGTTTCTGAAGTAGTCGCCCGGCGGAAACGGCCCTGCGCCGAAACAGAATGGGCGGCGGCCACGGGTTAATCGTGGCCGCCGCCCGTCTCTAAGTCACCGGAGGGTGGCGGCTGTTAGAACAGCGAGATTTCCACCCGGCGGTTGCGCGGCTCGCGCACGCCGTCGGCCGTGTCCACCGCCAGCTGGTTCTCGCCGCGGGCGGCGGTGCCGATCCGATCGGCGTCGATGCCGCGGCCGCTAAGGGCCTCCTTCACCGCCTCGGCGCGCCGGAAGGACAGGTCCTGGTTGTAGTCCTCCGCACCCACCGTGTCGGTGAAGCCGGTCAGGGAGATCTCGGCGTCCGACCGGTCCTCGGCCGCGTCGGCGACCCGGCTCAGCACTTCGCGCGCCTCCGAACTCAGCTGCGCGCTGTCAAAGCCGAAGTACACCGTGAAGCTCTCGGGCTCCGGGCTTTCCTGCTGGTCCGGAGCCTCCGGCGCGGACTCGCTCGCCGTCTGCGGCTGGACGGCGTTCTGCGCGGTGCGCAGCGCCTCATTGAAGCGCGTCCGGCACTCCTTGATGTGGTCGGCCTGGCCCTCCTCGACCCAGCAGTCGTAGGCGACCTGGGCCTCGGCCGCGGCTTGCGGCGCCTTGGTGCGCGCGCTCTGCCGCAGCACCGCGGTCAGGTCGTTGCGGGCCTTGCGGATCGCGGGCAGCTTGCCGTCCTGGGTGCTCGGCTCGTCCACGGCGAATTCGCCGCCGTCGACCGGAAGCGGCTGCACCGTCTGGCCGGCTGCTGCCTGCTGCGCTTTTTGGGCGAACTGGTCAGACGCCGTGTAGTCGCCGTAGTCGTATTCGTGCTGCGACCGCTCGACGTAGCCCTCATAGAGCGCCGCGTTGAACGCGCCGCCCTGCGGATCGAGGTTGCGCGTCTCCTCAAGCTGCGTCCCCGCGCACGACGCCAGAAGGATCGCGCTCAACCCGGTCGCAACGGTCGTGCTAAGTTTATGTGCCATTTCGACACCCCTTTTATTGTCAATACAAACGATGCAAGCAGCGGCATTGCCGCCGAAAGCATCGCCTTCAACCCGTAGTGTACATTACAAAAGGGTTTGGCGTAAGCCGCTGTCAACCGCGAGCCGCGCAAGGGCGGGCGCATGCCACGCAGCTGTCCTAGGCCTGTGACCGCTGACACACCGGCCTTATTGCCGACGCAGCCGCGCGCGCATGGCGGCCAGCGTTTCCTCGCTCACGTGATGCTCGATCCCCTCCGCGTCGGACAGCGCGGTCTCCTCGCTGACCCCCAGCGTGCGCAGGAACTGCAGCACGACGGCGTGGCGTTCCCGGCTCGCCTCGGCCATCTCCCGCCCGGCGCGGGTCAGGAAGATCGCGCGGTAGGGCTCGGTTTCCACCAGCCCCCGATCCTGCAGGCGCCGGACCATCTTCGCGACGGTGGCCTGGCGCACCCCCATGCGCTGGGCGATCTCGACCGCCCGGGCTTCCCCCTTCGCGTCGATCAGATCGGCGACCAGTTCGACATAGTCCTCGATCAGCTCGGTCTCGTGCGCCTTGCGCACACTGGTGTGCTGGCGCGCGTGCGCGTCCGCGCCCAGCAGTTCCCCGCTGTCGGTGGAGACGTGGGATAGCCTTGGTGTGCCGCGTGCCCGTGCCATGCCCCGCGTGATAGCCGATCCGCCGAACCTTGGCAAAAGGCAGCGCGCCACCGTGCTGGCGTCCGTCACGGACGCCCGCTTTGCCGGGCGCTCAGCCGGTCAGCCAGCGACGCAAGCGCTGCGCCGCTTCGGCGACCTCGTCCTCGCGCCCGGCGAAGGAGAAGCGCACGAACCGCTGGCCGCGGAACGGGTCGAAATCGACCCCCGGTGTCGCGGCGACGCCGGTCTCGTGCAGCATACGCTTGCAGAAGGCCTGGCTATCCTCGGTCAGGTGGCCGACGTCGGCGTAGATGTAGAACGCCCCGTCGGCCGGCGCGAACCGCTCGAGCCCGGCCTTCGGCAACTCGTTCAGCAGAACGTCGCGGTTGCGGCGGTAGGACTGCACGACCGCCTCCAATTCGTCGCCGGCGTCCATGGCGCCCAGCGCGGCGTATTGCGAGGGGGCGGGCGCGGAGATGAACAGGTTCTGGCCCACACATTCCGCCGCGCGGACCATATCCGGCGGCAGCACCAGCCAGCCGACCCGCCAGCCGGTCATGGCGTAATATTTCGAGAACGAGTTCACCACGATCGCATCGTCCGTGGCCTCGAGCGCGGAGACGCCGCGGCCCTGGAATTCGATGCGGTGATAGATCTCGTCCGAGATCAGGCGGATGCCGCGCCGCCGGCACGCCTCGACCAGATCGCGCATGCCGGCTTCGTCGACCATCGTGCCGGTCGGGTTGGACGGGCTCGCCAGGATCAAGCCGTCCAGCTCGCCGTCGACCTGGTCAAGCAGCTCGGGCGTCGGCTGGAAGCGGCTTTCCAGGTCGGTCTCCAGCCAGACCGGCTCCAGGCCGAGGGCGGAGAGGATGTTGCGGTAGGCCGGATAGCCGGGTGCGGCGAGCGCGACGCGGTCGCCGGCATCGAACGCGGTCAGGAAAGCGACGACGAACCCGGCTGACGAGCCGTTAGTGACCATCACCCGCCCGGGATCGACCTCGACCCCGTGCAGCGTCTTGTAGCTCTGGGCGATCCGCCGGCGCAGCGCGGGCAGGCCGAGCGCGTCGGTGTAGCCCAGCTGCTCCTCCTCGATCGCGCGCTTGGCCGCCTCACGCGCGGTGCGCGGGGCGCCGTGGCCGGGCTGACCGACCTCCAGATGCAGAACGTCCCCACCTTCCTGGGCGCGGGCGTTGGCCGCGCGCAGCACGTCCATGACGATGAAGGGATCGACCTTGCCGCGGTCGGCGACCTTGAGACTCATGACTGTCGTGCACTCCGCACCGTGTCGTGGCACCTGCCGGGCCGGCTGGCGGGGACGCGTGGCGCTACTGCGCCCGCACCGCCAGCCCGCTGCCGCGCGGATCGACGGCGGCCTGGCAATCCGAGCCGTCGCTGTCCGCGCCGCCCTGGCAATAAATCGCGGTCAGGCGGCCCAGACCAGGGCGTTTCACGAGGGCGTGACCCATCGTGCTCAGGCGTTGGGTCACGGCCTCCGGCAAGGCGGGTTCAACCGCCAAGCGGTCCGGCTGGCCTGGATGGTACAGGCGCGGCAGCCCGAGGAAGCCCTGCAGGTCCGCCCCGCCACTGCCGGCGCTGTCCAGCTTGCGCACCAGTTCGGCGGCACTCAGCACCCCGGCGGCCCCGCCGCTGCCGGAGACGGCCAGGTAGCTGCGCCCGGTGAATTCGTTGGCGACGACCGCGGGCAACAGGTCCGCCCCGGCCGCCGTCTCCGCGGCTGGATTGGCGAGCAGCACGCCGGTGCCGATCGCGTCCGCCCCGCTGCCGAACAGCCCGTTCATGGTGAAACCGCAAGCGACCATGTTGCCGAACCGGTCGACGGCCGTCAGGCCAGCCGTCGGCGTGTCGCCGGACAGCCGGGGCGGCGCCGGCGTCAAGCTCTCGGCCGGGCTGGCCGCGCCGGGGTCGATGCTTTTGAACGATGGCGCGAGCGACCCTTCGCCGAGCAGGCTCTGCGGGTCGCCGCGCTGCCCGGCGTCGCTGGACAGCCATCGGCCGGTGCGCGACAGGCTGCGCTTCCACGCCTCGGCCAGCAGATGCGCGCCGTCGCCGGACAAGGCGGGCGGCGTATCGCCGGCTTCGCGCAGCATGCCCCAGGTCTGTCCGGCCAAGAGCCCACCCATCGCCGGCGGCGGCGGCAGGTGCAGCTGGTGATCGCCGTAGGGCACGGTGATCGTCGCTTCGGCCCGCGCACGGTAGCCGTTGAGCGCGCTCTTACTGAACGGCTGGCCAGCGTCCGTCGCAGCCTGGGCCAGTCGCTCGGCGAACTGGCCGGTATACAGGTAGCCCGCCCCCTGCTGGCGGATGCCGGACAACACCGCGGACAGCGCGGGCTGGCGGATTCGCTGGCCGACCTCCGGCAGCGTGCCGTCGTCGCCCAGGTAGCGGGCCCGCGCTTCCCCGTTCAGGCGGCCCGCGCCGGCATCGAGGTCGCGGCGGAACGCGCGGCTGGTCAGGTGGCCGAAGCGCGCCAGCCGTTCCGCCGGGGACACCAGCTGGCGCCAGTCGCGCGCGCCATGGCGAGCGTGCAGCACCGCGAGGCCGCGCGCCAGGCCCGGGACGACGCCGCCGTCGGCCGACCGGCGCGGCAGGAACGAGATCGCCTCCACACTTTTCGCCTGGCGGTCGGCGACGACGCAGACGCCGCCACCCCCAAGACCGACGCGCGAGGGCAGCGTCACCGTCATGGTAAACGCCATCGCCGCGGCGGCGTCGGCAGCTGTGCCGTTGTTCGCCAGGACCTCGCGGCCGACCGTCGCGGCGCGCGGCTCATCGGCCGCGGCCATGCCGGCGTAGCCGGAGATCAGCCGGGTTTCCCCGGTGTCGCCCGGCCCCGTGCAGGCCGCGGCAAAGGCGCCGGTTGCCAGCAAAACGGCGGCCCGGGCGGCGCGACTGACTATGGGAAGCCGGAAACGGTTCGACCGGTCGCGCCTGGTGGGCGCACCGACGGGGAGGGGGAGGGTCACGCAGGGTCCTCTGTCAATTGAAAGGCCGCGATCCAGGGGATACCTTCGGACCGTGAAGCACAAGGATACGGACGTGCGCAAGCTCAAAGCCTTTTTTGCCCTGCCGCTCGCGATTTGTCTGGCGGCGACCCTGAGCCTCGCGCCCGCAAGCGCGCCGGCGCAGAGCCAGCGGCCCAGCTTCATCCGCGACGCGGAGATCGAGGAGACGATCCGGCGCTACGCCGACCCGGTGTTCCAGGCTGCTGGGCTGAGCACGGAGCGGATCGACGTCTACCTGATCGCGGACGACACGCTAAACGCTTTCGTCGCCGGCGGCATGAACATGTTCCTGCACACCGGCCTGCTGCGCCGCGCGGAGGACCCGACGCAGGTCATGGGCGTGATCGCGCACGAAGCCGGCCACATCTCCGCCGGGCACCTGGCAAGCCGGCGCCAGGAGCTGGAAGCGACGACCACGCAGATGATCACCAGCATGCTGCTGGGGCTGGGCGCCGCGGCGGCAACCGGCAACCCGGGCGCCGGCACGGCCGTTATGTCGCTGGGCCAGAGCCTGTCGATGGCCGACCTGCTGGCCTATACGCGTACGCAGGAAGGCTCAGCCGATCAGGCGGCGATCACCTACATGGAGCGCGCCGGCTACACGCCGCACGGGCTGGTCGAATTCATGCGCATCCTGGAAGACCAGGAAGTGCTGCTGAGTTCCAGCCAGGACCCCTGGATGCGCACCCACCCGCTGACCGGTGAGCGTGTCAGCACCCTCGCCGCCGCGGCGGAGCGGATGTCGGACCGCTCTGACCTGCGCAAGCAGGCGCCGGACGACCTGCAGCGCCTGCACGAGCGGATGCAGGCCAAGCTCGCCGGCTTCCTGCAGCCCGCCGGCAAGACGCTGGAGCAGTTTCCGGCCGACAGCGACGCGATCGCCGACCGCTACGCCCGCGCGATCGCCTACTACCGCGCGCCGGAGCTCTCCAAGGCGCTGGAGCTGATCAACGAACTGATCGAGCAGAAGCCGGAGGATCCGTACTTCCACGAACTGAAGGGTCAGATGCTGTTCGAGAACGGCCGAATCCAGGAAGCGCTGCCGGCCTACCAGAAGGCGCTCGATCTGGCCCCGGAACAGCCGCTGATCCGGATGGGACTGGCCGAGGTCCAGTTGCAGACGAACAGCCGGGAGCTTACCGAAAAGGCGCTCGCCAACGCCCGGCGCGTGGTCGACGAAGAGCCGCGCAACGCCTTCGCCTGGCGGCTGGTCGGGATCGCCCACGGCCGCCTGGGCAACAAGGGCGAGGCGGCGCTGGCGTTGGCGGAGTACGCGATCAACCGCGGCGACCTGCGCCAGGCGATCGGCCAGGCCCAGCGCGCCCAGCAGAACCTGCAGAAGCACTCACCCAGTTGGCTGCGCGCCCAGGACATCGAACGCACGGCCAAGAGCCGGCGCGACCGCCAGGACGGCTGAGGCCGCCGGCGCGCCGGTCCGCGTCGCGCGCGTCCAAATCAACCTTTTCGAATAGGGAGTTCCCGCTCAGATGACCGCCCTCGCCCGCCTGTCCCGCCGCCTCGTCTCCGCGACCGCGTTTGGCCTGCTCGCCCTCTCGCTCGCCGGAGCGCCGGCGGACGCCCAGCAGAGCACCGCCGGCCAGCAGTCAGCGCCCGAGGGCGCCTCGCCCTTCTCCGCCGAGGAACAGGACGCGATCGACCGTCAGGTCCGGGAGTACATCCTCGACAACCCGGAAATCATCATGCAGGCGGTGCAGATCCTGCGCGAGCGTCAGGAACAGCAGGCCGAGAACGCCCAGCGTGAGGGCGTGCGCCAGCACGCGGAGGCGCTGCGCGACTCCGGCCCGTTGCCGGTGTTGGGCAACCCGGACGGCGACGTCACGATCGTCGAGTTCTTCGACTACCGCTGCCCCTATTGCCGGCAGGTCGCCAACCTCGCGCTCGAGACGGCGAACGCCGACGGCAACGTGCGGGTCGTCTACAAGGAGTACCCGATCCTGGGCCCGGACAGCGAGTTCGCCGCGCGCGCGGCGATCGCCGCGGCGATGCAGGGACGCTACGCCGAGTTCCACAAGGCGCTGATGAACGAGGTTCAGACGGTCAACCAGGACAGCGTCATGCGCATGGCGGAGATGATGGACCTCGACGTCGAGCGACTGAAGTCGGACATGCGTTCGGACAAGGTGACCTCGACCATCCAGCAGACCCGTCAGCTGGGCCAGCAGCTGCAGATCAACGGGACCCCCGCCTTCATCGTCGGCACCCAAGTCGCGCCGGGCGCGATCAGCCGCGAGCAGTTGGAGCAAATGATCGCGCAAGCCCGCCAGGAGGGGTGAGGCGCCGTTTTGTTGGCCGGTAACACGGGTCCGTAGGGTGGGTTCGCGCGAGCAACCCACCAAACGGCGTTGGCGGGCGCAAACACCGCTCTACGGCGGAGCCTAGTTCCCGCGCATCCGCAGGTCCTCCGCGCCGCCGCGGCCGGGAGACATCGAGCGTAGCGTGCTGGGAACCTGTTCCAGCGTCTTGATCACCCGGCCCAGACGGCCGCCGATCTGCACCGTCTCGTCGATCCGGCGGTCCAGGAACGCCTTGGTGGCGGCGTAGTCCTCGCTCGAATCCTCCAGCCAGTACAGCAGGGTGGAGGAGTAGACGCCCGACAGCAGCCCGCGCTTGGTGTAGAAGTTGTAGTCCGCGCTGCCGTCGCCGGCCGCCGTCCAGACGGCATCGCAGGTGCGGTAGAGCAGACGCAATGCGAGCGGCTGATGCTGCGGCAGCGCGAGGAAGGACAGCGCCCGGCGGATCGCCTCGCGGTGCGGCTCGTTCTGCTCCAGGCGGACCCAGATCGCGAGCGCGACCTGATCGCGCACGCGCATGCCCTCGCTCGTCCGCTGCTCGAACGCCTCGAGCATGGCGTAGTCGGCCTCGGTGCTGAGCAGTTCGATCACCTCGGCGGGGCCGCCGGGAAAGGCGCTTTCCGCCTCGCGCCGGTCGATGCCGAGCTCGTCGGCGGCGGCGTTGATCGACGCCCAGGACCAGCCGTCGAACGGCACGTTTTCCAGGGTGCGCTGCATGATCTCGCGGCGCAGTTCGTCCAGGTCGCGCATCGGTGTCTCCCGTTTGGGGCTTGGCGCGCGCCTAAGACTCGGCGGCGCGCGGCTTGGCGTCTGGGTCCGTCTGTGACGTGGCGATCTCCTGGACGAAGGCCAAGGTGGCGAGATCGCGCATGCGCTCGGGATAGAGCAGGCCGTCCAGGTGGTCCACTTCGTGCTGCACCAGCCGGGCGTGGAAGCCGCTGGCAACCCGCTCAACGGCCCGGCCGTCCGGGTCCAGCCCGCGGTAGCGGATGTGCCGCCAGCGCGGCACCCGTCCGGTTAGCCCCGGAATCGACAGGCAGGCCTCGTACTCTTCGTCCACCGCCGCGTCCGCCGGCGCGTCGAGCGGTTCGATCTCGGGATTCAGGAGATAGGTCAGCTGGACCCCGTCGCCGGCCGTCTCCGGATCCGGCAGGTCGGGCAACTGCGCCACCGACCGGCGCTGGCGCGCGCCGTCGACCTTGAACACGATCGCGCGCACCGGCTGGAATACCTGCGGCGCCGCGAGCCCGGTGCCGTGCGCCGCCACCATCGTCTCCGCCATGTCGTCCAGCAACTGCCGCATCTCCGCGCTTATGGGAAACGGGATCGGCTCCGCGCGGCGGCGCAGGACGGGCTGGCCCATGCGGGCGATTTCCAGAACGGCCATGGCGGCGAGGTCGCGGCTGCGGTGGCAAGGGAACGGCGCTTGACCGAGACGATGGCGCGGCTGACGCCCGCCCGCAAGGGCGCTTGCGGCCCGACAAAACTTGCCGCGCCGGGCGGGTTTCCGACGGGCCCGGCCTTCACACGGCTGTAAGCGTGTGATAGACCCTGCCCACTCGACGGCCCAGGGGACTGTGCCGCGCGGCCCGGGGAGCCCGGACGGCCGCGCCTTGGCATGGCTTCCAACCAGGGCCACGTCGATTCGAGACATGCCGCCCACCCCGACGCGGTTTCGGGGCCGGCTCGGGCGGCCTCAAGGGTCGGAACCGCGAAAGGAGTGTGAGCGTAACCGTGCAGGTACACGTCCGCGACAACAACGTCGATCAGGCCCTGCGCGCGCTGAAGAAGAAGATGCAGCGCGAGGGTGTTTTCCGCGAGATGAAGCTCCGTCGGCACTACGAGAAGCCGTCGGAGAAGAAGGCCCGCGAGCAGGCTGAAGCCGTGCGCCGCTGGCGCAAGCTGCAGCGCAAGCGCCGCGAGCGCGAGGGCTTCTAGCCTCCGACCCCCCGCCGCTTCGCCGGGGGGTCAGCTTGAGTTCCGACACACGTTGAGCCGCCGGCCGCGAAGTGCGCCGGCGGCTTTTCGTGTTCGCACGGTGTGCGTGGGGCGCGACGGGCCCGTAGGGCGGGTTCGCGCAGCAACCCGCCGAACGGCGTGTGCGCCCGGCACACAGCTCGGTGGATTGCCGCGAGCGCGGCGGATCCACCCTACGACACAGGTTTATCACCCGGCTCAGTCCAGCTTGGGATCCAGGGTGAACAGTTCCTGCGGCCGCTTCACCCCGCGCAAGGCGTGGCGGCCGAGCGAGACCAGGCGGTCGCGGCTGCCGGGCGCGGCGCCGGCGAACGCGCTGGAGACGACGGCGTCCTTGTCGACCGCCTTGGCCATGTCGGCGATCCGGCTGGCTTCGTTCACCGCCGGGCCGACGACCGTGAAGTCCAGCCGTTCCGGACTGCCGATGTTGCCGTAATAGACGCGCCCGACGTGCAGGCCGAGGTAGAGCGTCGTCGTCACCTGGCCGCGCCGTGTGCGGTCCCGGTTCAGCTCGCCGATCGTGGCGAACGTGTCTTCCGCGGCGTCCAGCGCGGCGGCGCAGGCCTGCTCCGCGTCGCCGGCGCCGGTTCCCCCGTCGATCGGGAAAATCGCCAGCAGACCGTCGCCCATGAACTTCAGCACCTCGCCGCCGTAGCGCTCCACGGCGGCGACCTGCGCCTCGGCGTAGGCGTTCAAAAGCGGCACCACCGCGTCCGGGTCGACTTCGTCGGCGATCTTGGTGAAGCCGTGCAGGTCGGAGAGCCACAGCACCGCCTGGATCTCCTCGGCCTCGCCGCGGTTGATGCCGCCGCGCAGCACCCGTCGGCCGGCGTTCCGGCCCAGGTAGGTCTCCATCAGCGCATAGGTCATGCGCGGACCGGTGGCGAGCCGCATCGCGCCCGAAATCGCCGCCGCGCTGGCGCGCAGCCTGTCCAGGGCGACCTCGCAGAAGCCCTCCGGGGCCCGCGTGGCGAAGGTCAGGAACGTCATGTCGTTCTCGCCCAGGATGTGCGGGCCGCCCCGGCGCAGCATGAAGGCGACGTAATCCTGCACGCCCGCGTCCACCGCACCGTCGACGACCGGAAACTCGCCGCGGACGTAACTGTCGCCGACCCGCCGGCGCAGCTCGGGCGTGCCGGTCTCGTGCAGCTGGGCGAGCGGGCTGGCCGCCCACTCGTCCCGGTCGTCGTCGAACCGGTCCAGGTCGTGGCGCGTGACCGCCCGGTCGTCGCTGTTCCAGCGGTACAGCTGGCCGTCGAGCAGCGGATGGATCAGCTCGATCCCGGCGAACGCCCGGTCGACCGGTACGCCGGCCGCCCGCAACCGGTCGCAGGCGCCGGCCAGGATGTCGTCCTCCGAGGTTCCGGTCTCCGCGGCCTCCGCCAGCCAGCGCAGCAGCCCTGGCACCTCCGCCGTCCGGTCGGTCGGGCGCGGGCAGCATTCCAGGGCGCCGGTCTCGGGCGGGCTCATCGCCGAGGCGTCGGGGGTGGGCGCGGCGGGGGTGGGCGCGGCGGGGTCGCGGGGATCGTCCATGGCGGCGGTCGGCCTTGCATAACGGGGTGTCGATGGGCATCGCGCTAGGGCAAGATGCTGGAAGGTGGAATCACCTTGCAGCTGATGTTGCTCTCTTCAGGAAGTTGAAGCGACTTCAGCCCGAAGGCCGGTTCGGCCTTCGAGCAGTGTCGCTCTCAGCCCCCTTGCCTGGAGGAGCGGGTGTCGCGCCCGCAGGCTAAACCAGACAGCTAGCGCGCACATAAACGGGCGGCGACCCCGCCTCGGGATCGCCGCCCGGAATCGTCGGCGTCTTTGGCCCGGCGCCGTTCGGCCGCGGCCCTGCGGACGCTACTGGTCTTCCAGCGCCTTCACGATGCTTTCGGTCATCTGCTTGGCGTCGCCGAACAGCATCATCGTGTTGTCCCGGTAGAACAGCGGGTTGTCGATGCCCGCGTAGCCCGGCGACAGCGAGCGCTTGACGAACAGCACCGTCTTGGCGTCGTCCACCTTCAACACCGGCATGCCGTAGATCGGCGACTGCGGGTCGTCCTCGGCGGCCGGGTTGGTGATGTCGTTGGCGCCGATCACGAAGGCGACGTCGGTCTGCTGGAAGTCGCGGTTGATCTCCTCCATCTCCAGCACCTCGTCGTAGGGCACGTTCGCCTCGGCCAGCAGCACGTTCATGTGCCCGGGCATGCGCCCGGCGACCGGGTGGATGGCGTAGCGCACGTTGACGCCCATGCCCTTGAGCATGTCCGCCATCTCGCGCACCGACTGCTGCGCCTGACCGACGGCCAGACCGTAGCCGGGCACGACGATCACCGAACCGGCGTTGCCGAGAATGAAGGACGCATCCTCGGCACTGCCGGAGTTGACCGACCGGTCGCCAAGGTCGGCCGAACCGGCACCGGCCTCGCCGCCGAAGCCGCCCAGGATGACGTTGAAGAACGACCGGTTCATCCCCTTGCACATGATGTAGGAGAGGATGGCGCCGGACGAGCCGACCAGCGCGCCGGTGATGATCAAGAGGTTGTTGCCGAGCGTGAAGCCGACACCAGCCGCCGCCCAGCCGGAGTAGCTGTTCAGCATCGACACGATCACCGGCATGTCGGCGCCGCCGATCGGGATGATCAGCAGTACGCCCAAGGCCAGCGCGATCAGCACGATCGCCCAGAAGGCCCACTGCGGCTGGCTGACGGCGAACAGGACGGTGAGCAGCACGATCGCGATGCCGAGCGCGGCGTTGAACAGGTGCTGACCCGGGAAGACCACCGGCTTGCCGGTGATCAGGCCCTGCAGCTTGCCGAACGCCAGGATCGACCCCGTGAAGGTAAGCGCGCCGATGCCCGCCCCGATCGCCATCTCGATCAGGCTGGCGGTCTTGATGTCGCCCGGCACGCCGATGTCGTAGGCCTCCGGCGCGTAGAACGCGGAGCCGGCGACCAGCACGGCGGCGAGGCCGACCAGCGAGTGGAAGGCCGCCACCAGCTGGGGCAGCGCGGTCATGTCGATCGTGCGGGCAATGAACGCGCCGATCGAGCCGCCGACCGCGATCGCGATGACGATGCCGACGTAGCTGGACACGATCGGCGAAGCGATCGTCGCCAGGATGGCCAGCGTCATGCCGACCATCCCGAACATGTTGCCCTGAAGACTGGTCTTCGGGTGCGACAGGCCCCTCAGTGCCATGATGAAGCAGACCGAGGCGACCAGGTAGACGAACGTCGTCAAATCCTGAGACATCTAAAGAAGGCCCCCCGGTTATTTCTTCTTAAACATGGACAGCATGCGCTGCGTCACGATGAAACCGCCGAAAATGTTCACCGAGGCGAGCACCACGGCGGCCAGACCGAAGCCCTTGGAGATATCGAACTCCGCCGGGCCGGCCGCCAGCAGCGCGCCCACGATGATCACCGACGACACCGCGTTGGTCACCGCCATCAAGGGCGAGTGCAGTGCCGGGGTGACGCGCCAGACCACGTGGTAGCCGACGAAGATCGCCAGCACGAACACGGTCAGGCCGAACATGAAGTTGTGGCCGCCGCCGGCCTCGCTCGCCTTCTGGGCGGCCTCGCCGGCGCGCGCCGGCAACTCGCCGGCCTGCGCGGCGAGCTCGTTCGCCTTGGTCGACAGCTGATCGGCCAGCTCGCGCAGGCGCTCGGCCGTCGACTGCATCTCCTGTGCGGAGTCTGCCATGACTTAGCTCTCCTTCCCCTGAGCGCCGCTGCCGGAGCTGTCGGCGGACGCGCCGCCCGACTTACTGGAGCCGGACTTGCTGGCACCGGACTTGCCCCCCGAGGCCTTGGAGCCGGACGCCTTGCTCGCACCGCTCTTGCTCGCGGACGCCTTGGTGCCCGAGCCGGACTTGGCGGCGGATGTCTTGGCGGAAGACGTCTTGGCGCCGGCCGACTCACTGCCGCCGGAGCTACCGCCCGAGCCGCCGCCATCGTCCTTGCCGGACGGGCCGCCCTTGCCCTTCGCCGGGACGACGTCCTTCACCCGCTCGTGGATGACCTCGCCGTCCTGGGTCAGGCGCGTGCCCGCGACCAGCTGGTCGTCCATGTTCACCTTCAGCTGCTTGGACTCCTTGTCCACCATCAGCTGCAGGAAGTTGAACAGGTTGCGGGCGTACAGGTTGGACGCGGAAACGGCGAGCCGGCTCGGCCAGTTGCCATGGCCGACGATGGTGACGCCGTGCTTCTCCACCACCTGATCGAACTCGGACAGTTCGCAGTTGCCGCCCTGCTCGACCGCGAGGTCGACGATGATCGACCCCGGCTTCATCGACTTGACCATGTCGGCGGTGACCAGCTTCGGCGCCGGCTTGCCGGGGATCAGCGCGGTGGTGATCACCACGTCCATCTTCTTGATGGTGTCGGCGATCAGCTCCGCCTGCTTCTTCTTGTAGGCGTCGCTCATCTCCTTGGCGTAGCCGCCGGCGGCCTCGGCCTCCTTGAACTCCTCGTCCTCGACGGCGACGAACGAGGCGCCCAGGCTTTCCACCTGCTCCTTGGCGGCCGGCCGGACGTCGGTCGCGGAGACCACCCCGCCCAACCGCCGGGCGGTGGCGATCGCCTGCAGGCCGGCCACGCCGGCACCCATCACGAGCACCTTGGCGGGCGGCACCGTGCCGGCGGCCGTCATCATCATCGGGAAGCCGCGCTTGAACTGCGAGGAGGCGTCGACCACCGCGCGGTAGCCGGCCAGGTTCGCCTGGCTGGACAGCGTGTCCATCGCCTGCGCGCGCGAGATGCGCGGCATGAACTCCATGGCGAACGCCTCGACGCCCGCGTCGGCGTAGGCGCGCACCGCCTCCAGCGACTGCGTCGGATCGAGGTTGCCGATCAAGAGCGCGCCCTTCTTGAGCGGCGACAGCTCGTCGGTGCTGCCCTGCTCGCCCTTGATGATGGGACGGCGCACCTTGAACACCACGTCCGCGTCCTTGACGCAGGCCGCGTAGTCCTTGGCGATCGTGGCGCCGGCGTTCTTGTACTGCTCGTCCGGGATCGACGCGCCGTCGCCGGCGCCGGTTTCAACCGCGACCTCGACCTTATCGGCCGGCAGGCCCAGCAGTTTCTTCACCGTATCCGGCGAGGCTGCGACACGGGCTTCGCCGTGACGACGCTCCTTCGGAATGGCGATCTTCATATCGTCCTGAGACCCCCCAAAAGTTCGCCGCGGCGGATGACCCCCGCCGCGGACCGCGCGACAAGATTGCAAGCCGCGGGCGATTTGTGAAGAGGCGACCTGTATGCGTAGGCGGGAAGGGTGGAGACGTACGCATCTGTACGTGCCGCATGTACCCCGCACGTGTCCAGGGCCGATTTCAATCGGACCGGCGCCCGGGCCGGCTCACCGCCTGGTCAGGTTTAGCGCAAGTCCGCCGCTTGCGGAACCGTCGACGGGGTGGATCAGGCGGCGTCCTGTGTGCCGCTTTCGGCGATCACCGTCAGGATCCGCTCGGCGACGGCGCGGCTGGAGCGCGGGTTCTGTCCAGTGACGAAGCCCTGGTCGTGCACCGCGCAGCCGCGGAACGGCGAGGACTTCTCGAACCGCGCGCCCAGGTCCTTGAGCCGGCTTTCCAGCAGGAACGGCACCGTGTCGGCGAGGCCGACCTGCTGTTCCTCGGCGTCGGTGAAGGCGTTCAGGCGCACTCCGCGGATCAGCGGGCTGCCGTCGCTGCGCTGGGCTGAGATCAGACCGGCCGGGCCGTGGCAGACCGCGCCCAGAATGCGACCGTGGCCGTGCGCCGCCGTCAGCAGCCGGCCGAGATCCGCGTTGTCGGGAAAGTCCCACATCGTGCCGTGCCCGCCAGCCAGGAAGATGGCGGTGTAGTCCGTCGCGACGAGATCGGCGACCGGCACCGTCTCGCGCAGCTTGGCGCAGGCTTGCGCGTCGTCGCGGAAGCGCGCCACGCTACCCGCCTGCTCCGCCGGATCATCGGGCAGGGAATTGGGATCGTGCGGCGGCTCCCCGCCCTGGATCGACGCCAGGTCGACCGTGTAGCCCGCGTCGACGAACGCCCAGTAGGGCGCCGCCAGTTCCTCGTAATGGAATCCGGTGGCCTTGCCGGTGTTTCCCAGCGAGCCGTGTGAGGTCAGCACGATCGCGATCCGCGCGTCTTGCTGTGCCATCGCGCCGTCTCCCGTGACGATCAGCGGTTGTTGGCCGCCGCCAGAGGCGCGGCCGTGTGGTTGATGGGCCGCGGCGCCGGTCGCGCGCGGTGTGCGCCGGGCGCATGCGGCCAAGCGGTCGAGGTCCGGGCTGCCATGTGTGCCGCGGATGAAATCCGGACATCCTGGCGTAAACGTCGCCCCCGCCCGTGCAGTTTCAAGGGTCCCGGCCTGCCGCCCGCCGCGCGCCATCCCGGCGTGCCGCGGTGCGCCGACCGTCGTGACATTGGCACACAAAGGTCATGCGAACTTTGGCATGAGTATGGCCATGCTGCCGGGTTGCGGTTGGCGCACCAGCCCACGCCGACCCGGCATTGCCCGGCCGCCGCCCCGGCCGCGCGCCCGGCCGCGCGCCCGGGCGTGGCCTGTCCCAGTTGGAAGGAGCGATACCGTGATCGGTCAAGTGCAGCACGTAGCGGCCGCCCGGCCCGCCACCGCCCGCCGCCGCATCGCGCGCCTGGGCACCGATCGCGGCTGTGCTGCTGAGCCTCGCCGGGCGCATTCGGCCCGGGCGTCGGACCCGTCCGACGAGCACGCACCGGCCGCCGGCGCCGGCAGCCGAGCAGGCGGTCGAGCGGCTGAACGACCGGCTGGTCGCGGTTCTCAACGACGGCGCCAAGGACACGGCCGCCCGCGAACGCGCGCTCGCCAAGACGCTGCGTTCGGCAATGGATTTCGACACGCTCACGCGTTTCGTGCTCGGCCGCTACGCGGCGGAGCTCACCCGCGACCAGCGGCAAACCTTTCGCCAGACCTTCGCCGACTACGTCGTGGAGACATATGCCCGGCTGCTCGCCCGCAACGCGATTTCCGACATGGCGGTGATCGCGTCGCGCAAGGTCACCGTCGACACGGCGGCCGTCGCGACCCGCGTGGCGCGCCGGCAGGGTCAGTCGGCCCGCCGGGTCTGGCGCATGCACCGCCGCGAACTCCGGGCGCTGGGCGGTCGTCGACCTGCAGACCCCGACGGCCTCGCTCGCGGTCAACTACCGCTCGGAATTCGGTCATCTGTTGGACAGCCGCGGCTTTGACACGCTGATCCGGCAGATCCGGATCCATACCGAACGCGAAGCCGTACTGCCCGCCGAAAACCGCGCCATTTTGATGCTCATCCGGGGCATGCAGGGCAACGAGCTTGCATTAACGGCGAACTAGGACTACCTGCGCGGGCGAGGTGTGGGGCACCTGCGAGACGAGAGAGCGGCTGATCGATGACGTACACGAACCGTTCGGCGGCGGCCATACGGGCCGTCATGGCCGCGGTTGTGCTGTCGTCCGTCGCCGGCTGCACGGGTTTGAACTCGGCGCCTGCGCACGCGGACGATCAAGCGGCTGTCGCGCCGGGCGCAAGGTCCGACGCGCCCGCGGCCCCGCGGCCCGACAGCTCCGGCGCCGACAGGTCCGGCAGCGTGGCTGCGTCCGGTGATGGGTTGATCCGCGGCGAGCCGGCAAGCGTCCAGCCGCCGATGGTGCGCGTGCGCAAGCTGGACCTCGACCGCGTGCGCGCTGGGGTGCAGTTGGTCCCGCGGGCCGAGGTGAGCGACCTGCCCGACCGCCTGACCGAGATCGGACCGCGCCCGCGAGCGCAAACGCCTGTTCATCAAGACCCTGCTGCCCGCGGTGCTGCAAGCGAACGCGCGGATCCGCGCCGAGCGCCGGTTCGTCGAGACATTGATCGCGCTGGAGATTCCCACCGACGAGCTCCCGGAGGCAATGCGCCGGAAGCTCGAGCGCCTGGCGGACAAGTATCAGGTCGCGCCGGGCAATCTGGCGAAGCTGAAGCGCCGGGTCGACGTCGTGCCGCCCGCGCTCGTGCTTGCGCAGGCGGCGATCGAGACCGGCTGGGGGACCAGCCGGTTCGCCCAGCAGGGCAACGCGATCTTCGGCCAGCACACCCGCGATCCCGAAGACCCCGGCATGGTGCCGCGGGAGCTGGAAGATCCGAGCTTCCGCGTGCGGGCGTTCGAGACGGTGACCGGGGCCGTCGAGGCCTACCTGCGCAACCTCAACACCCATCCGGCCTATGCCGGGCTGCGCGCGCGCCGGGCCGAGGCGCGCGCCCGCGGCGAGTACCCCGACGGTGCCGACCTCGCCGGCGGGCTGGTCGACTACTCCGCCCGCGGCCAGGACTACGTCGAGGACATCCGGCTGACGATCCGGGCCAACGACCTGCAGGCGTTCGCCGAAGCGCGCCTGCGCCCGCGGCCCAATCGGCTGGTCGACGCGGGCGCGCTCGCCGAGCCGTAAGGGCGCGGGCGACCGGCCGTCAGTGCCGGGTCAGCTGCGCCCGCTCGGCCGGCTCCTCCGCCGTATGCGGGATCGCATCCTCGGCCGCCAGCGCCTGGCGGATCACCTCTACCCCGCACGGTCCCGTGCCCGTGGTGCAGCGCGGACAGGTGGCACGCAGCATCTGATGGAAATCCTCGCTGATGCTCAGCAGGGCGCCACAGGTATCCTGGGCAGGGTGACGCTTGGGATCGCTCGGCTGGGTCATGAAAGGCAGGCCTTGTCGTGCGCGGGATTGGGTCGATGGCCGAAGCCTGGACGGGGCCACTTAACAAGCGGTGAAAAGCGACAACGCTCTTTCGTAGTACGCCTAATCCAACCCGGCGTTACCTGATCGATACTTCAACAACTCACGTCCCAACCGGACGGTGGGCGACTCAGCCGACGCCGTCCCCCTCGCCGCTCCCCCGTTCGCTGCGCCGGCGGCGGCGGGGCGCCATGTGGCGGGCGAACCAGCTGCCGGTCTCGATCGGCTTGCCGGTGTCGCCGTTCGCCTGTTCGCGCTCCTCCAGCAATTCGTCCAACAGCGCGTAATCGTTGTGGCGGAAGGCCTGCAGGCTCTCGTCGACCCGCGCTTCGTCGGTGCCGGACAGGCGCAGCACGGTCGCGCCCAACTGCAGGCTGGCTTCCACCGCTTCGGAGACGACGGCACTGGCGCCAGCCAGTTCCAGACGCTTGCGGTGCTGGCCGTCGCGGGCGCGGGAGACGATGGTGAACGCGGAGTCGTGGCCGCGCAGGGCGCCGACCGCGCGCTCGGCCAGGCCCGGCTGGTCGAGCGTGATCACCGCCGCCCGCGCGCGCTCCAGCCCGGCGGCGCGCAGCACCTCCAGGCGGCTCGCGTCGCCGAAGTAGATCGGCATGTTCTCGTTCCGCCCGCGGCGCACCCGCTCCATGTCGAAGTCGAGCGCGACGTAGGGCACGTCGTTGCGCTCCAACAGCTTACAGACCGTCCAGCCGACCCGGCCGAACCCGGCGACCAGCACGTGGTGGTCCAGGTCGCCGGTGGCCTCTTCCAGCTGCTCGGCGGTGCCGGCTGGACGTTGCTGTTCGCCGAACCAGCGCCGGCCCGCCCAGGCGAACACCGGCGTGGTCGCCATCGAGATCGCGACCACGGCGAGCAGCGACTGCCCGACCGGTTCGCTCACCACGTCGAGCTGCAGCGCGAGGCCCAGGATGACGAAGGCGAACTCGCCGCCCTGCGCCAGCAATCAGCGCGACCCGCGCGGCCATCCGGTGACCCTGCTTGAAGGCCCGCAGCAGGGCGTACAGGATCGCCGCCTTGCCCGCCAGCAGGGCGACCGCCATGGCCAGCAGCGGGAACAGGTTGTCGATGATCCGCCCGAGGTCGATCGACATCCCGACGGTGATGAAGAACAAGCCCAGGAACAGCCCCCGGAACGGCTGGATGTCGGCTTCGATCTGGTGGCGGTACTCGGTGTCGGCGAGCAGCAGGCCGGCCAGGAACGCGCCCAGCGCCATCGACATCCCCGCCTGCGCGGTGGCGTAGCCGGTCGCGAGCACGATCAGCAGGTTGGTGGCGGCGAAGATCTCCGGGTTCCGGGTCTCCGCGATCACGCGGTAGACGGGGCGCAGAAACAGCCGGCCGATCAGCAGGATCAGGCCGATCGCGATCGCCGCCTTGACCGCCGCGAGGCCGAGCGCGCCCACGATGTTGGTCGACCCGCCGGCCAGGATCGGCAGCAGGGCCAGGAGCGGCACCACCGCCAGGTCCTGGAACAGCAGCACCGCGACCGACAGCCGGCCGTGCCGGTCGGCGAGCTCGCGCCGCTCGATCAGCAGCTGCAGCACAGTGGCCGTGGACGAGAGGGCGAGCGCGCCGCCCAGGATCAGCGCGGTTTCCACGCTGAGGCCCGAGGCCATCGCGACGCCAGCGATCGCGACCGAGGTCAGGCCGACCTGCGCCAGCCCCAAGCCGAAGATCAGGTGGCGCATCTCGATCAGCCGGCGCAGCGGCAGATCCAGGCCGATCGTGAACAACAGGAAGATCACGCCGAACTCGGCGAGCAGCTCGGTCCCCTCGGGATCGTGGATCAGGCCCGCGGCGTACGGGCCGATCACGATGCCCGCGGTCAGGTAGCCCAGCACCGGGGTGATCCGCAGGCGCTGGAACAAGGCGACGCACAGGATCGCCGCCAGCAGGATGACCAGGACGTCGTTCAGGTGGCCGTGTTCGGGCATCGGGCTCGCTTAACGGTTCGGCGTCGTCGATCGGCGGCGGCGGGTTCGCCGGCGGCGGGTTGGCCGACGGCGCTGGGCTAACGCGCCCCTTGTAGCACGGACACGCGGTTAAACCAGCGGTCTGCTTGGGCTCAGCCGCCCTCGCCGACGCGGAACAGCCGGCCGCGCTCGGTCACCAGGACGGTCGCGAGCGTGCACACCGCGAGCACGGTGAAGCCGATCGTAACCGGCCGGACGGTGCCGTCGAACTGCGCGCCGACCAGGCCGGCGAAGCTGGCGCCGGCCGCCATCATCCAGAAGCCGACCAGCGACGAGCCCACGCCGGCGACGCGGCCCAGCGGCTCCATCGCAAGGGCGTTGAAATTCGGCACCACGTGGCCGAAGCAGAAGAAGGTCCCCGCACAGAACAGCGCGTACACCCGAAAGCGGCGGTTCCGCCGGAAAGCCGAACACCGCCATGCCGGCGCACAGCACCAGGTAGGCCACAAGCGCGGTGTGCGACACGCGGCGCATGCCCACCCGCTCCACGATCCGGGAGTTGGAGAACGACGCGGCCACCACCGCAAACGCGATCGCGCCGAACAGCAGCGTGAACCCCTGACCCAGGCCGTAGATCCGGGTGAACACCTGCTCGGCCGTCGCGACGTAGGTCATCAGGTTGCCGAACATGAACCCGATCGCCAGCGTGTAGCCCAGGCTCTGCGGCGTCGTCAGCATGGTCTTGACGGCCGTCAGCAGCGGGACCGGCTCGCCCGGCGGGCAGGTCTCCTCCAGCCGCAGCGCCGACCAGAACGCGAGCGCCGCGCCGGCCAGCACCAAAAAGCCGAAGATCCAGCGCCACGGCCCCAGCAGCAGCATCCCGCTGCCCAGCGTGGGCGCGATCACCGGCACCATGATGAAGACCATCATGATGAACGACATCACCCGCGACATGCCGCGCCCGGCGTAACGGTCGCGCACCACCGCCATCGCCACGACCCGCGGCGCGGCCGCGCCAAGCCCCTGGATCACCCGGCCGATCAGCAGCGTCGTGAAGTCCGGCGCGGCCGCGGCCATCAGGCTGCCGACCGCGTAGACCACCAGGCCGGTCATCAGGATCGGCTTGCGCCCCAGCCGGTCGGACAGCGGCCCCGCGTACAGGTGGCCGGCGGCGAAGCCGAACAGATAGACCACGATTACCAGCTGCGCGTCGTTCGGATCGGCCAGCTGGAACGCGGCCCCGATCGCCGGCAACGCCGGCAGCATCATGTCCAGCGACAGCGCGGTGAGCGCCATCATGCTGGCGATCAGCACGACGAACTCTGGAAACGCGATCCGGCCTACCGCCGGCCGCGCGGGTGTTTCCGTCGCCTGGGTCATGGGGGCAATCGAAGGTCGATTCGGGCCTGGGTTCGCGTCCGCGCCGGTTTCCGGCGCTCGGGTCCAAAGTGCACCCCAAAGCGCCCGCGTCCAGCCCCCGAGCGCGCACGCCAGCCATGCACCCGCGAGCGTACGGGGTGTACGCGTACGCACGTACGCGTGGGCGTGGCGGGAAAGCGCGCGCGCCTCCGCCACACCTGAGCTCATCCCCTCCTCCACTGGGAGGAGGGGCTAGGGGAGGAGGTCGCCACTCAACGGCGGTCTGAACCCGATAGAAAGGTAACACTTGGACCGGATGGATGGGTAACAGGTCAAATGCATGGCGAGGAGGTTCGCCATGCCGTGGAAAGAGACCTGTGCGATGGACGAGAAGGTGCGGTTCGTAGTGGCGTACCAGAAGGCGGAGCAGTCGATGACGGAGCTCTGTGCGGCCTTCGGGATCAGCCGCAAGACCGGTTACGAGGTTTTGGAGCGCTATCGGGAGGCGGGCTTTGATGGGCTTGCGCCGCGTTCGCGTGCGCCGCACGTGCACGGCCGCGCGACCTCGGCGGAGCTGGTGCAGCGGATTGTCGCGTTGCGGCGGGAGCGGCCCCGCTGGGGACCGAAAAAGGTGCGCGCGGAGCTGATGCGACGGGAGCCCGAGACGCTCTGGCCGGCGCCGAGCACGATCGGGGATATCCTGTGGCGCGCGGGGCTCATCGAGGCGCGCGGGCGTCGGCGCAGGCCGGGGCCGCAGCGCCCGCTGAGCGTGCCGGACGAGCCGAATGCGACGTGGAGCGCGGACTACAAGGGCTGGTTCCGCACGGGTGACAACCGGCGCTGCGATCCGCTCACGATCAACGACGGCTTTAGCCGGTACTACCTGGCGTGCACGATCGTGCCGCCGACGACCGAGGGCGCGTGGACGGTGTTCGAGCGGGCGTTCCGGGAGTATGGCCTGCCCGGGCGCATCCGCAGCGACAACGGCGTGCCGTTCTCTTCACGCGGGTGCGCGGGGCTGAGCCGGTTGAACGTGTGGTGGATCCGGCTTGGCATCGACATCGAGCTGATCGATCCGGGGCAGCCCCAGCAGAACGGCCGACACGAACGCGGCCATGCCACTTTGAAGGCGGAGACGAGCGCGCCGCCGGCGGCGAACCCGGCCGCGCAGCAGGCCCGGTTCGACGCCTTTTGTGTGGACTACAACACCCAGCGCCCGCACGAAGCGCTCGGCCAGGAGCCACCGGCTCGGCACTACGCGCCCTCGCAGCGGCCCTATCCGGACCGCTTGCTGGAGCCTTGGTACGACGCCGACCACGAGGTGCGCAAAGTGCGCTCCGGCGGCGAGATCAAGTGGCGTGGGGAGAGGCTGTTCCTCAGCGAGTGCTTGGCTGGCCAACCCGTTGGGATCCGTGAACTCAGCGGCGGGGACTGGCTGGTCAGGTTCTTCGACTACGAGCTCGGCGTCATCGAGCGAGCAACCATGAAACTGCGAAGCTTCGGGCTGCCCCGGCCGGGGCGGCCCAAAGCGGAACAGACCGAGAAAACTGTTACCCATCCAACCGGTCTATGATGTTACCCATCTATCCGGTTGCGCAACGTCAACTTCGTCCCACCTCCTCTCCCTGTCCCTCTCCTCCCATGGAGGAGAGGGGACCCGCTGCGATAGCCTTCTTACCCGGAGAGGGACGTCTGAACGTCGAGCGCGTGCCAACCGTAGCGTCCGTCACTCCGACAAGGTGGGAATCCGAGCCAAATCCTGCGCCATCTGCGGCTCGAGCGTGCGCAGGTCGTAGTCCTGCTGCAGGTTGAGCCACAGTTTCGGCCCGTTGCCGCACAGCTTGCCGAGGCGCAGCGCCAGTTGAGGTGTCACCGGCGTCTCCTCGTTAAGCAGTTCGTACAGCGTCGTGCGCGCAGAATTCCGAGGTGCTCGGCGACAGCCGTCTTGGAAATGCCGAGCGCCGGCAGGATGTCCTCGCGCAGCAACTCGCCCGGGTGCATCGGCTCCAGGCCGGTCAGGTCGGTGTCGCCCGCCATCAGTGATAATCCTCCAAGCGCACGTTGACGGCGCCCTGGTCCCATTCGAACAGCAGCCGCCAGTTGCCCGACACAGTGACCGCGTAGGTCCCTCGGCCCTGCCCCTTCAGTTCATGGAACCGGTAGCCCGGAAGGTTCATGTCGGACGGCGCGCTGGCGTTCTTGAGGGCCGTGAGCATCGGCGGACGCGTGCCGCGTTCTGGACCGGCAGTCCGCCGCTGCGCCCGTGCTCGGCAAATCGTTGCAGGCGCTTGTCGGCGAACGACCGGATCATGCGTGTAAGGTAACACCTTACACCCGGACATCAAGCGGCGTGCGGCGTACCGTTGGTCGCTGCTCGAGTTCCAATTGCGACGGCCGCCCGCGTTACGCCGAGCCGCCGCCTTTACGTCCCGCAGAAGGTGTTCGGGACGTGCTCCTCGGGCTTCGGCGGCTGGGCCAGGGCGGCGTGGCTCGGGGTGGTCGTCTGTACGGGCCGGGCGAGCACGGTCAGCAGCTCGTCGATCACGCCGGTGGTCGCCCGCCGCGGCGGCGTCGTAGGCGCGGTAGACCAGGTGCTTGCGCAGCACGAACGCCGGATTGACCGCGCGCATCGCGACCTGCCGGTCGGCGCTCGCTCCGGGTTTCCCGGGCTCAGCCGCGGCGCCACTGCTGCGGCCCAGGCGTCGAACGCCGCCGGGCTCGCGGAACAGCGCGCGGACGCCCTCGTCGTTGGCCGCATCCGCGTTGCCCGCCTCCGCCAGGCGGCGGAAGGTAAGCGTGAAGTCCGCCCCCTGCTCGGCCATCCGGCGCAGCAGGTCGAGGGCGAGGTCGAGGTCGCCGTCCTGCTCGGCTCTCCAGACCGATCTTGGCGCGCAGGCCGGCGTTGAAGCGGGCGTCGAACGCCGGCTCGAACGCGCCCAGGGCGTCGTAGGCGGCCTGCTTGGCCTGCTCGCCGCCCTGCTCGCCGTCCGCTCGCTGTTGGGCAAGAGCGGCAGCAGCGTCTCGGCCAGGCGGCAGAGGTTCCAGTGCGCCATCTGCGGCTGCTGGTTGAAGGCGTAGCGCCCGCCCATGTCGACGGCGGAGAAGCAGGCCGCCGGGTGGTAGCTGTCCATCCAGGCGAACGGCCCGTAGTCGATCGTCTCGCCGACGATGGAGACGTTGTCGGTGTTCATCACGCCGTGGATGAAGCCGACCAGCATCCACCGCGCGACCAGGTCGCCGGTGCGCCGGACGACTTCCCGCAGCAGGGCTGCGTACGGGTTCTCCGCCGCCTTCAGGTCGGGATAGTGCCGGTCGAGGACGTAGTCCGCGAGCTGCTCGCACGCGCCTCCTGGTCGCCGTTGCGGGCGAAGTACTCGAACGTCCCGACACGCACGTGGCTGGTCGCGACGCGCGCGATCACGCCGCCCGGGCGGATGTCCTCGCGCAGCACCCGCTCGCCGGTGGTGACCATGGCGAGCGCGCGGGTCGTGGGCACGCCCAGCGCCGCCATCGCCTCGCTGCCCAGGTACTCGGCGACCACCGGGAACAGCGCGGCGCGGCCGTCGCCCATCCGGCGAGAACGGCGTCTTGCCAGCGCCCTTCAAGCTGGACGTCGCGCTCGACTGCCGCTGCGGTCGGTCGAGCTCGCCCAGCAGCACCGCGCGGCCGTCGCCCAGCTGCGGCACCCAGTTGCCGAACTGGTGCCCGGCGTAGGCCTGGGCGATCGGCTGCGCGCTCTCGGGCACGCTGGTTGCCGGCGAACACCTGCAGCGCGTCCTGCGTCTCCAGCCGCGCGGGGTCGAGGCCGAGCTCGCGCGCCAGCGGCGCGTTCAGCGCGCAGGAACTTCGGGATCGCGGACCGCGGTCGGCTGCACCCGGGCGTAGAAGCGTTCCGGCAGGCGGGCGTAGCCGGTCTCGAAGTCGAACGATGTCCGGCCGTGCTCGTCGCTCCGCGCCTGGCGTGTCGGCGGCGGAATCGGCGGACTGCGCGTCGCTGAGCGCCATGGTCGGTCTGGGCCTTTCCGTAAAGCTCGTATCGGTCGGTCCGTAACGCCTGAACCTGGAATGTAGGCCAATTGCTTTGAAAACAAAACCGTCCGGCACTGCCTGCCGGCAGGTATGCAGGCTGATGGACGCCGATATCGCCGACTGCGAAGAATGCGGTTTTCCATCGCCGGTCCGATGGCTCGGCGTTGTACCGTCGTGAGGTCGGGTCCAACGCGTTGGCCACGCGCACAATTCCACGCGAGGCCGCGCCCGGATGTTCGAGACGATCGAGGGCTACATCTTCTACGAGATCGCGGCCCTGCTGGTGCTGGCCGCGGCGGGCGGACTTGTGGGGGTGATGCTGCGCCAGCCGCTGATCGTCAGCTTCATCGCGGTCGGCATCATCGCCGGCCCGTCGGTGCTCGACATCGCGCAATCCGAACAGCACATCGACCTCCTGGCCGAACTCGGCATCGCGGTGCTGCTGTTCCTGGTCGGCCTCAAGCTCGACCTCAACCTGGTCCGTACGCTGGGCCTGGTAGCGGTCGCCACGGGCCTGGGCCAGGTCGCCTTCACCACCGCCTTCGGCTTCCTGATCGCGCTCGCGCTCGGCCTCGACACGGTGACGCGCGCTCTACGTCGCGGTGGCGCTCACCTTCTCCTCCACGATCATCATCGTGAAGCTGCTGTCGGATAAGCGGGAGATCGACTCGCTGCACGGCCGCATCGCGCTCGGCTTCCTGATCGTGCAGGACCTGGTGGTGGTGCTGGCGATGATCGTGCTCTCGCGGCCTGGGCGTCGGGGCGGCCAGCGGCGGCGGCCTGTTCGAGGTCGTTCGCGTGCTGGCCTACGGCGGGCTGATGCTGGCGTTCGTGGGCGTGTTCGTACGCTATATCGCCAATCCGCTGGTCGACCGGCTGAGCCGCGCGCCGGAACTGCTGGTGTCGTTCGCCATCGGCTGGGCGGCGCTGCTGGCGGCGCTCGGCCACTACCTCGGCTTCGGCAAGGAGCTGGGCGGCCTGCTGGCGGGCGTCTCGCTCGCCTCCACGCGTCTACCGGGAGGCGATCGCCGCGCGACTGGCCTCGCTGCGCGACTTCCTGCTGCTGTTCTTCTTCATCGCGCTCGGCGCCTCGCTCGACCTGTCGGTGCTGGGCGCGAGCGTGGGCGCCGCGGTCGTCTCGTCGCTCTTCGTGCTGATCGGCAACCCGCTGATCGTGCTCGCGATCATGGGGGCGATGGGCTACCGCAAGCGCACCGGCTTCCTGGCCGGGCTGACGGTCGCGCAGATCAGCGAGTTCTCGCTGATCTTCATGGCGATGGGCGTCAGCCTCGGCCACGTCGCAGGAGGACGCGCTGGGCCTGGTCACGCTGGTCGGCCTGATCACGATCGCCGCCAGCGACCTACATGATCACCTACTCCCACCGCCTCTACGCGCGTGGCTGGAGCCGCTGCTGGGCATGTTCGAGCGCAAGCACGCCGCCCAGACCTGGAGGACGCCAGCGACCCCGACCGGACCGCGCTACGACGCGGTGGTGTTCGGCCTGGGCCGCTACGGCCAGGCGATCGTGGACGAACTGCGCGCCTCCGGGCTCGGCGTGCTCGGCATCGACTTCGACCCCGACGCGGTCAAGCGCGCGCGGGAAACCGGCCACGACGCGCTGTTCGGCGACGCCAGCGACCCCGAGTTCGTCGGCCACCTGAACTGGAACGGCGTCGCCTGGGCGATCTCGGCGGTGCCCGAACACGGCCTGGGCGTCACCCACGAGGATCCGCGGCTGAGCCTGCTGACCACGCTGTATCGAGCTGAAGTTCACCGGGCGCGTGGCGGTCGCCGCGCACAGCGACGCGGTCGCCCGGACAGATCGCCGCGGCCGGCGCCGACGTGGTGCTGCGTCCCTACGACGACGCCGCGGCCTACGCGGCCAGCGCTGGTGCTGGGCCGCGCGCAGCCGGGTGCGGCGGCGCGCGACGACGGCGCCAGCGGCTCAGGCCAACCCGATGCCGAGCCGCCGCACCCCGGCCAGAAGGAGCTGGCGCTGTGACGTGCGCAAGCCCCGCTTCGCGCGCATCCTCGCGGTCTGTCCCGGCGTGCCGGCGCCGGCGATCGGCGATCCCGAGGACGACGCCGCGAGCGCTGCGCCTCGCCGGCGACGCTGGCCCAGGCGCAGGGCGCGCAGCTGAGCGCGCTCGCGCCCGTGCCCGCGCCGAGCGCGCGGCTGTTCTTCGACCTGACCCGCGATCCCGGAGGGCGCTGCGCAGGGAGCTCACCGGCAGGCGCGTACGCGCGGCTGCAAGCGCGCCGTCGAGGCCGCGCTGCCCGGGCAGCCGGTCGACGCTGGAAGTGCGGATCGGCAAGCCGTTCCTGGAGACGGTGCACGCCGTGATCGCCGGCGGGCACGACCTCGGTGGTCAAGGCGGCGGAGGAGCTGGACGGCCTGGCCCGCCACCTGCTGGCGAGCACCGACCAGCACCTGCTGCGCAAGCGCCCGGCCACGGTGCTGGCTGCACCGTCCCGCGGCGCGGTGCAGTCGCCGCAGCGCGTCCTGGCGGCGGTCGACGTCGATCCCGACCCGCTGGGCGAGCCGGACACCGAGGCCGCGCTGAACCGCCGGATCGTCGGCCAGGCGCGCGCGCTCGCCGAGCTGGGCGCGGGCGCCGCTGGACGTGCTGAGCTGCTGGGAAGCGCCGGAGGAAGGCCTGGTCAGCGCCTGGGGCCAGGGGGAGGGCGCGCAAAACTACGCCGAGGCGGTGGAGACCCGGCAGTGGACCCAGCTGGACCGGCCTGCTGCCGCCTGCGGCCTGGAGGCGTCGGCGAGTGGAGCGCGGGGCTGGCCGCGAGACGGCCAGCGCGGCGGCCAGCGCTGGCGTCGACGCGGCAACCCGCGCAGCGCGATCCCGCGCGCGGTGGGCGACACTGGGCGCGGACCTGCTGGTCTGGGTACGGTCGCGCGCACGGGCGTGCCCGGCCTGATCATCGGCAACACCGCCGAAGACGTGCTGAACAGCGTCGACATCGGCATCGTCGCGGCGAAGCCGCCCGGCTACGTCAGCCCGGTCCAGGGCGGCTGAGACACGTGTCGCCGGGGCGCCTCCGCCGCCGCCCGCGCCCTACTCTTCCGGCTCGGTGGAAAGCATCGAGGGGATGGCCTTCCTGGCGGGCCATGTCGCAGGCTTCCTGGGCCTTGGTCTCGGCGATGTCCTTGGCGTAGACGGCGACCAGGGCGCTCGCCCTGCTGGTGGGCCGTCATCATCACGCTGTAGGCCTTGGACTTGTTCATCCCGAACACGGACATGAGCACCGCGACGACGAACTCCCGCGGGTACAGTCGTCGTTGTGCAGCAGCACCTTGTACATCCGCGGCCGCGCGGTCTTGGTGCTGGTGTTCGGTTTTCGGCGTGGCGACGTCTTCGCTCATCGCACCACACCTGGCTGCGGCGGCTCCCTCAGGTTCCGGCTGCGCGCGCCGGACATTCGGGCTTGCAGCCCAGCGGGCAGGCTGGTCCGGACATCCGCGGCGGCGCAACCCGAACCCGCCCGGCCGGGCGTCGAACAGGGCCGGGGACGAGCCGGAGATCAGGGTCTACTGGCCCTGGTTCTGCTGGGCCTTCATCATGCCGAGCACCTTCTGGCGCAGCTTGTCGTCGTTGCGCGCGTCCTGGGCGATCTGCTGGTACTCGCGGGCGGTGATCCGTCGGTGCCGGCGATCTTCTGCTCGACCGCCTGGCGGGCCTGCTTCCGGACCTTCTCGAACTGCTCGCGGTCCTGGTTCTGCCGGGCCTGGCGCAGCTGCGGCCGGTACTCCTGCATCACCGTGCGCACCTTGGTGGCGGCGATGGCGAAGGACTTCGCAGCTTGGCGTCGGAGTAGTTCGGCGTCTGCTGCTGCGACTGCTGCGCGGACTGCTCGCTGGCCGGAGCTCTGCGCGGCGGCCGGACCGGTCAGGCCGGCGGCGGCGATGCCGGCGGCACGGGCGGCAAGGGCCAAGGCGAGCTTGCGCATCGGGGAACGGCTGGTCATGGAGACTCTCCTTCCAGGTCGGTCTCGTGTGGCGGCGATCCGCGGATCGCCGGGCGGAAACATGGCCGGGCCGCGCAAGGCGGCCGGCACACCACGTCTGCGCACCAACGTTGGGTCACGTTCGCCGATCGCAACCGTCGGGCAGGTGAAATTCCCGTTTCACCCCTGCGCGAGCCGGGCGGCGAGATGCAAGTCGTCCGGGCACGTCAGGGTACAGCCGCAGATCGCGCAGCCGGCCGTCGCCCAGGCCGTAGATCCAGCCGTGCACAGCGACCGAATGGCCACGCCGCCAGGCCCCCTGCACGATCGGGGTCTGCGCGACGTCGGCGGCCTGGCGGATCACGTTGATCTCGCACAGCCGGTCGGTTCTGCGCCGCCTCATCGCCGCACGCGGCGAGGTCTTCGGCGTGCTGGTCGCACAGCCGGCGCAGCGGCTCCAGCCAGTTGTCGATCAGGCCGAGCTCGACCCGGCGCAGGGCCGCGCGCACGCCGCCGCAGCCGTAGTGTCCGCAGACGATCACGTGACGCACCCGCAGGATTTCCACCGCGTACTGCAGCACCGAGAGCATGTTGAGGTCGGAGGCGACCACCAGGTTGGCGACGTTGCGGTGGACGAACAGCTCGCCCGGGTGCAGGTCGACGATCTCGTTCGCCGGAACCCGGCTGTCGGAGCAGCCGATCCAGAGGTACTCCGGGCTCTGCTGTTGGCTCGAGCATGCGGAAGTATTCCGGGTCTTCCGCGTCCTTCTGCTGGGCCCAGCGGGCGTTGTTGTCGAGCAGGTCCTTGAGCGACATGGCCTGCCTCCTTTTGGTCGTCTTGTTGGTCTCCGCGCGCCCCCGCCGATAACGGAATCGGCCGCCTTAGAGTTCGTCGATCTCCAGGACGTCCCCCCGGTCGCCCAGGCGATCGCGCACGTGGGTGCGGATCGTGGGTCCAGGCGCTGGACTCCGCCGCGAAGCATACCGCAGATCCGAAGGCTCGCGCGCAGGTCCGGCGCACGGCCCAGATACTGCAGCAGCACCTTGCCGGCCGTGGGGCTTGCGCCCGCGCACCGTGGGCGCGCCGGTCTGAATGCCGGTCATCACCGTAATCGGGTTCTCGTAGCTCGGATACAGGATCAACTGGGTGATCGACGAGCCCAGCAAGGCCTCGTGCTCGATCACCGTGGATCCGGTCGCCCAGCAGCAGCGCGGAGCCGGCGTATTTCATTACGGTGGTCCGGGCGCCCGGCCGGGGCGGGCGGATCGCTTCGACCGTCTTCCAGGTGTACTCGTCGCCGTGCCGGCCGATCGCCGCCAGCGAGACGATCACATAGCCCGGATAGCCGCAGGCGTAGGCGATCCGCAGGTAGTAGCCGAGGTAGCGGTCGAGCCCGCCGCGCGAGCGTTCGACCAGCCGCGCGTAGCGGCCGAGCGGCCCGCTGCCGCCCAGCGTCACGCCGCGCGCGCGCTGCCGGGGGCGGCGGCCAGTTCGGCGAAGCGCGCCGGCGG
>JAXHMD010000004.1:0-40388 GCA_034521655.1 Rhodovibrio sp.
GGCGGCGAAGCGGATGCAGCGGCACCGGGCCAAGGGCGGCGCGCACGTTGGCTTGACAGCCGAACGCTACCAGCACGGCCGGCTCAAGAGCGGCGAGACCATGACCGCGGGCCAGGCGGTGGCGATCGAGACGCACCAGCGGTGGGTTGACGCCTATGCTGAGCGCGGGCAGCTAACCGATCGGCAGTGGACGGCCGCCGACAGGCTGTGGCAGTCCTGGTACAGCAGCGGCATCCAGAAGCCTTGCACCGGCGCCTATGATGGCGGCGGCAGCGGCGGCAAGTCGCGCAAGTTCGGCATGAAGCCCAGCAGCGAGGCGCCGCGGTCGGAGCCGTATTACGACGCATGGCGCGGGCTGGACCGGCTGCCGGTCGACGAGCGGACGGTCGTGCGGGCGGTGGTGCTGTTCGACGAGAGCGCGACGGCGGCACGCTGGAACGCTCGGCTGACGACGCACGGGATCTCGCTGCTGCGCTATGGGCTCGACCGGCTGGCGGACGCGTTCGGTTTGCCGCGCGAGGCGATTTGATGTTGACAGGCGGATTCGGCGCGGGGCATTGTTACGCACATCAAGGTGGTGATGTGTGGCCCGCGCCGGAGACGGCAGCGGGCTTTTTGTATGCCTAAGCGCCCACCAGTCCATCGCGCACCCGGCCAGCCGGACAAGGCGACGCAGTTGCAGCAGCTTCGCCAGCGCAGCGACCGGCGTCGCGGCAGTCCGAGCAGGCGCGGTTACGATGGCGCCTGGCAGCGGTTGCGCAAGGCCAAACTGGCCGCCGATCCGCTATGCGAGTGCCCCGACTGCCAGCGCAGCGGCGCGCTCGTGCCGGCTGACGTGGTTGACCACATTGAGCCGATTGAGGAACGACCGGACTTGCGGCTTGACTGGTCGAACTTGCGGTCGATGAAGAAAGAACACCACGACCGCGAGACGGCGCGAAGTCGCGGGTTTGGGCGCGCGCACACGACCGGGGCGGGTCGAATCTGCTGGCGAGTCGTCCGGTGCCGTTTCGGGTAGTCAGTTTTTGGCGCGTGCGAGTAAAACTAGCGGGTAATAAAACTTTATGAAACGCGGCACCAAGCCAACGCCGAGCGCGCAGAAGCAGCAGCGCGGGACCGATCAGCCTGTACGCGAGGCGCAGCGCACCGAGATCACGGTGCCGCACCAGACTCCGTCCATGCCCGACTTCATTCAGGCGGACTCGCACGCTGTATGCGTCTGGGAAGAAGACCTGCCGCGGGCGATGGCAGCCGGCGCCGTTGACGCCGATAGCAGCGAGTTTGCGGCCTACTGCGCGCTTGAGGCGTCGATCCGCAAGGCGTTTGAGGCGGGCGAGGCGCCGCCGGCCGCGTACCTCATTGAGGCCCGGCGCAAGCGTGAGCTGTTCAACCTTGCCGGCCCTAAAAGCCGCGTTGTGCCGGCTGGCAGCGACGGGCAGGGCAACCCGTTCCGCCGCAACGGGGCGAAGAACCGTAAGGGCTGATGGCCAACACCGGACACGCGCGCGACTACGCCAAGATCGCCCGGGACTATGCGCGGCGCGCGGTCGACGATCGCCAGCAGCGCCGGCACTGCGGCTGGGTGCGCAAGGCGGCGCAGCGGTACCAGCGAGACATGAAGAGGGCGCAGCAGAAGACGTGCCCGTTCTATTTCTCGGACTGGTGGGCGAACGACGTCTGCGACTTCATCGAAAAGCTGCCGCACGTTGAAGGCCAGTGGGAAAGCGCCACGATCCATCTGGAGCCGTGGCAGATATTCATCCTTGTCAACGTGTTCGGCTTCCGCCAGCGTGAGACGGACGCGCGGCGCTTCAACACCGCCTACATCGAGGTCGCGCGCAAGAACGCCAAGTCGACGCTGAGCGCGGGCGTCGGGCTGTATTGCTTGGCCTGCGAGGGCGAGCCTGGGCCGCAGATCAAATCGGCAGCGACCACCGGCGACCAGGCGCGCATCGTCTGGGGTGTCGCACGCAAGATGGTCCAAGCGACTAAGGACATGCGCGACGCGTTCGGCCTGGAGACGTGGTCTAAGTCCATTAGCTGCGCTGACACCGGCGGTGACTTCCAGCCGATCAACGCCAAGTCGTCGACGCAGGATGGCTTGAACCCGCACTGCGCGATCATCGACGAGCTGCACGCGCACAAGGACCGCGGGTTGTTCGACGTGCTCCGCTCCGCCCGCGGCGCCAGACGCAATCCGCTCGGCTGGTACATCACGACCGCCGGCTACAACATGAACGGCGTCTGCTACGAGCAGCGGCTGTTCGTCAGCAAAATGCTTGATGGCGTGCTGGAGGCGGACCACTACTTCGGCATCGTCTTCACCCTGGACGAAGCCGACGACGCGTTTGATCCCAAGGTCTGGCTCAAGGCCAACCCAAATCTTGGGGTGAGCGTCGGCAAGAAGGAATTGCAGGACTACGCTCGGGAGGCGGAGGTAAACTCGCAGTCCGAGGGCGATTTCAAGACAAAGCGCTGCAACCGTTGGCTCAACGCGGCCGGCGCCTGGCTGAACATGGCGCAGTGGGAAGCCTGCCAGCAGACCACCTACACGCTCGCCGACTTCGCCGGCCACCAAGCCTGGATCGGCGCCGACCTTGCCGACCGCGACGACATCGCCAGCATTGCGATCGTGTTCGCGCCGGAGGGCCGCGAAGGCCATCTCTACGCGTTCTGCCGGCACTATCTGCCGAAGGATCACGTTGACCGGCTCGCGCACAGCAAGGGCGCGCACTACGCGGCATGGGCGCGCGACGGCACGCTAGACGTGACCGAAGGGGATTGGATCGACCACGACACCGTTGAAGCGCAAATCCGCGCGTGGTGCGACCAGTTCGAGGTGCGCAGCATCTTTTTTGACCAGTTCGGCGGCGCGCAGCAGATGGCGCAACGTCTGGCCGAGCAGGGCTACAGCGCCGAGCTGTTCCCGAAAAACGCTGGCCGCTACACGGACCCGGCGATGGAGCTGGAGGCCAAAGTCAAGACCGGCAAGTTCCAGCACATTGGCGATCCGTGCCTGAAGTGGATGGCCAGCAACACAGTCGTCAGCCGCGGCGTTAACGGGTCGATCCTGCCGAAGAAAGAGACGCAGGACTCGCCAAACAAGATCGACGCGATCGACGCGACGATTATGGGGATTGCCGGCATGGTTGCGGATCTACAAGACCAAGGCGCAATCGCCGTCCCCGACGACTACGAATTCATGATCGCGGAGTAAGCCGTTGGGCCTGTGGCACCGCATATTCGGGACGTCTGCCCAGGGCCGCGATCCCTCCAGCGACTTCTGGTATCAGCCTATTCAACCGGGGACGGCCGCGTCGCAGTCGGTCACGGCTGAGCGCGCGATGCAGATCCCGGCGGTTATGGACGCGTTGAACGCGCTGACCGACCCGATCGCGCATCTGCCGCTGAAACTCTTTCGTCGTTTCGATGACGGTAGCAAAGAAGCGGCGCCGCGGCACCCGATTGCGCAGATGTTGCGGAACCCGGCTGATGGGTGGACTCCCTATGAGTGGCGCGGCTGGGGGCAATGGAACCTTGCGCTGCACGCGAACGCCTACTACGAGATCCAGCCGGGGCCGTTGGGCGCAATCGACGAGCTGATTCCGCACCACCCCGATCATGTCCACGTTGAGCGCGTTGCCGGCCGGCCGAATTACCGCGTCACCGACCCCGATACGGGCCGCCAGCGCGATGTCAGCCCGGACGACATGTGGCACCTGCGCAGCCTGCCGATGGACCGCGACGGGCTGTGCGGCGTCCCGCCGTACAAGACGAACCGAGAGACGCTGGCGCACGCTCTGGCCGTCCAGGACTACGGGGCGCGGTTCTTCGCCAACGACGGCCAGGCTGGCGGGTTCATTAAGCCGACGGTGCCGTTCAAGAGCCAGGAAGACCGGCAGCGGTTCAAGAAGGCGTTCCACGAGGCCCGCGCCGGAAAGAACGCGCACAAGATCGGCGTGCTTGAGCACGGCATGGAGTTTGAGAAGGGACCGGAGTGGAATAACCAGCACGCCCAGTTCCTGGAGACGCGCAAGGAACTGGCGATCGAGATTGCGCGCATCTGGTCGGTGCCGCCGCACAAGATCCGCAGCATGGATAAAGCGACGTTTTCTAATATTGAAGAACAGTCGCTTTCGTTTGTCACAGACACCCTGCTGCCCTGGGTGCGGCTCTGGGAAGAGAAGATCCGCGTTGATCTGATCGAGCCGACGACCGGTTCGCGCCCGGGCGGCGCTGGCGCCTACTTTGCCGAGTTCAACCTAGCTGGTCTGCTGCGTGGCGACCTGCTGAGCCGCTACCGCGCGTATGCGATCGCCCGAAACTGGGGCTGGATGAGCGCGAACGACATCCGCGCGAACGAAAACATGAACCCGATTGAGGACGGCGACATCTACCTTCAGCCGCAGAACATGCAGGACGCCGGCGACCCCAGCGGCGACCCCAGTCAGCCCGGCGACCAGGGCCAGAATGGCAACCAGCCCCGCGGCGACATCGTGCGCCTTGCCGCCGGCAAGGAGACCGATAATGGATAGCGTTCAGTACGCGCGCATCTGCCGCTACGTCAGCGAGACCCCGTGGGCGATCCAGCCGGAGGTGATGTCCGTCCTCCAGGGCGTGCTGCGCGAGCGCGCCGGCGGCCATCGGCCGACGGCGGAGGAGGTGCGCGAACGCATCGCCGCCCAGGACGGTGACCGCAGCGGCGTCGGGCGCGTGCGCAGCGGCAACGTCGCCGTGCTCCCAATTCACGGCGCGATCATGCGCCGAGCGGACATGCTGCAGGAAATCAGCGGCGCGGTCTCGCTGGAACGGATGGAAGCACGGCTGGATGAGGCGCTTAGCGACACGAACGTCAGCGACATCGTGCTCCACGTAGACAGCCCGGGCGGCGCCGTCGACGGCGTGCCGGAGTTCGCGGCGCGGGTGCGCGCGGCGCGCGGCGGTGACAAGCGAATCGTCGCCGTCGCCGACACGCTCGCCGCCTCGGCGGCCTACTGGATCGCCACGGCCGCCGACGAAGTGACGGTCACGCCGTCCGGCGAGGTCGGGTCGATCGGCGTCTTCGCCGCGCACCAGGATTTGTCGGGGGCGCTGGAGCAGGCCGGCGTCGATGTGACGCTGATTAGCGCCGGCCCGTACAAAATCGAAGGCAACCCGTTCGAGCCGCTGAGCGAGGAGGCGCGGTCGGCGATCCAGAACCGGATCGACGACTACTACAGCATGTTCATCGAGGACGTGGCCGCTGGCCGCGGCGTCAGCACCGAAGCCGTGCGTAGCGGCTTCGGCCAGGGCCGCGTCGTCGGCGCGCGCGATGCGCTGAGCGAGGGCATGGTCGACCGCGTTGAAACGTTCGGCGACACGCTCGCGCGCCTGCGCAACACCGCGCAGGCCGGCAACGACAACCGGCAGAGCCGTCGCGGACGCCGCGGCGCGACCGCTCGCCGGCGGTTCGCCTTCGCCTGACGTCACCGACCACCGCAACCCTATCACGAGGCCGCCTTTCGGGCGGCCTTTTGTGATTCCGGCCGCGCCGCCTTTTGCCGGGGTAGCGGCGGCCGGGATGAACCGCAGAGAGGCCCCGGCGCAAAACGGAGACAGCCGAAGATGAGCAAGCGCAAGGACTTGAAGGCCCTGCGCCAGCGCCTCTCCGACGCCAAGGCGCAGGGCCGCGAAAAGGCAGCGGAGCTGGAGGAGCTGGAGAAGGTCGAAGAGCCGTCCGAGGAGCAGCAGGCGAAGATCCAGCAGCTCCAGGCCGACGTCGAGCAGCTGGAGACGCAGGTCTCCGAGCTGGGCGAGGAGCTGGAGGCCGAGGAGAAGAAGCGGTCGCGCGAGCAGGCGTTCGCCCCGCTGGAGCGTGGCCAGCGCCTCGGTCACGTCATGTCGCGCGAGCCGGACCCGGAGCGGACGTTCGGCTTCAAGAACCTCGCAGAGTTCGCGCAGGCGGTCGCCACCGCTTCGACCCCCGGCAGCGGGCGCGCGGTCGACGAGCGTTTGACCAAGGGCGCGGCGCCGTCGAACTACCACCAGGAGACCGGCGGTGGCAGCGGCGAGGGCTACATGGTCCCGCCGGAGTATCGCGAGCAGATCTACGAGCTGATGTTGGATGAGCCGCTGAGCCTGCTGTCGCAGGTCGACAGCGAGCCCACGAACAGCAACAGCGTCATGCTGCTGCGCGACGAATCGACGCCCTGGGGCTCGACGGGCGTGCAGGCGTACTGGCGCGCCGAAGGCTCGCAGATGGATCCGTCCAAGATGGAGACCGAGGGCTCGCAGGTCCGTCTGCACGAGCTGTACGCCTTCGTCCTCGCCACCGAGGAACTGCTGGAGGATACGGCGCGCATCAACGCCCGCCTGACCCGTCAGGCCGCGCGGGCGATCAACTGGAAGGCCAACGACGCCATCATGAACGGCAACGGCGTCGGCAAGCCGCTCGGCTGGATGAACTCGGGCGCGCTCGTGAGCGTCGCCAAGGAGTCCGGCCAGTCGGCGGACACCGTCGTCGCGAACAACGTCGCGAAGATGTACAGCCGGCTCATGCCGACCAGCCTGAGCCGGGCCGTCTGGATGGTGAACTCCGACGTCCTGCCGCAGCTGATGACGATGCAGCTGGGCGATCAGCCGATCTGGACGCCGCCCACCACCGGCTTCGCCAATGCGCCCGGCGGCTTCCTGTTCGGCCGGCCGATCGTGTTCAGCGAGCACAACCAGACGCTCGGCGACCAGGGCGACATCCAGCTGGTCGACCCGATGGGGTACTACCTGGCGCGCAAGGCCGCGGGCATCCGCTTCGCGGAGTCGATGCACCTCTACTTCGACTACAACATGCGGGCGTTTCGCTGGACCTTCCGTTTCGGCGGCCAGCCCTTCCTCAGCCAGCCCGTGACCCCGAACAAGGGCTCGGCGACCAAGTCGCACTTCGGTGACGATGGCTGAGCGCGCGTAACCGACGGCTTCGTGACCCCGGCCGGCGCCGCCGGCTGGGGCTAACCTTCTCGACAAGGAGACAAGCACATGCTGACGAACGTGCTTCCCTCGGATCGCGTGACCGTCGCGGACGTGATCGACCCCGACGCCTACAGCACCGGCACGCAGACGACCGGCTGGATCAACATGGAGGACTTCCACGCGATCCTCGCCATCGTCATGGCCGGAACTCTCGGCACCAGCGCGACGATCGACGCCAAGTTGGAGCAGGCGCAGGACGGCTCCGGTACCGGCGCCAAGGACGTGTCCGGCAAGGCGATCACGCAGCTGACGCAGGCGGGCCCCGACGAGTCGGACAAGCAGGCGCTGATCAACTGCTACCAGCGGGATCTCGACATCGCGAACGGCTTCACGCACGTCCGGCTTTCGCTGACCGTCGGCACGGCGTCTTCGGACGCGGCCGGCCTGGTGGTTGGCGTTGACGCCCGCTACAAGCCCGGCACGCAAGACGCTGCCGTCGCCGAGACCGTCTAACGACTGACGCCTAAAGGCAGGAGCCCGCGCCGTGTTGGTCCCGACCCTTGAACAGATCAGCGGTCCGGCCAGCGAGCCCGTCTCTCTGGCGGATGCCAAGACGCACCTACGCGTCGACAGCACGGCCGAGGACACGCTGATCGAGGGTCTGATCGCTGCGGCGCGGGCGGCCTGCGAGAACCACACCGGCCGTCAGCTCATGCAGGCTGGGTGGCGCCTTACGCTGGACTGGTTTCCGCACGCGATCGAGGTGCCGAGACCGCCGCTGGTGAGCGTCGATGCGGTCAAGTACACCGGGTTCGACGGCAGCGAGCAGACGCTCGCGGCCAGCGAGTACAAGGTCGCGGCGAGTGAGTACGGCGAGATCTGGCCGGCCTACAGCAAAACCTGGCCGGACATTCGAGCGGAGATCGACGCCGTGCGGGTCGAGTTCACCGCCGGCTATGCGGACGCCGACAGCGTGCCCGCGCCGCTGAAGACCGGCATCAAGATGCTGGTCGCGCATTGGTACGAGCACCGGGTGGCGGTTAGTACGAACGATCTCAGCGAGGTGCCGTTCGCCGTGAAGTCGATGTGGAACCCGTATGCGGACCCGCGCGGTGCGTGACCCCAACTGGACCGGCCGCACCGTCGCCTGCATCGCTAGCGGCCCGTCGCTCACACCCGGCGACTGCGAGCGTGTCCGCCAGGCGGGCCTGCCGACGATCGCGGTCAACAACGCCGGCCTCGACATGGCGCCCTGGGCGGACATCCACCACGCCTGCGACGGCCGCTGGTGGCACGCGCACCCGGAAGCGCTGGCGTTCGACCGCCCGAAGTTCTGCCTTGTCGACGATCCGCCGGCCGGCGTGCGCAAGCTGAACCTCGTCTCCGGCGGCGGGCTCGACGACCGGCCGGACACGGTGCGCGCCGGCCAGAACAGCGGCTACCAGGCGCTGCACCTGGCGGCGGTCAACTTTGGCGCCGCGCGCGTGATCCTGCTCGGCTACGACATGCAGCACACCGGCGGCGCCGTCCACTACCACGGTCGGCACCCGGCGCCGCTGCGCAACCCGGCCGTCAAAGACATGCCGGGCTGGGTCGCGCACTTCGACGCGGTCGCGCCGGAGCTTGAACGGCGCGGCGTGGATGTGCTGAACGCGAGCCGCGCGACGGCGCTGACGTGCTTCCAGCGCGTTGCGCTGGAGGAGGTGTTGCCGTGTCCGGTGTGACCGTCGCCTGCGTTCTGCGGTCCGGCGGTGACTATGGGCCGGAATACGTCAAGCGCCTGCGCGCGGGCGTGGGGCGGCACCTACCGGGCGCCGTGTGGGTTTGCCTGTCGGACGTGCCCGAGGCCGCCACACACCCGCTACAGCACGGCTGGCCGGGCTGGTGGAGCAAGATGGAGCTGTTCACGCCGGGCCTGCTGACCGGCCCGACGCTCTACTTGGACCTGGACACCGTTGTCGTCGGCGACCTGGCGGACATCGCCGCCGCGGTGCCGCGCGACGGCTTCGCCATGCTCCAGGACTTCACACGCCCAGACGGCTACGGCAGCGGCGTCATGGGCTGGTTTGGCGACTGGAGCCGGCTCTACTCCGCTTTCGCCGCCGACCCGGCCGGGCACCAGGCGCGCTATGCGACCGGCGCGCGCTGGGGCGACCAGGCGTTTATCCGCGACCACATTGGCTGCCGGCCGGCGACGTGGCAGGACGCGGTGCCAAGGCAGATCGTCAGCTACAAGGTGCATGGCCGCACGGCTGACGCGCGGCTGGTGTGCTTTCATGGTCGGCCGCGGCCGGCAGAGGTGGATTGGCAAGCATGACGACAGGCCTCCAGTTAGACCCGGGCGAACTCGACCAGCGCGTAACCATCCGCGAACAGGTCGAAACTAGCGACGGCGCCGGCGGCACGACGGTCACCTGGCAGGATTGGGGTATTCGCTGGATGAAGGTGCGCACCATGTCCGGCGAACGCCGTTATGCCGCCGCGCAGACCGACTACCCGCGGGACACCGAGTTCACCATGCGCCGTGACGCGGGCGTGACCGAGGACATGGCGCTGGTCTGGAACGGCGAGGCGTTCGGCATCGGCTTCATCGAGGACCACGGGCCGCGCGCGCCGTACATGCGGATCGAGGCGCGCAGCGGCGACAAGCAGGACGCGCTTTCGTGATGGCTACGACGCAAGGCAAGTTGACAGTTCAAGTGGTGTTGCCCTGGTGGTGGCGCCCGTACATGCGGGCAGCCCAGCTCGTGTCGTTTCTAGGCTTCCCGGTCGATGCTGACCGAGAGGCAGCCTTTATTGTCCGGCACACCAAATTCAAGCTGGTGAAGCCATGAGCAGCATCCGCGGCACCAACAAGCTGCGCCGGACCCTGCGCCGGGCGCCTGACCGCATCAGCATCGGCGTCAAGAACGCGGTCGAGAAAGGCGCCGAGGCCGTGCGCCAGGATGCGATCGCGCGGGTGCAGCCGGCCAGCATCAAGCGCAGCATCGACATCAAGTACGGCCGCGACCGGCTGACGGCGGTGGTCGGTCCCGGCGCCAGCGCAGCGGAGTTGGCCGCGCGCAAGAACAAGCGGGCCGGCGGTGCCCGCTCGGCGTTCGGCGCGGCCCGGCGGTCGTCGGTGCGGCTGTCCAAGGCCAAGAGCGAGGAGCTGTTCCAGTTCTTCAAGGCCTACTGGTACGAGTTCGGCACCAAGGGCGTGCCCAGCCGTAACATCCCGCCGCAGCCGGCGCGGCCGTTCATGCGCCCGGCGGCGGATGTGAACCGCCGGTACTTCACCGAGGAATCGCGCCGGGCGATCACGCGGGCGCTGGATGATCTGAGGCGCGGGCGATGAACGTGGGTTGTCACGCTAGGTGAAGGAGATCGGGATGCGAAAGATCGCAAACGGGCGCGACGACTTCACGGTCATCCCGCCGCGCATCGGCGATCTTGTGCGGCTCGCGAGCGGCAGTCCGCTGATGACCATCGTGGACGTGTCTGCGGACGGGCAGCAGGTCACGGCGGCCTGGCGTAGCGACCAGGGCGCCAGGGAACTCCAAATCGCGCGCGTCTGCGTGCATAGGGTGGTGGCGTGAACGTCGGCTTTGAACTCCAGAAGGCCATCTACCAAGCCCTTGACGGCAACGTGACCGTGGGCGGCAATGCGGTCCCCGTTTACAACCCGCCGCCGACGGACGCGCCGTATCCCTACATCGACATCGGCGACGAGAACAGCGCCGACTTTAGTACCCACACGGAGGCCGCGCGTGAACGCTTCGTCACGCTGTCGGTCTGGTCCGACCAGCCAGGCAAGAGCGAGGTCTACAGCGTCCTGTCGCAGATGGAGACGCTGCTGGACCGCGCGAAGCTGACGCTCGGCACCGGGCGCGCCTGGGATGTGCAGGCGACGTCGACGCAGATCACGCGCGACCTCGACGGCCGGACCTTCACCGGGACGATGACCGTCCGCGCGCGCACCCAGCAGTAGAAGCACGCTCCACACGCCGGAGCTGCCAGCCCGTCGCTCGCCGCGGCGGGCTTTTTCATGGCCAACTGAGAGGAGACCATCGCGATGGCCGATAGCTACACCCAATCGGCGGGCGCAAAGCTGAGCATTGGCGACAGCAGCAGCTCGCCCATCTACACCGTCGTCGCCGGCATCACCAACTTCGGCGAGTTCGGCCGGCAGTACGAGCGGGGCACCTTCAACCCCGTGAAAGATCGGCGCACCCGGAAATACAAAGGCAGCTACGACGAAGGCTCCTTCACGCTCGACCTGGCTCGCGACCTGACCGACCAGGGCCAGACGGACATGATGACGGCGCTTGACAGCGACGATCCGGTGCCGATCAAGATCGAGCTGGACGACGCGCCTGCGGGCTCCGGCACCAACCCCACCAGCTTCAAGTTCGACGCGCTGGTGATGTCGTTCACCACGAACATCGGCGGCACCAACGACTACGTTTCGGCGCAGGTGCAGATCGAGATCACCTCCGACATTACTGAGACGGCCGCGGCCTAACGCCGACCGGCGACGACGGGCGGCGGTGAGACCAGGGGCATCGCCGCCCGTCACCCCTGGCCTCTGGTATCCCTGGACATACGGAGACACTCAACATGAGCAGCAAGCTCGACAAGTCGCATGTCGTCATCGAGACGAAGAACGAGACCTACAAGCTGGCCTACAACGTCAAAGCCATCCGCGCCGTCAGCCGCGAGTTCGGCGGTCTCCGTGCCGCGCTGGACCAGGTGCACACCATGAACTTCGACGCCATCCGGTCGCTGATCGTGACCGGCGCGTCGCTGGAAAAGAAAGATGCGCGCGAACTTGACGACGAGATCGCGGCGACCGGGCTGGTCGAGTTGGTCGACGGCGTGACCAAGTACGCGATGCTGCTGTTTACCGGCAAGCATCCTGACTACGAGGACGAGGACGAGGACAACGCCAGCGAGGCCGATGAGGACAACGCCAGCGAGGCCGATGAGGACGGCGCTTCCAAGGGAAAGTCGACAGCCTGACGCTGGACGAACAGTGCGAGGAGCTGTTTCGCCAGGCGACGGGCGTGCTGGGCTGGTCGCCGGAAGCGGCGCTCATTACGCCCATTCCCTGGCTTCAGCTCGCGTTGGAAGGCGTCACCGACCGGGAGATGCGGCGCAACGGCAAGGAGCCGCCGGATCGTCGGCACGGCTCCAAGCCGCGTGAGAGCAACCGCATCAAGGTCCAGCAGCAGATTAAGGTCGTGCTTGGCGGCCGGGCGCGGGCGCAGGCGCGGCGGCGGCAGTCAGGACGGCCCAAGGCAGGTCGTGAGAATAAAGCCAAGAACGACGAGGCCGAGCCCGCCAGCGATTAGCCGGTAAACGATCATGCCGGCCGTCGCGTAGTGGCTGCCGCAGTGCTGGCATTTCATCGCGGACTGCGCCACGCGCGCTCCGCAGCTTCGACACGTTGCCATAATTCTTCCAAGGATATCTGATGGCCCAGACGGCTGAAGACCTGCTCGTCCGTATTGACGCGACCACGGAGCAGCTCCGCAGAGAGATGCGTCGTGCGGACGAGTCTATTGCCCGCTTCGATAAGAATGTGGGGGCCCGTCTGCAGCGTGTCGACCAAAAGTTCCAGCGCCTGAACCAGCGCATGGAGCGGGTGACGCAGTCGGTGCGGACGTTCGCCGCGGCGTTCGCCGGCGTTCAGCTGGTTCGGTTCGGCGACAATGCGCTCAAGACGGCTGAGAGCATCGACCGCGTGTCGCGCTCGCTCAACGTCAGCCGGCAGCGTATCCAAGAGCTGCAGTTCACCTTCGCCCGGTTCGGCCTGCAGCAGAAGGACGTCAACGACGCCCTGGCGACGCTTGCGGACCGGGCACAAGACGCGATCGACGGCACGAAGTCTATCCGCGAGGACTTCCAGGCGATCGGCATCAGCGTCGACGAGCTGCGGGGCAAGAGCCCGGCCCAGCTGTTTGATCGGGTCGCGCGCGCGATCGCCAACACCGAAGACCCGACGAAACGGTCAGCCGCGGCCGTGCGCATCCTTGAAGACGAGATGGGCCAGAAGCTGCTGCCCCTGCTGACGCAGGGCGAAGCCGGCCTCAAGCGGTTTGCCGAGCAGGCCCAGCGCGCCGGCGTCGTTATGTCTGATAGCCTAATCCGGCAGTCTACCCGCGTGGCTGAGCAGATGGACGTCATGCGCCTGGCGATCCAGCGCGGTTTTCAGCGCGGCTTCCTGCAAGGCATCGTCGACGAGTTCGGCGACATCAACGAGGCCATTGTCGAAAGCGGTCGCGTCGCGCGCCAAGCTGGTGAAGCCATCGGCGAGGCCGGCCGGCGTGCGGCGCAGGGCTTGCAAATACTCAGCGAGAACGCTGAGACGACGCGCCGTGTGCTTGGCGCGCTTGTCGCTTTGAAGGTCACGTCCGGCTTCCGCAACCCCTGGATACGCGCCGCTGCGGCCGTCGCCGGCTTTTTCAACAAGGAGCTGATGGGCGCCGCCCGCGCCGTCTATGACGCGCTCCAGGGATTGATCGACCTCGCCAAGCGGGCGGTGCGCGAGATCGACAGCGCGCTCGCGTCGGCGGGCCGGGCCATCGCCGACCAGATGGAAAAGACGATCGACCGCCAAGAGCAGGCGGCCAAACGCTTTTTCCGCATCAACGCCGAGCTGTTCAACCCCAACGTTCAGCAGAACGGACGGCTATATGGCGAGCTCATCATCGGCGGCGCCGAAGCGGCCGACGCGATGGAGGGGGTGGAGCAGCAGGCCAAGGCCACGAGCGTTGAAATCAACCAGTTTAGCGGCACCGTCGCCACCGCTGAACAGATTATGGCCGACGCCCAAATGGCTGCGGATCTGTTAGCCGGGCGAATCCAGTTTGCCGGCGAGGCCGCAGGTGACGCGGCCAATCGCACGCAAAAACTCAACGTCGACTACGCCGACCTGCGTAAGCGTATGCAGGCGGTCAACCCGGCGATCGAGGCGCACAAGCGGGTACTCGACGGCTCGTCCGACAGCGCGAAAGACGTGGAGGACGCGACCCAGGACGCCGAACGCGCCACCCGCGACCTCGGCATCCAGACCCGCTCCACCGCCGACATCATGCGCGGTGCCTTTGAGGAGGTTGGCCGGTCCATCCAGTCCGGCATCCGCGACGCGCTGCTGGGCGCCGAACAGAACCTGCTCCAGACGGCCAAGCGTATCGCCGCCGACATCGCCGCCGCGTTCGCCACCCAGCGCATCATCATCCCGGCGGTGGTGCAGCCGGTCGCGGGCGCGCTGGGGCTCAGCGGTAGCGGTAGCGGCGGCGGTGGCGGTGCTGGCGGGACCGGACAGGTCGCACAGCAGACGGCAGGTGGGCTAAATAGCCTCAGCAGCCTGTCGTCGGCTGGGTCCGTGCTGTCGAAGCTGGGCAGTCTTGGCAAGCCGGTCGCGGACGTGGGCCGCTTCCTGTTCGGCTCCGGCGCGCAGCTCGGCATCCCGTCTGGCGGCGGCCCTGCCATTAACGCCGGCGGCGGCTTGCTGGGCTCCAGCGCGACCTTGAGGGCGGCCGCCAACCTGGCGGCGACGCCGGCGGCGCTGGGCGGCGGGCTGATCGGCGGCTTGGCCGGGAAATACCTGTTTCGTGGCGGCGATCCGCGGGTGCGCGCGGGCCTGTCGGCCGTGGGGTCAATCGGCGGGTCGGTCGCGGGCGGCGCGCTCGCGGCCGGCGGGTCGATCTCCGCCGCCGCGGCCGGGGCCGCCGCGGGGTCGGTCGTGCCGATCATCGGCACGGCGATCGGCGGGTTTGTGGGTGCCCTCGGCGGGTCGTTCCTGGGCAGCCTGTTCGGTGGCGACAAGGATATTCCGGCGCGCATGGCCGGCCGTGAAATCGGTCTGCGCAACGGGGAATTTCAGAAGACGGGCGGTTTTAACCGGGAAGCATCGAAAAAGCAGAAGCAAGCCTTCAACGACTTGAGCGACGGGCTGTCGCAAGGGCTTAACCAGATCCGTCAGACGATCGAGCAGGTCGGTGGCGATTTAAATGACTTCCCGTCGTTCCGGATAAGCGTTGGCCGGCAGCGGGGCGTCGTCGCGGCCGTTGAGGATTTCACGGCTGGCACCGTTCAAGCACGCAAGGCGCAGCCCGGGTTGCCGTCGTTCAACGGCAACCTAAACGAAGCGAGCGCGTTCGCGCTGGCCGGCGGTTTTCAGCGATCCGACCTGGCCGGCCTAAACCAGCAGACCCGACGCAACATCCGGTCGGTGACCAGCTTTGGCGTTGACGTCGACGGGTCGGCCGAAAGCGTCGACAAGCTGGCCAATCGCATTAAGAAACTGGACGTTTCCGCTCAAGAAGTGCTGGAGCGCGTGAACTTCGCAGCGACTTTCGAGCGTCGCACGGAAGCGCTGCGAAAGGGTGCGCAGGACTTTAGCGAAATCATCGAGGGCCAGGTTACGCAGCGTATTGAAGCCCTGACCAAAACGTTCCAGGAATTTAGAACCCGAACGCGCGAACTCAACCTGGACGCCGAGCAGGCGGACCAGGCCGTGACCGGCTTCGTCAAGCGTTTAGTGGGAATTGTCGAGAGCCGCGACGTGCAGTCGCAGACGCAGCGGGAGCTGCTTCGTATACAGAGCTTGCGGGACAACATCGACCCGCTGGTTGACCAGACCTCTCTTACACGGTTGAGCGTCGACCGGGCGCTACTTCGGCGTCGGCGCGAAACTGTCGGTCTTCGCAACCTGCAACTTGAGGCCGGGCTGCAATCCCAGCCCGTGCAGCAGGCGGCTGGGCAGATCACCCAATTCCTCACACAGCAGCTGCCGACCCTGCGCTCCGAGTTCGAGCAAAGCATTATCCGCGGCGACATCCGCGACAAGCTTGTTGAGCAGGGGTTCCAGGAACCGATATCGAACCTCAACCTGGAGCAGCTGCGCAACCTGCGTAGCCTGTTCCAAGACTATAGCGAGGTCATTCCGGACGCCGGCAAGGCGATCAGCCAGCTCACCGATCGCATCCAAGAGCTCGCAAACGCTTCTTTTAAAGCAAGCAGTGGCCTCTCGACACAGGTACAGCGCGGCATCCGTGGCCAGTTCGCCGAGCTTTTCGGCTTGAGCGGCCCCAAGCGCTTCGCTGCCCAGATTACGTCCCTGGATCTGGAAGGGACGGCTGTGGCACGCGAGCTGAACCGCAACCGGGCGGCGATCGGCAATCAGGCCGTGTCGCCGGAGTTGGGCTCTCGGATTGCGCAGCGCGTTTTGAATGTCGCAGGAACTCAGGAAGCTGCGACAAAAGGCCTACAGCTGCTGTCCAACGCGATCCGGGAAGTCGGAGACGCCGCCAACGACAACAGCCGTCAACTCAAGGAGCTTCAGTCCGAGCTTGACCAGCGGAAAGACAATGCGCGCCAGTTCTTCGCTGGACTGGTAAACCCGCTGCAGGATTTCCAAAACCGGCTAGCGTTCGGCGGCCAAGCCCAGCAAGCGCCGGGCGCGCAGTTGGAGGCGGCGCGCGCGCAATTCCAGGACGTTTTGCAGAACGCACGCGCGGGTGAACTGGCGGCGATCCGCGAGCTTCCGAACATCGGCGACCAGGTCGTGAGGCTGTCGCGCGAGGTGTTCGCTTCCGGCCCACGCGGCGCGGAAATCATCAGCGGGGTTCGCGACGGCGTGTCTGACGTTTTGGGCAACGTCGAAAGCCGGCGCGACAGCCTGTTCGCTGAATTCAGCATCCGCCTTAACGACAGCATCGAGACGCAGACCTCGACCTTACAGGAGGAGCTGCAGGCGGTGCGTGAAGAACTCCGCCAGCTGCGGCGCGCGCAAGAAAAACAGGCGAAGGAGGCCGCCTGATGACAAGCGGCCTGGTTACCGCTGGTCGCCTGCCGACCGCTGGCCGAATCGCTCCGGGTACGTCCCAGGCGAGCTTTGACCCCTATGCAGTTGTCTACACCGACCCGGCGGCGGATGTCGTCTATCTGGCCGAGGTCGAGACGCGACAGGCGCAGCCGGCGAGCGGCGCGGCGGTCGGGAGCGGAACCGCGGGCAAGATGCCGACCGCCGGCCGGCTGCGGCCCAACGCAAGCGGAATCACCGGCACCGTCACCGTGTATTTCGGCAGCGAGACCTACGTGGCGAAGCCGACGGACGCGGCGGCGAACCGGGTTTACGAGGGAGCGCTGATCCAGCCCGGACGCATTCAGCGGTCGGCGCTGGGCAGCCAGTTGCTGGTTGGCGGCAGGGCCGACGCAACCGGCGAGCAGGTCTACACAGCGATCGGCTCAGCGACGGAAGTGCTGCGCCAGAGTTACTTGGACGGGCGGTCGCTTAAGATCAAAGCGCTGGACCGGCGCTTCGGCCATCCGTCGCTGGATACGGCGCGGACCGTATTTTCCGGCGCGATCGTCAATCAGTCGTTCGACCGGCGGGAGCTGCGCCTTGAATTCGGCCCGGACGACGCGCGACTGCGGCGGCCGATCCAGAGCGGGCGGTACGCGGGCACGGGCGGGATCGAAGGCGGGAGTGACCTCAAGGGCAAGCCCTACCCGGTCCCGCTCGGCCGCGTCTACGGCGTCCAGCCGGATTACCTGGGGGTCGTTTCCGGCAACCACAGCTACCGGGTCGCCGGCGGGACCTCAGTGCCGATCAAGGACGTGCCGGCGCTCTACGATCAGGGCGTTGCGCTTACGAAGGTTGCGAGTTCGCCCGGCGCGAGCGAATACAGCATCGACACCTCCACGGGCGTTATCACGCTTGGCGGCACGCCGGCCGGCACCATCACTTGCGACGTCGAAGGCTACGCACCAGGCGGCTCGCTGGACGCCACGCCGGCGGGCGTGATTCAGGCGGTCCTGGAGGATTTCGCGCAACTGCGGAACACGCAGATTGACTATCAGAGCCTGACCGATCTGGCGGCCGACATTTCCGACGACACCGGCGTATGGGTGCCGTCGCAGGAGCGCTCCAGCCGGCGGGTTCTGGAAAACTACGGCCGGCGGATGCAGATCGTGATCGGTTTCACCCGGCTGAAGCAGATGTCGGCCCAGCTGATCAAGGCGCCGGGCAAGTCGATCCGCGCTCGTTTTGATAGCACGAACCTGCTGGACATTGAACGCATTCCCGGACCGGCGGTACTGGACCCGCCGCCCTGGCGGATCAGCGTGGGATATCGGCAAAATTACAGCGTAACGACCGATGTTGTCAGCGGAGCGAGCGAGGCGCAGCGCCGGTTTATGGCCGCCGAGTGGCGGGAGGAATCGGCGAGCGATGTCGAGATCCAGGATCGCCACCGGCGCTCGACGCCGCGATTCATGCAGACGGCGTTGGTTGATGCCGACGCGGGCTCCCGAGAGGCGTTCCGGCGGCTTGCCCTGTACGACGATCTTGAAACCTGGCGATTGCGGGCGATGAACGTCTCGCCGCAGTTGGACATTGGCGAAGATGTGGAGATCGACATGCCGGAGGAAGGGCTGAACAACCGCCTGGCGAAGATCGTCGCGCTCGATCTCGACCTACGCGCCCGGACGGGTGACATCGAGGTAATCCTATGATTATCGGCTGGAAGGACAAGATAGCTGACGCGGCGTTGAGCACCGGCAGCAACGTGCAGTTGACTGTCGAGAACGCAAAGGTTAACCCGCTAGCAAAGCCGTTTCGAGGCGCGAATTCGTCTGGTTTTGGCGGAGGCCAAAACGAAACCACCCTTCAAATTCTCTGGGACTACGGCAGCCAGACCGACTGGAATTTGTTCGCGGCGCTGCCGGCCGGACAGGGGTTCGACGTTCTAACCAACACAGACATCCGAGTTCGGTTGTCGAACACATCGGCTGGCGGGACCGACGTCTACGACAGCGGCGCCATTTCCGGCGGCGCGCTGGTTGGCTACCGGCAGCTCTATCACCGGCTGCCCTTGACAAAGACAGCCCGTTACGGCGCGTTCGACATCACCGTCAATGCGGTGGTGGACGCGATCGATGTCGGCCGCTTTCTCGGATACGGCGGCAGCGGTGCCTTAAGCGGCTATTGGGCGCCGCCAGTCGGGCAGAGTTACGGCGACAGCTTTTCCTGGCAGGACGACAGCGACACCCGAAAAACGCTCGGCCGGCAGCGCCTGGAGCGACCGCTGCCCCGGTATCGGCGCGGGCGGTTCAAGCTGGGGTTCAATACCGAGGCCGAGATGATGGACAACGCGTTCGAGATCGCGCGCGAAAACGGCGTCGTCGGTGACGTGCTGGTCATGGCGCGTCCGGACGATTACCCGCAGAAACGCAGCATTTTTGGTCCGATCACGCGTGTTCAGGAATTCAATCACGACAGTTTCGACAAGGTCAGCGTCGAATACACGGTAGAGCAGCGGCTCTAATTCAGGAGTATCGGTATGGCAACGTTCCGTCGCGGCGGACACCGCGTTCAAGAAACTACAACCTCCGGCTTTAGCGGCACCGGCCCCATCCAGCTCAATGGCACACCTGACACGGTGGACGGTATCCAGACGTTCGTCGCCGAGATCGGCAACGGCCAAGCAACGGTCTACGAGGTCGATGACGGGGCCGGCAGCTGGGAGCGCGGGGTCGGCATCGTCACCAACGCAAGCCCGGACACGATCAGCCGGGACTTCGTGATCGCATCGTCGGCCGGAGGCAGCAAGGTCAATTTCTCGGCCGGCGTCAAGGATGTCTACATCCCGCTCGGCGTCGAGATGTTTGACGGCGTGCGGCTACTGACTTCCAGCACGACCCTGGACCCGCGCGATCACAACCGAACCGTCCGCGTCAGCGCGTTCTCCGCTGCGGTCACGATCACGCTGCCCGATGCATCCACCGTCCCCGCCGGCGAGACGTACCCGGTCTATGCGGAATCCGCCACCAACAATATCACGATCACCGAAAACGGCGGGTCCGATCTGCTGGTCCTGACGACGGACAAAGACTATGCCGAATTTCGCTCGACGGGCGTTACATGGATCGTTCAAGCCGCGAACGTGCAGCCGATCGTTACAACATTCACGAGTTCTACCACTTGGAACCGTTCCCCTGGGCGCTTTGGTATCGAGTGGGAAGTCGTTGGCGGCGGCGGTGGCGGCGGCGGTGCAGGAACGACGGGATCCGGTCAGGTTTCGGTTGGAGCCGGCGGCGGGGCTGGCGGTTACACGCGGCTAGTGACCGACGCCACGACGGCCGGGGATAGTCGCGCGATCACTATCGGGTCAGGTGGGTCCGGGGGATCGGGGGCCAACAGCGGCAGCGCCGGCGGCAACACGAGTGTTGGCATCTTGCTCCAAGCCGACGGCGGAAGCGGCGGGCTGTCTTTGTTGGCCGCGTCCACGCTCAGCGCGACGAATGGCGGTACTGGCGGCAGCGTCACCACGGCTGGGGATGTGCAGTGCGACGGAGGGGCTGGCAGCATCGCTATCCGCCAGACCGATATGGGGGCTGCTCTTACTGGGTTCGGCGGCAGCATCCAGCCGCATGGCTCGGGCGCGCGCGGCAATGCGGTTTTCGGCGGAAACGACGGCGGCGACGGGAACGGGCAAGGCGGCGGTGGCTCAGGTGCCGGCAACGGCCCGTCGCAGGGCTCTACACGCACCGGCGGCGCCGGTACGTCCGGCCTGGTGATCGTGCGGGAGTACGTGTGGTGAAGGCGGTGCTCATAGAGTCAGGCAAAGTCGTCAACGTCGCCGCGGCGCCGGACGAAACGTGGCAGCCGCCGGGTGGAGAAACGCGCGTCGACGTGAGCCAAAGCCACTCGGTTGCAGTTGGCTGGACCTGGGACGGCGCGGAGCTTCGACCGCCAGCCCCGAGCCTGACAATGGCCGAACGCCGCGCCGATGCGGCCGAGGCCGTGAATAATGCCTACGTCGCATGCCTGCGCCGTGGCGTTACCTGGAACGGCACCCGCTGGACGGCGACCGACGCGGGCCGGGATACGCTGGTTGAGCTGCACGAGGTCGCCAAACAGGACGGGGTGAGTGTGACGGTCTTGGACGCCAACAGCGCCGCGCACACGCTGTCTGAGGCCGATCTGGCCAGCCTGCGCGACGCCGGGCGTACCTACCGCCGTCGGGCCCGCGAGCGCCGCCTGTCGCTGCTGCAAGCGGTCGAGGCGGCGGCCAGCACGTCGGACGTGGAAGCGATTGACGAAACGTCCGGCTGGCCGGGGTAGCTCGCCGCCGACTATACCCGCTGCCGAGCGGGCTTTTTCGTGCCTCAAACCCTGGCGGGGGACCTTTGACCGAAGGTCGAGACGTGCCGGAAGGAAGCCGCGACCGCGCCGATGTGCGCGATGTCGTAATCAGCAACCACCAGATGTACGTCCTATTGGAGGACGCGGCGCACAAAGGCGCCCGGCAGGCGCTCGCAGAACTAGGGTTAGAAAACGGTGAGGCCCGCCGGGACATCGACGACCTCCGCGGGCTGGCGAACTCGCTGCGCACCATCCGTAGCACCGCGTTCACGACGGCGACGAAGGTGCTCACGCTTGGCGTGATCGGCCTGCTGCTCGCCGGCCTGGCGGTCAAGACGAACCTAACCAAGATCCTCAAACCATTCGCGGGGCAGTGAAGATGCACCTTGAAGACGCGATCCCACACATCTTCGACGTTGAAGGGACGTGGTCGGATCACCCCGACGACCCCGGCGGCGCGACGATGCTCGGCGTCACCTTCGCCACCTTCAAGCGCGCGGTCGACGCGGACTTGGTCGACGGACCCAAAACCCGCGATCGGCTGCGCGAGCTGACCCGCAAGGAGGCGATGCGAATCTACCGCGCGCTCTACTGGCGCGAGGCCGGGTGCCACCGGCTGCCGGACGGTGTCGATCTAGTTGTGTTCGACGCGGCAGTGAACCAGGGCGTGACCCGCGCCGTCCGGTTCTTGCAACGGGCCGCCGGCGCCAAGGCTGACGGAATCTTCGGCCCGCAGACGCATCAGGCGGCGATGAACGCCGACCGCGACCGGCTGCTGCGCGACCTGACCGTCTACCGCGGGCTCCATTACACGTCGCTCGGCAAGTTCGGCGTGTTCGGCAAGGGCTGGCTCCGCCGGCTGCTGGACACCTACCGGCTGGCGGTGCTGCACACGCACAGCGGCGACGGCTAAGCCGCCCGCAACTCCGGGTGCGCGTAAAGAATTCGCAGCAGCCGCGCGACCGACCCCGGCACCGGACGTCCGCCATCCCGGTAGCGATACGCCGACTGGCGCGTGATGCAAAGGTCGGTCGCCGCTGCGGACATCGACGGCCAAGCTGCGGTGAGGCGGGCAAACTCCGTGGGGGTCATCGCAAAAGGTTCCAATTGACGAAGCGCAGCTTGTCGTCGCCGCCCAGCCAGTGCCCGGTTTGAGGATCAGCAATCCAAATATCGCCGTCTTCGTCTACATCGGCTTTGCGGCACGCGAAACACTTGCGCACATCCGCTGCCAGTGCGTCTGCGCCAATTTCACGACGGTTGTCGCGGATCATTTGCTCGGCTTCGTGGATGTCGGTGATTTGGTCGGTCATGGCGGTTGCTCCGTGATTCGTCGTTGCTGACAATCTTAATGTAACCGCTGGCACCGCACGTGTCAACACCGGCACCACGCAAATTGTCACGTAGGCGCGCTTTCGCGCAGGTAGCGCCCCACGCACGCCCGGCAGACGCCGGGCTTTTTCATGTCCAACCAAGGAGGACTCACACGATGAACCGCCTGACCAAGACCCTTGATGCGCTCGCCTACGGCCTGCTCGCGGCCGTCGTGATCGCCGCCGCCGTGACCGCGATGCCGCCGGCCGCGCTCGCCCAGGACGGCGGCGAGATCAGCTTCGGCCCGCTGCTCGCGGAGTACCTCGTGCCGATCGTCGCGACCGTCCTCTCCGTCGTCGTTGGCTGGGCGATCAAGCAGGGCGCGGATCTCATCGGCATCAACAAGTCGAGTCAGCTGGTCGCCAACCTGCAGGGCATCGTCCAGCAGGGCGTCGACTACGCCGAGAAGCGGGCGAAGGGCATCGCCACGAACTCGTCCATCGCCGCGATCGAGATCGAGAACAAGAAGGTTGCCGACGCCACCAACTACGTCGTCAGCCAAGCGCCCAAATGGCTGCGCCAAGCGGGCGTGACCGAGGACCAGGTCCGGCAGTGGGTGCGGACGCTGGTCGACACGCCGGAGACGGACCGGCAGACGGCCGGCAAGTAACCCGTGGCCGCGATCTTCAAGGCGATCGGCGGGGATCTGCTGAAGCGGCTCCTCGCCGCGGCCGTCCAGGCGTTCAACGACTGGCGCCGGCGGCAGAACCTGAAGGCGCTGGGCGCCGAGGAGGTGCGACGTGACGCAGCGGAGAAGCGAGCCGATGCGGCCAAGCGGCGGGCGCAGCGCTGGGCTGATCGCCCTCGCGATCCTGGGGATCTCGCTGACCGCCTGCGCGACGCAGCAGAGCGCCGGCGAGGTGGTGAGTAGCTGCCCGGCCCCCGACTACGCGTCGGCGTTTTTGAAGTGTGTGGCCGAGGCCGCGGACGCGCGCGAATGGCGGCCGTGCGTCGGCGACGCGCTGGCCGACTGGTACGTCCTGGCCGTGGACGACGGCGCCGGGCACGCGCCGCAACAGTAGCGAGGATCGGATGAACACCTTTGCCAAGATCATGATGGCTGGCGCCGCCTACGTTCAGCTCGCCGTGGAGTGGGTGAAAGCGTACAAGCGCGCCGTCACGATCGGCATCGTCGTCGCCGTGGTGGCGGTGATGCTGTCGGCCTGCGCCGGCCCCAGGTAACTGTTTCGTCAATCCACATGGCCGTCACCTGTCGTTTTCGTGCTTCACGGCTGGCCTGACTGATTTCGTCATCGGTGCGGCGACACTTCGCACACGGTCCTAAGCCGTTTACGCACAGTCCGTGCGTTTGGCAGGCGCCCTTCTTTTTGGCGTCGCGCAGCATAGCGTTAAAGTAGCTCTTGTCCATCTCATCCTCCCGCCGGTCAGGTAGACCGGCCTGTGTTCGGGTCTGTAGGTTCGCCGTCCCGCATCATCTGCTTGCCGGCGCGCGGATCTTCTATAAGCACGCTTACAGCCGCGTCCGCGACACGGCGATAGTCAGGCCAGCTTAGCATGGTCACTTCAGCGCGGGCGATGGCCTGGTCATCTGGATCGCGCAGTGTGCGGTCGTCGCGCGCTAGACGCCACACAGCCCAGTAGTACCGTTCCACCGCTTTTTGCGGAACGCCCAGAAACCCGGCCACGGCCTTTGTACTGCCGCATCGTCGTTCAACAGCGCGGATCAGCATGCCGAGCCCTTCCAGCTCGTCATCTTCGAGCCGACCTTCGCACCCCTGAATGTCGTGGGCGGCGATGGCGTAGGCAACGCGATCGCGGAAGGTCTGAGGCTCAGTGTACTTGGGGCGGCCGGCGTCATCGAATAGGGCCATCACTCACCCCTCGCTCGCGTTCGGGTCTGTCGGCGGGGCGGGTAGGGGCATCCAGCCCAAAATGTCGTGGTCTTTGTGGGCGCCAAGATGATGGCCCAACCACATTTCTGGCGTGCTAGTAAAACGTCCTACATGGGCCCAATATCCGACAAACGGCGCCTCGCTTTCTGGGCAGATAAGGATTTGCGTACCGTCGCGCGGTGCCGTCGCTATCGGTCGCCAGTCCGCCTCTGTGCGTAAAAACACCGTTGATCCAACCTTCTCCGATGTTTGATTAAATTTGCACGTGACGGCTTCGGAAAGGTTTACACCCATCTCTGCGGCTAGGAGGTCGAGATAAATTAGAACATCGGCGAATTCGTCTGCAATGCGCGGATCATTGCGGGACACGTCGCCGCGCTGCACCTTCTTCAGCAGGTTCGCCAGCTCGCCGGTCTCGCCGCTCATGGCCATGTACCAGTCGCTTATGCCCCACGCGCCGCAGGCAGAGAACGCCGGCGGCTCGGTCTTGCGTTCTTGGTTCGCGCGCCGCAGCGCTAACAGTGATAGAGACGGTTTCTGGCCAAGGTCAAATAAAACCTTGCAACGCCCGCAGCGCCTCCGTTGCCTCGGTCGGGGCGGCGCCTACGCCGGCAGCCCAGCATTCTCGGCCATACGATCGCCTAGATCGTCGCCCTTGTGCCATCCGCCGGGGTGCATCTCGACGCCGCTGGCCGCAGCCAACTGATCGTCAGTCATCTGCTCGCTCACCAGCTTCACGCTGGGCTTACTCTCGGTCATGGCTGTGCTCCTTCTGTCGGTAGCTCGGGCAGGGCGGTCATGGCGTGGTGTCCTCTCGGTCCAGCTTCTGCGCGGCGCGGGCACTCGGCAGGCCGGAGACATAGACCGGGCCGTAGACGATGATCGCGGCGCCAAACGCGAGCAGCGAGCCGGCGTCGGAATGCAGGGTGGCCATGACGGACAAAACCGCCACCATACCGAGAAAAAGCGGCGTCCCCGGATGATGGTACATCCGTCGGTACTGCCAGTAGACGTGCTCGCGCGTGGTCATGGTGTGGTGCTCCTCGGGTTCGGCATTGGCTCCCGCTGCCACGCCAGCACCTCGTCCAGCGCCGGGTAGGCTCGCGTTCCACGCTGCCGGCGCAGCAAGCGCATACAGCCGAGCGTGCGCAGCCGGACACCAACCGCTCCGGCCTTGATCGCGAGCGCGCGCTTAGACCAGCAGACGTCGTAGTGGTCGCCCTGGTAGTGCCGACGGGCGACGCCGATGCGATCCGCCATCGCGTGCAGCTCGGCGTCGCTGTCGGCGACCATGTGGCACATCTTCATCCGGCCGTAGGGCGCGCGGTGGTCGTCGACGTAGACGGTCATGGCGTGCCCCGCTTTAGGCTGCGGATGGCTTTGGCTTTCTCGGACGGCGAGTGTGTGAAGCTCATTTGTAGCACCAGCCGCGCCGCCTCATCCAGCGCCGCGTTCCACGCATCGTCGCGCGTCCGCTTAAGCTGCCGCTCCCATGACACGTCGGTCATGCCGTCCTCGCCTTTGCCCTGCGCCGTGTCATCACCACAGCGGTCACACCGCCACTGATCTTTCGGCCCTCGGAACGGCTGCCGGCAGGACACGCACTCTTTGTGGAGCCAGTCGTCCTCGCGCTCACCCTGCTGGTCGGCGGCGGCAGCATCTACGCCCGCGTCAAAGTAGCCTTCGCTGTAGGCTTTGAGATAGTCGGGGTCAGCATGCTCACTCTGCTGGTCGGCGGCGAGGGCAGCACGCATCGGCGCGCAGGCATGGCAGTGGGCTTTCGTCATAGCCGGGCCCTCGGTGATCTCGCCGGTGCCGTGGCACTTGCCGCAGCGTCGGACGCCCTCTTGGAGCGCTGCCCGCAACCGCTCGCACTCGGCCTGGAGTTCTTCGGCGCGGGCCTCTTGCGTGTCGTGGCCCTGTAGCGCCTCGCCCTCAAACATCTCCTGTTCGTCTAGCCGCGCCTCCAGCTCCGCGATGCGGTCACGCACGGAGCGCAACGCGCTCAGGTGCCAGTCGTCCAGCGCCGCCGGATCTTGCTTCGCCTGCGCGATCACCGCGTCCAGGTTTTCCGTTGTGGCGTCACTCATCACCCACTCCCCTTTTCTGGCTCCTGCTTCGGCAGCAGCGGCGTCGTGTCCACGGTCGACCGGCACGCCTCGACCAGCGCCCGCCATCACTCCGCCTCCGGCTGCGTCGCCTGGTACGCCTCAAAGATCGCGTGCGCCTTCTCCGGCGCGTGCTGCTGGAGGCGCTGCACCTCCTCCTGGTTCGCCGACCACAGGTCCGCCGCCTGGTCGCTGTCGGGCGCGTTCTGGAGCGCGGCCGTCAGGTCGGTCTCAAAGGCAGCCTGGCGGTCGTAGCGGTGCTGGGTGAGGTCGAGGTAGGTCAGGACGAACGGGGCGCCGGCGTCGGCGGCGGACGTCTGCTGCTTCGCCTTGCCCTTGCCGGCCTGCTTTGCGTTGGCCTCCTTGCCGCCGCCGGTCTGCTGCTGATCGCCGCCGATCAGGTCACTCTCGGCTGCCGCGACGGCCCCGGCGGTTTCGCCGTCCTCGACGACCTCGGCGTCCTGGGTGTCGTCCGGCGCCGGGCCGGCGGGTGCTTCCTCGGCCGGCGCCTGATCGGCAGCGGGCTGCGTCTGCGCGGCGGTCTGCGGCTCCGGCTGCGGGCCGGCGGCGAAAGCGTCAAGCTTGTTTGATGCGCTGGCTCGCGGTGCCGCGACCTGCTGTTGTCCGCCCGGATCGTACATCGGATCGTCGCGGTGCATGACCCGCTCCAGGTCCGTCGACATTGGCAGCCGCTTGGACAGCCGGCGCAGGACCGTCTTGCGCGCCATCTCGCCAAACCAGTTCATCCACGGCCCGGCCGGGTTGTCCTTGGACTTCGACACCGACCGCACGCGCTCGATCTCGTCGCGGCCCATGATCTCGCGCATCGTCGAGCCGTCCTTGAGCTTAGCGATCGCGTAGGCTGCGATGATGTCGCCGCGGTCGGCCAGCTCCGGCTTGTGGTCGATGTATTCCTCGTCGCCGAGCTGGTAGTCGAAGTGGTCGTTTCGACAGACGACCTGCGTGCTGATGCTGGACAGCTCGCCGCTATTGCGCACCTTCTTCAGCACACCGGCGACCATTGGCATCCACTGCGCCAGCTTCGCCCCGGCCTTCTTGTCGTAGAAGCTGACGATCGCGCCCTCGCGGCCGTCCGGCAGAAGGCCGTCCTGGGCGGCGTTGACGCAGGCGCCGAACAGGCTTCGGCGGGTGCAGTCCATCAAATCCGGCTGCTGGTTGATCGCCGTCTGGACGACGCGCTCAAACTTGTCGACGCTGACGTGCGCCGGCAGCGCCTTCTGGAGTTCGGGGCGCATTTGGCCCAGCTGCTGGCGCACGGCCTTCATCTGATCCTGCTTGGCGGGGGCGGTCTGGGTGGCCATCAGGCACTCTCCTTCTGCTTGTCGGGTAGCTTCGCCTTATCGGACGACGCTGGTCGTAGTGCTGTAGATGCGGACGCCGACCAGCTCCCGGCCGCCGGCCCGGATGAACGAGCGCACCGCCTTGTCGAGCGCGTCCTGCGGCAGATGCTCGCGCAGCGCCTCCAAATCGAGCGCGGCGCGGTCCAGGCTGTCGTAGGTCCAGACCTCGCGCAGGCTGGCGACGCTGCCAAAGTCCGACCGCGTGCGGCTCATATCGGCCACCAGCGCATCGGCCTTTCGTTGCGCCTTTTCAGCCTCAGCCTGGGCGTTCTTCAGTTCCGCTTCGCCGGCCTCTTCGGCGTGGGTCAGCGCCGCCTTTTTGCCGCGCAGCACGGCCAGTTTGGTCGCGACCTCCATCTGCTCCGCGCGCTCGGCCGGCTGCAATTGCTCAAGCCGCTCGATTTCAGCATTGATCGCCGACAGATCCTCGCCTCCGGCGACCTCCTGGGCCGCAGCCTCCGCCGCTTGTTTCCGCCGATCCCATTCTTCCTGCGCTCGGCGGGCTTCTTCCTCGCGTTGCCGGCGTTCGCGCTCGGCCTTGTCGCGTAGGTGCGCGTCCAGCCGCGCTTGCGCGTCTTTCTTGGCGCGGTCAAGGCTTTCCACCACCGGCTTGAAGTACCCGTCGACCGTGCGACCGCCCGCCAGAAACGGCTCTTTCTCAGCGGTTCGGGCGGACTCAACGTTTTTCCGGCAAGCAGTCAGTTGCTTGATAAAATCGCTGACCTTGCCGGCCGTGCTTTCGTCCACTGTCTCCGGCATCCGGCTGGCGGCGGATAGCAGCTCATCGCGCCGGCGAAGAACGTCAGCGTGACGCTCGCCAAGGCTTTGTTGCAGGGCCTCGGCGTTGGTCGGCGGGTTGTTGTGGCCCATGCTGGCCACGGCATCTTCTCCTGCCATGAGGGCGCTCCTAAAATGCGGGTGGGGTGGCGTTAAAATCCGTCTTGGGCTTCGGCTGAGGCGCCGACTTCTTCTTGTGTTCCGGCAATTCAGCCTTATCGGCGTCATGGACCTTCGGCGTCTTGCGGTAGCTGCCGGCCGGTTTCTCAATCGTCGCGGCCTTGTAGTTGACGACGCCGACCTCAAGGACACGGCCGTCCGGCAGGTGCGCGTGCGTGGCATCGCCGAGCGCGTCCAGGATCTCGGCTTTGGCCGCCGTCTGCGCCTTGTCCCACTGGTTCTTGCGCTCGCTCGCCAGCCGCTCGGTTTCCAGCAACTGCGTGATCCGGTTGTGGCCGCTGAGGTCGACCGTCCGCGGCGCCGGCTCGCTGTAGAGTTCGGCCACGCGCGCGGCGTCGCGGGTAAAGTCCGGCGTCGGCGGCGTGCCGTTGCGGACCTCCTGCCAGAACGCCGTCACCTCGCGCTTGATTTTGTCGATCGTCGGCTGGTGCCGGTCGTACTCGTGGACCTCCAGCTCGTTGCCGCCGATCAGGCAGGCGAGCGCGCTCCACTTAGCGCCGGTAAGCGCCATCTGCGCCTGGATTTGCAACAGGAGGTGCAGCGGCGGCTTGTCGCCCTCCCAGTTGCGGCGCACGAGGCCATCGACGTTCTTCATATCGACCGGGCCGTTCTTGTCGCCGGCCTTGATTCGCCGGTAATCGAGCGTCGCGCCTAAGCCAGCGTCGTCGCTGTGGTAGACGTGCACGGCTTGCAGCGACCAGCCGTGGATGCGCTCGACCCCAGCGGCGATCGCGGGCTCGACGATTTGACCCCAGGTGACGCGCTCGTTGTCGCTCAGATCGGGCGCGTCGAGCGTGCCCGCCTTGATGTGGTGCAACTCCCAGCGGGTGATCTGCGGGTGGACGCCGAACAAGGCGCCGACCTCGCTGGCGCCGACGTGCTCGCGGCGAAGCCAGTGCCAGTGCTTTTCATCCTCAATCTTGATGCGGGTCATGCCGCCTCCTTCGCGCGCTCGATCAGCCCCTCGGGGTGTTCCTCGAAATGCGCGGCCAGCCGATCGTGCAGGGCGACCGGGGCGAGCCTCTGCCATACCGGTCGGCCCTGCTCGTCCGTGCCCGCCTGCACCTCGATCTTGACGTCTTCCACCATGTCCAGCTCCGGCGGCTCGGTCGGCGCATACTCGCCACGCGGGGTGTAGGCGCGGCAGCCGGGCTGGAACGTGTAGGTGACGCGGCAGCCGATCTCTTGGTCCGGGCCGTTGGCGTCGTCGATCAGCAGGCACAGGTCGGTCAGGAGTTCGTGCTTACTGGCCATCGTCGCCCTCCTTGCCGGCGACGCGGGTGACGCCTTCACGCAGGATCTTTTCTACCCACGCTTTGCCAATGTGTTGTTCAAGAACCCGCAGTGCCCTCGGGTAACCAGCAGTGGCTTCAACCGAGTCGTACCTCATCTGCGCGACCTCATAGGCGGCGGTGCCAATCGCCTCTGCCAGCGCGTCTTTTTGATCGGGCCGGCCCAGGTCGCGGCGGATGAAATCGGCGATCTGCGCAGCAGACCATGTGTTTTCGTCGCCGAAGCAATGGACGTAGCTCGCGACCACGTTCACGACGTCTGCGGCTTCGCTCACTTGCCCGCGCGTCGGCATCGTCTTATCGGCCATCACGGCATCCCCATCAGGATTGGTAGCACCCAGCAGCCGGCAAACATGCCGATGGCGATCGCCAGGCTGCCGAGCAGGTATTGGGCGGCTGACAAATCGGCCATCGCCTACGCCCTCCGCCGGGACTGCGCCTCAACGCACGCCGCGCCGTAGGACAGGGCTTCTGCATCTTCGTGATACATGTGAGCGGCGTCGCGCGTGATAGCCGCTGCGGCGTTGTTTGCCGCCTCAAGCGCCAGCGTGCGCAGCCGAGCGGGTTTGGCGTCGGCGTCGACTTGCAGCGGCGTGCGGCCGGCATCCGCCCGTGCCTGCGTTGCGGCTATGCAGATCCGGCAAATGTCGCCCGGCTGCTTAAAATGCCCAGCGGCGCAACGGTCGTTATAGTGAGGGTGCAAACCGTCTTTCCGCACCTCCGGCCGGCCAAACTGGACAAACGTGAAGCCGTGGCAGTCGGCGACCGCGCCAACCCTCGCCACCTGCTCGTCGGTCGTGACCGGCCAGACGCACACCCGCCGGCCGGTGTCGCGGTGCTTATACGTAGCGACGGTGTCGTCGGCGTTCGGCGGCAGCGGCACTGTGCGGCCGGTGCTGACGTTGCGCCGGTAGCCGAGGTGCTTGACCGCCTGGGCAAACAGCTGCACGTCGTCGCGGGTGGCCTCTTGTTGCATGGCGGGTGTGCCTCCCTGTCGGCAGGGCGCCGGCGGCGGCCGGAGGGACCAAACCGCCGCCGGCTGCTCGTAAACGTTGCCGGATGGTGCCGGGGTCCGCCCGGCGCGGGCCGCTGGGTTCGTGGCCGGCGACACGCAAAACGTAAGCCCGGCCTTCCTACGGTGTCAAGCACGTTTTGTCAGCAAGTTTGTATTGACAGCGGTACACAGCCCGTCCTAGTGTGCGAAACATGAAGCGCGACCCCACCATGCTAAAAGCAATCCAGCGCGCGGGCGGCGTCTCCGCGCTGGCCCGACAGCTCGGCATCACGCGACAAGCGATTTACGCATGGTCGCGCATTCCCGTTGAGCACGTTTTCACGATCGAGCAGATGAGCGGCGTGCCGCGGCATACGCTCCGCCCGGACGTGTACCCGCGCGAAGACGCGCCCAACGTCGCCTAGGAGGCAACACGATGCGGTTGGTTGTCGAACGACAATGCGCCTACGCAGCATTTCAATGCTGCGGTATCTGGCTTCACTGCCGGGGCACGGTCGTAGCCTTGTTGCCGGAGTGGTGGTGGCAGGACCGCAACGCTGGCAGGCGGCCATCGTTTAAATTTGGCGTCAAGCTTTGGGCGTGGGACCACAATGCCGGCGTTCATACCGTATTTGGCGTTTGCACGCGAAATTTGCGGCTGAAATACCAGCGAGCATTTGCTGGCCGACACAACGTGTCCGAAGGAGTGCAGCCGGGCTGGTCAGTCTGGCGTCGCAAGCCCAAGGAAACAGCCGAGGCATAACGATGGACCCCAACGCCCTACACGCCGTTCTCATCCTCTGCGCCATCATCGCTATTTGCGGTGTCGCCGCCATGATCGCGGACGGCTACCGCCGGATGATGCGGGACAAGGACAACCACGACCACGCGGGCCGGCACTACGCGTGCGGGCCGTATCGTGGCGTGACGAGGCGGGAGCGGCGCTGATGACCACCGACCGCACCAACACCGACCCCGACGACGCCCTGCGCCGGGCCGTCCGCCGGTACGTCGTGGCGCGTGAGACGCCGGGCGTGGCGAGCGAGCGGGCGTATCAGGATATGCGTCACGCCGCGCGGCGGGCGCGGCAGGCCGTCAAGGCCGAGCAGCAGGAGATCAACTGATGGGCAAGACCAAGATCGAGTGGACCGACGATAGCTGGAACCCGATCCGGGCGGAGAACCTGGAGACGGGCGGTGTCGGGCACTTCTGCGCGCGCGTCTCTGACGGCTGCCGCAACTGCTATGCCGAGCGGCTGCAGCCGCGGCTGCAAAACCCGGTACGCTACGCCGCCCAGGACGCCGGCAAGGTGCGGATGTTCTTGGACCGGGACCGCCTGGTCACGCCGCTGCGCCAGAGCCGGCCGCGCTACATCTTCGTCTGCTCCATGACCGACCTGTTCTACGAGGGGCACCCCGACGAATGGATCGACGAGATGTTCGCGGTGATGGCGCTGGCGCCGCAGCACACCTTCCTGGTGCTGACCAAGCGGATCGCGCGGGCGCGGGCGTATTTGGACCAGACGCCGCCGCGCCAGCGCTGCACCTACGAAGAGGTCTACAACGCGATGGGCAGCGTCGGTAAAGAAGCGCTTGGCGACCGCCATCCCTACCGCAAGGCGTTCCCGTTGGGCATGCCATGGCCCCTGCCCAACGTCTACCTGGGCGTCTCGGCCGAGGACCAGAAGACGGCCGAGGCGCGGATCCCCGACCTGCTGATGGCGCGGGCCGCGCGGCGGTTCCTGTCGGCCGAACCGCTGCTGGGCGGGATCGACCTGGTCTGGTTGCACTTCATCGGCGGCGGCGGCACCCACCTCGACGTCGTCAACGGCAGGCACGGCGAGCCGGACACCTGGCAGGCGCCGGCGAAACGCCTGGACTGGGTGATCGCCGGCGGGGAGAGCGGGCCCAAGGCCCGGCCGATGCACCCGGACTGGGTGCGCAAGCTGCGCGACCAGTGCCAGGCCGCCGGGGTCGCGTTCCACTTCAAGCAGTGGGGTGAATGGGCGCCGGCCGATGGCCGGGACCAAGACGATCTGCAGGAATGTCGCTACGGCGAATTTCACGCCGGCACGGACTGGATCGACAGCTGCCTTTGTCCCTTCGGGGATCGCGGTGGAGATATGTACCGCGTCGGCAAGAAAGCCGCCGGCCGCATGCTTGACGGCGAGATCTGGGATCAGCGGCTGCCGATGGCCCGTGATCGCGAGACGGTGTGATGGAAGCGCTCGCAGTCACCATCGACCAAGCGCGCGAGGAAGGCCGGCAGGCGTTTCGCGACGGCCTTTCCGGCTCGCGCAAGCCGTACCCGACTACGACGCCGCAGGGTCAGGCGTGGGTCGACGGCTGGCTGGAGGCGCAGGGCGAGCGCGCGGAAGCCGAGCGCAACGGCACATGGAACACGCCCGCCTCGGAGGCGTCGGCCAATTGTGAAGCGGCCGGAGTATCCGGGAACGCCCTTCATGAGCGTTCTACCTCCCCGGCGGCGGGTCAGACGGGCCAACCGCAGCCCGCCGCCGGGGCTTTTTCAGCGCAAAGCACAGGTGCGGCAATGAAAGTCACGAAGGTTAAGCACGCCAAGGGCGATGTCGAAATCCGCTGGACCGCTGAGGAAGGGCTGTCGAGCACGCGCGAGACGAAGCTGAAATGCACGGACACGCCGCGCAACAGCTTTTCCGAGGTGTTCCAGGGGTTCAAGCCGCTGGCGGGCCGGCTGCTTGAGTTGCCGGAAAGCTGGCTTGATGAGGCGTCGGTAATTGGCGTCTCGATCAACCACGAGTCCGATGAGCGGCGCGGGCTCGTCGTCACGCTACAGCGGTCGGTCGAAAGCGCCAACAGCCCGGTCACGCTCAACACCCCGCACGTCCGCGAACAGCTGCCCGGCGACGACGACAATCAGCCGTGGATGGACGGCGATCTTGTCGAGCAGATCGAACAGATGGACCGAGAGGCGCAGGCCTACGTCAACGGCGACCGACAGCAGGGCGATATGTTCGCCGGCGGCCAGGGCGACGATAAGCCGGTCGCGGATAGCGGCGCGGCTACCGGCGGCGGGTCGACGGATCAAGCGGCATGATCGGCGAGATTGAGGCTAACGCTAGGCAGCGCATGGCAAATTCGCGACAGATGCGCGGATTAAAGCTGATGTTGGCTGCTGGCACGCCAAGCCCAGCCGATCTGCGTGCGCGCTTGTACCACTGCGCGCTTGGCCGGGTCGCATCAAATGCAAGCGACGACCAAGAAGAAGAGCGCCGGGCAAAAACGGCCATATGCCGCATTTTGCGCGCGCCTTGGGCGTACGCCGATAAGATCGTGACGGCGGTCGAACAGACAGGCGTTGATGCTGCCCTGCGGGAATGGGGCGGTTTAATAACAAAGCCTGATTCCCGCGTGTTCGGGAGCTTGTATTTTGCGCGCTGTGAAGCCAGGCCGACGCTTGTAAAGATCGGCTTCTCTCAAAACCCGACAAAGCGGGCAAAGTCGCTAACGCGACAAGTCGGCGCGCGTACGACGATCGAGGGCTGCTGTCCAGCTACACACCTCACTGAGCTTGCGATACACGAGTGCTTCTACACCGAGCACGTTCGCGGGTGTGCAGAGTGGTATCCAGCTCAATCGGTGCCGGAATTTCTGTGGCGACACATTTGTTTGTCGCAGGAGCAGGCGGCATGACCGACGCCCTGACCTTCACCGTTGAGGGCAAGCCGGTGCCGTGGGCGCGCAGCCGGCACAACGGGCGCCAGCATTTCACGCCCGCCAACGTCCGGCAGTATTCGCACCTGATCTACCTGCGCGCGACCGAGCAGCTGCGCGGTGCCGCGCCCATGACCGGGCCGGTGCGCCTGTGGGTCGTCGCGTACATGCCGGTGCCGAAGTCCTGGCCGAAGTACCGCCGCCGGATGGCGCTTGAGGGGCAGGTCCACCACACGTCGAAGCCGGACGCGGACAACCTCGTGAAGGTCGTCAAGGACGCGCTCAACAGCGTGGTCTACGGCGACGACAGCCAGGTCGCCGACCAGCGGTGCGTGAAGGCGTACAGCGATCGGCCGCGCGTCGAGGTGACGGTGACGCCGTTGGTCGATGGGGCGCAGGCATGAGCGATCGCCAGCACCTGACCGCGTTCCAGCGCATGACGGTGCCGAGCCCTGAGCGGCACGCGGACGACTTCTATCCAACGCCGCCGGGCGCGACAATCCCGCTGCTGCGCAAGGAAGCGTTCCCGGGCGACGTGTGAAATCCCTGCTGCGGCTTCGGCGGCGTGTCGCAGCCGATGCTTGAATGGGGTTGGCGCGTGAAGTCTAGCGACCTGCACGAGCGCGGCTACGCGCCCGGCGGCGTGGACTTCCTGCAACAGCGCAACGATCGCGTCGATCACGTTGTCTGCAATCCGCCGTTCAAGCTGGCGCAGCCGTTCGCCGAACACGCGCTGGAGATCACGACCGGCAAGGTGGCGATCTTCGCACGCCTGCAATGGCTGGAGAGCGGGCCGCGCAAGCGGTTGTTCGCCAGCGCGCCGTTGGCCCGGGTCTACGTGTTCTCGAACCGCGTCCCGTTCGCCCGTGGCAAGCGTGTGGAGCCGGGCGAAGGCGGCGGCCGGATGATGGCTTTCGCCTGGTTCGTGTTCGACCACAGCCGCGTTGGCGCGCCCATGCTGGACTGGATCAGCTACGAGGAGGCGGCATGACCATCCAGCGCGAAGTCACGATAGGCGACTGCCGGCTGATCCAGGCCGATTGCCTGGACGTGCTGCCGACGCTTGAGGGTGTGGACGCCGTGGTGACTGATCCTCCGTATGGGACAAAAGCATACGCCACGGACAATGATGCGGCGGTTCGCACTATACTACAGATGTGTCTAAGAAAAGGCTTAGGGCTGGCTTGCTTTGTATATCCTGAAACTTTGGCAAATTATGTTTTAACACTTAACAAATTGCCAGACGAATGGATTTGCTGGTGGCCAACAAACGCGCACGCCTCAAGGGGCGGGACCATACCAAGGGAGAGTCAACACATTGCAATTTGGGGTGATAAGTTAGACGGAAAGCATATCGTGCGAAAAAGAAGTGATGACCAGTGGTCAAAGTCGCAAGCCGAAAGGCGCGGCAACTCAGCAGAGTTTTGCCGTGACGGTGACGTTTGGCGCACGGCAAGCCCTGGTGAAGGGTTTAACAGACATTTGCGTCACCATATGAATGAAAAACCTGTTGAAGTTAAGAAGAGGCTGGTTGGGTTATTTGTTGACGCGCACACCATCTGCGACCCCTTCATAAGCTCCGGCACCACGGGCGTTGCCTGCGCCAAGCTAGGCCGGCGGTTCATCGGCATCAAGATCGACCCCGGCTATTTCGACATCGCATGTGAGCGCATTCGCGAGGCGTATCGGTAGCCCGATATGTTCACGCAGTCGCCGGCGCCCAGACCCGAACAAGTGGACTTGGAGGGGCTCGGCTGATGCAAACGGACATCATCTTCGCCCAACTTACGGATTTCTCGCCTACCTCGCCGCCGGCTGGACGTTCGTCAACGGCATCGCCGAGCCGATGCCGAGCAGTCACGGCGCGTGGTCAACAATGATGCAACGGGAGGTGTCGGAATGACCACCGACAGCATGAGTAAGGTCGACTGGAGCCGCATGAGCCCGGCGACCAAGGCGCGCAAGCTGGGCTATCACCCGACTGAGTTCGTAAACGGTGCCGGCGTTGCATACGCCTACAGCGCACAGCCGATGCAGGCCGAGCAGGCCGAGCCCAAGGCCGACGACGGGCCCTCGCAAGTCGTCGCCGCCGTCGCGGCCATCGGCAACGTGCCGGCGGCGGATCTCTGCACGGCCGAGGCGCACACGAAGCGCGATCCGCAGACGTGCCTGGCGCGGTGCGCGCTCGTGAAGGCGCTGCGCCGCCGGATGTCGCTGCGCGCCGCGTGTGACGCAATCGACATGCACACGACCACCGGCTCGCTGCTGAGCCGCAAAAGCGACGCGCTGGCCGACAGCATTGCCGAGCGGGCGCTTGCCCGCGTGGAGGGCTAGGCCATGCCCCGCGATATTCTGCACGTCGCCACGCCCCGTCGCCGGGACTGGCTGCACGTCGCCACGCGGCAGCAGCTGACCGCGCGCGACATCCTGGACGCCGTGGCCGACGCCAGCGGTGTTCCCAAGCGAGAGCTGCTGGTAGGCCGGCGCGCAAAGCGGGTCGCACATTCGCGGATGCTGGCGATGTGGCTGGCGCGGCTGGAGCGGCAGGGGGATGTGGCATGATGACGGTCGCCGCCCTCTACGTCGATCGCAACGGTGTCTACGCTGGTCTGCCGGGCGTGGACGTCTGGGACAAGGATCGCGACGCGCGGCTTTATGACGGGCCGTGGCCGGTGGTGGCGCACCCGCCGTGCGATCGTTGGCACCAGTTGAGCGCGGTCAACCACAAGCGGTGGGGATTTGCCATCAACGACGACGGCGGATGCTTTGCGGCGGCGCTTTCAGCCGTGCGCCGCTTCGGTGGTGTGCTTGAGCATCCGGCCGAAACACGGGCGTTTCGTTTCCACGGGATTCCTGAACCCGTTGGCTGCTGGTGGCAGCAGACGATCGAAGGCGACTGGGTCACGGAGGTCGACCAGGCCGCCTATGGACATCGCGCACGCAAGCGAACGTGGCTGCTGTATCGCGGCGAACAGCCGCCAGCGCCGCTGGATTGGCGCCGCGGCCAGGGCACGCATCAGATCGGCCTGTTCGACACGCGCCTGCCGCAGCTTCCCAAAGCGGAACGCGCCGCCACCCCCGAGCCGTTCCGCGACCTACTGTTGGGTATGGCGCGCAGCGTGCGTGTGGAGGTAACGGCATGACCCGCCCGGACCTTCAACACCCCGACGCCACGCCACAGCCGCACCAGCAGCCCGTCTGCGCCCGCGAAGGCTGCGACCGGCGGGCTGTGATCGCAACCAACATGACGCCGCTGTGTGCCAAGCACGGCATGGCCAAACAAGAAAGCCCCGCCGCTGGTTTGACCGTGCGGCGGGGCTAACGTACACTGGTCGCGGGTAACGAACCGAGTGAGGTTAGCATGACGCATCAAGATACGGGTGTCAACCCGAACACGACCAGCGACGGTTCATGCTGGTATTGTGGTATCGCGATATACAAGCGCGATTCCAACGGCGGACACGATCAGTATACGGTTGACCACCTTGTGCCGAAGTCCAAGGGCGGCACTGGCAAGTTGGATAACTTGGTCGCTGCATGTAGGCGGTGCAACGCTGCAAAGAACAACCGCACCGTAGAGGAATATCGGGAGACGGTTAAGCGCAAGCGGCTTAAAGACGTCCTTGGTATGCCGAAGGACGCACAATGGCAGGTCATTGATTGGGTAAGGCTGTTTTTTAAAGACCATCCAACAGTGAAAGAAGGCGAGGAATATAAGGTTGTTTTTTGGGGAGAGCGCAACAATGGCTGAATTTCTTGCTCTTCCGCTTTGGACCGACGCATACCTTGCCGACACCACGGACCTGTCAGCAGAAGAGCATGGCGTCTATATGCTACTTCTCATGGCGGCGTGGCGCACGCCAACATGCAGCCTGCCAGACGACGATCTGCGGCTTGCTCGCATGGCCAAGGCAGGCACGAAAAAATGGCGTAAGATGCGCCCTGTCATGGAGCGGTTTTTTACCGTAAGCGACGGACAGTGGAGCGATCCGGCGCATATCTGGAAGCCGTCTGCCCGTAGGTCGCTTTCAAAATCTGTGCGCGGAAGGATTTTGGCACGCGACGGGGAACGCTGCGCTTATTGTGGCGTGACGCGCAGCCCGTTTGACATTGACCACATTTGGCCAGTGGCAGCGGGTGGAACCGATGATGAGACGAACCTGACTGTGGCATGCCAGCACTGCAACCGCAGCAAAAGCAGCAAAACGATTGAGCAGTGGGGGCGTTGCTGATGGCTCGTATCCGAACGATCAAGCCGGACTTCTGGAAGCACGAAGAGCTGAGTGAACTTGCACCCGAGGTTCATATGCTGGCGGCAGCGCTCCTCAACTACGCAGACGACGAGGGGTATTTTCGGGCCAACCCCAAGCTGGTGAAGGCCGAGTGCTGCCCGCTCCGTGAAGACTCCGTGAGCGTTCACGACGCCCTTAATCAGCTATCTGACATCGGCTACATCCGCCTGTTCACGGGGTCGGACGGCAAAGCCTACGGCTGCGTCTGCACCTTCACCGAACACCAGAAAATCAACCGCCCATCTCCAAGCAAAATCAGGCCCTTAGACGTGGGCAGTGAAGCCTCACCCACGACTCACGGAACAGTCAGTGAGCCCTCACCCCCGGAAGGGAACAGGGAACAGGGAACAGGGAAGGGAATGGATGTCGCTGTCGCTGACGCGCGCACGCGCACGCACGTGGCAGCCGAACATGCAGCTGAAGTCGCGGACGAGTGCAGGCGACTGATCGGCGTCGACCAAGCCTATGCCGGCTACATGGACAACGGGCAGGTCTGGCGCTGGCTGAACGACGGCGCCATCCCGGATCGCGACGTGTATCCGACCATCAAGCGGATTATGGCCCGCAAAGCGCGCCCGCCAAACGGGTTCAGCTACTTTACCCAAGCCGTCGCCGACGCGAAGGCGGCGAACGAACAACCCATGTCGGAGGGCAAGCCGGATGACAGCGCAGGCACTAACCAAGCATCGGAATCAGGCGGCAGACATCGTGCAACGCGTCCCGCGAACCCCCTGCGAGCGTATGCCGGTTAAGGTCAAGGCTGAGGTCGACCGCATCGCATCGCAGGCGGACGCGCACGGCGGGTTTTTGCCGGTCCTATACCGGACCACCAACGTCACCGAGGCGGATGCCGACGACATTGCTGGTGCGCTTGCCGACATCGACCGGCGCTTGGCGCCAAGCAAGGTCAGCCAGGTGCAGGCGCTGTTGGGTTGGCTGAGCGATCGCGTGGCCTGGCCGTCGCACATGGCGGACCCGGAGACGGCGGGGCGCAACGCGGAGATGCTGGCCGAGGATCTGGCAGAGCTGCCGCTGGAGTGCGTGACGCGGATCGTGCGCGTCTATCCTAAGCGCAATCGCTGGTGGCCGTCCGCGCTGGCGGAGCTATACGAGCCGGCTGAACAGGACCGGCAGGGCATGGCGTTGCTGCGGACGCGGCTCAAGGCGCTGCATGGCGTTGCCGAGGCCGGCGGCATCGAGCGGCGCACGGTCGGCGCGGTAATTTTCCATGACCCGTCTGCTGCCGAGCGGCGACGCCAATATCGGCAGCCGACAGCGGACGAGCGGGCGGAAGGCGCGCAGAAGCTTTCCGACGTGGTGGCCAAGTTGCGAGCGGAAGACAGTGAGGAGGCGGGCAAGTGACCGCACCAGCGAAGACCAAGG
>JAXHMD010000005.1:0-42378 GCA_034521655.1 Rhodovibrio sp.
GCGGCCTCGGGAAAGCGCTTCTCCGAGTCCGCCCGGCGGTCGCGCACCCAGGGCTGCTCGAACGACAGCAGGTAGAGGCCGAGCGCCAGCAGCAGGACGCCCTCGAGGACATCCTCGAACAACTCCAGGGCGCCGAGAGATCCCGAACCCCAGCCGACGCCAGGGACGAGCGCGCGTTGCATTGAATCCGCTTCCCGTTCACCGCGATTCCGGGGGTCGGCCTAGCTGTGGATCGGCTTGCCGGTCACCGCCATGGCGGCTTCCTTGACCGCCTCGTTCAGGGTCGGATGGCCGTGGAAGGCGCGGGCCATGTCCTCGCTGGTCGCCTGGAACTCCATCGCCATCACCGCCTCGTGGATCAGGTTGCCCGCCTCCGGGCCCATGGCGTGGACGCCCAGCACGCGGTCGGTCTTGGCGTCGGCCAGGACCTTGATGAAGCCCTCGGTGAAGCCGTTGGCGCGGGCGCGGGAGTTGGCGGCGTTGTAGAACTTGCCGACCTTGTACTCGATCCCGCGTTGCTTCAGCTCTTCCTCGTTCCGGCCGACGTAGGCGATCTCCGGCCAGGTGTAGACGATGCCGGGGCAGGTCTCGTAGTTCACATGGCCGCTGTGGCCGGCCAGCTGCTCGGCCAGCGCCACGCCCTCTTCCTCGGCCTTGTGCGCCAGCATCGGGCCCGGGATGACGTCGCCGATCGCGTACACGCCGGGGACGTTGGTGCGGAAGTGATCGTCGACCTGGATCACCCCGCGCTTGTCCATCTCGAGGCCGATCTCTTCCGCGCCGAGGCCATCGGTGTAGGCTTGCGGCCGATCGCGACCAGCACGACATCGGCCTGCATCCTCGGCGTCGCCGGCCCTTGGCGGCTTCGACGCTCAGGTGACGCCGGACTTTGTGGTCGTCTGGCGCCGGTCACCTTGGTTCCGAGCTTGAAGTTGAAGCCCTGCTTGTCCAGGAAGCGCTTGAAGGTCTTGCCGAGCTCGCCGTCCATGCCGGGCAGCAGGCGGTCCAGGTATTCCACCACCGTGACCTCCGCGCCCAGCCGGTGCCAGACCGCGCCCATTTCGAGGCCGATGTAGCCGCCGCCGATCACCACCATCTGCTTCGGCACCTTGGAGAGCTCCAGGGCGCCCGTGGAGGAGACGATCTTCTTTTCGTCGATCTCCACGCCCGGCAGTTCGGCGTGGGTGGAGCCGGTCGCGATCACGATGTGCTTGGCCTGGAGCTTGTCCTTGCCGTCGACCGTGACCTCGCCCGCGCCGGTGATCTTGCCGGTGCCGGCGATGTAGGTGACCTTGTTCTTCTTGAACAGCCCTTCGATCCCGCCGGTGAGCGACTTCACCACCTGGTCCTTGCGCCCCAGCATGGTGTTCAGGTCGAGCTCGGCCTTGGAGATCTTGATGCCGTGCTGGGCGAGTTCGCCCTGCGTCTCCTCGAACTTTTCGGACGACTGCAGCAGCGCCTTGGAGGGGATGCAGCCGACGTTGAGGCAGGTGCCGCCGAGCGCGCCGCGCTTTTCCACGCAGGCCACCTTGAGGCCGAGTTGGGCGGCCTTGATGGCGCATACGTAACCGCCGGGCCCGCCGCCGATGACGACGAGATCGTAGGACTGATCGCTCATGGCTTGCGCTTGCTGCTCCCTGGTCTGATGGGCCGTGCGCGGCGCTCGGCCCGGAATCGCGCCGCGGACAGTGCCCGAAACCGCCCCCCGGAACAAGGCCCCGGCGTTGCGGCGCATGGGTCCGACGCGCAGCCCCTCTTGAAACGCTAAAGCACTGCACTAGCTGGAGAAACTGAAGGCGGAAGAAAGGCGGCGGCGAGCCGCCGCCGGGCCCTCAAGCCGCTAACGCAAAGCAGGCTTGATGGCAGAGCCAGGGCAAGACGTGAGGTTGTTCACTTCAGGAGAGACAAAGGGAGGTGATGGCCATGCGTCGGACCCTGTTCCCTGCGACCAACACCGATCTGGCGAACCGCACCGGCCGTGATCTGGCCTTCCGCGATCCGTTCGCCGCGCTGCAGACCGAGGTGAACCGTCTATTCGACGATGTCTGGAGCGGCTTCGGCACGCCGACGGCGAACATGGAGAGCGTCGATCGCCGCGCCGCGGATCGACCTGAAGGAAGACGACAACACCTGGTACATCACCGCCGAACTGCCGGGATCGAGCGAGGACGACGTCGAGGTGACCTACGACGACGGCGTCCTGCGCATCGCCGGCGAGAAGAAGCAGGAGAACGCGGACGACGACCGCAACGTCCATGTCACCGAGCGGGCCTACGGCCGCTTCGAGCGCCAGCTGCCGCTTGGGCACGGCGTGAAGGACGACCAGATCGACGCCGCGTTCAAGGACGGCGTGCTGACGATCACGGCGCCGAAGGCGGCCGAGAAGGAGCAGACCAAGAAGATCAACGTGAAGCGCGCGGCCTAAACCTCAAGGCCCGCCGCTTCCGCGTTGAGGTGCAAACGGCGGCTTCCGGCCAGATCTGGCTGGAAGCCGCTTTTCGTAGGCGGGTGCGGGTCGGTCCGGCGCCGATCGCCGCTTGCAACACCCGTCGGGCGTCCTTCGACACGGCTGGCTGCGCCAGCCTGCTCAGGATGACGTCGATGTTGTTGGATTGATGCACCCGTTCTCACACCACAAATATTGATGGCCCTGTTCTCACACCACACATGTTGCTGGACCTGTCTCGCACACCACACAATGTTGCTGGACCCGTTCTCACACCACACATGTTGACGTCATCCTGAGCAGGCCGCGTCAGCGGCCGTGTCGAAGGACACCCGACGGGTCGTGAAGCTGCTTGGAACGCTCTCTGGTGTCAGCGGTGAGCCACGCGTTCGCCGGGCACACCTCCTCACCCTGCGCCCCTGCCCGCACGCTGGAATCGACCTATGCCGCGCATCCAAGACCGCCGCTTTCTGGACGGCCGGGACACGCACGATCCGCTGCGCCGGATCGACGACGTTCTGGCCGAGGTCGCGGCGATCTACCGTTCGGCCGTGGAAGCGTTGGGGCCGGCGTATTACGACGCGCAGCAGGTCGCGGCCTGGGCGGCCGCGGCGGATAAGCCGACGGTGCTGGGGCAGACGCTGGCGGGCGGGCTTACGCTCCTGCGCACGGTGGACGGCCGGCCGGCGGCGGTCGGCCAAGTCGATCCCGGCGGCCACATCGGCCTGCTCTACGTCCACGGCGGGACTTCGTCCGCCAGGGCCACGGCGGCCAGCTGCTGGCCCAGCTGCTCGACCACGCGCGCCGGGACGGCGCGGCCGAGGCCACGATCGACGCCAGCTTCTTCTCCGCCCGCCTGGCCGCCCGGCACGGCTTCGTCGTCGAGGCCGAGGAACGCCCGGAATACGGCGGCGTCCGCTTCACGCGCTGGCGGATGCGCAGGTCCCTGTAACCGAAGCGTATCGGAAAGCACACACGAAAACGCCCCGCGAGCCGGAGCCCGCGGGGCGTTTATCGTTTCCGTCGTTAAGGTAGCAGCTACGCTTAGATCGACTGCTCGACCCAGCTCTTCAGCTCGTTCTTGGAGACCGCGCCGACCTTGGTCGCCGCGACCTGGCCGTCCTTGAACAGCATCAGGGTCGGGATGCCGCGCACGCCGTACTTTTGCGGGGTGCCCGGGTTGTCGTCGATGTTCAGCTTGGCGACGTCCAGCTGGCCGTCGAGCTCGCTCGCGACCTCTTCCAGCGCCGGCGCGATGGTCTTGCACGGGCCGCACCACTCGGCCCAGAAGTCGACCAGCACCGGCTTGCTGGCCTTGAGAACGTCCTGATCGAAGCTGCCGTCGCTGGTCTGAGTCATGCTCATGGAGGTATTCCTCTTGGCGTGTCTTGTGTGCGCCGCGCATGGTTAACCGCCCGCGGGCGTCCTCGCGCGGCGCGTCCCGCAGACGTAGGTAAGAAACGCCGTGCGTTCGGTCAAGCTGGTCCGGCGACCGGTCGGGCGCGGCGTGCTTCAAGGCGGGACGCGGCCTGCATGCCGAAAAGCGGGCTAACGTCCTGACGCGCGGGCAAGATTCGGCTGAAAGGCGTGGTCACGTCACAGCATCTCGCCTTTAAGCATCGGTGATCTGCATCAGCCGCGGCCCGTCGGTCCACAACAGCCATGTCTCAACCCGGCGGTCGGGCCAAATCCGCTGCACCAGGCGGCGGTAGGTGGCCAGCTGCGCGCGGTAGACCTGCGGCACCTGCTCGGGCGTCTCCGGCGGCGGCCGGTTGGTCTTGTAGTCGACGATCACGACCGCCTCCTCGGTGACCGCCAGGCGGTCGATCTGCCCGCTGCGCCGCCTCCGGCCCCAGCCCGCGGTCGAGCAGGCCGACCACCGGCACCTCCGGCGGCTGCGCGGGGCCGAACAGGTGCTGGAACTCCGGCGCCTCCACGATGGCGAGCGTTTCCGTGAGGATCGCCTCGGCGTCCGCCGGCGTCCAGCTGGTGGCTCGGGCTGTCCAGGTAGCGCCGGCCGGCGTCCCGGCGCTCGACCGGCCGGCAGGTCCGGCAGGGCCTGCAGCAGGCGAGTGGATCAGCCGGCCGCGCTGGTAGGCCGCGCCCGCCGTCGCCGCTGAGCGGGGAGCGCACCGGCGGTTCCGACTCCGGGCGCGCGCGAGGGCGCCAGCGGGCGCGGCGGGGCCGGCTCGGGCTCGGGCGGGCCTTGCGCCCAGTCCGGCAGTGGCCCGGCGTCGGGGGTGGCACCGGCGTCGTCGCTGTCCGGCTGGGCGGCGGTGCGCTGCGAGCTTTCCAGCACCAGCGCTGTGCCCTGCCAGCCTTCCTGCGGCAGGTCGCGGGCGGCGTCGAACGCCTGTTCCTGGGCGATCCCGGACAGGCCGTGCTGCACCAGTTCGTACCAGCAGCCCTCCGGCGCGGTCTTCTTGGTGTTGTAGCCGCAGACGTAGAGCCGGTCCTCCGCCCGGGTCATCGCGACGTAGAGCAGCCGGCGGTACTCCTGGCTCTGCGCGTGGCGGGCGGCCTCGCGCAGCTTCCGGCCGACCGCTTCCAGGTCGCCCGTGCGCGGCGGCCAGAGGGCGAGGCCCGCGGCCTCGTCCCACAGCATCTTCGGCCCCTGGCTCGGCACCTGCAGGGTGTCGGGCAGGAACACGACCGGCGCCTGCAGGCCCTTGGCGCCGTGCACGGTCATCACGCGCACGGCGTTGCCGCCGTGCTCGGCGTCGCGCTTGACCTCCTGCTCGCCCGCTTCCAGCCAGTGCAGAAAGCCCTGCAGCGAGGGTACGTGCTCGCGCTCGTAGGCGAGTGCCAGCGCCTGGAACTCGTCCACGGGATCGTTCGCCTCCGGCCCCAGCCGGGCGACCAGGTCGCGCCGGCCGCCTTCCGCGCCCAACAGCTGGGCGTAGAGCTCGTACGGCGGCACGTAGTCGGCGCGCGCCAGCCAGTCGGACAGGCGGGTGAAGGCGCGCTCGAAGTCGGCGTTCTCGCCCGCCCGGTCGCGCAGCGCGTCCCACAGGCTCGCCTCCGGCCCCCGGCCGTGCGCCAGATCGAACAGCCGCTCCTCGCCGAGCCCGATCAGCGGGCCCTTCAGCACGCAGGCGAGCGTCAGCGAATCCTCCGGCAGCAGCAGGAACCGGCCCAGCGCCACCAGATCGCGGACCGCCAGCTGCTCGGTCAGGACCATCCGGTCGACACCGGCGACCGGCACGTCGCGCAGCTTGAGCTCGCGCACCAGCTCCTCGACGAACTCGTTGCGCCGGCGGACCAGCACCAAGACGTCGCCCGCGCGCATCTGCCGGCCCTTCGACGGCAACCAGCCCTCCGGGTCGGACGTCCGGGTCCAGCGCTCGATCCGCGCGGCGATCAGGCGGGCCAGGCGCTGGCGCGGCGGGGCGTCGCCGTGACGCTCGGTCGGCGGCGCCCAGGGGTCGGGGTCCTGCGGGTCCGCCGGATCGGCGGGCGGCCACAGCTCGACCCGGCCGCTGTGGCCGACGCGCACGGGATCGTGGTGCAGCGGCGCGTCGCCGTCGAACAGCACGCCGTCGTGCGCGCTCGGCGCCTGGAACACCGTGTCGACCGCCTGCAGCACCGCGTCGGTGGAGCGGAAGGAGTGGCCGAGGGCAACCGGGCGGAAGGTCCGCTCCGCCGCCCGGGCGCGCGCCTCGAAGTGCCGGCGCATGCGCGCGAAGGCGGCCGGCTCGGCCCGCTGGAAGGAATAGATCGACTGCTTGCCGTCGCCGACCGCGAAGACCGTGCGCTCGGCCTCGCCGCGCGCCTCCGCCGCGCCCTCGCCGGCGAAGAATTCCCGGGTCAGGGCCTGGACCACGTCCCACTGTTCGGGATTGGTGTCCTGCGCCTCGTCGATCAGGACGTGGTCCAGGCCGCCGTCCAGCTTGTACAGGACCCAGGCCGCGCGCCCCTCCGCGTTCAGCAGCTTGCGGGCGGTCAGGATCAGGTCGTCGTAGTCGAGCAGCGCGCGCGCAGCCTTGTGCTGGGCGTAGCCGTGCACGATCGCCGCCCCCAGGCGCAGCAGGCTGGCGGTCGCGCCGGCGGTGGTGGCGGCGTTCAGCCGCTCGCGCACGCGCTCCAGCCGCTCGGCCTCGACCTCCATCGTGCCCAGCGCGCCCGGTACGCGGGCGGCGTCCTTGTTCAGGAGCTTCTTGCGGACCTCCCCGGCGGTGGTGAAGAACAGGCCGGTGTAGCTGTCCCAGAGGCGCACGCGCTGGGCCGTGTCGGCGTCCAGGAAAGCCTTCAGGGTGGCCGCGTTCTCCTGTTCCTTCTTGGTGCCCTGGCGCATCGCGTCCTCGGCGACCTTGAGGCCGAGGGCATCCAGCGCCTCGGGCTGGCAGGCCTCCCACAGCACGTCGTCGGCGGTCGTGCCGGGTTCCAGGCCGAGCGCCTCGAAGGTCCGCTCGACCAGGACATCGATCCCGCCGGCGCGGTCGATCAGACGCATCAGCCGTCCGCGCTCGGCGATCAGGTGCTGGATCAGCTCGGCGAAGTCCTGCTCGTTCACCCGGGACGTCACGTCGGCGAGCGCGGCGGCCAGCTGCGGGTCCTCGCCCTCGCCCGCGCGCGCCAGCACCTCCTCGCGCGCCTCCCGCAGCATCTCCTGGGCGCTGCGCTCGTCCAGCACCTGGGCGTGCGGCGCGACGCCCGCCTCCAGCGGGAAGCGCGCCAGCAGGTGCTGGCAGAAGGCGTGGATGGTCTGGATCTTCATGCCGCCGGGCGCGTCCAGCACCTCGGCGAACAGCTGGCGGGCGCGGCGCATGGTGGCGCTGTCCGGGCGCGTGCCGGTCAGCTCCTCCAGCGCCTCCGCCAACTCGCCGTCCGCCGCGGTCGCCCAGCCGCTCAGCCGGTCGGACAGGCGGTTCGCCATCTCCGCCGCCGCGGCCTTGGTGAAGGTCAGGCACAGGATCTTAGGCGGCGGCGTCCCCGCCAGCATCAGCGACAGCACCCGGTCGGTCAGGACCTTGGTCTTGCCGGTGCCGGCCGACGCGGCGACCCAGACGCTGGCGCCAGGGTCGGCGGCCTGGCGTTGGCTGCGCGCGGCCTCCGCCTTCTTGCGCTCGCTGGCGGCCGCCGGATCGTAGTCCAGCAGGTCGCCTCGCCGCTGGTTATCGTCCGGCGTCTGGTAGTCGTCGGGGGCCATCTACTCCTCCCCGCCGATGCCGGCGGACCATTCCTGGACCCGCGCCAGGTGGTCGTAATCGGTGTAGCGCGGCGCGAACCCGGGCCGCGGGCGGGCGTGGTAGGGCTGCGTCGGATCGGCGAACTTGTCGACGAGCGCGGTCAGCCCGTCCAGCGCCGCGGCAGCGAGGTCGTCCGGATCGGTTCTCTTCAGCGCCAGCTCCTGCCCCGCCTCGCGCCCGCCGGTCAGCCGCCAGTAGGCGAGCTCGCGCGCGCCCGCGGCCGGCACGTCGGGGAACCCGGCGTGCGCGGCGATCGCGGCTTCCAGCGGCAGCTGCGGGGCGAAGCCGAGCGTGACCTGCTTTTCCGTGGGCGGCGTGCCGGTCTTGTAGTCGATCACCGCGAGCGCGCCGTCGGGCAGCACCTCGATCCGGTCGGCCTTGGCGGTCAGGGTCAGGCTGGCGTGCGCGCCCGCGACCTCCATCTCGCCCGACCGTTCGGCCAGCACGCGCCGGCCGTCCGCGCGCCGCGCGCGCTCGCGTTCCGCCAGCCAGTCGGCGATCCGCTCGAAGCGCGGCCACCAGAAGGCGCGCATGCCCGGGCGTACCTTGAGGTCGTCGAACTTCTGGACCCCGATCCGGCGCAGCGTGGCGGCGACGTCGTCCGGCAGACCGTGGGTGTCGGCTTCCCGGGCGAACGCCTCCAAGACGGCGTGGATCAGCGTGCCGTGCTCGGCGGCGCCGGGGTCCTGGTCCAGCGGGTCGAGCGCGCGCAGCCGGAGCACGTAGCGGGCGTAGAGGTCGTAGGGATCGCGCATCCAGGTCTCGACCGCGGTCACCGACAGGCGCGTCGGCCGGGCCGCGGCCGGCGGGGTCGGCGCGGGCGGGTCGCAGGGCCGGGGCGGACCGGGATCGTCCAACTGCTTGGCCCACTGCACCCAGCTGGGGTCGGGGGTCAGCAGATCCTTCACGCCGTAGGCCGCCTGCAGCGCCTCCAGCCGCAACAGCCAGCGCGAGGGCACGGTGGGCGTGCCCTCGATCCGGGTGGCGCGGGTGATCACGACCTCGGGCGCGGCGAACGCCTGGGCGAAGTCGTGCGCCATCAGGCCGATCCGCCGTTCCACCGGCGGCAGGCCGAAGTCGCTGCGCATCGGCCGCGACATCCAGGGGCCCGGATCGCTTTCGGCCGGCCAGGTGCCCTCGTTCAGGCCGCCCAGGATGGTCAGGTCGGCGCGTTGCAGGCGGGCTTCCAGCGGGCCCCAGATCGCCAGGCGCGGATGCCCGCCGTAGCGCGGACGGACCACCTGCCCGGCCATCAGCCCGTCCAACAAGGCCGGATAGCGCCGGCCGTCCACGGTGGGCGCGGCGTCGGCGTGCCGGGCGAGTTCGCTTGCGAAGTCGGCGGCGCTTTCCCCGGCCTCGCCGGCCCACAGGCGGGCCGCCCCCGGCTCCCGGTCGCTCTCAGCGAGAGCCTCGGCGAAGCGCATGTGCGCCTCGACCAAGCGGGTCAGGTCGACCGCGCTGTCGTTCATCGCCGTGAGCGCGTCGGCCGCCATCGCCTGCAAGCGGTCGAGCCATTGGCCAAGCCTGCGGTCGACCGGCTTGTCGCCCAGTTGCGCGCGCAGGCCCGCGAAGCCCTCCGCCGGCCGGACGCCGCGCAGCACGCGCCGCTCCAGTTCACGCACCCGGGCCTTGAACGCGCCCGGATCGTCGCCGCCGGCCGCCATGGGATGCTTCAGCGCGGCGAGCAGCGGCACCGGGGCCAGCTTTTCCCCCAGCATCTGGGCGGTCAGGCGCAGGAAGGTCCCGGGCGCGGTGTCGGCCATCGGCACGCCGGCCGAATCGTCGATCCGCAGATCGAAGCGCCGCAGCTCCGCCGCCACGCGCCGGGCGAGCGCGCGGTCGGGCGTCACCAGCGCGGCCGTCTTGCCCGGCACCTCCAGCGCCTGGCGCAGCATCAGCGCGATCGCGGTCGCCTCCTCGACCGGGCCCGGCGCCTCCACCAGCCGCACGTCGGCGAGCGCCAGGCGCAGGCCTTCCGCCCCGCCGTCGAGCGACAGGGCACGCCATTCCGGCGTCGTGCTGGCGGGCTTCAGCGCTTCGTTCACGACCGCGCCGCGGCTCGTGGGCGCGACCTCAGCCGGTCGGTCGACCGGCCAGTCGCGCACCTGCGCCCGGTCGATGCCGAAGGTCGCGAGCAGCCGGGCCAGGTTGGCTTGCGGATGGGTCGGGTCCTCGGCGATCGCCGCCCAGCTGTCGGCGTCCGCCCGCCGGTCGAGGCCGGGCAGCACGACCTCGCCCCGCGGCAAGTGGGCGATCGTGCGCAACAGCTCGGCCGTCGCGGGGATCGAGCCGGTGGAGCCGGCGGCGACGATCGGCCGGTCCGGGGGATCGTCCGCCCAGGCGCGGGCCTGGGCCAGCATCAACTTGCGCCGGCGTTCCGCCGGGCCGATCGCCCCCTCGTCGTTCAGCCAGTCGGGCCACCAGTCGGTGACGATCTTCAGGAAGTCGAGCGTGATCTGCCAGTGCTCGGCGTAGTTCTCCGGAACAAGTTCCTTCAGCCGGGCGAAGTCGAGGCCCTCCGTCTCCACCTGGTCGAGCAGGCGGCCCAGCTCCTCGGCCAGCCGCGCGGCCTGGTCGACCGTCGGCACCCCCGCGCCGGGCGCGACCTCGCCGAACTTCTGGATCAGCCGGGTGAGCACGAACTGCCGGCGCACGCCGGAGATCGTCGGCTTGAGCTGCATTGCGTGCGCTGGATCGCCCAGCCCGGCGGCGGCCAGCGCGTCGTCGCCGCCCATCAACAGCTCGTCCGCGTCCAGGTCGCCCAGCGGCAGCATCCGCGGCAGCAGCAGGGCCTCTCCGCCGGACAGCCGCAAGAACGCCTCGTGCAGCGTCCGGCAGGCCCGGCGGGTCGGCAGCAGCACGGTGGTCGACGCCAGCGCGAGCGGGTCGTCGCCGGCGCGGTCGATCAGACCGCGCGCCAGCGCGTCGGCGAACGAAACCTCCGGCGGGATGGTGGCGACGGTGGGGGTAGGATCGGCGGCGTAATCGGGCATACGGCTTCCGGCGTTGGCGTTGTCGGCGCGCGAGGATCGCGACGGCGCGCGGGGGCAGTATGGATTACGGGTCCGCACCGGGCAGCAACCGATTCAGCCGGTCGCTGTCGGCGATCGCCTCCTGCACCAGGGTGTCCCAATCTTCCGGCGGGTGGCCGCGGTCCAGCATGCGCGCGAACACCCGGTAGGCATCGTCGCCGCTGTCGTAGGCGCGCTTGGTGCCCGTGTCGTTGACCCAAGCGTAGACGATGATCCGGCTCCCGGCATGGTAGCGAAAGAACAGCCGGTACTGCTGAAAGAACTTGGCCCGGAACCAGTGCTTGCGGTCATCACCCAGGGTCCGGCCCTGCCGGTAGGCTGGGTCTGCCGGATTCGCCGGGATGTCTCGAAACGCCAGCTTGTTGATCGCCGCCAGGCGCTTGGTCGCGTTCCGCCCGCGATAGCCCGACGGGTCTTTCGCCTGTAGACGTTCGACTTCGACGATCAGCGCCTCGACCTGGTCCAAGAACAGTGGGTGGGCGTACAACCGCCAACCGTTGACGACCAGCGGCGCGGCAGTATTCGAGGTCATTCCTCCTCGGCCGGGAGCGGCCGGTCGAGATTCAGATCGAGGTCGCCCACCAGCCGGTCGAGACGCGCGGCAAGGTCAGCGTCGATCTGGGCCAGACGTTCTGGGTACGAGTGCATATCGCGTGCCAGAAAGCTCAGGAAGGAATCGAGGACCGGATCGTCGTCCGAGCCGCCGGCATCGGCACGATTCAGTTCCACGCCGCCGTCCGGCCGGATGGTGTAGACGATCCGGTCGCGCTTGGTTAGGTCCAGCGCGCGCCTCACCGCCTCTGGCACGGTGGTTTGGTAGCGGTCGGTCAGGGTGGAGGTGTGGGAATGCTTGCTGCTCATCTTCGCGTCCGATCGGAAAGCCTAATCGGGATGGTAATGCAATTGCATTGCCTCGGCAACGCCGGAGGCCGCGACGCCGTTCTAGATCGACATGCTCGAAGGCCGAACCGGCCTTCGGGCTGAATGTCGCTCTAACTTCTTGAAGAGAGGGCAAGATTCAGCTGGAAGGTGATTCCACCTTCCAGCATCTTGCCCTAGTGCATGGCTGCGGCGATATCCGTCAGACTTGCTTCGACCCGCCAGCCGGCGGTCGGCTGCTCAGCATGAAGTTGAAATTGTTCTGGAAAACCAATGCCTTCATCCTGAGCAGGCTGGCGCAGCCAGCCGTGTCGAAGGGTCTCCGACGGGTGCTGACGCCGGCGTGCACGTCTCCCAACTCAGATGAAAAGGGTGGAATGATACACGCGGTCCGGAAAGCAACGGTCCGCCCCGCCCTACGACACCCGCTCCTCCGGACGGTCGGTGCGGAAGCCGAGGTCGTGGAGGACCTCTTCCGCGATCTCGATGTCGCCGGGGGTGCCGATGTGGAACCACAGGCCGTCGTGGCGCAGGCCGAACAGGCGCTCGCTGCCCTCGGCCTGGTCGAACAGCAGGTTGAACGAGAAGCTGCCCTCGGGCGCGTAGTCGAACAGCCGGCGGTGGACGATCTGCACCCCGGCGAAACAGAACGGCGCGACCTCGAACTCCAGGCGCCGGCGCACCCGCCCTTCGATGTCCATCTGGAAGTCGCCGGGGCCGGCATAGCCGATCGCCTCGGCGGTGGCGGTCAGCAGCACGAGGGCGTCCATCTTCTCCGGGTCCCAGTGCTGCGCCAGCCGGGTCAGCGCCGGCACGCAGCCGTCGAGCCAGAAGATGTCGCCGTTGAGCACGTAGAAGTGCTCCTCGCCCAGCTTGTCGAGCGCGTTCTTCACCCCGGCCCCGGTGTCGAGCGGGGCGTCCGCCTCGCGGCTGATCTCGATCGCGGGCGCGCCCGGGCGCGCGGCCAGGTGCGCCTCCAGCGTCTCGGCCAGGTGGTGGGTGTTGACCACGACCCGCTCCACGCCCGCGTCGGCCAGCCGGTCGAGCGTGCGGTCGATCATCGGCCGGCCCATCACCTCGACCATCGGCTTGGGCGTGGTCTCGGTGATCGGGCGCATGCGCGTGCCGTAGCCGGCGGCCAGCACCATCGCGGTCTTCGGCGCGGTCTTCGGCGCGGTCTTCGGCGCGGTCTTCGGCGCGGTCCGCGGGGTCGCGCTGTCGGCTGTGCTCATTCGGCCGTCTCCGGGGGGATCACCCGTTGGGTCCGGGGCAGGTTGACGTCGAGCCAGGCGTGCACCGGCTCCAGGGCCGGGGCGCTCAGCGCCTTGTTGAACATCCGCCAGAGCCGCGGGATGTGCGCCAGGTAGCCGGGCTTGCCGTCACGCCGGGCGAGCCGGGTGAAGATGCCGATCACCTTGGCGTGGCGCTGGGCGGCGATCACGGTATAGGCCACGCGCGCGTCCTGCGCGTCCATCTCCGGGAACGCCGCGAGGTAGCGCTGCAGCATCCGCTCCTCGATCTCCGGCGGCACGTCGCGCCGCGCGTCCTGCAGCAGCGAGGCGAGGTCGTAGACCGGGCTGCCGATCACCGCGTCCTGGAAGTCGAGCAGGCCGCACGCGGCCGTACCCGGCCGGTCATCCAGCAGCATCAGATTGTCCGGGAAGAAGTCGCGCAGCACCAGCGTCTGGCGATGGGCCTGCACGCGCGCGAGCGCTTCCTGCCACGCCTGGCGGTAGGCCCGGCGCTGACCTTCGTCCGGTTCGAGGCCAACCGCCGGCATGTACCAGTCGAGCAGCAGGTTCGCCTCGCGGTCGATCAACAGCGCGTCGTCGTAGGTGGGCAGGTCGACGCCGTCGGCGCCGCGCGCCGCCCAAGCCCGCTGCAGGTCGATCAGCGTGTCGGTGGCGAGCCGGTACAGCGGCTCGTGCTGCGCGCCCTCGGCCAACATCCGGCCGAACGTCTGGTCGCCGAAGTCCTCCAGCAGCAACAGGCCGCGCGCGGCATCGCAGGACAGCACCGACGGCGCCGACAGGCCGAGCATCTGCAGCAGCCGGGCGACATCGCGGAACGGCTCGACGTCCTCCCGCGGGGGCGGGGCGTCCATCAGCACGGCCTGGCTGCCGTCGGGGCCGTGCACGCGCTCGTAGCGGCGGAACGAGGCGTCGCCCGCCAGCATCGAACGCTCGGCCGCGCCCCAGCCGGCCTGATCGAGAAAAGCGGCGATCTCACCTTCACGCCCACTCATGCCTGCTCGTCCCCCGCGTCGCCGGTGGTCGTCGTCGTGTCGGTCCGCCCGCCGCCGGTGGCCTCGCGGGGCGTCTCCAACGCGGCCAGCGCGTCGAGCCGCGCGGCCCAGCCGGCGCCGCCCTGCAGCACCGCGACCCGGCCGGGGTCGGCGAACGCCGCGCCGTCCCGCCCGCCTGTCTCCCGCTCGAGTGTCTCTGGCCCGCCTGTCTCCGGCCCGCCGGCTTCCGGCCCGTACATCAGCGTGACGTCGAGCCGGGGCGTGGGCAGCCGCGCGCCCAGCCGGTCCGGCCACTCGACCAGCACCAGGCCGCCGGCCAGCGCCTCCTCCCAGCCGAGTTCGTCGACCTCGTCCGGGTCGCCCAGCCGGTACAGGTCGAAGTGCCAAACCGCAAGCGGCGCGCCGGCCGCGCTCAGCCGGTCGTAGGTCTGCACCAGCGTGAAGGTCGGGCTCGGCACCTCCTCGCCCGACGCGTCGCCGCCGCCAGGATCGCGCAGGCTCGCGATCAGCGCGCGGGCGAGCGCGGTCTTGCCGGCGCCCAGGTCGCCGGTCAGCGCGATCAGGTCGCCCGGACGCACGATTCCGGCCAGGCGGCGCCCCAAGGTCTGGGTGTCGGCCGGCTGGGGCAGTGGGATCGAGAGCGCTTCGGCACCGGGCGATTCGGCCATGACGCGCCCGGTTCTACCGCCCCACCGCCGGTGCGGCAACCTGCGCCGCCGACCGCGCCGGCAGCCGGGGGACTGCGGCGCCAGGGCACCTTGCCAAGCCCCGGCGGCCCCGCCATGTTGCGCAGCCGAACGGACGGGCGCGGCCGTCCGTCCAACCAGACCTGCCTGGACCGATGGAGACGATGAGCGACAGCCGGATCGAGACGGACGTGGTGATCGTGGGCGCGGGGCCGGTCGGGCTGTTCGCGGTGTTCGAGCTCGGCATGCTCGGCCTGCGCGCGCAGCTCGTGGATTCGCTGGCCGGCGTGGGCGGCCAGTGCCAGGCGCTCTACCCGGAAAAGCCGATCTACGACATCCCGGGCTACCCCAAGATCCTGGCGGGCGAGCTGATCGAGCGGCTGGCCGAGCAGGCGGCCCCGTTCAAGCCCGGCTATCACCTGGGACAGCGCGTGGAGACGGTGCAGCCGGCCGAAGGCGGGCGCTGGCGGGTGGTCACCAGTGCCGGCACGGAGATCGACTGCGGCGCGGTGATCGTCGCCGCCGGCGTGGGCGCGTTCGGCCCCAACCGGCCGCCGCTGGAGGGGCTGCGCGACTACGAAAGCCAGGGCCCGGGCGCGGGCGTGCACTACCTGGTCGCCCGGCGGGAGGACTTCCGCGACAAGCGCCTGGTGATCGCCGGCGGCGGGGACAGCGCGCTCGACTGGACGCTGTCGCTCTCGGAGCTGGCCCAGAAGATCTACGTCGTCCACCGCCGCGACAAGTTCCGCGCCGCGCCCGAGAGCGTGCGCGCGATGCGCCGGCTGGCCGACGACCCCGGGAGCCCGGTGGAACTGGTGGTGCCGTATCAGCTGCACGGCCTGGACGGCGCCGACGGCCGGCTGACGAACGTCGACGTCGCCACGCTGGACGGCGACGTCCGCCGGCTGGAGGCGGACGCGCTGCTGCCGTTCTTCGGCCTGTCGATGAACCTGGGCCCGATCGCCGAATGGGGCCTGGACCTGGAGCGCGGCAGCGTGAAGGCGGACCCCGCGACCTGCGAGACCTCGACCGCCGGCATCTACGCCATCGGCGACATCGCCACATACCCCGGCAAGCTGAAGCTGATCCTCTCCGGCTTCTCCGAAGCCGCCCTCGCCGCCCACGCCATCTACGCCCGCCTCAACCCCGACACTCCGCTGCACTGGGAACACTCGACCACCAAGGGCGTGCCGGGGTTCGCGGAGTAGGGTGGCGCGTCCTTAACGTTTCCCGGGGCCGGCGGAAAGGCCGGCCAAGATTACTCAACGTCATAAACCTCCAGTACCTCGTCGCCCAGGTGGTTGATCACCTTGACCGCGATGCGGCCGGTGTCCGGCTTCGGGAACGGGCGGCTGACGTTTGAGTGGAGGCTCTGCCAGGCCTCCTCGTCGATCTCCGCCTTCAGGCTGCGCTTGAGCTTCTCGTAGGGGTCCTTGGTGCCCAGGAAGTAGGCGTGGCGGACGAAGAAGCTTTCGTCGTCGTAGTCGGTGTCGAGGAACCAGCAGGCGATGTCGTCGGCGCTGTCCGACTTCACGGTGCCGGTGTTGGGATCGAAGATGTCGACCCCCTCGATCCGGACCTGGATGCGCGCGTCGCCGGCGTCCTCGATCCGGATATCCGGCTCGCCGAACACCACGAACAGGTTGGCCGCCCCGGTCTTTTTCAGGTGGTCGGCCATGTGCAGGTCCTGGTTCATCCGCGCCTTCAGGATCTGCAGGCGGCCGACGTTGATCGTGTCCTCGCCCACGTGCGGGTCGAAGGCGAAGCCGCAGACCACCAGGATGTCGAACATGTCCGCGGCCTCGCGCGCCGCCTGGCGGACGGCGGAGCGGGAGACGGTGCCGTACTCCGGGCCGACCATGATCGCCGCGCGGCGCTCGGTCTCGCCCTCGAAATAGCGCCCCTCGGCGTGGACGTGCCGGCCAGGCCAGGGCTTGAGCTCGCTGAACTCCAGGCGCTCGCCCTTCTTGGTGTTCTGCACCCCGGCGACCTTCAGGTTCTCCAGCACGACCTGGGTGAAGTCGTCCGGGTCCTGGCCGTTAGTCTGGCCCTGCCCTGGCTTCGCCGGCCCGCGCCGACCGCCGGACTCGCCAGCCTCCGCGCGGCGCGGGCGCGCCGGCGGTTCCTCGCCGCGCTCGCGCGCCTCCTGCTCCAGGGCGTCCAGCCAGAAGTCGTCGTCGGCGTGGCCGGTGCCGACCACGCGGTGCGGCGACAGGCTCTCGACCGTGAACGGCCCGGTCACGCGCACCGTGTTCGGCTTTTCGTAGGGGCGGTCGTAGAGGTACTCGACGTCCGCGTGCCGCTCGATCGACGCGTCGATCTCCTGCTGCCGGCGCCGCCGGCCATCCCACCACTCGGCGTGAACCCGCCGGGCCTCCTCGGACCAGTCCTCGGCCGCCTCGCGCGGAATCTGCCACTCCGCCCAATCGGTCCCGAGCAACTGGTTCAGCTTCTCGCGCAGCGGCTCCAGCGTCTCCTGCCACTGGTCGTAGATCGTGTCGATTTCGGCGTTGTTGGCGACGACGCCAGATGTGATGTGGGCAGCCTTCCTATACACGAAGCCTTCGTTCAGTCGACCACCGAAGCTATCCTGGCGAGGCTCGGCTTTATCACGCTCAGCCCGCTTTCTCTCGCCTTCCTCACTGTCAGCCAAAACGAAGTAAGGAAATCGCGCGCCCATCAACCGGGCTCTTGCCAGAGCAAGCGCGACCCTTGAGGTATCCATCGTAATCCACCGTCGCCCCCAACGTTCAGCAACCACCGCTGTCGTACCACTCCCGCAGGTAGGGTCTAAGACAAGGTCACCAGGATCCGAAGTTAGGAGGATACAACGCTTCACTATTTCTTCATTCGTTTGTACAACATAAACTGGCCTCGAAGCGCCTCCAAGACCGTCCCACCAATTTGAAATGGACTTATAGGGAAAATCGTCAAAATAGCGTTTGAAATCTAGCGACTTACCATACGCTACCAGACGTCCAGCGACATTGACACGTTCCATACCGGAGCGGCCCTGCGCTTGTCGGGATGTATGGCTCCAACAACGACCCTGCGGCGGATTGTACAAATTACCTCTAAACGCAACAGGATCATTTTGATTTGCGCGGCTACCACCGTTAGTTATCGGCCATGGTCTAAATAATTTAGCATCTGGATACTCGTCGAAGAGTTTATTGGGGCGCAAGCGAAAATCCAGATACTCGCCAAATAGGTTCGGTGTCGAATGTATTGGATGCACAGAATTATCGGGAAGCTCAACAAGACTGAACTCGTCAATAGTGTCTTTATCAAGGTTCCGGGCTTCAAACAAGCGATTAAATTTAATGCCACCTTGTGAGTGACGGGACGTTTTCGAATACCACAATATATAATCGTTAACAGGATCTATGAAGCTGCTCTTCTGGCTTCCTTTTTTCTTAAGAAGTATGGTCACGACATGACAATCTGATCCGAAAACCTCGTCGAGAACAGACCTAACTAAATGTACATTGTCTTCTCCCATCTGGACGAACAAACTTCCAGAACTCGTGAGCAGTTCGCGACAAACTATCAAACGCTCCCTTAAGTATGAAAGATACGTATTTATCCCGTCCGACCACGTATCGCGAAACGCTTTTACTACTTCTGGCTCTCTAGATAATTCTGTCTTTCCTGCAGCTAAACTTGACTTCTCATCAACGGTTGACTGCCAGTTAGAAGCGAAATTAATGCCGTAGGGCGGATCGAAATAGATTGTTTGAACCTGTCCTTTGAGCGCCTCCTTCTCGGCAAGCGACGTCATGACCTGGAGCGCATCGCCCAGGATCATGCGGTTGGTCCAGTTCCTCTGGTGCTGGTAGAATTCCAGCTTGGCGTCCTCGTCGCCCTCAAGGCCGTTGAAGTCCGCGAACATGTCGGGTTCGTCGGTCTCCGCCTCGCGCTTGGCGGCGGAGCGGCGGCGCAGGTCCTCGATGATCGCCTTGGGGTGAATCTTCTCCTGGATGTAGATCGGCACGGTGTCGACCTGCAGGCCGCGGCGGTCCTGCTCGTCCTTGCCGCGCCAGACCAGCTGCGGGTCCAGGTCCGGTTTGCGGCGGTAGAGCTCCGGGTCTTCGTCCGGGTTGTTGCGATAGCCGTACTCGGTCACCGTCGGCTCGCTCTCGTCCTCACCGACCAGCCCCTCCAGCTCGGCCGTGGGAATGTTGGTCCGCGTCGACTCCCCGTGGCGGAGGGTTTCGACTTCGTGGTTTTGTTCTGGGCGGTCGAGCGGCGCGTCATGTCGCTTCACTGTCCCAATGTTGGCCGAGGTTGATATGTTTGACCTGAAGCTTTCTCGCTGCCTTTTGAGCTTCAAGCGGCAACGGGGCTTCGGTGACGAGCACAGCAAGGACGGGCCGCGAATCCATACGTACCGCCATTTCTGCTTCGATTACCGCCCGATACTTTATACACTGATAAACGCCTTTTGCGAGGTCTCCGGCCACCGATATCCGAGATTTTATTTCGGCCACGACTATTTTATTTTCGCCAAAGAAAATGACGTCAACTTCGTCCCAAGATTTTGTCCGATACTCGATGTCTGAGTAAACAATACGCGGTGGCCCCCCGCATTTTCGAGGGTGGGCAAAGACATGATCTTTCAAGGCTTTATGCTCCGGGCTCTCGGCGGGACCACCAAATCCCAACCGCCTGCTTTTCCCTTCGCGTTCACCGGAGGATCTGTCGGGAGCGTGTTTCGGGGCTGCGCAATTCAGACCATAAACTTCCGCTGCAATCTCTTCCCATCGATCATCCTCAAATACGTTCTGCCAGATTGGCTCCATAATCGTTGCTTGCTGTTTGGCAGTTAAGTTGTCGTAATTTCCGCCGTGACCGTGATGGATGTGCACAAAATGTCCGAACCGACCGCCCGGTAAACCTCGTTTGAGTCCAGGGCCGCGGACCACCAACCCGTTGATAAGCGGCGCATCTGGATATTGTTCGTGAATGTCGTTCATAAGCTGACCAGCGATATTTCCGACATGCGTTGGAAAAATCTTGGAGATTTTTAAACGTTTCGCGACCTCGTCAGCGACTTGTCGATAGGTGACCGTCGTCCGCGTTCTGGCGGCTTTGACCAGCATTTCGCAAAGGATTGGCGCGCCCTTCTGGGCTAGGGTCTCGACGTCGTATCCGGCCATCAATCCTCACACATCCAATCGCAAGGGATATTGCCAAAGAACCGCGCTGACGGCGTCTTTAGGCAAGACAACCTCATGATTACTCGTAAAACGACGATATATCGACCTCGATGTCATCTATCACGACGGAACCATCGTCCATGTGCCCCCAGAACTTGCCGCGGATAACTATCGCTTATGACTGACGCCATCGTCGCCACTGCCGTAGTTCAACTGAACGTAGACCATGCAGTTTCCCTCAAACGGTATCGCTTCCATAGCAGATCTGACTCATCCAGAGCTTCGACGGCCTCGACCTCCGTGTGCGACGACAGGGCGTCAAGGTCGTTCCACGCGGCGTACGGATCGTAAGGTCGGGCGCGACGCTCGCGACGGCTTCCGCGATCCGGTCGGCGTCCGACGTCTACGGCGAGGTTGGCCTGTTCCACCTGCACCATACGGTCATGGTCCCTTCCGGTTCAGTAGCTGACGCCGCCCACGGCGATGCGACGCTCGTACTGCCAGCGCAAGAGTTTCGCACAGCCCATCGATATCGGCCATGGCGTGCGAGGCGTCGATGCCCCGGTCAGAACAGCCCGACGGCGGAAGAAGCTGCGCGACAGTCCGCGGGGATCGTGGAGCGTTCTATCTGGCAGCTGTGCATCGCCGGACCCCAGGGTTCCGCCGGGATGCAGGGTGGACAGTGAAGAAGCCCCGCTGCGCGACGATCCGTGGCACAACCGAACTCGGGATAACGAACTTGACTCGCGGTCGCACGTCGAACGGGTCAGCGCTCCTTGCGCCTGGTCGACCACCTCGCGACGGGCGGACTTGAACCGCAATGCATGGCAGGCGTCCGTTGTCCTCGGGCGCACGGTCAGCGACGGCGAAATATGCCGCCATCGGCGGGTTGCTGAGTCCAGTCGAGCAGCCGCGTCGGCAGGCCGTGGTGCTGGGCCGAGGCACAGCCATTCCCAATCGGTAAACGTTCCGGTCGCCCAGATGAATGCGCGCCCGGCGGCGGAAGGTGTAGAAGATCGTGAATTCGTCGAACGGCGTCGTGCTCGCGCTCCTCGACCCGGCCGATTTTCGGCCTGAGCATCCCACTTTCGTCGCCGTGGCCCCGGAACATCCAGTTCGACCGGTCGCGCCGATTGATAAAGTCCTGGAAATCGTCCCAGGCCTTCTCGCGGCGGCGGCGAAGCTTGGGCGTGCTGTCGGGTTCGACCATGGCCGCCCTACGCCTCTTCCTTCTGTGCGGTCGTCCGGGGGGCCGGGCAGCTCGCGACGAAATCCCGCAGCGTCCTCGCGATGTCGTAGCGGTCGCGGATTTCCAGGAAGGCCCAGCGGCCGAAGCCGCCGTGGTTGTTGACCGCCTGGCACCAGAGGTTCTCCGCCGCCTCGGCCTTGATCTGCGCGTCGATCCCGCGGAAGCCCTTGATCTCCACGATCAGGTTCAGCGGATCGTCCGGGTCGCCGTCGTTCCAGTGGACGATGAAGTCCGGGCGGTAGCGCCGCTCCTCGCCGCCGTCGTGATAGGGGATCTCGAAGCCGAGGTTGTGGTTCTTCACGTAAGCCAGCACCTCGGGCAACTCCTCGATCGCGTGCGCGAAGCCGGCTTCCCAGTCGCTGTCGCAGACCACGAAGTTCACGTGGCATTTGTCGGCGCGGGTCTCCATCAGGTCGGTCTTGGCGGTCATGAAACCGACGTGGCGGCTCGACCCCTCGCGGTTGTACGGGTCCAGGATCGGGCGCAGCTGCTCTCGACCAGCCTGCCGGGGAACGCACGCGCTATGGATCAGCCCGGCCGCCTTGTCCGCCAGCGGCTGCCACAGCAGATACTGCGGGAAGGTGTCGGGCGTGGCCAAGCAGTCCCGGAACCAGGTTTTGGTAATCCGCAGCACGTGCGGAAAAAGGTGCCACTTCGGCTGGTCGTCGCCGTCCTTGAAGTACAGTTGCAACGCCCGGCTGGCGACGTAGAACTGCGCTTCCTGCTCCCGGCGCTGCTTCAGGCGGTCCAGGTTCAATTCCGCCTGTTCGCCGACCACGGCCTCCAGCTCGGTCTTGGACGGGGCCTCGTCGGGGGTCACGCGCCAGATGTGGTTGGCGTTGAAAGTGGCCTCCAGCCGCTCGTCCGGCAGCTGGATTCGGTAGCCGGCCACGCGCGGGAAGCGGACCTCCAGGTGCTGGCGATCGCTCAGCGCCTCGACCCGGGTCTGGGTCGGCGGCGGGCTTGGCTGCTCCTCCCCCTGACTGGCGACGAACGTGAACGGCACGCCCAGGACCTCGGCATACTCCGGGCTTAGCCGGCCGTCCTTCCCGGGTTCGTAGTTGACCCGGCGCAGCGCGCGCCCGACCACCTGCTCGCACAACAGCTGCGTGCCGAAGGCGCGCACGCCCAGGATGTGGGTCACCGTGTTGGCGTCCCAGCCCTCCGTCAGCATCGAAACGGAGACCACACAGCGCACCTGTTCGCCCAGCCGGCCGGGCTTGCCGACCGTGTTCATGACCTCCCGCAGCAGGTCTTCCTCGCTGATTGCCTCGGCGTCACGCTCGGGGAAGCGTTCGCGCAAGTCACGCTTGAACTCGGCGATCTCGCCGGCGGCCAGCTTCTTGAAGTCCGCGGACAGACTTTCGCCGGATTCCAGCTGCTCGCTGTCGATCAGGATGGTGCGCGGCCGGTGGCGCCACTGACCCTGCTCGTCGACGTTGGAAAACAACGGCAAAGCGCCCGGCTTCAGGTGGCCGTTCGGTTGCTCGTAGCCGGCGATGTGGTCGCGCACCAGTCTGGAGGTCGAGGTGTTGTTGCAGACCACGATGAACACCGGCGGTACCGCATGACCCTTGTCTTCCCAGGCCGTGAACACGCCTTGGTAGTGGCCGTACAGAGCCTGCATCGCACCGGTCAGGGGCGGCGGCAGGCTGTCCGGGCTGAGCCCGCCTTCGGTCTTGCGCTGCTTGGTGAGGCCCTGCTTGGGCAGTTTCGTATCGCTGTGCTGCTGGATGTAAGCGTAGAGGTTTCGGTAGACCGGCAGCCAGCCGCCCACCTGGTTGTCGGACACGGGCACCCGCGGGACCTTCACGATCCCGCATTCAATCGCGTCCATCAGCGAGAAGTCGGACACCACCCAGGGAAACAGCCTGCCCTCCGGATAGCCGGACCCGCGCAGGAAAAAGGGAGTCGCGGATAGGTCGTAGACCGCCTTCACGCCACCGCGCCCATCCTTGCCGAGTTGGCGGTTGACCGCCTCGACCCCGTTGATCCAAAGGCGTGCGGCTTCCTGGTTACGCTTCGCCTCCGCCTTTTCCTCGGTGGACAGCTTGCGCGCCTCGGCCGCGTCCGGGCGTTCGCGATAGCAGTGGTGCGCTTCGTCGTTGAGCACGATTGCGCCACCGCCGCGCATCAGGTCGCCGCACACCCGGCGGACCATCTCGCCCTCGCTCTCCGGGATCGACTTTGGCCCCCTGCGGCCGCCGATCACCTTCTTTGTAAGATTGGGCGCGTCAAATTTCTCCCGGAGCTTGAAGGCGTGGTAGTTGGTGATAACGATCCGCGCCTTGCGCACGTCGTCCAGCATGTCGCGCGGTACGACATCGCTGTTTTCGTAGTAGTTGTAGCGGTCGCTTGGCAGCAGCACGCGCAGCCGGTCTCGGATGGTTATGCCGGGCGTGACCACCAGGAAATTGTTCACGAAGGTTCGGCTGCGCGGCTGCCGAGCTTTGTTGACCGCCTGCCAAGCGATCAGCATCGCCATGACGGTGGTCTTGCCGCTGCCCGTCGCCATCTTGAGGGCTAGCCGGAACAGGTCAGGGTTGGCGTCGGCGTTATACGCCTCCAGGCGCGGCAGCAGATCTTTCGGGCCGGCTTTGGGCGCGACCTCGGTCAGCCAGATGATCGTCTCCACTGCCTCGAGTTGGCAGAAGAAGAACGGCTTCTCGCGCGGTGCCTCGCGCCAGTGACGCAGCAGCCGCTCGGTCGGGTGGGTAACGCCCCATTTGCTTGGCGGCAGGGCGCGCCAAGCGCTCACATGCCGGCGCACCTCGTTGATCAGGGTGTTCTCGCGCACCTCTTGCTTGGGCGCGTCACTATCGCCTAGCGCGAGCTCGTCCTGGGCGGTCTGGCTCTGTCCAGTGCGCTTCTTAGGCGGCGGCACCGGCGTCATATACACGCTAGGCCTGCGGCCAGGGTTGACGATCCCGGTTGGGCTGCCGTCCTCGTTCAATTGGTGGTGCCGCTCCGGCTCCTGGAACGGCGTGTTTAGGATCGGATTGTCGAGCGGCGCGGACGTTGGGTCGGATTCGGTCAATGCGGCACACCTCTAACTTCAAGTCTGCTACCGTGGCGGGAGTTGAGAGGTCAAGCTGGTTGAAGTATTGGGGCCGCCGCAACTCGGCCGGTCTTACGAAGACGCGGCAAGCTCAGAGATCGGGCTCGTGTCGACCCCTCGCTCCGCTCGACAGCGGATCGCCGATCAAGCCCGCGTGGGTCGTCCGATTTTGTCTACTCAGCAAAGGCGCGTCACGCTTCACCGCCGACCGCAGAGGCCGCGTCTGGGTGCGCGCTGGCACCGCCGCCGGCCGGCCCCTCGACCGGCAGGTGGCAGGTGACGCGGGTGCCGCGGTCGGGGGCGCTGTCCAGTTCGACCCAGCCGCCGTGCAGTTCGATCAGGCTCTTGACCAGCGACAGGCCGAGGCCGGCGCCGGTCTTGCGGGGCTGGCCGCGGACGAACTTGTGGAAGACGTTATCCTGGTCCTCCTGCGCGATGCCGACCCCGGTGTCGGTCACCGACAGGCGCACGGTATCGCCCTCGCGGCTGGCGCTGAGCGTGACCTGCCCCTGGTCCGGGGTGAAGTTGAAGGCGTTGGAGACCAGGTTGAACAGCGCCTGCTTGAGCCGGCGCGGATCGCCCCGGAGCGGGCCGACGTCCGCCGGGCAGTCGACCGCGAGGTCGATGCCGCGGGAGTGCGCGCGCTCTCGGGCGATCGCCTGCAGGTCGTCCAGCAGCTGCGCGGGGTCGATCTCCTGGGTGTCCAGCTCCAGGTAACCGGCCTCGATCGAGGCCAGGTCGAGGATGTCGTTGATCAGCCCGATCAACCGCTGCGAGGACTGCACGATCGCCTCGGCGTACTCGTTCTGCCGGGCGTTCAGGGCGCCGAAGTACTGGTTCTCCAGGATCTCCGCGAAGCCGACGATGGCGTTCAAGGGCGTGCGCAGCTCGTAGGAGATGTTGGCGATGAACTCCGACTTCAGCCGGTCGGCGGTCTCCAGGGCCTCCGCCTGCTCGCGCAGCGCCCGCTCGACCCGGATCGAATCGCTGACGTCGAGGTAGGTGAACAGGCTCTGCCCGTCCGGCAGCGGCACCTGCGCCCAGTCGATCACCGCGCCGTCCGGGCGCTCCAGCCGGCCGGTGCGGCTGTCCGGCTCGGTCGCCCGGCCGACGATTTTCTCCAGGGCGCGCGGCCAGTCGGCCTCGTCGATGTTGAATTGCGGCCGGGCGGCCTGCAGCACCGCGCGGACGTGCGGGCGCTCGCCCAACTGGTCCATCGGCAGGTCCCACAGCCGCACGAACGCCTGGTTGCACAGCGCCAGCCGGCCGTCGGAGCCGAACACCGCGACCGCCTCGTACAGGTTCTCGATGGTCTCCCGCTGCACGTCGATCAGGGTGTTGAAGCCGCGTTCGAGCGCGAGCTTGTCGGTCACGTCCTCCAGCATCGCCAGCACCCCGCCGAACGGGTGCGGGGAAATCGTGAACTTGAGCGTGGTGCCGTCGGGGCGGTGCAGCAGCTCCTCCTCGGTCTGCACCAGGGAGCGCAGCTTCTCCACCTGCTCGCGCTTGAAGGCGGGGAAGTTCGGCTGCTCGGGCAGCTGGCGCTTCTCGCGCAGCGCCTCCAGCACGTCGTTCAGGTGCGGCTCGCCGTCCAGGAACGCCTCGTCGAGGCCCCAAAGCTCGGCGTACGCGCCGTTGTAGAATTTGATCCGCAAGTCGGAGCCGTAGATCGCGATCGCGGTCGACAGGCTCTCCAGCACCTCGCCCTGGGCGGAGATCGTGCGCGACAGCTCGTCCTGCAGGTCCTCCGTCTCGGTACGGTCGATCGCCAGGCCGACCAGACCGCCCGACCCGGCGCCCCCCTGCCCGCCGGCGCCGGCGAGCGGCACTTCCACCAGTTCCATCAGCCGGCGCTTGCCGGCGACCACGACGTGATGGCGCTCGCTCTGGATGCGCGCGGTGGTGCGCGCCCGCTCGGCCAAGGCCCGGCCGACGTCGCGCAGCGAATCGCCCAGCAGTTCGGCGTTCTCCGCCACCGCCTGGGCGCGCGGCCGCTCGACCGCCCGGGCGTAGGCGTCGTTGCAGTCGACCAGGCGCAGGTCGGGCGCGCGCCGCCAGATCGGCACCGGGACAGCGTTCATCACCTGCACCAGAAGATCGCGCGTCGCCGCCGCGTCGTGCGCGCGGCGCGCGGTGTCGGTGACGTCGCAGAACCAGATCGCCGGGCCTGGCGTGTGCGGCCGGCCCTCCGCGCGCAGGGTGCGCGCGCCCTCGGCCGTGCGCAGGGACAGGGTGAACGGCGTGCTCTCCGCCCTGAGCGCGGTGGCGGCGGTCTGCAGCCGTTCGCCGTCGGCCGGCGCCAGGCGCTCGACAACCGCGTCCAGGCCGGCGCTTGCGGGCTCTAGCCCGAACAGATCGCCCAGACCCTGGGAGACGCCGGCCCGCGGGCCGTCGAAGGCGTAGACGCCGAACGGGGCGTTGGCGCTCAGGGCGTGCAGCGCGTTCCGGTCCGCCTCGACGCGCGCGCGCCGGCGCTCCGCCGCCCGCCAGCGCACCCGGTAGCCGAGCGCGACCAGGCCGGCGCCAACCACCGCCAGACCCGCGAGCGCCAGCAGGACCCAGGGTCCGGCCATCAAAACCGCCGGCCGCGCGGCGCGGGCGCGCCGGCGCGCTCACCAGTCGTTCGCCCGCGTGGTGCCGGCCGGCCGCCGCGGAGCTGCCCGCGCCGCCAAATCTGCGTCAAAGCGAGGTCCCCCGGGTTCCCGCGCCGAGTGTGACGCCGGGCAGGCGCGGGCACAAGTCCCGGGACCGAGCGCACGCGCGGCTGACACTGGGCTTGCCCGTGCGATGACCGTCCCAGCGGGTCCCTCTCGGTCGAGCGGAGACTTTTGCGCGGCTCGCCACATACCCGTATGGGGTCCTTCGACACGGACGCCTTTGGCGTCCTACTCAGGATGAAGGATTCGGTTTATCAGGTACTTAAATCTCGCTTCATGCTGAGTAGCCAGCCGCAGGCTGGCGTGTCGAAGCACGCCACACGGCGGCTCTTGCCCGCTTGCAAAGGTCTCCCTCGACCTAGAGATGGGGACGGGAGAGGACAGGGGAGGGTGGGACTCCGCGGTCTGACGCCGGGGAGTCCCACCCTCACCCTCCCACGCGACCCTGCGGGTCGCGGGCCCCGCCCTCTCCCGTCGAGGGAGAGGGATCGCGCCCGATCGACGTCGAGCGCCGGAGCCCGCGGCGGCCGGGCTTAGTAGCGGTAGGTGTCCGGCTTGAACGGGCCGGTCTTGGGCACGCCCAGGTACTCGGCCTGCTGGTCGGTCATCTGCTCCAGCTTCACGCCGATCTTGGACAGGTGCAGCGTGGCGACCTTCTCGTCCAGGTGCTTGGGCAGCACGTAGACCTTGTGCTCGTAGTTCTTGGCGTTGTGCCAGAGCTCCATCTGCGCCATCACCTGGTTGGTGAAGCTGGCCGACATCACGAACGACGGGTGGCCGGTGGCGTTGCCCAGGTTGACCAGACGGCCCTCGGAGAGCAGCAGCAGGCGCTTGCCGTCCGGGAACTCGATCTCGTCGACCTGCGGCTTGATGTTGTCCCACTTGAAGTTCTTCAGCCCGTCGACCTGGATCTCGTTGTCGAAGTGGCCGATGTTGCAGACGATCGCCCGGTCCTTCATCGCCCGCATGTGGTCGACCGTGATCACGTCGACGTTGCCGGTGGCGGTGACGAAGATGTCGCCCACCGGCGCCGCCTCGTCCATGGTCGTGACCTTCGTAGCCTTCCATCGCCGCCTGCAGCGCGCAGATCGGGTCGACCTCGGTCACCATCACCCGGCAGCCGGCGTTGCGCAGGCTCTGCGCCGAGCCCTTGCCGACGTCGCCGAAGCCGGCCACGACCGCGCGCTTGCCGGCCATCATCACGTCGGTGCCCCGGCGGATGCCGTCGACCAGGCTCTCCCGGCAGCCGTAGATGTTGTCGAACTTAGACTTGGTCACGCTGTCGTTGACGTTGATCGCCGGGCACAGCAGCTCGCCCTTCTTGGCCATCTGGTAGAGCCGCGCGACGCCCGTCGTGGTCTCCTCCGACAGCCCCTTGACCTGCTCCTTCGAGCAGCTCCGGGAACTTCTCGTGCATCAGCGCGGTCAGGTCGCCGCCGTCGTCCAGGATCAGGTTGGGACGCCAGCCGTCGGGCCCGATCACGGTCTGCTCGATCGCCCACCAGAAGCTGTCCTCGTCCATGCCCTTCCAGGCGAACACCGGCACGCCCGCCGCCGCGACGGCCGCGGCCGCCTGGTCCTGGGTCGAGAAAATGTTGCACGACGACCAGCGCACTTCCGCGCCCAGCGCCGTCAGCGTCTCGATCAACACGGCCGTCTGCACGGTCATGTGCAGGCAGCCCGCGATCCGCGCGCCCTTGAGCGGCTTGTCCGCGCCGTATTCCTCGCGCAGGGCCATCAGGCCCGGCATCTCCGTCTCAGCGATCGCGATCTCCTTGCGGCCCCACTGCGCAAGCGAAATGTCCGCGACTTTGTAGTCCTGCTGGTCAGCCATGGTTCTCGGCGACTCCTTCAAGGGTTCGTTCGTGTAACTTCGATTGTCCAAGGACGGTGATCGGCCGGCGGGCGCAGCCGCATCCGCGCGCGCCGCAGCCAGCCAATATTGCGAAGCTGAAATAGCAGCCGCCAGCCAAGCCGGCAAGCGACCGTCGGGATAGCGGCGATCGGTCGACGCCAGCCGGTTGGGAGACGACCTTAACCCCCGAAGTCGTCCAATAGCGCCGCGATCCGGCCGGTGTCGTGCTGTTCCATGATCGCCATCGCGCGGTGGCTGGCCGCGCGCATTTCCAGTTGGCGGATGCGCTGCTTGACCCGCGGCAGGGAGGCGGAAGACATCGACAGATCGCTCACGCCCAGGCCCAGGAACAGCGGGGTGTAGCGCGGGTCGCCCGCCATCTCGCCGCACACCGAGATCGGGAGCTTCGCCCGCAGCGCCGCCTCGACGGCGAACTGGATCAGCCGCAGCACGGCCGGGTGCAGCGGGTTATAGAGGTGCGCGACCCGCTCCTCGCCGCGGTCGATCGCCAGCGTGTACATCGTGAGGTCGTTGGTGCCGATGGCGAAGAAGTCGGACACCGCCGCGAGCGCGTCCGCCGACAGCGCGGCACCCGGCACCTCGATCATCGCGCCCAAGGGCGGCAGCGGGTCCGGCACCGCCTCGCCGCGGCGGACCAGCTCGCGGGCGACCTCGTGCAGGGCCTTGCGCGCCTCGCGCATCTCGTAGGTGCTGGAGACCATCGGCAACAGGATGCGCACCGGGCCGTGCCGGGCGGCGCGCAGGATCGCGGCCAGCTGGGTGTCCAGGAGGTCGCGCTGCTTCAGGCTGAGCCGGATCGCGCGCAACCCCAGCGCCGGGTTCACCGAATCGCCCAGATGGTCGCCCAGCGACCAGGCCAGCTTCTCCCCGCCGACGTCGAGCGTGCGGACCGTGACCGGCCGGCCCTGCATGGTCTCCAGGATCTGACGAATCGCCTGGTACTGCTCCTCCTCGCCCGGCAGGTCGTCGCGGTTCATGTACAGGAATTCGGTGCGCAGCAGGCCCACCCCCTCGGCGCCCGCGGCGACCGCCTGCTCGCTTTCGCGCGGCAACTCGATGTTCGCCTGCAGGGTGATCCGGTGGTGGTCGCGGGTGAGCGCGGGCAGGTCGCGCAGCTTGGCGAGCTGCCGGGCCTCCCGCTTCATCTCCGCCAGCCGCTCGCGGTAGCGCGACAGGCGGGCCTCGGTCGGGTTGACGATCACCCGCCCGCGCGAGCCGTCGACGATGATCTGCTCGCCCGGCAAGACCTGGCCCAGCAGGTCGGCCACGCCCAGCACCGCCGGCAGGCCGAGCGAGCGCGCCATGATCGCGGTGTGCCCCTCCGCGCCGCCGAGCACGGTGGCGAAACCGGCGATCCGCTGGGGATCCATCAGCGCCGTGTCGGCCGGGGTGACCTCCTCGGCGATCACGATCGAGTTGGTCTCCAGCGCGTCGAAGGTGGTGAAGGGGGCATCCAGCAGGTTGCGCACGATCCGCGCGCCGACCTCGCGGAACTCCTCGGCCCGGGCCTTCAGATAGGGATCGTCCATTTCGGCGAAGTTGTGGGCGATCCGCTCGATCTCGCCCGTGACGGCGGATTCGGCGTTGACCTGCCGGTCGCGGATGCGCCGCTCGACCCCGCCGATCAGCGACTGCGAACGCAGCATCTGCAGGTGCGCATCCAGCAGGTAGCCGAGCTCCTCGGCGGCCGAGCCGTGCAGGCTCTCGGCCTTGGCGCGCACCTTACCCAGTTGCTTGCGCGCCTTGCGCACGGCGGTGTCGAAGCGCTCGACCTCGGCCTCGACCTGGTCGTCCGTCACGCAGTACTCGACCACCTTGAGGTCGCCGGTGTCGCGCACGTGCGCCGGCCCGATCGCGACCCCGGGGGACACCGGCAGGCCGGTGAACATCCGTTCGCCGCGGTCCTGCATGCCGCGCGCGTCGCCGCCGCGCCCCGACCCGGAGGGACCGGGAGCGCGGCCGTTGCCGTCCGAGCCGGAAGGTGCCTGGCGGGAACGCTCGACCATCAATCCTCGTCGAACTTGCGGTCGATCAATTGGGCCAGGGCGTCCAGCGCGGCGTCCGCGTCCGCGCCGGTGGCGCGCAGGTCGATCTCGGTGCCCGGACCAGCGGCCAGCATCATCAGCCCCATGATCGAGGTGCCGAGCACCTCGGTCTCGTCCTTCACGACGCGGATCTCGGCCTCATAGGCCTCGGCGGTCTTGACGAACTTGGCGGCGGCGCGGGCGTGCAGCCCCCGCTGATTGCGGATGGTGACCCGCCGCGCCTGGGTCGCGGCCTCGGTCATTTCTTGGCCGCGCCGGCGCGGCTGTTGGCGCGATCGGCGCCCTTGGGCGCAGTGCTCCCCTGCCCGCCGGTGGGCCCGCCGGTCGGCCCGGCGCGGCTCGGCTCGACGCCGCCGTGCAGCAGCTGCGAGGCGACGTTGATGTACTTGCGTCCGGCCTCCTGGGCGTTGGCGACGACCACGTCCAGCGGCTCGGTCTTGCGCAGGGTGGCGAGCTTGATCAGCATCGGCAGGTTCACCCCGGCGACCACGTCCAGCGGCTCGGTCTTGCGCAGGGTGGCGAGCTTGATCAGCATCGGCAGGTTCACCCCGGCGATCACCTCGACCTTGCCCTGGCTGAGCACGGAGATCGCCAGGTTGGACGGCGTGCCGCCGAACATGTCGGTCAGGATGACCACCCCGTCGCCGTCGTCGACCTCGCCGACGTGGCTCAGGATTTCCTGGCGCCGGCGCTCCATGTCGTCGTCCGGGCCGATGCAGACCGCCTGGATCTGCTGCTGCGGACCCACGACGTGCTCGAGCGCGGAGATGAACTCCGAGGCAAGCCGCCCGTGGGTTACCAGGACCATCCCGATCATCCGTCCTCCTGCACGCGCTTCGCGCCCGTCATCACCGCCGTCCCCGCGGCCGGCGCGCCCGGCCGGGCGCGGCCGCGGGGGGACGCCCGGCCGGCGCGGACCGTAACCGCGATCTGTCGCGTGAATCGGTCGGGTGTGCAAGCGCTAAAACAAATGGTTTCCTTTACGGCTGGCCGGATCAGAGGGTTATGTCAGCAACATGGCATTACTCAAATACTCTTTAGAGCAGCTCCGCTTTTCCAGGATTGACACCAAAAACCTCTTCAAACGTCTCCCGCGCGCCTTCCGCCATAGATTCATTCTTGATTCGCTCGGTCAGCCAACGATACTCGTAACGAAATTTACCTTCGTCCAATATGTATTGATAGCACAAATCATATAAAACTGCTGTTCCGTAAAATCTCTTTAAAGTGTCCTTCAGATTTTCTAGAGGTTCACCGGGCTTGTCAATTATGAACACGCCACGCTCGTCAGGGCTTATCCTGGAAAAGCGCAAGGTGACGCGAGAACATATCGGCATTCTTTTGCTTTGCATTCTCGCCACTTAAATGTCGTCCCGGCCAGCAAAAAAATTCGGGGCAAATATTTTTATCTGCTACGAACCTTAAAAAAGACGCTAGCAAAAGCCGCATCGGCATATTCTCGTAACCAAACCCGAAACGTTCACGTTCTCCAATCAAATTTTTAGGTTTTTCGTCCGTACTGATGAAGTCACTAACTTGCGCCAAGAAAGAGGAATATTTAGGAAAACCAGCTTCCTTTTCCAGGAAGTCTGAGATTTCTGTGTACTCTGTAAATGTACACCCTGTTACAGAAGATAGAATATCCGTGTTCCTACGCACCTGTTCGCAGAGGCGTACAAACCGAGTCCCTGGATCGACCTCAAAAAGGAAATTTTCAAAATCATAGGGTACGTTCGTAAAGCCACCTGATGGGTTTATTGATAGATCACACACTAGAAGGAACGCATTGATAACCGGAGAATTTACTTCCTTGGGAATCTCCGCCCCAGTTAAATTCAAAAACCACTCCAAGGCAGTACCATAAGGATGCTCAAAAAAACCTTCTTCCTGGTAAAGTTCAAGATCGTTGTCGATTCCCAACCCCCGTGACAAATATTGAAGCTGGTTTAGTCGCGCCTGCCCCTCAAATATTTCAAGGGCACCGATTGGCGCCAACTGTATATTGGACCGATAAAAGTAACCATGTACCCGCCTTGACTTTAAATCTTCAAGATTTTTTTCAAGTGTATCATTTAAAACTAAAAGATTTTTATCAGGGTCCATAATGTCAGTGGCTAACGATATAGATTGCATAAAAGTTATCAGGCTTGCGTGGCCCGCGCTTTCGAAGAATGGATCATTTACATGATCTTTAAGAGCGCTTGGTTGATGCGTGAAGTCACGAAAAAATTCATTATCTTTCGCGTTGTTAACGATAATGTTACCTAGCTCTATACATCTCTCTTTTTGATTACCGGGCGTTGAAAACTCTTCAAGAAACTTCTTGACCGATTTCTTGTTACCACATATCTCGAAAAACTCTTTCAAATGCCTATAATTGTTATGTGTCTGTAGCGGATACGACGAACTTAAAAGAACTCCTATTGTGGAGCCAATATGTTGCCACCAGTGAATGTTCTCATGCAAATATGTCGAAAACGCTTGAGCCTGAAGAGATGAAGCATTTTTACTGATCTGCGTACCGTGCCCAATCTCTTCTAAAATTTGACGATTTCGAGGACTACTAGATTAAGAGTAAAAGTTCAAAGGATTATATAGACCATGAACATGAATTGCTTCACTATATTCATTACCTGGCGACAGAAAGTCGCCATCATTCATTGAAAGCTCTTTATCCAAACAAAGATTTCAGATCCATGTTGAAAGCCTCGATACCCTCACAGCACCACTACGCTAAAAGTTAGAACTTTAACGCAAAACCCTTTGTTAATCCCGCGCATATTTCTAAGATATACAGAGGTGGCGCATCAAGATATATCTTTTGTCCAGCTACCAAGGGTCGTGCATCAATTCGCTTGCTCCGCGTCCCCGCCCACCCCCAGTTCGCGATGGTTGAGCGTCACGCTGCGGCCGGCCTGATGCAGGGCCGCGGCCAGCTTCTCCGCCAGCGCCACCGAGCGGTGCCGCCCGCCGGTGCAGCCGATCGCGATCGTCAGGTAGCTCTTGCCCTCCCGCTCGTAGCGCGGCAGCAGGCGCTTCAAGAGCCGCGTCAGGCCGCCGAAGAAGGGCGCGAAGTCGGGGTCGCCGACGATGTAGTCAACCACGGCCGGATCGCGGCCGGTCAGCGGCTTGAGCGCCGGATCGTAGTGCGGGTTGCGCAGGAAACGGACGTCGAACACCAGGTCCGCCTCGCGCGGCAGGCCGTTCTTGTAGGAGAAGGAGGTGACGAACACCGCCATACCCTGCGCCTGCTCGAGCCCAAGCTGGGCCGAGATCACCCGGCGCAGGTCTTGGGGCGACAGCGTGGAGGTGTCGATCGTCATGTCGGCGCGCTTGCGAAGCGGCGCCACCAGCCGGCGCTCGCGCGGCGATGCCGTCGGTCAGCGGCCGGCCCTGGGCCAGCGGGTGACGGCGGCGCGTCTCCGTGAAGCGCCGGCGCAGGACCTCCTCCTCGCAGTCGACGAACAGCAGCGTGACCGCGAGCTTGGGATCGCCTTCCAGGCGCCGCAGGGCATCCAGGAACGGCTGCACGGCGAAATTTCGGGTGCGGATGTCGACCCCGATCGCGACCGGCGAGTCGAGCCCGCCCTCGTGCACGATCGTCCCGACCAGGTGCAGCGGCAGATTGTCGATCGCCTCGTAGCCGACGTCTTCCAGCGCCTTCAGCGTGGTCGACCGGCCGGCGCCGGACATGCCGGTGACCAGCACGACGCGCTGGCGCGTCGGCGCGCCGGACGCGTGCCCCGACGCCGCGTCCGCTCCGGCGTCGGCAGGGGCCTGCGCCGGGTCCTGCGATGCCGGCCCCTCGGACGTCTTGCCGTCGGGTGCCGCGTCGTGCGGCTGATCGCGGTGCTCGCTCATGGCGCTAGCGCGTGTCCTCGTCGTCGATGCCCGAACCTGTCGGCGCGGTCGGGTGCCGATCGGCCGGGAGTAGTAGTGGCACCCAGCGTGCCCAGGGCAAGTTGCAGCTTCGCGACAGCCGACGCCGCGGTTGGATCGATCTCGACCCGCGGCAGCGAACGGCCGAGCAGCGTCTCCGCTGGCGGATCGGGCTGGCGCTGCGGGCGCGGCGTCAGGTCGGCGAGCAGTCCGACCGCCGCCGGGCCCGCGGCGGCAGGCGGACGAGGCCGACACCGCGCGCTTCCACGACGCCGTGCAGGGTCTCCGGGGCGCGGGCGATCACGGCGTCGCCATCGCACGTCAGCAGCACCTGGTCGTCCGCGACCAGCCCGGCGCCGACCTCGACGAGCAGACGCAACAGCAGCTCGGACTTACCCGCGCCCGACGGGCCGCGCAGCAGCACGGCCCGGCCGTGCAAGACGGCGCAACTGGCGTGGAGACGCAGGGGTTCCATGGATCGCCAGCTTACGCCCCGACCCCGTAGAGCAAAATCGATAAAAGCCGAACCGGTTTTCGCCGCGAAGCTTGCTCTAACTTTCGCAAGAGAGCGCAACATACAGCTGAAAGGGGATGCCGAGTTTCAGCATCTTGCGCTCAAGACGCCGGTTCGTCGCTCGCGGCCGGCGCCCTGGCCTGCGAGTCGCCCGGCCGCCGGTCGGACCGGTTGGCGGCGCGCCGCGGGCGCAGGCGCGCGGCCGGCAGGTGGATCGTGACGTGCGTGCCGACGCCAACGGTGCTGCGCAGTTCCACCCGGCCGCCGTGCAGCTCGGCGAAATGCCGGACCAGCGACAGGCCGAGCCCGACGCCGTCGCGGTTGCGCTGCCAGTTGACGTCGCCGGTCGCCTGCTGGAACGGGCTGAAGACGCGCTCCTGGTCTTCCAGCGGAATCCCCACCCCCTGGTCGATGACGCCGATCGTCAGGCCGTCGCCGTCGCAGGCGATCTGCAGCGTGACCCGGCTGCCGGGGTCGGAGAACTTGACCGCGTTGACCAGCAGGTTGACCAGCATCTGGCGCACCCGCGTCGGATCCGCCTCGAGCCGGGGCAGGTTGTCCGGCACCTCCGCGACCAGCTCGACGCCCTGGGCGTCGGCCCGGTCGCGCACGATGCGCAGCGCCGATTCGACGGCATTGGGCACGTCCATCGTCTCGAGCTGCAGCTGCATCCGGCCGGCTTCGACCCGCGACAGGTCGAGGATGTCGTTGATCAGCTCCAGAAGATGGGTGCCGCTATCGTTAATATCGCGGGCGTAGGTCTGATAGCGCTCGTCGATCGGGCCGAACATGCCCGTGGACATCACCTCGGAAAAGCCGATCACGGCGTTCAGCGGCGTGCGCAGTTCGTGGCTCATGTTGGCGAGGAAGTCGCTCTTGGCCCGGCTGGCCAGCTCGGCCTGCTCCTTGGCGCGGGCAAGCTCGCGCTCCTTGCGTTCGCGCTCGGTGATGTCGTTGTAGCTCATGACCGCGCCGCCGCCGGACAGGCGGGTGATCCGCATCGACAGCGTCCGGCCGCTGGTATGATCGTAGATGGTATGCTCCCCCGCCCCGCCATGGATCACGGTCGCGCGGGCACGCGTCAGTTCGTCGATGTCGCCCGGTCCATAGTCGCCGCGCGCCGCGCGATAGCGGATCAGGTCGATTACCGGCACGCCCGGCTGAACCAGATCGCGCGGCTGCCCCAGCAGGGTGCAGTAGCGCTCGTTCGCCGCCAGCACGCGCCAGTCGGCGTCGAGCGCGATCACCGCGTCCGCCATGCTCTCGAAGGTCGCCTCCAGAATTTCCCGGCGCCGCTCGGCGGTGCGGCGCGCGGTCACCTCGGCGGTGACGTCGCTAGCGGTGCCGCGGTAGCCCGCGAACGCCCCGTCGGCATCGTAGAACGGCCGGCCGCTCAGCCGGAGCGTGATCTCCCTGCCGTCGACGTCGGTGGCGTTCGCGGTCAGGTTCCGGAACGGCCGTCGGCTGCGCAGGCTGGCTGCGATCCGCCGCCAGCTGCCGCCGACGCGGTTGCCGAACAACTCCATCGGACTGCGCCCGCGCACCGCTTCCGCGCTCAACCCGGTTACCTCGGTGAACCGGCGGGAGACGAACGCGAAGCTGAGGTCGCGGTCGAGTTCCCAAAACCAGTCGGCCGCCGTGTCGGCGATGTCGCGCAAGCGTGCCTGGCCTGAAATCAGTTCGCGCTCGCCGTCGTTGAGGCGGCGCGCGCTACGCCGGCCGACCAGGACCCCGGCGACCGCCAGCAGGCCGGTCAGGGCCACCATGCCAGCGACCACCGCTCTCTCGACCCTACGCGCGGCGGCGCTGACTTCGCGCGCGAACCGCCGGGTGTGCATGCTGAGCGCGGCCTTCGTACCGACGACCCGCGCTTCCAGGCTGGCGCGGCGCGCCGGCGGCAAGGTCTCCTGCCCGACCATGTACGCCCGCGCCGTCAAGCCGACGTTCTCCAGGGCCAGCACCATGCGGTTAGCGTCGGCCCAGGCCGCCTTGGCGTCCTTCAGCACGAAGGTCGGCGCGAGCAGGCGGTACATCCACACCGCCGCGGCGGCATCGTCCCGATGCATACCGGCCGGGACCAGCAGGCGCACGGAATCCGCGATCTCGAAGTCCGGGTGATCGGCCAGCACCTTGGCGAGCGCATAGGCCTTCGGAATCGCGATCGATGCCTGGAAGGCCTGGTAATACTGTTGGTCGCCGGTCTGGACGTAGGTTTTCAGCGCGGCGGCGGCTTCGTAATTGGCCTTGGCGTAGTGGCTCTGCCCTTCCAGGTACGAACGGCCGATGTCGACCAGGTAAATGCCCGCCACGCCCGCGGCCAGCACCAGCAGCTGGAGCGCGACCAGCACGCCTACCAGCCAGGTCAACTTGGACTTCGCGCGCGCAAACATGTCGGGACCGGCCGTGATCGATGTCGAACATGGGTATTCCCAAGTTCACCGACTCAGTTTCGCGCCTTCGGCCATTAACAATCAATTAACGTTTGGCCGAATGCGCCGAGGGTGGGGTGGCCCGGTCATTCCGACGGCAGCCAGATGGTAAAGCGTGCGCCGGCGATCTGGCCCTGCGTGTCGCGCCGGTTCTCGGCCACGATTCGCCCGGAGTGGGCTTCCACGATCTGCTTGGAGATCGACAGCCCGAGACCGGAGTGGGTCCCGAACTTCTCGTCCTTCGGCCGCTCGGTGTAGAAGCGGTCGAAGATCGCGTTCAGCTTGTTCTCCGGGATGCCCGGCCCGTCGTCGTCGACCGTCACCTGGACCCAGCCCTGCGCGCGGCGGGCGGTCACGCGGATCGTGCCGTCGGCGGGCGAGAAGGTCGCGGCGTTCGCCAGCAGGTTCCGGAAGACCTGGCCCAGCCGGCCTTCCAGCCCCTGGATGGTCAGCGGATCGATCGACCCGTCGGTCGCCTGCGGCAGGTCGATCGCGTAGGTTGGGCCGCCGCGTTCCTTGGACGTCGCGCCCTCGACCTCGACCAGGGCGTCCAACAGCCGGCTGAGCCCGACCGGCTCGCTTTGCGCGCGCGACAGCTCGGCATCCAGGCGCGAGGCGTCGGAGATGTCGGAGATCAGCCGGTCCAGGCGCTGCACGTCGTCCAGGATGATCGCCATTAGTTTCTTCTGCTGTTCGGGATCGTCCACCCGGGCGACCGTCTCGACCGCGCTGCGCACGGACGTCAGCGGGTTCTTGATCTCGTGCGCGACGTCGGCGGCGAACCGCTCGATCGCGTCCAGCCGGTCCCACAGCGCCCGGGTCATGTCGTCGAGCGCGACCGACAGGTCGCCGATCTCGTCGCGGCGCTTCGACAGGTCCGGGATCTCGACCTGCCTGCCCTGGGCGCGGCGCACGCGGTCCGCGGCCTCCGCCAGGCGGTGCAGCGGCCGGGCGATCGCGCCCGCGAGATAGAACGACAGCAGCACCGTCACGCCCAGCGCGACCGCGAAGACGACCAGGATATCCAGGCGCCGGTCGCGCACCGCGGCCGCCACCTCCGAACCGTCCTTGGTCAGCATCAGCGCGCCCAGCACCTGCCGGTAGCGCTGCACCGGCATCGCCACCGACAGCACCAGCCCACCGCCCGGATCGCGGTAGACGCGGCTGTCCGCGTCGCCGGCCAGCGCGCGCTCCGCCTCCAAGTATTGCGCCGCGCGCTGCTGGCGCGCCTCGCGGTAGACCGGCAGATGTCGTCGTCGGGGACGTAGTCCAGCACCCAATCGAAGGCAGGCTGCACAGCGTCCGGCATCCAGCCGCCGGGCTCCGGCGGCGGCAGCTCCTCGACCGTGACCTGCCCGCCCGGTCCCATCAGGACAAAGCTGTCGGCGACCAGATTGCCGCCGGGCCCGAACAAGCGCGCCCGGATGTCGCTGCCGGACAGCAGGACGCGCATGGCATGGCGCGTGCCCTCGGCGAGCAGCTTCTCTTCGCCGGACTGGGTGACCACGACAGCGCTGCCGGCGAGGGTGGTGGCAAAGGCGCGCGCCTGGGTCCTGAGCGCGTCCAGTTCCGATTCGACCAGGCTGTCGCGATACTGTTCCAGGTGCAGCAGGCCCAACACCGGAACCGCCAGGACGAAAACGTTGAGCGCCAGGATTCGCCGCGTCAGCGGCGACCGCCACGCGCCGCGCGCACGCCGGCGTTTACCGCGCTCACGGTCGGCCGCCCTGTTATCGCCTGGGGCGGTCGCCCCTGCTGCTGTTGTCGGCGCGCGTGCGCCTCTGTCCCCCCTGGCCAAGACGGTTCAGCCCCGCGCAGTCACGCTTCGCGGTACCGGTAGCCGACGCCGTACAGCGTTTCGATCTGCTGAAACTCCTTGTCGACTTGCCGGAACTTCTTGCGCAGGCGTTTGATGTGACTGTCGATCGTACGATCGTCGACGTAAATGCTCTCGCCGTAGGCCGCATCCATCAACTGGTCGCGCGACTTCACGTGGCCCGGCCGGTGGGCCAGCGCCTTCAGGATCAGGAACTCGGTTACCGTCAGGTTCACCTCCTGATCCTTCCAGGAGCAAAGGTGGCGGCTGGGGTCCAGCATCAGGCTGCCGCGCTGGATCGCCTGCTCCTCGGGCGTCGCTTCCTCGATCCGGCCGGCCAGCCGCTCGCGGCGCAGCAGCGCCCGGATACGCTCGATCAGCAGGCGCTGCGAGAACGGCTTGGTGATGTAGTCGTCCGCGCCCATGCGCAGGCCCAGGACTTCGTCGACCTCCTCGTCCTTGGAGGTCAGGAAGATCACCGGCAGATTGGAGTTCTCGCGCAACCGGTTGAGCAGTTCCATGCCGTCCATCCGCGGCATCTTGATGTCGAGCACCGCGACGTCGACGGGATGGGCCTGAATCCCGCGCAGCGCTTCCGTGCCGTCGGCGTAGGTACGGACCTTGAAGCCCTCGCTCTCGAGCGCGATCGACACGGACGTCAGGATGTTGCGGTCGTCGTCGACCAGGGCGATCGTGTTCTGCATGGCGGTGGTCATCGTACCGGCGGAAGCTGCGGCCGTGCGCGTTTGGGTGACGGTCTCGTTGTGCATGTGGTTGCCCCTTGGCACGAATTCTACACGCCGAACTGGACGGATCACCGGCGCGGGTGCGCGCGGCGCCGGGTCCGGGCGGACGGACAGCCTGCTCCCTATGGGCCGCCGGCGCGGCGGCGGTGGGGCGGGATTGCGGCGGATCGGTGACGATCGCGCTTTGGCGCCACCCCGCCGGGCCGCGCGTTTGGACACCCGACCCGGGAGTTAGCGAATGCGGCAGCGGGCACGGGTGCGTCACGTGACCGTTGCGTGCCGCCGGTCCCACCTTCCTCCCCAGGGGCCCCCTTCCTCCCAAGGGGCCACGCGGCGTGGCTGCAATCGGATTTCCCCGCTTGGCGCCCTGGGACGGCTCGGGAAATCGGCTGACTTCGACTCACAGGGCACAGGACATCGGGCGCAGACCGACAGGGCGGCCGGGCGCCGGGCAGGCAGGAGGCGAAAGGGCGGCAGACGGCGGCGCGTACGCGGACGCGGGTGCCTGGATCCTGGCCGGCGTCGATCCCGACGGGGCGGATCTGGCGTGCGGTCCCCAGCGCCTGCGTCTGCATTTCGCAGTGCGGGTGACCGACGCCTGCGGAATGCCGGCGCGAATTGGTCCGCGCCACGCAGCGCGCGCGACAACGGAGCCAGAATTAAACACGAACAAAGTGTCGATTTGCGCTGCCCGTTGGCTGTTGAACACCCGCGCGAAACGGGCTAAGGCAAGACCCTTTCGCGGCGCGAAAAACGCGGGGAACCGGACACGCACGGCTTCGAGGGAGGGCCGCGTGCCGGGCCTGGGCGGCACGACGCGCGGCGAAGCCGGTATCAACGTCTCGAGGGAGGCCGACGTGAGTGTGACGGGACCTGTCGTAAGCCGTTTCGACCTGAGCCACCAGGGCATCAAGACTGCGCGCGCCGAGCACTGGAACCTGCCGGTCGCCACGCTGACCGAACATGCCCTGCGGCTGGGCGAGGGGCTGCTGGCGGCGGACGGTCCGCTGGTGGTGGAGACCGGCGACCACACCGGCCGGTCGCCGAACGACAAGTTCATCGTCAAGGACGACGAGACCCGCGACCGGGTCTGGTGGGGCGACGTCAACCGCGCGATCACGCCAGAGGCGTTCGAGCGGCTGCACGCCAAGGTGCTGGCCTACCTGCAGGGCCAGGAGCTGTTCGTCCAGGACCTCTACGCCGGCGCCGAGCCGGAACTACCGGCTGCGCGTGCGGGTGGTCTGCGAACGCGCCTGGCAGGCGATGTTCGCGCGCAACATGTTCATCCGCCCGCCGGCCCGGCGACCTGCACGACTTCAAGCCGGGCTTCACGGTGCTGCACGCGCCGGGCTGCGAAGCCGACCCGGATCCCGACGGCGGTCACGCTCCGGCACCGTCATCTGCCGTCGAGCTTCACCCGACGCTTGGTGCTCGATCGGCGGCACGCGAATACGCCGGCGAGATCAAGAAGTCGATCTTCTCGCGTGCTGAACTATCCTGCTGCCGCGCGACAGGCGTGCTGCCGATGCACTGCTCGGCCAACATCGGCGACGAACGGCGACGCGGCGCTCTTCTTCGGCCTGTCGGGCACCGGCAAGACGACGCTGTCGGCCGACGCCAACCGCACCCTGATCGGCGACGACGAGCACGGCTGGTCGGACGACGGCGTCTTCAACTTCGAGGGCGGCTGCTACGCCAAGGTGATCCGCCTGTCGGCCGAGGCCGAGCCGGAGATCTACGCCACCGACGCAGCGCTTCGGCACGATGCTCGAGAACGTCGGTGATCGATCCCGAAGACCCGGCTGCTCGACCTCGACGACAACCGCCTCGACCGAGAACACGCCGCGGCCGCCTACCCGATGCGACTTCATCCCGAACGCCAGCGCGACGACCGGGGCCGGCGTCCGGCGCAACATCATCATGCTGACGGCGGACGCCTTCGGCGTGCTGCCGCCGATCGCCAGGCTGACGCCGGACCAGGCCATGTACCACTTCCTGTCGGGCTACACCGCGCAGCGTCGCCGGGCACGGAGACGCGGCGTGGCCGACACCCGAGGCGACGTTCTCGACCTGCTTCGGCGAGCCCTTCATGCCGCGCCATCCGAGCGTCTACGGCAATCTGCTGAAGGACCAGATCGCGAAGCATTCGGTCGACTGCTGGCTGGTCAACACCGGCTGGACCGGCGGCGGCTACGGCGTGGGCAAGCGCATGGACATCAAGCACACCCGCGCGATGATCACCGCCGCGCTCAACGGCGAGTTGGAAAAGGTGGCGACCGAGACCGACCCGCACTTCGGCCTGCATATCCCCACCGAATGCCCGGGCGTGCCGAGCGAGGTCCTGAACCCACGCAACACCTGGGCGGACAAGGCGGAGTACGACCGCGTCGCCCGCGACCTGACCCAGCGTTTCTCGAAGAACTTCGAGCAGTTCGCCGACGTGGTCGACGACGACATCAAGGCCGCCGGCGTG
>JAXHMD010000006.1:0-44644 GCA_034521655.1 Rhodovibrio sp.
ACAGCACCGCGATCATGACCAACGTGTAGACCATCACCGCGCCCACGATCAGGAAGATGTGCCAGTTGCGCAGCACGGTCGCCTTGGCGAGTTCGGTCGCCTGGCTCATCAGCCTCCGGCCACGTGTAGGAGACGAAGTCGCCCTGCGTGAACACCGCCTGCAGGCGGCCCTTGTCGTCGACGATCGGCAGGCGGCGGAAGCGTTCGTTCGACATGATCCGCAGCCAGTCGAGCACGTCGTCGTCGGCGCGGGCGGTGCGCACCTCGGTGGTCATGACGTCGGACAGCTTGGTCTGCTTGGCGTCGCGCTCGGCGTTGACGATCTTGCGCATGACGTCGCGCTCGGTCATCACGCCCTCAACCTTGTTGTCCTGGTCGGTGACGATCACCGCGCCGTAGTTCCGCTCGCTCATCGCGGCGACCGCCTCGGCGACGGTGGCGTCGCGGCGGAAGGTCAGCGGGGTCGGCTTGGACTTGAATTCCGGCCGGTCGCTGATCCGCATCTTCGGATTGTTCGGCGTCGCGGCATCGGGGGTCGCGGTGTCGGTGGCCATGCGCGCTGTCCTCCCGCTGATTGCTTGTAACCAGCGCCGAGGTGTTATTCAGCCGCGCCCTGTCAAACGGTCGCACCCGGAATGACGGCAGATCGCCCGTCCACGCATGCCCGCGCCGGCAGGATGCCGCGCTCCCGGTCCTAGAGCGACATGCTCGAAGGCCGAACCGGCCTTCGGGCTGAATGTCGCTCTAACTTCTTGAAGAGAGGGCAAGATTCAGCTGAAAGGTGATTCCACCTTCCAGCATCTTGCCCTTGCTGTCCCGGTACCTGCGGTGCCTCAGGAGGTCGTCCGCTCGACCTGCTTCGCGACGGCGCCGTTCGGCGCGACGCTCGCCAACAGGTCGTCCAAGGCCTCCACGCGTCGTCGCAACGCACTCGGGATGTAGTGGTTCAGCAGGAAGTCTTCGGTGAACCCGGCGATGTCCTGCAGCCGGTCGATGTCGTGGATCACTACCTGGTCGCGGTTGCTGTCCATGATGCCCTGTTTGCACAACTGGCGCAGGGTCCGGTTCACATGGACGACCGACAGACCCAGCGTGTCGGCGATGATCGTCTGGGTCACCGGAACGCTGAAACTGCTTGCCGCGGGTCAGACCGCGCACGCGCTGCCGGGCCCAGAACTCCAGGAACAGGTGCGCCACCCGCTCGGTCGCCGAGCGGCGGCCGACGCTAACCAGATGCTCCGCCAGGATCTCGTGCTCGCGCGCGGCTGCCCAGCCGAGCGCGACGCCCAGGCGCGGCGAGCGGCTGGTCGCCGTGACGACCTCCTCCGGGGTGAAGCTGGCGACCTCGACGTCTTTCAGCGTCACGACGCTCGCCGTGCAGATCGCCGAAACCGGCGCGAACAGGCCGATGATGTCGCCGGGCATCGAGAAACGACAGGATCTGCCGCCGGCCGTCGGGCAGCGTCTTGTACGGCGCGGCCCAGCCGTCGAGGATGACGTACCCGAGGGCGTGTGGCAGCCCCTCGGTGACGATATCAGTGCCCCGGGGGCACACTTTGTGGGGACCGTTCATCAGGTCACCCAGCGCAGCGTGGTCCAACGCGCGGAAATCGACGAACAGCGACAACTTGTTGTAGAGGGCCTGAGCCCCCGGTTTCATAACCCGACCGTTATCCACCTTGTCCACCCTTGTGGATCGAAGTACATCGGACTAACATAGCCCCAAGATGTTGCGGTGGGAAGGCCGTAATCGAGGGTGACGCTCGAACATGTTTCCAGTTCCGGCGCGCTGGCGTACAAGGACGCCGATATCATGGACGAAGTCTCCGATGGCCATGCCGACGCGAAAGCGGCTTTGCTGCTGATCCAGGTTCTGATCCTGTCGCTGCTGGAAGCCCGTGTGGTCGATGGCGAAGTGTTGCGCCGGATCGCCGATGATGCCCTCACCGAGCGAGATCGACGCCGACCCCGCCGTGATGACGCAGATCGTCCTGCACCTGAACCGGGTCATACAGGATAGCTACGCCGCGCAGCCGATCATCGCGCCTGTGGCGGATGCCGGCGCGCCCAGTCCCGGCGGCGACCGCCTGACCTAGCGCAGCCTAAGCGCATCGCGAAGGTGTCACCTTAGCGTGATCGCGCTCATCGTCGGGAGAGCATACGGAAGGGTTCCACCTTGCCCGATTTGCTAGCGATTGGACGTCGGACCGATGCCACCTTGCCCCGATCTCGCCCTAGCCGCGCCCGCGGTAGGGCGCGACGCCGGTATCCGGCAGCCACAGGCCGTCCGGCGGCGTGTCGGTCTGGTAGAACACGTCGATCGGGATGCCGCCGCGCGGGTACCAGTAGCCCGCGATCCGCAGCCAGCGCGGCTGGATCGCCGCCTTGATCCGCTTGGCGATGGTGAGCGTGCAGTCCTCGTGGAACGCGCCGTGGTCGCGGAAGCTGGTCAGGAACAGCTTGAGCGACTTGCTCTCCACCAGCTTTGTGTCCGGCGCGTAGTCGATCACCAGATGCGCGAAGTCGGGCTGGCCGGTCACCGGACAGAGCGAAGTGAACTCCGGGGCGGTGAAGCGCACCAGGTAAAGCTCGTCCGGATGCGGATCGTCGACGACCTCCAGCTCCGCCTCCTCGGGCGAGCGCGGGATCGCCCGGTCTTGGCCGAGCGCGGACAGGCCTTGATAGCGTTCTTCCGTCATGGCTCTCGCGGGGTCCGAAGGGCGCTTGAATCAGCTGTCGACGGGCGGGATATCGCCCGCCGCCCAGCCGTCGGCAAGCGCCTGGGCGTGGTCGGTGAGCTGGCCGCGCCCGATCGCCGCGCGCAGGCCGGCCATCAGCTGCTGGTAATAATGCACGTTGTGCCGGCTGAGCAGCATCGGGCCCAGCATCTCCTCCGCCCGGATCAGGTGGTGCAGGTAGGCGCGGGAGAAGGTCGTGCAGGTGGCACAGCCGCACGCGGGGTCGAGCGGGCGCGTGTCCTCCCGGTGCCGGGCGTTCTTCAGGTTGACGGGCCCGACGGCAGTGAACGCCTGCCCGGTGCGCCCGGAGCGGGTGGGCAGCACGCAGTCGAACATGTCGATCCCGCGCATGACCGCGCCCACGATGTCGTCCGGCCGGCCGACCCCCATCAGGTAGCGGGGCTTGTGCTCCGGCAACTCCGGGCAGGTCACCTCCAGCACGCGGAAGGTCTCCGCCTGGCCCTCGCCGACCGCCAGCCCGCCGACCGCGTAGCCGGGCAGGTCCAGCGCACTCAGTTCGCGCGCGCTTTCCCGGCGCAGGTCGTCGTAGGTGCCGCCCTGGACGATCCCGAACAGGGCGTAGCCCGGGCGCGCGCGGAAGGCCTGCTGGCAGCGCTCGGCCCAGCGCAGCGACAGGCGCATGGAGTCCGCCACCTTCTCATGCGCCCAGCCGGCGGGCGGACATTCGTCCAGCTGCATGGTGATGTCGGCGTCCAGCAGATCCTGGATTTCGACCGACCGTTCGGGGGTCAGCTCGTGGCTGCTGCCGTCGATGTGGCTTTTGAAGGTGACGCCGTGCTCGTCCAGTTTGCGCAGCTGGGCGAGCGACATCACCTGGAAGCCGCCGCTGTCCGTCAGGATCGGGCCGTCCCAGGCCATGAAGCGGTGCAGCCCGCCCAGCTTCGCCACCCGCTCCGCGCCCGGGCGCAGCATCAGGTGGTAGGTGTTGCCCAGCACCATCTGCGCGCCCGTCTGGGCGACGTCCCAGGGCGCCATCGCCTTCACCGTCGCGGCCGTGCCGACGGGCATGAAGGCGGGCGTGTCGACCGGCCCGTGCGCGGTGTGCAGCCGGCCGCGCCGGGCCATCCCGTCGCTTGCCAGCTTGTCCCAGCGGAACCCGGTCATGCCGGGTGTCCGTCGTCGTCGTAGTTGGCGGGCCAGGTCCGGCAGGCAATGCAGCAGGCTGGCGTCGCCGTAGGAGAAGAAGCGGTAGCCCTGCTGCTTGGCGTGTTCGTAGGCGGCCAGCATCCGCCGGCGCCCCGAAAGGCGCTGCACCAGCATGAACAGGGTCGAGCGGGGCAGGTGGAAGTTGGTGAACAACAGGTCGGTCGCCTTGAAGCGGTAGCCGGGCAGGATGAAGATGTCGCTTTCGCCCGGAAGGGATGCACCGTGCCGTCCGCGTCCGCCGCCGTCTCCAGCAGGCGCAGCGCGGTCGTGCCGATCGCAACTGAGCGCCCGCCCGCCGGCGCGCGCGGCGTTGATCGCCTCCGCCGTGTCCGCCGTGATCTCGCCGAACTCCGAGTGCATCGCGTGGTCGCGCGGGTCGTCGGTCTTGACCGGCAGGAAGGTGCCGGCGCCGACGTGCAGCGTGACCGTGATCCGGCGCACCCCGCGGGCGTCCAGCCTTGCCAGCAGGTCGTCGGTGAAGTGCAGCCCGGCGGTGGGCGCCGCGACCGCGCCCGGGGTCTTGGCGAACACCGTCTGGTAGTCCTGGTAATCGGTGCTGTCCGGCCCGTCCCGCCGGTCGATGTAAGGCGGCAGCGGCATCGCGCCGATCGCCTCCAGCGCCCGCAGCAGATCCTGCCCGCCGCGGTCGAAGCGCAGCACCACTTCGCCGCCGTCCGGCTTGGCGATCACCTCGGCGTTCAGCGTCTCGCCGAAGCGCACGGCGTCGCCCACGCGCAGCCGCTTGCCCGGGCGGGCGAACGCCCGCCAGGTGTCGTCGCGCGGCGCCGCCTCGTCGCCCGGGTCCGGCTTGTGCAGCGTCGCCTCGATCCGGGCCTGACCGCGGTGGCCCCACAGCCGGGTTGGGATCACGCGGGTATCGTTGAACACCGCGATATCGCCCGGCCGCAGCAGGTCGGGCAGGTCGCGCACGCCCAGATCCCGGACCTGCTCGCCGACCTCCAGAAGGCGTGCGGCGTCGCGCGGCTTGATCGGCCGCTGCGCCACGAAGGACTTGGGCAGGTCGAAGTCGAAGTCGTCCGTGCGCATGGTCTGACGTTCGCAAGCAGTGGGCCGGCGTGCGGGCGGAAGGCCGGCGGTATAGCACCGCCGCGCGCGCCGCGGAAAGGCCGCCGGAACGGGCGCGGCCAATGCGGGCATTGGATCCGCCGGTCAGGCGCGCGCGTCCTGGCGCAGGCCGAGGACGAGGCGGCCCTGGGCCACTTCGCCGATCGCGTGGAACGGCCGGTGGTCGCTGCCCGCGAAGCCGGGGGCGCGCATGATCAGCGCATCGCCCGCCGATCCGGGAATTTCCAGGGCGCGCTCGAAGCTGCGCTCGGGGCAGACGTAGAACCGGCCGAACCCGCTCAGCACCAGGTTGACCACCACATGGAGGTAGCTGATGTGATCCTTGTGCGGGGAAATCCCGATGTCGCCCGGCGGATAGCGCTGAACGACGCGGTCGTTGAAGGTGATCCGCGGACACAACGGGGTGTCGTCGCGGGCGAGCACCGTGTTCAAGCGCGCCGCCAGTTCCTGGGCGACCTCGGCCAGCGGGCCCGTCTCAGGCACCTCATCGGCGATCTCGAAGCTTTGCGTGACGGCGCGTTCGCCGCTGCCGACGACCGGCCGGGCGGTGCGGAAGGCGAGGGCGTCAGCGCTGCGGGTAAGCGCCCGCCGGGCGGGCAGGGACAGCGCCGGTACGACGGCCGCACCGTCCCGCGCGACGCGGCGAAGCGCGTCGGCAAGCGATTCATCGGCCACGTTCAACCAGGATGGCGGGCGGGCGTCAGGATCGGTCTGCATATCCACAGACGATAGGCCTCGCCGGCCGACGCGCAAACCGAGATCGCAATGAGATTGCGTCCCGGGCCAAGCCGATCCGGACGACCCCGCCAGACGCCTGCAAACTGGCTGTCGACGGGGTCGTCCGCACCCGGATCAGACAAGAGGTACGCTGGGTCCGGCCGCTTGGGCTGGCCACGACCCGAGGCCCGCCAAGATCGCAGGCCCGCTAAGATCGCAGGCCCGCTAAGATCGCAGGCACGCCTGGATCAGTCGTCGCTCGACGACTTCGAGAGCGAGCGCAGCAGGTCGAACGCCCGGCGGCGCACCTTCTCGTCGTCGATGCTGTAGTAGGCACGCACCAGTTCCAGGGTTTCGCGCTCGGCCATGACGTCATGGGCGGTGCTGTCCTGGGTCGCCTCGTGCGGGCCGACGTTTTGGTTGGCGATATCGTTGGCCGCCTTGGCGGACAGGTCGTCGAAGAAGTAGCTGACCGGCACGTCGAGGACGCGGGCCAACTCGTACAGGCGACTTGCGACGATGCGGTTCGCGCCACGCTCGTACTTTTGCACCTGTTGGAAGGTGATGCCGACCATGCGGGCCAGCTTTTCTTGACTTAAGCCTACTAGGACTCGTCGCTGCCGAAGACGCTGTCCGACATGTACGTCGACTGGGTTCGGTTTCATTGTTGCTTCGCTCATGGCCCAATACTCGTGCGTTGTTGCCGTGTTATACGGCTGCCTGACGGGTCTGCTGCCGGCCTGGGGACAACCGCATTGCGGTATGTGCGGTTTACCTGCTTTTCGTGTGTCTGATCAACAAGTATTCTTGGTAAAATGGTGTACATCAACTCTCCAAAGTATAGGGAAAGGGGTATCTCGGACAGTGTGATTGGTGTGACAAACTCGCCCTTCGGGTGCTTAATAAGATGTCGTCATGAAGATCATCAGTTGGCTCGCTCACTACGATTAGGTATATGGCACCGCATGTGGGAAACGGTTAACCGGATTGCACGCGCATGGCTGCTATGCGCTGGCGTGCTCGGATTTTTTTCGGTCGCGTTGGGGGCGTTCGCGGCGCATGGGCTCGAATCCACCCTCGATGCGACGCGACTCGGCTGGATTGAAACCGGCGCGCGGTACCAGGCGCTGCACGCGCTGGCCCTGATCGGCACCGCCCTGCTGCAGGCGCGTGCCGGGGCGCGCGTGGTCCGACCGGTGGCGGTCGCGGGCGCGGGCTTCGCGATCGGCGGCGTTTTGTTCCCGGGCGGGCTGTACCTCGCCGCGGTCTTCGGCTGGACCTTCCTGATCCCGGTCGTCCCGGTGGGCGGCGCGGCGTTCCTGGTCGGATGGCTGGGCCTGATCTGGGCGGCGCTCGCCCGCTCCGACCGGTAAGGCGTCGGCGCCGGTCAGGACCGGGCGCTTCCCGCGACGACGCGCGGATTACTGCGTCGCCGCGTCGCTCAGCTTGTCGAGCGCGTTCGTCATCTTGTCGATCACGGCGTCCTGGCCCGAGATCCCGTGGCGTTCGGCGAGATACGCCGGATCGTTGTAGGCGAGGTGCACCTCGCCGTCCGCGTCGGCGTAGGCGAGCGCCTTCATCGGCAGGTCGATCGCCACGCTGCGGCTGGCCTGCATCAGCGGCGTCCCGAGCTTGGGGTTGCCGAAGATCAACAGCTGGGTCGCCGGCAGGTCGAGGCCGACGCTGTCGGCGCCCGCCGCGTGGTCGACGCGGGCGAACACGCGGATGCCGTTCTTCTTCAACACGGCTTCCAGCTTGTCCAGCGTCGCCGAGACGCTGTGGGCGGAGGATTTGACGATCATGCCTTCGGGCGCGGCGCGACCGTGCGGCGCGGCGGCCAGCGTGAGGGCGGACACGACGGCGGCGATCAGCGCGAACCGGCGCATGGCGGCACTCCTATGATCGGTGGAACCTGACGACACGCACCCTGCGGCTTTCGCGTGCGTCGGCCTAGCCGTGGAGACGGTCCCGCGGCATCACGATTGCTTGAAGGCCGATGCCGTTCGCTGCAAGCGCGATCCGGCTACAGGCGGGCAGCCTACTCCACCGGTTCCGGCGTGCGCTCGCCGTCGGTGTCCGCAAGGCCTTCGCAGTACAGGCCGTAGAGCGAGTCGAGAATGCTCTGCACCGCCTCTCCGCGCAGCGAGTAGTAGATCGTCTGCGCCTCGCGCCGGGTGTTGACCAGGCCGTCGGCGCGCAGCTTGGCCAGATGCTGCGACAGGGCGGACTGGCTGACGTCGATCAGCTGGCACAGCTCGCCGACCGAACGCTCGCTCCGCGACAGGTGGCACAGGATCAGCAGGCGACGCTCGTTGCTCATCGCCTTCAGCAAGGCGCTGGCTTCGCGGGCAGCCTGCTCCATTCCCTCGTAGCGCATGGGTCCAGTTTTTTAGGTTATGATAATATGGTCAAGTGGGCTTGATACGCGATTTCCGCCGGCCGCGCGACGGCTTTAGGCTGCCCGCGCTGTCGCCCGGCTGATCGGGCGGCGACGGACCCCCTCGAGCGGGAGGCGACATGAGCGACACCCACCAGTTGGACGCGCGCGATCTGAAGTGCCCGCTGCCGGTGCTGCGCGCCCGCAAGGCGATCAAGGACGTGCCGGCCGGCGGTCTCTTGGAGGTGCAGGCGACCGATCCCGGCGCGCCCGCGGACTTCGAGGCGTTCTGCGAGACCACCGGGCACACGCTGGAAGCCTCCGACGAGGCGGACGGCGTCTACACCCTGCGGATCCGCAAGAACGGGTAGGCCCGGCCGTCGGCGCCGCCGTCCTTACGCCGCCGGCGCGGGCGCCAGCTCCGCCACCGCCGCGCACAGGCGTTCCAGCTCGTCCTCGGTGTTGTAGTAATGCACGCTGGCGCGCACCACCGCGTCCAGGTCGCGCCGGTCCATGTCCAGCCGCGTGGACGCGCGCTCGCTGACCGTAACCCGGATGTGCCGCTCCGCCAGCGCCGCCTTCACCGCCTCCGCCGACCGGCCGTCCACCGTGAAGGTGCAGAGGCCGCAGGGCTCCCGGCCCAGGTCGCGCGCGGTGACGCCGGGGATCCGGTCGAGCCGCCGGCGCAGGGTGCTCGCCAGCCAGCCCACGCGCGCCTCGATCGCCGGCAGGCCCCAGGACAGCGCGTAGTCGACGGCCGTGCCAAGGCCGATCACGCCGGCGTAGTTGAACTCGAACGTCTCGAACTTCCGCGCGCCCGCCTTGGGCGTGTAGGCGTCGGCGGCGCTCCAGGTCGCCGAGCGCATGTCGAGCGAGGCCGGCTCCAGCCGGTCGACCCAGTCAGGATGAACGTAGAGGAACCCAGTGCCGCGCGGTGCGCGCAGGTATTTCCGGCCGGTCGCCGACAGGAAGTCGCAGCCGATCCGCGCGACGTCGATGTCGATCTGCCCGACCGACTGGCAGGCGTCCAGCAGGAACGCGACGCCCTTCGCCCGGGTGACCGCGCCCACGGCTTCGGCCGGGTTGACCAGCCCACCGTTGGTCGGGACGTGGGTCAGGGCGACCAGGCGCGTGCGCGCGTCGATCATCTCCGCCAGGCGGTCGACGTCGATCTGGCCGGTGGCGTCGCTCGGCACCACCGCGATCTCGACACCCAAGTGCCGGGCGAGTTGCAGGAAGGTGATGTAGTTCGAGGCGTACTCCGCCTCCCCGGTCAGTACGCGGTCGCCCGAGCGCCAGGGCAGGGCGCGGACGACCCGCTGCCAGCTGGTGGTGGCGCTGTCGGTGAGCGCGATCGCTTCGGGCGCGCAGGTCAGCAATTCGCCAAGCGCGGCGTAGGTGCGGGCGATCTGCGCCTCGGCGTGCTGGCAGGCCTCGTAGCCGCCGTGGGCCGCCTCGTCGTGGATGTGGCGGACCTGCGCGTCGATCACGCAACGCGGCATCAGCGCCGACCCGGCCGCGTTCAGGTGAATCCCGTGGCCAACACCCTCGGTCTCGGCGCGGGCGCGCGGTACGTCGATCCCCATGCTGCCTGTCCTCCCCGGTCGCGGGTTCTTGTTCGGTGCCGGCGTTATTCCGCCGGTCGGTCGTTGCCCAATGATCGCGCGCGCCCGCCTGGTATCGTAAGCGGCCCGGTCGCGGGCGCTCAAGCACGCCAACACGCTTGACCGGGACGGCGGTGAAGCGGACAAGCTAAAGCACCTAAGCGGGCGGCGTTTCTGGACGCACTGGGAGGTCAAGCGTGGCGGCCAAGGACGATCTGTTGGACGCGGTCGCGCGCGGCGACACCGACGCCGCGGCGGCGGCCCTCGACGCCGGGGCGAGCCCGGACGCGGCCGACCGCTACGGCGTGACCGCGCTGGTGCGCGCGGCCGGGCGGGACGACCAGGCGATGGTCGAGCTGCTGCTGGCGCGCGGCGCCAAGGTCGACAAGAGCACCGCGCAGGACAACACGCCGCTGATGCTCGCCTCCGCCCGCGGCCACCGGGACATGGTCGCCCGCCTGCTCCAGGCCGGGGCCGACCCGGCGCACCGCAACAAGTGGCATTTCACCGCCCGCGACTGGGCCAACTGGCCGGCCGAGTCGCCGGACGTGCAGGCGATGCTGGACCAGGCGCGCGGGCGCTAGGCCGAGTGTTCGCGGGTAGGGTGCGTTGTGATACCCGTCAGGCGTGCTTCGACACGCTGGCCGTTGGCCAGCTGCTCAGCATGACGTCGATTTTTCTTTCAAATACCTGAAACTAACAGACGTCACCCCGAGCAGGCTGGCGCAGCCAGCCGTGTCGAAGGACGCCCGACGACGGCCCCGGCGCCCCGGTGAGAAACCGCGCCAGCAGCACAGGCGGTCCCAGTACTACCCGTCAGAGGGATTACCCGTCAGAGGGATTACCCGTCGAGGATTACCCGTCAGAGGGCACCGCGCCCGCGTCCTGGCGCCGTTCGGCGATCCGGGCGGCGACGGCGGCCTTCTTCTCCGCCCGCCAGTGGCGGAACACCTTGCTGCGGTAAGGGCCGGAGAACTTCGGCGTGCGCGAGTGATAGACGCCGATCGCCTTGGTCCAGGAGTTCTCGCGCGCCCGCAGGTCGAGCAGGAAGGCGGCGGCGTAGGCGACGTTGTAGGCCGGGTCGAAGGCTTGCTCCAGGTTCTCGAACGCGTCGCCGTGCCAGTGCAGGTTCGCCTGCATGCAGCCCACGTCGATGTTGCTGACGCCGCGGGCCTGGAGGCCTTTGACCTCGGCGATCGCGGCGGCCTTGCTCGGCAGATATCGCCCCCGTCCCTCGGCCATCACCGTCCAGGGCCAGGCAAGTCTTGCCTTGCTGGCGGCGTGCCAGCGCCCCGATTCGACCTTCGCCAGCGCCCCCAGCAGGTGCGCGGGCAGGTCCGGGCGCATCGCCTCGGCGGCGTCGGTCGCCGCCGCGCAGACCGCCCAGGGATCGCCGTCCGGCGCGGCTTCGGCGCGCGCCGCGCGCCGGGGGCGAGCGCGAGCACGGCGGCCGCCAGCGCACCGGCGGCGGCGAGGCGGGTCAGGGGCAGGCGACGGCGGGGCATGGCGGCGCTCCGGGATCGGGATCGGGTCCGGGTGATCCAATGCAGGACCCGTGCCACATGAACACCTATATCCATAACGCTTATGCGGTTAATGCTGCATCGCACACCAAGGACACCTCACAGGCGGTCGAGCGGCCCACCTTTTTACACCTACGGTCCCCAGAATTGGGCACTTTTGCCGCAGGTCGGCATTTTTTGTTTGCATCGCAGCATGGACGGTCCCAGATTGTGCAGTGCGGCACGATGGCGAGTTGGCCATCGGGCCGTAACGCCCTTCATGAGCGTTTACCTCCCCAGACTTGGGCCGTGCGGGCTTTCCGCACGGCCCTTTTTTCTGTCCGGCACAGCCTGGTGCGAGGCCGTGGCGCCCTGGTTGCGGGTGCGGATTGTCGGTTCGGGGCGGGTTCAGAGCAGGCTGCCGGTCAACTCGGGTCCGAGGATCGACACGACTGTCGCGATCAGCAGCAGGGCCATGATCCGATTGAACGTCCGAATCCGGGCGGGATCGCCCAGCAGCCGGCCAGCCAGAGTTCCGGCGGCGACCCAAGACAGCACCGAGCCGAAGCAGACGACGAAGAAGACGAGGCAGAACACGGCCAGCGACAGCAGGTAGTTCTGTTCGGCGGTGTATAGGGACACCGCGGAAAGTGCCACCACCCAGGCCTTTGGGTTCAGCCACTGCGCCAGCAGACCGCTCCACGCCGTCGGCGGAGCGACGGTCCCCTGACCCAGGCCACTTGGTTCGGCCCGCGCCAGGGTGATTGCCAAATAGATCAAATAGGTCCCGCCAGCCGCCGCCATCGCGGTGCGTAGCCAAGGCTGGTTTTGGAAGACGATTCCAAGGCCGAGCCCGACGATCCCGAGCAGGGCGACGAAGCCGGCGGTCACACCCAGCACGTAGGGCACGCTGCGGCCGACGCCGTACTGGGCCCCCGTCATGGCGGCCACGATGTTGACCGGCCCTGGCGACGCGGACGTGGCCAGGGCGTAGCCGGCCATGCCGGCGACCAGCCAGGGCGTCAGGACGATCAACGGGGCGATCCAGGCGAACTCGCTCATTGCGCCGTATCCGTCGATTTCAGCAGCGGCAGGCCGCTCGTCAGGCGCTTGACCGCTTTTTCGCCGGCCAGGAGAACGAGGCCGTGATGCACCACCGACCCGGTGGGGGTCTCGGCAAGCTGCCGAGTGTAGGCGTCGTAGGTCTTGGTTGCGAGCGCGGCGTCCGTGAAGCAGGCGTGATACAGCGTCTCCGCCCGCGCTGCCGCCGCGATGCGGCCGATCTGTTCGGTCGAGGCCATCAGCACTGGCATTGGAACCCGGGTGATCCCGGTGTAGCTCTCGCCGTCGGCGTCGACGGCGGTCTCCCCGACCACATGCGGCTGGTCGCGCCCTACCGACAGCGACATCACACCGATGATGTTCGCCTGCAGCCCGATCGGCAGGGTCTCATCCACGACGGCCACGCATTTCTGGCGCATGATCTGCTGACGCCCTAGAGAATGTTGAACACGTAACAAGCCGTGAGTGTGGGGGCGAACCGAACGCTACGCAACCGCGTGACCTTCTCCGGTCGCGCGGCCGTTATAGCTCCCGGGGATCGAGCGCGCCCACCGCTTCGATCACCGCGCGCAGGTCGCGGGCCAGCGGGGCCAGTCCGCTTGCCCGGCGGACGTGGCGCTCGTCCATGTAGAGCGCGCGGTTGACCTCGATCTGCAGGGCGTGGACGCCGGTTTCCGGGCGGCCGTAGTGGCGGGTGACGAAGCCGCCGGAGTATGGCGTGTTGCGGGTGACGTGGTAGCCCTGGTCGCCCAGTACCTGGTGCACCAGCCGCGGGATTTCCGGGTTGCAGGCCTGGCCGTGGCAGTCGCCCAGCACGAAGTCGACCCGGCGGTGCCCGGCGTCGCGGTCCATCGGCCCGCCGATCGAGGGCATGGAATGGCAGTCGATCAGGATCGCCCCGCCGAAGCGCGCCTTGGTGTCGTCCAGCAGCTGGCGCAGCGTCGTGTGGTAGGGCCAGTAGTAGGTCCGGATCCGCCGGAGCGCCTCGGCGAACGACAGCTTGTCCTGGTAGATGTCCGCGCCGTTGGCGACCACCCGGGCGATCGTGCCCAGGCCCGCGGCGACCCGCGGGCTGCGGGTGTTGGCGTAGGCGGGCAGGGGATCGACGAACATCCGCGGGTCGAGCTCGAACGGCTCGCGGTTGGCGTCGACGTAGGCGCGCGGGAAGTTCGCCCGCAACAGCGGCGCGCCCAGTTCGGGGGCGCTCGAAAAAATCTCGTCGACGAAGCCGTCCTCGCTGCGCCGCAGGCTGAGCCGGTCCAGGCGCGAGGCCGCGACGAACGCCGGCGGGTAGTGCCGGCCGCTGTGCGGGGAGGCCAGCACCAGCGGCAGGGTCTGCGTCTCAGGCGCCAGCACCTCGCAGGGGCGCTCGATCTCGCAGGGCTGGATTTCGGCTTCCATCGACGCTCGCGTCTCGACCTTGAAGGGGTGGAGCGCGCGTTTTCGGGCGCGCGCTTTTGACCGGTCCAAAGTGTTACGGAAACGCGCGGCGCCTGTCACCCCGCGCGCGCAACCGCGGGCGATCCACAGCCCCGATGCGACGTCCTACGGGGCCGGGCCGCGTCGGGCCGGATTGCGGACGTTTTGGGCGCAGCACAGTTCCCTGAGTTAATGCTGGTTTTACGTCTGCCAAGGCAGGTTCGTTCCGCGCCCAACGCCCCCGTCTGCCGGCGCGACGGGATTACCGCGACGCAGCAGACTGGCGTCGGACGGGGCGATTGGGGCAGCATAGGCCGCCGGCTTTCGGCCGGGCGCGGGTGAGACAGCAACGGGAACGGGCGGGTGGCGCGGATCCTCCTGGCGGAAGACGACGAGGGGCTGCGGGGCGTGCTCGCGGCCGCCCTGCGCAAGGCGGGCCACGAGGTCGACGCGGTCGAATGCGGGCGCAGCGGCTACGCCCGCGTGCAGGTGATGCGCTACGACCTGCTGCTGGCCGACGTCGTCATGCCCGGCATGGACGGGATCGAGCTCGCCCGGCGCGCCGGCGCGTTCTGGCCGGGCATCCGGGTGATGTTCATCACCGGCTTCGCGGCGGTGGCGCTCAGCCCGCGCAACGCGCCGCCCGCGGGCGCGCGGGTGATGTCCAAGCCGTTCCACCTGAACGACTTGGCCGCCCAGGTGGAAGACGTGCTGGCCGCGCGAGCCGACGCCCCCGGGGTGAGGCGTTGGCGGTCTCATGATGCCTGTCCCGGCGCCCCCAGGCGCGTGGCGCCCGGCCGGCTCAACGTCGATGTCAGCCGCCCGACATCATCCCCTTGCACAGCCCCGCGCACGGTGGTAAGCGAACGCCGGCACGGCTTTCGGCGGCCCTGTTCGCGCCGCCTTGGAGCCGACGGATGGGCGTGTAGCTCAGCGGGAGAGCGCCTCGTTGACATCGAGGAGGTCCCAGGTTCAATCCCTGGCACGCCCACCATTGTCTTCCGTGCCTCCAACGGTTTTGATCGAAGCTTATCGTCCGCCGTCTCGGCCCACGGTCGCGCGCCGTCAGTCGCGCTTCGGGGTCGACCCGAGGCCGGTCGCGTGCAGCACGGCGGCGGCGATCGCCAGCAGGACGATGGCGCCCGCCTCGAACAGGATCTTCTCCGGCGACATGTCCTTGCTCTGCAGCACCAAGAGCCGCGCCACGGCGGTCATGGCGATGAAGATCGGGTAGACCACCGGCGTCTGACGGCTGGCGTAATAGACCGCCACCATGCCCACGACCTCGGTATAGAGGAACATCAGCAGCAGGTCGGCGAGCGAGACCGTGCCGTTGCGGCCGATCTCGAACAGCTCCGACGCCGCGGCCAGCACGGTGAGACCGGCGACCACCACCAGCAGCACCCGCTCGGCGGCGCGTAGCAGTCCGAGTGTTTTCGATTCCTCGCCGTCGGCGAGCGCGCTCAACGCGCCCGTCCGCAAGGATTCGGCGATCGATTTTGTATTCTTCATCGGCGCGCCTCCTGGCTCGTTGGCGCTGGCTCGCTTCCGTGGCCCCCGGGCGCGTCCCGCAGGGGGTCGATGTGCGAAGCCTCTTACGTTGGCTCACTTGGCGGTTTGACAACCATCCCCGTCGGCTCGCGGGGGTCGCGCGGGCCTTGCGTCACCACCCTGGCGCGGCCGACAAAGGCGGCATGACCTATTCCCTCAATACCCTGGTCACCGGCGACGGGCCGCCGCTTGTGGTGCTGCACGGGCTGTTCGGGCAGGCGAAGAACTGGGCGACGATCGCCAAGGGGCTGGCGGACGGCCGGCGGGTGATCGCGGCCGACCTGCGCAACCACGGCGCCTCGCCCTGGGCCGAGGAGATGACCTATCCCGCGATGGCCGCCGACGTCGCGGGGCTGATCGAGAGCCTGCCCGAGGGGCGGGCGGAACTGCTGGGCCACTCCATGGGCGGCAAGGCGGCGATGGTGCTGGCGCTCAGCCGGCCCGAGCTGGTCGAGCGCCTGATCGTCGCCGACATCGCGCCCGTGGCCTATTCCGGCGGCTCCCTGCTGGCGTTCGTCGACGCCATGCTGGATGTCGACCCCGCCGGCTACGCCAGCCGCAAGGAGGTCGAGCAGGCGCTCAAGCCCGCGGTCCAGGACCCGGGCATCCGGCAGTTCCTGCTGTCCAACCTGACACGGGGCGAGTCGGGCTTTCGCTGGACCCTGAACCTGCGGGCGATCCGGGCGGCGATGGACACGCTGTCCGGCTGGCCGGAGACCGACGGGCGCTACGACGGCCCAACGCTGCTCCTGGCCGGAGACCGCTCGGACTACGTCACCGACGCCGCGCAGCCGGCGATCGACACGTACTTTCCGAACGCCAGGATCGAGCGCGTGCCCGCCGGCCACTGGATCCACGCCGAAGCCCCGCAGGCAACCCTGGCCGCCCTGCGCCGGTTCCTGGGGCTGGCCTGAGGGGTCTGGGCTGGGGCGTGGCTCCCAGCGCTTAGAGCGAAATGCTGGAAGGCCGAATCGGCCTTCCAGCTGAATTTCGCTCTAACTTCTTGAGTATAGAGCAAGATTCAGCTGAAAGGTGTTCACACCTTTCAGCATATTGCTCTAGCGTTCGGACGCGGCGCTTCGATAGCCGTCAGCGATCCTTCGACACGGCCGGCAAGCCGGCCTGCTCAGGATGAAGGTCTAGGGCTATCAATGGTTTAATGTCGACTTCAGGCTGCGCAGCTGTCCGCAGGACAGCGTGTCGAAGCACGCCTGACGGGTGGCTGAAGCGCCTTCGTGCAAAGGGCCGGCGCGCTGAACCCGCCAGCCCTATTCCGCGGCCATGTGCCCGGCCTGGTAAGCCTCGCACAAGTCTGAGAGCGGGCAGGTGGCGCATTTGGGCGCGCGCGACGTGCAGATCCGTTTGGCGAAGGTGATCAGCCAGATGTGGCCGTCGCGCTTCGCCCAGTCCGGCGCGCGCTCGTCCAGCTGCTGGGCGGTCTGCTCCTCGGTCTTGCCGCGGGCGAGGCCCAGGCGGTTGCACACCCGGTGGACGTGGGTGTCGACCGCGATCGCCTCCGCGCCGAAGGAAAAGCGCAGCACGATGTCGGCGCACTTCCGGCCGATCCCCGGCAGTTCCATCAACCCCTTGCGGCTGCGCGGGATTTCGCCGCCGCGCTCCTGGACCGCCGCGGCCAGGCGTTTCAGGTTGCGGGTCTTGGCATTGTACAGGCCGCACGGCTTGATCGCCGCCGCGATCTCTTCGTCGGGCAGCGCCAGGATGCCCGCCGGCGTGTCGGCAAGCTGAAACAGCGCGTTCTTGGCCTTGGCGGTGTTGCTGTCGCGGCTCTGCGCGGACAACAGGCAGGCGACCAGCGCGCGGAAGTGCTCCGCCTCCTCCTTGACGTGCGGGCGGCGGTCGGCGTCCGGCTGGTGATAGCGCGCGTGCAGCCGTTCGAAGACGGCGTGGATCTGGTCCGGGGCGAGCATGGCGCGGGAAAAGCTAGCCCAGGGCCGGCCGGCGTCTACCCGTGCGCGCCCGCCGCGCGCTGCTCCGGGACCACGATGTTCATGTGCTGCTCGATCATCAGCGCGGTTTCCAGCGCCCGCCGGCCGTCCTCGCCGGTCACCATCGGCTTGCCGCCGTGGCGCAGGACGTCGATGAACGCGGCCAGTTCCTGGCCCAGGTTGTCGTTGACCAGCGCCCGCCGGCCGATGATCGAGCCGTTGACGTAGGGCAGCTGCGGTTCGATCGCGCCCAGGCGCGAATGGCTGCAGGTACGCGCCAGGAAGTCGATGTCGATCGTCCCGTCGGCCTGGATGATCCGGGTGCGCCGGCTGCGGCCCTCGCTGGCGCGGCTGGCGACCAGGCGCACGGTGCAGCCGTTGGCGTAATACAGGGTGACGTCCGCCTCGTCCGGGAACTCGGTCACCGACGGCGTTCCCAGACCGATCAGGCCGGTGATCTGCGTGCGCACCAGCGACTGCGCCAGGTCGATGTCGTGGATCATCAGGTCGGTCACGACCGAGCAGTCCAGGCTGCGGCCGGTGAACGGGCCCAGGCGCTCGCAGTAGATGTCGGTCGGCGCGCTCGCCATGCCGGCCAGGCCGACCTGGGCGGCGAAGAAGCGTTCCTGGTGACCGACCTGCAGCAGCATGCCGCGCGCTTCCGCCAGCGCGACCAGCGCATCCGCCTGCTGCAGGGTCGAGGTCATCGGCTTTTCCACCAGCACGTGGATGCCGTTTTCCAGACACGTCCGGGCCACCTCGTAGTGGGTCGAGGTCGGAGTGGCGACGCTAAGCGCGTCGACCTTGCCGAACACCGCGTCCAGCTGCGCGTAGGCGGGACAGCCGTAAGGCTCGGCGACGGCGCGGGCGCGTTCGATGTCGATGTCGACGACCGCCGTCAGCTCGCAGCCCTCGAGCGCGGCGTATTTGGCGGCGTGGAACCGACCGAAATAGCCCACGCCGACGACGCCGACGCGCAGCGGACGGTCGCGCTCGCTTAAATCTGAGATCATCCCCTCCCGTTGGAAGACGCGTCTGCGATAGGCGGGGCGCCCAGCCGGGCTGACGGGACTCCAGGCAGCATGCCCCCGATCTTGGTGCCACACTACTGGGTGTTGTGCGTCTGCTCAACGCCGTGCAATGGCCCGGTCACACCCCCTCGTCAGTCCGCTGACGAGACGAAACGCCGCATCAGGCGCGGCCAGGCCCCGCGATACCGCCGGGTCGCGACGTCGGGGTCCGGGGTCCGGCGTGACACGCGCTTTACACGACTTGCGCCGGCCGCCACCTCTCTCAGCGGAAACCTGGATGTGGCGGGTGTCCGCGCCAAGGCGGAAACCCGGCATCGGCCGAAGGAACGAGCCGCAGCAGGAGCGATACCGGGATGGCGCACTCCGCCCAAGACCGTCGGCGCACCCTTAAGACCGTGCTTCCCCTGGTCGGCATCATCTGCGCCATGGGCGTGCTGATGTATTACGCCGTGCCGCTGTACAACATGTTCTGCCAGGTCACCGGCATCGGCGGGACGACGCAGCGCGCGGCGGCGACCCAGTCGGTCGAGCAGATCGACCGCGAGATCACGGTGCAGTTCGCCACCCAGGTCCAGCCGGACCTCCCCTGGGAGTTCCGCCCCGAGCAGCGCGAGGTCACGATCAACCTGGGCGAGCGCAAGACGGTCTATTTCCGCGCCACCTCGAACGCCGAGCGCGAGATCGTCGGCCATGCGGCCTATAACGTGACCCCGCTCAAGGTCGGCAAGTACGTCAACAAGATCGAGTGCTTCTGCTTCACCGAGGAGCGCCTGGGCCCGGGCGAGAGCGTGCGCATGCCGGTTCAACTGTTCGTGTCGCCTCAGCTGGCCAAAGACAACGATACCGACGAGGTCCGGACGATCACGCTGTCCTACACCTTCTTCGAATCCACAGACCCGGAAGGCGCCAAGGACCTGAAGCGCCTGCACGAGCCCGCGGATCGCGAGACGGACGGCGGAATGAACTTCCCCGAGGCCGGGGACGGCGCCGCGTCGGACGACGCCGGAACCTCGTAAAGTCGCGCTCGCCCGCATCTTTCGGGTGATGCCCGGAGCCGAGCCCGCGCCGCATCGCGTGCGATCCGGGGCCAAGGGGCATTTACCCTGCCTTTACCTCGTTGGATCAGGATCGACCGTCGTGAAGCGGCCGCGCGCGGTGGTGCGGCGTGTCGGCGGACCCCATCCTTCAGGCGGGCAGTATGACGGACTCCAAGGCTGGCAGCGGTATGCGGATCCCAGCCGCCATGGCACGGCAGGGCAAGATCCCCTGGTCGCTGCGCTTCAAGGCTTGGTGGAACGGCTACACCGTACGCTTGCCCGATCTCCCGCCGCAGCGGATCGAAACCGAACTCCCCGTGCATGCCGTCCGTGCGCCGGAGAAGGCGCTGCCGTGGGACGACGAGCGTATCAGCTTGGTGCAGGACGTCTGGGGACCCGGTTTCGACCGGCCGGGCGGCGGCGACGACGTGCTTACTCTGCTCAAGCCGGTCGGGCTCAATCCCAAGATGAGCGTGATGGAACTGGGCGCCGGTCTGGGCGGGGCGACGCGCGCGGTCTGCAAGGAGTTCGCCGTCTGGATCAACGGCATCGAGGGCGATCCCGACCTTGCCCGGGCGGGGCAGAAGCTCTCCGAGATCGCCGGCCTGACGAAGAAGGCGCCGATCCACGCCGAGGCGCTGCGCGAGGTGGAGATCAAGCCGAACAGCCTCGACGTGCTGTTCGCCCGCGAATCGTTCGTGGTGGTGCCCGACAAGGTGCGCCTGCTGCACGCGATCGAGAAGGGCCTGAAGCCGAAGGGCCAGTTGTTGTTCACGGACTACGTGCTGGCCTCGGTCGGCGATCACAGCCAGGAGCTTCAGGCCTGGAAGGAAGGCGAGCCCGACACGCCGGCGCCGTGGGCGGTGTCCGACTGGGCGGACGCGCTCAACGATCTCAAGCTCGACGTCCGGATCAAGGAAGACCGCAGCGACCGGCAGATCGCCGCGATCAAGAACGGCTGGGCGGCGTTCATGCAGCAGGCCGCCCAGGACGGCCGGCTGGAGCGCTACGGCCAGTTGGCGCTCCAGGAGTGCGATCTCTGGACCCGCCGCCTCAACGCGCTGGAGAGCGGTGCGCTGCGCGTCTACCGGTTTCACGCGATCAAATCCGGGAGCGGCAGCACCCTGTCCGACTGGTAAGCGCACGGCCCGGCTCGGCGTCCGCCGACCGGAAATCTCGCCAGACGCGCTTGCCCCAGACGCGCTTGTCCCAGACGCGCTTGCCCTGGACGCGCTTGACGGGGCGGGGGTCGGCGACTATGGTCCGCCGCCGAATTCGCCGGGGTCTGGCGGCTTAGGCCTGCGCGCAGCGCCGCAGAGGCGTCGCCATCCCGTCAAGCCGCGAAAGCGATATCGACAACCAGCCACGCGTCAGCCGGAACGCCAAAAGCCATGAAGATTCGCAATTCCCTGCGCACCGCCAAGAAGCGGGACAAGAACTGCCGCGTCATCCGCCGCCGCGGGCGCACCTACGTGATCAACAAGAAGAACCCGCGCCTCAAGGCCCGCCAGGGCTAACGGCGCAGGGTAGGCCGTGGCTTTCGGTGATCGGAAGCGGCGGTCCGCGAACAGCGCGCACGACGAGGCCGCGTCGGGATCGCCCCGGCGCGGCCTCGTTGCGTTCGGTGACCATGACCGGGCGCATCGGACGTTTGGCGCGGGCAGTGCCTCGATCAGCGTCCAGGTTGACCTGCCGCGCGCGCCGACCACATACTGCCGTTAACTGGTAGTACCAGTTCGCGCCCGCTTGCAACGTTGGCGGCGTGGCTGGACCCGCCGGGCAAACCGGCCAAGTTCATCCAAGAACCGGCGCGCACACGCCCGCGACCCCAAGGGCATGGCGAACGCCGGCAGCGACCAGAAGCCGCCCGACCCGGACGACGCGCGATCCAGGCGCCGTCCCGACGCCGCCGGGCCGGCCACTGACAGCGGAGGTAGACGACCTTGGTCTCGATGCCGGAGCCCAAGCGCGAGATCCTTGACCGCCAGGACGAGATCGTCGCGCGCCTGAGGGAAATCGTGCCCGGCGAGGGCGTGATCGTGCACGCGGCGGAAAAGCGGGCCTACGAGTCCGACGGCCTGACCGCCTACCGCGCCTCGCCGATGGTTGTGGTGCTGCCCAGCACGGTCGATCAGATCAGCCGGATCATGGCGTACTGCAACGAACTCGGCATCCGCGTGGTGCCGCGCGGGGCGGGCACGTCGCTCTCCGGCGGCGCGCTGCCGCTGGAAGACGGCATCCTGCTGGGCCTGGGCAAGTTCAACCAGATCCTCGAGGTCGACTACGACAACCGCTGCGTGGTCGCCCAGCCGGGCGTGACCAACCTCGGCATCACCAAGGAAGTCGAGCACGAGGGCTTCTATTACGCCCCCGATCCCTCCTCGCAGATCGCCTGCTCGATCGGCGGCAACGTCGCGGAGAATTCCGGCGGCGTGCACTGCCTGAAGTACGGCCTGACCACCAACAACGTGCTGGGCGTGCAGATGGTGCTGATCGACGGCACGGTGGTGCGCCTGGGCGGCAAGCATCTGGACAGCGAGGGCTACGACCTGCTGGGCCTGGTCAACGGCTCCGAGGGCCTGCTGGGCGTGGTCACCGAGGTCACGGTGCGCATCCTCAAAAAGCCGGAGAGCGCGCGCGCCGTGCTGCTGGGCTTCCCGTCGAACGAGCAGGCCGGCGACACGGTGGCCGGCATCATCGCAAGCGGCATCGTGCCCGCGGGCGTGGAGATGATGGACAAGGTCGCGATCAAGGCGGCCGAGGACTTCGTCCAGGCGGGCTACCCGCTGGACGTCGAGGCGCTGTTGATCTGCGAACTCGACGGGCCCGAGAGCGAGGTCGAGGAACTGCTCGCCCGCGTTTCCAAGATCGCCGAGGAGAACGGCGCCTCCTACGAGCGGGTCAGTCAGGACGACGACGAGCGCGCCAAGTTCTGGGCCGGCCGCAAGGCGGCCTTCCCCGCCGTCGGCCGGGTCACGCCGGACTACTACTGCATGGACGGCACGATCCCGCGCCACCAGCTGGCGCACGTGCTCTCGCGCATGCGCGAGATGGCGGAGCATTATCAGCTGGGCGTCGCCAACGTCTTCCACGCCGGCGACGGCAACCTGCACCCGCTGATCATGTACGACGCCAACGAGGGCAACCAGCTGGAGCGCGCGGAGGAGTTCGGCGCGGACATCCTGAAGCTGTGCGTGCAGGTCGGCGGCGTCCTGACCGGCGAGCACGGCGTGGGCGTGGAGAAGCGCGACCTGATGGGCGAGATGTTCACCCAGGTCGACCTCGACACCCAGCAGCGCGTGAAATGCGCGTTCGACCGCGACGGCCTGCTCAACCCCGGCAAGATGTTCCCCACGCTCTCCAACTGCGCGGAGATGGGGAAGATGCACATCCACCGCGGCAAGCTGCCGTTCCCGGACATCCCCCGGTTCTAGGCGCAAGCTCATGGCCGATAGCACGACGGACGGCGCCGCCGCCGACGGCGGCGGCAACCCGGAAGCGACCACCTACCGCCCGGAAACCCAGGACCAGCTGGTCGACCTGATGACCTGGGCGGCGAGCGCGGACGCGCCGCTGGAACTCGGCGGCGCGGGCAGCAAGCGCGCGCTCGGCCGGCCGATGCAGACCCAGGCGGGCCTGTCGCTGACCGCCTTCTCCGGCATCCAGCTGTACGAGCCGGAGGAACTGATCCTCAAGGCGGGCGCCGGCACGCCGATCGACCAGCTGGTCGCGGAATTGGCGAAGAACGGCCAGGCGTTCGCCTTCGAGCCGCCGGATCTGGGTCCGCTGTTGGGCGCCGAGGCCGGGCAGGGGACGCTGGGCGGCACGGTCGCCTGCAACCTGGCCGGCCCGCGCCGGATCAAGGCGGGCGCGGCGCGCGACCACTTCCTGGGCTATACCGGCGTCTCCGGCCGCGGCGAGGTCTACAAGTCCGGCGGCCGGGTGGTGAAGAACGTCACCGGCTACGACCTGTGCAAGCTGATGGCCGGGTCCTACGGCACGCTGACGGCGATGACCGACATCACCATGAAGGTCCTGCCCGCCTCCGAGGCGACGCGCACCGTGCTGCTGACCGGCCTGGACACGGGCGAGGCGGTGCAGGCGCTGACCGCCGGCCTGACCTCCAGCTTCGAGGTCTCCGGCGCCGCCCACTTGCCGGCCGGGATCGCGCCCTACAGCCGGGTGTCCGAGGTCGCCAAGGCGAACACCAGCGTCACCGCCCTGCGCCTGGAAGGCCCGCCCAAGTCGGTCGAGCACCGCGCGCGCAAGGTGGCGGAGGTCGTCCAGGGCTTCGGCGCCACCAGCGAGCTGCTTGATGAGGCGAGCGCGGCGCTCTGGGCCGACATCCGCGACGTCCGCCCGTTCGTCGGCATGGCGGACACGGCCGTCTGGCGGATCTCCGTGCCGCCGGCGCAGGGGCCGGACGTCGCCGCGCGCCTGTCCCTGCTCGACAGCCGGGCGCAGTACTACATGGACTGGGGCGGCGGGCTGATCTGGCTCGCCGTGCCGGAAGGCAGCGACGCCTTCGCCGAGGGCGTGCGCGGGGCCGTGCAGCCGACCGGCGGCCACGCCACCCTGATCAAGGCCGCCGAGCAGGTGCGCGCCCAGGTGCCGGTCTTCCAGCCGCAGGACCCAGGGGTCGCCGCGCTGACCCGGAACCTCAAGGACGGCTTCGACCCCAAGCGCCTGCTCAACCCCGGCCGGATGTACGCCGGGGTCTAACCCATCTTCCCAGCGACAACGCGGGAGCCTTGCGTAAGCCCATGCAGACCCACTTCTCGCTCGCCCAGATGGCGGACCCGGATACCCAGGACGCCAACGACATCCTGCGGCTGTGCACGCACTGCGGCTTCTGCACGGCGACCTGTCCGACGTTCGTCCTGCTGGGCGACGAGCTGGATAGCCCGCGCGGGCGCATCTACCTGATGAAGAACATGCTGGAGGACGGCGGGCCGCCGGACGACAAGACGGTCAAGCACCTGGACCGCTGCCTGACCTGCCTGTCCTGCATGACCACCTGCCCGGCGACGGTGAACTACGCCCACCTGCTGGAGCACGGCCGCGAGCACATCTACGAGACCTACAAGCGCCCGCTGCCCGACCGCGCGCTGCGCCGGCTGCTGCAGCTGGTACTGCCCTATCCGCTGCGCTTCCGCGCCGCGCTGTTCGGCGCGCAGTTCGCCCGTCCGTTCGCGCGGCTGATGCCGGGGCGGCTCAGCACCCTGGTCGCCATGGCGCCCAAGAAGCTGCCGTCGCCCAGTTGGGCCGACAAGCCGCAGGTTTTCCCGGCCGAAGGCGCGCGCCGCCAGCGTGTCGCCCTGCTGAACGGCTGCGCGCAGACGGTGATCAATCCCGAAATCAACGAGGCGACGATCCGGCTGCTGAACCGCCACGGCGTCGAGGTGGTGGTGACACGCGATCAGGGCTGCTGCGGCGCGCTGGTCCAGCACATGGGCGACAGCCCGGGCGCGCAGGCCCAGGCCAAGGCCAATATCGCCGCCTGGAGCCGGGAGATGGACGGCGAGGGCCTGGACGCCGTGATCATCAATACGAGCGGCTGCGGCAACACGGTGAAGGACTACGGCTTCCTGTTCCGCCACGACGCGGCCTGGCGTCCGGCGGCCGAGCGGGTGCAGGCGATCGCCAAGGACATCACCGAGTTCATGAGCGAACTCGGCCTGGGCCAGCCGGTGCGCCGGCCCGACCTGCGGGTGACCTACCATTCCGCCTGCTCGCTGCAGCACGGCCAGGGCGTGACCAAGGCGCCCAAGGCGCTGCTGGGCGAGGCCGGCTTCCAGGTGAAGGACGTGCCGGAATCCCACATCTGCTGCGGCTCGGCCGGCACCTACAACCTGCTGCAGCCGGAGATCGCGACCCAGCTGCGCGACCGCAAGGTGGGCAACATCTCCAAGACCAAGCCGGACGTGATCGCGGCGGGCAACGTCGGCTGCATGACCCAGATCGCGTCGGGCACCGACGTACCGGTGGTGCACACCGCCGAACTGCTCGACTGGGTCACCGGCGGCCCCGTGCCCAAGGCCCTAGAGGGCCGCGAGATCCCGGAAAAGCCGGCGCCTGCGATGGCGGCCGCGGAGTAGCGGCGCGCGTGAGTGCCCGGTAGATTCCCTCTCCTCCAGTGCGAGAGACTTTTGCATGCGGGCAGTAGCAGCCGTGTGGCGTGCTTCGACACGCCAGCCTGCGGCTGGGCCATCGAGCAGGAAGCTGAGGTGTAAGTGTCTGACAGACCAAAATCTTCATCCTGAGTAGGACGCCGAAGGCGTCCGTGTCGAAGGATCCCGTACGGGTGCCCGGCGAGCTGTGCAAAAGTCTCTCCTACTGGAGAAGAGGGAAAAGTTTTACCGTCCGGAAAACCCGCACCCGCCGGCTAAACCAGCCAGACCAGCAGACCCGCGAGGCCGGCGGCGCAGGGGGCGGCGCGGCGGGTCCAGCGGTGGTAGGCGTCTTCCGCCGCCGCCGTCATCCGCCGGGCCATCGGCTCGCCGTCGATCGTCCGGCGCGGCGCCAGCGCGTCGACCACGTGGGCGACCTCGCTCAGCGTGCGCCGGTCGAGCTGCTGCACCGCCAGGCGATCGCGCAGCGCCCGGACGTGCCGGCGCAGCTGGTCGCCCTGCGGCTCCGAGGCCAGGACCAGCGCGATCCGGGTATCGAGCAGGCGCAGCAGCCGGTCCTGCTCGCTGTCCGGGAGCCCGCGCGAGAGGGTCATGCGGGACGGGAGTGCGCGGGTGGGAACGGGGTGCGGCATCGCGGTAGCTCTCGGTTTCCATGTCGGGTCGATTGTCGGGATGGGGTCGATCGAGCGGCTCAGGAAGCCGGGCCGCTGTGCACCACCAGGCAGGCCTGGTCGCGCGCCTGCAGCACCGCGCACAGCTGCTTGGGCGTGCCGGCGTCGGCGAACGGGCCGCTGCGCAGGCGGTAGTAGGTGCCCTTCTCCGGCAGATCGGTCTTCTGCAGCTTGAGCGGCAGTTCGGCGAGCAGGGCGCCGTGCTGGCCCTTCAGCCGGCGCCACTCGGCCTTCGCATCGCGCTCCGAGCGCAGCGAGGCCACCTGCACCCAGTAGCTGCGCCCGGTGCCGGCCAGGGCATGGTCGGGGGCCGGCGCGGGGGAGAAGCTCGCCTCCACCACCTCCGCAGGCTGCGCCTTCGCGGCCGGCGTGTCCGCGTCCCCATGGGCGACCGGGTCGGATGTCGGCGCGAGCTTGCCATCCGCCTTCGCGGTTGCCGCTTCGCCAGCAGGCGCTCGCGAAACGGTCTCGTCCGCCTGCCTCCGGGGCGCGCAGTCGTCGACGCGGGTGCGACGTCGGTGCGATCTGAGTCGGGCGGCGACCGGGGCAGTGGGCGCGTCGGATGCCTCCGGCACCGCGCGGGTGCGCGCCGCCGCGTCGGTGATCGCGCGCGCTGAGCGCAGCGCGCGGTAGTAGGCCAGATTGCGCTGCACCGTACCCTGGCCGAGGTCGGCGCTGCCGGTGGCGGCGGCGTCCTCCATCTCGCCGGCGAGGCCATACACCAGCGCCAGGTTCTGGCGCGTGCGCGCGGTCGCCTTGGGATCCCGCGCCGCGTCCTCCAGGACCCGAAGGGCGGTCTTGTAGTCCCCGGCGAGCGCGAGCGAGAGGCCGAGGTTGGTGCGCAGCGCGACGTTCATCGGGCCGAGCTCGAGGCCGCTGCGGTAGACCGCCTGCGCCTCGGCGTGCCGCCCGATCATGTCCAGGGCCACGCCCTTGGCGACGTAGGGACGCGTATCCGCGGCTTCGTCCCCGATCAGCCGGTCGAACTGCTCGATCGCGGCTTCCGGCCGGTCCGAGGCCAGCAGCGCCTTACCCAGACCGTAACGCGCGTCGACCGAGTCCGGGGCGTAGGTCAGGGCGGTGCGGTAGTGCTGCGCCGCCTCCGCCGGATCGCCGCTGCGGTAGCTGGTGCGGGCGAGGCCCAGGTAGCCCGCCGGCTGCTCGGGATAGCGTGCCGCGACCTCGCCGTAGATCTCCCGCGCCGCGGCCGTGTTGCCGCTGGATTCCGTGCGCGCGGCCAGTTGCAGCATGGCCTGCATGGAACTCCGCTCGGCCATCCGCGCGCTGCCGGTCTGGGCGTGTTGCTGCGGCGCGGTGGCACAGCCGGCCAGCGCCAGCGACGCCAGCAGGGCGACCGCCGGGGAAAGGCGCCGGCGCGGCGGGGGTACCGGAGTGCGCGGTGCAGGGGCCATCGGGATCTGCCTTCTCGCTCTGGATCGGGGCGGCTGCGGCGGGCGAGCGGGCGGCCAAGCGCACGCTTCGCGCCGACCGCAGCCGGGTTTCGATCCCGCAGCTTGCCGTCGAAGCGTTAAGAAAAAGTATTTACTTTGGAAATCGATGGCTACGCGTCGAGTTAACGGCCTGTTCAGACCTTGTCGCCACTTTGAGTGCCAGGTAAACGCAAATAAAACGTACTTTATTATAAATTGTGTTCGGATGTAGTTCGAAAAAAGCCGGTTTTCCGATCGAATGCCGGGGGTCCGGCGCCACCAAGCACCCGCCGCCTACGGGTCTAGACCCGGCGGCGCACATGCAAGCAGGAGCAGACGTCATGCACGTGATCACCTTCGCCTCGCAGAAGGGCGGCTCCGGCAAGACCACGCTGGCCGGCCACATGGCCGTCCAGGCCGCGCGCGCGGGCGCGGGCCGGGTCTGCCTGATCGACACCGACCGGCAGGGCAGCCTGGCCGACTGGTGGAACGCCCGGGCCGAGGAGACGCCGGAGTTCGTCCACACCTCGATGGACAGCCTGACCGACGACCTGGCCGGTCTGGAGGCGTTGGGCGTGGACTTGGTCGTGATCGATACCCCGCCCGCGATCACCGAGACGATCGAGCAGGTGATCGCGGTGTCGGACCTGGTCGCGATCCCGACCCGCCCGAGCCCGCACGACCTGCGCGCGGCCGGCGCGACCGTCGAACTGGTCGAGGCCGCCGGCAAGCCGCTCGTGTTCGTGCTCAACGCCGCCACCCAGCGCGCGCGGATCACCGGCGAGGCGGCGATCGCGCTGTCGCAGCACGGCACCGTGGCGCCCACCACGATCCACCAGCGCACCGATTTCGCCGCCAGCATGATCGACGGACGCACCGTCATGGAACTCGCCAAGGCGCAGAAGTCGGCTCAGGAAATGGAAGAGCTGTGGGCGTATCTGGCCAGCCGGATCAGCGGCGACCGGCGCACCTTCCTGGGCGCGCACGCCGCCGCCCGCCCGGCCAAGGCCCCGGTGGTGCCGACCCGGACGGTGGACGCGGTCGGCTGAGCCGCAGGATCGGCGTTTTCCAACGGATAGATCCCAGAACGGAGAGTCGCAGTCATGACCGTCGCTTCCCTGAACGCGCGCCTGCTGGCGCGCAAGGGCGACGCCCGCCCCGCCCCGATCGATACCGGCGAAGGCCGCGCCCGCCCGACACCGCCGCGGCCGGTCGCCGGCAGCTGGCAGGTCCCCGCGGTATGGCCGGAAGAGCCGGCCGGCGATCCGCGCGCCCGCGCCCGGGTGTCGCTGCGCCTGGACGAGGCGCGCCACCGCCGGCTGCGGCTGGCGGCGATCCATCTGGACGCGTCGCTGCAGCAGATCCTGACCCACGCCCTCGACCGGTACCTGGCCCAAGTCGCGCCGGACTGCCCGTGCATGCGCCCCGGCTGCGTCTCCGGCGAAGGGTGCGCGTCGACACCGCGGCGCGGGGGCACGGCATGAGCGCGGAACGCCGCCGGCCCGAGGGCAATGCGGCGACCGCTGCGGGTTCGGCGGACCTGCCGCCGGCGGCCTCGCTGCTGAGCGTGCCGATCTTCCGCGCCGCCGCCCGCCAGCAGGCCGCGCGGCGACAGGCGCCGGCGGTTCGGAGGCGCGACGCCGCGTCAATGCCGGTTCGCCCGGCCGTATCGGCGCCGAAGGCAGCGGCGCGGGCAACACAGCCGGTGCCGGAGAGCCGCCGTCCGCCAACGGCGCGCCCTACGCCGTCGTCGGGGGCACGAACGGCCGCAGTCGGGCCTCCGGGGAGACCGCCGAGGCGCGCCCGACGCCGGCGCTGAAAGCGGTCGACGGCGCGCCCAGCTATCGCAGCCTGCTGGATTACTGGCGCACGCTGGCCCGGCAGGGCCGGGCGCCGGTCGAAAAGCTGGACGGCGAGCTGATCGCCGCGCGCTGGCCCTACGCCATGCTGATCCGGGTGCCGCCGGGCGGGGTGGTCGACATCACCAAAGTGTACGCGCCGGAACCCGCGGCTGCGCCGGCGAACGGCGCGGTCCCGCAAACCGCCCGGCACCCGTTCGCCCGGGACCAGGCCTCGCAGATTTCCAGCTGGGTGCTCGAGATCGCGCAGGAGGCCGCCGGCAGCCGACAGCCGAGCCGGCACACGGAAACCTTTCAGCAGGCCGGCCGGCCGCGCCGGATCATCGCCGAACTGCTGCCCTGCCATGCCGACGGCGACAGCGCCGACCACCTGCTGCTGCAGCTGAGGGACGGGTAGGGGGACACGATTTCCGGGCGCTGCGTCGGAGACTTTCTTACGGCTGCGGGGATACCCGTCCGGGATCCTTCGAGACGCCCCGCTACGCGGGGCTCCTCAGGATGAAGTTGAATTATTTCAGTAAGATAACCTAGCTTCATGCTGAGGAGCGGCCCGATCGGGCTGCGTCTCGAAGCATCGCTGACGGGTGCGTGAGCGCCCGGCTAACCGCCTTTCCCTAGCCCTCTGTCCCGACGTGCAGGCGAGGGAATACGTAGGCAGCCGTCTACAGCGCGACCGTTTGGGCCTTGCCCTGCTTGGCGGCGAGGTCGGCCGCGGTGGCGGCGACCGCGAGGTCCTGCAGGCCGACGCCCGTGCCGTCGAACAGGGTGATCTCGCGTTCGCTCTGCCGGCCTGGATGGTCGCCGTTGATGACCTGCCCGATCGGGGTGATGGCGTCCTGATCGAGCAGGCCCTGAGCGACCGCGTGCTGCGTCTCGCCGAGCGCGACCGACTGCGCGACCTCGTCGGTGAAGACGCGCGCGGCCGCGACCAGCGCGGGGTCGACCTCCTGCTTGCCCTTGGTGTCGGTGCCCATGCAGGCGATGTGGGTGCCGGGCTTGATCCAGTCGCGCATCAAGAGCGGCTCGAAGGCGCTCGTGATGGTGATGATCACGTCCGCCTGCGCCCCCAGTTCCTGCTGCGACACGGCTTCGAACGGCAGGCCGATCTCGCTCGCCACGGCCTCCAGCTTGGGCAGCATGTCCGGGTGCGGGTTCCAGGCGACGACCTTCTCGAAATCGCGCTGCTCGGCGGCCGCGCGCAGCTGGAACTGCGCCTGGTGCCCCGCGCCGACCATGCCCAGCACCTTCGCGTCCGCGCGCGCGAGGTGGCGGATCGAGACGGACGAGGAGGCGGCCGTGCGCACGGCCGTCAAATAGTTGCCGGCGACCAGCGCCTTCAGGCGGCCGGTGTCGGGATCGAACAGGAACACCGTCGACTGGTGGTTGGTCAGGCCCTGGTCGGCGTTGCCGGGCCAGAAGCCGCCGGCCTTGAGGCCGAGCGCCATGCCGGCCTTGTCGAACCCGGACTTGAAGCCGAACAGCGCGTCCGCGTGGCCGATCGCCTCGCGCACCACCGGAAAGTTGCGCGCGTCGCCGCGGGCCATCGCCGCGAACACCTGCTCGACGGCCGTGAACGCGTCCTGGCGGGAGACCAGTTGCTGGCAGAGGTCCTCCGGCACGACGACGACCTGATTGTCGGACATGAGGCTTGTCCTGTTTTCGTTTCGTAGAGCTGGGCAAACGGGCCGGGTCCAAACCCCTCTCCCTCGACGGGAGAGGGAGGGGCCCGCGCCCGTCAGGGCGTGGGAGGGTGAGGGTGGGACTCCTCGGCGCGCGCCCGGGAGTCCCCCTCACCTGTCCTCTCCCGCCAGGGGAGAGGGACCCTCCGCGACGCCGCGTTTCACACGCGCCCCGGCTCAGTACGCCTTGCCGCGGGCGGTGATCGGCCAGATCTGCTCGACCTTGCCGCCCCGCACGCCGACGTACCAGTCGTGGACGTTGCAGGTCGGGTCGATGTGGCCGGGGACCAGCTTGACCTTGTCGTTGACCTTGAGGTGGCCCTTGGGGTCCGAGATCACGCCGTGCTCGTCGGAGCACTTGATGTACTCGACGTCGTCGCGCCCGAACACGTAGGGCAGGCCGCTGTCGACCGACTGCGCCTTCAAGCCGGCGTCGCAGATCGCCTTGTCGGCCTTGGCGTGGCTCATCACGGTCGAGAGGATGAACAGCGCGTTCTCGAACTCGCTGATATGGTTGCCGTTCTCGTCCAGGACGCGCTGGTAGTCGGCGTCCATGAAGGCGTAGGAGCCGCACTGCAGCTCGTTGTAGACGCCGGAGTTGCCCTCGAAGTAGTAGCTGCCGGTGCCGCCGCCGCCGACGATCTCGCACGCCAGGCCGTTCTGCTTGAGCAGGTCGACGGTCTCGCGCACCTGGTCGATGGCGGCCTCGATCTTCTGCTTGCGCTCGCTGTAGTCGTGCACGTGCTGCGCGGCACCCTGGTAGGCCTGCAGGCCGGCGAACTTCAGCCCGGGCGCCGCCTCGACCGCCTGGGCGAGCTTCAGGACCGGCTCGCCGTGCTGCACGCCGCAGCGCCCGGCCCCGCAGTCGATCTCGACCAGCACCTCGAGTTCGGTGCCGTGGCGCTGGGCGGCCTCGGACAGGGCGGGCACGTTGTCCAGGTCGTCGACGCAGACGATCGTGCGGGCGAGCTTGGGCAGCTGCGCCAGCCGGTCGATCTTCTTGAGGTCGGTCACCTGGTTGGAGACCAGCACGTCCTTGACACCGTTGCGCGCGAAGCTCTCCGCCTCCGAGACCTTCTGGCAGCACACGCCGACCGCGCCCTGCTCGATCTGGTACAGCGCGGCGTCGGCGCACTTGTGCATCTTGCCGTGGACGCGCAGGCGCACGCCCATCTCGTCGGCGTACGTCTGCATCTTCTTCACGTTGCGCTCGAAGGCGTCCAGATCGACCACCAGGCAGGGCGTCTGGATCTCGGCTTCCGGCATGCCGATCGCAGCCGGCACGTCGTAGCCGACCTCGAGCTGGCTCAGGTTGGTTTGCATGTTCATGGCGTTACCCTCCCGTCGGGGTGAAGCGGGTTAGCTGGTCATCCACGGCAGCTTGTCGAGGTCGACGTTGCCGCCGGTGACGATCACGCCCACGCGCTTGCCCGCGAAGACGTCCTTGTTCTTGAGAATGACGGCGAGCGGCACGGCGCAGCTCGGCTCCATGACGATCTTCATGCGCTGCCAGGTGAGGCGCATGGCATCGACGATTTCCTGCTCGCTCGCGGTCAGGATGTCGGTCACGTAGTTGCGCACGAAGTGCCAGGTGTACTCCTTCATCGGCACCTTCAGGCCGTCCGCGATGGTCTGCGGGGCGTCGTCCTGGATCAGCGTGCCGGACTTGAAGGAGCGGTAGGCGTCGTCGGCGGCCTCCGGCTCGGCCGCGTAAATCTCGATCTGCGGGGCGAGCGCGGAGAGGGTCAGGCAGGTGCCGGAGACCATGCCGCCGCCGCCGATCGGGGCGATCACCGCGTCCAGCCCCTCGATCTGGGCCAGCATCTCCTTGGCGCAGGTGCCCTGGCCGGCGATGATCCGGGGATCGTTGTAGGGGTGGACGAAGTCCGCGCCGGTGCGCGCCTGGACGCCCGCGAACACCGCCTCGCGCGAGGAGGTGGACGGCTCGCACTCGGTGATCTGGCCGCCGTAGCCGCGCACCGCGTCCTTCTTCGCCTTGGGCGCGGAATGCGGCATCACCACGTGCACCGGGATACCCCGGCGCCCGCCGGCGTAGGACAGCGACAGCGCGTGGTTGCCGGAGGAGTGGGTGGCCACGCCCTTCTCCGCCTGCGCGTCCGACAGGCCGAACACCGCGTTGGTCGCGCCGCGGACCTTGAAGGCGCCGGCCTTCTGGAAGTTCTCGCACTTGAAGAACAGCTCCGCGCCGGAGAGGGCGTCCATCGTCGTCGAGGTCTGCACCGGCGTTTCGTGGATGTACGGCCGGATGCGCTCGTGCGCGCGGGCGACGTCGTCGTAGGTCGGCAGGTCGAGGCCGGCCGCTTCCTTGGTCTTCTCGTCCACGGTCATGGCGTGCGTCCCTGTCTCTCGGCGGTTTGCGAGGGCTCTTACGCGGCCATCGCCCGGACCTCGCCGCGCGTCTTGCTGTAGTACGCCTGCGCGGCCGCCGTGCCGGCGCCGAGCTGGATCGGGTAGCCGAGCTCGTGCATCGCCATCTCGATGGTGGAGATGCCGGTGAGCGCCATCACGTCGCTCAGGCTGCCCAGGTGGCCGATCCGGAACACCTTGCCGGCGACGTCGCCCAGGCCGACGCCGTAGGACACGCCGTAGGCGGCGTAGGCGTGGTTGATCAGCGCGGTCGCGTCGAAGCCCTCGGGCACGTGGATCGCGGTCACGCTGTCGGAGTACAGCTCCGGGCGCTTGGCGCAGATCGGCAGACCCCAGGCCTGTACGGCTTGGCGCACGCCCTCGGCGATCCGGTGGTGGCGGGCGAACACGTTGTCCAGGCCCTCCTCCTCGAGCATCTTGATGCTCTCGGCGAGGCCGAAGATCAGCTGCAGCGGCGGGGTGTAGGGGAAGCTGCCCTTGGCGTTGGCGTTCAGCATGTCGTCGAACGCCAGGAAGGTGCGCGGCAGGCGCGCGCTCTCGGACGCCTTCAGCGCCTTCTCGCTGACCGCCAGGATCGCCATGCCGGTATACAGCATGAAGCCCTTCTGCGAGCCGGTGATGGCGACGTCCACGCCCCACTCGTCGAACCGGAAGTCCATCGACGCGATCGAGCTGACCCCGTCGACGAACAGCAGGGCCGGATGGCCCGCCCCGTCTTGACCGGCGTCGTCCATCGCCTTGCGGATGCCGGCGACGTCGCTGACCACGCCGGTCGCGGTCTCGTTGTGGCAGACCAGGACGGCCTTGATCTCGTGCTTGCTGTCGGCCTCGAGCGCCTCGGCGTACTTGTCGACGGGCGCGCCTTCGCCCCATTCGACGTCGATCACCTGTACGTCCAGGCCGTGGCGCTGGCACAGGTCGATCCAGCGGTGGGAGAACATGCCGTAGCGCGCGACCAGCACCTTGTCGCCCGGCGACAGCGTGTTGGAGATCGCGGCTTCCCAGCCGCCGGTCCCGCTCGCCGGGAACAGCATGACCTGCGCGCTCTCGGCCTTCAGGATTCGCTTCACGCCCGACAGCACCGGCTGGAAGGTCTCGGCGAAATCCGGTGCGCGGTGGTCCAGCGTCTGCATGTCCATGACCCGGCGCAGCCGGTCGGGCACGTTGGTCGGGCCGGGAATGAAGACGGGGTTCTGTTGGCTCATGTGCGTCAAACCTCCCCAGGTTCGCTAGACCGGTATGGTACGCGCGCCAGAATTTTCTGCAATTTTTCTAGAAAACTTTTCCAAAGCGCACTGAAAAAGGGTTAGGGTCCTGACAAAACCGGATTATCGATTTTTCCATTCGCAGCTGCACAACGCCGCGCGGAAAATTCTGTGGCGCGGCCTCGCAGGCCAGGGTAACGCAGGAGGCAGGCATGGCGCAGGGTGAACGCCGCGGCCGCGGACGGCCGCGCAGCGCGTCCACGGAGGCCCCCGCGACCACGGTCCAGGCGCTCGACCGCGGTCTTCGGGTGCTCGCCACCCTGTCGCAGTTCGGCCGGGCCACCCTGACCGACCTGTCGGTGACCGCCGACATGGCGCCGTCGACCACCCACCGGCTGCTGGAGACGCTGCGCCAGCACGGGGTGGTCGAGTTTGACGAGGCGGACCAGACCTGGGCCGTCGGCGTCGAGGCGTTCCGGATCGGCAGCACCTACCTTTTGCGCGCCAACTACATCGACGCCGGCCGGCAGATGATGCGCCGGATGGTCGAGCGCACCGGCGAGACGGCGAACCTGGGGGTGCCGGACCGCGGCGACGTGGTGTTCGTCTCCCAGGTGGAGACGCAGCAGCCGATCCGCGCCTTCTTCCCGCCGGGCACGCGCGGGCACATGCACGCTTCGGGCATCGGCAAGGCGCTCTTGGCGGAGATGAGCCCGGAGCGCGTCGCCTCGATCGTGCAGCAGCGCGGCCTGCCGGCGTTCACCGACAACACCATCACCAGCCTGGACGCGCTCACCCAAGACCTGGAGTCGATCCGCACCCGCGGCTGGGCGGTCGACGACGAGGAGCGCCAGCTCGGCATGCGCTGCCTGGCCGCGCCGATTTTCAACGAGTTCCGGGAGATCGTCGCCGGCATCTCGATCTCCGGACCGGCGGTCCGGCTGCCCGATGCCAAACTGGCGGAATTCGGCCCGCTGGTGCGCGAATGTGCCGACGAGGTGACGCACCGCATCGGCGGCACCCGGCCGTAAGGGCGCGTGGTCGCGCGGGCGGCGGCTCGATCGTCCGGATGCGCGCACGACGCGAAGTTTCGTCGTTAACGGTATCTTTTCGTTCCCCTGTTCCCCTGATCGCAAAGCAACGCGTGACCGCGGGAACCGGTGTGCCGGGGACGCGGGGCACGAGCCACGGATGGGCGGATGAGCCAGGCAGCGACCAAGGACAGGGCGGGCGAAGACGCGGACCGCCCGGCGGCCGACGGCCCGGGTGGCGCCGCGCGCGCAGCCGGCGACGCGGGCAAGCGCGAGAACGCCCCGGGAGACAAGGCGGCGGCGGACAAGGCGGCTGGGGACAAGGCGGCTGGGGACAAGGCGGCTAGTGACAAAACCAGGACCGCGAAGGGCGCGCCCGGCAAGACCGGTACCGAATCCGCCGGCGCGCGCGAAGCCGCGCTTGGCAAATACATCACCATCGACCGGACGGCCCGGCTGCCGCACCTCGACCGGCCGACCGCGCAGGCGTACGCCGCCACCGACAGCCGGACGCCGACCGAGCAGGTGTTCGTCCTGGTCTGCGACCCCAAGGTCCCGCCGCGCCTGGACGCGCTGCAGGGGCTGGCGAAGCTGCGCGGCGTGCCGTTGATGATCCCGGTCGACTGGGGACCGGTGGCCTGGGGCGATGGGGGCGAGCGGCGCTACGCGATCTGCTACGACCGGCCGGTCGACCCGGTGTTGGCGCCCGTCGGCGGCGAGCTGCCGCAGATGCGCGAGGATCAGCTGATCGAGCGGATCCTGCGCCCGGTCTTCCGGACCCTGCGGGAGATGTACGCGCGCGGCATGACCCACCGGGCGCTCGCCGCCAGCAACGTCTTTCTGGCCGAAGGCGGCAACGGCGCCTGCCTTATGGGCGAATGCGCGAGCGCGCCCGCGGGCATGACCCAGCCTGCCGTCTACGAGCCGATCGACGCCGGCCAGGCGCTTCCCGTCGGCCGCGGGTCCGGCGCGCTGTCCGACGACCTGTATGCGCTGGGCGTGCTGATGGCGCTGATCCTGCGCGGTAGCGACCCGTTCCAGAACAGCGATCCCGCCGCGATCGCCGCGCAGAAGATCACGCGCGGCAGCTATGCCGCCATCATGGGTCAGGCGCGGGTGTCGCTCACCCTGATGGAGCCGCTGCGCGGCCTCCTGTGCGACCGGATCGACGAGCGCTGGACCATCCACCAGCTGGAAACCTGGCTGAACGGCCGGCGGCAGAGCCCGAAACAGCCCAGCCTGCCGATCAAGGCGCGCCGGGCGTTCACCTTCCAGGGCCGGGATTACTGGACCGCGCCGGCGCTCTCGCACGCGCTCGCCAACAACTGGCCGGAAGCGCTGCGCGTGCTCTCCTCGGGCGAGCTGGAGCGGTGGGCCGAGCGCAGCCTGGCGGACGACAAGCAGAGCAAGCAGCTGGCCGCCACGCTGGCGAGCGCCCAGGCCGGCGACGGCGGCGACGACCGCGCGCTCGCCCGCGCGCTGGTCGCCCTGGACCCGGCCGCGCCGGTCCGCCTGCGCGACTTCGCCGCCCGGATCGACGCGATTCCGCAGGCGCTGGCGCTCGGCTTCGACGACCGGGACCGGCGCACGTCATTCGTCGAGGTCCTGCGCAGCAAGCTGCCGCAGCGCTGGCTGGAGGCGCAGCCGCAGCAGCGTCCCGACCATCCCCAGGTGCTGCAGCAGTTCGAGCGGATGCTGTGGTACATCGAACGCGACCAGCCGGGCTTCGGCATGGAGCGCGTCCTCTACGAGTACAACGCGGGCTGGCCGTGCCAGTCGCCGCTGTTGGCCGGGTCCTACGTCTCGGACATGGAGGATCTGCTGCCCGCCCTGGAGCGGCGGGCCGAGCAGGACATTCCCGACGGCGCCCCGATCGACCGGCACATCGCCGCCTTCTGCGGGGCCAACATGAAGCCGCCGCCCGACCGGATGATCCAGGGCCTGGGCGATCCCAGTCCGGCCAACCGCGCGCAGGCGACCGTGACGCTGCTAGCCGACCTGCAGCGGCGCTACGGCCCGGCCCAGCTGCCGGCGCTGTGCGAGTGGACCGCGCGCCGGCTGGCGCCGCTCACCGATTCGCTGCACAACCGGCAGGTCCGGGACAAGGTGAAGCGCCGGATCGAGCGGGCGGTGAAGTCGGGCTCGCTCGCCGAACTGCGCGCCGCCTGCGCCTCGAACGAACTGCGCCAGCGCGACCAGCAGGCCTTCAAGCAGGCGAAGGCGCAGTACGCCCAGCTGGCCAAGGACATCGCCTGGCTGGAGGAGGGCGGCCTGACCAGTCCGTCGAACGTTGCCCGGTCGACCCGCACGGTCGCCACGGCCGTCTCGGCGATCACCTCGGGCCTGATCGTGATCCTGGTCACGATCGTCTACGTGACCTGATGGGGGCGGCCATGCGCGACCGGACGAACCGCGGAAAGGGACGGCGATGAGCCGCCAGCAAGCTGCCGCCGGGCGCCGCCAGGCGCCGGCGAGGAACGGGGGCAATCCGGGCGGGCGCCGGCTTTGGCGTTCCCTCTCGGTGATCGTGCTGCTGCTGCCGGCGGCGGCCGTGCTGCTGCCGACGACGCTGGTGCTGACCGTCTGCATGATGCCCACGCTGGCCGCCTGGCTGGTCGACCGGCAGCCGGGCCGGGCGCTGGCGACCTCGGTCTGCCTGCTGAACCTCGCGGGCAGCCTGCCGGGGGTGATCGGGGTCTGGACCGCCGGCCACGATGTCGCGGCGGCGCAGTGGGTGCTGTCGGACGCGGTCACCTGGCTCGCGGCCTACGGCGCGGCCTCGGTCGGCTGGCTGCTGTTCGCCGTGCTGCCGCCGATGCTGCGCGCCCACCACGCGCGCGGCACGGCCCGGCGCATCCGCCAGCTGCAGAAGAGGCAGGAAGCCCTGGAGAAAGATTGGGGCCCGGAGGTCGCGGCCGACGTGAAAGCCGCCGCGGAGGCGGCGGGCGACGGCACAGAGGCACCCGCTCAGGCGGCGTGACGCCCCGCCTTCCCGCGACGATGCATGCCCAACCGAACCGCAATTCTAGCGGGTAGCTTTTTGGTCTGTTAAAGCCCGCGGTGGCGGGCCGCCGACGGGCGGCCTACACTCGGCGGCTGCGCGCCTTTGCCGCGCCGGAACCGATATCCACCGCAGTCGATCGGGGGGCAACATCGATAGCGGTCTGCTCCCGCTTCTGGGCGCCGGATGGCAGGGCTTCGGTCTTGGCCTCGGCCTGATCGTCGCGATCGGCGCGCAGAACGCGTTCGTCCTGCGCCAGGGCCTGCGCCGCCGGCACGTCGCCCTGGTGGTCGTGCTGTGCACGCTGTGCGATTCCGCGCTGATTACCCTGGGCGCGGTGGGCGTCGGCTCGTTGGTGGCGAGTTCGCCCATCCTCACCAAGCTCGCGGTTTACGGCGGCGCTGCGTTCCTGATCGTCTACGGCGCGCTCACGCTCAAAAACGCGCTCAGGCCGGGCAACCTGACGGCCGCGCGCGACGACGCGACGATGGACACCCGCGCGGTGGTCAGTGCCGCGCTCGGCTTCTCGATCCTGAACCCGCACGCCTGGCTCGATACCGTGGTCCTGCTGGGCGGCATCGCCGGGCAGTTCGAGCCCGCCTCGCGGATCGCGTTCACCAGCGGCGCGATCCTGGCCTCCGCGGTGTGGTTCGTCGCGCTGGGCGCGGGCGCGGCCTGGTTGTCGCCCGTGCTCGCCAGGCCGAAGGTATGGCGGGTGATCGACCTCGTGATCGGCCTGGTGCTCTGGCTGCTCGCGGGCGTTCTGCTGTGGAACCGCGGGTTCTGATCCAAGCGTTCGGCGAGCTGATCAGCCTCTCACCGGCGGGACGAGCGCTGTCATCCCGCGCTTCGCCCTATTCCTTGGCCGGGTCCAGCTCGGGCCAGTTCATCTCCGCGCTCTGGATGTAGCCGGGGACGTCCTTTTCCCACTTGTCCTGAATGCTGGCGGAGTAGTTCAGGTAGAGCTTGCCGTCGACGATCTTCCAGGCGGTCGGATCGATCGAGGCGAGCTGGCCCTTGGCGACCGCGTAGGCGCAGAAGCCGCCGTATGCCGGGGCGTACTTCTCCGGGTTCGCGCGGAACGCCTGACGGTGCTCGGCGCTGGCGAAGTGCCAGGTGACGCCCTGCCACGCCAGGCTGTGCTCCGGGCTGCCCTCGACCGGTTCGCCCTGGTCGAAGTAGGCGACCGGGTCGTAGCCGCGGATCGCGACCCCGTCCTCGGCGAAATAGGCGGTCTTGTCGTCGGAGCCGAAGAACGCCTGCGCGCCGCCCAGCGCGCCGGCGGTCGCCAGGACGGCCACGGCGAACACGCCCAGGAGATGGCGGAAGCGGATAACGGCACGGCGCATGGCGTGGTCCTCCCAAAGAGACGGTTGCGCGTCGTTCCACGGCTATATGACCGCCGATCGGTCACGGGCCAAGACACGTCGGATCACGACTGTGTGCCGGGTCGGTGAGGGGGAACCCGCAACGCAAAAAAGGCCGGCCGTCGGGGGTGACGGCCGGCCTTCGGCGAACCGTGCTGTGCGCGCTTTCGCGCGCTAATCGGGCTTACCGGGCTGCCTCGTGGGCCTGGCCCTGCGGGGCGTTCTGCAGGCGGCCTTCCTTGGCGGCGTTGCGCATCGCCTTCTGCAGCTTCTCGAACGCGCGCACCTCGATCTGGCGCACCCGCTCGCGGCTGATGCCGTACTCCTGGCTCAGGTCCTCAAGCGTGGTCGGGTTCTCCTTCAGCCGGCGCTCGTTCAGGATGTGGCGTTCGCGGTCGTTGAGCGCGCCCATCGCCTCCTGCAGCAGCTGGCGACGCTGGCCCATCTCCTCGCTGTCGGCGAGCCGGCTTTCCTGGTTCTCGCCCTCGTCGACCAGCCAGTCCTGCCACTCGCCGTCGCCGTCCTGGCGCAGCGGGGCGTTCAGCGAGTGGTCCGGGCTGCCCAGCCGCCGGTTCATGTTGATGACGTCGTTCTCCGGCACGTTCAGGCGCTCGGAGATCGTCTCGACCTGCTCGGGGTTCAGGTCGCCCTCGTCGATCGCCTGCATCTGGCCCTTCAGCTTGCGCAGGTTGAAGAACAGCTTCTTCTGCGCCGCCGTCGTGCCCATCTTGACCAGCGACCAGGAGTGCAGGATGTATTCCTGGATCGCCGCGCGGATCCACCACATCGCATAGGTCGCCAGGCGGAAGCCGCGTTCGGGATCGAACCGCTTGACCGCCTGCATCATGCCGACGTTGCCCTCCGAGATCAGCTCGGAGAGCGGCAGGCCGTAGCCGCGATAGCCCATCGCGATCTTGGCGACCAGACGCAGGTGGCTGGTCACCAGCTTGTGCGCGGCCTCGGTGTCGTTGTCCTCGCGCCAGCGTTTGGCCAGCATGTACTCTTCGTCTTGTTCCAGCATCGGGAACTTGCGGATCTCCTGGAGATACCGCGACAGGTTGCCTTCGCTGGGAACGGTAGGAAGCTGGGGCTGCGCCATCGTCCGACTGATCCTCTTGCGCGTCCTGAAGTCGTGTCGTCCGCGTTTCGTGTCGTCCGCGTTTCGTGTCGTCCGCGTCTCGTGTCGTCCGCGTGTGGGGAGCGGTCCGCGTGCCCGCCGGGGGAAGGGGCCGCTCCAGATGCATTAACGCCGAGCAATAAGGCTATCGCATGGCGGGGCCGTCCGGGAACCGCTCGCGGCTCAAAGCTGCCATTCGCCGCGGGCGGGCTCGTGGCGGACGGCCGTCACCCTTAAGCCCAGCTATCGGAGCTGCATCGATGGACCCAGCCCGTTAACGCAAAACGGCCGGGATAAGGTCCAGGCCCGATACGTTCCCCCCGCCGGTGCCCTTTCGAGCAGCGCCAGCGGGCACGGTTACGCCGGTTCGGGTGGTTTTTTCGGGAAGCGTCGTCAAATCCTTGGCGTCGCAGGATGTTTTCACGCCGTATACGCATATAGGTGTGAATTTGCGGCCGCCATTTCAAGTCACCCGGGCGAGCGCGTCGATCACCTGTTGCAGGTCTTGGGGCACCGGCCGCTCGAACGCGCGCCAGCGGCCGTCGTCGGGATGCGCGAAGCCCAGCCGTTCGGCGTGCAGCGCCTGCCGGTCGAGGCCGCGCACGGCCTGCTGCGCCGTGTCCGGCAACTCGCGCAGCACCCGGTGGCGCGGCCGGCCGTAGGTCGGGTCGCCCAGCAGGGCGTGGCCGGCCTCGGCCAAATGCACCCGCACCTGGTGGGTGCGGCCGGTCTCCAGCTTGCAGGACAGCTCCGCGATCGCGCCGCGCGCCAGCGCCCGCAGCACCTTGTACTGCGTCGCCGCGGGCCGGCCGCCGCGTTCGACCACGGCCATCTTCTTGCGGTTCTGCGGCGCCCGGCCGATGTCGCCTTCGATCCGGCCGCTGACCGGGTCGGGGATGCCCCAGCAAAGCGCGCGGTAGCTGCGCTCGATCGTGCGCTCGGCGAACTGGGCGACCAGGGCGTGGTGCGCGGCCTCGGTCTTGGCGGCGACCATCAGGCCGCTGGTGTCCTTGTCCAGCCGGTGCACGATACCGGGCCGGCGCTCGCCGCCGATCCCCCGCAGGCTGTCGCCGCACTGGTGGATCAGGGCGTTGACCAGCGTCCCGGTCTCGTTCCCCGGGGCGGGGTGGACCACGAGGCCGGCCGGCTTGTCGATCACGATCAGGGCCGCGTCCTCGTAGACCACGTCGAGCGGGATCGCCTCGCCCCGCGGTGTCGCCGGGGCGGCCGGCGGGACGGTCACCTCAAGGCGCTGGCCCGCCTTTACGCGGGTCTTGGGCTCGGCTATCGTCCGCCCGTCCGCGCGGACCCGGCCCGCGTCGATCAGCGCCTGAACCCGGCTGCGCGACAGCGCCGCCAGGGCCGCCGTCAGCACCCGGTCGATCCGCTGGCCGTCCGTGTCCGCCGCGACCTCGACGGTGTACACCTGCGCGTCGCCGGCGTCCTCGTGCCAGAGGTCGTCATGCCGGGGGTCGACATGCCGGGGGTCGTGGGCGGGGAAGTCGTCGCGGTCGGGCGCGGTCATTGCACGGGGCTCATCGGGGCACGGGGCTCATCGGGGCACGGGGCTCATCAGGGCAAGGCGCTCAGCAACGCTGCGCGTCGCGTGTTTCGGGGTTGCGCGCGGACTGTCCGCGCTTCGCCCCGCGGACGCAACAGGCTTCGACACCGCGCCCCGGTCGATTACCTGGAAACCCGGTCGATTACCTGGAAACCCAGTCGATGAACGGAACAGATGGCGAAACAGGACGGCAATATGCGCGCGCTCAAGGGGCTGGTGATCGGCATGGGCGCGCTGATCGTGATCGGGCTGACGGTCGTGGTGGTGACGATCGCCATGCGCCTGACGGGCCCGGAAGGGTCCGGGCCGGATCGTGCAGGCGCCGGCGGCGGACCGGCGGCCGATAGCGACATGACCCCGCGCCCCGCGGCGGGCGGTGAAGGCGCGCGGCCGTTCGGCGAGCTGCAGCTGGGCATGGCCGACAGCTGCCGGATCGCGGATGCGCTCGCAAGCGGCGGCACGCTGGTGGTGCGCGTCGACGGCCCGGCGAAGGACGGCTGCGGCCAGCTGGTGGTGGTGGATCCGGTACAGGGGCGCGTGCTCGGCCGGATCCGGCCCGGTGCGGCGACGGCAGGCGACAGTGCGGAGGCAGGCCAATGAACTTCGCGAGCGACAACACCTCGGGCGCGCACCCCAAGGTGCTGCAGGCGCTCGCCCAGGTCGACGCCGGCCCGGCGATGCCCTACGGCGCCGATCCCGTGACCGAACGCGCCCAGGACCGCCTGCGCGAAGTGTTCGAGCACGGCCGCCTCTTGGCCTATCCGCTGTCCACCGGCACGGCGGCGAACGCGCTGACGCTGGCCTGCCTGACCCCGCCGTGGGGCGCGGTCTATTGCCACCGCGGCAGCCACATCAACACCGATGAGTGCGGCGCGCCCGAGATGTTCGCCGACGGCGCCAAGCTGATCCCGCTGGACGGCGCCGACGGCAAGCTGACCCCGGAGACGCTCGAGGCGGCGCTCGCGGCGCACACGCCGGGCTTCGTCCACGCGGTGCAGCCGCACGTCCTGGCGCTCACCCAGGCGACCGAGGCGGGCACGGTCTACACCCCGGAGGAGGTGGCGGCGCTCGCCCGGATCGCGCATGCCCACGGCCTGAAGGTGCAGATGGACGGCGCGCGCTTCGCCAACGCGCTGGTCACGCTCGGCTGCACGCCGGCGGAGGTGACCTGGAAGGCCGGGGTCGACGTGCTCGCCTTCGGCGCGACCAAGAACGGCACGCTGGCGGCCGAGGCGGCGGTGTTCTTCGACCCCGAGCTGGCGCACGGCTTCGAATACCGGCGCAAGCGCGCCGGCCACCTGTTCTCCAAGATGCGCTATCTCTCCGCCCAGCTGGAAGCCTATCTGGCCGACGACGTCTGGCTGTTGAACGCCGGCCATGCCAACGACCTGGCGCGCCGGCTGGGCGACGGTCTGGCCGCGCTGCCGGGCTGCCGGCTGCTGCATCCGGTGCAGGCGAACGAGGTGTTCCTGGAGCTGCCGAGCGCGCTCGCGGACGCGCTCGCCCACGATGGCTTCATTTTCTACCGCTGGGGCACCGGCGGGGCGGACGCCGACAAGGTGGGCGTGCGCCTGGTGGTCTCCTGGAACAGCGAACCCGCCCAGGTCGACGCCTTGCTGAACACCGCCCGCCGGCACGCCGCCCGGGCGGCCTGAGGCCGCCGCGGCGCCGCGTGAACGGGGCGGGCACGGTCCCCACCCCGGGTGGGATGGCGACGCCGAGCGCCAAACGCCGCTTCAATCGGACGGCCGGGGGCGCGCACCCGGCGCGGGGCCGGCCTGCAATCCCGGTGGCGCGCGAATCGGATCCGGCACTGGCTCGCAAGATACAGTCTTGCAAAGGCCCCTCGCTCTTCGTTATCCATCGGCCCGGCTAGATCGGGCGCCGCCACGTGCGCGGCCCGCACCTCAGTGTCCCCTTCGTCTAGTGGCCTAGGACGCTGCCCTCTCACGGCAGTAACAGGGGTT
>JAXHMD010000007.1:0-115124 GCA_034521655.1 Rhodovibrio sp.
CCTTTCTTATATTCAGGGCGTTTTCAAAACATATCGCTTAAACACGAATTATGACATCGTAATAGGGAGGATATTGCGTTTCCGACATAGAGTGGAAATCGCGAACGACAGGGTGGAAGCGAATGGACGTGATGTCAGGGGCGGCCTGCAAACCCGGTACGGGTACGCGCAAGCGCATGCTCGACATCATGCGCACCCTGACCCGGGTTGGTGACATCGCCGGGAGCCTGGAAGCGGTTTGCGCCTTCGTGGAGGCCGAACTGACAGGCAAGCAGGTTTTTCGCGCCTCGATCCTGCGGCTCGACGCGTCCGGATGCCTACGCTCGGCTTGCTCGCCGTCCCTGCCGGCCGTCTATCTCGACGCGATCGAGGGCGTCCCGGCGGAGGAAGGCATGGGCAGTTGTGGCACGGCCTGTGCACGCAACGAACTCGTGATCACCCCCCGCATTGCCGACGACCCCAAGTGGGCCGGATTTCAAGCGGTTGCGCGCACGCACGGGCTGGCGGCGTGCTGGTCCCATCCGATCCGCGATCGGATGGGTAAGGCTACCGCCTGTCGGTGTCTACGTCGATCAACCGCTGCCGGCCGTGCCGGAGCCGAGATCGACCTGCTGCGCGAGGCGGCCGAGATCGCCGGGCTGGCGATCGATCGGGACCACGTCGAGCGCAGCAACACGGCCGAGATCGAGCGGCTCCGCCGGAACCTGGACGGCAACCAGGACGGGGCGTGGGCCTGGCACATGCCCGAGCGGGCAGATGAATTTCGGCGCCCGTTGGGAGGCGATGCTGGGCTACGGCCCCGGTACGGCGGAACCGCACCTCAGGTCCTGGGAGCGCCTGGTTCATCCGGACGACAAGGATGCGGCGTGGCAGGCGATCGACGATCACCTTCAGAGCCGGACGGCGTTCTACGAGAACGAGCACCGCTTGCGGACGAAAAGCGGCACCTGGGTCTGGATCCTGGATCGCGGGCAAATCGTCGAGCGCGATGTCCACGGCGCGCCGGTCCGCATGGTCGGCACGCATACCGATATCACGCAGCGCAAGGAACAGGAACTTCAGCTGCGCGCCGCGAAGGAACGCTACAAGGCGATCATCAACACCGCCGCGGATGCCATCATAACGATGGGCGAGGACCGCCGCATCGTCGACGCCAATCCGGCCACGGCGACGCTGTTTGGGTGGCCGGTCGCCGACTTGATCGGCCAGCCGATCGAGACCCTCATGCCAGCCGCCGACCGGCACGCGCACGTCGCGCACGTCGAGCGCTACGTCGACGGCGGCCCGGCCAGGATCATCGGCACGAGCGGACGCCGCCTCGAAGGCTACCGGAAAGACGGCAGCACCTTCCCGATCAGCCTGTCGATCACGGAGTGGGAGGTCGACGGCGCTCGCCACTTCACCGGGATCATCCAGGATATCTCCCGCCGGGTCGCGGCGGAGGAACGGCTGCGCGCCAGCGAGGCGGAAGCCCGCAAGCTGGCGATGGTCGCTGACAAGACGACCAATGCGGTGATCATCACCGACGCGGCCGGCCGGATCGAGTGGGTCAACAAGGGTTTCGAGCGCGTGTGCGGTTTCACGGCCGAGGAAGCCCTTGGCCGGAAGCCTGGCGATCTCCTGCAGGGTGTGGATACGGACCCGGCAGAAGTCCACCGCATCAGCGCATGCCTGGCAGACGGCACCGGATTCCGTACCGAGCTTGCAGCAACTTACACGAAAGCGGGCGATCCATACTGGGTCGAAATTGACTGCGAACCGGTCACCGGGGCGCATGGGAAGACCGCACACTTCATCGCCATCGAGCGCGACGTCACCGAGCATAAACGCCTGACTGAACGCCTTCTCCGCGCCGAGCAAGTGGCCAAGCTCGGCAACTGGGTGCTCGATGTCGCGACCATGCGCCTGAGCTGGTCCGACGAGATCTTCCGGATCCTGGAGATGCCGCTCGATTCCGGCGACCCCACGCTGGAGGCGGTTCTCGCCTGCTACCATCCTGACGACCGCGAAGACGTACGTCACTTGCTCGACCGCGCCATGAGGACGGGCGAGCTGCTGCAGTATCGCCGGCGCCTGCTGATCGACGGCAGGGTCAAATGGGTGGACGTCCGCTGCGAAGGCGAGCGCGACGCGACCGGGACCATCGTGCGGGTGTTCGGCATTTGCCAGGATGTCACGGCGTCGATGGCACGTGAAGCCGAGCTCATCCGGGCGCGGGACGAAGCCAACGCCGCGAACCGCGCCAAAAGCGAATTCCTGGCGACGATGAGTCACGAGTTGCGCACGCCGCTCAACGCCATCCTCGGCTACACCGAGATCATGGCCGGCGGAGATGTTCGCGCCGCTCGGCCACGACCGGTACCGCGGCTACGCGCAGGACATCCTGACGAGCGGACACTACCTCCTCACGATGATCGACAACGTCCTCGACCTGTCGCGCATGGAGGCCGAGCGGTTACATCCCGAGATCGGCGAGGTCGCGCTCGCCGGTGTGGTCGACAAGGCGCTGGCTTTGATATCGCCGTCGGCGCAGGCGAAGAACATTCGCCTGAGCCGCAGCGGCGTCTCGCCCGCCGCGACCGTCCAGGCCGATCCCGCGCTGCTTCAGCACGTGCTGGTCAACCTGCTGCAGAATGCCGTCAAGTTTACGCCGTTGGGCGGCCGTGTCGAACTGGCGACCGAGGATCTTGGAAACACATGGCAGCTGTGTCGGTGTCGGATACCGGTATCGGCATCGCCGCCGAGCACATCGACGAGGTCGTGAAGCCCTTCTACCGCGTGCAGAACGGCGACGCGACCCTGGCTGGCGCCGGCGGCACGGGCATCGGACTTGCTCTCAGCGACCGCTTCATCCACGCGATGGACGGCAGCTTCCATATAGCGAGCACCCCAAACCAGGGAACAACGGTGACGGTCACGCTGCCGAGTACAAGCAACGCAGTGGTGGCAAAAGCAAGCAGCGCCTGAGATCCACGCGTGGGCAAATACTGACGCGCTATGGTCATGCAATAAATCAGGGGCGTCTTGGCGACAGCAGCATCCGGCCATATGTAACGGCGAACCCGGCGAAGGCCGCTGCCCATGCGAGCGATGCCGCGCCCATCAGCGGCAGGTAGAGCGTCGGCAACAGCGGCGCCGCGAGCCGGCAGGCGACCGCGAGCGTCAGGGCCGCGAACAAGAGCAGCGTAGGCACATCGGCGGTCAACGCGCGGCCGGTGTGGCCCCGGCTGGCGCGGGTCATCACGGCGAGCACCATCGTGCCCATCGCCCCGGCGGTGAGCGCGTGCAGCGCGCTGGTCCCGATCAGGCCCGGCTGCAGCGTCTGCACGCCCAGTAGCAGGAACCCGGCGGCCAGCCTAGGCATAGCCAAGGTGCAGCACCAGGATCAGCGGCTCCCGCCGCGCCAACAGGCCGCGCCAGCGCGTCAGACGCGCGGCGTTGAGCCCGCCCGCGGCGATCGCGAGGACGCCGGTCACCCCGGCCTGCGGTACGGCGACCCAGGCCGCGACCGTGGCGACGGTGACCAGCGCCACCACGCTGTCGAACCGCCCCCACATCGCCGGCAGCCGGGCGTCGCCCGCCTGCTTCAGCCAGTTGCGGGTGAACGCAGGCACGATCCGCCCGCCGATCAAGACGATCAGAAGCGCGAACACGCCCACGCCCAGGCGGATGCCGTAGCCGGTATCGAGGCCCGCGATCGGTCCCAGGTGGACCAGCAGGTTGGCCGCCGCGACGCCGCAGATTCCGGCGACCACGAACAGGTTGCGCCAGTTCCGCGCCGCAACGACGTCGCGCAACACGAGACCTGCGAGCACGACGAAGAAGCCAACGTCAACGACCGCCGCCGCGACCGGGCCGATCTCCGCCGAGGTCAGGCACGCCGCGCGCCCGGCGAGCCAGAGCAGCGCCAAAAGGCCGAGCGGCCAACCGCGCAGAGCGGGCCGCCCGGTCCAGTTTGGCACCGCGGTGGTCAGGAAGCCGGCGAGGGCAGCACCCAAGAAGCCGAACAGCATCGCGTGGGCGTGCCAGGTAGCCGGCGCGAAGGCCGTCGGCAGTTGGAGGCCGTGGCCGAGCGCCGCGCCCCACAGCAGGATCGCGAGCGCTGCCCAAAGGCCAGCGCCCAGGAAGAACGGTCGGAAGCCCAGCTCGAACAGCGGTATTTGGGCGGGCGGGGCCGCGGTGTGGCTTGGACTGGTCATGGCGGATCAACCTTGGGCCGAGTGAGCGGGCTGAGCCCGGGCCGGATCCTGCATTCGCAGAGCCGGATCAAGGTCTTCGGCACAGGTCACGCTACATCCCAGATCGCGCAGGCGCCCGTCGCTCAGCGCGTAAATCCAGCCATGCACGGCCAGATCGTACCCCTCGGCCCAGGCGTTCTGGACGATCGTCGTCTCGCCGACGTTGCGCACCTGGGCGATCACGTTGAACTCACACAGCCGGTCGACGCGCGCGTCCTCGTCGGCGAGCGCGTCCAGTTCGTCTCGGTTGTCGGCGTAGAGATGGCGCAGCGGCTGCAGCCAGTTGTCGATCAGGCCGAGTTCCATCCGGCGTAGGGCCGCCCGGACACCGCCGCAATTGTAGTGGCCGCCCACGATGATGTGACGGACGTGCAAGACCTCGACGGCGTACTGCAGCACCGACAGCAGATTGAGGTCGGACGCGACCACGAGGTTGGCGACGTTGCGGTGCACGAACAGCTCGCCCGGATGCAAGTCCACGATCTCGTTCGCCGGCACCCGGCTGTCCGAGCAGCCGATCCAAAGATAGTCGGGGGTCTGCTGCCGACTCAGCCGGGGGAAATAGTCCGGATCGGCGTTGGCCATGGACGCCGCCCAGCGACGGTTGTTCTCAAGGAGATCCTGAAGCGACATTGTGGTTCTCTCTGTTGATCACCCGGCTTCGACGGGCAGGTTGGCCAAGGTCTCGCGCCGGGCGCGGAAGGCCGCAGTGAGCAGGTCGTAATCGCTCGCCGTCAGGCGTACACGCATCAGCGGAATAACGACGGCTGCCTCGACCGCCACCATCTGGCGCAAGTGCAAGGCGAGCCGCCCGGCCGGATCGGCGAGACTGCGATGCCAGATGCCGCTTCCCGCGTCGAGGGCGCGCGCCAAGGGCTCGGCCTCCGCCTCGATGGCCCTGTATTCGGTCCCCAGCGTCTCGATCAGCCGATCGATCTCGTCGTCCGGCTCGGCCCGGCGGGCAAGTACCTGGAGGAGATTCGCGCGACGGTCCTGCAGGGTCCGCGGCAACTCCGCGCACAACACGTCATACAGAGCGTCTGTACGTGGGTCGTCGTCGCCGGTGGCAAGGGCATAAAGCCCTTCGACGACGTCACGGAGAAAGGCATGCTGCGCTTTCACGAAGTCTATTGGACAGTCCGCCAGATCAACACGCGGATAGGATAAGACGCCCCGCCCCGCGTGCACCTTATCGGTTACAACACTCATGATGCGCCTCCTGGCGCAACCGGCGCCTGAGCATGAGATTGATGCAGGTGCCGGCCCCGGAGCGACCGTCGCGCAGGCGGCCGATCAGCTGCGCCCACTCTTCTTCGGTGGCGCGGTCGAGGAAGTCGGCGACCGCCGCCTGGACGTATTGCGTCAGCCGCTCCCCGTTTTGGTCCGCGGCGGCACTGGCCCGCGCCAGGACGACGAGGTCCAGATCGTCGGCCAACAGCGTGACAGGGTCCGGTTCGTTGCGTAGGTTCTGCAGCACGGTACCGAGGTTCATCGCCCCCTCCCCTACTGCACGAGCGGCGAACTGGCGGCGGCCATCTGCAGCCCCTCGATCCGCGCCTTGCCGGCCAGAATCGAGATGTACTGCGCCACCGCGCGGTTCCACGACTGGTTGCTGGAGATAGTCGGCAATCCGATCCTGCACCGTCTCGAACGGCAATTGCCGGCCGTCCTCCCGCGCATCCAGGCGCAGCACGTGGACGCCGTAGCGCGTCTCCACCGGCACCGGGCAGATCTGGCCTGGCTCCAGGGAGTCCATGAAGCTCTCCAGCTCCGGGGCGGTCTGACCGCGGGTCACCTGACCCAGCCGGCCACCCTCGTTTGCTGACGGGCAGGCTGAGTGTTCCTGGGCGAGTTCAGCGAACGCATGCGGTTCTTTCTGCAGCGTCTCAATCGCAGCCCGCGCCTTCGTGCGCGCGTCCGACCGGGCGCTCTCGTCATCCGGCGGCGCGGGAAAGAGGATGTGCGCGGCCTCGTAGACGCTCGGGCTCTGGAAGCGCTTCTTGTTGTTCTCGTAGTAGCGCCGGCAGGCGGCCTCGTCGGCCGTCGGGGTCTCGACCTGATCGTCGAGGAGCTGGCGGATCAGGCTGTCCTCGTCGGTCTCGCGCTTGCCCTCGCCCAGGCTCTGGGGGCTCGGCTCGTAGCCCAGGTTCTGCGCTTCCTGCAGCAGAAGTTCGCGGATCACCAGCGCCTGGGCGGCCTCCTCGCGCGCCTGGAACATGGATTGCCCGGTGTGGTTCTGGGTTTCCTGCGCGATCGCGCTTTCCGGAATCTCGGTATCGTTGACGGTGATCGTCATAGCGGATGGTCCTTCACCGCAGGGTCCGACGCCCGGCCGTGTCGGCCGGACGCCGGATGACTTGCCTTCAGACGGGCTTGCGCCCATTGCCGTTCTTAGTGCGCACGATCTGGTAGCGGCGCCGGCCGAGGTACCAGACCGGCACCGACCAGACGTGCACCAGGCGGGTGAACGGGAACACCAGGAAGGTCGTCAGGCCGAGGAACAGGTGCAGCTTGAAGATCCAGTGCGCCTCGGCGACCAGGGCCGCCGCGCCCGGCTGGAAGGTCCAGATGCCCTGCGCCCAGGCCATGAAGTTCAGCATCATGTGCCCGTCGAGGTGCCCCAGCGAGATCGGGATCGTCGCCATGCCGAGCAGCAGCTGCACGTAGAGCAGGACCAGGACAAAGTTGTCGCTGGGCGCGCTGTTCCGCCGGATCCGCGGATCGCCCAGGCGGCGGTGCAGCAGCAGCGTCGCACCGACCAGGGCCAGCACCCCGGCGATGCCGCCGATCACGATCGCCATCACCTGCTTGAAGCCGTGTCCGATGCCCAGGGTGTCGGAACACCACGATCGGGGTCAGCAGGCCGACCAGGTGGCCGAAGAAGATGACCAGCACGCCGATGTGGAACAGGTTAGAGCCGAGGCGCAGCTGCTTGCGCCGCAGCAGCTGGCTCGAGCCGCTGCGCCAGGTGAACTGCTCCCGGTCGAAGCGGATCAGGCTGCCCAGGAAGAACACGCGCAGGCAGATGTAGGGGTAGTACCCGAAGACGAGCGTGTTGAGATAGTCGCCCATGGCTAAAAGTCCTTCCCGAGGTTAGCCGTTGGTGCCGGTGCGCGGATCGTCAGAGCCTTGCCCGGCCTGGTTGTGCGCCTGGCCGGCGGCTTGCCGGGCCTGGCCGGCGGCGATCCGCTCGGCAATCTGCTTGATCCGACCGCAAGAGTTGCCGCCGGTCCCGGGCGCGTCCGGGCCGAAGGTGACCGGGCTCTCCTCCCAGTCCTTGTCCAGCTGCTCGGGGTCGTTGGGATCGTCGTCGCCGTGGGCGAGCAGCTGCTCCAGCTCGTCCTTGTCCATCTTCTCCGGGCACAGCGCCTCGAGCACCGTGAACACGCCGGCGTAGCTCTCGCCCCGCCGGCGGAGGCGCTCACCCACCGCGGAGATGACGTGAATCGGCTGGGCCAGTCGCCGGTGCGCGTCCTGTGGCGACAGCACCGACAGGTATTCGAGGTAAAGCGGCAGGAAGTCCGGCAGCTCGGCGCTGTCGAGTTCCAGGCCCACGTCCTCGTACATGCTCTTGAGCTCGACCATGGCAGGGCCGCGGTCGCGGGACTCGCCGTGAACGTGCTCGAACAGGTAAAGCGAGCGCGAGCGCGAGCGGTCGAAAAGCTCGACGTAGCGCTCCTGCAGGTCCAGCAGATCCCAAGCGGCGAGCTCGCGTAGCAGCGGGTCGAGCTTGCGCTGCATTCGGCCGTCGAGCACGCCCTCCTGCGCTATCGCGTCCTGTAGATCGCCTGCTTGAACCGCCTGTCTGCGAGCTCGGTCGACGGATAAGTCAGCAAGAGCAGCGAAGGCCTTGTAGGTGTACATCACTCGACCTCCATCGGGTTCTTCGCCTTGGCCTTCTTCGCCAGGCCGAACAGGTTGGTTTCGCTGTCGCCGCCGGAGCAGCCGTTGCCGAAGGAGAAGCCGCAGGCAGCCGCGCAGGTTGTAGGCGTCCTCGGCGTCTTCACGGTGGGTGGTCGGGATGACGAAGCGGTCCTCGTAGTTGGCGATCGCCATGATCTGGTACATCTCCTCGATCTCGTTCCCGGACAGCCCGACCTTCTCGGCGACGCCCTCGTCGATCACGCCATCGACCGTCTTGGAGCGCATGTACTGGCGCATCGCCATCATCCGCTCGAGCGCGCGCACCACCGGCGCTTCCTCACCCGCCGTGAGCAGGTTGGCGAGGTACTTCACCGGGATGCGCAGCTGGGAGACGTCGGGCATGCCGCCTTCCAGGTCGATCTTGCCACTTTCCGCGGCGGACTGGATCGGAGAGAGTGGCGGGCAGTACCAGACCATGGGCAGCGTCCGGTACTCCGGGATGCAGCGGGAAGGCGACCTTCCAGTCCATCGGCCATCTTCCAGACCGGCGAGCGTCTGCGCCGCCTCCAGCCAGGCTCTCGGGGATGCCGTCGCTTGCGGCCTGCGCGATGCACCTCCGGATCGTCGGGATCGCAGGAAGACGCTCGAGCTGGGCCTCGTAGAGATCCTGCTCGTCCGGCGACACTCGCCGCCTCCTCGATCTTGTCGGCGTCGTACAGGATGACGCCCAGATAGCGGATGCGCCCCACGCAGGTCTCCGAGCACACGGTGGGCTGGCCCGCCTCGATGCGCGGGTAGCAGAAGGTGCACTTCTCCGACTTGCCGGTCTACCAGTTGTAGTAGATCTTCTTGTACGGGCAGCCGGAGACGCACATGCGCCAGCCGCGGCACTTGTCCTGGTCGATCAGGACGATGCCGTCCTCCTCGCGCTTGTAGATCGCGCCGGACGGGCAGGACGCGACGCAGGTCGGGTTGAGGCAGTGCTCGCACAGCCGGGGCAGATACATCATGAAGGTGTTCTCGAACTCGCCGTAGATCTCCTTCTCGACCTCGGCGAAGTTGTAGTCCTTGGAGCGTTTCGAGAACTCGCCGCCCAGGATCTCCTCCCAGTTCGGCCCCCACTCGATCTTCTCCATCCGCTGGCCCGAGATCAGCGAGCGCGGGCGCGCCGTCGGAGCGTGCTGCAGGTCCGGGGCGGTCTGTAGATGCTCGTAGTCGAAGGTGAACGGCTCGTAATAGTCGTCGATCTCCGGCAGGTCGGGGTTGGCGAAGATCTTGGAGAGCATCCGCCACTTGCCGCCCATCTTGGGCTCGATCTTGCCGTTCGCCTTGCGCCGCCAGCCGCCGTTCCAGCGGCCCTGGTTCTCCCAGTCCTTGGGATAGCCGACGCCGGGCTTGGTCTCGACGTTGTTGAACCAGGCGTATTCCATGCCCTCGCGGCTGGTCCAGACGTTCTTGCAGGTCACCGAACAGGTGTGACACCCGATGCACTTGTCGAGGTTCAGCACCATGCCGATCTGAGCGCGAATTTTCATCATTGCGCTGCGCCTCCTCGGCGCCTGGGTGCTGGTTCGTCGGTCGCCTATCCAGCCAGTCGACCTTGTCCATCTTACGGACCACTACGAACTCGTCGCGGTTGGAGCCGACGGTGCCGTAGTAGTTGAAGCCGTAGCTCTGAACTGGGCGTAGCCGCCGATCATGTGGGTGGGCTTGAGCACGGTGCGCGTGACCGAGTTGTGGATGCCGCCGCGCTTGCCGGTGATCTCCGAGCCCGGGCATGTTCACGATCTTCTCCTGGGCGTGGTACATCATCGCCATGCCCTTCGGGGACGCGCTGGCTGACCACCGCGCGGGCGACGAGCGCGCCGTTGGCGTTGAAGGCCTCGATCCAGTCGTTGTCCTCGATGCCCGGCCTTCTTGGCGTCGCGCTCGGAGATCCAGACGATCGGACCGCCACGCGACATGGTGAGCATCAGCAGGTTGTCGGTGTAGGTGCTGTGGATGCCCCACTTCTGGTGCGGGGTGATGAAGTTCAGCACGAGATGCGGGTTGCCGTTCCGCGCTTGCCCTGCGATCGAGCATCGGCTGGTAGCTTGCAGTGTCCGACCGGCGGCTTGTAGACGCACGAAGCCCTCGCCGAAGGCCCGCATCCACGGGTGGTCCTGGTAGAGCTGCTGCCGCCCGGTCAGGGTCCGCCAGGGGATCAGCTCATGGACGTTGGTGTAGCCGGCGTTGTAGCTGACGTGCTCGCTCTCCAGGCCGGACCAGATCGGCGAGGAGACGATCTTGCGCGGCTGGGCCTGGATGTCGCGGAAGCGGATCTTGTCCTCCGCCCGCGCATTGGCGAGGTGGGTGTGCTCGCGCCCGGTCTGCTTGCCGAGCGAGTCCCACGCCTTGACCGCGACTTCGCCGTTGGTCTCGGGCGCGAGGCCTAAGATCACCTCGCAGGCGTCGATATCGCTTTCGATCCGGGGCATGCCCTTGGTCGGGCCGTCGTCCTTCACCGTGCCGTTCAGCTGGCGCAGGAAGTCGACCTCGTGCTCGGTGTTCCAGGCGATGCCCTTGCCGCCGTTGCCGAGCGTTCTCCATCAGCGGGCCGAGCGCGGTGAAGCGCTTGTAGACGTTCGGGTAGTCGCGCTCGATCACCTTGATCATGGGCATGGTCTTGCCCGGCACCGGCTCGCACTCGCCCTTCTTCCAGTCCGACACGTCGAACGGCTGGGCCAGCTCGCCCGGGCTGTCGTGCTGCATCGGGGTCAGCGGCGACGACGTCCTGTCTCCTGCCCAGGTGCCTCCGGCGCGATCTCGGAGAACTTCTTGGCGATCGACTTGTAGATCCCCCAGTCGGTGCGCGACTCCCACACCGGGTCCACGGCCGTCGGACAGCGGGTGGATGAACGGGTGCATGTCCGAGGTGTTGAGGTCGTTCTTCTCGTACCAGGTGGCCGTCGGCAGCACGACGTCCGAGTAGAGGCACGTGGTCGACATGCGGAAGTCGAGCGTCACCAGCAGGTCGAGCTTGCCCTCCGGCGCCTCGTCGTGCCAGACGACCTCCTGCCGGCTTCGGCCGCCCTCCTCGCCCAGGTCCTTGCCCTGCACGCCGTGCTCGGTGCCCAGCAGGTGCTTGAGGAAGTACTCGTGGCCCTTGCCCGACGAGCCGAGCAGGTTGGAGCGCCAGACGAACAGGTTGCGCGGCCAGTTCTCCGGCGCGTCCGGGTCCTCGCAGGCGAACGCGAGGTCGCCCGACTTGAGCTGCTCGACGACGTAGTCCGCCGGCTCCTGGCCGGCGGCCTCCGCGTCCTCGCGCCACCTCCAGCGGGTTGCGGTTCGAGCTGCGGGGCCGAGGGCAGCCAGCCCATCCGCTCCGCACGGACGTTGTAGTCGATCAGGCTCTGCGAGACCCAGTCGCCCTCCGGCGCGGTCGGCGAGAGGATGTCGGAGACGGACAGCCGCTCGTAGCGCCACTGGTCGGTGTGGGCGTACCAGTAGCTGGTCGAGTTCATGTGCCGCGGCGGCCGCGCCCAGTCCAGCGCGAAGGCCAGCGGTGGTCCAGCCGGTCTGCGGGCGCAGCTTCTCCTGGCCGACGTAGTGCGACCAGCCGCCGCCGCTCTGGCCCACGCAGCCGCACATCACCAGCATGTTGATGATCGAGCGGTAGATCATGTCCATGTGGTACCAGTGGTTCAGACCGGCCCCGAGGATCACCATCGACTTGCCGTTGGTCTTCTCGGCGTTGCCGGCGAAGGCGCGCGCGACCGAGATCACGTGGTCGCGCGAGACGCCGGTGATCTGCTCCTGCCAGGCCGGGGTGTAGGGCACGTCTGTCGTCATAGTCGCTCGGCGACGTGCTCGCCGCCCAGGCCCCGGTCGACGCCGTAGTTGGCGACGAACAGGTCGTGCACCGTGGCCACGAGCGCCGTGCTGCCGTCGGCCAGCTTGACGTGCTTGGACCGGCACGTTGCGCGATCAGCATCGTCCGGGTGGTCGGTGCCAGTGAAGTAGTCGTGCGTGCTGGTTGCCGAAGTACGGGAAGGCCGACGCGGCACGACCTCGTCGTCGGCTGCTCGGTCAGCGCTGAGCCGCAGCTCGACGTCGTTGCCCGTCGGCGTCCTTCTCCTCCAGGTTCCACTTGCCCTGGTCGCCCCAGCGGAAGCCGATCGACCCGCGCGGGGCCACCAGGTCGCCGCTGGTCTCGTCGATCGCGACCGTTTTCCAGTCGGCCTGCTCGCTCTGCCCGAGCGCGTCCGTCGAAGTCGGAGGCGCGCAGCAGCCGGTCCGGCAGACGTGGCCGTCGTCGCCGGCGTCCAGGCGCACCAGCATCGGCATGTCGGTGTAGCTGCCGGACGTAGTCGCTGGAAGTACTCGGCCTGCCGGTCGACGTGGAACTCCTTCAGGATGACGTGGCCGATCGCCATGCCGAGCGCGGCGTCGGTGCCCTGCTTGGGCGTGCAGCCACAGGTCGGCGAACTTGGACGCCTCGGAGTAGTCCGGCGAGACGACGACGCTCTTGGCGCCCTTGTAGCGGACCTCGGTATAGAAGTGCGCGTCCGGCGTGCGCGTCTGCGGCACGTTGGAGCCCCAGATCATCAGGAAGCTGGAGTTGTACCAGTCCGCGCTCTCCGGCACGTCGGTCTGCTCGCCCCAGGTCTGCGGCGAGGCCGGCGGCAGGTCGCAGTACCAGTCGTAGAAGCTCATGCAGGTGCCGCCGAAGAGCGACAGGTAGCGCGTGCCGGCGGCGTAGGAGACCATCGACATCGCCGGGATCGGCGAGAAGCCGACGATCCGGTCGGGGCCGTAGCGCTTGATCGTGTAGGCGTTGGCGGCGGCGATGATCTCGTTGACCTCGTCCCACTCGGCACGCACGAAGCCGCCCAGGCCGCGGCCTCGACTTGTAGCTCGTCGCCTTCGCCGGCGTCCTCGACGATCGACTGCCCAGGCCGCGACCGGCGACTGCGTCTTGCGCGCCTCGCGCCACAGCTCGCAGCAGGGCGCCTGCGCACCATCGGGTACTTCAGGCGGTTGGCGCTGTAGATGTACCAGGAATAGCTGGCGCCCCGGGAGCAGCCGCGCGGCTCGTGGTTGGGCAGATCCGGGCCGGGTGCGCGGGTAGTCGGTCTGCTGGGTCTCCCAGGTGACGATCCCGCCCTTCACGTAAATCTTCCAGCTGCAGGAGCCGGTACAGTTCACGCCGTGGGTGGAGCGGACGATCTTGTCGTGCTGCCAGCGCTGACCGGTAGCCCTCTTCCCAGTCGCGGTTCTCGGCCGTGGTGATGCCGTGGCCGTCCGAGAACTCGTCCCACGTTCTTCTTGAAGAAGGTCAGGCGGTCGAGGAAGTGGCTCATCTCAGGTCTCCCTTGGCCCTGCGGGCCGTCGTGTATCGTTCGCCCGCAATGTGACCACTGGCCGTCGCAAGCCCGATGATCTGAATCAATCCATCACAACTATATCCGCGGCATCGATAAGTTTTGACGACAACCGCTTGAGAATTTTATCGACATCATTGCTTTGCGTGGACCTGCAATCCTTTGTGATTTGTGACGTTCGTCACGAGACATTGTTCGGCATATGTCACATCAGCCTGGCACCAGCGCGGTAGCGATCAGGAAAAGCGTCACCGGTATCTCAGCTTTCGTAATCGGATCGAACCGACCGGGCTTCGATCCATCGGTCCAAGTACGTCAACCGGGCAGTCATCGAAAAAGGACTACGGCCCCGGACAACCTCAGGAGGTTTTCCGGGGCCGTAGTGCCGCATCGCGATTTGGGCTTGAACGGCCGCTCTACGACGACATCCGACGTCACAGGCGCACGCGCGCTCTATGTCAGCAGCGGATCTCGGCGTTGCGGCGGGTGTAATCGAACCAGGTCAGCCCGACGCACAGCACGTAAAATACGATGAAGACGTAGAGCGCGGCCTCCGCCCCGCCGGTGAGCACGATCGAGGAGCCGTAGGACTTCGGCATGATGAACGCCCCGTAGGCAACGATGGCGCTGGTAAAGCCGATCACAGCGGCAGACTCACCACCCAGGTAGCTCGGCTGATGTGGAGTTTGCCGGTGGGCTGGGGCACGGATGCGTTGGACACCTCCGAGACGTTATGAACGTAGGAGGAGGTCTCCATGTCCGATACCCGGAAGTCCGACGAGCAGGGCCGTGAGCCGGAGGCCGGCGCGGCCCGACCCCCACAAGAGTCTGGGGCCGCGCCGGCCTCCGGCTCGCCCCACGGCAAGCCCCAGCGGTTCACCGCCAAGCGTAAACTGCAAGCCGTTCAGCGCCTGATGAGTGGCGAGAGCCTGGAGGCCGTGTCCCGCGATCTGGGCGTCACGGTGGCCCAGCTGTCCGAGTGGCGCGACGATGCCTTGGCGAGCGCCGAGGCGGGCCTCAAGGCGCAGCCGCGCGACCAGCGGGACGACGAGATCGCTCGCCTCAAGAGCAAGCTGGGCGACGTCACGATGGACAACGAACTTCTGCAGGAGAAGATCGAGCGCCTGGAGGCGCGCAAGTCCCCTTCACGCGGGCGGAGGTCGAAATGATGGGCGAGACCGTGTCGTCCTCCGCGAACCGGGTCTACGGTCTCGCCCGGGTCTGCCGGGTCTGGCAGGTCGCTCGCTCGACGATCTACCACCAGCGCAACCTGCCGGCCGAGCGCCAGGCGCGACGGCCGGGACCGATCGGGGCGGCGAGCGACGCCGAGCTGATCGCGGAGATCCGGGACGTGATCGAGGCCGCGCCGTTCTTCGGTGAAGGCTACCGCAAGGTCTGGGCACGCTTGCGACTGCGGGGCATCCGGACGGCTTCGCGGCGCGTGCGCCGGCTCATGCGCGAGCACGACCTCTCGGCACCCAACCGCCCACCGCAGCGCCCGGCGAACGACCATGACGGCCGGATCACCACCGACCGGGTCGACACCACCTGGGGCACCGACATGGCCCAGGCGGTGCTGGCCAGCGGCGCCCGGGTGCACGTCTTCGCCACGGTCGATCACTGCAATTCCGAGTGCATCGGCGTGCACGCCGCCTTTGGCGCCAACCGCTGGGAGGCGCTGGAACCGGTGCGGCAGGGTGTCGGTCGACACTTCGGCCCCGCCAGCGCCGACGTCGCCGCGGGCCTGAAGCTGCGGCACGACCACGGCTCCAACTACATGGCCGAGGACTTTCAGCGCGAGATCGCGTTCCTCGGCATGGAGGCGTCGCCGTCGTTCGTCCGCCAGCCGGAGGGCAACGGCGTCGCCGAGCGCTTCTTCCGCACCCTGAAGGAGCAGCTGCTCTGGGTGCGGACCTTCCACACCCTGGAAGAGCTACAGGACGCGCTGCGCGCGTTCAGGGTCTGGTACAACGCCAACTGGTTGATCCAGCGCCACGGCCATCGGACACCCGATCAGGTGCGCGCCGATCAGCACGACGAAGCCATGGCCGACAGCGACCTGCCCGTGGCAGCCTGACGGCCATTAAGCGGTGTCCAACGACCGTGCCGCACGACAGTGGAGTTCGCCGGAGAGCCCGGCATCGGCCCTTTACTCCTCGTTTCAATGCGGGATGGGGCGCTGCCTTCTACGCCGGCGTGCTCACAGGCCGTGAACGCGTCCAACCCTTTGACCAGACGTCCTGCGTGGATCTGGCGCCCTGGCACACGCCCCGGAAACCAATTCGCAACCTCGAGGAAACATAAAGTGTGACGCGGCCTGGTCGATGGACCGGCTATATCGAGCTTCTCGGATGGAAACCGGCGCGGTCAGCTGCGTACGTCATCCCGCTCAGAGAACGGGACGAGCCGAGCTCCGCCCGCCACCAGCGAGCCGACCGGCACCCCCATTGATGCCGAATGGTCTATGCCGCCTGGCATACTTGGTCGTACGTCTTGATCTGGTACTCAGCTTCTCGCCGCGTTCGGCCACCTGCTTGGAGGTCGCCGCCACCTGATCCGCCGCCGCGGCGGTGCCGTGGGACGCTTCCTTCAGGCCGTCGACGTTCTGCGAGACCTGCTGGACGCCTTGGGCGGCTTCCTGGACGTTGCGCGAGATCTCCTGGGTCGCCGCCGTCTGCTCCTCGCCCGCCGATGCCACCGAGGCGGCGATCTCGTTCAGCTCCTGGATCGTGCGCGAGATCATCTGCATCGCCGGGACGGTGCTGTCGACGCCCTTCTGCATCTCGGCGATCTTGGCGGAGATGGCTTCGGTCGCCTTGGCGGTCTGGGTGGCGAGCGACTTCACCTCGTTCGCCACCACGGCGAAGCCCTTGCCCGCCTCGCCGGCGCGCGCCGCCTCGATGGTGGCGTTGAGCGCCAGCAGGTTGGTCTGCTCGGCGATGTCGGAGATCAGGGTCACGATCTCGCCGATCTTGTCGGCCGCGCCCTTCAGCTCCTCGATCCGTTGGGTGGCCGACTGGGCCTGATCGTCGGCCCTGTCGGCGATCGCGGACGTCTTGGCCACCTGCTGACCGATTTCCTCGATCGACGCGGTCAGCTGCTCGCTCGCCGAGGCGACGGTCTGGACGTTGCTGGACGCCTGGGTCGAAGCGGCGGCGACCGTCTCGGTCTGGTTGTTGGTCTCTTCCGCCGTCGCGGCCATCTGCTGGGCGGTGCCCTCCAGTTCTTGCGAGGCGGCGGCCAGCGTGTCCATCGTCTGGTCGACCTCCTTCTCGAACCGCGCCGTGAGCTGCAGCACCGCCTCGGCCCGCTTCTCTTTCTGCTTGGCCGCTGCCTTCTGCTCCTCGGCGAGTGCGTCTGCCTTGATCATGTTGTCCTTGAACACGGCGACCGCCTGGGCCATCGAGCCGACCTCGTCGCGGCGCTCGGTGCCCGGGATCTCGGCGGTCATGTCCTTCTGGGCGAGACGGCCCATGGCGCCGGTCATGGCACCGATCGGACGGCTGATGTCGCGGCCGATCATCCAGGCGGCAGCGACGCCGGCCAGCAGCGCGAGCACGCCGATGCCGATCGTCACCACCCGTGTGTCGGCGATCTTGGCAACCGCTAGCGGCCCCAGTTCGTCCTGGCGCGCCTTCGGCACTGAGCTTCAGGGTCCTCGATATCCTGCGCGATCTTGGGGCCGATGGTGTCGAGTTCGCCGGTGACGATGCCGTTGCGCGCGGCGATCGCACTGTGCGCCCGCTCGAAGCTTTGGGCATAGGAACCGGCGCCCTCCGCGACATTTTGGGCGAGTGCGCGCCGCTCGCGGTTCTCCAGGCTGGCCAGCAGGCACCTTGGCGCTTTCCTGGAACGCGTCGAGCTCCTGGGTCACCCGGCCTGTATTCGGCCTCGGTGTTGTTCACCAGGTACTTCTGCACGTAGAGGCGCGCCAGCAGCAGGTTGCGCATGGCAGCGCCAGCCAGATCAGGCGGATTCGGCGTCCTGATCCCGGAACGCGGACTCCATCACCCGGGTCAGGTTGCGCTCGAGCTCCGGTCCAACGCGGTCGAGCTCGGCGACCTGGGCGTTGCGCTGCTCCTGGAATTGAACCACGCGGTCGAACTGCGACAGGTAGGTGCGGAAGTCGTCCTGCATCCGGCCTAGGACCTGAGCGTCCTGCTTGGCGCTCGGTCAGCGCCTGGGCGCCCTCCGGCAAGCTCGATCGCGGCGTTACCGCGTTCGCGCACGCGCTTGGCGGCATCCGTACTGTTCTGATCGAGGTAGATCTTGCCGGCGAGCCGGGCGTCCAGAAGGTTGGCCTGCACCCGCCCGACCTCGTTGAGCGTGCGCGCGAGACCGCGGTATTCCGAGAACAGACCGCCACCGGGCGTCATCGAGTAGATACCGAGGCCGGCGACAATCAGCAGAAGCGCCAGCACGCCGCCGAATCCCACTCGCTCGTTTCCGATATTTTCAGGCCGGACATGATAGCCATCGCAGATTTCCTTCATTTTTCCACCACGTTTTCCGGGGCGGATCTTCACGAACTCTTTCGTGTCTCCGTCCCGCTTAGCGAAGCGCACTCCAAGGAAACTTGGCCCCCACATGAATTGACGACAGGCTCGCGTTTGATATGAGGACTTCACGGACGGATTTCTGCGAGTCGCAACGACGCCAATTGGATCTCGGAGTTCTATCCCGGACTTTGCGCGGTCGAGCGCAAGTTAGGCTGACGCCGAATCGCAACCATCGTTTGCCCAAAGACTTCGAGACGGCCATCACCTCGGCGGTTCTATCTTGCCAGCATCGGGGCCATCAGGCCGCTTGCTGGAAGAGGGCCGCCTGCTCTTCAACCACTGCGCGCCAGCCTTTAAGCTACCACCGATGCGGAAAGCTCGTGTTCGGCGCAACCGTCAAACCGAAGAATTCGGTATCTCCAGCCGGATCGCGCCAGCTCATTAGGCAGTAATCGAAATGCGCTACGGCCCTCCATTAACCTCGGAAGGTTGCCTGAGGCCGTAGCGTCGCATCCCGATCCGAAATTGAACGACTGTTACCGCAAGGGTACCCCAAGTCGCAGGGAACCTTGCGCTCTGATGTCCGCAGCGGAATCTCGGCGCTGCGGCGGGTGTAGTAGAACCAGGTCAGCCCGACGCGCGGCACGTAGAAGGCGATGAAGACGTAGAGCGCGGCCTCTGCCCCGCCGGTGAGCGCGATCGAGGAGCCGTAGGACTTCGGGATGATGAACGCCCCGTAGGCAGCGATGGCGCTGGTAAGCCGATCACGGCGGCAGATTCCTTTTCCGCCTGACGGGTCTGCTCAGCTTCGTTGAGCTGCGGCATCAAGCGCGGGATTTCCTTCCGGAACATCACCGGGATCATCTGGAAAGTGCCGGCGTTGCCCACGCCGGTGGCGAAGAACAGCACCATGAACATGGCGAAGAAGCCCCAGAAGGCGCCTGGTTGTTCCTTGATCGAGAGGAAGAACAGGATCCCGACCACAGCCGCGATCATCACGACGAAGGTCACGAGCGTGACCCGGCCGCCGCCGAACTTATCGGAGATCCAGCCCGTAGCCGCCCGGCTGAGCGCGCCCACGAGCGGCCCCAGGAAGACGTACTGCAGCGCGCCCGCGTCCGGGAACTGGTTGGTCGCCAACAGCGGGAAGCCCGCGGAGTAGCCGATAAACGAGCCGAAGGTCCCGGTGTAAAGCACGCACATGATCCAGTTGTGCTTGCGCTTGAAGATCACCGACTGCTCCCGGAAGGAAGCGCGGGCGCTGGCGATGTCGTTCATGCCAAACCACGCCGCGAGCGTGGTGATCACCAGAAACGGGACCCAGATAAAACCCGCGTTCTGCAGCCAGATCTTGCCGCCCTCGGACAGCGTCTGGGGCTCGCCGCCCAGGCTGCCGAACACGCTCGTAGTGATCACGATCGGCACGACAAACTGCATCACCGAAACGCCGGCGTTACCCAGCCCGGCGTTCAGCGCCAGAGCGTTACCCTTGGCCTTGCGCGGAAAGAAGAAGGAGATGTTCGCCATCGAGGAGGCGAAGTTGCCGCCGCCCAAACCGCACAGTAGGGCCAGCAGCAGGAACACCACGTAAGGCGTGTCCGGCGACTGTACGGCGAAGCCGATGCCAAGCGCCGGCAGCAGCAGCGAGGCGGTGGATAGCGCGGTCCAGCGCCGGCCGCCGAAGATCGGTACCATGAAGGAATAGAAGATGCGCAGCGTGGCGCCCGACAGGCCCGGCAGCGCGGCCAGCCAGAACAGCTGGTTGGTGGTGTAGTCGAAGCCGATCTGCGGCAGCTTCGAGACCACGATCGACCAGACTAGCCAGACGGAAAAGGCGAGTAGCAGGCAGGGAATGGAGATCCAGAGGTTGCGCTGCGCGATCTTGCGTCCTTGCTGGGCCCAGAAGGTCTCATCGTCGGGACGCCAGTCTTGCAGGACCTTGCCCGAATTCGGGTTGTTGTCGGTGGATTGGCTGGACGTATGTCCACTCCTCTTTGAGCGGGCCTAGTGGCGAAGATGACCGGCGGTCCGATGCCGGACCGCCGGAACGCCGCGCGGCTCAGTTATCGCGTTGGTTTGTCGTCTTGGCCGACTGGAAGCCACCACCCATCGGCCGAGCGCCGGAACTCACCCGAATAGCTTGCACCGGCCGATCCGGGACATCGGACAGATCGGTCTCTTCCGTCAGCTGCGGGTACTTGCGCCGCTCCATAAGACGGATCGCCACGTGCATCCAAATGAGGCTGACCAGGACGACCGCGAACATCAGCATGAAACTGGTCTGCCAGACCCCGGTAAGATCGAGGAGAGCGCCGAAGGCGATCGGCAGGACGAAACCACCGAGACCGCCGATCATCCCGACCAGACCACCGACCGAGCCAACATGGTCCGGGTAGTACACCGGGATGTGCTTGTAGACGGCTGCCTTGCCGAGCGACATCACGAAGCCGAGCGGAACGGCAGGCCGGACGAACATCCAAAGCGGCATGGCCAGGGTGAACGCGATCGGGCCTTCCTTGCCCTCCACAACGTATTGCGTCGCGGGATAGCTCATCAGGAAGAGACAGAGCAGCGAGACGATGAAGGTGAGGTACATCACGAAGCGCGCGCCGAACTTGTCCGACATCCACCCGCCCAGCGCACGGAACACCGAGCCGGGCAGAGAGTACATCGCGGTCAAGCTGCCCGCCGTCGCAAGGGTAACCCCGTAAGCGCCGACGTAGAAGCTCGGCAGGTAGGACGCGAGCGCCACGAACGCGCCGAAGACGAAGAAGTAGTAGGTCGCGAAGCGCCAGACCTGCACGTTCCTCAGCGGCTCCATTTGCATCAACGCGGAAACCGGCTTCTCGCCGCTCTTGCGTCGAGACGCCGTGCTGGGATCGTCTTTGGCGAGCACGAAGAAGCCCACAGCCACGATCGCCAGGATCACCGCGTAGACCTGGGCGGTCTGCTCCCAGCCGAGCGCAAGCACCAGGAACGGCGCGGCGAAGTTGGTCACAGCCGCGCCCGCGTTACCCGCGCCGAAGATGCCGAGGGCTGTGCCTTGCCTTTCCTTCTCGAACCACTGCGAGGTGTAAGCCACGCCGACAATGAATGACCCGCCCGCAAGCCCGACGCCGAGCGCGGCAAGCAGGAAAATCTCGTAGGTGGTGACCATCGACAGCAGGCCAGCAGGCCACCGCCGTGGCAAGCATCTGGACGGTGAACACCAGGCGCCCGCCGAACTGCTCGGTCCAGACGCCCAGGAAGATCCGGCTGATCGAGCCGGTCAGAACTGGCGTGGCGACCAGCAGGCCGAACTGGGTCTCGCTCAGACCCAGGTCCTGTTTGATTTTCACGCCGATGATCGAAAAGATGGTCCACACCGCAAAGCATGTGGTGAAGGCCAGCGTGCTGAGGCCGAGCGCGCGGTACTGCTGACCGCGTGTCACCCCGCTCAAGTCTTTCATGGCACTCACTCCTGCACTTCTCCCGATCCAGCGTGCCGTCATGCGGAACGGGAACTGAAAACATCGCGAGCGCGGACCCTCTGCCCTTCTTTTTCCAACCCTGCTGATCCATATCAACTGCCGGCTTGTAAAGTACCGCGGATGCCTGACTTTTGATGTCATTGGCGCTGATGCTTCACAGGCCGCACGTAGGCCTGTGATCTATGTTGTTTCAGACTTTGACAAACATCATATCTTGGGCAACCGTACACTGAGGTTTAGTTGTAAGGGTGCCGGTATGGTCCGCGACGACGACATCGCCGCCTTGCGCAGCCTGGCCCCGTTCTCGGAGATGGCCGAGGAGAACCTGCAGGAGCTCGTGCGGGCGAGCTACCTGCAGCGCTTCCCGGCCATGACCCAGCTGATCGAGGAAGGCGACCGCGCGGACATGCTGCACATCCTGCTCGACGGCGTGGTCGAGCTCTACGGCAGCTTCAAGGACCGGGAAGGTACGCTGATGATCATGCATCCAACGCGCGCCTTCATTCTGGCGGCGATCGTGCAGGACCTGCCTTACCTGATGTCCGCGCGCACGATCTCGCCGGCGCGCGTTTTGATGATCCCAGCTCCGGTCGCCCAGCGGCTGCTGCGCGCGGACTCGGCGTTCAACGATGCCATGATGCGTGCCCTCGCCGAAGAGTTCCGGCGCGTGCTCAAGGCGCTGAAGTCGCACAAGCTTCGCGACGGTACCGAACGGATCGCGGCCTATTTCTTGGAACTGCGCCACAACAACGCCGACGCCGATGTCGTGAAACTGCCGGCGGACCGGAAAACGATCGCCACCTACCTCGGCATGACGCGCGAGAACCTATCGCGCAGTTTTCAAACGGTGCGCGAGCACGGCGCTACCGTGCGGGGCAACGAGATCCACTTCCGTGACATCGACAAGCTGCGATTGCTGGCGTACCCGTCACGCCTCATCGACGACCTCGATCCCGGCGAATGAGGGACGTTTCAGAGGGCGCTGTTCACCATCACATCAGCAAGAGGAAACAAGACTTCATGACCCAAAAGAACCTTCCCAGGACCGCGCAACAGATCGCCGACCAACATCCAGACGTCTGGGCGGCCTACGAGCAGCTCGGCAAGGCCGTCGCCAATGCGGGACCATTGGACGCGTGCACCGATTCGCGAGCGCGATTGCACAGCGCTCGGAGGGTGCGACACATTCGCACGTTCGCCGTGCTCGCGAGGCGGGGGTCTCCAAGGACGAGATCCGACACGTCAGTATTCTTCTCACGCCGACGATCGGTTTCCCGCAAGCCATGGCCGGCCGGACATGGATCGAAGATATCTTGGCCAAAGAGGCCTAGAATCTCCTAATAAAACAGTAATAACAATCATACTGGATATCGGCCCGTGTCGCGAAAGGATACGGGCCCATTTCCCCTTCCGGGTTTTTCCGTTCAACACCTTTGCATATTGTTTCTGGCTTCCGCTCTCATATACTATTTTAATGGACGTCTTACGGGTTCGTGATATTCCTCAAAAGCTGTCGGTTTTAACAGATCGTTATTCGTTAGAGCGCGTGCTCGCTCCATCACATACATCGCCCCATGGAGCCGATCATGCTCTCAGCTCTAAAAACTCTCCGGATCGGTCACCGCGTCCTCGCCGCGGCCGGTGTCCCATTCCTGTGCCTCCTCGCCGTCCTCGCTTTCGGCGCCCTCGAAGATGATGGAGCACGCCGTCGAGCGCGCGCGGCGGCTGAACTCGCGGAGCAGACGCCCCCTGTCAGCGATCTGGTTCACGCGCTGCAGCGCGAGCGGGGCCTTTCCGTCGGCTTGCTTGCCAACGACTCGAAGGTTTTCCGCGACCGCTTGGCAGCCCAGCGGCGTGAAACTCAAGCGGCCGTCGACAAACTTCCTCAAGTCGGCTCGGACTCCAAGTTGACTGGGCCGCTACAGCGCGTGCAGAAGAAGCTCCGCGAGTTGTCCAGATTGCGCGGGAAAGTCGATACCGGATCCATGAAACCTGGAGACGCAGCGAGCAGCTATTCCGAGATCATCCGGGCTAACATCGAAGCGCTCACGACCCTGCGCGCCGCCACGAAGCGGACGGCACAGGCCGGCATGACAGAGGCCTATCTCGCACTCGTCGAGGCGAAAGAACACGCTGGCATCGAGCGCGCGGTGGGCGCCGCGGGCTTCGGCAGCGGCTTCGCCCCGGAACTTCATGCCCGCTTTATCCGGTTGGGTGCCGAACAGGCGAGCTACCTCTCACAGTTCGGCGCAACGGCGACCGCGTCTTTCGTCACTGACCTGGAGGCGCTGCGGAACGGACCCCGCTTTGGCGAAGTCCGGGATCTGCGCGCGCACGCCGTCGAGGCCGGTTACGGCTCATCGATCCAAGTCGACCCGGCAAGCTGGTTCACAGCCGCGTCCAACCGGATCGACGCGCTACGGGGCCTGGAGGAAGACGTTGTCCAATCGATCGCTGAATCCACCGGCGATCTGGCGGCCAGCAAGGCACGTGCGGTGTGGCTGACCGTCGGCATCGGCCTCCTGCTCCTCGTGGCCACTGGCGTCATCTCGGTGCTCGTCCTGCGCAGCGTCGTGCGGCCACTTGGAACGGTTACCACGGCGATCCAGAAACTCTCCGAGGGCGATACCGCCACCCAGGTTCCCGAGACCGGGCGCGGCGACGAGATCGGTGACGTTGCCCGCGCCACGGACATCTTCCGAGAAGCTCTCATCCAGCAACAGGCCCATCAGCAAGAAGAGCAGCGTCGTCAGCAAGCTGAGGCCGAGCGTGCCAAGCGCCTGCGCGAGCTTATCGAAGCGTTCGAGGGCTCCGTCGCCAAGGTCGTCAGCACGGTCACGGCCGCCAGCACGGAACTCAACACCACCGCCGAGTCCCTGAGTGCCACTGCGGAACAGGCTGGCCAGCAGGCCCAAGCTGTCAGCGCGGCGGCGGAACAAGCCTCGACGAACGTCCAGACGGTCTCAAGCGCGGCGAGCGAACTCGCGACGTCGGTCGAAGACATCAATCGGCAAGTCGCGACCACATCTCGTATGGCCGGGATGCGCGCCAGAAAGCCAAGCGTACCAACGAGCGTGTCGAGGGACTCGACGCGGCAGCCCAGAAGATCGGCTCGGTTGTCGAGATCATCTCCGACATCGCTGAAAAAACCAATCTTCTCGCCCTGAACGCTACCATAGAAGCAGCACGCGCAGGGGAAGCGGGCAAAGGCTTCGCCGTGGTCGCGCAGGAGGTCAAGGCGCTCGCCAGCCAGACGGCCAGGGCAACGGAGGACATCCAAAACCAAGTCGGGGCGATCCAGTCCGAGACCCAAGCCGCTGTAGCGTCGATCCGCGAGATCACGGGCACCATCGAGCATATCGACGAGATCGCTCAGAGCGTGGCTGCTGCCGGTGGAGGAGCAAGGTGCCGCGACCAAGGAGATCGCGCGCAGCATCGACGAAGCTGCCGACTGGAACCCAGGAAGTGACCAGCAACATCGCCGGCGTCAGCGCCGCCGCAAGCGAGACCGGTGGCGGCGCTCACGAAGTCCTGTCCGCAGCCTCGCAACTCTCGAAAAGTCCAACCGGCTTGAACAAGAGGTTGGAAGCTTCCTGGACGGCGTGCGAGCGGCTTGACGATGGCGGAAGGGGCCGGCGGGGCGCAACCTTCCGGCCCCACCTCTCGCCTTTCGCAGCTCGGGGCAACCAGGATCAAGCGCTCAGGACTGCGACTGCGCAGATCTTGCTTCGGTAAGGCACGACTGGAAACCGACAACAGCAACGGTGCGCGACATCCGGACACGCCAAAATCCTGCGGTGAGTAAAACCACACGTGAATACTATTTCACTCCTTTTTGAGTGATACAGGATATCCTCGACCCGTACCTTACCTCGCGCGATCCCGAGGCGCATGGCTGGCGTCTTCTTGTCGGCGCCCGGCTCCACGTAGTTGTAGTAGGCCCGATAGATGTCGAGCAGCTGCTGGATGATCTTCGGGTTGTACGGGCAGTACCCGTGCCAGACACGGCCGACGTTGCTCGGGGTCGCGATCGGCCGCTCGAGCGGCATCACGCGCCGGCGAAGCTGCATGAAGTACCGGTCGATGCCGTGCAGCGATGCGCGCGAGAACAAGATGGCCTTCCGGATCAGGCCGTAGTCGGATCGGTCGGTTAGATAGCAGATCGCCTTGTCCGGCTCCGGCATCGTGGCCTCGGGAAAGCCGACCCAGTTGTCGCGCCAGTGTCGAAAGCGCGGGATATCGTCCAGGGTCTGGGCCATGAGGATAACCCGGATTTGCCAGTCGGTTGCATCCGGCCGGCCGAGCACCTCCCGGACATGGTCGAAATACTGGCGGCTCTCCCGGACCTTCCGGCGCCGATCGTCGACCATGAGCGTCTTGTCGATCTGGACGTAGAACGCGTCGCCCCGCCGCTGCATGATGTCATAGGCGAAAGCGGACAGGCAGGCAGCGCGCAGCGTGTCGTCCTGGTCCATGTAGAACCGGACCTTGCGGGCGCCGCTCAGAAGGCGCCTGAGCAGCCGGAAATGGGCGTGGGCGGTGTATTCGAACCGGACCTGGACACCCTTCGGCGGCATCCAGGTGGCCGTGCTGTGAACCCGCTCGAGCGCCTCGCGGTCGGGGATGTTCTCGATCTCGTCGTAGCGGTCGTTGATCTCCCGGGCGACGCCTTGGTGCGTCCAGACCGAACTGTGCGGAACGTCCGGCCCGGGGTCAGCCGCAAGGGCGAGCCGGTAGAACGGCTCCGTCCAGTACCGGGCATGGCGTGTGTAGGCCGCATCGCGGCCGTCGTAGTCGCCGGCGACGATCCCTTCGGCCTCGATGCGCTCGCGATCGGCATCGGGATCGTAGTTCAGATGCATGCCGAAGACGTAGCCGGTGAAGTTGTCGGCGCTGCCGATCGCGGTCAGCTGGGTGTTGCGTTTGAAGGCCCGGTCGGACCAGTTCACGATGTAATCCTGCCGGTCGACGCTGATGTACAGCCCGCGCAGGCGCTTGCGCGCGAGTTCCGCCTCGCGGGCTGCCAGGAAGCTCAGGCACTGCCGGTGGATGAAGTCGATCTTCTCGTAGACGGTCTGGGTGCTGATGCCGCGCGTGCGGGCGATGGCGCGGATCGGCTGCTTGTTCACCAGCGCCAGGAAGATCTCGCGGTTCTCGTGCGAGATCGCCTGCGGGCGACGGCGGCGCCCCTCGGAGAAAACCTTGCCGCATGAACGGCAGCGATGCCGCTCGGTGCCCGCCGACGTCCGGCCATGGCGGTAGTAGCGCCCTGAAGCGCTGACCGGCACCCGGTGGTTCTCGCAGCGCGCGTTCGGGCAAGACGGTTCGCGAGGCGGCGCCAGGTACGCCGAGATCCGCGTCAGCTCTTCCTTGATCCCGAGGTTGCTCTTGATGCTCGAGCGCTGCCCGCACTTCATGCAGAGCAGGTTCTTGGGCGCGGTCTGGGTGCGTTTTCCGACGACGCGGTAACCGTCGCTGACACGGGGCGTGCCCCGTCGCGACGCGCCGCGGCGAACGTCCTGGCGCGGCGACACGCCGAAGTTCTCGCACTCGACGTTCCGGCAGTGATTGACCTGGATGCCATCAACCTCGGGCGGAATCCGAGGGAGGCGACCATCTCTTCCTCGACTAAAAGGTGTTTCTACCAAAGGTTGGTAGTTGACTAAAATCGAGGGACTTTCCGAGGGCTCCTCGGCTCCCGAAGATTTTTTCGGCATGGGCGGGTGACCAGAACGCGCAGTTTCCGTGGACTTACGCGTTCTGTTCTACCCCAATTCCACACTTACGGCAAACGGCGTTGGCGCAGCATCCCGAACCCGGGGGCCTTTAGCGATCGCAAAACGGAAGGCGGTCGGTGCAAGACCGTCGAATGGCAATCGGAAACGTCGAAAGTTAGGGCAAGATGCTGAAACGTGGAATCATGTTTCAGCTGAATCTTGCCCTCGCTTCAAGCAGTTAGAGCAAACTTCACGATGCGAGCCGGTTCGGCTTTCATCGATTTTGCTCTAGACGTCCGCGGCCGCGTCGACTGCCGTATCGGCGCTGCTGAGCACGCGCTTGCGCAGCTCCTGCAGCGCCCGGTGCTCGATCTGGCGCACGCGCTCCTTGGAGATGCCGAGCTCTTCGCCGAGTTCGGCGAGCGTGGTCGACTGCTCTTTCAGGTGGCGTTCGCGGATGATGTGCTGCTCGCGCGCCGGCAGGGCCGTGAGCGCCGCCTTCAGCCACTTGCCGCGGGTCGCGTTGTCGCGCGACTTCTGCACCATGTCTTCCGGCGAAGGGCCGTCGTCGACCAGCAGGTCCTGCCATTCGGACGAGCCGTCCTCGCCCAGCGGCGCGTTCGCCGACTGGTCCGGGCCGGACAGGCGCGCCTCCATGTTCTCGACCTGGTTCAGCTGCACCTTCAGCTCGCTCGCGATCTTGTCGCGGGCGTCAGCGTCGCTGGTCGTGCCGTCCGCGCTGGCGATCTTGGCGCGCAGCCGGCGCAGGTTGAAGAACAGCGCCTTCTCCTGCGTGGTCGTGCCGAGCCGGACCATCGACCAGTTGCGCAACACGAAGTCCTGAATGGCCGCGCGGATCCACCAGACGGCGTAGGTGGAGAAGCGCACCTCGCGTTCGTGGTCGAACCGGGCCGCGGCCTGCATCAGACCGAGGTTCCCCTCCTGCAGGAGGTCGGACATGTTCAGGCCATAGCCGCGGTAGGCGGTCGCCTGGCTCACCACCAGACGGTGGTGGGCGCTCACCAGTTCGTGCAGGGCCTCCTCATCGCGTTGCTCGGCCCAGCGTTTGGCGAGATCGGTCTCGCGTTCGCGGGACAGCAAAGGGGCCTTCATCGCCTCGCGGATGAAGCGCTGCGTCGCGGCTTGGCTGTCTAAGATCTCGCTGGACACCATAGCTACTATCCTGCTGTTGAAGATCAGCCCGTCGTGCCCGCCTGACGCTAGCTGACTGCGTCTCTATCCCTCCTACGCAGCCCCGTCTCACCTGGATCATTTGGACCCCAAAAAAGATCACATATCCACGAAGTAATTCAATATGCGACCGAATGGCCCGGTCATCTTGAGCGGCGCGTCGGTCACCGCGAGGCAGATGCAGTCGCTCTCCTGCCCGGCCACCGGCTGGTGGGTGACCTCATCGTCGGCCACCGAGACGTCCCCGCGGGCGTAGCGCCCGGTGGCGTCGGTGAAGCTGCCTTCCAACACCAGGGTATACTCAGCCCCGTCATGGGTGTGCTGAGGAATCCGTGAGCCGGCCGTGATCCGCAGCAGCCGGGTCTTGTACCCGGGAAAGTCCGGCAGCAGGTCCAACTCCGCGACGCTGCCGCCGCGGTGGCGCCAGGACGCCTTGGACCCCGTGCTCGCGAGGTAATCGCGCAAGGGCGCCGGCACGTCGGCGGCGATACGCACGCCCTCCGGCAGGGCCTCACGGGTCCGCTCGGCGTCGTCCGCCGGCGCGGCGGCCGTGCCGCCGTCCGGTACGACCGGCGCATCCGCTTCGATCCGCGCCATCACGCGCTCGAACGCGTCGTTTGACATCGACTCCGGCGCGCTCGCCTCCAGCAAGGCGCCGCCGACGTCTTCGTAGAACCGCACCGTCTGCCGGCTCTCCGGCTTCAGCGCGATGTGGGTCGCCACCAGGAGCGACAACGGCTCGGACAGGTTGCCGGCCGCGTACTCCTGCAGCAGGTCGTCGGGTGCGAGATGCTCCGCCATTTATGCTGTTTCCTCCAGCAACGTCCTCAGTCTCGAAAGCGCGAGTCGGAGCCGCGATTTCACGGTGCCCAGCGGCAAATCCAACTCCTCGGCGATCGTGCTGTGTGACTTGTCCTCGAAGTACGACAGACGGAGCAGCCGGGCCTGCTGTTCGGGCAGGCGCTCGACGGCCGAGCGCAGCAGCTCCTGGCGTTGGCTCGCCTCGACCTGCTGGTCCGCCGGCGTTTCCGGCTCCGGGACGATCGCGGGGTCTTCCGGGTCCAATTCCGGGCGCTTGTCCCGGCGGATCGCATCGATGCGCTTGTTCCGCGCGATCGTGAAAATCCAGGTACTGGCCCCGGCCTGACGGCGGTCGTACAGGTGCGCACGACGCCAGACCGTCAGCATGGCTTCCTGCGCCAGTTCCTCCGCCTGCTGGTCTTCCGCGCCCAGCCGGCGGAGATACGACTTCACACGCGGCGCGAAATGCGCGAACAACCGCTTGAACGCCCGCCGGTCGGGGCCGGCGGCGAGCGCGTCCAAGAGGTCGGCGGCCAGGGTGGGCGTCAATTCGCCCGTGTCGTCGGCATTCGGGTCCATACCGTTTTGTACGAGCCCACCAACCGACGCCACAACCCAAGACCGTGCAGGAACGCTGAGCGCGTGGTCGTCACTGGCGTCGTCGAGATCCATTCAGATCCGTCCCGTCCGCTACGTCTATCCCTGGCTACGCCGGCCGCGGCCGGACGGATCAGTCGCAAGGTCAGTTTTTTATCGCGGCACACACGTTTTCGTGAGCCCGGGCCTCCGGCGCGCGCCGTGCGCCTCCGCGCGCGCCGCACGGTGATCCGGCCTTGTTTGCCGCGCGTAATGAAGGCAAAAGCGAAGATGGTGCCTGTCAGGGGCACGCGCGGACACGCGCGGGGCTCTCAACAGACCGGAACGCCGAACCCTCCCATCCAGGCTGGAGTTGGAATGCACATCGCCGTCGTCGGAAGCGGGATCGCAGGCCTGGGCGCCGCCTGGGCGCTTTCACGCAGCCACGACGTCACCGTCTTCGAGGCCGAGCCGCGCTTGGGCGGACATGCCAACACGATGGACGTGAGCTGGCCGGACGGCACCACCACGGCCGTCGACACCGGCTTCATCGTCTACAATCCGCGCAATTACCCGCACCTGATCCGGCTGTTCGACCGGCTGGGCGTGCCGACGGAAGACTCCGACATGTCGTTCGGGGTGTCGCTCGCAGGCGGCCGGCTGGAATATGCCGGCAGTCCGCGCGGCCTGGTGGCGCAGCCGTCGAACCTGCTGAAGCCGTCCTACTGGGCGATGGTCCGCCAGATCCTGCGCTTCTACAAGGAAGCCCCGGCCCTGCTCGCGCTCGACCCGGAGGACCCGGCGGCGATGCAGTCGCTGGGCGACTATCTGCGCGACCACGGCTACGGTGCCAGCTTCACCTACAACCATCTGCTGCCGATGGCAGCGGCGATCTGGTCCTGCCCGGTCGACGCGGTGATGAAGTTTCCGGTGCGCAGCTTCGTGCAGTTCCTGGACAACCACGGCTTGATGCTGATCCGCGGCCGGCCGCGCTGGCGCACCGTCTCCGGCGGCAGCCGGGAGTACGTCCGCCGGATCGCGGAGGCCGTCGGTCCCCAGCGCTTCCACGTCGGCCGACCGGTGCGCATGCTCACCCGCGACGAAACCGGCGTCACCGTGACCACGGACGCCGGGCCGCAGCGCTTCGACCAGGTCGTGCTCGCCACCCACGGCGACCAGGCGCTGGCCATCCTGGGCGACGACGCCACCGACGCCGAGCGGCGGACGCTGGGCGCGTTCAGCTACGAATCCAACCGCACCTACCTGCACGCCGACCCGGCGCTGATGCCGCGGCGCCGGGCGGTCTGGTCGTCCTGGAACTACATCGGCGACGGCGCGCAGGACGCGGGCGCCAAGGTCTCCGTCACCTACTGGATGAACCGCCTGCAAAACCTGCCGGGCCGCGAGCTGTTCGTCTCGCTCAACCCGCTGCAGGCCCCGGCCGAGGAGACGGTGCACGCCGAGCTTACCTACACCCATCCGATTTTCGACGGGCCCGCCATCGCCGCGCAGGGGCGCCTGCCCCACCTCCAAGGGGTGCACAACACCTGGTTCTGCGGCAGCTACTGCGGCTACGGCTTCCACGAAGACGGCCTGGAGGCCGGGCTGGCGGTGGCCGCCGCTCTCGGGGCGCCCGCGCCCTGGGCGGACGAGGTGGCCGCGGCGAGCCCGGCGGCCCGGTGCGCCGACGGCGCGCGACCGGCCCTGCGTGCCGCGGCGGAATAGGTCGAGACGCGCGAGACGCCCATGACCGCAACTGCCACGCCCACGACCGACGACCCCAACGCTTCGGCGCTGTACTTCTCCGGGGTGATGCACAAGCGGCTGATGCCGTTCCGCCACCGCTTCGACTACAAGGTGGTGACCCTGCTCGCCGACCTGGACGAACTCCCTGCGCTCGCGCGGCGGCTGCGCTTCTTGTCGATCGACCGGTTCAACGTCTTCTCGTTCCACCAGAAGGACCACGGGCCGCGCGACGGATCGCCGCTGCGCCCGTGGATCGACGCGCGCCTGGCCGAGGCCGGGATCGACCTCGAGGGCGGCCCGGTGCGGCTGATGGCCTATCCGCGGCTCTGGGGCTACGCCTTCAACCCGTTGACGGTCTGGTTCTGCTATCACCGCGACGGGCGGCTGCGGGCCGTGAACTACGAGGTGTCGAACACCTTCGGCCAGTACCACCATTACCTGATCCCGGTCCCGCCCGGGCACCGGCCCGGCCAGGCGCTGCACCAGGCCTGCCGCAAGGACTTTCACGTCTCGCCGTTCCTGCCGATCGAGGGCGGCTACGATTTCCGGGTGAGCGAGCCCGGCCAGAAGCAGGCCACCGTGATCCGCCAGCACGTCGAGGCTGGCGAAATCCTGGTGGCGAGCCAGGTTGGACAGCGCGTGCCGCTGACCGACCGCAACCTGCTGCGCGCGGTGGCCGCGCATCCGCTGATGACCTTCAAGGTGATCGGGGCGATCCACTGGCAGGCGCTTAAGCTGTGGCGCCGCGGCGCCCGCTTCCACAAGTCGCCGCCAGCGCCCGCGCACCAGGTGACCATCGTCTATCCCACACGTGAGGCCGCCGAATGAGCACCAGTGAGCGCACCCTCCTGCCAAGCGTTCCCTTCCCTGGGCGCGGGCGCGCCAGCCTGCGCGTGATCGAGACGCTGGTCCGGCGGCTGTCGGTCGGACGGCTGGAACTGACCTTCCCCGACGGCCGCGAGATCGTCGCCCACGGCAGCATTGCGGGCCCGCACGCGCGCCTGACCATCAAGCATCCCCGGTTCGCCCGGAAGATGCTGTTCGGCGGCGCGCTCGGCTTCGCCGAGGCGTATCTCGACGGCGACTGCGAAACCGACGACCTGGTCGCGGTGATGGAACTGGCCGCGCGCAACGACGCCGCCCTGGGCGCCACGCTGCGCGGGCAGACGACCAGCCGCGCGCTGTCGCGTTTGGCCCACCTGATGCGGCCGAACACCCGGCGCGGGGCGCGCAAGAACATCGCCGCGCACTACGACCTGGGCAACGCCTTCTACGGTCTCTGGCTCGACCGCTCGATGACCTACTCCTCCGCCGTGTTCCCGCGGCCCGAGGCCGATCTCGACCTCGCGCAGGAGGAGAAGTACCGCCGGATGGCCCAGATGGCCGACATCCGGCCGGAACACCACGTGCTGGAGATCGGCTGCGGCTGGGGCGGCTTCGCCGAATACGCCGCGCGCGAGATCGGCTGCCGGGTCACCGCGATCACGATCTCTGAGGCGCAGCGCGACTACACCGCCAAGCGTTTGGCCGACGCCGGCCTGGACGACCGGGCCGAGGTTCGCCTGATCGACTACCGCGACCTCGAAGGGCAATACGACCGGATCGTGTCGATCGAGATGATCGAGGCGGTCGGCGAGACCTGGTGGCCGACCTATTTCGCCCGCCTGCGCGAACTGCTGACCGCCGGCGGCCGCGCGGCCCTGCAGGCGATCACGATCGACGATACGCAGTGGGACAGCTACCGCCGCAGCGCCGACTTCATCCAGCGCTACATCTTCCCCGGCGGCATGCTGCCCGCGCCCGCCGTGATCAAGGAGCGGGTCGAGCAGGCCGGCCTCATCCCGGCCGGGGAGGAGTGCTACGGCCTGCACTACGCCGAGACGCTGAAGCGCTGGCGGCACAGCTTCGAGGAATCCTGGCCCCGGATCTCCGCGCTCGGCTTCGACGAGCGGTTCCGGCGGATGTGGCGCTACTACCTCGCCTACTGCGAGGCGGGCTTCCGCACCGGCAAGATCGACCTGCGCCAGTTCGCCCTGGTCAAGGCGTAAGCGGCGCCGGTCCCGAAATCCGCGTGCTCTCCCGGCCGTAATGAAGGGTACGGGCATCGCACGCGCCGCCCCGCGCTTTGACGGCGGGTCGGGCGGCGCTGGGCAAGCAAGGAACCGCCATGAAACCGCAAGACTTCGCAGGCCGCGGGCCGGCGTTCGCGCTGGAGGACTTCTTCGCCGGCGAGGGCAAGGCCTGGGGGCTTTTCCAGGACCGCTTCGGCAACGTGCGCAAGCAGTTCGTCGCCGACACCCACGGCGCTTGGGATCCGGCTCAGAACAAATTGGCGCTTACCGAGTCGTTCACCTACGACGACGGCAGCCAGGAAGCGCGGACCTGGCAGATCACCAAGCTGGGCGACACGCACTACCGCGCGGACACCGACGATTTGGTCGGGTCGGCCGAGATCCAGGCCCACGGCAACGTGGTCAACCTGCGCTACCGGATGATGGTGCCGATCAACGGCAAGTCGGTCGCGCTCGACTTCGACGACTGGATGTTCCGCCAGGGCGACGACATGGTGATCGACCGCGCGGTCGTGACCAAGTGGGGCTTCCAGATCGGCACCCTGATCATCAGCTTCCAGCGCACGGCGGGCGAAGTGGGCGATCAGAAAGCCGCGGAGTAGACGCAACTCTGTGTCGGGGCGCGCCCGGCGCCCCCTCATCCCCTTGTCCTCCACTGGAGGCTTTTGCACACTCGCCAGGGAGCCGTATGGGATCCTTCGACACGGACGCCTTCGGCGTCCTACTCAGGATGAAGGTTGAGGTCTGTCAAGCACTTAAACTTAGCTTCATGCTGAGTAGCCAGCCGGAGGCTGGCGTGTCGAAGCACACCACACGGCGGCTCATGCCCCTTGCAAAAGTCTCTCCACTGGGAGGAGACGGGCGCGCTGCGGGCGGTTAGCATCCTCGCGTCCACCCGTTTAGAGACGGATGCCGACCCGCTACCGCGCTTCCGGGATCGCCAGCTTACGGCGGACCCGGCGCAGGACGAAGCCGATCCCGGGCAGCTTCTCGTACAGTTGCCGGCCGCTGTCCCAGTGGTCGAGGTGGGCGGTCACCAGCGCCTTGTGGTCGAAGTGCAGTTCCGTCATCCCCTCGATCTGCAGCGCGCCGCGCACCGGCAAACGGCAGTGGAAGGTCCAGCGCAGGTAGGCGACCTCGTTGTGCTGCTGGCTGAACACGCTGTCGTGCACGTCGAACTTCGGGTCGCCCACGTCCTCGAACATCTTGTCCATGCACTTCTCGAACAGCTCGATCCCGCGCACGTCGTTGAACGGATCGCGGAAGTGCACGTCCGGGCTGCACAGCTCGCGCAGTTCCTTCACCCGCTCGCGCTTCAGGTTGGCGCACAGATCGGCGTAGCGGGCAAGCGCCAGGCGCAGGTCTTCGCCCTCGGCGCTTATGTAGCCCTCGTTCGCACGTTCGGTCATCGGGCCGTTTCCTTCTGAGCCGGCTCCCGCTTGGGAACCATGCGGGTGGTGAGCTTGAACAGCAGGCCGTAGGGCAGGATCCGCAGCACTTTCATGATCATGGCGAAGCGCCAGGGGAACACGATCTCGAACTTATCCCGGTCCAGCTGGCGGCGGAAGGACGCCACGGCGTCCTCCAGCTCCATCAGCATGGGCATGTTGAACTCGTTCTTGTCGGTCAGCGGCGTGCGCACGAAGCCGGGGTTCACCACCTGCAGGGTCACCCCGGTGCCCGCGAGTTCCGGGCGCAGCGACTCGCACATGTTGATCACGCCCGCCTTGCTGGCGCCGTAACCGGCGCCGGTGGGCAGGCCGCGGTAGCCCGCGACCGAGGCGACGACGGCGATCCGCCCGGCCGCGCGGTCGATCATCCGCGGCAGCAGCACCTCCAGCGGATTGGCCTGGCCCATGACGTTCAGGTTCAAGAGCTTCTGCACCGCCGCGGCGTCGAAGTCCCAGGCGCTGATCGGCTGGTGGGTGCCGGCGTTGAGCACCACGAGCGCGATTTTGCCGTGGTCGCGCTCGATTGTCTCGACCGCCTGGCGCACGGCCTCGGCGTCGGTGACGTCGAGCGGCACCGGGATCACGGCGCCCGCCATCTCGCGCGCCTCCTCGGCCATCGTGTCCAGCTCGCCCTGGCGTCGGGCGGAGGCGCAGACCTGCCAGCCTTCGCTTGCCAGTTGCATGGCGAGCCCGCGGCCGATGCCGCTGGACGCGCCGGTGATCCAGGCGACCCCCTGGGACGGGTGCGGGGCTACCATTCGCCCTCCTCGGCGTACTCGATTGCGTTCAGGAACGACTCCGCCTGCTGGCGCAGGCCCTGCAGCTTCTCGGGCTTCATCTTCTTAAGCGTGGCATACGGCATGGTCATGCGGGGGTTGCCCTCAAGCTTGTCGCGGTTGCGGTCGATGAAGTCCCAATAGAGGGCGTTGAACGGGCAGGCGTCGTCTCCGGTTTGCTTCTTCACGTCGAACCGGCAGTGCCGGCAGTAGTCCGACATCCGGTCGATGTACTTGCCGCTCGCGGCATAGGGCTTGCTGCCCAGGACACCGCCGTCGGCGTAGAGCGCCATGCCGGTGACGTTGGGCAGTTCGACCCATTCGTAGGCGTCGGCGTAGACGACCAGATACCAATAGTTCACCGCCCGCGGGTCCAGCCCCGCGAGCAGCGCGAACACGCCCGTGACCATCAGCCGCTGGATGTGGTGGGCGTAGGCCTCCTCGCGGGTCTGCTGGACGACCTCCTTGATGCAGCGCATGTCCGTCTCGCCGGTCCAGAAGAAGCGCGGCAGCGGGCGGCCCGCTTCGAGCCGGTTCTCCTTCGCGTAGTCCGGCATCTTCAGCCAGTAGATGCCGCGGATGAACTCCCGCCAGCCCAGGATCTGCCGGATGAAGCCCTCGACCGCGTTCAACGGCGCGTGGCCGTCGCGGTAGGCCTTCTCCGCCCGCGCGCAGACGGCGTAGGGATCGAGCAGCCCGCAGTTCAGGTAAGCCCCGATCTGGGCGTGGAACAGCATCGGCTGGCCGACCTTCATGGCGTCCTGGTAGTCGCCGAACTGCGGCAGCTTGTCTTCGACGAAAGCCTCGAACGCCTGCTCGGCCTCCGCGGCCGTCACGGCGTAGTCGAAGCCGTCGATCGACCCGAAGTGATGGCCGAAGCGCGCGCGGACCAACGCCACCACCTCCCGGGTGATCGCGTCCTGCTGGAAGCGCATCCGGTCCGGCTGGCCGATCTCCTCGGGCGCGGGCTTGCGGTTGTCGTGGTCGTAATTCCACTGCCCGCCCGTGGGCTGGCCGTCGGCCTCCATCAGGAAGCCGGTCGCCCGACGCATCTCGCGGTAGAAGAACTCCATGCGCAGCGACTTGCGCCCGGCCGCCCAATTTTCGAACCAGGGAATCGAGCAGAAGAAGCGGTCGTCCGCGCGCAACTCGACCGGGACGCCGCAGGCCTGCTGCCAGCCCTGCATCTCCTGCGCCAGCCGGTATTCCTGCGCCGACACCGCGACGACCTTGTCCGGCCGCAGCCGCTGGACCGCGCGCGCCACCTCGCCGGTCAGGTCGCCGGCATTGTCGGGATCGTCGAGCTTGCTATAGGCGACCGCGATCCCCTCGCTTTCCAGGCTCTGGGCGAAGTGGCGCATGGCGGAGAAGATCAGGGCGATCTTCTTGGGGTGATGGCGGACGTAGGTCGCCTCGGCCATCACCTCGGCCATCAGGACCGTGTCGGCGTCCGGGTCGATGTCCTGCAGGCTCGCCAGCCCGCGCGAAAGCTGGTCGCCCAGGACGACGCGCAGCGTTCCAGCCATGGCTCAGCTCTTCACGTGCAGCGGGCCGCGGCCGCCGTCGACGCCCAGGATCTGCCCGGTGATCCAACCGGCCTTATCGGGGTCCAGCAGGAACTGCGCCGCCGCCGCGACGTCGTCCGGGTCGCCCAGACGCTGCATCGGGTGCGCCTTGGCAAGGCCGCTCGCCATCGTCTCGTTCTGGGTCAGCGGCTGGGCCATCTTGGTCCGGGTCACCGAGGGCGCGATGCAGTTGACCCGCGCCTTGGGCGCCCACTCCGCCGAGAGGGCACGGGTCAGACCCTCGACGCCGGCCTTGGCGCTGGAGATCACGCTGTGGCTGGGGAAGCCGTGCTGGGCGGTGACGGTGGAGAACAGCACCGCCGATCCGCCCGCGGCCTTGAGCGCGCTTTCCGCGCGCTGCAGGGCGATCGCCGCGCCGACCACGTTGAGCCGGTAGGTCTCCTCGAAGTCCTGAGCGCTGGCCCGCTTCAGCGTCTTCAGCACGATCGAGCCGACGCAGTAGGCGACGCCCGCCAGCCGGCCGTCGGCCGCGGCGGCGTCGACCGTGGCCTGGACCTGCTCGGGGTCCATCACGTCGACTTGAGTGGTGGGGGCGTTAAGCTCGCGCCCCAGGGCGGCAAGCGCGTCGGCGTCGCGACCGGCGAGGTGCAGGGCGCGTCCCTCGCCGGCAAGGCGCCGGGCGAGCGCGCTTCCCACGCCGCCCGTCGCGCCGAATATCAGGATCGGATCGGTCATGCCCGTGTGTACGTGCCCACGGCGCTCGCGGATTGCCGCAGGACATGCGCTGGAGCCGGTTTCTTGCGGCTGGGAACGTTTCGAGAGGGTGGGTTCCGTAGGGTGGGTTCGCGCAGCAACCCACCAAACGCCGGTCGTGCACGGCACGCCGCTTGGTGGGTTGCCGCTGGCGCGGCGAACCCACCCTACGATCGGCGGAGGGCAACGAACCTGAAGCCGCGGGGCGCTACCCCTTATTGGGCTGGCGGATGCCCTCGAACTCGATGATCAGGTCGATCTCGTCGCCGACGATGTCGTTCTGCACGGCGTAGGTCATGCCGTACTCGCTGCGCTTGATCGTGCCGCGGGCGGAGACGCCGATCGCGTAGTGACCGTCGCCGAAGGGATAGGTGCGGCCGCCTTCGTAGGTGACGTCGAGGGTGAGCGGCTTGGTCTGGCCCAAGAGCGTGAGCTGCCCATGGATCTTGCCGGTGTTCTCGCCGGTGACCTCCGCCTCGTCGGCGGTGAAGGTCATGGTCGGGAACTCCTTGACGTTGAGGAAGTCGGTGCTGCGCAGGTGGCCGTCGCGCGCCTCGTGGTTGGTGAACACGCTGTCGGTCTGCACCGTGATCTCGACGTCGGAGATGGTCTGGGCCTCCGCGTCGTAGGTGAACGAGCCGCTTGCCTCGCGGAACATGCCGACGGTGTCGGCGAGACCCAGGTGGTGGACCATGAACACGATGGCGAAGTGGTCCGGGTCCATCTTGTATTGCCGCGGCTCCGCCTTGGCGGGCTGCAGCGCGGCCACGCCGGCGATCGCGGCGACTGCCAGGACGGCGGCGATACGGCGGAAGATCATCTGGTAGGATCCTTTTCGACGTGAAGCTTCCCTGTCGCTTGCGGGGGTCCGCCCGGACCATCTCCTGTGGCCGATGGACGCACCCATCCTCCCGACGCTACATAGCTCGCTCCCCCGGCGTCGATTGACAAGGTCGTGACCGGACTTACCTTCGCGCAGACTCGGCCGAACGCGCCGCCTGCCCGCGCGACCCCGTTCGCGATCATCACCTCGTTGCACCCATGACCCAAAGCCCAGCATGACCGAGGCGCACGCCTTCTGGACCACCGACCGCATGACCGGCGAGCTCCGCTCGGAGACGCTTCCGGAGCCTGGCGCGGACGAGGTGCGTGTGCGCGCGCTCTATAGCGGCGTCAGCCGGGGCAGCGAGGCGCTGGTGTTCGCCGGCCAAGTGCCGGAGAGCGAGCATCAGCGGATGCGCTGCCCGTTCCAGGACGGCGACTTCCCGTTCCCGGTCAAGTACGGCTACGCCAGCGTCGGGCTGGTCGAGGCGGGCCCGCAGGAGCTGCGCGATCAGATCGTGTTCTGCCTCTACCCGCACCAGGACCGCTACGTCGTGCCGGCGGACGCGGTCGTCCCGCTGCCCCACGATCTGAGCGCCAAGCGCGCCGTCCTGGGCGCGAACGCGGAAACGGCGCTGAACGCGCTGTGGGACGCGGCCCCGCGCGTGGGCGACCGGATCGCCGTCGTCGGCGGCGGGGTCGTCGGCTTCCTGGTCGCCGCACTGGCGGCGCGCATCCCGGGCACGCAGGTTCAGTTGATCGACGTCGACCCCAAGAAGGAGACCACCGCCCGCGTCCTGGACGTGCCGTTCGCCCACCCGGACGACGCGGCCGGCGGCTGCGACCTCGTGGTGCACGCGACCGGCAAGGGCGCCGGTCTGGGCACCGCGATCGGGCTCGCCGGGTTCGAGGCGAGCGTGCTGGAACTCTCCTGGTACGGCAGCGGCGACGTGCCGGCCCCGCTGGGCGGAGCGTTCCATTCCCAGCGGCTGACGCTGCAGTCCTCGCAGGTCGGCGCGGTGTCGCCCGCCCGCCGGGCGCGCTGGTCGCACAAGCAGCGCCTGGCGAAAGCGCTTGAACTGCTGCGCGATCCCATGTTCGGCCATCTGGTCAGCGGGGAAAGCCGGTTCGACGAACTGCCGCAAACCATGCGAACCTTGGCGGGCGAGCCGCCGGCGGGCACGCTGTGCCACCGGATCGCCTATCCTGAGTGACCGCGCGCCCACGACCGGCGCACGCCGCCCAAAAGCCACACGACGGCCAACCGCCGACCAGACGGGATCAAGATCAGCCATGTTTTCCGTAACCGTGCGCGACCGCTTCATGATCGCCCACTCCTTCAAGGGAGAGACCTTCGGGCCGGCCCAGAACCTGCACGGCGCCACCTACGTGGTCGACTGCGAGTTCCGCCGCCCCAGCCTGGACCGCGACGGCCTCGCCGTGGACATCGCCGCGGCCAGCGACCTGCTGAACGAGGTCGTGGGCGGGCTGCACATGCGCAATCTGGACGAGGAGCCCGCCTTCGAGGGCCAGAACACCACGACCGAGTTCATGGCCAAGACGATCTACGAGCGGCTGGCCGCGCGGATCGACGCGGGCGCGCTCGGCCCCGAGCAGGGCGGGCTGGTCGGCCTCAAGGTGACGCTGGGCGAGTCCGACGTGGCCTGGGCCAGCTACGAAGGCCCGCTGCCGGCCGAAGTCGGCTGAGCCAGCTGTAAGGTATCCCGCAATGGCCGATCTCCACGTCGTCGTCCCCGGCGATCCGGACACCAACACCGGCGGGTTCATCTACGACCGCCGGATGGTGGACGAGTTGCGCAAGCTGGGCCTCACGGTCGATGTGCACGCGCTCCCGGACGGCTGGCCCTACCCTGGCTACCAGGCGGTCGACGCCGCCGACCGCACGCTTGGCCGCCTGCCCGACGGCGCCCGGGTGATCGTCGACGGCCTGGCGCTCGGCGTGCTGCCGCGCCTGGCCGAGCGCGAGGGGCAGCGCCTCAAGCTGATCGCGCTGGTGCACCACCCGCTGGCCCAGGAGACCGGCCTGGACGACGGCGAGCGCGCGCGCCTGTTCGAGAGCGAGCGCGACGCGCTCGGCCACGTCCAGCACGTGATCGCGACCAGCGCGTTCACCGCCCAGGGCCTGGTCGACTACGACGTGACCCAGGAACGCATGAGCGTGGTTCCGCCCGGTGTGGAGAGCCACGAGCTCGCCGAAGGCAGCGGCCGGGCCGCGCCGGCGCTCTTGTGCGTCGGCTCGCTGACCCCGCGCAAGGGTCACGACGTGCTGCTGAACGCGCTTTCGCTGCTGACCTCGCGGCCGTGGACGCTCGACCTCGTCGGCAGCGAGACGATGGACACCCGCCACGCCCAGCAGATCCGCCGTTTGGTGAGCGAACTCGGCCTGGAGTCGCGCGTGATATTCCGGGGCGAACTGTCCGGGCGGGCGCTGGATGCCGCCTACCACACCTGCGATCTGTTCGTGCTCGCCTCGCACTACGAGGGCTACGGCATGGTGCTGACCGAAGCGGTCGCCCGCGGCCTGCCGGTGGTCGCGACCGCCGGCGGCGCGGTGCCGGACACCCTGCCGGAGGGCGCGGGGCTGCTCGCCCCGCCCGGCGACGTCGAGGGGTTGGCGGCCGCGCTCGACCGCGTGCTGGGCGCGCCGGAGTTGTTCGCGCAACTGGCCGAGGGCGCGCGGGCGGCGCGCGCCCGCCTGCCCAGCTGGACCGACAGCGCCCGCCAGCTGGCGAGCGACCTGGAGCAGGTCGGCCCTTGATGGATGGGACGGCCGATCATGGGTGACGCCTTCGAAGCCGGCTGGCTGGAGCTGCGCGAGCCGGTCGATTCCGAATCCCGTGCCCGCCCGCTGGAGCGGTTGCTGGCTGAGCGGCTGCACGCACGCGGTCGCGACCGGCTGGCGATCGCCGATCTGGGCGCCGGCACCGGCAGCAACCTGCGCCACTTGGCCCCGCGGCTAGCCGATGCACGCGGCGGGCAGCAGCACTGGACGCTGCTGGACGCCGACCCGGCGCTGCTGGCGGAGGTGCCGGGGCGCATCCGCACCTGGGCGCACGCGCGGGGCTACGGCGTGGTCGACAAGGACGCCGGGCTGGAGGTGACCGGCCGCGCGGAAGCGCCGTTCACGCTCGACGTCACCACCCAGGAAAGCGACCTCAGCCGCGACCCTTTGCCGGTCGACCGGGTCGACCTCGTCACCGGCTCGGCGCTTTTGGACCTGGTGTCGCGGGAGTGGCTGCAGGCGTTCGCCCGGCGCCTGCGGGAAAGCGGCGCCGCCTGCCTGATCGCGCTTAGCTACGACGGGCACATCGCCTGGCAGCCGTCGATCGCCGGCGACGAGGAGGTGATGCGCCTGGTCAACCGGCACCAGCGCGGGGAGAAGACCTTCGGCCAGGCGCTCGGTCCCGACGGCGGCGCGGTCGCCGCGGCGGAGCTGGAATCGGCCGGCTTCACCGTGGACACCGCGCAGGCGCCCTGGCGCCTCGGCCCGGACGATCAGGCCCTGCAGCAGCACCTGCACGCCGGCTGGGCCGCCGCGGCCAGCGAAGCCGCCCCGCACCGCGCGGAGGCGATCCGCGCCTGGCTGGAACGGCGCATGGACCTGTTGGAAAGCGGCCAGGGCCACGTCACCGTCGGCCACCTGGACGTGCTCGCCCTGCCGCCTGGGTAGGTCGTTCGACGCGTGACGGGTGGTGCGCCGGCGTCGGGGACCTTTGCCCGGCTGTTGGTATAGCCGTCAGTCGTCCTTCGACACGGCCGCTAAGGCGGCCTGCTCAGGATGAAGTTATCTTGTTTTCAGTCATTTAACATCAACTTCATGCTGAGCAGGCCGACAACGTCGGTCGTGTCGAAGCACGACTGTCGGGTACCGAAGCGCCCGTTCGCAAAACTCTCTCCACTCCACGAGCGCCCCTCACGTCCCCCGCAAGTCGCAGTCGAACAGCGTGTCGGGCGGCATGGCGAAGGTGCGCATGGCGGGCCGGCGGGCTTCCGACAGGCGGGCGATCTCCGGCAGGGTCACGGCAGCGCGGCCGGAGCCGATGATGAGCGGCGCGATACAGACGTGCAGCCGGTCAAGCAGCCCGGCCGCGAGGAAGCGCGACACGGTCACCCCGCCGCCCTCGACCAGCACGTGGCGCAGGCCGCGGGCGTGCAGGTCGCCCAGCAGCGCCGCCGGGTCGTAGCCGTCCGGCGCCGATCTCCAGCCCCGCCACCTCCGCCTGACCCATCGCACGGTCGGCGTTGGCGCCGCGGTAGATCAGGGTCGGCGCCTGGCGGTCCTGCAACAGACGGTGGTCGGGGGTCAGCTGGCCGCGGCTGTCGATCACCACGCGCACCGGGTTCTCGCCAGCGCACGCGCGCACGGTCAGCTGCGGATCGTCGTGCAGCACCGTGCCCGCCCCCACGACCACCGCGTCGACCAGCGCGCGCAGGCGATGCAGGTGCGTGCGGTTCGCTTCCCCGGTGACGTAATAGCTGTCGCCGCCTTCCGTGGCGATCCGGCCGTCCAGGCTCTGGCCCAGCTGGCCGATCGTAAGCGGCCCCTCGGCCATCCGGTCGATCAGCGGCTGGTGCAGGGCGACCAGGTCTTGGGCCGCCGTGGTCTTGCCCGGGGCGATCACCTGATGCGGCCGGCCGGCCCGGGCGTTGGCGGCGGCGTCCAGCAGCGCCGGCCAGGCGCGTTCTTCCGACCGGCTCGTGCCTCCGGTCACGGCCAGTCCCCGCCGCCTGGATCGAGCGGCCCCTGGCGCAGGTTGGCGAGCGGGAAGCGCGCCACCTCGCCCACCAGTTCCGAGAGACAGCGGGCGACGTGCTGGATGACCTGCTTACCCTTGGCAGCTTGCGCCTGGGTGGCGTCGCCGACCACGCCGGCCGGGTTCATGTCCTGCGCGGTCCAGCCGAAGGCGATCGGCCCCTCCGGTCCCAGATGGCGGTAGTCCGCGGCCATCTGCAGGGACAGCGGCTCGAAGTTGTCCAGCGCCTCGGTGCGGACGAGGTCCGGGCGCAAATGCAGCATCATCGAGGTCTCGACCGCGCCGCCGTGGATGCCGTGGTCCAGCTCCTCGTCGTCGAACAGGTCGTGCGGAACGCCGAAGGCGAAGTAGTTCGCCTTGACCGCCAGCATGCCGTGGTCGCGGCGCAGGTCGAGGGCGACGATGTCGGCAATCTGCGGCTGGCCGCCGTGGGTGTTCAGGAAGATCAGCTTGCGCACCCCGGCCGCGGCGACGCTCGCCCCCAGCTCCCGCCAGACCCGGATCAACGTTTCCGAGGTCAGCGCCAGCGTGCCCGGATAGGCCGCGTGCTCGCAGCTGTCGCCGATCGGCAGGGCCGGCAGCACCAGGAGCGAGGCCGCGTCGTCCAGCTGGCGCAACGTCTCAGCCACGATCCCCTCGGCGATGCAGGCGTCGGTGTAGAGCGGCAGGTGCGGGCCGTGCTGCTCGATCGCGCTCACCGGCAGCAGCGCCACCGTGCGTTCGGGATCGACCTCGGCGAGTTCCTCGGTCGTCAGCTCGTGCCAGAAGCCGCTTGGCAGGGTCATCGCGCGTCCTTGGGCATCTTAAGGCCGATCCGCTTGCCGGCGCGCGCCAGCTCGGGATCGACCGCGGGCGCGCGCATCTCCAGCCCGGTCGACAGCCCCTCGAAAATCAGTTGTAGACCGCGCACCCGGGCGTACTTCTTATCGTCGGCCGGCAGCACGTGCCAGGGCGCGTGCGTGGTCGAGGTGCGCTGCAGCATCTCCTCGATCGCCTCCGCGTAGGGCTGGCGCAGTTCCCAGTTGCGCACGTCCGCCGGGCCCAGCTTCCAGCGCTTCATCGGATCGTTCAGCCGCCGCTGAAAGCGCTTCAGCTGCACCTCCGGCGACACGTGCAGGAACAGCTTGACCAAGCGGATGCCGTCGTCGTGCAGCATCCGCTCGAAGCGGTCGATCTCGTCGTAGCCGCGCCGCCACTCCGCCTCGGGCGTCAGCTGCTCGACCCGCTCGACCAGGACCCGGCCGTACCAGGAGCGGTCGAACACCCCCATGGAACCGGGATCGGGCAGCATCGGCCAGAACCGCGCCAGCCAGTGCTTGCGCTGCCAGTCCGGGTTGGGCGGACCGATCGGGTGGAAGACGCAGGCGCGCGGCTCCAGCACCGCCGCCATCCGGCGCATGACGCCGCCCTTGCCGGCGGCGTCCCAGCCCTCGACCACGACCACGCCGCGCGCGTTCTGGGCCAGCTGCGCCAGTTGCAGCCGGCGCAGGTCGCGCTGGGCGGCGGCAAGCGCCTCCTCGTAGCCGGTGTGATCGAATTCGCCCGGGTGGGTCGCCGCGTCCGCCAGGCGAAAGTCCGGGCCGGCGACGGCTTCGCGCGCAGGCGTATCGCTGGCCGGCCCGCCCGGCGCGCGCGTCATCGCCCGGCGCTTTCGGCGCAGTCGATGCAGGTCGGGGTCGCCGGGTCGACCTCCAGGCGCCGACGGCCGATTTCCTCGCCGCAGCTGACGCAGGCGCCGTACTCGCCCTCGTCCAGGCGCTTGAAGGCGGCCTGGATTCGCTTCAGTTCCAGCAGACGCCGGCGCTCGGCGGCCTTGGACATCTCCTGCCCCTGGATCGCGTCAATTCGGCTCAGCCGGCCCTGTGTGGTCTGGTCCAGATGGACCGTCTTGCGCGCCTCGGCCCCGCTTTCCGACACCTTTTCCAGCTCGGCCTTGCGCCGCTCCAGCAGCTGGCGGAAGTACGTCTCGTCGATCTCGGGTTCGTCCATGGGCTCGCGGGTCCGCTTTGGGGTGTGCTACTTGCACAACTCTAGCCTACCTGCCGGCCGGCGCGGCAAGGCCGCGCGCGCCGCCGCGCTTCACAAAAAGGGGAAAAGACAGATGTTCGACATGACGGGCAAGGCCGCGCTGGTGACCGGCGGGGCAAGCGGCATCGGCTGGGCGTGCGCGCAGGCGCTGGCCGCGGCGGGCGCCAAGGTGGCGATCGTCGACCGCGACAGCGACCAGGGCAACCGGGCCGCCGACGCGCTGGCGGACGCGGGCGCGACGGCCACCTTCGTCGACGCGGAACTGGCCGATCCCGACCAGGCGCAGGCGGCCGTTGAGGCGGTGGAGGACGCGTTCGGCCGGCTGGACGCGGCGGTGAACGCCGCCGGCATCCTGGGCCCGACCGGGCCGCTGCACGAACTGGACCGCGACGCCTACAAGGGCGCGATGGCGAACAACCTGGATAGCGTGGTCTGGTGCATGCAGGCGGAGATCGCGGCGATGCTGCGCACGGTTCAGGCCGGCGGCGACGGGGGCGGCAGCGACGCTGGCGGCAGCGACGGGGGCTCGATCGTCAACATCTCCTCCGCCGCCGGCGTCGTCGCCTTCCCGTCCTGCCCGACCTATACCGCGAGCAAGCACGCGATCATCGGCCTGACCCGCACGGCCGCCGTGGACTACGCCACCCAGGGCGTGCGCGTGAACGCGATCGCGCCCGGCGGCGTCGACACCCCGCTGATCCGCGCCACCACCTGCGCCACCGACGAAGGCAAGGCGCTGATCGAGGGCCTGCACCCGATGAAGCGCCTGGCCCAGCCCTCGGAGATGGCCGGCACCGCCCTCTACCTCTGCTCCGCCGCCGCCAGCTTCGTCACCGGCGCGGTGATCCCGGTCGACGGCGGCTGGACCGCGCAGTAGGGCGGGCGAAGAGGAGGAGACGGGGGTAGAGACACGGCGGCGACTAATTATCCCCTCTCCTCCCATGGGAGGAGAGGGACAGGGAGAGGAGGAAGCCGCTAATATCTCCCGATGAGCTTCTACCGCAACCGCCGGGCGAAAGGTCTTCGCCAGCAGACGACGGACGCGGAAGCGCGCCTGTGGTACGTCCTGCGCCGAAAGCACATGCTCGGCTTCAAGTTCCGGCGCCAGCATCCGATCGGCCGCTACGTCGCAGACTTCGCCTGTCCTGAAGCCAGACTGGTCATCGAGGTGGACGGCGGCCAGCACGCGGAGCAGGTGGCACGGGACGCGGCCCGCACCCGGGAGCTTGAGGCGCACGGCTACACGGTCTTGCGGTTCTGGAACAACGAGGTGTTGGCGAACTTCGACGGCGTGCAGGAGGTGATCAGGGCGGCGTTGGGCGCGCGGCGATAGCCGGGGCTCCCTCCTCTCCCTAGCCCTCTCCTCCCACTGGAGGAGAGGGGATGAGTTGGGCCGCCGGTTTTGCGAAGCTCCCCCCCCCCGCAAACTTGCACCCGACCCGCTCGCCGTCCCATATCAGGGCCAACCCGAGAGACGCGACGACGCGAGAGACAGGAGAGCCCCTTGGCCGACGCAGCGCCGAACGTGCCGACCGATGCCGCGAGCGCGCCGGACACCCCGGTGGGCCGCGCCGCGGCGAACCGGCGGACGTTCGCGATCATCTCCCACCCGGACGCCGGCAAGACCACGCTGACCGAGAAGCTGCTGCTGCTGGGCGGCGCCATCCACATGGCGGGCCAGGTGAAGGCCCGCGGGGAGCGCCGGCGCACCCGCTCCGACTGGATGCAGATCGAGCAGCAGCGCGGCATCTCGGTCACCACCAGCGTGATGACCTTCGGCTACGACGGCGTGACCTACAACCTTCTGGACACGCCGGGCCACGAGGACTTCTCGGAGGACACCTACCGCACGCTCACCGCCGTCGACAGCGCGATCATGGTGATCGACGCCGCGCGCGGCATCGAGAGCCAGACCCGCAAGCTGTTCGAGGTCTGCCGGCTGCGCGACGTGCCGATCGTGACCTTCGTCAACAAGATCGACCGGGAGGGCCGCGACCCGTTCGAGATCCTGGACGAGATCCAGGAGACGCTCGCCCTCGACACCGCGCCGATGAGCTGGCCGGTCGGCATGGGCGGCATCCTCTCCGGCGTCTACGACCTGGCCGGCCGGCGCTTCCTGCCCTACGCCAAGCAGGGCCCGCACCCGGAGCCGATCCAGGCCGAACCGTCCGAGCTCTCCAAATACGTCGCCGACGAACAGGCCGTCCAGCTGGCCGAGGAGGCGGAGCTGGCGCAGGAGGCCTGCCCCAAGTTCGACCTGCAGGCCTACCGCGAGGGGCACCTGACGCCGGTCTTCTTCGGCTCCGCGCTCAAGGAGTTCGGCGTCGAGGAGCTGCTGGCGAACCTGGGCCGGATCGCCCCCTCCCCGCGCACCCAGCCGGCCGAGCCCAAGCCGGTCGAGCCGGCGAGCAACAAGGTCAGCGGCTTCGTCTTCAAGGTCCAGGCCAACATGGACCCCAACCACCGCGACCGGATCGCCTACGTCCGCCTGGTCTCCGGCCACTTCAAGCGCGGCATGAAGCTGAAACAGGCGCGCACCGGCAAGACCATGGCGGTGCACAACCCGATCATGTTCTTCGCCCAGGACCGGGACCTGGCGGAGGAGGCCTGGCCCGGCGACGTGATCGGCGTGCCCAACCACGGCACCCTGCGCGTGGGCGACACGCTGGTCGAAAGCGGCGACACCCGGTTCATCGGCATCCCCAACTTCGCGCCCGAGATCCTGCGCCGGGTGCGCCTGGACGATCCGATGCGCGCCAAGCACCTGAACCGCGCGCTGGAGGACCTGGCCGAGGAGGGCGTGACCCAGGTGTTCCGCCCCGTGATCGACAGTTCCTACATCGTGGGCGTGGTCGGGCAGCTGCAGCTGGACGTCCTGGAGCAGCGCATCCAGAGCGAATACAACGTCAAGGCCCACTTCGAACCCGCGCCCTACGACACCGCCCGCTGGGTCTCCTGCGACGACGCCGACAAGCTGAAACGCTTCCTGGACCGCAACCGCTCGGCGATCGCCCACGACCGCGACGAGGCCCCGGTCTACATGGCCCGCAACTTCTGGGACCTCGGCCGCGTCCAGGAAGACTGGCCGGACATCACGTTCTCGGCGACGCGGGAGCGGACGTAAGTCCAGCCAACCACCCGCGCCCAAAAAAAGCCCCGCCGTCCTTATTGTGCGGACGCGCGGGGCGCGTTGAGGCTGGAGGCGCCGGTGGGGCGGAAAGCGTAAGCGCCGCACCGGGGAAACGGTCCCTGCCGTGTGAAGCGCTCCGGCGCGAGCGCCTTGAGGCAGGGGCCGTGCCCGGGCGGCCAGCCTAGGGGCCGCCCGGGACGTCGTCGGTGGTCAGTCGTCTCTCGTCACGTTTCAGGCCTGCATCGCGGGGCCTGCATTCCGGGGCCTGCATCCCGAAGCCCGCGCCCGAGGCGCACGCCTTAGACCGAGAAGTACTTGGCGTGCTTGTTCAGCAGCACGATCGCGCTCGTGCTCTGTTCGGGGTGCAGCTGATCCTCGTCGGACATCTCGACGCCGATCTGGTCGGCGCCCAGCAGGTTCAACAGCGGCTCCTGGCTCTTCAGGTCCGGGCAGGCCGGATAGCCGAAGGAGTAGCGGCTGCCGCGGTAGTGCTGGTGCATCAGCTTGTCGATGTCCTTGGCGTCTTCGCTGGCGAAGCCGCACTCCGCGCGGATGCGCTTGTGCACGTATTCCGCCATCGCCTCGGCCATCTCCACGCCCAGGCCGTGCAGGTAGAGGTAGTCCTGGTAGCGGTCCTCATCGAACCACTGCCGGGCGACCTCGGAGACGTTCTGGCCCATGGTGACCACCTGCAGGCCGATCACGTCGCGGTTCTCCGGACCTTCGGAGATGTCGCGGACGTAGTCGGCGATGCACTTGCGGTCCTTGTTCGGCTGCCGGGGCAGCTTGAAGCGGTGCGCCTCGGTCTCGCCGTCGGGCTCGAACAGGACCAGGTCGTTGCCCTCGCCCGCGGCCTTCCAGTAGCCGTAGACCGCCTGCGGCTTCAGGATGTCCTGCTGCTCGCAGATATCCATCATCCGCTTCATGATCGGCCGCAGCTCGGTCTTGGCCCACTTCATGTACTCGTTGAGCTTCCGGCCCTGCTTCCGGTAGCCCCACTGGAACTGGTAGAGCATCCGCTCGTTCAGGTACGGCAGCACGGTGCGCGCGGGCACGCGGGCGAGCACGGTCGGGCCCCAGAACGGCGGCTCCGGCGGCGCTTCCTCGCCCGCCAGCTCGATCCGGCGCTGGCGCAGCTCCTCCGGATCCATCGTGGCGTAGGCGTCGTTCGCCGCCTGGGCCTCGCGCTCGCGGCGCTTCTTGCCCTTGCTGCCCTTGCCGCCGGATTTGCCCTGCTGCTGGCCCTGGCCGGAGCCCGCGGAGGCGCCGTCGGTGCCGGTCGCCTGCTCGGCCTCGGCCTGCTGGCCGATCGTGCCCTTCTTGACCTGGTCCATCAGGGTCAGGCCATCGAACGCGTCGCGGGCGTAGGCGACCGCGCCGGTCTCGTACGCGCTGGCGCAGTCCTCCTCGACGTACTGCCGGGTGAGCGCGGCCCCGCCCAGAATGACCGGCACCTTGAAGCCCTGGCGGGACATCTCCTCCAGGTTCTCGCGCATGATCACGGTCGACTTGACCAGCAGGCCGGACATGCCCGACGGCGTCGGCGTCGTGCTCCTCGACCGCCTTCATGATGTCGTTGAGCGGCTGCTTGATGCCGAGGTTCACGACCTTGTAGCCGTTGTTGGTCAGGATGATGTCGACCAGGTTCTTGCCGATGTCGTGGACGTCGCCCTTCACCGTGGCGAGCACGATCGTGCCCTTGCCCGAACCTTCCTGCTTTTCCATGTGCGGCTCGAGGTGGGAGACCGCCTGCTTCATCGTCTCCGCGGCCTGCAGGACGAACGGCAGCTGCATCTTGCCGGCGCCGAACAGCTCGCCGACCTCCTTCATGCCGTTGAGCAGGTGGTTGTTGATGATGTCGAGCGGCTCGTAGGACTGCAGCGCCTCGTCGAGGTCCTCCTCCAGGCCGTTGCGGTCGCCGTCGACGATCCGCTGGGCCAGACGCTCGTCGACGTTCTCCGAGCGCTTCTTGGTCTCCTGCGCCTCGCCTTCGCGGCCCTTGAACAGGTCGATGAAGGCGTGGAGGGGATCGTGGTTCTCGGTGCGCTTGTTGTAGATCAGGTCGAGGGCCGCGTTGACCTCTTCCTCGGGGATCGCGTGCAGCGGCTTGATCTTGGAGACGTGCAGGATCGCCGCCGTCATGCCGCGCTTCTCCGCCTCGTGCAGGAACACCGAGTTGAGCACGTGGCGGGCGACCGGGTTGAGGCCGAAGGAGATGTTGGACAGCCCCAGCATCACCTGGGCGTTCGGGATCTCCTCGCGGATCCGCTCGATCGCGTCGAGGGTGTTGACGCCGTGGTTGCGGTCCTCGTCGTTACCCGTGCAGATCGTGAAGGTCAGCGGGTCGAAGATCAGGTCGTGTTCGGGCAGGCCGTGGTCGGCAGCGAAATCGCGCAGACGCTTGGCGATCTCCAGCTTCTTGTCGACCTCCTTGGCCATGCCGTCTTCGTCGATCGTAAGCGCGATCACGGCCGCGCCGTACTTCTTGGCGAGCTTGAGGCGCTCGGAGGGCGGCGCCTCGCCGTCCTCGAAGTTGATCGAGTTGATCGCGCCCTTGCCGCCGTAGAGCTTCAGCGAGGCGTCGAGCACCTTGAGCTCGGTGGAGTCGAACACGACCGGCGTGGTGACCTGGCCGCGCAGGCGGCTGATCACCTCGTGCATGTCCGACACCTCGTCGCGGCCGACGAAGGCGGTGCAGACGTCGAGCGCGTGGCTGGCCTCGCGCTGCTGCTCCTTGGCGATGTCGATGCAGGCGTCCCAGTCGTACTGGTCCTGGGCGTCGCGGAAGCGCTTGGAGCCGTTGGCGTTGCAGCGCTCGCCCACGGCGAAGATCGTGTTCTCCTGGCGCATCGGCACCTGGGTGTAGAGGCTGGCGAGCGAGGGCTCCAGCGCCTCGACCTGGCGGTCGACCGGCTTGGGCCGGATGGCGTCCTTGTCGCCCTGCTCTTGGGCCACCTCGCGCAGCATCCGGTCGAGCGCGCGCAGGTGCTCGCCGTCGGTGCCGCAGCAGCCGCCGATCATGTTGACGCCGTCCTCGGCGACGAAGCGGCGCAGCCAGTCGGACAGCTCGCCCGCGGTCAGCGGATAGACGGTTTGGCCGTCCTTCAGCTCCGGCAGGCCGGCGTTCGGCTGGACCGAGATCTCCTTGGGCCAGTTCTGGCAGATCCAGGTCAGGTGCTCGGCCATCTCCTGGGGACCGGTGGCGCAGTTCATGCCCATCGTGTCCACGCCGAGCGAGTCCAGGATCGTGCCGGCGGCGGCGATGTCGGTGCCGACCAGCATGGTGCCGGTGGTCTCCACCGTCACCTGGACCATGATCGGCACCTCGCGCTTGAGCTTGCGCATCGCGTCGCGCGCGCCGTTGACGGCCGCCTTGACCTGCAGCGGGTCCTGGCAGGTCTCGATCAGGAACGCCGAGATGCCGCCCTCCAGCAGGCCGTAGGCCTGATCGGCGAAGCCCTTCTCCAGGCTGTCGTAGTCGATGTGGTTCAGGCTGGGCAGCTTGGTGCCCGGCCCGATCGAGCCGAGCACGAAGCGCTCGCGCCCGTCGTCCTTGAACTCCTCGACCGTCGCCCAGGCGAGCTCAGCGGCCTTGCGGTTGATCTCGTTCGCCTGGTCCTGGAGATCGAACTCGCCCAGCGTGATCGACGAGCCGCCGAAGGAGTTGGTCTGGATGATGTCGGAGCCGGCCTCCAGGAAGCCGCGGTGAATGGTCTGCACCGCGTCCGGACGGCTCAGGTTCAGGATCTCGGTGCAGTTCTCGGCCCCGCGGAAGTCGCGCTCCAGCTCCAGGTCGAGGGACTGCACGGCTGTCCCCATGCCGCCGTCACACAGCAGCACGCGGTTCCTAATGGCATTGAGGAAGTCGCTCATGATTTATGCGGCCTCCTTAAGGCGCGGCTTGACCCCCATCCGGCGGCAGACCGCGTAGGTCAGCTCGGGCCGGTTGAGCGTGTAGAAATGGAAGTGCTGGACGCCCTCGCTGAGCAGCCGGTTGCACTGGTCGGCCGCGACCGACGCGGCGACGAGCTGCCGGGTCTCCGGATCGTCGTCCAGGCCGGCGAAGGTGTCCTCCAGCCATTGCGGGATCCGGGCGCCGCAGCCCTGCGAGAAGCGCTTCACCTTGCCGTAGTTGAAGATCGGCATGATGCCGGGGATCAGCGGCACGTTGATCCCGGCCTTGGCGCAGCGCTCGCGGAAGCGCAGGAAGTCGTCCGTCTCGAAGAAGTACTGCGTGACGATCCGATCCGCGCCGGCGTCGACCTTGCGCTTCAGGTTCTCGGTGTCCGCCTCCTCGGAGGGGCTGTTCGGGTGCACCTCCGGATAGCCGCCGACCGCGATGTTGAACGGCGCGATCTCCTTCAGCGCCGCGACCAGCTCGGCGGCGTGGCCGAAGCCGTCGGGGTGCGGCTGCCACTCGGTCTCGCCCTTCGGCGGGTCACCGCGCAGCGCCAGGACGTTGCGCACGCCCTGCTCCCACCAGCGGTCGGCGCGGTCCATGATTTCCTGCTTGCTCTGGCCGACGCAGGTCAGGTGCGCGGTCGGGTTCTGGTCGGTCTTCTTCAGGATCTCGGTGACGATGCGCTCGGTGCGGTCCTGGGTGGAGCCGCCGGCGCCGTAGGTCACCGACAGGAATTCCGGCTCCAGCGGGGCCAGCTTCTCGATGGTGTCCCACAGCTTGGCCTCGCCCTTGTCGTCGGCGGGCGGAAAGAACTCGAAGCTGACCTTGATGTCGCCGTCTTGAAGCTTGCTCATGATCTCAGGCGCTCCCTGCTCGGGCCGTGATACGGCTGTTGTCCGAAGTCGTGTCGTTGGCGGCGTCGTTGGCCGGCCGGCGCGCGCACCAGAGGCACACGGTCAGCGAACGGCCGGGCAGACGGTCCGTCGCGGCGGGCACCAGCCCAACCGCCCGGAACCAACGTTCCAGTTCCTCGTCGGCAAAACCCAGCCGACGGTGCGCGTGCTGTTCGCGCAGGTACTCCTCATGGTGCGGCGCGAAGTCGACCACGATCAGCCGGCCGCCCGGCTTGAGCGCGCGGGCCGCCTCCGCGATCGCGCCGGCGGGATCGTCGGCGTAGTGCAGCACCATGTGCACCGTGATCGTGTCGAACGACTCCCCCGGCGTGGGCAGCGCGTACATGTCGCCCTGCCGCACCTGGCAGTCGCGCATGCCCGCGCGCTCCAGGTTCGCCCGGGCCACCGCCAGCATCTCGCGCGAGCGGTCGATCCCGACCGCCCGCTTGTAGCGGTCGGCGAACACTTCCAGCATCCGCCCGGTTCCGGTGCCGATGTCGAGCAGCCGGCCGACCGCGTCCTGTGGGACCAAGCGCCGCAGCGCGGCCTCGACCTCGGCGTCGTCGACGTAGAGCCGGCGCAGCTCGTCCCACTGCTGGGCGTTCTTGCGGAAATAGGCGTCGGCCATTTCCGCGCGCTGGCGCTTGACCTGCTCCAGGCGCTCCAGATCGCGGGCGTGCGCCTCGTCACCCTCGGGCAGCAGGTCGACCAGCACGTTCGACAGCTTCGACGCCGGGCCGTCCTGGGCGATCCGGTAGAACGCCCACTGGCCTTCCCGGAAGCGCTCCAGCAACCGGGCCTCCACCATCAGCTTGAGGTGGCGGGAGACCCGCGGCTGCGACTGTCCCAGGATCTGGGTCAGGTCGCTGACCGTGAGCTCGGCGTGCGCGCACAGACCCAGAATGCGGAGCCGGGTCGGCTCGGCCACGGCGCGCAGGCCTTGCAACAGGTCGTCCATCGGCTCGGCTGCCCCTCTTTCATCGCGGCTTGCGGCGGCCGGTCATCGGCCGCGCCAGCACTACATAACGATATCCTTATGTCGTTATGTCGTATCAGGCCCGCGAAGTCAACATCCCACCGAAACGGGTCGGATCGGGAACAGGCGGTACAAAGGCGGGAAACGGCGCCAAAGCGGCCAGGACACCAAAGCCGCTCAACGGGTCCATCAGCTACGACGTACGTCTGACGGCCGGGAAAGTTCCCGCGCGCGACGCGTGCCGAGGCTCACCGAGTCGCGCGGTCGTGCATGCGGGTATTAAAACAAAGAGAGAGAGGGAGACAAAGACGGCAACCGGCCAGACACACGAAACCCCGGAACCGGGGTTGCCGGCACCGGGGCTTCTAGCCGGCGCTCCGACGGGTCGGTCTTGGCGTCATCAGACGGCCATGGCCCCCAGGGTCAGGAGCGCGATCGCGAAGACGTAGGAAACGCCGATCATGTTGAACGGGGTCATGGCGCGCGAGCTCCCAGCTATGCGGTTGAGGTGACCTGCCCGGCTCAGGCCGGCTCATGCCGACCCGCCGGACAGTGCGTATAAGTGCGCTTGAGGGGCCCTGTGGACAACTGCAATCGGCGCTCTCCCGCCCTGCCCCGATTGCATAGCTTTCGGTTAATCGGGTTAACCGGTTTCTGAACGATGATCCGAAACGGGATTGTGGGCGCGCTCAAGCAGGCTCGCGACCAGGACGCGGCGGTTCCGCGCCGGCATCGTGCCGTCGAGACACAGGCGCAGCAGCAGGCAGGTCCGGGTGGCGTCGCACGCCTGACCCGGCGCGCGCCCGCCAAGCTCGGTCGCAAGCTCGCGCCCGGATTCCGCGATCCGCCAGGTGACCTCGCCCGCGGCGTCCAGCCCGTCGGCGTCCAGGTAACCGTCGGCGTGCAGCCGTTCGACCGCGGCGCCGATGCGGTTCCAGTCGGCATCGAACCCAGGCGCCGCCAGGTTCTGGACACGTGCCGCGATCGCCGGAAAGCTCAACGGCCCCGATTCAACCGCCATCAACACGGACAGGGTGAGCAGGCCGTCGGCGTCGAGCGGCTCGGTCGGTTGGGGACAGGTGTCGGTCATCGCAGCCGCAGGTTACGTGACGCGGAGCGGCCGGTCACCAAGCCGGCCTGGCCGGGTCGGCGAAAGGTCCCGAGCCCCGTCCGGACGATGCGGCTTGCGCGTCACTCAAACGGCGGCCGACCGCCGGATCAGGCCACGTCGGCGTCCGGCACCGGCTTGGCGCGCGCCCGGGCGTGCTCGTGCCGGGCGATCAGCTTGCGGCCCTTCTTGCTGTCGGGCTTGGCGTGGGTCTCCAGAATCCGCATCCACACCGCGTGCTTTTCCTGCAGCGTGAGCTTCTTCCAGCCCTTCTCTTCCGCCTTGGTGCGCCCGCAGGCCTTGCAGACCTTCTTCTTGTTGAAGTCGCAGACGTCGACGCAGGGATTTTTCGTCAGAAGACCGCTCACCCGCCTACCCCGCGACCGCCTGGAGCAGCGCGCCCGCGAGCACGACGAAGCCGAGCGTGCCCAACATCGCGGTCACGACCCGATGTCGGCCCGGGCTGTGTGCGATCCGCGCGGTCAGGTCCCGCCGGGCGCGGCGCGGCGCGAGGTCGCTGCTTTGCTGCGGGGCCGCCGCCTCGGCGGTCGCCTCGGCGTGCGGTGCGGCGTAGGTTTCGCCCAGCGTTGCGGTCATGCCTCTCTCTCGCCTGATCCGGAAGGGCGCGCGCCGCTCCGCCGTCTGCCCTGGACCGCCCGTCGACGCGGTCCGGTTGCCTGCGATCCCAGGAGCGCGGCGGTTTTACCGCCGTTTCCTGTAATTGCACATCATTCGCAGTTGCACGATACTCGCCGGCCGCGCGGGGTGTCAATCGCGTCCGCACGCCGCCGCCCTCGCCGGCCGGCCTGACAGGCGGGGCCGGCTCGGTTAGGCTCCGCCGCGGCGAAAGCCGAGCCAGGGGAGCAGGTATGAGAATCGACGATCTGCGCGGCAAACGGGTGCTGATCACCGGCGCCAGCACCGGCATCGGCGCGGCGGTCGCGCGCGCGTTCGGTCACCAGGGCGCGCGGGTGGGCGTGCACTACAACGCAAGCGCCGAGCCCGCCCAGGCGGTCGCCCAAGACATCGAGGCCGCCGGCGGCGCTGCCCGCCTGCTGCAGGCCGACGTGCGCGATCCCGACGCGCTGCGCGCGATCGTCGCGGCGTTCGCCGACGCCGAGGGCGGCCTGGACGTCCTGATCAACAACGCTGGCGGCACCTACGGCCGGACGCCGATCGAGGAAATCGACGACGCCCACTACGACAGCCTGGTCGACCTCAACCAGCGCTCGGTGTTCGTCGCGAGCCAGGCGGCGGTGCCGTATCTGCGCGCGGCCGGCGGCGGCGCGATCATCACCACGAGCTCGATCGCGGCCCGCTCCGGGGGCAGCGGCGGGATCGCCGTCTACGCTGGGACCAAGGGGTTCGTGGTGTCGTTCACCCGGTCGCTCGCCAAAGAGCTCGCCGGCGACGCGATCCGGGTGAACGCGGTGTCGCCGGGCACCGTCGACACCCGCTTCCACGAGGTCGCCTCGACCCCGCAGCAGTTGGAAAGCGCCAAGGGCAAGATTCCGATGGGCCGGCTGGGCGAGCCCGACGATCTCGTCGGGACGTTCCTATATCTCGCCAGCCCGGGTCTCTCGGGCTACGTCACAGGCCAGGTGATCGAGGTCAACGGCGGCGCGATGCTGCGCTGACAGGCTGCGTGCTGCGTGCGGCCGTCCTGAAGTCCAAAGCCGGGGAGCGGCCACAATGCCCGTGGTGGAATTCTACAGCGTGATGGCGATCGCTTTGGTCGGCTACCTGCTGCCGCTGGGTGTCGCGCTTTATTTCAAGCACCGGCGCACGCGTGCGATCGCGCTCGTCAACATTCTCGCCGGCTGGACGGTGGTCGGCTGGCTCCTGGCCATGCTGATGGCGTTCGCCGACCAGCCCGCCGGCCGCACCGGTCCAAAGGACCCGCCGGCGCCCGACGACGGGCCGTAGACGCGCCGTCTATCCCTAGGGCAAGATGCTGGAAGGTGGAATCACCTTCCAGCATCTTGCCCTCTCTTGAAGAAGTTAGAGCGACATTCAGCCCGAAGGCCGGTTCGGCCTTCGAGCATGTCGATCTACTCGGCCGCGCGCCGCGGGGCCTGATAGGTCTCGGGATCGTCCATGACGCGTTCGGCCGGCAGGACGCAGGTCGCGGTCGTACCTTCGCCCGGGGCGGTGTCGACCTCCAGCGCGCCGCCGTGCAGTTGGCTTAGCGTGCGCACCAAGGCGAGTCCGAGGCCGGTGCCCTGCTGCCGGCGGCTGTAGACGTTGTCCAGCTGGGCGAACGGCTCGAACGCCCGCGACAGCTCGTCCGGCGCCATCCCCACCCCGGTATCCGCCACGCTGAGGCGCATCCGCCCCGCCGTGTCCAGACCAGCGGACAGGACGACCCGGCCACCCGGCTCGGTGAACTTGATCGAGTTCGAGAGCAGGTTGATCAGCACCTGCTTGATCCGGGTCTTGTCGGCCAGCACCGGCGGCAGATCCGCGGGCACGTCGTGGCTCAGTTCGAGCAGCGCGCTCTGCGCCCGCTCGCCCAGCAGCCGCGTGCAGGCTTCCGCCAAGTCGTGCAGGTCGACCGGCTCCTCGCTCAGTTCCAGGCGGCCAGCCTCGATCTTGGACAGGTCCAGCACGTCGTTGATCAGCTCCAGCAGGTGATTGCCGCTCTCCCGGATGTCGCGCAGGTATTCCAGGCGCTGTTCCTCCGGCAGATGCGGGCAACTCACCAGAAGGTCGGAGAAGCCGATCACGGCGTTGAGCGGCGTGCGCAGCTCGTGGCTCATCGCCGCCAGGAATTCCGACTTGGACTTGCTCGCCACCTCCGCCTCGCGGCGGGCGCGCTCCATCGCTTCCTGGTGCGCCTCGCGGTCGGTGATGTCGCGCATGAAGGCGTTGAAGGTTCGCCCGCGCGGGGTCCAGGTTTCCGTGATCGCGAGTTCGCAGGGGAACACCGTGGCGTCGCGCCGCCGGGCGGTCGTGCGCACCCGTGTGTTGAGGAACCAGGCGTTACCGGCGCGCAACTGCGCCATCATCTCGCGGTGGGCGTCCAATTCAGGCCCGGGCACGATCAGCGCGGCCGCGGGCCGGCCGAGCACGTCCTCACGCGGCCAGTTGAAGGTCTGCGCGGCCGCGCGGTTCCAGTCGACCACCAGCCCATCCGGGTCGATCGACAAGAAGGCGTCGAGCGCGGAATCCAGCACGTCGCGGGCGTGCGCCTCCGCGGCATCGGCGTCGGCACGGGCGCTCACAATCTCCGTCAGGTCGGTTCCCGTGCCGCGATAGCCGACGAACCGGCCCCGCCGGTCGAACATCGGCTTGCCGTTGATCTGGAAGACGTAGCGCCGGCCCCGCTGATCGATATAGCTGTAGCGGAAGCCGTGGAACGGCTGGCGGGCCCGGATCGTCTCCAGGTGCTCGGTCCATTCGCTGGGGACGAAGCCGTCACGGGCCGCGAGGCCTTCCCGGTGGCGGCCGAGGAACAGCTCGCGCGACAGGCCGGTGACCTGCTCGAAACGCTCGGAGAAATAGATGAAGCGGTTCTCGGCGTCGGTCTCCCAGACCCAGTCGGCCGCGAGTTCGACCACGTCGGCGAGCCGCTGCCGGGTCTCCCGCGCCTCCGCCCGCTGCCGGCTAATCCTGGCGAGCGTTGCCGCCAGATAGCTGACGCCCACGATCAACAGCGCCACGGCCAGCATGGCCGCGACCGCGATCGCACCGAAAAGGTGTGTGGCCGTCACCCTGTATCGCCCCGCTCGGTCTACCTATGCCAACGTCCAATGGTAGTGAACCGAGCGTTAACAACTGGTTTCGTTGGTTTTACCGGCAGACCAGGAGACCGCCCGCGGCGGTTAGCTGCCGTCGTCCGGACGCTCGTCCGCGGCGAGTTGCGCCAACCCCCGGTCGACCAGGGCCGGTGCCTGACCCAGCAGGGCTTCCGGCGCGGTCAGCGCCGGCCAGTCGACCGGCGCGTCGGTCTGCCGCGCCAGGACGTCCAGCAGGTGGCCGCCGCCGTTGGAGGCCGTCCGGCAGGCCTGGGCGACCAGCTCCTGAGCCTGCCCCCGCGGCATGTGCCGGGCGAGCGCGAAGCTGGCAGCCTCCGCCATCGGCAGGCCGGCCCCGCCGGTCACGGCTGCCGCCATCCGCTCGGTATCGACATCGAGCGCATCCAGAAGCGCGCTCGCCCGGCTCAGGCCGCCGCCGGCAGCAACGGCGACCTGCGGCAGGGCGAGCCATTCCAGCGTCCAGGCCGCACCGTCGCGCTCCAGGGCATGCAGCTGGCCCTGGTGCGCGGCGGCCAGACTGCCCGCGGCGTGCCGGGCGAGCGCGACCAGCGTCTCCGCCGCCACCGGGTTCGCCTTGTTCGGCATGGTCGAGGAGCCGCCGGCGCCGGTGAGACGCAGTTCGCCGACCTCCACCTGGCAGCCGTGGGCGACGTCCTGCCCCAGCTTGCCGAGCGCGCCCGCGATCCGCGCCAGGCCATCGGTGAGCGCCAGCAGGCCGTCGCGCTCGCCGTGCCAGGCCGGCACAGACGCGTTCAGGCCCAACTCCTCCGCCAGCGCGTCCGCCACCGCCGCACCGCGGTCGCCCAGGGCCGACAGGTTGCCCGCGGCCCCGCCGAACTGCACGCACAGCACCTCCCCGCGCAGCGCGGCGAGGCGCGCGCGTTCGCGCGACAGCGGCCGCGCCCAGGCGAGCGCGCGCAGCCCGAAACTGGTCGGCACGGCCGGCTGGGTGCGCGTGCGCGCCAGACACAAGGTCGCCCGGTGCCGGGCCGCGAGCGCCCCCAGCCGCTGGACGAGATCGCGCGTCCGCCGGTCGACCAGATCGCACAGATCGCGCAGCGCCAGCACGCACGCGGTATCCACGATGTCCTGGCTGGTCGCGCCGTAGTGCACGTAGCTGGCCGCCTCGTCATCCAGCGTGGCGCGCAGCTGTCGGACCAGTTCCGGCACCGGCACGCCGTCGCGCGCGGTTGCCGACCCGATCGCCGCCAGATCCGGCTGCAGGGTCATGCTGGCATCCGCGATCCGGCGCGCCACGCCGGGCGGCAACAGGCCGATCCGGGCCTGCGCGCGGACAAGGCCCGCCTCGACCCGCAGCATGTCCGCGATCCTGCGGCTGTCGGAGAACAGCGCCCGCACGTCCGCGTCCGCGAGCAGCTCGCCGGTGATGGCGGAATCGAACGCGGACACGCTCATCCCTCGACCCCCGTCAGCCGGCCGGGGCCGTTTCCGGCAGCGACAGCAGCCGGCGGGCCTCGGCGCAACTGGCCGGGTGGCGGCCGTAGTCGCCGCACAGATCGGCGACGCGCTGCACCAGTTCGGCGTTGCTGGCCGCCAGCCGGTCCTTGTCGAAGCGGATGTTGTCCTCCAGCCCGGTGCGGCAGTGGCCGCCCAGCTCCAGCGCCCAGTGGTTCACGGTCAACTGATGCCGCCCGATCCCGGCGGCGGTCCAGGTCGCCTGCGGCATGTGCTTTTCGAGCTGCGCCACCTCGAAGGCCAGCACCTCGCGGTTGGCCGGCATGGCGTTCTTGATGCCCAGGACGAACTGCACGTGCAGCGGCTCTTCCAGCTCCCCGCGCGCGGCCATGTCGAAGGCGGTGTAGAGCATCGACAGGTCGAACACCTCGATCTCCGGTTTGATGCCGTAGCGCTGCATCGCCGCCGCCAGATCGGCCACCAGCTCCGGGTGGTTCTCGTAGATCATGGTCGGGAAGTTGCAGCTGCCCGTCGCGAGCGAGGCCATGTCGGGGGCCAGGTGCAGCATGCTGCCGCGTTCATCCGCTGCCCGGCCGCGGCCGCCGGTGGAGAACTGCACGATCATGCCCGGGCAGTGCCGGCGCACGCCGTCCTGATAGCGGGCGAACTTGTCGGGGTCCGACGACGGGCTCTCGTCGTCGTTGCGCACATGGACGTGGGCGATCGCCGCCCCGGCCTCCCAGGCGGCGTGGGTGGAGTCGATCTGCTCCGCGACCGTGATCGGCACGGCATCCGTGTGCGCCTTGCGCGGGACGGAGCCGGTGATCGCGACGGTGATGATGCAGGGATCGGTCATGGCGGCCGCCTGTGATTGTCGAAAGCGCACGCGGTTTAGAGGTCGAAGAACACCGTTTCGCCCGCGCCCTGCAGCCGGATGTCGAGGTGGTAAACCGGCCCGTCGGGCGTCTCGCGGCGTTGCGCGATCAGGGTGTCGCGCCGGTCCTCGGGCACCTGCGCCAGAACGGGGTCGCCCGCGTTGGCGCGCGCTTCGTCGGCGAAGTAGATGCGGGTGAACAGGTGATTGAGCAGCCCGCGGGCGAACACCACCAGGCTGACATGCGGTGCCGCGCCGGTTTCGATCGCCCCCGGCTTGACCGTGCGGAAGACGAACCGGCTGTCCGGATCGGTGCCGGTGCCGCAGCGCCCGAAGCCGCGGAACGCCGGCCGGTTGCCGCCGCCGGCCCCGGCGCGCGTCGGCAGCCGGCCGTGGGCGTCCGCCTGCCAGATCTCGACCAGCGCGTCGTCGACCGGCGCGCCGGCGGCGTCCAGCACGCGGCCGGTGAGCCAGATCCGCGTCCCCTCGACCTCCGGGCCGGTCAGGTCGGCGCCGACCGGATCCGGCAGCGGATAGCCGTACTGCCGGGGCGTCAGGCCGTAGGCGAAGAACGGACCGACCGTCTGCGAGGGGGTTTGACCGCGCTCAGCCATGATCAGCCCCGCCGTCGTGCGGCAAGTCTTCCGGCGGCGACTCTTCCGGCGGCGACTCTTCGGGGCAACTCTCCGGCGGTGTTTGGCCGCGCCCGCGCAGCACGATGTCGAAGCGGTAGCCAAGCGCGATCCCGGGCTCGGTCAGCGACCAGTCGAAGTCCGCGATCAGCCGCGGCCGGGCGGCCCGCGGGGTCGCCAGGAAGATCGGGTCGGCGTCCAGCAGCGGATCGCCGGGGAAGTACATCTGCGTCACCAGCCGGGTCGCCAGCGCCGGCCCGATCACGGAGAAGTGGATGTGGTTCGGCCGCCAGGCGTTGTGATGGTTGCCCCACGGGTAGGCGCCCGGCTTGATCGTGCGGAAGGCGAAGCGGCCGTCGGCGTCGGTCAGGGCATGCCCGGCGCCCAGGAAGTTCGGATCGAGCGGCGCGTCGTGCCGGTCGTTCGCGTGAACGTAGCGCCCGGCGGCGTTCGCCTGCCAGACCTCCACCAGCGTGTGCGGCACGCCGCGCCCGGCCTCGTCCAGCACGCGCCCGGCGACCACGATCCGCTCGCCGATCGGCGCGGCGTTGACGCGGGCGTTGGCGGTCAGGTCGGCCTGGGCGGGATCGATCGTGCGCGGGTCGAAGCTGGGCCCGGCGGTCTCCGCCAGATCGCCCCCGATCGGGATCGGCGGCTGGGCCGGCCCGCGCGTCTTGGTCGACTTGTAGTCGGGCGCGATCAGCGGGGGATGGCTCGCCCAGTCGCGCGCGCTGAAGCCGCCCACGCTCATGATCCGCTGTTTCCGGCCGCGCCGTCGGCTTCCGCGTCGATCTCCGCGAACACCCGCTTGGCGACCGCGAAAGCGGCGTTGGCCGCGGGCACGCCGGCGTAGACGGCGACCTGCAGCAGGGTCTCCTTGACCTCCGTGCGGCTGGCCCCGGTGTTCGCCGTCGCGCGCAGGTGCATCGCCAGTTCGTCGTGATGGCCGAGCGCCGCCAGCATGGCGATCGTGAGCAGGCTGCGCTGGCGCCGGTCGAGGCCCTCGCGCGTCCACACACTGCCCCAGGCGACCTCGGTGATGAACTGCTGGAAGTCGGCGTCGACCTCGGTCGTCTTGGCCTGCGCCCGGTCGACGTGGGCGTCGCCCAGCACCGATCGGCGGACCTGCATGCCCTGCTGGTAGCGCTCGTCAGCCACCGGCCGTCTCCCGCACGAACTGGGCGATCAGCCGGGCGACCTCAGCCGGCTTTTCGATGCACGGCAGATGCTTGGTCTGGGCGATCTCCTGGTAGCGGGCGCTTGGCAGCAGCTCCGCCATCTCCCGGTTCAGCGCCGGCGGGGTCGAGGGATCGTCGCTGCCGCACAGCACCAGGGCGGGCTGGCGGACCTCCGACAGCCGCGGCGTCAGGTCGGTATCCCGCAACGCCGCACACGTCCCGGCGTAGCCGTGGCTGGCGGGCGTGCGCGCGACCATGTTGCGCCACGCCTGCGCCGCGCCGGGATTGCGCTCGCGGTAGGCCTCCGACAGCCAGCCCAGGATGATGTTGTCGGCCAGCTCGCCCAGCCCGTCGGCCATCACGGTGTCGATGCGCTGCTGCCAGCCGTCGGCGGTGCCGATCTTGTGGCCGGTGTCCATCAGCACCAGCCCGCCGATGCGCTCGGGCGCGTCCAGGGCGGCTTGAAGGGCGATCATGCCGCCCACGGAGATGCCGCAGACGACCGCCCGGTCGATCCCCTGGGCGTCCAGCAGGCCGACCAGATCCCGGGCGTGGTCGGCCATGGTGTACGGCGGGGCGGGCGCGCTGGACAGGCCGTGGCCGCGCTTGTCGTAGCGCACGGCGTCGAGCTCCGGCGGCAGCGCGGCCACCGTGTCGTCCCACAACCGAAGGTCGGTGCCGAGCGAGTTCGCGAACACGACCGCCGGCCCGCCGCGCGTGCCGTCACGCCGGAGGTTCAGGTAGATGCCGTTCGCTTCCACCACCTGCATGGCTGCGCCTGGTTCCGTCCTTGTCAGCCGGGTGACCGATCCGGGGGTCGGCCGCGTGTCGACCTCGGCCATCAAGCCTGCGCCGGGCAGCGGCGGCTGTAAAGCCGGCAGACGGGGGCAATTCACAGCCGGGCCGGGAGCGCTTAAGCTGTCCGGTGCGACCTCGGCCGACCCACACAGGCCCGGGCAACCCGGCCACGAACCCAAAACGACGAACAGGTTTTCATGAGGGGGAGGCAACCCATGACACGGCTGCTCAAGCTCGCCGCGGCCACGTGCGCCGGCGCCCTGATCGCCGGAAGCGCGCAGGCGCAGGAGGTGACGCTCACGGTGCACCACTTCCTGTCGTCCAAGTCGGTGACCCACACCCGGATGATCGAGCCCTGGGCCAAAGAGGTCGAGGAGCGCTCGAACGGGCGGATCGAAATCAAGATCTTCCCGTCGATGTCGCTGGGCGGCAAGCCGCCGGAACTCTACCGCCAGGCGCGCGACGGCACCGCCGACATCGTCTGGACCCTGATCGGCTACACCCCGGGCGTGTTCCCGCGCACCGAGGTGTTCGAGCTGCCCAACGTGCACACCGGCGACGCGCGCGCGACCAACCTCGCGATCCACGACACCTTCGACCGGCTGGAAGCCGACTTCGAGGAAGTCGAGCCGCTGCTGGTCCACGTCCACGCCGGCAACGCCCTGCATCTGCGCGAGACCGAGGTGACCAAGCCCGAGGACGTGAAGGGCCTGAAGCTCCGCACCCCCTCGCGCACGGGAGCGTGGATGATCGAATCCTGGGGCGCGGAGCCGGTCGGCATGCCCGTGCCCGCCCTGCCGCAGGCGATGTCCAAGGGCACCGTCGACGGCGCGCTGATCCCGTTCGAGATCCTCGCGCCGCTGAAGCTGCACCAGTTGACCGAATTCTCGGTCGAAGGCGCGGACGGCAACCGCTTCGGCACCAGCGTGTTCCTCTTCGCCATGAACAAGGAGCGCTACCAGGAGCTCCCCGCGGACCTGCAAAAGATCATCGACGAGACCACCGACCGCGCGTTCGCGGAGCGGATGGGCGAGCTGTGGAACAGCGTGGAGCAGACCGGCAAGGACCTGCAGCGCGAATCCGGCGGCAAGGTGATCCAGCTCACCCCCGAACAGACCCAGGCGTTCAACGAGATCACCCAGTCGGTCACGCAGCGCTGGATCGACCAGGCCAAGGAACGCGGCATCGAAGGCGAGGCCCTGGTCGAAGCCGCCAAGGACGCGATCGCCAAGCACGAGGGCGGCGGGTCGTAGGCTGCGCACTCGCCGGCACCGCGCGCGGGCACGGGGTCGTAGGGTGGGTTCGCCGCGATGCGCGGCAACCCACCATCCGGTGTTGGCGGCGCCCCCGCCGTCCGGTGGGTGGCTGCGCCGAATCCACCCTACGCCTCCCGTCGAGGCCAAGAGGGGCCGCCCTCACCTCAACGGGTGCGCCGGCGGGTCTACTGGCCTAGACTGCGCGCGACACGATCGGCCACTGCCGGCCCGGCCCCTTCCCCGCTGAGCGGACGCGTTCAACAACGACATGCAACAGGCTCTCCACCGCGCGGCCGCGGCCTGGGCGATCCTGGGCGGCGTGCTGTTGTTCGCCATCGTGGGCGTCACGGTGACCAACGTCGCCGCGTTCACGCTCGACCGGATCGCCGGGCTGGTCGGCCGGGACGTGACCGGCCTGCCCGGCTACGAGGATTTCGTGCGTCTGGCGGTCAGTTCGGCCGCGCTGATGCTGTTCCCCTACTGCCAGGCGCGGCGCGGCCACGTCGCCGTGGACATCCTGGCGGAGACGGTGATGCCGCGGCGCCTCCAGCGCGTGCTGGACACGCTGTGGCAGTTGCTGATCGTCGCGCTCGCGGTCTTTCTCGCCTGGAAGATGACGCTGGGGATGCTGGAGACTTACGCCGACCATGCGCTCTCGCGCGTGCTCGGCTGGCCGGTCTGGCCGTTCTACCTCCCCGGGATCGGCTCGCTCGTGCTTTGGGCGGCGGTCGCGCTCGCCGACGTTCGGCCGGGCCGGGTGGAGGCGTAGGCCGCGATGGGGGCGCTGGAAGCGATCGGGATCGGCGGGCTCGCCGTGCTGTTCGGGCTCTTGGCGCTGCGCATGCCGGTCGGGCTCGCCATGGTGGCGGTTGGGATCGGCGGCAACTACGCGCTGTCGCTGGCCGCCCCCTACCTGCGTTTCGGCCCCTATCTGGACCAGTTCAAGACGCTGCTCTGGGGCACGGTGGCGAACTACGACCTGTCGGTCGTGCCGCTGTTCGTGCTGATGGGCTACCTGGCGTCCGAAGCGAACCTCAGCCGCGACCTGTTCCGCGGGGTCAACGCCCTGTTCGGGCGGATGCGCGGCGGCGTCGCGATGGCGGCCGTGGGCGCTTGCGCCGGCTTCGGCGCGGTCTGCGGCTCCTCGCTCGCGACCGCCTCCACGATGGGCCGGGTGGCGCTGCCGGAGCTGCGGCGGCTGGACTATCACCCCAGACTCGCCACCGGGTCGCTCGCCGCGGGTGGGGTGTTGGGCATCCTGATCCCGCCGTCGGTGGCGCTGGTGATCTACGCGATCATCGTCGAGGCCTCGATCATCGACATGTTCCAGGCGGCCGTGATCCCGGGGGCGGTCGCGGTGCTGTTCTTCATGGCGGTGATCGCGCTCACCGTCCGGCTGAAGCCGTCGATGGCGCCGGCCGCGGTGGCGATGGAGCCGGCCGCGCGCCGGGCCGCGCTGCTGCGGCTGATCCCGGTCCTGACGATCTTCGCCGCGATCATCGTCGGCCTTGGCCTCGGGCTGTTCACGCCCACGCCGGCGGCGGCGGTCGGGGTGTTCGCGGTGCTCGCCTACGGCCTCGTCCTGCGCGCCTTCGGCGACGGCCTGACCGGGGCCGGGATCGTCCGCGCGCTCAAGGATTCGGCCGTTACCAGCGGGATGATCTATTTCATCCTGTTCGGCGCGGAAGTGCTCAAGGGCTTCTTCACCCGCGCCGGGCTGCCGGAAGCGCTCGCCGAATGGGCGTCGGTCACCGGCATGGATGCCTGGCTGGTCCTGATCGCCGTGCTGGCGCTGTTGATCCTGCTCGGCTGCTTCATGGACAGCCTGTCGATGATCCTGGTCGTGGTCCCCTTTCTGTGGCCCACCCTGGTCGCGATCAACGGCGGCGACTACGCGGTCGCGGAGACGGCGGCCTTCGGCATGGCGACGACGGATCTGAAGATCTGGTTCGGCATTCTGGCGCTGGTCGTGGTGGAATTGGGATTGATCACGCCGCCGGTGGGGATGAACGTGTTCATCATTAGCGCGCTCGCCCACGACGTGCCGATGAAGGAGATCTTCCGCGGCGTGCTCCCCTTCTTCGGCGTGGAGATCCTGCGGGTGGCCCTGCTGCTGGCCTTTCCGGCCCTGACGCTGGCGTTACCTCAGCTGCTGTCCGGCTAGCCTGTTTTCAGCGAAAGGCCCGATCCATGAAGCGCACGCAAGTCGCCATCATCGGCGCGGGGCCCGCGGGCCTGATGCTGTCGCACCTGCTGGCCGCCCGGGGCATCGACACGGTGATCCTTGAACGCCGCAGCCGCGCCTACGTCGAAAGCCGGATCCGCGCGGGCGTGCTGGAGCATCAAAGCGCCGCCGCCCTGCGCGCGGCGGGTGTGGGCGATCGGATGGATCGGCAGGGCATGGCCCACGCCAGCATCGACCTCGCCTTCTCCGGCGCCCACCACCGGATCGAGCTGGAGCGCCTGACCGGCAAGAAGATCATGGTCTACGGCCAGCACGAGGTGGTGAAGGACCTGATCGCCCGGCGTTTGAGCGACGGCGGCGAGATCCTGTTCGAGGCGGACGTCCAGGCGCTCGCGGGTCTGGACGGCGGCGGGCTGCAGGGTGATGCGCCGACGGTGACCTACCGCCACGACGGCCAGGACCAGACGCTGGCCTGCGATTTCGTCGCCGGCTGCGACGGCTACCACGGCGTCAGCCGGGCGAGCGTTCCGGCGGGCGCGATCGCCACGCACGAACGCAGCTACCCGTACGCCTGGCTGGGCGTGCTGGCGGAAGCCGCGCCGACCAGCGACGAACTGGTCTACGCCCGGCACGACAACGGCTTCGCGCTCTACTCGATGCGCTCGCCCGAGGTCACCCGTCTCTACATCCAGTGCCGGCCGGACGAGGATCCGGACGCCTGGTCCGACCGCGCGCTGTGGGACGAGTTGCACCGGCGGCTGGAGACCGGCGACGGCTGGACGATCAACGAAGGGCCGATCGTGCAGAAGAACGTCGCGCCGATGCGCTCCTTCGTCGCCGAGCCGATGCGCTACCGGCGCCTGTTCCTGGCCGGCGACGCCGCGCACATCGTGCCGCCCACCGGGGCCAAGGGCATGAACCTGGCGCTCGCCGACGTGCAGGTGCTGGCCCCGGCGCTCGCCCGCTGGTTCGAACGCGGCGACGAAACCGGGCTGGACGCCTACTCCGAGACCTGTCTGAAGCGGGTCTGGAAAGTCCAGCGCTTCTCGGTCTGGATGACCCGGATGCTGCACGCCCAGCCGGACGCCGACGGCTTCGAGACCCGCCTGCAACAGGCCGAATTGACCAGCGTGGCGGAGAGCGAGAGCGCCGCCCGCCACCTGGCGGAAAACTACGTCGGCCTGCCGCTGGAGGTGGCGGAATAGGAGACCCGCGTGAAAGGCGCTCGAGCAAAATTCCCGATAAAAGCTGGTTCGGCTTTCATCGCATGTCGCTCTAGTAGCGGGCGCCGGCGGCCGTCGACCGCGCGGGCGTGGCCGCCGGCGGGTCGGCCAGGCTGACGCGGTTACGCCCGGCGTTCTTGGCCGTATAGAGCGCCGCGTCGGCGCGCTCCAACAGATCGTCGGCCATCTCGTCAGAGGTCTCCGAGGTGGCCACGCCGATCGAGACGGTGACGCTGAGCGGCGTGCCGTCGGGCAGCTGGATGGAACTTTCGGCGACCTGGGAACACAGCCGCTCGGCCACCTGCATCGCGGTGGCGGCGTTGGACTCGGGCATCACCACGACGAACTCCTCGCCGCCCAGCCGGGCGACCAGGTCGACCGCGCGCAGATTGTCGCTTGCGACCTCGGCCAGCTTGACCAGCGCGTCGTCGCCCACGCCGTGCCCGTGGGTGTCGTTGACCGCTTTGAAGTGGTCGACGTCCAGCAGCATGACCGACACCGGCTTGCCGGTTTCGGCGATGCCCATCAGCTTCCGGTCGAGATGGGTCATCAGGTAGCGGCGGTTATACAGCCCGGTGAGACTGTCGGTGAACGCCATCGACATCGAGGTCTGAATCCGCTCGCGCAGACGGTCGTGGTAGCGCCGGCGGCGCACCTGGGTGCGCACGCGCGCCAGGAGTTCGCCCCGGTCGAGCGGCTTCACCAGATAGTCGGTGACCCCGAGGTCGAGCCCCTTGGCGAGCCGCGGCAGGTCCATGTCCTCCAGCAGCAGCAGGAGCGGCAGGTGACGGGTCTCCTCTTGCGAGCGGAACTGCGAGCACAGCCGCAGACCGTCTTCCCCGCCAAGGTCGATGCCGACGATCACCAGATCGAACTGCTGTTCGCGCCCCAACTGGAGCGCCCGCTCGCCGGTGTCGGCGCAGACCACCTCGTGCTCGCCTTCCGCCAGGTATTCGCTCAGCCGCTGGGTGGTGAAACGGCTCTTCTCCACCACCAACACCTTGGCCGGGGAATCGGCGAACTCGAACTCGCTGGCGATCGCGCCCAGGCGCCCGGAGGTCTCCTGGCGCACGCGCAGTTCGTCCATCATCATCTTGAGCCGGACCAGCGAGCGCACGCGCGCGAACAGCGCGACGTCGTTGACCGGCTTGGACAGGAAGTCGTCGGCGCCCGATTCGAGGCCGCGCACCCGGTCGGCGACGTCGGACAGCGCGGTCACCATGACCACCGGGATGTGCGCGGTCTTGGGGTTGGCCTTCAGCTCGCGGCAGGTCTCGAAGCCGTCCATCCCCGGCATCATCACGTCGAGCAGGATGATGTCCGGGGCCTGGTGTTCCGCGACCTCGATCGCCGTGCGTCCGTTATCGGCCGTGATCACGTCGTAGTATTCCGCCGAAAGCTTGGCTTCCAGCAGTTTGACGTTGGCGGCGATGTCGTCGACGACGAGGATGCGTGCGGTCATGCGATCGGGTCCTGGGGCTAACCGGGCCCCCTTTCAGTGTGGCCTCAATCCAGAAACTTCTGCACCGTCTGCAGGAAATTCGCTACCGAGATCGGCTTGGCGATGTAGGCTTCGCAGCCGCCCTCGCGGATCTTTTCCTCGTCGCCTTTCATGGCGAACGCGGTCACGGCGATCACCGGGATCGACTTCAGGTTGTCGTCCTCCTTGATCCACTTCGTGACCTCCAGGCCGGAAACCTCCGGCAGCTGGATGTCCATCAGGATCAGGTCGGGCTTGTGATCGCGGGCAATCTGCAGGGCTTCCATGCCGTCCTTGGTCTGCAGAATGCCGTACCCGTGCGCCTCCAGGAGATCGTGGAAGAGCTTCATATTCAGCTCGTTGTCTTCGACGACGAGAACCGTCTTCGTGCCGCCCGAGGCCATGGTTGTATCCGACTCCGCGTGGTTAGAGGCGGGGCTTTCTAGCATGCTCCAAAGCTCTCTGCGATTGTGGACCCGGACGGCCGGACCCGAAGTTAAGCCCCCGAGTGAACCGGAAGGCGCCAGGGCGCATTGCACCGGGTTAACAGCCTAGGATCATAGCCTTAACGATTCGTAACCACCACCCGCGTTGTGCCATGAGATTGGGGATCGACCTGGGCGGCACGAAAATCTCGGCGTTGGCGCTGGACGCCGACGGCGACGTGCGCGCCCGCCGGCGGATCGAGACGCCGCGCGGCGACTACGCCGCCACCCTGTCCGCGATCTGCGGGCTGGTGCAGGCGCTGGAGGACGACCTGCTGCCGCCGGGCGCGCAACGGGCGCGCGTCGGGGTCGGCATTCCGGGGACGATCTCGCCTGCCACCGGTCTGGTGAAGAACGCCAACTCCACCTGGCTGATCGGCCAGCCGCTGGACCGCGACCTCGCGGCCGCGCTCGACCGGCCGGTGCGCCTGGCGAACGACGCCGACTGCTTCGCCCTGTCGGAAGCGTCGGACGGCGCGGCCGCCGGGGTCAGTCCGGTATTCGGCGTGATCCTGGGCACCGGGGTGGGCGGCGGCATCGTGATCGACGGCCGGCTGGTCGCCGGGCCGAACGCGATCGCCGGCGAATGGGGCCACAACCCCCTGCCCCAGCCGACCGACGCCGAGCGGCCGGGGCCGGCCTGCTACTGCGGCCGCCACGGCTGCATCGAGACCTTTCTGAGCGGCCCCGGCCTGGCGCGCGACTACGCCGCGAACGGCGGCGACGCGCAGGCCGATGCCGCCGCGGTCGCGAGGCGGGCGCGGGACGGCGAGCCGGCGGCGGCGGCCGCGCTGGACCGCTACGTCGACCGGTTGGCGCGGGCGCTCGGCAGCGTGATCAACCTGATCGATCCGGCGCGGATCGTGCTCGGCGGCGGTGTGGGCAACGTGCAGGCCTTGTACGACGCGCTGCCGCAGCGCCTGCCCGCCTACGTCTTCTCCGACCGGGTGGACACCCGGATCGTCGCCCCGCGGCACGGCGACGACAGCGGCGTGCGCGGCGCGGCCTGGCTCTGGCCCGCGGAGGCGGGGCGATCATGACCCGGGCGGAGGCGGGGCGATCATGACGGAGACGCGCGATCCCGCCGGTCAGCCGACCGCGCTGTGCCGCGACTGCCTGCGCCTGTTCGAGCGTAAGCCCGCCGGCGGCCGCTGCCCGGACTGCCAGTCGCCCCGGGTGGTGGCGCACCCCGAACTCGCCAGCCTGTCGGTCGCGCATCTGGACTGCGACGCCTTCTACGCCAGCGTGGAGAAGCGCGACCGGCCCGAACTCGCCGACCGGCCGGTGATCGTCGGCGGCGGCCGGCGCGGGGTGGTCGCGGCCTGCTGCTACGTCGCGCGGATCTACGGCGTGCGCTCGGCGATGCCGATGTTCAAGGCGCTCGAGCGCTGCCCGGACGCGACCGTGATCAGGCCCGACATGGCGCGCTACCGCCTCGACGGGCACCGCATCCGGGAGATGATGGAAGCGACCACGCCGCTCGTCGAGCCGATCTCGATCGACGAGGCGTTCCTGGACTTGAGCGGCACCGAACGGCTGCACGGCGGCCCGCCCGCGCGCACCCTGGCCGCGCTCGTGCTGCGGATCGAGCGGGAGGTCGGCGTGACCGCGTCGATCGGGCTCAGCTACAACAAGTTCCTGGCCAAGATCGCTTCCGAACTCGACAAGCCGCGCGGCTTCGCCGTCGTCGGCGCGGCGGAGGCGCTGGACTTCCTGGGCGAGAAGCCGGTGGGCGCGATCTCGGGCGTGGGCAGCCGGCTGGAGACCGCGCTGGCGCGCGACGGCATCACCCTGATCCGCCACCTGCGCCGCTACGAGGAGACCGAGCTGATGGCGCGCTTCGGGGCGATGGGCCGGCGCCTGTTCGCCTTCGCCTGGGGCCGCGACCCGCGCCCGGTGGCGCCCAACGAGCCGGCCAAGAGCATCTCCGGGGAGACCACCTTCGACGACGACGTGGGCGACGCGGAGGAGCTGCTGCGCCGCCTGTGGCCGCAGTGCGAACGGGTCGCCCGGCGGCTCAAGGCGGCCGACCTCGCCGGGCAGTCGGTCACGCTCAAGCTGAAGACCCGCGACTTCAAGATCATCACCCGCGCGCACAAGCTGGCCGACCCGACCAACATGGCCGACCGCCTCTACCGCACCGCCGAGCCGCTGCTGCGGCGCGAATGCGACGGCCGCAAGTTCCGCCTGATCGGGATCGGCGCGGGCGACCTCACCGCCGGCGTGTTCGCCGACCCGCCCGACCTCCTCGACCCCGACCGCGGCCGGCGCAAACAGGTCGAAAGCGCGATCGACGCCGTGCGCGCCCGCCTGGGCGACGGCGCGATTACGAAGGGGCGCGGGTTCAAGGGCGGGCGGTAGGCGACGCGCAGATAGACAGCCGTTTCACGGGCTATCCAGGCAGGTAGGAAGCGGGTGACCGACGACGGTTGTGACCCGGTCTGTCGAGTCGCGGACAAGAGGCCGGCACCCCCTCACCTTCGCGGACAACCGAGAAAGCTTCAATGCACTCTTTATTTGGCCTGGCAGCCCCCATCACGGCTGCCGTCGGATCGACCCATGTCCGCCGTAAAACAAAATCGACCAAAATCGAACCGGCCCCCTTCGTAAGGCCCCCGGGCACGTTTTAAAGACAGCGCAGGACTTCGCCCCCGAGCCCCCCCCTATTAAGGCCCTAACGCCAAGTCAACAAGAATCTGGAAGTTCCGGTTCATACCCAAAAAATTTAAAATCTTCTTCGAATATTTCATAAACACGAGACGCTAATTGCGGCGTATAAAAGTTGCGCTTGCTTGTTAGGGTTGCATGGAGTTTTGTTTTTATATGCTCTTGTATCCAATTCCTGTCAAATCCTATTCTGGTAAAAATTGTATCAAATCCTTCTTCAAGTTGGTCCTCTATACGAAACCACTGCTGGTCAGGGAAAGTGTTGCGTTTGCAGTATATCTTTCTGCAAGGCCCAGTGACGGTTGCGGCGGCCCCGCTTCTGATGCGCAACGTACTCGATAAAGACATCGAACGGGACCAGCGTGTTCTCCTGAGCGCCATGCCATCCTTTATCGGCAGCAAATGCCCTTAGAGCTGCGAGCTCGCGGCGTGTCACGCTGCGATAGTCAGTTTTTCGATTTACCCGATTGAATAAGATTGTGTGGTTCCAGAAATTTATCGATCCAAGCCGAAAGCGTTCTCGTGTAGGGGTTGCGCACAAATCCAAATGCAGTGTAGTTTTTAGGCTCGATTATTGAGTCAAAATAATCGATCGCGGGATAGTAAGGCCATTGGCGCGCACGTTTACTGGATTTGTATCGCCCCATCGAGGGTCTTGTATGTTGAAATGGGCGCGAAGCCCTCTTTAACAAAGTAACGCATGAATTGCGTCATCACCTTGGGGTTCAATAGAAGTATCGTATTCGTGGGTTTATCAATAAGAATCGCACGTCTACAAAAATGACGATTTATCATTAATACTCAATCTCCCAAAAAATGAAACGGCACAATACCCCGGCGGCGCGAAGGTTTTCGCCTCAGGCAGAATTCAGCTGAAACGTGGACTCACGTTTCAGCATCTTGCCCGCTCTTTAAGAGGTTAAAGCGACATGATCCAGGTCCGTGACAAACAGCATATCTCACAGGCGTACTGCGCAATCGCTATGACGATGAAGATCACGGCAATGTCCTGTATCGCCTGTGGAAACCTCTAAAAGCTGAACGCGTCTTGACATTACACACCGCAGTCGCACGCTGTCTATCACCGGTGGGCGTGTCCAGGTCACGTCCCGCCCAGGTACCGTGCCCGCCCGGCGCCAGCCAATCCTGGATACTATACGCTCGCATGTCGACTTGCCATGCGCGCGGTCAACAACGGCTGCCCTCACCGCTACGTGGCGGTGTCGAAGGTGTCGAACGGGCGCCCATGGACCCCGTCGCCCTCAGGCCGCGCGCGGCTCGGCGGCGGTGTCCGGGTCGGTCTCGCCGCGGCTGGGATAGAGCAGGCTGGTGCCGCCATCTTACGCGCAAGGTCGCGTCCGAACGCGCTATGCACCGTGCTGCGCGGATCTGGCGAGCGGCGGACCGGTTTGCTCCGCGCCTCGCGCTGCCAGGCCAGCACGACGATCTCCGGGCTGGCGACGATCGCCGTGGCGGTCGCCGGTGTTTGCGCCAGGAAGCCGATCTCGCCGATGAACTGACCGGCCCGGCCTTCGGCGACGGGCAGGCCGTCGACCTCGATGCGCAGCTGCCCTTCAGCACCGCGTAGACGTGCTGGCCCGACGCCCCTGGTCGGTCAGGCGGGTGCCCTGGGGCAGGGTCTGCCAGGTCCCCGCGCGCATCAGCCGGCGCACCTCGCCCACGTCCATCGACGGGAAGGCGATCTCGAAGAGCTTGCGCTCGTCCGGCGTCAGGTGCTCCAGCCGCCGGGCGTGCCAGAGCACGGCGGCCTGGACCACGTTGATCGCCACGAACAGCCCGTACCAGCCCAGGATCGTCCAGGACACCGGACCGCCGTAGCTAAACTGGTAGGCGATAAAGAAGCTGTAGGCGGCGAGCGCCATCAGCCGCAAATGCAAGCAGGTCCCGGAACAGATAGGCGAGCGCCACCATCAGGAAGCCGGCGTGCACCAGCCCGTCCTGCGGCAAGTAACTCCAGATCGATGAAATGGCGCACGCTCCCTGCGCGCGACCCATGACGCTGTGCTAAACGCCAAGTCTATACACCGCTTCTGGCGTTCCCACCACGCCCTGATCGGCACGGCTGGCATGCAGATACGTCGCGGGTGATCGGGATATGGAAGGCCCGATCGCGAGCGAGGGATGCGCTGCCGGATGCGTGGTCTCGGCATCGACGATCGACCCACCTCCCAGCCGGACATGTCGGCAGCGCTCGGCTCAAGCAAACTCGATGAAAGCCGAACCGGCTTGCATCGTGGATTTTGTCTAACTTCTTGAAGAGCGGGCCAAGTTGAGGCTGATTCCACATTCAGCATCTTGCCCTAGCTCCGGTGACCGGCGTGGCCAGAGGTCCCGCGCTCACGGTGGCCAGAGTCCGGTCGCGGCCGCGAGCCTTCGATAAAGGCGCTGACGATCCGTTGAGCACACCCCACGAAGTCGGTGCGCCGCGTGATTTCGCCGTTCAGCCGCCCGGTTGCTTGGGAGAATAATCGACCAGAGCCGGTACGGCTTTCATCGACTTTACTGCCGTGGGGAAGTTTTTTCCGGACAAACCTGGTCGAGGCGGCGGCGCAGCTTGTCGAGTTCGTCGGGTTTGACGCCGTGCGGCGCTTGACTGGCGAGCTCGATGAATTTGAGAGCTTCTCGCGCGCAGGCGTCGGCGGCCGATGCGTTGTCTCTGAGCGCGGCCAACTCGGCTCGCCGTAAGGCTCCGGGCCCGTTCGAACCACGGTTCCGCGTTGAACTGCGTGAAGACGTACCGGAGACATCGGGGTCCCGTCGAACGGGCGAATACTGTAGAGCACGTTCCCGACGATCAGGTAGGACGCGAAACGCGGCTTTGGTCCGATGACCGGATTTGGTCGCCGGACAGCTTGGCAAGCTTACGGTTGCGCCGACATACTTCATGTGAATGCCATAAGCGCTCAGACGCGAGATATTCAGAGGCCGCTCGCTGGGTAGATCTTGAATATAAAAGCTCTTATAGCGCTCACGCTAATTCTTCGCACGATCTCGACTATTGATGTTGTGGCTGATCCGCGCCACTCTATAGTCGATGCGCGTGTTTTTCGATCGGGTATACCGGAAATCGATCGACAGTCCACGGCCAGTTCGCGGCAGATATCCGATATGACGCTGGTCGAGCGCTTGTATGGGATCAGTCGCACGGCGTCGGGGAAAACGCTGAACCATCTACGGTAAAGCCCGAGATAGTCCACGATCGGCTTGGTTCTGGGGCAATGCACCAGAAGGGGATTGATTCGACCCACGCGGGCCTGGGTCGAAAGGCGACTGACGAGGAGGTCCACCTGGGGGCGCAAAACGCACAGGACCGTCACCTGATCGGCATGTTCGCTCAGCAGGCGCCGTAACCGCTCGACGGCTGCGACGGTGACGAGAAGGTTGGAGAGATACTCGCTCGGTCACATCGTCGTGCACCCGCGTGCGCGCGCCCGCGCGACATCTTCCTGCATAGCGTTGGCCGCCTCACCGCGCAGCCGTTCGTGGGCCTCCGGCGATGAAATCCCAAGTTGCCGAAAGGACGAGTTCCCCGCGTCGAGGTCCGCCGCGTAAACCGCGACCTTCCGGGCATTGGTGCCGGCGAACGCGCGGGAGGGGTACACCCCGTTCCCGATCAGCCGATCGGCATTGACTCGAAGCCAATGTTGGAACGAGGTCGAGCCGGTTTTATAAGTGCCTATGTGACAAATCACACGCATGAACAGGAAAACCTAACCCTAATTCAAAAAAGATTTTTGCATGTTGTGCATCGAAATATTATCAACTTCTCGATTTCACTGCAAGTCAACATTTCGCAGGCGCTGGCACTTGCGTCCATTTCACGCGACAGACAAGACTGAAGACGAGATGAAACACGACACGCAGGCGTTCTAACTTATTGAAGAAAGGGCAAGGCTCAGCTGGAAGGTGGTTCCACCTTCCAGCATCTTGCCCTAGTCGAAACATCGATGCTTTGGCTTTCATGGCGGGGGCACTCATGGCGGGGGCACTCATGGCGGGGGCACTGCGCTTTGGATCGATAAAGGTGTCCCTGTCCGACTATCCCGTACCTGTACAGGAGCGCCAACGGAACCCGTTTGTACGCCGGTTGTAAGCAGGCGCCCGACGATCTGGCGCGCGGCTCAGTTAGCCGTTGCCGGGGGCGGGCATGATCCGTATCGGGCGCCGGGTGCCGGCGCGTCGCCTCGCCCTATGAGCCGCGCGGTCGGCCTCGCTCAGGCGTTCCGTACCCAAGCCCTGACGGCGCCGCAAGGCTCGAACGGCATCGCCCGCGCTTGACCGCCGGCCGCTCGCGCCTAGAACCCGCCCGGCACCGTGGTCAGGCCGAGGATCTTCCAGGCCTGCATGCCGCCGCGGTAGTAGAAGATGCGCTCACGCGGGTAGCCCTCGCGGATCATGGCGCGGATGGCGGTGGGCGACTGGCCGCACCAGAGGCCGTTGCAGAACAGCGCGACCCGCTTGGCCTCGGCGCAATCCCAGCCCTCGCCCGCCCGGGTGCAGCCGAGTTCGTCGAGCCGGTCGGCGACTTGCGTATAGGGCAGGTGATGGGCGCCCGGGATCGTCTCCTCCAGGTGCCATTCGAGCGTGCGGGCGTCGAGCACCATCGCGTCCGGGTCCTTGAGCAGGTCGATCAGCTCCAGCTCGCCCACCGTCGCCACGCCCTCGGCCGGGGTCATCGGCTGGATGCAGAACGGCGGACACTCCCGCGACGTGCGGGCGAACGGCCCGGTCAGCTCGTGCTCCTTGTCCTGGATGCGCTGGATCGTCACCGGGCCGTCGGCGGTCTCCACCGTCACGCTCGGCATCTCCGGCGCGATCCGGACGTCGAGGTCCTCCTCCGCCGCGACCGGCGCCGCGGCCCAGGTGACCAGCGCGAGCGCCGCCAGCAGCGCTCGCAGGTTTCGTATGCCCTTGATGATGGCGAGCCTCCCGTTGGCTTGTCTCCCGCCCGGCCAGGGCCGTGCGCGGAGGCGGATTTTTTTATTCGCGTTGGCTTAATTCTCTCCCGATTTGCCGTTCCGGGGCAAGGGGCCTCGGGCAGTAGCACCCACTGCCCTGCCCGAGCCCGCTTGGAACGCGCTTCCGGCAGTCGTTTTCGGAAAACCTCTGATAGACTGACGGACCAAGGGCGGGCGGCATGGGGACGGTGATGCAGCAGGCACGCATGGAGCCGGCGTCGAGCGGGCTGTGGATGCTGGTCTTGCCGATCCTGCCGGTCCTGGTCGCGATCGGCGTGGTCGAGTGGGTCGGCGTGCCCACGATCTCGCCCGCGGTCGCCGGAACGAAGGCGATTCTGGCGTTCCAGGATGCCGCCGGCCGGCTGGCCTTCGCGGGCGCGGTCGTGGTGCACACGATCGTCTGTCTCGCGGCGATCCTGTATTTCGCCGTCCAGATCGCCCGCTTCGCCGGGCCCAGGCGCGCGGCCGTCGCGCTCGCGGTGGCGGGACTCTCGCTCGCCACGGTCACGGCGATGCTGGGTCTTGCGTTCGTCGAGCCGCGGCTGGCGATCTACCAGTACACCTTCTACCAGATCGCCGACCTGCTGGCCGGTTCGCCGGTGGCCGGCAACCTGCTGGGTGACGGCGAGACCCTGAGCGTGCTTGCGGTGTGCGTCTTGTATCCAAGCGCGCTTGGCATCGTCGCGGTGCTGGCGGCGGCCGGGGCCGGGGTAGCGGCGACCGCGGACCTCGGCGACCTGCGCGATCAAGCCGGCCACGCGCGGCTGGTCGAGCGGGTGCACGTGATCCTGCACTGCTTCTACGCGCTGAGCGCCGTCTTGGTGACCAGCACGCTGGCGGCCGCGCTGTTCTTCCGTCTGCCGCTGCACGCGCTTGAGAAGGTGGACGCCACGGTACCGCTGCACACGGCCCTTTCCAGCTACGTGTCGGGGCTCGGCACCTTCTGGGCGGCCGTCTACACGCTCACCCTGTTCGCCGCGTTCGCGGCGCCGACGGCCCGGATTTCTGTCCGCCTGCCAGAGCGGTGCGCGTCCGGCGAGGGTACCGCGATGACCGTGGCGGCATGGCTGCGCGAGAAGGGGCTGCGCTTCTCGCTTTCGGAAGAACATCAAGAACGCCCTGGTGCTGATCGCCCCGCTCCTGGTCGGCCCCCTGGGCGACGTCGTCGGCCTGCTGCCCAGTCGAGCCGGCGGCCCTTGTGGACCTGCCGAACAGATCGACACTTCCCCGGGCGACGACCGACACGACCTCGTCACTCAGTGCCAGCCGATCGCATGACCCGCAGACACGCGACCGCACAGCCCGATACGCCGTTCGCGGCCGTGCGCCGCTGCGCCTACGCGCTGGTCTACGGCACGCTCAAGCCGGGCGAGCGCAACCACCGCCTGATCGCGGACGCCGTCCATCATGGCGCGGCCGAGACCGCGCTCGGCTTCCGCCTGCTGCACGGCGACATCCCGGCGGTCGACCGCGACGGCGAGGCCCGGATCGCGGGCGAACTGGTCGCGGTCACCGGCGAGCAGCTGGCGCGCATGGACCAGCTGGAAGGGCATCCGGACTGGTACCGGCGGGAGATCGTGACGCTGGCCGACGGCGGCCACGCCTGGATCTATCTGCATCCGATCCCGCCCGGCGTGCCGCGCTACCGGATCACCGAGCGCGGCGTCGCCCGCTGGACCGGCGGGCGCCGGGGCGCGCGCCGGCCGGCGCCGGGCAGCGTCTGATCGTGCGCCCAGCCGGCCCGCGCGGCAAGTTTTACACAGGGACAATCCCACGAACCGGTGGACAGTCTTGTGGATGGCGCCCTGCGACTCGCCGACAGCCGCACCGCCGCTTGGCCTGCTCAGTAACTGGGCAGCCGCGAGCCTGGATGCGGGAGGGTGTCTGCGCTTACCGGCATCTCGGCCTACTCGCACGCCTCCGCTTCCAGCTCCTCGAGCTCCGACAGCTCGGCGTCCACCACGAAGTCGCCGTAGTCGATCTCGATCGAGCCGGCGACGCCGTTGGCGAACAGGCGGGTGACCTGCTCGCTCTCCGGCGTGCTCTCCTGCTGGCCGCTCGGGAAGTAGGCGAGCTGCACCCGCCAGGAGCGCTGGTCGCGCACCAGCGGATGGTCGATCGGCAGGGCTTCGTTGGCGGCCAGTTCCCGGATCACCACCGCGTTGACGCCGAACAGCCCGTCGCCGTCGCCGGTGCCGTCGAACACGTGGCGCCAGAAGAAGGTCTCTCCGGCCGCGGCGCGCTCCAGGATCGCCTCGCTGTGCGCCTTGGGAAACATCGTGTCGGCGGGCAGCTCGACCGTGCGCTCTTCCGGCTGTTCCAGGGTCGCGGTGCCGCCCTCCCCCGGGGTCATCCGCGCGGTGCCGCGCCGGCGCTCCGGCTCGCCGCCGCCACCGGCGGAGCGGCGGGTGAAAAAGCGGAACCGCTCGCCGTCGTCGCCCTCCCAGGCGGAGTACTGCCAGGCGACCTGCTGCGTGCCGCGCTCGCCGAACGACACGCGCATCTGCGCCTTATAGTCGACCGACCAGCCGTCGCAGACGTCGCGCCAGGTAAACACGATCTTGCCGGAGATCGCGTTCGCCGCCTGGGAACTGCGCGCCTTCGCCAGGCTCAGGTCGTAGACCGCCTTGTGCGGCACCATCGCCTGAGCCGCGGGTGCGCCCGCACCGACGGCGATCGCCGCGGCCAGGCCGCCGGCGATCCAGGCTTGAAAACGCGTACGTCGGGACTTGGCGGGGCGGTCGGTCGCGGGGTCGGTCATGGCACCTTGATCTTCGTGACTGGTATCGGCGTGATCGCAGGACGGCACGGCCAGCGTGGGCGCGGCGGAGCCTAGCGACGCATTCAGTCGGGCGCGCGTCTTTCGCCACTGGGGCCCACGCGGCTACAGTGTTGGCGTAGCCGACCCTAGCAGACCCGAAGGGCGCGCGACACGCTGTGCTCCGGGAACCGGTGGTCATACCGGTCCCGCGGAAGCGTGCCTGTACGCCACGTGGGCCAGCGTCCGGAATTTGGAGCCATCGACCGTGTCCGCCAAGCCGCGCATTTTCGTCACCCGCCGCGTGCCGGAGGCCGTCACCGACCGCCTGCAGCGCGACTATGACGCGACCGTCAACAATGCCGACACCGCGCTCAGCGCCGACGAACTGGTCGCGCATGCCGACGGCATGGACGCCCTGATCGTCACCCCGCCCGACAAGATGGGCGCGGACGTGATCGACCGCCTGCCCGACAGTGTGCGGGCGATCGCCTGCTTTTCCGTGGGCACCAACCACGTCGATCTGGAAGCGGCGAAGAAACGCGGGATCGCGGTCACCAACACGCCGGGCGTGCTGACCGACGCCACCGCGGAAATCGCCATGCTGCTGATCCTGGGCGCCTGCCGGCGTGCCTGGGAAGGGCAGAAGACCCTGCGCGCGCGCGCCTGGGACGGCTGGAAGCCGACCCAGTTGATCGGCCTGGAACTGACCGGCCGGCGGCTCGCGATCTTCGGGATGGGCCGGATCGGCCAGGCGACGGCCACCCGGGCGCGCGCCTTCGGCATGGAGATCCACTACCACAACCGCTCGCGTCTGCCGGCGGATCAGGAACAGGGCGCGGTCTACCACGAGACCCCGGACCAGCTTCTCGAGGTCGCCGACGTCTTGTCGCTGCACTGCCCGGCGACGCCGGAGACCCAGGGCTTCCTGAACGCCGAGCGGATCGAGAAGCTGCCCGCGCCGAGCGTGGTGATCAACACCGCGCGCGGCGACGTGGTCGACGACGACGCGCTGATCGACGCCCTCAAGCGCGAGCGCGTGGCCGCCGCCGGGCTCGACGTGTTCGCCGGCGAACCGAACCTGCACACGGGCTACTACGACCTCGACAACGCCTACCTGCTGCCGCACCTGGGCTCGGCCACGGTGGAGACGCGCAACGCGATGGGCTTCAAGTGCCTGGACAACCTGGACGCGCTGTTCACCGGCCGCGAGGCGCCCGACCGGGTCGCCTGACCGCGGGCGCCGTCGCCACGCTGGGTGCCCCGCCGCGCCCGGCGGGGCGCGCCGACTCCTCTCACGCCATAGTCGGCAACTCCTTTCCGGTTAGGCCGCCGGTCCCGGCAAATATTGCCGGGGTATACGGCTCATTAACCGTTAATCGCCTAGTTAAGCTTGGCACGGCCTTTGCTTTAACCTTAAACGCGTGAAGCTGCCGGGATCGGCCGGGGGCGAAAATTAAACGGGGTGAACTGGCGATGGCACCGAACGACGGCGCGACTGCGACCGCGACGATCCATGCCTTCCGACAACCGAACCCGGCGACGGCCGCCAGCGGATCCCCGCTCGGGGAGACGTTGGAGCAGGTGATGCGCCTGACCCGGCAGGCCGGCCTGCACGGCCAGGCGGACTGGGAACAGGCCCTCGCGCGCCTTGCCGAGGCGGCCGAGCACGTCGAGACCACGCTGGCGGAGCATGCCGCCCGCCTGGACCAGTTGGAGAGCCTGTCGGTCACCGACGAACTGACCGGCCTGCACAACCGCCGCGGCTTCCGGCGGGAACTGACCAAGGCGCTGGCCCGGGCCGATCGCGACGGCGAGACCGGAATCCTGCTGCTGGTCGACCTGGACCACTTCAAGCCGATCAACGACACCTACGGCCACGGCGCGGGCGATGCCGTGCTGATCGCGGTCGGCCGCGTCCTGAACACCGCGGTCCGGCAGAACGACGCCACCGGCCGGCTGGGCGGCGACGAGTTCGCCGTCCTGCTGTCCAACGCCGACCCGGTCGCCGTGCAGCCGCGCGTGCTGCGTCTGCGCACGGCGCTGTCGCAACTGGTGGTGCAGCACCAGGCCGCCACCATCCCGGTCCGGGCCACCCTGGGGCAGGCCCGCTACGGCGCGGGCAGCGAGGCCGAGGCGCTGCTGCAGACGGCCGATCTCGATCTCTACCGGCACAAGAACGGCTGAAACCGGCCGGCGCCCGATCGCTCGCGTAGAGGATGACATCGCGCCGCCGGGTGGCCTAGCCTGACGGCCATGAAGTTCCCCTGCGTCATCCGCCTGGACGGCTCCGACCCGCGGGTCTACAGCCGGGCCGCCGACCCGGGCGAGCCGGCCGTGACCGGGACGTTCGCGTTCGCCGACGTCGATCCGGAGACCCTGAGCCACGCGGACCGGCTGGCGTTCGCCGGCGGCTGGCTGGGCACCCAGAGCTTCGGCCGCGCCACCCTGGTCGAGGTGGCCGAGATCACCGAGGCCGACTTCTTCCAGACGGTCGAACGCCTCGCCCGGCATTTCGTCGACGCCTACGGCGCGCCGTCGCTGACCGAGGCGTTGCCGGTCGCGCGCGAGGAGTGCGACTACGCCGCCAGCCTGTGCGAACACCCGGTGCACACCCTGCTCGCGATCGAACGCGAGCCGAGCGAAGAGGGCGTGCGCGAACGGATCAAGGTGATCCAGCCCTCGCGCGCCGAGGAGCACACCAAGATCTGGGAGATCGGCGAGGACGGGGACTCGTAGGCCAAGCTGCCGCGACGTGGGATCACGTTTCAGCCACGTCGGAACCGCACCGATCCCTTAGCCCGCGCTTGAATTCCAGGCGCAGATGGCGCATATCTTGGGGTGCCCGGTCGCACCGGGTGATGGTGCTGAACATCGCACTAACTACTCGTACTGGACCCGGGGGCAGTACCCGGCGGCTCCACCAAACAAGGCCGGCCCGCACGCCAAAGTTCGGGCTGGCACCCTTGGGGCCGAAACAGGCTCGACAGGCGGGAAAAGGTGCGATTTGTACCCGGCATGGTACCGCCGTTATCGGGCCATATGAGAGTTGCGAACGATAACGCTGCTCCGGAGATGGCCGCCGCTGCGTAAGCAGCGTAGGTGAACTCCACCTTTAATCCCAACGACGTTAGCTGTCGTTGGTGGGGTTCCGGCGGGGCCCCTCGCAACAGAATGCCCCGCCACTTTCCCTTGTTTTCGGTTCTGGATTGCGTCCGACGCCACGTGGGTCACGGGTTCGCCGAGCTGCGGCAATCGCTCCGAACGGGCCGTTCGCACCTCGCACGACAGTTCTGCATGCGGGTCGCTCCGCGTTACCCGTCAGGCGTCCATGTCGGACCACGGGCGCTAACGGCGGTCCCTGCTCAGGATGACGTCAGAGTTTGTAGAGTGGCAGGAATATCAATGGCTAAAGACAACTGACGTCATCCTGACGCAGCCGACCGCAGGTCGGCCGTGTCGAAGGCACTGCGGCGACTCGATCTGCCCTGCCGAGGGTCGCAAGGAAGAGGTTAAGCTTGGTCGCGAAACCCGCCCCTACCCCAGCACGCCGGTGGGCTGCTGCTGGGTGATGCAGTGCAGGCCGCCGCCGCCGTGGACCAGGTCGGTGGCGACCACCGGGACCGCCTCGCGCTTCGGGAAGGCCTTGGCGATCGTCTCCAGCGCGGCGTCGTCGCGGGCGTCCTCGAACTGCGGGACGATCACGCCGCCGTTCGTCAGATAGAAATTGAGGTAGGACAGCGCCAGCCGCTCGCCCTGGTCGCCCTTGCGCGCCTTGGGCTGCTGGATCTCGATCACCTCCAGCTGCCGGCCCTTGGCGTCGCGCGCCTTCTTCAGGCGGTCGATGTTGTCCTGCAGGGCGGCGTAGTTGCTGTCGTTGGAGTCCCGGGTCGACAGCGCCAGCACGACGCCCGGGGCCGCGAAGCAGGCCAGGTTGTCGACGTGGCCGCCGGTGTCGTCGTCGGTCAGGCCCTCGCCCAGCCAGATCACCGTGTCGCAGCCGAGCATGGCGCACAGCTCGCGCTCGGCGTCGACCCGGGTCATGTCGGGATTGCGGTCGGGATCGAACACCACCGATTCGGTGGTCAGCAGCGTGCCCTCGCCGTCGGTATGGATCGCCCCGCCTTCCAGCACCAGGCGGGACTCGTAGCGCTCGACGTCCAGGTGCTCGCACAGCCGGCGGGCCAGCTCGGCGTCCTTGTCGTAGGGCGTGTAGCGTTCGCCCCAGCCGTTGAACACCCAGTCGACCCCGGCGATGTTGCCGGCCCCGTCGATCAGGAAGGTCGGGCCGGCGTCGCGCATCCAGGAATCGTCGTGTTCCATCGGCAGGCAGCCGACCCCGCTGCCGCAGTAGAGGGACACGTCGGCCACGCTCGACGGCTCGGCGATCACGGTGACCGGCTCGAAGCGCTGAATCGCCCGCGCGACCGCGGCGTAGCTCTCGCGCGCGCTTTCCATCCGCTTGCCCCAGAGCTGCTCGCGCACCGGCCAAGCCATCCAGGTGCGCGCGTGCGGCGCCCACTCCGGGGGCATGCTGAAGCCTTCCTCACGCGGCGTGTAGGAAACCAACTCGTCCTCCGATGAGCCCGTCGGCCGGGCAGACTAAGCCCGTTTACCCCGAGGGCGCAATTGCGGGCGGAACGTCACGCTTCGGGCGAAATGCCGCGAGACCCACCCATGTTTCAGCGGGCTTTTTCCGTATCTCCAGGGCTTTAGAGCAAGTTTCCCAAGGAACACCGGCTCGGCCCGCATCGACTTTGAGCTAGAGCGACATGCTCGAAGGCCGAACCGGCCTTGGCGCTGAATGTCGCTCTAACTTCTTGAAGAGCGGGCAAGATTCAGCTGGAAGGTGATTCCACCTTCCAGCATCTTGCCCTAGCCGCCGGTGCCGGTCTTGCCCGGCTCTTCCGCGCGACCGGAACCCTGGCCCCCGCCCTGGCTCGGCGTCGCCTTCTTTTTCGGCAGGTTGAGCTTGAGATGGAGCTCCTTGAGCCGCGCCTCCGGCACGTCGGCCGGCGCGCCCATCATCAGGTCTTCCGCCCGCTGGGTCATCGGGAAGGGGATGACCTCCCGGATGTTCGGTTCGTCGGCCAGCAGCATGATCATCCGGTCGATCCCGGGCGCGCAGCCGCCGTGCGGCGGGGCGCCGTACTTGAGCGCGTTGATCAGGCCGGAGAACCGCTCGTCGACCTCTTCCTGGGTGTAGCCGACGATGCCGAAGGCCTTGTACATCACCTCCGGCAAGTGGTTCCGGATCGCGCCCGAGGACAGCTCCACGCCGTTGCAGACGATGTCGTACTGCGAGGCCTTGATGGTCAGCGGATCCTGGGTCTCCAGCGCCTCCATGCCGCCCTGGGGCATCGAGAAGGGGTTGTGGGAGAAGGCGATCTCGCCCGTCTCCTCGTCGAGCTCGTACATCGGGAAGTCGACGACCCAGCAGAAGCGGTAGCAGTCCGGCTCGATCAGCTCGAGGGCGTTCGCGACCTCGGTGCGCACCGTGCCGGCGAAGCTGGCGGCCTCGCTCTCCTTGTCGCAGACGAAGAACACCCCGTCGCCGGCCTTGAGACCGGCGGCCTGCTTGATCTGCTCCAGGCGCTCGGTCTCCAGGTTCTTGGCGATCGGGCCCTTGGGCGTGCCGTCCTCGGCGAAGATGATGTAGCCGAGGCCGGCCTTGCCCTGTTTCTGCGCCCAGTTGTTGAAGTTGTCGAAGAAGCTGCGCGCCCGGCTGCCCGCCCCCGGCGCCGGGACCGCGCGCACGACCGAGCCCTTGTCGACCGCCTTGGCGAAGATGCCGAAGCCGGAGCCCCGGAACGCTTCCGTGACGTCGGCGAGCAGGATCGGGTTGCGCAGATCCGGCTTGTCGGAGCCGTACGTCAGCATCGCCTCGTCGTACGGGATCCGCCGGAACGGCGGCTGGTCGACCGCGCGGCCGCCGCCGAACTGCTCGAACACGCCCGCCAGCACCGGCTCGATCGCGTCGAACACGTCGTCCTGGGTGACGAAGCTCATCTCGAAGTCGAGCTGGTAGAACTCGCCCGGCGAGCGGTCGGCGCGGCTGGCCTCGTCGCGGAAGCAGGGCGCGATCTGGAAGTACTTGTCGAAGCCGGCGACCATCAGCAGCTGCTTGAACATCTGCGGGGCCTGCGGCAGGGCGTAGAACTTGCCCGGGTGCAGGCGGCTCGGGCACCAGGTAGTCGCGCGCGCCCTCGGGGCTGGAGGCGGTCAGGATCGGGGTCTGGAACTCCCGGAAGCCCTGCTCGACCATCTTTTCCCTGAGCGCGAAGATCACCTCCGAGCGCAGCTGGATGTTGCGGTGCATCCGCTCGCGCCGCAGGTCCAGGTAGCGGTGGCGCAGGCGCACCTCCTCGCCCGCGTCCTCGTCGCTGTTGACCTGGAGCGGCACCTGCGCGGCCGCGGACAGCACGTCGAACTGCTCGACCCGGACCTCGATCTCGCCGGTCGGGAGCTTCTTGTTCACGGTCTCCGGGTCGCGGCGCACGCACTGACCGGTGACGCAGACCACGCTCTCCACCCGGATCCGCTCGACCTCGCGGAAGATCGGGCTGGAGACGTCGATCACCGCCTGCGTCAGGCCGTCGTCGTCGCGCAGGTCGAGGAACAGCAGCTGGCCGTGGTCGCGCTTGCGGTGGACCCAGCCGGACAGACGGACCTGCTCGCCGACGTGATCGGCGCGCAACGCGCCGCAGGTGTGCGTGCGGTAGGGATGCATGACGTTCGTTCGCTCGTAGTAATCTTCGGATGACAGGGGTGTCGCGCGCGCCTTGTGGTGGGCGCGAAAGCGCGGGCAAAAGACCGTGCGCCCGCCCGCCTGTCAAGAGACCGCGGCCCGCGCGCCGGCCGCGCGCGACGGCGCCGGCGCGAACCGCCGCAGGTATTGCGATATCGGCGGTTTCCCAGCGCCGCGCACACGCGTATAGAAGAAGACGATGAGCCTGATCACCGACAGCCAGACCCTCGCCCAATTCTGCGCGCGCCTGCGCGGCGCCCCGTATATCACGGTCGACACCGAATTCCTGCGCGACACCACCTACTGGCCCAAGCTGTGCCTGGTGCAGCTGGGCGGACCGGTGGCGGACGATCGCGCCGGCGACGACAACGTCGCCGCGATCGACGCGCTGGCCGAGGGGCTGGACATGCAGCCGCTGTTCGACCTGCTGCGCGACGAAGCGGTGCTCAAGGTGTTCCATTCCGGCCGGCAGGACATGGAGATCTTTTACAACCTGATGGCGGGCGACCTGCCGAAGCCGATCTTCGATACCCAGGTCGCGGCGATGGTCTGCGGCTTCGGCGAGCAGGTCGGCTACGACACGCTGGCGAAGAAGCTGGTCGGCGCCAACATCGACAAGTCCTCGCGCTTCGCCGACTGGTCGAAGCGCCCGCTGACCGACAAGCAGCTGCACTACGCGCTATCCGACGTCACCCACCTGCGCCAGATCTACGAGCAGCTGCAGGCGCAGTTGGAGCGCACCGGCCGGGCCGGCTGGCTGGACGAGGAGATGGCGATCCTGACCGACCCCGCCACCTACCGCGCCGACCCGGAACTCGCCTGGCAGCGGCTCAAGACCCGCAGTTCCGACCGCAAGTACCTGGCCGTGCTGCGCGAGGTGGCCGCCTGGCGCGAGCGCGAGGCGCAGCGGCGCAACGTCCCGCGCAACCGGGTGATCCGCGACGAGCAGATCCAGGACATCGCCGCCCACGCCCCGCGCGACCAGGCCAGCCTGGCGCGCACCCGCGGCCTGGGCTCCGACTTCGCGCGCGGCCGGCTGGGCGAAGGCGTGCTGGGCGCGGTCGAAAAGGCGCTGGGCCAGCCCAAGGAAGCCTGGCCGCAACCGCCGCAGAAGCCGGACATCCCGCCCGGCCTGGGCCCGCTGATCGAGCTCCTGAAGGTGCTGCTGAAAACCAAGTGCGAGGAGCACGGGGTGGCGCAGAAGCTGGTCGCCACCTCCCAGGACCTGGAACAGATCGCCGCCGCGGACGACGCCGACGTCGCCGCGCTCAGCGGCTGGCGCTACGAGGTGTTCGGCGAGGACGCGCTCAAGCTGAAGCACGGCAAGCTCGCGCTCGCCGCCCAGGGCCGCGGGGTCAAGCTGGTGGAGATGTAGAGGCCTTTTCGTCCGAAGAATACGGACGGCAGCGCGGCCAAAAGCCGAAGGCTGGAAGGCCGGTTCGGCCTCCGCGCTGTTTCTTTTTGCGCTAACTCCTTGGAGGCAGGCTACGATCCGGTAGCAAAGGTGCATCCACCTTTTCCCGAGCTTGCCCGCGCGGATCGTTGCGGCACAACGAAATCGCACCCCGGATGCGACGATGCAGGCGTGCCGCGCGGCGCCAGCGCGCGCGCCGGCGCGCTGGCGCTCAAGTGCGGGAGGCGTTGACGCTGCGGCCGGCTCAGGCCGCCACGGGATCGCTGTTGACGCCCGTGCCGACTGGTAATGCCACGGAGATTCGACCGCCTTGGGTCGTCGGTTGAAGCCGGTAGATGTTGCCGTCGTAACTGCTGGCGACGAAGCTGCCATCCCGGCCGGCGGCGACGGCAGAGACACCCCAGGTGGTCGGCCTGACGACGTCGCCCCAGTGCTGCGCGTCAAGGTCGTAGACCGCCAGGCGGCCGCCGTAATCGCCGACCAGGATGGACCGGCCCTGCGCCGCCACGCATTTCAGCGAGTTGCCATGCGGGGCCCGGACTTCGTGCCGGACGCCGTCGCTGTCCCATACGCGCAGGACAAGGTCGCGCCCGACGCTCGCGTAGACGCCGTCGTCGACCACACAGCAAGCGTTCGCGATCCGCTCGTGACCTTGGCGCCAGCGGGCGACCTCGGCGAAATCGGGGATCGACATCAAGGCCACAGCGCAATCCGCGGAGACGCCCAGGATGGTCCGGCCGTCGCTAGCCAGCCCCTTGATCGCGTTATCGTGCATGGGAACGGTCCGGACGTGCTCGACGCCGCCAGCCGTCGCCTTCAGCACGATGAATTCACCGGTGTAGGAGCCAATGGCGGCGTGCGCCACGCCATCAATTTCGAACGTGCAACCGCAATTGAGCGGCGAGCGATGCTGGTGCACGGCCGCCCCGGACAGCGCGTCGTAGATCTTGCCGTTCTGCCCGCCGGTGAGCAGCCGGGATCCGCACGGGACCAGGAAATTGCACAGGCTGCCGGCTTCGGCCATCTTCTGGCCGTTGTACTGGACCACGCCGCTGTCGCCGACGGTGTAAAGCCCGTCCTGGGTCTCCAGGACCGCGTTCAAGCTTCGGCTGGGTTGATACCCGGGCATCGACCACTGATGGGTTCGGGTATCGAATACGGCGTAGGTCGATCCGAAGGTGGCGAAGACGATGTGCCTGTCCGACAGGAAGGCGCACGACCGCGGCCAGATCTGCGCCGGCAGATCGGCGCGGACCAGTGGGGTAAGCGTTTGGCCGTCGACACGCCACGTCCGCATCGTCCGGTCGTAGCTGAGGCTGACCAACGTGCGCGGCTCGGCGGCGTAGACCAGCCGCTTGATCCCGGCGTCGTGGGCGGACACAGTCTGTGTCGCGCCGTCGGTCCCGATCACCGTGATGCGCCCCTGATCGTCGCCGGCGATGATCACGCCCGCCTCGGTCACGACAAGGGTGTCGGTCTCCACATCGTCGAACGCGAACTTCGACAATTCGCTCCCATCGGCGGCACGCCACTTGCGAACCGTGCCGTCGTCGCTGCTGGAGATCAGTTCCTCACCATCCGGCGACCAAGTGACCGAGATCACGTCCGCCATGTGTCCCGAACAGATCTGCAGCAGCCGGCCGTTCAGATCGAATATCCTGAGCCGGTGATCGCGCGAGCAGGTCGCAAGCCGCGACGATTGGGGATCGAAAGCAACCATTTCCACGTCGTCACCATGCCCGGTCAGAACCGCGCGCAGACGCAGATCGGGCAGCGACCAGATCCGCGCGCTGTAATCGCTGCTTGCGGATGCCAGGAAACGGCCATCCGGGCTGAACGTGCATTGGTTTGCAAGGTGGTCGTGATGGCCCCGGGCGACCGGGGCGTGGGAGGCCGCGTCCCACAGGATCAACTGATTGTCGTACCCCGCCGTGGCCACAAGCCGCCCGCCGCTGCAGGCAACACCGCTAATCGGTGCGACGTGCATCATCTGCATGGTTCTGTCTCCCAGAATAAAAATAGTCAGATCGGTCGGACGACCGTATCCGCGGCCCGGCTGACGAGCACGGTTGACGGCGACCGGGATGCCGGCACCGATACCGTGGACAGGGCGCACCCGCACCCAGGTTCCTCGGCGTTGCACCGCCCGCCCGTTGGTCTGGATTGCACGGCTCTTTCCACCTCAACGCCCGAGACCGGATTGCACTGACAGCCCCGTCAGCAATATAATGTTGTATATTTGTTTACAAAGTCAAGTTACGGTTGTGTTTTTGAAGGGGGGTTCGCGCGGCCGCGACGGCCGGCTTTTGCAGGCGCGCGACAACTCGAAGGTTCCCCCATCGTCGCGATCTGCGCTTCCGTGTTGAGATTGGCGCACGCGTACCGCGACAGGCCATTCCAGCGGAACGCTGGAACGCCGAACCGGCCTTCGGGCTGAATGTCGCTCTTACTTATTGAAGAGAGGGCAAGATTTCAGCTGGGAAGGTGATTCTCCCTCGCAGCATCTTGCCCTACACCGTCGCGACCTTCTCCTGGCGGATCCATGCACGCCCGAGCAGCACCAGATACACGCCGATCACACAGATGGCGGTGAGATAAACGAACGATACTTCAGCGCTGAAGTAGGCGATACCCGCTGAATAGATCAAAAGCAGGGCGATACGGCTGAAGTCGACGAGCATGGTTATGCTGCTGAAGAAGTTCGCCGACGCCTGAACGTCCAGCCGGTTCATGGCAAGGGTATGCCATGAAATCCGGCTGAGGCTGTTGAACAGACCCCACGCAGCCCAGCTGAGATAGAACAACTCGATGTTCGAGAGCAACGCGAACAGGGCGCAGAACGTCAGAAACCCGAGCAGCGCGACCAGGATCGTCTGAACCTCGTACGCCTTCACGCGTTGGCTTGCCCCGAGCACGCCCGCGCCGATCGCACCCACAGTGTAGCAGATACCGGATATGGCGATAACTTTGGGCGATTCCTTCAGCACTTCGACCACGTAGATCGGGTTGATGACGTCGAGAAGCTTGACGCAAATGAAGGTTGCGCTGGCGCCCAAAGCGATCATCACGAGCCCGAGGCGGATTTTCCGCGGCTCGATCGCCGAAGGCCCCGGCACCTCCACTGTCGGCACGGGACGAACCTTCGTGAACAGAAGACCGGCGGCCACCAGCAGACCCACCATCGACATGGCGAACACGTGCGCGAACATGATCTGTTCGAGGCTAATCAGGTATGCCGCAACGCCGCCCGCGATGAAGGTCGAGGCTTGGTTCTCGACTTCGAGGATCCCGTTGTATTTCGCGTAGCTGGCTCCGGCGACGATCTGCTTGGTCAGAACCGCGCGGGCAACATAATAGAAGTAGATATATATCTGACTGGCGAACATGACGAACACCAGCACGGCTTCACTATCCTGCAAGAACAGCAGCAGTGACAGCACGCCCGCGGCAATCACCATGTTGACCGCCATCACGTTTTGGGACGGCACGCTGGACAGCATCAGATAGATGCGTTGGCGAAGCAGGACCAATAGGCCCAGCGCGGCGACGCTGACGTAGATCAACATCTGCCCGCCGATCTGGGAGACCAGGGTCCAGGGCACGATCACCAGAATCACGCCCATCGATACCGAAGCCAACAGATTTGACACCAGAAAATACAAGATCGGGGTCATTGCGGCGCCCGCGCCTGTTGGATCGACCCGCCAAAGCGGGGCGTCGGACCCGGTGTGGGCTCAGGCTTGCGCATAGAAGCCCTGCAACCGATCCAACCCCGCGCGGAACTCCGCGGGCTCCAGTGACAGCCCCAGTCGAACGGCATAGGTCGCCTTCGCGACCTTCGACGCCCGGAAGCAACGCTCCGTCAGCACAGCGACCGCGCACTCCGTCCACAGGCGGATTTGATGTTCACACTCCCGTTCCGCCGCCATCTGCCCGGTCTCCAGCAGAACATTGAAGCCGCCGTCCAGCCGCAGCGGTTTGACGACATCAGCACCGAAAACTTCTTCGATCTGCGCGAAGTTGGTCTGGATGCGGCGTCGCAGGCTGTCCTGCTCGTGATTGTAGGCCGCTACCTCGCCTTGCACGTCGGTCGCCTCGAACGGGTCGCGGAAGGACACCGGATAGTCGCGGTAGAACCGGTCGCTGTAGCGTGAAAGCAGCCGCGCAAGGAACGCGCCTGCGGGGGTGCGTTGGGCGTAACCGAGGGTGGCCAGCCGGGCGAAAACGAGCGTCGGGGTCCCGAACACGATCGGATTAAGAATCCGGTAGCGGATCTCCCGTTCGACCGACGCCGCGCGATCCGGCGCGCACAGCAGGTATCCGACGCGCAGACCCGCTAGGCTGTCGGATTTCGCCAGGGAGTCGAAAACGAAGACATCCCCGGCGGCGGTGGCGTCGTGAAAGGCGCCCATCAAGTCCGGCGTGTAGTCCCACGTCATCATGCACACTCGGTCGCAGAACACGACGGCACCGACCGACCGCGCCGCCCGGATGATCCGCGCGTAATCGGCGGCTGCGAGCAGACAGCCGGTCGGGTTGTGCGGCAGCATCAGGACGATCACGCGTGGCCGGACGGTCTCAACCGTCTGGACGATCTCGTCGGTCGAGGGCATCAGCGCCTGTTCGTCGATGCACTCTACGTAATCCAGACCCAACCCGGTGAAGAGTTCGTAGTAGTAGGGAAACGAGAGACCGATCGCCAAGCAGCGGTCGCCGGCGCGAATGCGCCCGTCCCGGGACAGCATGGTCGCGACGACATGCGCACCGTCGCACGTGCCACCCGTAATCACCGCGGCAACGCGCGTCCGCCGGCCCGCCAAACGGCGTTCGACATGAGCCAGCAGGTCGGTCAGCACTTTGCCGCCGCTCGAGCGGCCGTAGTCGGCGGTAGCCCCTACGGCCGTGTCCAACTCGTGCTTCAAGCGGCCGATCACCGTGTCCCCGGCTTCCGGCCAGTCGACGCCTGCCGACATCTGGATCGGGACACCCGCAGGTGGCCCGGCCGAACAGCCCGAAGGACTCGTACATATTGTCGAACGGGTTCGCCATCCGATTACGGCCGGGTGCCCAGCTGCACAACCGTCGGGGCATCGTGTCGGACCACGACGGTTTCCAGGTCGACTAGGCCGTGGTCGCGCATGATTGCTTCGACTTCCTGATTGGACTCCAGATACCCTTCGGCGCTGTTCAACACCATTTTTAGCGAAAACATGTGGTTATTCATGTCCGACCGGACATCGTCGGCGTCCAGGTAGTATTTGCAACAGGCCAGCCGGCCTCGGGGTTTGAGAGCCTGTACCGCGTTGCCGATTATCCGTTGTTTCTCACGATTGCGTCCCGGGGCGTGGTGTAACAGAGCCGGCCACCGGTATGTCGCCGCGGGTTGGGCGCGGCTACTCCGCGGCGAGAGCCGGCGGAGTGTCAGTATTCTCAGGCTGGCATAGCGCCTGGAGCGTTTCCACCGGCATGTAGCGGCGGGTGACGGCCCAGTCCTCGTGCTGCTCCAGCAGCACGGCGCCGACCAGGCGCTCGACAGCCTCTTCGTTCGGGAATATGCCGACCACGTTGGTTCGGCGCTTAACCTCCTTGTTGAGTCGTTCGAGCGTGTTCGTGCTGTGTAGCTTGGTGCGTAGCTCCTTCGGGAACTGCATGAACGCGAGCACGTCGTGCTCGGCGGCGTCCATCACTTGCGCTGCCTTGTCGAACTGCGGTCGCAGCCGATCAGCGACCTCCCGCCATTGCTGGTGGGCATCCTCCGGCTTCTCCTGCGTGAACGCCGTCTTGACCATGGCCGAGACCATGGACTTCTGCGCCTTGGGCACGCGCGCCAGTACGTTGCGCATGAAGTGGACGCGGCAGCGCTGCGTCGTGGCGCCCAGCACCTTCTCCACGGCGGCCTTGAGGCCCTGGTGTTCGTCGGCGATGACGAGTTGGACGCCGCGCAGCCCGCGGCTCGTCAACTCGCGCAGGAATTCCGTCCAGAAGGTCTCGGCCTCGGATAGGCCGATCTTCATACCCAGCACTTCCCGGCGGCCATCGGTGTTGACGCCCACCGCCATGATCACCGCCAGCGACACGATCCGCTGGTTGCGCCGGGCTTTGACGTAGGTCGCGTCCAGCCAGACAAACGGCCAGTCGCCTTCGAGCGGCCGGTTCAGGAACGCCTGCACGCGTTCATCGATCTCCTTGCACAGCCGCGAGACCTCGGACTTTGAGACGCCGGTGCCGCCCATGGCGTGTACCAGGTCGTCGACGGCGCGCGTCGAGATCCCGTGGACGTAGGCTTCCTGGATGACGGCCACGAGGGCCTTCTCGGTGGCCCGGCGCGGTTCCAGAAAGCTTGGGAAGTACGAGCCCTGGCGGAGCTTCGGCACCTGGAGATCGACGGCACCAGCTCGGGTCTGCCACTGGCGATCGCGGTACCCGTTGCGGCGTGTTTGCCGCTCCGCGCTGCGCTCGCCGTAGCCGGCGCCGGTGAACGCCTCGACTTCCAGGTCCATGAGCCGCTGGGCGGCAAAGCCGATCAGCTCGCGCAGGAAGTCGCCGTCGTCGGCGTTTTGAACTGCGGCCTGCAGCTGGTCCATCTTGGGGTTGGTCATCGGGATCGTCTCCCTTGCCGTTGGTCAGGTGGTTCTACCCAACCGTAACGGAGACACCCGATGGCCGCCGCCGGCCGCCCGCGCTACGCGTTACGAAGGCGCTCCGCGCGCGGTGGCCGGCGCTGACCGCGACACCACTTGCTGGGACGCAGGCTTCTCCACTGGTGGGTGAAACTGTGCAGAACATCGTTCACCATAACGAGGTCGAACGTCCGATCCACGACGGTGTCGCGCGCATCGCCTTCCTGCAGCGAGAGGCGGGCGCGCAGATCCGCGGGAAGCGCTCGCGCACGTAGCCGATCGCAGCGGGCAGATCGAGGATCGTGGCCTCGGCGTCCGGGTATCTGCGCAGGACGAGTTCGGTGTACAGGCCATGGCCGCCGCCAATGTCGAGCACGCTGCTCAATGACCCCCGCTTGTCGCAGATGACCCCGATTTGCAGCGGTGCGCGCGGAGCATTGGACAGCTTCACCATGTCGAGATAGGCACAACCTCCTCGGTGCTGAACGTCCGGCTCTCGCGGTGGTCCGTATCCGGGTGCGCCAGACGCTCGCCCAGCCGCATCCAGTCCGTCAGCTCGTCGCGATAGTTCATCACGGCGGGCTTGGCGTTCTGATCCCCAAGGGCATGGATCAGCCGGGAACTGACCCGGCCGTCGGGATGAATGTCGACCACGTCGGCTTGACACAGGCAATTCAACAACACCTGGAGCCGGGCGGGATCGACGCCGACGTAAGCGGCAAGGTCCGACACCGCGACCGGTTCGCCGTGATCCTCGAAATACTGCCAGATGCCAAGATCGATGGCCGCGAACAGCAGGCATGACCGGCGATATGCGGTGGCTACGGCCTCAAGACGGCTCTGGTCCGTGTGGACGGGCCGAGCGACGTTCTGGAATGCTCCATGATCAGGTCTCCTGTCTCTTTTGGAACACCATGGTGGTGCGATTGAGTCGAAGGATCTCGAAGACGCTAAGACCGTCAGCGAGCGCCCAGTCGATGACGTCGTCGTCGGCTTCCAGGTAGCCTTCCGTGAATTTCATGTGCATACGCACCGAGAAGAGCGGAAAGCGGCCGGGCCCCGTTCCCTGCCGGGTCAATGGGAACTTGGTGACGACCAGCCAGCCGCCGGGTCGCACGGCCGCAGCGGCGCGCTGGAAGATCGAACGCTTTTCCTCGCGCTCGAACAGCTCCAGAAGTTCGTTCAATAAAACAACGTCGTAGGCCGCGTCGGCGTCCAGCTCGCGGGCGTCCCCGGAGAGATGCCGTACCCGACCGGCCGCAAGCCGGTCGGCGTTGATTTCCTCGGAGATCGAGAAGCCCGTGGGGATGTCGAGAATGTCGATCCGGAACAGCGAGGTCTCCTCGCACAGCCGCTTGGCGTAGTACCCCTCGCCGCCCCCGACATCGAGAACCTCCGCCTGCGGCGGCAGGTAGCCTGCCAACTTCGGCAAGATTTGCTCATGATCCAGACGGTTGAGCAGGCCGAGCCCCTCGAACCATCGGATCCGTCCGTCGAACAGTTCGCGCGTGTAGTCCTCGTCGCGCCCCGACCGCCCGGTCAGGATCCCGGCCATCCGGCTCCAGACATCGACCTCCTTCTTCAACGCGACAATGTTGTATCGTATGTCGTACCCGGACCCGGGCCGAAACAGCTTGGCGACGTCCCGGCGCAGCCGGTAATGGCCGCCGGTCTGTTCGACCAACGCGAGGGCAGCCAGCGCGTTGACAATAACCGCTGCGCCGACGGGGGTGATCTTGAGACGCTGGGCGATCTCGTCACGGCTTTCTGGCCGGTCGATCACGTCGAAGTATCCAAGCTCGGCGGCAGCGATGATCACCAGCGACTGCCGGAACGCCGTCATCTTGCCGAAGATTTCCGTCCAGACCGGTTCCAGCGCCAGGTCCTGCGCACGCGTCCGGGAAAACGGCCCGGCCCAACGGTCAGACATGCGCGGCCACCAATTCCAGGCGACATTCGTCAAGCACGCGCTGGTAGGACTCCGTCAAGCTCGTATAGCAGTCTGACCAGAGCAAAAACGCCCCGGCGTAGCGGTCGAGCCCGGCATTGGCACCGACCGGACTACCGACGTCGACGTTCCAGTACATCTGCGTCTGACAATCCAGGCTGGGCATGACGATCCGGGCCAACACGCCTTCGCCCATCGGCTGCGGTACGACCACCCAGGCGACGTGGCTGCGGAACGTTGGCCGCGGTCGCCATGTAGGGTCCACTTGGGCCAGGACGTGCGCTTCGTTCAGATGCACGTTCTGGCTTTGCCGGTAATAGGGAGAGGACGCCATGCCGGCGCCCGCCGGGCGATAGCCGATTTCCAGAAAGACCACGTCCTCCGCGGTGACGAACAGCTCCAGGCAGGTCACCCCACTGCCGCCGTTCAAGAACCCGGCATTGATCCGCTCGGCGACCGCGGTCAGCCGGGCCCGCAGCGGATCGTCCGGGTGCAGGGTCCGAATGCCAACGTTGTGTCCGCCGTAGATGTCCGCCCAGGGGCGCGATCCCACACTGACCTGGCAGAACTCGGTTACGCCCTGACACACGATCGAATCACACTGGTAGATCGGCCAGTCGATGTACTCATCGCATTCGTATCGCTGCGCGTCGTACCGGCGCTGCAGCGCCCAATCGTGGATGGCTTGGCGAGTCTCCAGCATGCGGGTTCCGATACCGCCATAGAGGTTCGTCGGCTTGACGAAACACGGCAGACCCACATCGGACATGACTTCTTTCAGGTACGCCGGACCCTCATCGAGGAACCGCCGCCGGTCCCAGACGTGATACCGCGGCGTCCGAACCCCGAGCGCGGCGGCTTCCTGCTTCATCCGGTCCTTGTGGACGAAGTGCCCGTAATCGCGTTCGGCGAGCCCGAGCCGCAGGTTGACCCGCCCGACCAACTCAACCGTGCTTTCCGAGAGGGAGGTGACGTGAATGGGTAGCTCTCGGCCGTCCAGAACCCTGGCGATCAGGTCATGGACCTCGCCCTCGGTAATGTCCGTACGATCCCGGTAGCGATGTACCACCACGCGCGCGCGCTCCGGATCGCCGTTTTGGATCGCGAAAGTAACCGTTTCGGTGGTGATGAGATGAATCTGACGGCCGGCGTTCGCCGTCAGCAGAGCTTCGTCGAGCTCGAGGCGGACATGACTGCGCGCGTAGACCAGAAACACCAGGCTGGAGATGTCGTCAGACATTTTCAATCCTCACATAGCCGAAAGCCGATGGCGTACAGTGGCGAGGCGATATAGCCATGCCGGCGCCGGCAGCGCGCCAGATCGGCGAAACGGGTGAACCCGCCCCCACGGGTCATCCGGTAATCGGGATTTGCGCGCGCGATGTCGTCTTCCACCGCCTGCCCGCCCGGATACGGCCGGTAAACGTCGCCCACCAATTCCTCGACGTTGCCCGCCATGTCGGCGAAACCGGAACGGGCGTTGCCTTCCGGGAAAATACCCACCGGCGTGGTCGCGCGCACACCGAGTTCGAGCGTGTTGCACGCCGCCGCGCGGAAGGTGTCGCCCCACGGAAACTCGAAGCCCTGCGCCCCGCCCGCGGCGAACTCCCATTCCACCTCGCGCGGCAGGCGAAAACTGCGTCCGGTCCGCTTCGACAACCAAATCGCGTAGGCGTCGGCAGCCTCCGGCGAGACCGAGTAGACGGGATGGTTCGCCCGGTGCTCCGGAAACCGGCCGAACCGCCAGGAAGTGGGCAGAAACGCCGAGTGCGTGTCCTCGAGGAACGCCAGGTACTCTTGGTTGGTGACCGGGTACTTGGCCATCCTGAACGGGGCCACCGTGCACGCATGCCGCGGCGTTTCCTTCTCCAGCCACGCCTCAAGAACGCCGACGTCCCGGTAGCGGGCGGCAAGTGCGGAGATCTCGGCCGGATCCGTCCCGATCATGGCCGTACCGCCGGCGAGCGCGATCATCGCAGGGCTCTCGGTCGCCACGCGCGGGTCGCCGCGCAAGGCGAGAATGTTCCCAATCGCGTAGCGCTCCTCGAGCGGCGTCCGGACGTCCTCCACCATCTCCGCCAGGCGCGACACTTCGATACCGAAGTAGGTCGCATAGGCGCGCGAATTGCCCTGGAACCGGGACGCTTCGAAATGGGCCGGCAGCGCCATCGCCTGGCGATAATTCATCTCGTTGATGCGGGCACCCTCGATCGGTTGCATGTTCTAATCGGCCGGCGTCTCTCGGTGCCTTCGGGGTTAGCTGGCTAATTCGGGGTCATTCACGTGCAGCCCTGCCGTCGCGGTCGCGAAGGCGGCGAACCCATCGAGTGCCTGCGTGAACCGGTCGATCACACCCGGCTTGAAGGTCGTCTCCGTTTCCAGATCGTCCTTGGTGACGAGAACCGACTGGGGATAGACAAAGCTGCTGTGCTCAAAGATCAGGTTCTGCATCAACGCCCCGATCGCGAGATGGCTGCGCAGTGAGCCCGCGGCGGCGCAGAGCAGCACGGGTTTCCAGGCCAGACTGGGGCCCAGGGCTTCCATCAGGATGTTGTATGGCGATCCGGCGTCGTAATAATAAACCGGACCGCAAACGATCAGCGCCTGTGCCGACTGGACGCTGGTGCGCAGGTCGGTCCACGGGGCCGGCAGGGTTTCCTGCGTGTCCTTGCGCATCCACAGCGGCGGAAAGTCCTGCAGATCGAATGTCTGCGCCGGAACGCCGTGCATCTTCAGATGGGCGGCAACCGCTTGGGTGCCGATCCGGCTGATCGAGACGGGATTCGGCGAAGCGCAGACGAGCGTGTAATGGCGCGTGTCTGTATCAATATTCCAAGGCATCGGACGGCTTCCCGGGTTTTCTAGAGAATTCGATCCTGAGGGCGTCGCCAACGACGGTGACACCGGTGAAGGCAAAACCGATCGCGGGGTCGCGCGCGGGGTCGGGCCACGACGCGGCGTGTCCCGGCGCGCAACCACACGCCGCCGACGGCAGGTCGACCGTCAGCGTGTCCAGCAGGTCTTGAGAGGCGAACAGGTTCACTATGTAGGGACACCCGTCCAGGGCGACGGTGTTGGCGTCCAACCCCGCGAGCAGATCCACCAGCGCGCCGCCGCCCGCGCCCGTGCGCCTGTCGAAGTCGATCGTCGTGAACGACCGCCGCCGACCCGCCGGGTCGCATGCCGGTCCGCGAAGCGGCTTGTAGGTCAGCGAGCGGGTGCCCAAGGCCTGACGCACGCGGGCGTTGGCGTAGGCGTCGCCCAAGACCAGCAGGGTCAAGACCGCCGGCAGCCCAGCGATCACTGGAATTCGCATAGCAATCCGGATCGCCGAGCACCCGTTCGGCCGAGGTCACGAGTGTTCCCACGTGCGCCCAGACGCGCTGCGCCGAAGCCCGGGCCGACAGGTCGCCGGCCCCGGCTACCGCCGGCACCGCGCCGTCGGAGGAAACGAGCGGGGACGGTGCCGGCGCCAGCGGCGCGCATACCCGCGGTCGTCCCCGGCGATGGCGGAACAGGAAGTCGGCATGCAGGTGCTCAGCCGTGCCGGCGAGCAGACCGCTGTCCACCCGGATGCCCGCGGCCTCGAGAATCTGATCCGCGCGCGCCGCCATCCGCGGGTTCGGGTCTGCCAGGGCGTAGACCACGCGCGCGACCCCGGCGTCCCGCAAGGCCGCCGTGCACGGACCGGTCCGCCCCTCGAAGGTGCACGGCTCCAGCGTGACGTAGACGGTCGCGCCCGCCGTGCTTTCGGTGCAGCGATCGAGGGCGACCCGCTCAGCGTGGGCCTGGCCGGGCGGCAGGGTGGCGCCCCAGCCGATCACTGTGCCGTGCTTGACGATCACACACCCGACCGAAGGGTTGGGCGCCGTCGCATGCGGGTTCGTCGCGCCCAGACGCAGCGCCTCACGCATAAAATGCACGTCGGACTGGCTCCAGCGGGCGGCCGTCGCCGGCGCCTCTGTCTCACCTGCCATCAGCATGCCGCCGTCTCGTCCACGGGCTCACGTGTATACGACGCAAGCCCGTGCACGCGTGCGACCGGCCGGCGATACAGGTCGCAACCTCGGTCCGTCGTATGGCCCAGCAGCATGGCCCCGGCGCCCATCACGCGTCCTTGTACCTGTGATCGCCCTTGGAGATCTTGGCGTCGATGTACCGCTCGTTGTGGGCGTTACGAAAAGCCGAGGTCGGAAACTGCTCAACCACCTCGACGCCCGCGTGCTTGAGGCCTTGAACCTTGCATGGATTGTTGGTCAGCAGCCGGACCCGCTGTACGTCCAGCGCCAGCAGCATCGCCGCGGCGGCATCGTAGGTCCGCGCGTCGCGCTCGAAATTCAGCGCCTCGTTGGCTTCGTAGGTGTCCAACCCCCGATCCTGCAGGAGATAGCTGTCGATCTTCGCAACCAGACCGATGCCTCGGCCTTCTTGGCGCAGATAGAGCAGCAGACCGCCGTGCGCTTCGAGCAACTCGATCGCCTCACGGAGTTGCTCGCCGCAGTCGCATCGCAACGACCCGAACACGTCGCCGGTCACGCACTCAGAGTGGATCCGCACCAGTGGCGGCGTTCCGGCCTGCAACCGGCCGACCTGCACGGCAAAATGCTCTTTGCCGTCCGGCAGGTTATGAAAGGTAATGAATTCGGTGGTGACACCGTCGCGGAGAGGAATGGCGACACGGGTACGTTCCGTCGTCCCGTCGTGAGCCGGTGCCCGATACGCACCGCGCACCGGACCATTCTGCCGAGAGGGTTTGAAATCCACGAGGACACACCTGATACAGATGTTGGATGAATCTCGTACAACCCTAACGTGTCGTCCAGCAATGTCAACAGATGTTATCTGCGGTTAACGTCGATCGGTAAGACGCGGCGAGAAAGTCGCAACAGCGTCACACTCTGCTGGAACCGCTACGGACATTCCGGTGGCCATTGTCGCGCCCAACGCCACGGCCGGTTGGCCGGACGAATGAGCCCGGAAGGCGACGTCATTCTCCCGTCCTAGAGGACCGCGCTGAGCGACGTCCCGCTCTCGCCCCTCACCAGGTGTCACAGGCGTAGGCGAGCGCGGCGCGGAGGAGAAGGCGCTAGGGCAAGATTCAGCTGGAAGGTGATCCCACCTTCCAGCATCTTGCCCTAGGATTCCCGTGGGCGGTCCATCTGGCGGCCGGCCGCAGATCCGTGCGTCACCCAAACGCGTGATCCGGACCGGCTCATCATTCCCGATAGAGCCGCCAGCCCTCTTAAGTCTTAACGCGCTTGCATGGGAGCCTCCGACGCGCTCGCGCCGGTATCGTATCGCGGCAGCAAACGTCTGTTGCGGGACCGTAGCGGGAGCGCGTGTTGGACCTGCCTTGGTCTGAAGCCCACGGAGATCGACGGGTACGAGACCGCCTGCGCCGATGTGCGGGCGCGGCGCTGTGCGCGCTCGCGCTCACACTGCTCGCGCCCGCCGCGGCGCTTGCCGGCGGCTCGGCCGGGTCTTTGCAAGGCCCGTTGCCGCCCAACGTGCGCCTCACGGGCGACGCGGACGCGGACGCGCTCTACCTCGCCGCCTATCGCGCGGAACACGGGCTCAACCGGGCCGCCGACCTGCGCGCGGCGATCGGCCTCTACTGCCGGGCAGCGGAGCGGGGGCATCCGGCCGCGGCCTACCGGATCGGCTGGCTGTTCCTGCACGGCACCGGCGTGACGGCGGACGACGGCCAGGCCGCCGCCTGGCTGGACTACGCGGCCGCTAAGGGCTCCCGCGCCGCCCGCGGCCTGCGCGGCCTGATCCCAACCGCCGCCCCCGCGGCGCGTTCGGCGTGCTGGGCCCTGCCGCACGGCACCCGCGCCCATCCGCCGGGCGCGGCGCGGCTGCGGGCGCCGGACGAGATCCGCGCGATCGTCGCGCCGCTCGCCGCGTACCACGGCCTCGACGCCGACCTCGTGTTGAGTGTGATCGCGGTGGAATCCGCGTTCGATCCGCAGGCGGTCAGCCCGAAGAACGCGCAAGGGCTGATGCAGTTAATCCCGGCCACGGCCGAGCGGTTCGGCGTGCGCGACCCGTTCGATCCGCGCCAGAACGTCGCCGGCGGCGTCAAGTACCTGGCCTGGCTGATCGAGCGCTTCGACGGCGAGCTCGACCACGTCCTCGCCGCCTACAACGCGGGCGAGGGGAAAGTGGATCGCTACGGCGGCATCCCGCCCTACCCCGAGACGCAGAACTACGTCCGCAAGGTCCGCCAGCTCTACGCCGGCGCGGCGGCACGTTCCTACGCCGACAGGCGCCGCGCGCGGTAGCCGTCGCTACAGCACCGCGCGCAGGGACGCCTCGATCTCGCCGCCGCACCAGGTGTCGCCGAACGCCGCGTCGCTGGACCGGCGCAATTCGGCCTGCTCCGGGCGCTGGGCGAGCCGGTCGCTCAGGCCGGCGACCGCCGGTGCCTCGGCGTCCAGCAGCGGCCGCAGGGCGGGCAGCTTCGCCGTCATCACGCCCCACAGCACGTACGCCGTGAGATCGGCGACACCGGGCTCGGCGGTGCCCAGCAGCGTGCCGGTCTCCGCCGTCAGGCCGTGCCGGCGGCCGTGCTGCTCGAACACGGCCATCCAGCGCGCCAGCCGCGGGCGGTAGGCGTCCCAGGCGGCCTGGTCCCACAGCTGCGCGCCGTGATGGCGGGTCATCTCGTAGAGCACGTCGCTCGCATCCGCGACGATCTTGTGCGTGAGCGCCGCCGGCGCGGGATCGGACGGGATCAGGCCGTGTTTGTCGCCGAGGTAGGCGAGGATCGCGGGCAGCTGCGCTAGCGACAGGCCGGCCGCGTGGTCGACCAGGACCGGCGGGCCCACGAACGGCACCGGCTGGTCCGCCGGCGCGGCCTGCATCAGGTCGACGATCTGCTCCGGGTCGGCTTCGTCCCAGGTGGCGCCGGCGTGGGCGAGCACGGCGCGGACGAACTCGCCGCGGAACGGCGCGGGCCAGTAATAGAGGGTGTAGTCGGCCATCGACGGGCTTTCCCTTGGGACACGCGAACGGCCCGCCGACGGCCCCGACGGGCGTTGCGCGATGCTGGCGTCCGCGGCCCGCAGGGTGCAAGAGCGGGCGTGGGCCGCAAGCCCGCAAGATGGCGTCAGGCGATCCCTGGCCCGGCGTGCGCGCTCGACGCCGAGTCGACAGGCGCGGGCCGGGTCGTCATGCGGCTTAGCGGATATTGCAGCGAGACACAGGTGCCGCGTCCCGGGTCGCTCGTGATGCGCAGACTGCCGCCATGGGCCTGCAAGACGTTGCGGGTGATGTAGAGGCCGATGCCGGCGCCGTGCTGGCTGGTGTAGGGCGACCGTGCGCCGCCGGCGAACGGCGCCGCCACCTTGCGGATATCCTCGTGCGACATGCCCTCGCCCGTATCGATCACGTCGATCTGGAGCGTCTGCGCGATGGTGAGCCGGATGGTGATTTGGCCGCCTGGCGGCGTGTGCCGGATCGCGTTCGCCAGCGGATTGAGCAGCGCCTGACGGAAGCGGGTCGGATCGGCCCGCAGAAACACGCCGTCGACCCCCTCGACCTTGAGATCGATCGCACGCGCCTGGACCTTCTCGTTCAGCAGCGTGGTGCAGAACCCGACCGCTTCGGCGACGTCGAACGCCTCCTCCTCGAGGGTCACTTCCCCCGCCTCGATCCGCGAGACGTCGAGCAGGTCACCCAGAAGCCCGTACAGGTGCTTCGCCGATTTCGCGATCAGCCCGCTGTATTCCTGGTATTTCGGGGACGCGTGGGCGCCGAAATAGGCCGACGCCATGATCTCGGCGAAGCCGATGATGCTGTTGAGCGGGGTGCGGATCTCGTGGCTCATCGACGCCAGGAAATGCGTTTTCGCCTGGTTGCTCGCTTCCGCGGCGAGCAGGGCCGCTTGGGCCTCCGCCTCCGCGGTCTTCTGCTCGGTGATGTCCAGGATCAGGCTGTGCCAGACGACCGTGCCGTCGGCGCGCGCCTCCGGCTGGCCGCGGCCGTGCAGCCACTTGGTCTTGCCCGACGGCGTGGTGATCCGCCAGACGTAGCACCAGGGCGCCAGCTGCTCGGCCGAGGCGTTCACGCTTTCGACCAAGTCCGGCATGTCGTCCGGATGCACCAGCGCCCAGATCGGCGTCGGGTCGGCCTGCAGGTCGGAGGCCGACAGTTCCCAGATCAGCGCGCAGCCCGGGCTCATGTACTCGATGCCGTCGGTGCCGTCGGGATAGCGCAGGTAGCGGAAGATCGCCCCCGGCAGGTTCTTGGCGAGCAGCCGGAAGCGCTTCTCGCTCTCCCGCAGGCTCTGGTCGGCCGGGTTCTGGTCGACCGCCACGATCGACCCGATCAGGAACCGCCGGTCGCCGAGCGCCGCCAAGTCGGCCGGGCCGCCGCGCTCGCGCACCCACAGCCAGGTCCCGTCGGCCGCGCGCACCCGGTAGGTGTAATCGAGCCCGCCATAGGCATGGTCCGCGCGCGCAAGCGCGGCCTCCACCTCGCCCCGGTCGTCGGTGTGGATTTGGCCCAGCGCCTGGTCCAGCGGGACCGCGGCATCGGTGGGCGCCAGACCCAGCGCCGCGTACCAGCGCGGGCAGCGCTGCAGCGTACGCGCGTCCAGATCGAACGCCCACGCGCCGTCAGAGGCCTGCCCCATGACGGTCAACATCTCGGCGATGACGCGCTCCACGGCGGAAGACTGGCCCATCTGATGCTCGCGCGGTGGTCGGCTAAGCGTACAAGCGCCCGAATGTACCCGAATAAGGTAAACGAAATACGAAAAAGTTCTGTAAGAAAACTCGGTGCGCCGTCGGGCCTGGCGAAGGGCCGGTAGCGCGGCCCAAGATCAGAACACGTCCCCCCGCTTCGCGCCGACCGCCTTCACCAGCGCCTTCAGGCGCTTCTCCACCACCTCGCCGGGCGCGGCGCTGGTGTCCTCGGGCAAGCGGACGTTCAGGGTGTCGCCGTCCCACTCCAGCCGGGCGCTTTCGAGCAGGCCGCGGGTGCCGGCGGAGACGGTGATCCCCAGGCGCAGCGCGTTGCCGAGGATCTCGGCGCGCTCGATCAGCCGGGGGGTCATCAGCTGGCGCGGGGTTTGCGCCGCGTCCTCGTGCGGCTTGCCGCCGTAGCGGATGAACGCGGTATAGGCCAGGAAGGCGCGTTCGGCGTGGTTCAGCGCCAACAGCGGCAGCCGCAGGATCCGGTAGAGCGCCTGCACCGAACGGTAATCCGGGTGCTCGCGCCAGGCGATGTCGGCCAGATGCCCCGCCGCCTTGCGCAGGCGCCGCTCCTCCTGCGTCTCGTCGCGGAACAGCGGCTCGGTCCAGGCGTACATCTCCTCGCCCAGGTCGCCGAACCGGCCTTCCGCCCGGGCAAGGTCGCTCGCCGCGGCGATCAGCGGGTCGCGCTTCTGCTGCTCGGGACTCAGCTGGTCGAACACGTGCCCCTCGCGCAGGCCGAAGGCGGAGAAGGTCACCTGCTCCGGGCGCAGGCGGCGCAGCACCCGGCCCATCAACAGCGCGGCGTAGGGCAGCGTCTCCAGCCGGCGCTTGGACACCCCGCGGATGCGGGAGAGCGAGCGCGGCCCCAGGCGCGAGACGACGCGGGCCATGTCCTGGGCGGTGCGCCGCTGCAGGGTATAGCCGTGGATCACGTGCAGCGGGTACTGCGTCTGCTCCATGTGGATGCGCGCCAGCGCCCGCCACGCCCCGCCCACGGGAAAGAAGTCGGCGCCGCCGGCCTCGGTCAGCCAGCCGACCGTGTCCAGCTGCCGGTCGATCTCCGCCACCGCGGCGTCCCGCTCCCCGCCGGACACCTCCGCCAGGCGCAGCGGGCCGAGCGGCAGGCTGACCGCGTCGCCCAGCGCGCCTTGGTCGAGCCGGACCAGTTCCAGGCTGCCGCCGCCCAGATCGCCCATCAGCCCGGTCGCGTCCGGCATCGAGGAGACCACGCCCAGCGCCGCCAGCCGCGCTTCCGAGAGACCCGACAATACGGTGACCTGGCAGCCGGTGCGCCGTTCGACGTCGGCGACGAACTGCGGACCGTTCTCCGCGTCGCGGGTGGCGGCGGTGGCGATCAGGTCGAGCCGGCCGACCTCCATCGCCCGGGCGATCCGGGCGAAGCGGTCGAGGTTGGTGAGCGCCAGCTTGACCCCCTCGTCGTTCAGCCGGCCGGTCTGGTCCATGCCGCGGCCGAGCCCGCACAGCACCCGTTCGTTGAACACCGGCGTGGGCGCACGGTCCAGCTTGTCGAACACGACCAGCCGGATCGAGTTGGAGCCGACGTCGACCACGCCGACCCGGGCCTCGCCCAGGCCGGCGGGCACGGTGTCGGCGGCGGACAAGCGGGCGGAGCTGGAGGCTGAAGGCGCCATGCGCAAGTCGTACCGCCAGAACGCGCTTGGGACCAGAGGTTAGCCGCGGCCCAGCTGCAGCCGCGGCGCCTTCTTGGCCTTGCGCAGGGCGCTGCCGCGGCCGGACAGGCTGGGGTTGGTCATGAAGTAGGTGTGGGCGCTGAACGCGTCCTCCTCGGATGTGACCCGGCCCCAACTGCCGTCCGGGTTCATCTCCCAGGACTGGGCCGCGTCCTTCAGGTTGGCGATCATGATCTGGTCGAGGATCTGCTGGTGCACGGTCGCGTTTTCCACCGGTACCAGCGTCTCCACCCGTCGGTCCAGGTTGCGCGGCATCCAGTCGGCGCTGGAGATGTAGACATTCGCCTCCGGCGACGGCAGGCCGCTGCCGTTGCCGAAGCAGGCGATCCGGCTGTGTTCCAGGAACCGGCCGACGATCGACTTGACCTCGATGTTCTCGCTCATGCCGGGCACGCCCGGGCGCAGACAGCAGATACCGCGGATGATCAGCTCGATCTCGACGCCGGCCTGGCTCGCCTCGTAAAGCTTCTCGATGATGCCGGTATCCACCAGGGAGTTCATCTTCGCCCAGATCTGCCCAGGCCGGCCGGCCTGGACGTGGGCGATCTCGTTGTCGATTTCCTGCACCAGCTTCTGGCGCAGGTCCAAGGGCGCGACCCCGATCTTCTTCATCGGCGTCGGCTTGGCATAGCCGGTCATGTAGTTGAACAGCCGCGCGGCATCCAGGCACAGCGCCGGGTCGGTAGTGAAGAACGACAGGTCGGTATAGATCTTCGCCGTGATCGGGTGGTAGTTGCCGGTGCCGTAGTGGCAGTAGGAGCGCAGGCCCCTGCCCTCCCGCCGGACCACCAGGGACACCTTGGCGTGGGTCTTCAGGCTGATGAAGCCGTAGACGACCTGCACGCCGGCGCGCTCCAGGTTGCGCGCCCAGCGGATGTTGCGCTCCTCGTCGAAGCGGGCCTTCAGCTCGACGAGCGCGGTCACCGACTTGCCGGCCTCCGCCGCCTCGATCAGGGCGGCGATGATCGGGCTGTCCTCGCTGGTGCGGTAGAGCGTCTGCTTGATCGCCACCACCGCCGGGTCGTTGGCGGCCTGGTGCAGGAACTGCACCACCACGTCGAACGATTCGTAAGGGTGGTGGACCACGATGTCCTTCTGCCGGATCGCCGCGAAGCAGTCGCCGCCGTAGTCCCGCACGCGCTCGGGGAAGCGCGGGTTGAACGGCTTGAACACCAGGTCCCGGCGGTCCTCGACGATCAGCTGCTTGACGTCCGGCAGGCCGATCAGACCGTCCAGCTCGAACACGTCCTCCTGCAGGACGTTGAGCTCGCGCACGATGAAGTTGCGCAGGTCCTCGGGCATCTCGGCGTTGATCGACAGCCGGATCGCGGAACCGCGGCGCCGGCGCTTGAGCGCGCTTTCGAACACGCGCACCAGGTCTTCGGCTTCCTCCTCGATCTCGATGTCGCTGTCGCGCAGCACCCGGAAGTAGCCGATCGAGATCACTTCCAGCCCCGGAAACAGTTCGTCGAGGTAAAGCTCGATCGCCTGCTCGATGCGCAGGAAGCGGACCTCCTGGCGCCCCTCCTCGACCGGGATGCGGATGAACCGCTCCAGTTGCGGCGGCACCAGCATCAGCGCGTCGATATGCTCGTCGTTCTCCTTGCGGCGCAGCTGCAGCACCATGGCGAAGCCGGCGTTGGGCACGAACGGGAAGGGGTGCGCGGGGTCGACCGCGATCGGGGTCAGGACCGGGAAGATCTGTTCCTTGAAGTAGCGTTCGACCCAGGCGCTCTCGTCCGCGGACAGTTCGCTTGAGTCGACAACGCTGACATCGGCCTGGCGCAGCAGCCGGCGCAGCTCGACCCAGCTGGCCTGCTGCCGGCGCACCAGGTCGCCCGCGCGCTTGTTGATCGCCTGCAGCTGCTGGGCCGGCGTCAGGCCGTCCGGGCTGGGCGTGGTGATGCCCGCGCGCACCTGCCCCTTCAGGCCGGCGACGCGGACCATGTAGAACTCGTCCAGGTTGGAGGCCGAGATCGACAGGAAGCGCAGACGCTCCAGCAGCGGGTGGTTGTGGTTGAAGGCCTCTTCCAGAACCCGCTCGTTGAAGTCCAGCCAGGACAGCTCGCGGTTGATGTAGCGCCCCTCGGCGTCGGCCTCGCTCGCGGCCATGTCGGCGCGCCCGTCGGCGGCACCTTCCAGGTGCAGACGTTCTTCGTCTTCGAGCTGCGGGGCCGTGGGGTACTGGCTTTCGGTCAACGTCGCCTCTTGTCGGTTCGCGCTTCCAAGATTCTCAAACTACGGCATTCGCCAGCCAACGCCAAATGAACCGCCCGTGACAGCGCGGCTTTCTCGCGGGCGGCGGTCGCTACCCGGTGTCAGCGCCGGCCGGCCGGCCCTATGTTGGTGGGCGGGCGGATAACCGGCCCCGACCCGCGCCAACGCGCGTTCGCCCGAACCACCCGACCGTCAGGGAACCGGCGATGAAAACGCTTTACCTGCTGCGCCACGCCAAATCCAGCTGGGACGATCCCACCCTCGCCGACCACGACCGCCCGCTCGCCCCGCGCGGGCGCCAGGCGGCGCCGCGCATGGCGGTCTGGCTGCGCACCGAGGCCAGGCGGCCCGAGCTCGTGGTCTGTTCCAGCGCGGCCCGGGCGCGGGAGACCTGGGACCTGGTCGCCCGCGAGCTGCAGCCGGCCCCGGAGGTGGACGTCCGCCGCACGCTCTACGACGCCGGACCCGAGCAGGTGATCGCGATCGCCAAGGGCACGCCGGCGCACGTCGACACGGTGATGCTGGTCGGCCACAACCCGGCGATGGAAGAGGCCGCCGCGCTCCTGGCCGGCGACGGCGAGGCCCGGGCGCTCGCCACGATGCAGAGCAAGTATCCCACCGCCGCGGTCGCCGAACTCACCTTCGACGTCGACAGCTGGGAGGAGATCGGCCGCGACACCGGCTATCTGGCGCGCTTCGTCCGGCCGAAGGATTTGGCGGGCTAGGGGCTGCGAGTGGCGCGCCCTATCGCCGAGAGACTCCGTGGTACAAGTTTCGCATCGCTCACCAAGCGCTCCGTGCACGGTCTTCGCACGACGCTTTGCTGCGCAAGCTCCTCAGCATGATGGAATGTTATCTTATCAGAAAAACATACAACTTCATGCCTGAGGAGACCGGCCGCAAGCCGGTCGTGTCGAAGCGATCGCTGACAGGTATTGCCGACAGCCGCGCTAGTAAGTCTGCGCCGGGAGCAGTTCAGCGGCACGCTGGAAGGCCGGTTGCCCTCGGTGAGCATCGCGCCCGTGGCGCCTGCCTCCCATTGGCGGAGGGGATGAGTTGGCGGCCGAGGGGAGCTCTACCCCTTCTTCCAGAACGGCTTCTGCTCCGCGAAGTCGTCCCAGGTGGCGTGGAAGGCCTGCAGTTCGCGGTCCATCAGCGCCGCCTGCCAGCCGAGCACGATACCGGTCGCGTTGGCGGCAAGCGTCTCGCCGCCGCCGTGGCTGGCGAGGTTGGTTCGGTTGGTCAGGCGGCGGTCCAGGTCGTCCAGCAACCGCTGCCCGGTCGCGGCGTCGTTGACCGCGCCCAGGCGGTCCTGGATCGCCTCCAGCGCCTTCAGGTAGCGCTTGGTCGCCTTCTTCGGGAACAGGCCGGCGAAGAACTCGCTGGCGTAGCGCAGCTTCTTGCACTGGATGCGCAGGCGATGCAGCTCGCCCTCGCTCAGGGTCTCGTGGCGCCGGCCGAGCTTGGTCACCTTCTTGGCGCGCCGGGCGAGCGTGGCGCGGGCGAACGGCTCCACCGGCTCGTCGCCCGCGTCCGACTGGCCCGGCACGGCGGAGGCGCGCCAGCCGCCTTCCGCCAGCCAGAGTTCCAGCCGCAGCAGGAATTCGGCGGTGCGCGGATCGGTGACGGCGGTGCGCGCCTGCTCGTAGCCTTCGCGCTGCAGCGCCCGCGCCTCTTTCTCCAGGACCTCCAGGCTGTCTTCCGAGGGCAGCCGGTTGCGCAGGGGCGCCAGCGTCTCCGCCAGGAAAACGTCCCACTCGCGCGCCGACCCCAGCTGCTGCTGCAGCCAGCGCAGCTCGGTGCGCAGATAGCGGTACGGTTCCTCGGCGAACACGCTCTTGTAGGTGGTCACCAGCGCGCGCAGCCGGCGCAGGCCGACACGCATCTGGTGCACGCCTTCGGGATCGCGGCCGTCCAGCACCGCGGCCTCGTTCGCGCGGACCTGGTTAACGCACGAGCGCGCCTGGCGGGTAAACGCTTCCGCGACCGTCATGCCGGGCTCCAACACCGGCTTGGCGGCCTTGTAGGGCTTGGGCGGCTCGGCTGCGTAGAGCTGGTAGCCGCGCGCGGCCTTGCTCTGGCCTTCCAACCGGAAGCCGACGTCACGCGCGAGCATCAGCGCCAGTTCATAGAGGCGCGATGGCCGACCGGATTTAAGCTCCAGCTCCGCCTCGCAGATCGCCACCTGATCGTCCGCACCGCGGATCCAGCCCTGGTCCAGCGCGAGCTCGACCGCGCTGTCGGCCATCTCCAGCGGGATCGCGCGCCGGTCGAAGGTCGTGGTGAACACCGGCTCCAGCTCGTCGGCCAGCGATTCCGCGCGGAACAGCGCCTGCAGTTCCGGATCCTCGATCCGCGAAAGGTCGGGCTCCGGCGTGGCCAGCTCGGCCTCGAACTCCTGCAGGTGCTGCAGGCCGTTGCCGTTGATCTGGCTGCGGACTCGCGCCGTCGCCGGTCGCGGCCGCGGCGGTGAACGCGAGCGGCGCCTTCAGCGTCTGGGTCAGGCGGTTGCCGTCGCGCCGCACCCGGAGCGCGATGCCGTGGCGCCTTAAAGTGAGCGAGGGCGTGTCGTAATAGGTCGCGTCCAGGCGCTTGGTGGTGCCGCTTCCGGTGGCGAGCGCACGGACCATCGCGCTCGCCGGCAGGCGCGCGAGATCGTCGGGGGCCAGGGCGAGCTTCAGCTCGACTTCCTCAGCCATCGCGGCGAACTGCCTTTCGAAAATTGCCGGACGATTACACGGCTTGGAAGATGTGCGGGGCCTGACAGCGTGTCAATCGCGCCCAGCCGGAGTGCCGGCAGGCCTCGCCCCCGGCGCGCGGGCGGGCCGCCGAGGTCGGATACCGCCTTGTCCCCGGCGGAGGCGGAGAGGCGAGCGCGGCGGCCGCTGGGTCACAGCGTGCCCGGGTAGGCGCCGCCATCGAGCAGGACGTTCTGCCCGGTCATGAACCCGCTGGAGGCCGCGCACAGGAAGGCGCAGGCGTCGCCGAACTCCATGGGATCGCCGAACCGGCGGGCGGGGTTGCCCTGCTCGCGCTCCCGGCGGACCTCGTCGACCGGTTTGTCCTGCTTGTCCGCGGCCGCCTTGAGGGTGCCCTCCAGACGCGCGGTCTCGAACGGGCCGGGCAGCAGGTTGTTGATGGTGACGTTGTGCTTGACCGTCTCGCGGGCGAGGCCGGCGATGAAGCCGGTCAGGCCGGCGCGCGCGCCGTTCGACAGGCCCAGGATCGGGATCGGTGCCTTCACCGCCCCGCTGGTGATGTTGACGATCCGGCCGAAGCCGCGCTCGATCATCCCGTCCACGGTGGCTTTGATCAATTCGATCGGCGCCAGCATGTTGGCGTCCAGCGCGGCGATCCAATCGTCGCGGTCCCAGTCGCGGAAGTCGCCGGGCGGCGGACCGCCGGCGTTGTTGACCAGGATGTCCGGCTGCGGACACGCGGCGAGCGCGGCCGCGCGCCCTTCCGCCGTGGTCACGTCGGCGGCGACCGGGGTCACGGTGCTGCCGGTCGCCTGCGCGATCTCCTGCGCGGCCTGCTCGATGTCGGCTTGCGTTCGGGCGACGATCGTCACCGACACGCCCTCGCGCGCCAGCGCGTGCGCGCAGGCGTAGCCGAGCCCCCGGCTGGCCGCGCAGACCAGCGCCGTCCTACCCGCGATTCCGAGGTCCATGGCCGCCCTCCCCTGTTGGGTTGTCGTTGTCGTCGCCGTTGTCGTCGTCGTCAGGGCCCGGCGCGTTCAGCACCTGGCGGGCCAGCGGCACGGTGATCTCCTTGCGCGCGGCGAGCGAGGCGGCGTCGAGCGCGTCGACGATCCGCTCGGCCTCCGCGAACGAGCGTTCCATGCGCAAGAGCAGGAAGCGCACCACCTCCGGCGGCACGCGCAACTGCCGGTCGGCGAACAGCTTGATCAGCACCGCCTGGATCAACTGATCGTCGGGCGCGCCCAGTTCCGCGCAGGTCGCCGCCTGCAGGCGGGAGCGCAGGTCCGGCAGCTGCAGCGCCCAGCGCGCGGGCGCGCTGCGGGCGGTCAGCAGCAGATGCCCGCCGCGCTCGCGTACGACGTTGTAGAGGTGCAGCAGCCGCCGCTCGACCGCCGCGCGGTCGCGGGCTTTGGTCACCGCCCGGTCGGCGTCGTCCAGCAACAGATCGGTGCCCGCGCCCAGCAGGTCCGGCGGATCGGCCGCCAGCAGGCGGGCGGCATCGGCCTCCGCCGCGCCGCTGGTGTGGCGCCAGACCTGCGCCAGATGGGTCTTGCCGCTGCCGGCCGGCCCGTGCAGCACCAGCGCCGGCTGCGGCCAGCTGGGCCACAGGTCGATCCAGGCGACGGCCGTCTCATTGGCATCCGCGACCAGGAAGTCCTCCCGCCCCAGCGCCGGGCGGTGCGGCAGGTCGAGCGGC
>JAXHMD010000008.1:0-48305 GCA_034521655.1 Rhodovibrio sp.
ATGGCGGGCGCGGTCCAGGTGTTCAAGGACAACGCGCAGGAGAAGGAGCGCCTGGAGGCCGAGCAGAAGGAGGCCGAGAAGCGCGCCGAGGCGGAGAAGCGCCGGGCGATGCACGAACTGGCCGACCGGTTCGAGCACGAGGTCGGCGGGATCGTCGAGATGGTGACGTCTCCGCGGCGACCGAGCTGCAGGCGACCTCGCAGCAGCTTTCCGCGGCGGTCGAGGAGACCGAGGCCCAGACCAGCGCCGCCGCCTCCGGCGCCGACCAGGCCTCCGGGAGCGTGCAGACCGTGGCGTCGGCCGCGGAAGAGCTCTCCGCGGCGATCCAGGAGGTCAACGGTCAGGTGTCGAGTGCGGCGAACAAGCTGCAGTCGACCGCCCAGGGTGCCCGTAACGCCGAAACCCAGATGGACGAGCTGCTGAAGTCGGTCGGGCAGATCGACGAGGTGGTCGAGCAGATCTCCGACGTCGCCGAGCAGACCAACCTGTTGGCCCTGAACGCGACGATCGAGGCCGCGCGGGCGGGCGAGGCCGGCAAGGGCTTCGCCGTGGTCGCCCAGGAGGTCAAGTCGCTCGCCAACCAGACGCGCAAGATGACCGACAACATCGCGAGCCAGCTGACAGCCGTGAAGCAGGCCTCCAAGTCGGCCGTCGACGGTACGCGCACCATCGTGGGCGAGGTCGAGACGATCGACGAGACCACCGGGGCGATCGCGGCGTCGGTCGAGCAGCAGACCGCGACCACGTCGGAGATCAGCCGCAGCGCGACCGAGGCCGCCAAGGGCACGGATGCCGTCTCCGGCAACCTTAGCAGCGTCAAGGAGGCCGCCGGGCACACGGCGCAGGCTTCGGGCAGCGTGAGCGAGGCGGCGAACGATCTGGCCCAACAGGCCGAGGGGCTGAAGTCGGCGGTGCAGTCGTTCCTGAGCGAAGTCAGGACGGCCTAGAGCGACATGCTCGAAGGCCGAACCGGCCTTCGGGCTGAATGTCGCTCTAACTTTGAAGAGAGGGCAAGATTCAGCTGAAACGTGATTCCACGTTTCAGCATCTTGCCCTAGGCGCGATGCGTCGATGGTGGGGGAACCGATGAGCCGTCTGAAATCCAAAGAATCCGTCACCATCGACGCGTTCGCTCATTTCGAGCAGCTGACGCACTCCGTGCTGGTCACAGAGGCCATCCTGTCAGCCCCCGGACCGCGGATCCTGTACGTCAATCCAGCGTTCGAGCGGATGACCGGCTGGTCGCGCGAGGACATCGTCGGCTGTACGCCGCGCGTGCTTCAGGGCCCGCAAACCGACCGCGCGCTGATGCGCGATCTCAAGGCGGCGCTGCAGCGCGGCGAATCCTGGAACGGCGAGGCCACCAACTACCGACGCGACGGCACACCGTTTCTTATGAAATGGTCGATTTCCCCGGTGTGCGACGCGGACGGTCAGGTAAATCGGTATATCGCGATTCAGGAAGACGTGACCGAGCTTCGGGCACGCGAGCGCCGCGAGGCGCAGCTGCACGCGATGACCCGGCAACTGATGGCGGCGGCCTCCGAGGGCATCGTGGTCACCGACGCCGCGCAGCGGATCACGTCGTTCGGGGCCGGCGCGGAGCGGATCTTCGGATGGCGTGAGCAGGAGATCCTCGGCCAGCCGCTTTCCGTGCTGATTCCCGATCGCTATCGCACCGCTCACGCGCAGCACGTGCAGGGCTTTGCGACCGAGGGCGGCGGTGCGCACCAGATGGCCGAGCGCGAAGAAGTCACGGGCTTGCATCGCGATGGGCGGGAGTTTCCGGCCATGGTCACGGTCGCCGGTCTCGGGGGCCGGGGCGGCGACGGCTTCATCGCGGTGGTGCGCGACCTGTCCATCCGCAAGGCGCAGGCGCGCAAGCTGGCGGAGAGCGAACGCCGGTACCGGGCGGTGTTCGACCTAACCTACCAGTTCGTCGGCCTGTTGACGGCGGACGGCCGGGTGCTGGAAGCCAACCACACGGCCCTGGCGTTCTTCGACGGCACGATCGCAGCGGTGCGCGGGCAAAACTTTATCGACACGCCCTGGTTCGACGGCAGCCCGGATGCGCGCGAGAGCGTCCGCACGGCCCTGGCGAAAGCCGCGGCTGGTGAGTTCGTGCGCGGGCAGATGACGCTCAAGGCGCGCGGACGGCAGTCAGCGGACGTTCGATTACTCCATCCGGCCGGTGTTCGACGCCGCGGGCGCGGTCGAACACCTGATCCCCGAAGGCCGCGACATCACCGACTTCGGTCCGTTCGAGCGAGGCCCTGAAGGTGCGCGAGCGCCAGCTCAACGAGGCGCAGCGGATCGCCCGCGTCGGCGACTGGCGCTGGGACATCGCGACCGGTCGCCTGACCTGGTCGCAGGAAATCTTCCGGATCTTCGGCATGGATTCCAGTCGGGACCCGACCTACACCGAATTCCTCGCCGCGGTGCATCCACAAGACCGTGTCGACGTCGAAGCCCGGGTTCGCGACGCCCTCGCCGGGCGCGAGCCTTACGCAATGGATCACCGCATCGTGCTGCCGGACGGCGGCGAGCGGATCGTGCACGAGCAGGCGGAAGTGCGACACGGCCCGGACGGGCGCCCGATCGAAATGATCGGCATCGTCCAGGACGTGACCGAGCGCAAGCGCATGGAGCAGGCGCTGCTCAACGCCAAACGCGACGCGGAAACGGCGAACGAGGCGAAGTCGCGTTTCCTGTCAACGATGGGACATGAACTGCGCACCCCGTTGAACGCGGTCAACGGGTTTTCCCAACTGATCGCCGAGGAGACGTTTGGCCCGGTGGGCTCACCGCAGTACGCCGAGTACGCGCACCTGATCCATCAGAGCGGCCAGCATCTGCTCGACGTGATCAATACCATCCTGGACGCGACCCGGGTCGAAAGCGGGCGGATGGAACTCGCCCGCGGACTGGTTCTCGGCCCACGGATTCCTGCGGCACACGCTCGACCTCGCGCGGGCCGAAAGCGGCTGTCCGGAAGTCGAGATCCGGCTGGAGAAGACGGCCGAAGCCGAGCTGCTCGCCGACCGCCGCTTGCTCCGGCAGGCGTTGCTGAATTTGGTCGCCAACGCCGCTAAGTTTTCGCCTGCCGGCGCGACCGTGCGCGTCCGCGCCACCGTCTCGCCCGCGGGCGCGTTCGAGATCGCGGTCAGCGACGAGGGGCCCGGTATCCCGCCGTCGGCGATCGAGCGTGTGACCCTGCCTTTCTTCCAAGCCGACGACAGCTTGAGCCGCTCGCACGAAGGCTCGGGTCTCGGTCTGTACCTCGCGAAATCTTTCCTGGAACTGCATGGCGGCGGCCTGGAGATCGCGAGCCCGCGTGTCGGCGGCACGGTCGCAGCCCTGAAACTGCCGCCAAGCCGGGTGCATCAAACTCAACGGGTCAATGACCGTGGGTGATCCGACCGTCGATCCGCAGTCGTGTGGCGGCGCCGTCATTCAGGGGTGGAACGCCGCAGGCAACCGGAAGCAAGGCATGTCCACTGGACTGGCCGTCCTGGCGCGGCTTTACGACCCGCGAACGCTGCTACACCGGCTGCGCGATCACATGCGCCAGGCCGACGTGGACGCGATCCGCTTCGCGATCGACGGACAGGTCGGCTTGAGCCAAATGCGCGAGAAGGACGCGAGCTATCTGCGGGCCTTGCTCCGGGAACAAGTCCACCGAGGTGGACCGGCTAGAGCAATATGCTGAAAGGTGTGAACACCTTTCAGCTGAATCTTGCTCTATACTCAGGAAGTTAGAGCGAAATTCAGCCGGAAGGCCGATTCGGCCTTCCAGCATTTCGCTCTAGGACCGATTGAGCGCTACCGCTGGCGGACGTACCGGCCCGCGGTATAGATCGCCGCGCCGAAGGCGGCGATGCACACGATCATGATCAGGCCGGGTTCCCAGCCGTGTTCGCGGAAAGCCTGCGGGGTCGTCCAGAGCTGATCGGCGATGATCAAGCCCGTCAGACCGCCGAGCGCGATCCCGCCCGGGATGGCGGCGTTAAGCGCCTGAGCGTCGCGGTGACTGGAGGCCATGCGGGTTCCAATTTAAAGTGTCCAAAGCACTAGCCTACCAGAAATACCGTGCCCGCGTCAGGTTTTCCGACGTTTAGCTGTGTCAGCTCACCATCTCTCGCGCTTTCGGGCTGGGGATAATCCTCAAAGTATTATCCCTGGATTGTGTCCTAGACCGGAGAGGACAATCTTGTCGCACCGGATTGCAGGCGTCCTGCTAAAAATCCGCGCACCCGCCGATAGCGCGCTGCGGGCCGTGAACACCCGGCATCAGCTGCCGTAGCGCTTCTGCCAAGCCTGCTCGATCCGGGTCATCCATGTGGGATGCGGTTCCAGCAGCGTGGGGCCGAGCTCGCTTGGGCTGAGCGTGGCCTTGCCGCGGTCGATGTCGGCGAACAGCTGGCGCTTGTCCGCCGGAAGCGCGTCCACGTCGAGCACGGTCTGATCGCCCCAGACGTCGGGCTTGGCCTTGTGCGCCTGGGCCTCCGGGCTCATCAGGAAGTTCGCGACCACCATGGCGCCCGCCTTGTGGGCAGCGTTGTAGGGAATCGCGACGAAGTGGGTGTTGCCGATCATGCCGCCATCGAAGACGAAGGTGCGCGCGCTCTCCGGCAGCCGTCCGTCCTCAATCAGCCCCGAGGCCTGCGGGGGGTAGAACGACAGCGCCATGTCGAGCACCCCGTCGTTCAGCATCTGGACCTGCGCCGGCCCGCTCTTGGGGAAGTCACGCCCCTTCCGCCAGAGATGCGGGTGCAGGTCGTCGAGGTAGGCCCACAGCGGCTCGGTCACGCGCTCGAACTGGGCGTCCGACTGCACGGCCTCCTGCAGCAGGTCCGGGTCGCGCGCCAGTTCGATCAGCGCCTGCTTCAGAAAGGTGGTGCCCAGGAAGTCCGGCGGGGCGGGGTAGCTCAGCCGCGTCGGATGCGCTTCGGCCCAGTCGGCAAGGTCGCGCATACTCTCGGGCGTGTCGGCTGGATCGATCCGGGCGCTATCGTAGATGAAGTTGAACTTCGCCATGCCCCAGGGGGCCTCGTAGGCCTCGGTCGGGATGGTGAAGTCGATCTTGGTGGTCGGCTTCTCGTCGAAGTCGACCAAGTCCCAGTTGGGCAGCTTGTCGGCGAACGGCCCAAACAGCAGGTCGTTCTCCTTCATCTTGGCGAAGTTCTCGCCGTTGATCCAAATCAGGTCGATCGACCCGCCCGTGTCGCGCCCGGCGGACTTCTCCGACAGCACCCGGGTGACCGCGTTCGCGGTGTCGGACAGCTTGACGTGGCGCAGCTCGATCCCGAAGCGCGCGTCGACCTCCTCCGCGACCCAGTCGATGTACTGGTTGACCTGCGGATCGCCGCCCCAGGCGTTGAAGTAGACCGTCTGCCCCTCGGCCCGGGTGAGCGCGGTGTCGTAGCTCATCACGCCGTCCGCGGCCGATACCGTGGGTGCGGCGACCGCGAGGCCGACCGCCAGCGAAATCCCCTGCAAGAGCCTGCGGACCGCCGTGGCGACGTGCGCGCGGGAAAGTGTCATTGCGCTCCCCTTCGATTGATGGATCCGCCCAAGCCTTGGACGCCGAGGCTAATGCGCCGCTTCGCCGGTGTCAGCGCCGCTCACGGGGGATTGATAGACGGTGCGTTCAGTCGTCCAAGTGCGCGTCCAACCCGGGTTCGCCCAGCCATTCGGCGCGCATCCGGCGCAGGGTCCGGGGGCGCAGGTAGAGCGCCACGCGGCCAGCGACGTGCGCGATCACCGCCGGGTCGGTGTTCTCCGCCGACCAGTCGCGCGCGCTCTCGTCCGCCTGCGCGCGGGCGGCGCGGCGGTGTTCGACCGACCACATCACACACCAGGTGATCGCGCGCAGGAAGGTGATCCGGCGCATCGCCACCAGCCAGGGCCGGATGCGCGCGGCAAGCTCGGGGCCGGCGATCTCCAGGTACTGCCGGTAATACGCGCCCAACTGCTGGACGCTCAGGTCCGCGTGGGTATCCGGGTCCCAGGTCGTGGAGCTGTACAGCGTGGCGTGGGCGAGGTCGGTGCCGGGCGAGCCGTAGAGCGCCTTTTCCAGGTCGACGATCACCGCGCGTCCGTCCGGATCGATCAGGAAGTTACCCGGATGGGTGTCGGTCAGAACCAGACGCACCGGCTGGTCGGCCCCGGCCGCGCGGCCGGCGAAGTCGCGCGCCCAGGCGAGTTCGGCGTCGATCTCCGCTTTGGCCGCGGGGTCGAGCTCGGCGACCGCGAGGTAGGCGGCCTGCGTCTCGATCTCCGCGAGCGCGCCCGCGACGGCGTCGCCGTGGCTCGCGAGCGGCGGCCGGTCGGCTCGGCTCGGGCACCGGCAGGCCGTGGACCCGCGCCATCGCGCTTGCGAGCGCCGGCAGATCGTCCGGCAGGCGCGGCGGCCGGCCGACGATCTCCTGTACCACCAGCGCGCCCATCGGCAGGGCTGAGTCCGGCGGCAGGACGGCGCCAAGTTCGGGCGCGTGCCCGCTTGCGCTGACCCGCTCGAAGCAGGCGGCCTGGTAGGCCAGGTTGTCCTGCGCGGAGAGTGCGAACTGGCTCTGCTTGGGCACCCGCAGCACCCAACCGCGCTCGCCCACCCGGAAATGCTCGTGCGCCAGCCCCTTCACGGCCATCGGCTGCAGTTCGCCGTCGCGCAGGTCGGCGAAGCGCGGATCGGCGCGCAACGCGCGGGTCAGGGTGTTGAGGTCGGGGACGGCCGGCATGGTGTGAGCGCATAGCATGCCTGGTGCGGTGCGAGGAGCCCGCCGACGGCAGACGCGCGGTCACGATCGTGCTATCAGCGTCGCTGTGATGGCCGCCTCCGACACCGCGACCGCCCAGCCCGAGTCCGAACGCGCGCCCGAGCCGGGGCCGCCCCGCGCGCGGGCTCGTGCCGGCGCGACCAACCGCTCCGTCCGAGACGCTGTCGGTGGTGGTCCCGACCCTGAACGCCCAGGCGCGCCTGCCGGGCTGCCTGGGCGCGCTGCGCGGGGCGCGGTCGGCAGGCGTCGTCGACCAGGTGATCGTCGCCGACGGCGGCTCCACCGACCGGACCCGCGACATCGCGCGGGAGTTCGGCGCGATTCTGATCGATGCGCCGCAGGGCCGGGGCAGCCAACTGGCGGCTGGCGCCTCGGCGGCGAGCGGCGGCTGGCTGATGTTCCTGCACGCGGACACGCGCCTCGCGCCCGGGTGGGAGCGCGCGCTCAACGCGCACCTGGCGGACCGGACGGCGCTACACACGGCAGCGGCCTTCCGTCTGGCGTTCGACGAGGTGTCGGACGGCGCGGACCGGGTCGCGCGGCTCGCCAACTGGCGGGCGCGCCGGCTGGGCCTGCCGTACGGCGACCAGGGGCTGGTGATCGGCCGGGATCTCTACGATCAGATCGGCGGCTATCGGGCGCTCGCGCTGATGGAGGACGTCGATCTGGTCCGCCGGCTGGGGCGACGGCGCATCCGGCTGTTGGATGCCGTCGCGGTAACCAGCGCGGCGCGCTACCGGCGGGACGGCTGGTGGGTACGGCCCGCGCGCAATCTGGGCGTGCTGGGGCTCTACCTGCTGGGCGTGCCGCCGCGCTTCGTCCGCCGCCTGTACGGCTGAGGCGGGCATGTCGTCCGGGCGGCATCTGGTGATTTTCGCCCGCAAACCGCAATTGGGTTTGGGCAAGCGCCGCTTGGCGCGCGGGGCGGGCGACCTTGCGGCCTGGCGCTTCCAGCGTCTGCAGCTGGCCCGGCTGCTGCGCCGGCTGGGGCCGGATCCGCGCTGGACCACTTGGCTGGCGGTGACGCCGGACACGGCGGCGCGCGATCTGCGCTGGCGGCCCGTCCGTGGATCAGCGTCGGTGCGGGCGATGCCGCAGGGCCGGGCGACCTCGGCTGGCGGATGGCGCGGCCGATGGCGGTCCTGCCGCCCGGCCCGGTCGTCGTCGTCGGGAGCGACATTCCCGCGTTGGGGGCGGCGCAGGTCAAAGCCGCGTTCGACGCGCTGGGGTCCCGCGACGCGGTACTGGGGCCGGCGGAGGATGGCGGCTACTGGCTGGTCGGACTGGCCGCGCGCGCCCGCAAGCGGCCGCCGTTCGACGGCGTGCGCTGGAGCAGTCCGCACGCGCTGACCGACACGCTGGCCAACCTGGTGCGCGACGGCGCGTCGTGGCGCCTGCTCGCCCCCTTGCCCGACGTGGACGAGGCGCGTGACCTGCGCCCGGACCATTTCCGGTGATCGGCTGGCCGCAGCTCGGGTGGGATCTCGGCCGGCGCTGCGTCGGGCGTCGGGCGAGGACCGGTTAATCGGCGCGCGCGACCGCGCCCGGCGGACAGTGGTGGTCGTTTCCGCGGTGTCCAGGCCGGACGCGGCGGCGACGTTCGCGGCCCAGCGTCCGCTTCCACCTTGACAGTGTAAGGTTGTCCAAGCCCTGGTTGGCATGCTTTGAACGCATGACCCGCCGGGCAGCCGCGCCCAGGTCCACGGCGCGCGGGAGGTGCCGGGCGGCGGGAAGGTTGCGGCTGTGGAGACCATGGACGCGCTGCTGTTCGACTGCGACGGCGTGCTGGCGGAGACCGAACGCGACGGCCATCGCGTCGCTTTCAACCGGGCGTTTGCCGAACTGGGGCTTGAAACGCACTGGTCGGTGGAGCGCTACGGCGAGCTGCTCGCCGTGGCCGGCGGCAAGGAACGGCTGCGCCGGCATTTCGCCGAGGTGGGCTGGCCCGCCGGCTGGCCCGACACGGACCGGCTGATCGCCGAGCTGCACCGGCGCAAGACCGAAATCTTCCAGGACATGGTCCGCCGGGGCGAGATGCCGCTCCGCACCGGTGTGGCGCGCCTGATCGATGCGGCGATCGACGCGGGCGTGCCCGTCGCGGTGTGTTCCACGGCGAACGCAGCTGCCGTGCGCGCGATCCTGGAGACGGGACTGGGCGCGAGCCGCGCAGGCCGGATCGCCGTGTTCGCGGGCGATCTGGTCCCGGCCAAGAAACCGGATCCCGCGATCTACCGCCTGGCCTTGGCGCAGCTGGGCGTCAGGGCCGATCGGACGGTGGCGGTCGAGGACAGTCGAAACGGGCTGCTCGCGGCCAAGGAGCAGGCGTAAACTGCATCGTAACCCCGTCACACTACACCGCGCAGGAGCCGTTTTCGGAGGCCGACTTGGTGGTGACCGACCTGGGCGACCCACCCGCTGCCGCGGTTACGCTCGCGGACTGCCGCGCGCTCTGCGCGGGCGCTCAGGGGTAGGCGTCGCAACTGAGCCGGATCAGCGCGTCGCGGTCGCGGATCGCCACACCGGTCGTCGAGGGGCTGGTGATCACGCCATCCTGCCGCAAGCGGCTGAACGCCCGGCTCAGCGTCGGCAGTTCGAGCCCGAGGTAGGAGGCGAGATCGGTGCGCCGCATGGGCAGCCAGACCGGGACGCCGTGGTCCACCCCACGCGCCTGTTGCCGCCGCTCGAGCTGCAACAGAGCGGTCGCCACGCGCTCGACCGCGCTCATAGCGCCCAAGACCAGCAGCTGATCCTGCGCCAGGGCGAAGTCGTTGGTGACATGGCGGTAGAGGGCGTGCCGGAGGTCCGGGTAGCGTTCGGACAAGGCGGCGAGCTCGGCGCTCGCGATCGTGGCCAGCTTGCCGTCGACCACGGCACGGGCGCTATAGAGATAGCGCTCGCCGATCAGCGTGCCGAGCAGATCGCCCGGGAACAGGAAGCCGGTCACCTGCGTGTCGGTCGGGCCGCGACGCTTCCACACCATGACCGCGCCATCCACGACGAGGAAAAGCGCGCGCGCTTCCGCGCCCTCCGAAATGATCTGCTCGTGCTTTTGGACCGTAGTGATTGATAGCGCCTTGACGACGGCCGCACGGGTCGTAGTTTGAAGCGCTTGAATGAGCGGCAGGGTAGCCAAATGATCCAGGCGTCGAACCCCGGTGCGGGCACTGGCTTCTGGCGGGCAACTCGACCTCGTCCCGGTCATGATGGCATCCCGTGTCCCGCGGCGGCCCGTGTCCCGCGTCGGCCCGTGTCCCGCGTCGGCCCGTGTCCGGCGTCGGCGTTGTCGAGCCGGGTTAGAGTATGACGACTTCAGGATGGCTGTGCATGAGCGCTCCTTTCGTCGCCAGAGAAATGACACGGCACGACGCCCGGCGCACCTTCGCATTGGTGGAAGCCGTTCGCCCAGACATTTCCCTCGATGCGTGGCTCGCGCACATTGACGGCGTGCTCACGGACCCACGCGGCGGCGGCGAGGAAACCGGCGCGATCGTGCTGACGGCAGGGGATCCCTACATCTACGGGACGTTCACCTACAGCCCCTGGACCACGCTCGCGCTCGGGCGGACGCTGATGGTCGACGACTTCTGCGCGGTCGGGCTCGCCGGCGAGCGGGCGCCCGTCAAGGCGCTGTTCGACACAGCCGATCAGTTGGCCGAGCGACACGGCTGCCAGTCAGTCTGTGTGAAATTCCTGGACGGCGACCGCGAAGAAAAGGCGTGGCACACCCACCCGGAGGCCGCCGCGTACTTCCCGCTGCCCGCGATGGCGAAACGGATCGATTGATCCAACGCTGCCAGTGCGATGGTGAGACCGCGCCGGCTCAGGTGAAAAGGCCCGCGAGTGGCGGGCTTGTGAGGGCAGCCGTCGCCAGCACGATCACCAGAATGATCCAGAACCAGATGATCCAGGTCCGTGACATCGGGTGCGCCCCTCGCGTCCTTCGCCCATCTACCGGCCAAAGGGGCCAGTGGTCCCATGGGTCGATCAACCCCAGAGATGTCTCGCGTCTTCAGACGTTCATGGTGGCGGGCAAGATGTTGAAGCGGGGTTCCACGTTTCAGCATCTTGCCTTGAGGAGACTTTCGAACGAGCGCTCCAGAAGCCGTGTGGCGTGCTTCGACGCGCCAGCCCTTCGACAAGCTCAGGACTGGCTACTCAGCATGAAGCTAAATGTAAGTTTCTGACAAACCTAAACCTTCATCCTGAGTAGGACGCCGAAGGCGTCCGTGTCGAAGGACCCGATACAGGTGACTGGCGGGCTGTGCATGGAGCTCCCTAAGTGACAGGTAGCACAGTCGCTGGCCGACGAAACGGCCGCCCGAGCTCAGGCGAGGCCCGCTTCCTTCGCGATCATCGCCGCGTGCGTGCGGTTGCGGGCGTCCAGCTTCCGGCACAGCGTCTTGACGTGCAGCTTGACCGTGACTTCCTGCAGGTCGAGCTGCCGGGCGATCTCCTTGTTCGAAAACCCCTTGGTCAGGCCGCCGAGCACGTCGAGCTCGCGTTTGGACAACTGGGCGGCAAGCGGCGAAGGCGCTGGCGTCTGCTGGTTCAGGAAGCTGAACGGGGCGTAGCGTTCGCCCGCGGCCATCAGGTTGACCGCATGGATCAGCGACTTGGCGGCCATCGACTTGGGCAGGAACCCGGCCGCCCCGGCCGCGAGTGCCTGCTCGGCGATCTGCGGCGTTGCCGTCCCGGAGATCAGGCCGACCGGCTTGCCGGCGTTCAGCTCGATCGCCTCGACGAGGCCGTCCAACTCCTGCATACCGGGCATGGTGTAGTCCAGCAGGACGACGTCGAACGGGCCTCGCTCGGTGATCGTCCGGCGGGCGTCGTCGAACGTGCCCACGGCGACCACCTCGACCTCCCCGTCCTTCTCCAGGTAGGCGGATATGGTATCCCGGACCAACTCATGGTCGTCCGCGATCAGGATCCGCATGTCACCTCCAAACCGATGCTGAGCGGGCGTATTCGCTCTATGAAATTAGCGCCCAGCGCGCAGCGTGTCGCCCAAAACGGGCGCTTCCCCGTCCGAAAAGTTTGCGTGCCACGGTTTCGGTTTAAAACAAGTTGACGGCCGCGGCTTAAGCCGCTGACTCGCCAACGAACTCCGCCAGGATCGACTGGCTCGCCGCGACGAGATCGGGCAGTTCCGCGGCGCGTTTCCGGGCGGTGTCACCCAGGCCTGCCTTGCCGGCGCGTTCGACGTCACCGCAGGCGGCGTGCAGGGCACTGGCCCCGACCATGGCCGCGCAGCCGGCCATGCGATGGACCTGGCGCGCCAGGTCCAGGTCGTCGTGGCGCGCGGCGGCGGCGCGGACCGCCGACAGGCTGATGTCGATTTCCTGGCGCACCAGGGCGATGGTGCGGTGCAGCGCTTCCGGGGTAAGGGTGACGGACAGGTCGCTCAGGATGTTCGGATCGAAGATGTCGTCCAGGCTGTCGAACTCCTCCTCCCCGTCCGGCTCGGCGACGGCCGCCTGGCCAGGGGCCGCGCGCGCGGCGTCGGCCGGCGGGGCGGCGTGGCGGACCACGGCGGACAGCAACTGGGGACGGCGCAACGGCTTGACGATCACGTCCTGCATGCCGGCGTCGGCGAACCGGCGCCGGTCCTCCGGCAGGGCGTGCGCCGTCAGAGCCACGATCGGACTGTTCGTGGATGCGCCGCTGCCGGTCCGGATCGCCTCGGTCGCCTCGACGCCGTCCATGCCGGGCATCGAGATGTCCATCAGGATCAGGTCGAAGCGCCGCTGGGCGGCGGCGGCGATGCCGGCCCTGCCGTCGGCGGCTTCGGTCACCTCGTGACCGGCTTGGCGCAGCATCTCCACAGCGACCATGCGGTTGACGTCGTTGTCCTCCACCAACAGCACCTGGCAGCCGGCGCTCGCGGCGAGCGTGCGCCGGTCGGCGCCGGCGTAGCGCGTGCGCGATGATCCTTGCGCCCACGGCAGGCGCAGGCGGATCCAGAAGCGGCTGCCGCGGCCCTGGGCGCCGGGCTCGATCCCGATCTCACCGCCCATCGCCCGGATGATCCGGCGGCTGATCGGCAGTCCCAGCCCGGACCCGCCGGCGTTCCGGTCGTAGCTGCTGTTCAGGGTGACGAAGTCGTCGAAAATGCGCTCGCGGTCGGCCGTTGGGATCCCGGGCCCGCTGTCGATCACCGCGATCTCGACCGATGCGACCTGGGCATCCGTCTCGTCCACCGACAGGTCGAGCGTGATCCGGCCGTCGCGCGTGAACTTGGCGGCGTTGGAGAACAGGTTGAGCAGCACCTGACGCAGGCGGTGCGGGTCGCCCAGCACCCAGCGATCGGGCCGGTCGCCGCTGACCACGGCCGTGTTGCCGTTCTGCTCGGCCAAGGGCGCGCCGATCAACAGCGTCTCGTCCAGCATCGCGTGCAGGTCGATCGGCTCGGTCTCGAACGCCATCTTGCCGGCTTCGACCCGGGTCACGTCGAGCACGTCGTTGATGTGCTTCAGCAGGATTTCACCGGAGCCGGCCGCGGTCGAGACGTAGCGGCGCTGCTGGGCGTCCAGCTCCGGTGCGCTCCAGCAGATCGAGCACGCCCAGGACCCCGTTCAGCGGCGTGCGCATCTCATGGCTCATCACCGCCAGGAAATCGGTCTTGGCCCGTTCCGCCGCCAGCGCTTCGTCCCGGGCGGCGACGAGCGCCTCTTGTTGGGCGATCCGGCTGGAGATGTCGCGCAGGTAATAGATGAAGATCGGGCCGTCCGGGCCCCGGCTAACGCCCATCGCGAGCTCGACCGGGAAGGGGCGGCCGTCGGCGTTCAGGCCATGGGTCTCGAATCGCTCGGTGTCCGCCGGGCGATGGGCGTCTTCGAGGTAGCGCCGCCGGGTGCGCCGGTGCTGTTCGCGCGCGCCTTCGGGGACGATCAGGTAAGCCATGTCGCGCCCGATCGCCTGGCCGCGGCTGTAGCCGAAGATCCGCTCGGCCGCGCCGTTCCAGTCGACGATCCGTCCGTCCGCATCGGCGACCACGACGGCGTCCAGCGACGCGCCGATGGTGGCCGACAGCCGGTCGCGGCTGTGGCTGATCTCCGCCGCCCGGCGCAGCGAAACGCGATGCTGGCGGTCCAGCACGGCAAGCGAGATGGCGAGCAGCAGGATCAGAACGAACGCCACGGCCGTCGCGGTCAGCAGGGCATCGACGAAGTTCTGCCGGCGCGTGTCTCCTTTGGCTGCGTACAGGCGCACCCCCGCGAGCGAGATGTCGCGCACCACCGGCAGAAGCTCGTCGACCCGTTGGTGCACGGTCGCAAGCTCGCGCGCCAAGGCTTCGGGGCCGGCATCGACAAGCGGTGCGGTCGTCTCCAGAAAGCTCTGCAACTGCTGCAGCTGACGCCCGACCGGCGCGATCTCGCGCAGGTCCGCGAAGACCTGCCCGCGCCGGATGGTCTGGACCCGGCTATAGAACAGATCGAAGCGCTTACGCACGTTCGGGATGCCGGCGGTTCCAGGCGTCGCCTCGGCGTGCTGGATGGCCACTTCCAGGTGCAGCAGGTCGGTTTCCAGCTGGGCCAGGCTCCACTGCACACTGTCTTGCGGTGCGGCGCGGAGGTCGTTTAGTTGCTGGTAAAGGCTGATCCCGGTGCCCGTCGCCACGACGGCCAGGAAACCGAGCACCACGAGCGTGATCGCCCGCTGGCGATCGCGCGCGCGCAGCAGACGTACAAGCCGGCCCATAGGTGTCGCGGGCGTGGCCGACTGCGGCGCCTCGGGGCGCGGATCTGGCATCTGCGTCTCCCTCGGCCGCGCCGGCGGCCGGTCAGTCCTCGATCCGGATGCGGTCGAGCTGCCAGATGCTGCGCGCGTAGATCGTCTCGCTCTGATAGGCGACGTCGGAATCGTACGGGTAGACGATCCAGAGCGGCCCCTTCTCGCGCACCGACATGGCCTCGCCGTCCATGGCGTACGCGACCAGCGCGCCGTCCCTGGCTTCCTCCACCGGCATGGTGATCTCGTAGTCGTTGAGCGCGGTCGCCCGCAGGGTGTCGCCGCGCGCGTCAACGGCGTCGAGCAGGTCGGCGAGGTCGACGCCGGTAAAGCGGTGCTCGCCCTCGGTCCAGATCGTCGTTGTGGTGAAGCTGGTCCGCGGCAGTTCCTTCAGCATCGCCCGGTCGAACACCATCGCCCCGTCGCGGTTGGTGCGGCCGATCTCCCCGGACACGGTCAGCAGGACCACGCCGCTGGGCGTGCCGAGGGATTGCGCCCGGGCGGCCGGATGAGCGGCGAGCGAGCCGACGAGGATCGCCAGCACCGCGATCAGATTGCCGAGACGCCGTGCGCCTAGGTACGTGCGGAGGGGGGTTTGGAAGCGGTACGTCATGAGGCCTGGCTGCGGTGGGGGCGCACGCGGCGTGCCGCGCATGCGGGCACGTCAGCTCTATGCTCGAGGATACGCATCAATTGCAAACGGATACACCGGCTGATCGTATAACCCGCCTATCCGTCGCGCATAGAGGTCGCCGGGGCTCCCGGTCAGTCGCCGCCCGCCTGTCCGCCGCCCGCGACCGGGGTTTCCGGGCCACGCGAGAACGCCTCCAGAAGCCGCGCCTTGACCTGATCCATCCGCCAGGTGGGCGCGTCGGCGGCTGGCCGCACCCCACGCGGCCAGCCGAGCGCTTCGGCCGCGTCGCCGAGCTCGGACGGCAGGATCAAATGGGCGGGCACGGCCCGTCCCGCGTCCGGGCCGGTCAGCAGCGGGGCGGCCTGGTGGTCGCCCAGCAGCAGTACGACGCTGCCGTCCGCCAGGCGCTCGCGCAGGAAGCTCGCCATCGTCTCGATCGAGTAGGCGAGCGCCTCGCCGTACAGCCGGCGGACGCGCGCGCTGTCCTGCCAGACCACGCTGGGCGGGTCCTGCCCCTCGACGAAGCGGGAGAACACCCGGCCATCCTCGATCTCCCGCCAGGGCAGGACCTCGGGGATCGGCGTCCAGGGCGCATGGCTGGAGATCAGGGCGACCTGGGCGAACACCGGCCGATCGGTGCGATCCGACAGCACCTTCCGCTCCATGGCGGCCAGGGTGTACTGGTCGGGCATGGTCACCCAGTTGAACGCCGGCCCGGCGTAGTCGAGCGCGGCGGCGTCAAGCAACCGGTCGTAGCCGAACGCCCGTGCCTCCGGCCACGGCCCCGTGATCGCGGGCATGACCGCCACGCTCCGCCAGCCCGCGTCCTCGAAGCGGTCGATCAGGGTCGGCCAGTTCGAGGCAGTGAGCGCGTCGTAGCGCGCCTGGCTGTCGACCCAAAGGCCGGACAACAGGCTGGCGTGCGACAACCAGCTGCTGCCGCCCACCGTCGGCGCCTCCAGCCAGGCGGAATGCACCGCGTAGTCCCGCGCCTTGGCCGCCGCGGCGAGCCGGTCCAACGCGGGCGCCAGCTGGCGGGCGTAGCGCGGCTGCTCGAGCGCGCTGCGGCCGTAGGATTCGACGAACACCAGCAACACGTCCCGGCCCGCCAGCCGGCCAAGCGTGTCGCCGCCGGCCGCCGCGCGGTCGGCGCCGTCGTTCAGTTTCGCCTGAAAGTCCTGGAAAGCCCGCCAGGTCTGCAGACTGTTGTCGACGCGCCAGGCGACGAGCTGGCTGGTAAAGGCGTCGGTGCGCGTGTCCGCCCCGCTTGTACGCTGCACCGCTTCCGCCGTGCCGACGGCCAGCGTGCAGGATCGCCACCGCCGCGGCCGCGGGGCGTCGGCCGGCGTCGCGGGGCAGGCGGGCGAGCGCGCGCGCCGCCCAGAACGTCAGCCCGCCGACCGCGAGCACGCCTGCCAAGACCGCAAGTGCCGCAAGCGCCGCGCCGGTCGGGCCCAGCATGTCGGTGGTGAAGTCCCAGGCGGGGCCGAGCAGGGCGAGGTCGGTCACCGGGTTCACCGATCGGCCGAAGCCGGCGTAGGCGATCAGGTCGCCCGCCTTGAGCGCGGTGGCGGCGGTCAGCAGTACCGCCGTTAGCCCCGCGGCAAGCAGGCCCCAGCCGCCCGGCAGCAGTACCAGCAGGAGCGCCACGACCGGCAACTCCAGCGGCACCATGCGCAGCGCCTCCAGCGTCAGCGCCGCCGGCTGGTTCGGGGCGACCAGCAGCAGATGCAGGATGATCAGGGCGAAGAGCGCGCGCAGCCATGCGCCGCCTCGCCGGCGGTTCTGGACCGCGCCTGCGCGCCTGTCATCCGAAGTCGGTGGCATCGCGTACTGACCTTCGCAATCTTCGTAATTCAAATCTAACCTGAACGGAACGGACGGCAACGCGGATGACTTCATCCCCCAAAGCGTCGCGCCGGTGGATCGGCTGGCGGCCGGCGCTGCGGATTGTGGGCAGCCTGGCCCTGCTGGCCGGTCTTGCGGCGACGATCGACCTCGGCGAAACCGCCCGCTTGCTGGCCGGCGCGGACCCTTATGCGCTGGCCGGCTTGTTCTTGGTCGCGCAGCTGCAGGTGCTGCTCTCGGCGGCGCGCTGGCGGCTGGTCGCCCGGCGGCTGTCCCTGCCGCTCGGCTGGGCCGCGGCGTGCGGCGAGTATTACCTGTGCCTGCTGTTGAACCAGTTGCTGCCGGGCGGCGTGTCGGGCGATGCGATCCGGGCGCTGCGTCACGCCCGTGGGCTACCCGCCCTGCCGGACGGCGGCGGTGCCGGCCGCGCCTTGCGCGCCGTCGTGCTCGAGCGGTTCGCCGGGCAGGTGGCGTTCTTCGCCATCGCCGGGCTGGGGCTGGCGCTCTGGCCGCTGCTGATGCCGGGCGGCTATGCGCCCTGGATCGCCGGCATGGCAGGCGCGCTCGGCGCGTCGATCCTGGTCGTGCTGGCGGGCCTCGCGCTCGGCACCCGGATCGGGCCGCGGCGTTGGCGTCACGGCGTCGCCGCGCTGATCCCCGAGGGCCGCGCCGCGCTCTTGGGCGCTGGCGCTTGGCGGGCGCAGCTGCCGCTCAACATCGCCGTCGCCGTCTGCCTGATCAGTGCGTTCGCGCTTGCGGCGGATGCCGTCGGGCCCGCGCTGCCGGCGACCGCCTGGGTCACGGTCGTGCCGCTCACTCTGCTCGCGCTGGTGCTGCCCATCTCGGTCGGCGGCTGGGGCCTGCGGGAGGGCGCCGCCGCCCTGCTTTGGCCCACGGTCGGGCTAGCGCCGGAGGCCGGGGTCGCGGCCGGGCTGCTGTACGGCCTTGTGATGCTAATAAGCGGGCTGCCGGGCGTGGCGACGGTGCTCACGCGCCCGCGCCGGGCGCCCGCGCTGGTGTCGCCGATCCGCCGCGGGTGAGGCACCAGAGACCGTCGCTCAGGAACGACACCATCAGCGCCGCGAGCGCGACCGCAGCCACGGAAGGCACCCAGGCGGCCGGGGTCGCCGGTGCCAACAGCGCGCCGAGCGCGGCGATCTGGACGCCGCAGACGACCCGTCGGCGCAGCGAATACGGCAGGGGCCGGGCGAGCGCGGGCAGCAGCCAGCCGCCCAGGCGGTAAAGGTAGTGCAGCGCGCCGATCCCGAGCGTCCAGACGGGCGCACCGGCGAGCACCACCGCGAGCGTGCTCAACACCAGGATCGCCGCCGCGTCGACTTCCTGGTCGAACCGCGCGCCGAACGCGGACGCGAGCCCCTGCCACCGCGCCACCGCGCCATCGCACAGGTCCAGCAACAACAGCGCGACGGCCCCGGCGAACGGCAGCCAGGCCGCCAGGGTATGCGTGCCCAGCACGTCCGGCGCGGCGGCGAGGCCGAGCAGCAACGCCGTCCCCGCGCCGCGGGCGAGCGTGATCTGGTTCGCTGCGCCGAAACGGGTGTGCGGGTGATGACGGACGGCGCCGATGACGATTAGCACCGCCAGCACCGCCAAGCCGGCGAACGCGGTCAGGGTGAAGGTCAGGTCCCCGACCCAGAGGGTCCCGAACGCGTAAACGAACGTCGCACAGGCGAGCAGGCCGGTCAGAAGGCCGCGGCGCAGCGGCTGGCGGGCGGAGCTCGTGGCTGAGGGAAAGAGCCGGTTTGTCATGGAAACGAAATGTGCGCGCTGGCCCGCCGGTCAACGCCCGGTCGCGCGACATTTTTGGGGTCTAAAGGGTGCGTGGAGAAAACCACCTGGACGGGGCGCTCACCGATTGGCCGGCAAGCCGACCGACCCGATCGACGAGGATTTAATCGCCTTATCAAAGGCTCCATTACAATTATCAATGCGCAGAGTCGCAAGGCGTCGAGCGATCGAATTTCGGTGTCAACCAGTGCAAGAGGTGACCGATTGATTTTTCCCATTTACGCTTCAGCAGCTTCGTCGCCCGACGAAGACGGATCGCGCCAACACATATTGAGTTTTTTTCCGGGAGGGAAATGTGCGTAAAAGCGACGCGGCGCCGCAGGCGCCCGGAATTTGGCTGGCGCTCACGCCGGTGATCCTGACGTTGGCCGTGCTCGGCCTGCAGCTGTTCTACTTCGGCGACTTCACCCCGCACATCCCGCTTGCGATCGGTCTGGCGATCACCGGGCTGGTCGGCCTGAAGCTTGGCCACCAGTGGCCGTCGATCGAACAGGGGGTGTTCCACGTCATACACGTCTCCCTGCCGTCGGTGTCGGTGCTGATCACGGTGGGCATGATCATCGGCGTCTGGATCGCCAGCGGTACCGTGCCGACGCTGATCTATTACGGCCTGACCATCCTGTCGCCGGAGATCTTCCTGGCGGCGGCGATGATCCTGTGCTCGGTCGTCTCGATCTCGCTCGGCACCTCCTGGGGCACGGTCGGCACGGTCGGCCTCGCGCTGATGGGCATCGGGGCGGGCTTCGGCATCCCGATGTACTGGACCGCGGGCGCCGTGGTCTCCGGCGCGTTCTTCGGCGACAAGATCTCGCCGCTGTCCGACACCACCAACCTCGCCCCCGCGGTCACCGGCACCAACCTGTTCGACCACATCAAGAACATGCTGCCGACGACCGTGCCGGCGATGCTGATCGCGCTTGCGATCTACACGGGCGTCGGCTTCACCCTGATCGACGCCGACCAGACCTCGTTCGAGAAGATCCAGGCGATCACGGGCGCCCTGCAGGCCAACTTCTGGATCTCGCCGGTCCTGCTGGTGCCGGCGCTGTTGGTGATCTTCCTGGCGGTGCGCAAGTATCCGCCGATCCCCTCGCTGTTCGCGGGCGTCGTGGTGGGCGGCGTGATGGCCGTCTTCTTTCAGGGCGCGGGCATGCACGACGTCTTCCAGTTCGCCAACAGCGGCTATTCGATCGCGACCGGCGTCGACGAGATCGACAGCCTGCTCAACCGCGGCGGCGTGCAGTCGATGATGTGGACGATCTCGCTGGTGCTGATCGCGCTCGGCTTCGGCGGCGCCCTGGAGAAGACCGGCTGCCTGGAGACGATCATCAACGTGATCATGACCAAGGTGCGCAGCTTCGCCGGCGTGCAGACCTCGGCGATCGGCACCTCGGTCGCGACCAACCTGGTGGCGGGCGACCCGTACCTGTCGATCGCGCTGCCCGGGCGGATGTACGCGCCGGTTTACCGGGGCATGGGCTACTCCACCCTCAACCTGTCGCGAGCGGTCGAGGAGGGTGGTACCCTGATGTCGCCGCTGATCCCGTGGAATGCGGGCGGCGCCTTCGTCATCAGTGCCCTGGCGCTCGGCGTGGGCGATGGGAATTTCGAGAATCTGCTCTACATCCCCCTCGCGTTCGCTTGCTGGACGGCGCCCGTGATCGGCGTGTTCTACGCCTTCACCGGGCTGTTCTCGCCCAAGGCCACGGCGGCGGAGATGGCTGAATGGCGTGACAGCGGCGAGACGATCAAGGACCTTAGTGGCCACGGCTACGCGGATCCGCTGGCCGCGGCCGGGGTGCCGGCGGCAACCCAGACGTCGAGCTGAACCACCTGGAGGGCGCGTGACGCGCCCGCGTGACGGATCCGAAGCCCGCCCCGGCCGCGCCGGCCCGGGGCGGGCAGCGCCTGGCATACACGACGATCGGTGAGGCCCATGCCCGAGAAGATGATCTTCAAGACGCCGCTGCCCGACCGGGGCGATCTGCGCGCCCGCGTCGACGCCAGCTACCGCAGCGACGAGACGGCCTGCATCGAGACCCTGCTGGGTGCGCTGGACGATCTGCCCGAGGGCAGCCGGCGGAACATCCAGAGCTACGCCCACAAGCTGGTCGAGGCGGTGCGCGCGGAGACCGCGCACCAGGGCGGGATCGACGCCTTCCTGCACGAATACGGCCTGTCGACCCAGGAAGGCGTGCTGTTGATGTGCATCGCCGAGGCGCTGCTGCGCATCCCCGACGACGACACCCGCGAATGGCTGATCCGCGACAAGCTGGGCTCGGCGGACTGGAAGCAGCACCTGGGCCACTCGCGCTCGCTGTTCGTCAACGCCTCCACCTGGGCCTTGATGATGACCGGGCAGGTGGTGCGCATGCACGACGCCCGCGGGCAGGGGCCGGACTACGCCCTGCGCCGCCTGATCGCGCGTCTGGGCGAGCCGGTGGTGCGCGAGAGCGTCAACCAGGCGATGAAGATCATGGGCCGGCAGTTCGTCATGGGCCGGACGATCGAAAGCGCGCTGGAGCGCGCGGCGGCCTGGGAGAAGCGCGGCTACAGCTATTCCTACGACATGCTGGGGGAGGCCGCGCGCACGATGGCCGACGCCCGGCGCTATTTCGACCATTACAAGAACGCGATCCATAAGATCGGCGCGAAGGCCGAGGGCAAGGGCCCGATCAACGGTCCCGGCATCTCGGTCAAGCTGTCGGCGCTGCACCCGCGCTACGAGGTCGCCAACTACGACCGGGTGATGGACGAGCTGCTGCCGCGCCTGCGCGCGCTCTGCGTGGAAGCGGCGCGCTACGACATCGGCCTCAACATCGACGCGGAGGAGGCCGACCGGCTGGACATCTCGCTCGACTGCATCGAGGCGATCTCCGGCGACCCGGACCTGAAGCCCTGGCAGGGCTTCGGCGTGGTGGTCCAGGCCTACCAGAAGCGCGCCTACCCGCTGCTCGACTGGCTTGCCGACATGGCCCGCCGGCACGAGCGCCGGCTGATGGTGCGCCTGGTCAAGGGCGCCTATTGGGACATGGAGATCAAGCGCGCCCAGGAGCTGGGCGTCGAGGACTATCCGGTGTTCACCCGCAAGACCAACACCGACGTCTCCTACCTGGCGTGCGCGCGCAAGCTGTTCGCCAACACCGACGCCTTCTATCCCCAGCTCGCGACCCACAACGCGCATTCGATCGCGAGCGTGCTGGAGTACGCCGGCAACAGCCGGGATTTCGAGTTCCAGCGCCTGCACGGCATGGGCGAGGAGCTCTACGAGCGGGTGATCGAGCACGACCAGGTGGGCGCCGGCTGCCGGATCTACGCGCCGGTCGGCCAGCACGAGGACCTGCTCGCCTACCTGGTCCGCCGGCTGCTGGAGAACGGCGCCAACAGCTCGTTCGTCAACCGCATCCAGGACGACTCCCTGCCGGTGGAGGAGATCGTCGCCGATCCGGTGCGCGCGGTGCGCGGCCTGTCGCGCGTGCCGCACCCGCGGATCCCGCTGCCGCGCGACATCTACGGCACGAGCCGGGTGAACGCGCAGGGCGTCGACCTGTCCGACCGGGTCAAGCTGGACGGCCTCTCCCGCGAGATGGAGAAGGTGCTGCGCGAGCGCTGGACCGCGGGCCCGATCGTGGGCGGCGACGCGTCCGCCGGTCAGGACGGCCGCGAGACGGTGATGCCGCACGACCGCGGCCGCGTGCTGGGCGAGGTCACGGAAGCCACCGACGACCAGATCGCACGCGCCATCGCCACCGCTGAGAAGGCCGCGGGCGACTGGGCGGCCAAGCCGGTCGCGGAGCGCGCCGCCTGCCTGGAGCGCGCCGCGGACCTGATGGAACAGGAGATGTCGAGCATCCTCGGCCTGCTCGTGGCGGAGGTCGGCAAGACCCTGAACGACGCGGTTTCGGAGGTGCGCGAGGCGATCGACTTCTGCCGCTACTACGCGCTGCAGGCGCGCCAGACCCTGTCGGGCGAGATCCGTGTGCGCGGCCCCGCGGGCGGCAGCGGCGACAGGATCTCGATGCAGGGCGGCGGGGTGTTCACCTGCATCAGCCCCTGGAACCTGCCGTTCGCGATCTTCAACGGCCAGGTCGTGGCCGCGCTGGTCGCGGGCAATTCGGTGCTGGCCAAGCCGGCCGAGCAGAGCCCGCTGATCGCAGCACAGGCGGTCCGGCTGCTGCACCGCGCCGGCATCCCGCCGGAGGTGCTGCACCTGCTGCCGGGCGACGGCGCGCGCGTCGGCGGCGCGCTCACCCGCGATCCCCGGATCAGCGGGGTGTGCTTCACCGGCTCGACCGAGACGGCGCGGCGGATCAACCGCACGCTCGCCGCCCGCGACGGCGCGGCGATCCCGTCGCTGATCGCCGAGACCGGCGGGCAGAACGCGATGATCGTGGACTCGACGGCGCTGACCGAACAGGTCGCCCGCGACGTCATCGTCTCCGCCTTCCAGAACGCCGGCCAGCGCTGTTCGGCCCTGCGCGTGCTCTACGTGCAGGCGGACGTCGCCGAGCGGACGCTGGAGATGATCGCGGGCGCGATGGACGAGCTGCGCGTCGGCGATCCGCAGCTGCTCGCGACCGACGTCGGTCCGGTGATCGACGACAGCGCGCAGGCGACGATCGACAAGCACATCAAGCGCATGCTGGGCGACGCCAAGGAGGTCCGCCGGGCGCGCCTGGGCCAGGGGACCGACAACGGCAGCTTCGTCACCCCGGCCGCGTTCGAGATCGACCGGATCGGCCGGCTGGAGCGCGAGGTGTTCGGACCCGTCCTGCACGTCGTGCGCTATCAGGCCGACCGGCTGGAGCAGGTCGTCGACGAGATCAACGCCACCGGCTACGGCCTGACCATGGGCGTGCACAGCCGGATCGACGAGATGTGGAAGCGCGTCTACGACCGCGCCCGGGTCGGCAACTGCTACGTCAACCGCAACCAGATCGGCGCCATCGTCGGCGTCCAGCCGTTCGGCGGGCAGGGGCTGTCCGGCACCGGCCCCAAGGCCGGCGGCCCGCTCTACCTGGAGCGCTTCGTCCGCGAGGCGTCGGGCGATGCCGGCCAGGGCGCAGCGGCGGACGCCTCCGGCACGCCGGTCGACCTGAAAGCGCCGCGGATCGCCCGCAAATCGCTGGATCAGGCGGTCAGGACGCTCGCCAAGCAGGGCCACGAATGGCTGCCGCCGGTGGCCGAGCGGGCGGCTGTTCTGGAGCGCGCGGCCGACGCGATCGACGGCCGAGCCAAGGCGCTGCAAAAGCTCAAGGGGGCGGGCGACGCCAAGGCGGGCGCCGCCTACCTGCGGGTCTACGCCGCCCAGGCGGCCGACGAACTGGCCGAGCCCCGGCAGATGCCCGGACCGACCGGGGAGCGCAACGAGCTGTCGTTCTGGCCGCGCGGCACGGTCGCGTGTCTGGCGGTCGAAGGCGGCGACGAGGTATCGCAGCTAAGCGCCCTGATCGCGCAGGCGGGCGCTGCGCTCGCGGCCGGCAACACGGCCCTGTTGTGGGCCGAGGCCGACGGCGCCGCGGCCGCGGTCGCCAAGGTGCTGCAGGACGCCGGTGTGCCGGGCTACGCCGTGCAGGCGGTCGAGGCCGGCAAGGACGCCGGGCTGGAGGCGCTGTTGACGGCGGAGCCGGTGCACCTGACCGCCTTCGCCGGCAACCGGGCGAGCGCGGCCGCGGTGAACGCGCGGCTGGCCGAGCTCGACGGGGCGATCCGCACGCTGGTCTGCTTCCGGCCCACGCCGGCGGGCGACGGCGCGGCGGACACCGGCCAGCCCGTGGCGAGCAGCCCGGCCTATCTGCACCGCTTCGTCCACGAACGCGCGCTGTCGGTCGACACCACGGCGAGCGGCGGCAACGCGTCCCTGCTGTCGATCGAGGAGGGCCCGCAGCTGCCGGGCCAGGTTGCCGCGGAGTAGGGGGCAGCGTTCAGTTCATCGTCGCGAGCGTGCCGCGGCGGGGGCGGAAGTAGGCGGTTTCGCGGACGATCTGGTCGGGCACGATGCCGAGCAGCCACGGTTTGTAGTCGTACACCGTCTCGGCCACGATCAGTGCCTCGCCACCGAAAGTCACCAGGCCATCCGGCACGGTGGCGACGCTGCCGACCGCGCCGACTTGGCTCGCCACCGCCAGACTGCCGCCGCCGGCCGATTGCCAGGCGACTTCCGGCGGCTCGTCCGGCCCCGGGACGACCACGCCGCTTACGATGATGCGCAGGTTCGTGCCAGCCTCGAACGGGTTCATCATCACCGGCGACGCGGAGAACAGGGAGGCGAGATCGCCCGCCTGATACCTGTTCGGGCCGGCTCATGATGTCGCCGACGTTGCCGGCGACGTTCTGGACCTTCATGTACAGCTGGATGAACCGGCCCATTTCCACGGTCCCCAGCAGCAGGACCACCAGGATGGGCAGGACGAACGCGAACTCGATCGCGGCGTTCCCGCGGGTCGATCGCAGCACCCGGTGCAGAAGGCGGGTCATTGGATGTCGTAGGGTTCGTTGCGGATCGGCACCGAGCTCGACAGCACGATGTCGTGCACGATCGGCTGCATCAGCCCAGTGATGCCGGGCCAGGGATAGCGCACCTCGTAAACCACCACCTCCTCGGCGGTGCCCAGCCCGGGCGTCCCCTGGTCTTCGTCCCAGCCGCCGTTGCCGTTGACGTCGTCGAACGACTCGCCGTCGTCGTACTGCCCGTTGCCGTTGGCGTCGTCGAACCCCTCGGCCTGGTCGATCCGCTCGAAGCTCCGATAAGCCTTGGTGTCGATCTCCAGCAGGTCCATTTGCACCAGCCCGAAAGTGCGGTCCTGGATGATCTGGCGGATCATCTCCTCCCGTGTTCCGTCGGCCGGCTGGGCGCCGGTGGCGCCGTAGCGCGCGGCCTGCAGGGAGGCGCTGTCGAGCATCGAGGCGGCCGTCAGCAGGACGGCGAACTCCAGCAAGCCGCCCATCAGCAGCACCATCGGCAGGGCGACCAGCCCGAACTCCAGGGCGCTTGCGCCGCGTTCGTCGCGGCGCAGCCGCAGAACGCTTCTTAGCCGCCGTTTCATTCCACGATCCTCAGGTTGGCGAGTTCCTGCCCGATCGTGCGGAACGCCGGGGCGAGGTCGTCGTTGTCCGGGGCGTGGAAGTAGTTGCCGGGATCGCTCGCGCAGTCGCGGAACAGGTCGCGGATCCGCCCGCTGCTGGCGCCGCTGCCGAAGGTGATCGTGTAGATCGTGATCCCCTGGCCCTTCATCTGGGCGCACACCTGGGCGAACTTGCCGTCCAGCGTATCCAGGCCGTCGCCCTCGTCCGTCGCGCCGGGCATGAAGTCCTCGCCGATCCGCCCGTAGCCGGTGTAGTCGGAGACGTAGTCGTCGTCGCCGTCGTAGTCGAAGAACTGGTTCTGCCCGTCGGACAGGACGATCGCGACCTTGCTGACCGTGTCGTCGTCGTAGTCGACCGGCCAGACGCTGCCCGGCCAGACACCCCGCCAGCGGGGCGACAAGGTGCGCCAGCCCCAGACCAGGCCCAGGTTGCTGGTGGTGCCGCCCCGGTGCCAGGCCGCCATCTCGTCGATCGCGTCGGTGATCTCGGAGCGTTCGCGGGTCAGCGGCGTGATCGCCGGGCCGCAGCCCAGGTTCGGGCCGGTGCCGGCGTTGCGGGCGGCCTGCGTCTCGTCGATCCCCGGCCACTCGTTGCCGTTGGCGTCGGGATCGGGGTCGCCTGAGGTCGAGGGATAGAAGTAGACGTCGAACCGTTCGGTGGTCGGCGGGTCGTCGGTCTCGTCGCGGTTACTCTGCCAGCGCGCCTCGACGCAGCCCTTCCAGCTGGTCGGGCTGTAGCTTGGCCCGGCGTTGGCCCAGCCGCTGTTCGACGTGCCGATGTTCACGGTCGAGGTGTAGGGCACCAGGCTGAACCACAGCTGGTCGTAGCGTTCGGCGTCCCCAAACACGATGTCGACCAGGTCCTGCGCCGCGGCCTTCATGGCGTCGATCTTGCTGCCGTGCATCGACCCGGTGTTGTCCATCACAAGCGCGATCTCGGAACCGGACGTGACCCGCTGGATCACCGACTGCGCCGACACCGTGACCGTGTCTTGGCCGAAGATCCGCATGAAGGTGGTCGGCATCGTCGTCTGCGCCGTCACCGTGATGAACTCGGCGTTGCCGTCGACCTGGATGTCGATGTCGTCGGCGGTGATGTCGCTGCCCATCAGCCCGTCGCGGTAGTTCGCCGCGAAGAACGCCCGCGCGTCCGCCTGCAGCCGGTCTTCCAGCGCCACCCGACCGGCGGCGAGCCCGGCGGCATCCAGCGCCTTGCCCATCCGGGATTCCACGACGAAGGCGCGCGCCGTATCGATCGCCAGCCCGGTCCCTCCGACCAGCGGCACGGTGCTGAGCGCCATGACGATACCGGCACCCCCGCCGCTTGCCCGCAGGCAGCGTGCCAGCGTGTGATACAGCCTCGACGTCCAGCAAAAGCGGTTCGGTCGCATCTCATCCTCCGCGCATGGGAGGCGCACGTTAGCGCGACCGATTTAAGTATTCGTAAATAAGTGTGCCGGTATTAAATAGAACTCGTGGGTTTTATTTGAACAAATTCGCGAACACTTTCTGTCAGATTTTTCGACAATATCGCTGGGACTAGGCGGTTCCACCGCGGCGCGCGCGGCTGGCGCTTACGACCCGGTGCCCTGGGCCAGCGCCTCGCGCCGCTCCTCCAGCTCCAGCCAGCGGGTCTCGGCCTTTTCCAGCGCGTTCTGGGCGCGCTCGAGTTCCGCGGTCGCCTGCTGGTAGCCGTCGGGATCGCGCTTGAAGAACTCCGGATCGGCGAGCTTGGCCTGCAGGTCGTCGATGCCTTGCTGCAGCTTGTCGATCTTGCCCGGCAGCTCGTCCAGTTCGCGCTGTTCCTTGTAGGACAGCTTGCCCTGGCTGCCGTCGGCGGCGCGCTTGCCGGCGGTAGGCGCGCTGCTTTTGGGCGCGTTCCGGCCGCCGCCTTTCTTGCCCGCCTTCTTGTCGGCCCCCGCCTTCTTGTCCGCCTTGCCCTTGTCGCCCATGCGCGCGCCGCCCTTGGGGCCGCGGCGTTGGCTGAGCGCGTCGGTGTAGCCGCCGGGGAACTCCTCGACCCGGCCGTCGCCTTCCATCGCGACGACGCTGGTCACCGTCTTGTCCAGGAAGTCGCGGTCGTGGCTGACCAGCAGCAGCGTGCCGTCGTACTCGCCCAGCACCTCGACCAGCAGGTCGAGCGTCTCCACGTCGAGGTCGTTGGTCGGCTCGTCCATCACGATCAGGTTGGAGCGCCGGGCGAACAGACGGGCCAGCAGCAGGCGGTTGGTTTCCCCGCCGGACAGCGCCTTGACCGGCTGGCGGGCCTGGCCTTCCTCGAACAGGAAGTCCTTCAGGTAGGCGACCACGTGCCGGGCCTTGCCGCCAACATCGATCGTGTCGCCGCCGCCGGGCGCCAGCGTCTGCCAAAGGGTCTTCTCGGGGTCCAGGCTCTCCCGGCGCTGGTCGAAGTAGATCGGCTGCAGGTTGGTGCCGTGGCGCACTTCGCCGGTATCAGGGTCCAGATCGCCGGTCAGCATCTTGATCAGCGTCGTCTTGCCCGCGCCGTTGGGCCCGATCACACCGATCCGGTCGCCCTTGCGGATGCGGGTGGAGAAGTCGCGCACCACCTCGACGCGCGCGCCGTCCTCGCGCGTGAACCCCTTGGAAACGTGTTCCGCCTCGATCACCGTCTTGCCGGAGCGCTCGGCCTCGGCGACCTGCAGGCTCATCTCGCCGGGCTTGGCCTTGAGCATTTCCGCGCGGGTCTGACGCATCTCGCGCAGTTCCGCCAGCCGGCGCTGGTTGCGTTTGCGCCGGCCGGAGATGCCGCCGTGCTCCCACTGCGCCTCGCGCTCGATCTTCTTGTTCAGCTGGTGCAGCTGCTCGGCCTCGGCCTGGCGCACCTCTTCGGCCCAGTCGTCGAACTTCTCGAAGCCGGCGTCCATCTTGCGCAGCGTGCCGCGGTCCAGCCACAGCGTGCAGTTCGAAACCGCGCGCAGGAACGCCCGGTCGTGGCTGACCAGGATCAGGGTGCCGCTGAAGCGCTTAAGTTCGCCCTCCAGCCACTCGATCGTCGGCAGGTCGAGGTGGTTGGTCGGCTCGTCCAGCAGCAGCACGTCGGGCTCGCTCACCAGCGTGCGCGCCAGCGCCACGCGCCGGCCCTCGCCGCCGGACAGCGTGCCCAGGCGCCGTTCGCCCTCCAGGTCCAGGCGCGCCAGCACCTGGTCGACGCGGTGCTCCTCGTGCGCGACGTCGCCCGGCAGGCCGCCGGTGACGTAGGCGTGCACGCTCTCCTGCGCCGGCAGGTCGGGCTGCTGGGGCAGGTAGGCCGTCTTCACGCCCGGCTGGATGAACAGTTCGCCGCGGTCGACCTCGATCTCGCCCGCGAGCGCGCGCAGCAGGGTCGACTTGCCGCTGCCGTTGCGCCCGACCAGGCAGGCCCGATCGCCGCGCGCGAGCGTGGCGTCGACGTGATCGGCCAGCACCTCGTGCCCGAGGGCGAGGCGGACGTCCTTGAACTGAACCAGCGGCGGGTTGCTCGCCATGCGGTGTCGCTTCGTACGTTGCTTGCAGGGGCAGGGCGCGTGTGGCGCGTCCCCCCTCTTCCGATGGGAGGAGGGGGCCAGGGGGAGGTGGAAGCCCGGGACATCGTGCTTGCGACGGCCGCTAAGCCTGCGCCGGACAGCCGCACCGCTGTGTAGAGCTACCTCACCCTGGCCCTCTCCTTCGAGCGAAGGAGAGGGGACCCGCTTCGGCGCTGTGCACACATATCGGATCGGGGGCGGCTGCGTCCAACCGTTGGGGCAACCGCGCGACTACCGCCGCAGGCCGCGCTGCTTGCGGATGTCCTCGTAGGCGCCGTTGATCGCGGCCACCTTCTCGTTCGCCATGTCGATGAATTCCTGCGGCATGCCCTGGCTGACCAGCGTGTCCGGGTGATTTTCCCGGACCAGCCGGCGGTAGGCGCTCTTGACCTCCGCGTCGCTGGCCTCGCGGGAGACGCCCAGGATCTCGTACGGGTCCTTGCCGTCGCCGGTGGCGTTGGCGGCGCGGATGCGCTCCCAGTTCTCCTGGTCCAGCCCGAAGGTGAAGGCGACCTGCTCCAGGTACTCGAGCTCCGCCTCAGTGACCTGGCCGTCGGCGCGGGCGATGTGGAACAGCCCGTCCAGCACCTCCTCCAGGACCATCGGGTTGTCCTTGAACATCCGGCCCAGCTGCTTGGCGTAGGGCTCGAAGCCGCGGGAATCCTTGCGCGCCTGGTTGAACACCTTGCCGACGTTCTTGATTTCCTCCGGCGGCACCTGGAACACCTGCCGGAACGCCTGAATCTCGTCCTTGGTGACCACGCCGTCGGCCTTGGCCATCTTGGCGCCCAGGACGATCACGCCGATCGTAAACGCGATTTTCTTCGTGTTCTCGTCGGCGTGGTGGTCGGCCTCCGGCTGCTCCTCCGTACTCCGCTGGGTGGCGTCGGCGTCCTGCTCGGTCAGTTCGCGGGTCGAGTCGCGCATCCGGTCGACGGCGTGCCCGGCCAGCCCGCCCAGAAGGGCGCCCAACGGCCCGCCCACCGCGAAGCCCGCGGTACCGCCTACGATCTTGCCCCAAATGCTCATGCCGTCTGCGTTCTTCCGCCCGGATGCCCTGACCGCGCCGCCCTAGGCCAAGATGCTGCAACGTGGAACCACGTTTCAGCTGAATCTTGCCCTCTCCTCAAGCAGTTAGAGCAAAATTTACGATGCAGGCCGCCTCGGCTTTTATCGATTTTGCTCTAGGCCGCGCAAGTCTCTGTTCCGCCATCTTCCACGCCGGGCGGAGCCGGGGCAAGGACGCCGTCCGGCCATGACACAGCGCGTTAACGCCGCGCTCACTTGTGCGGCGCACAATCAGCCTTACATTCAAGAAGGCAACGATGATCGCGGACGGCCGTCATGGTCCGTCCATCGGCGGTGTCCGTTCCTGGGGAGGAACGCCAAACGCGTGAAGGGCGGCCGGCCGCGGGGCTTCCGCGGCGTGCCGACTGACCCAAAGCAAGGCGCCCCCAACCATGCCTTACATCCGCAAGCTGACCCCCGCCGACCGTCCCGCGATCCGCGCGCATCTGGCGCGGCTCGATCCCGAATCCCGGCGCCGGCGTTTCGGCTATCCGATCACGCCCGAAGCCGCGGCGGCGCACGCGGAAGCGCTCGACTTCACCGACACCATCCTGCTGGGCCGGATCGACGGCGGCGCGCTGCGCGGCCTGGCCGAGGTCGTGCCCTCGGGCACCTCCGGCGAGATCGGCGAACTCGGCCTGTCGGTCGAGGCGTCCTGGCGCGGCCAGGGCCTGGGCACCGAGCTGACCCGCCGGGCGTTCACGATCGCCACCAATCGGCACCTGCGCCGGGTGATCGTGATGTGCGTCGCCGACAACGTGCCGATGCAGCGGATCGCCCGGAAGCTGGGCGGCTACGTGCTGAGCCACGGTCAGGAGATCGAGCTGGCCGTCGACCTGCCGCACCCGAGCGCCTGGTCGGTCGCCCAGGAGAACGCCATCCACGGCGGCGGATTCTTAGGCGCCGCGTTCGACCAGTGGGCGCCGATCGATGCGCAGCCGGTGGGCGTGGCGTAGCGCATGCGAGCGCGACGTTGACCTGGGCGGCGAAGCTTGCTCCGTTAGCTGACGAAGTCATGAGCGCGCGGAAGTCCGGCTGACAGTGCGGCTTCCTCCTCACCCCGTCCCTCTCCTCCCGGTGGAGGAGGGACACACCGAAGCGTCCGTCCACGCCAGTCGAGATTGCGCAGAACGCAGACGTTGGTCCCCTCTCCTCCACTGGGAGGAGAGGGCTAGGGAGAGGAGGAAGCCGCCACCCCTCGCCGGGAGGCCGCCCGCGTCCGTCGTCAGCGATGAGGAGCAAGGCGCATGGCCTCGCGCAGCGAGCGTGCCGGCACCCTGCCGGGGCAGGAGAGTGAGCGCGGCGGCGCTGAAGGCCGCTGGCAGTTCTGGGTCGACCGCGGCGGCACCTTCACCGACGTGGTGGCGCGCACGCCGTCGGGCGACCTGAAGACGCACAAGCTGCTGTCCGACAATCCCGAGCAGTACGACGACGCCGCGCTGCAGGGCGTGCGCGACTTCCTCGGCCTGAAGCCGGGCGAGGCGATCCCCGCGAGCCAGATCGAGGCGGTCAAGATGGGCACGACCGTCGCCACCAACGCGCTTCTGGAGCGCAAGGGCGAGGCGACGGCGCTCGCGATCACCAAGGGATTCCGCGATCAGCTGCGGATCGCCTACCAGAACCGCCCGCAGCTGTTCACCATGCGCATCGACCTGCCGGAGCTGCTGTACGGCGAGGTCGTGGAGATCGACGCCCGGGTGACGGCTGAGGGCGAGGAGCTGAAGGCGCCCGACCGCGCGGCGATCGAGCGCGACCTGCAAGCCGTCTACGACCAGGGCGTGCGCGCGCTCGCGGTCGCCTGCCTGCACGGCTACCGCTACCCGGAGCACGAGAAGCTGGTCGCCGAGGTCGCGCGCGAGATCGGCTTCACCCAGGTCTCCACCTCCCACCAGGTGAGCCCGCTGATGAAGCTGGTCAGCCGCGGCGACACCACGGTGGTGGACGCCTACCTGTCGCCGATCCTGCGCCGCTACGTCGACAAGGTCGCGGGCGAGCTGGGCGACGTGCAGCTGATGTTCATGCAGTCCAACGGCGGGCTCACGGACGCGCACTTCTTCCAGGGCAAGGACGCGATCCTGTCCGGGCCCGCCGGCGGCATCGTCGGCGCGGCGCGCACCGCCGCCATGGCCGGGTTCGAGAAGCTGATCTCGTTCGACATGGGCGGCACCTCGACCGACGTGGCGCACTACGACGGCGCCTACGAGCGCGCGTTCGAGACGCAGGTCGCGGGCGTGCGCATGCGCGCGCCGATGATGCAGATCCACACCGTGGCCGCGGGCGGCGGGTCGATCCTGCAGTTCGACGGCACCCGCTACCGCGTCGGCCCGGACAGCGCCGGCGCCAACCCCGGGCCGGCCTGCTACCGCCGCGGCGGGCCGCTCACGGTGACCGACGCCAACCTGATGCTGGGGCGCATCCAGCCGGCGTTCTTTCCCAAGGTGTTCGGTCCGAACGCCGACCAGCCGCTCGATGGGCAGGCGGTGGAGACGCAGTTCCACGAACTGGCCGAGCGGATCTCGCGCGAGACCGGCGACAGGCGCGCGCCGGAGGAGGTCGCCGACGGCTTCCGCCGGATCGCGGTCGAGAACATGGCGAACGCGATCAAGAAGATCTCGATCCAGCAGGGCCACGACGTCACCGGCTACACGCTCAACTGCTTCGGCGGGGCGGGCGGTCAGCACGCCTGCGACATCGCCGACACGCTGGGGATGACGCGGATCTTCCTGCACCCCTTCGCGGGCGTGCTCTCGGCCTACGGCATGGGCCTCGCCGACCTGCGGGTGATGCGCGAGCAGGCGGTGGAGAAGCGCTTCGGCGAGGACGTGCTGCCGGAGGTCGAGGCGACCTTGGAGGAGATCGGCGCCGACGGCAGAGCGGAAATGCAGCGCCAGGGCGTGGACGAGAGCCGGACCCAGACGGTGCGCCGGGTCCACCTGCGCTACGACGGCACGGACAGCGCGCTCGTGGTCGAGCACGGGTCCTACGACGAGCTGATCGAGCGCTTCGAGGCCGCGCACAAGCAGCGCTTCGGCTTCGTCCTGCCCGACAAGCCGCTGATCGTGGAGGCGGTCTCGACCGAGGTGATCGGCCACACCGACCAGACGGAGGACCCGGTGGTGACCCCGGACCAGGAGGTCGAGCCGCTGGCGCCCCTGGAGACCGTGCGCCTCTACACCCACGGCGAATGGCGCGACACGCCGGTCTTCGACCGCGCCGACCTGCTGCCGGGCGAGACGGTCGACGGCCCGGCGATCGTGATCGAGCCGAACTCCACCACCACGATCGAGCCCGGCTGGCGCGCGGAACTGACCGAACGCAACCACCTCGTCCTCAACCGGGTGGCGGCGAAGAGCCGGGAGCACGCGGTCGGCACGCAAGTCGATCCGGTCATGCTGGAGGTGTTCAACAACCTGTTCATGTCGGTCGCCGAGCAGATGGGCTCGACGCTGGAGAACACCGCCTACTCGGTGAACATCAAGGAGCGGCTGGACTTCTCCTGCGCGGTGTTCGATCCCGACGGCAACCTGGTCGCCAACGCCCCGCACATGCCGGTCCACCTGGGCTCGATGGGGGAGAGCGTGCGCACGGTGATCCGCGAGAACGCCGGGGCCTTGCGCAAGGGCGACGTCTACATGCTGAACGACCCCTACAACGGCGGCACGCACCTGCCGGACATCACCGTGATCACCCCGGTGTTCGACCAGGCGGGCGAGACGATCCTGTTCTACGTCGCCAGCCGCGGCCACCACGCCGACGTCGGCGGGATCACCCCGGGCTCGATGCCGCCCAACTCCACCCGCGTGGAAGAGGAAGGCGTGCTGATCGACAACTTCAAGCTGGTCGACCGGGGCGAGTTCCGGGAGCAGGCGCTGCGCGAACTGCTGGAGAGCGGCCAATACCCCGTGCGCAACGTCACCCAGAACATCGGCGACCTGCAGGCCCAGATCGCCGCCAACGAGAAGGGCGTGCGCGAGATCGGCCGGATGGTCGAGACGTTCGGCCTGGAGGTCGTCCACGCCTACATGGGCCACGTCCAGGACAACGCGGAGGAACAGGTCCGCCGCGTGCTCGACGCGCTCAAGGACGGCAGCTTTACCTATCCCCTCGACAACGGCAGCGAGGTCGCGGTCGACATCACGATCGACCGCGAGGCGCGCACCGCCAAGATCGACTTCTCGCGCACCAGCGCCCAGCGCGCCGACAACTTCAACGCGCCCAAGGCGGTCGCGCGCGCGGCCGTGCTCTACGTCTTCCGCACGCTGGTCGCCGACGACATCCCGATGAACGAGGGCTGCCTGAAGCCGCTCGAGCTGGTGATCCCGGAGGGGTCGATGCTGAACCCGACATATCCGGGCGCGGTCGTCGCCGGCAACGTCGAGACCAGCCAGACGATCACCGACACGCTCTACGGCGCGACCGGCGTGATGGCGGCGGCCCAGGGGACGATGAACAACTTCACCTTCGGCAACGACCGCGTCCAGTACTACGAGACGATCTGCGGCGGCTCCGGCGCCGGCCCGGACTTCGACGGCACCAGCGCGGTCCACACCCACATGACCAACTCCCGCCTGACCGACCCCGAGGTGCTGGAGTGGCGGTTCCCGGTCCTGCTGGAGGACTTCCACATCCGCCGCGGCTCCGGCGGCAAGGGTAAGCACACCGGCGGCGACGGCACCCACCGCCGCCTCCAGTTCCGCGAGGCGATGACGGCCGCGATTTTAAGCAACCACCGCAAGGTCGCGCCGTTCGGCCTCGAGGGCGGCGGCCCGGGCGCGCTGGGCCGCAACTGGGTCGAGCGGGCCGACGGGACGGTCGAGGAGCTCAGCGGCACCGACCGGGTGGAGATGGCGGCCGGCGACGTGTTCGTGATCGAGACACCCGGCGGTGGGGGTTTCGGTTTAAGATGAAGTAACCGTAAAAGAGATCTATCAGAACTTTCTAAGTTGGTCCGATGTTAACATGTTAACTCAGGAATGTCGGACGACAATGCTTCTGCCGATATACAATGCACTGTTGTTCAAGTTTCAATAAATTACTATATTTGGATAAAAGAATCTACACTTTTGGTTCAAATCATATCCACGTGTATCGTCATCATGTTTCATATCGTATCCATAGCTTGACGTTCTGATATCTACCGACGATCGCGATGGCTTGCGCAACGCGCTACAATCTGCACAGCGATTGGGTGCCTTTCAGCATCTGTCTTGTCTCGGGCGCAAACGCTGTCTCCGTTATTTTCGGACATTTTGTCGGGATTTTGGTTCTATTGTTGCTGCGCTTCTATCTTAGCATGATATGCGCCTCATCGATACATATATTGGCTCTGATCGATCAGCGCCTACAAATCACAAAGTACAGAGCCTCTTAAAGGTTGGTCAGAGTTATATTGCGATTGTCAGATTATCATTGTCGCTTTGCATCGTGTCAAGTTCGCATGTTAGCGTATCTATTTCGTAGAGCGCCCACACAAGTTCATGGCTTTCAGACGGTAAAATCGTTGCTAGCAGACTGATGGGCAGCGACCGCGATCGAGCATCGCACTTTCGGTGCCACTAAAGACGTTATCTTGTCATTTATTGACTCGTTTCATTACAGTGTTGTAGTCCAAGCAACCTTAGGGTTTGGCGTATGCACCAAACTTGATGGGCAAAGCTTATAACCTGATATCCAAGTACTTCTGGGCGTGTTCATATCGCTCTCTGCCTTGGACGATATGTTCATATTTTGAGCGAACTCGTATTGAATTGAAATCGCACCAATAAATCAAATCTATCGATTAAAATATCAATACTGCGCAACATTGTATTTTACAAAAATTGATGATACATTTGGCTAAGTATGTGAAATTCAAATGGCCTTACCGTGTATGATCTTCCAACAAATTGACCTGGATCTGCTCTGGCAGGCCGCCCTGAACGACGCACGAGACCAACTCGGCAGATTACGGCGATGCCGGCACTGTTTTCGGCACGAGACGTGTCTGTTCATGTTTGCGGAATTGGTCGAAGGGCGACCTCAATGTGCCCGATGACGTGCGCTCGAACGCCTGCGCGAGGCGTAGCGTCGAACAGTATTGGTTACCCACGGGCGCGGGCCGCGCACACGATCTCTGTGCCCTCTGTGTCTCTGTGGTTACAGGCTGGCGGCGTGCGCGGGCGGCAGGCCATCGGGGCGGGACCCTTCGAGACGGCCCTGTCGGGCCTCCTCAGGGTGAAGCGGGGAGAGGTAAACGGATAACCCGCCTTCGTGCCCCTTGGTGCCCTTCGTGCCCTTAGTGGTGCCCGTGCACTGCTCACCCGCGTTCTTCCTGCGCCTCCCCCATCACGTCGTAGGCGTCGCTGCCCGCCTCGACCTCGGCGCGGTCGGAGGGCGACCACTCCGGCGGGCGCGGGGAGGCGGGCAGGGCGCGGAAGGTGTCCTGCAGGCTTTCGTCCGGCTGCTCGCGCTGGAGCGCGCGCCAGACGACGAAGAAGGCGAACGCCGCAGCCACGGCGATGAAGAACAGCCACAGCCCGTCGGGGCCGAACGCGCGCAGCATCACGGTGGCCACCATCGGGCCGACCGTGCTGCCGGTCGCCCAGGTGACCAGGATCGTGGAGGAGACGACGACGTAGTCGCCCGCCTGGGTGCGGTCGTTGGCGTGCGCGGTGGAGACGGCGTAGATGCTCTCCGCCAGGCCGCCCCAGAGCGCGAACAGGGCGATCAGCGCCACCAGCGTCACCGCCGGGCCGGCCGACAGCAGCACCGCGGAGACCAGCACGACCGCCGCCGTGGCGCCCGCGATCACCAGCCGCCGGTCGGTGCGGTCGGAGAGCGCGCCGAGCGGCCACTGGATCACCAGGTTGCCCAGCTGCAGCGCCGCCATGGCGAGCGCGATGTCCTGGCCGCTCAACCCGATCGCGTTGCCGTACATCGGCCCCACGCCCAGCATGGTCATGCCGAGCGAGCCGGAGACGTAGGCGCCCACCAGGCCCACCGGGGAGACGCGGTAGACCTCGAACAGCCGGACCGAGATCCGCTCCGGCGGCGGCGGGGTCTCCAGCCGGGTGAGCGCGACCGGCACCACCGCGGCGGCGTAGAGCCCGGCCAGGATCATCAGCGGCACCGCCGTGCCCGCGTCCACCCGGTGCATGATCAGGGCGCCCAGGCCCAGGCTGACCGTGTAGGACAGGTAGAACAGCGACATGATCCGCCCGCGCCGCTCAGACCAGGTGACCTCGTTCAGCCAGGACTGCGCGGTCATGAACATCGCCGTGGTGCAGAAGCCGCTCGCCACGCGCAGCAGCGTCCAGCTGAACGTCCCGACCCAGGTCGGCATCAAGAGCGCGGTGATCGTGCCGATCGCGGCGAACGCGGTGAACGCCCGGATGTGCCCGACCCGCCGGACGAACCGCCCGGAATAGATGCAGCCCAAGAGCATGCCCACGGCATAGGCGGTCACCACCATGCCGACCTGGTCCTGGCCCACGCCCTCGGCGTTCAGGCGCACCGGCACGAAGGTCGCCATCATGCCGTTGCCGAGCGCGGTCAGCGCGGCGGCCAGGATGACGCTTGCGACGGACAGGTAGGGGTTCTTGTGCATGCCTTCCGGGCGAACGGGTGGGATGGGCGGAGGTTCGCTGCTCTAACCGATCTGGCAGCCGGGTGTCACGCGAAGTGAGCCGCGGCACGGCGCCCTGCAAGCCACCTCTCCCTGTCCCTCTCCCCAGTGGCGGAGAGGGTACCCGCCGCTGCGCCCGTGCCTCTCGGCAGAGGGCTGAACGGGCTGCCGCCAATATCCCCTCTCCGACCAATGCGGCGCGGAGGGGCCCGCGCCCGTCATGGGCGTGGGACAGGGAGAGGTGGCTTGCACGGCGCCCGCCCTCACGGCCCCGCCCGTGAAAACCTCACACCAGCACGCTCACCACCGCGACCGCGGCGACGAGGGCCAGCGCCACCCGGCGGTAGGTCTTTTCCTTGGAGCCCGTGAACAGCCGCGTGCCGGCGATCGCGCCCAGGGCGAACACGGGATAGAGCAGCGCGCCCTTGGCCGCGACCTCCCAGGTCAGCAGACCGTTGGCGATGTAGACCGCGCCCTGCCACAGGGTGGTGAAGATGAAGAAGCAGATCAGGGTCGCGCGGATCGAGGCGGCGGCGTCGGTGCCGGCCAGGAAATAGATCACCACCGGCGGCCCGCCCATGCCGGTCGCCCCGGTGGTCAGGCCCGACAGCCCGCCGGTGAAGATCGTGCCGTTGCGCCGCGCCGGCCCCTTGCGCCCGATGCCGAGCGCCAGCAGCGCGACCGCGACCAGGATCAGGCCCGAGATCGCCCAGCGCATCGGCTCCGCGGGCACCAGCACCAGCAGCACCGCGCCCAGCGGAATCCCGACCAGCGCGCCCGCCGACAGGTAGCCGACCGTGCGCGGCTCGGCGCTCTTGATCGCGCGCGGCAGCAGCTGCCCGCCGACCGCGAGTTCCATCACGCCCAGCATCGGGATCGCCACCTGCGGGCCGTAGAGCGCCGAGAGCGAGGGCACCAGCAGCATCGCCGAGCCGAACCCGGAGAAGCCGCGCACGATCCCCGCCAAGACGGCCATCGCCGCGGCGATCGGGAAGGACGAGTCGATCAGGCCGTAAAGCATGGCGCGGGCGATAGCACGCGCGCGCGGCCGGGGCTAGCGCGGTCGGGCTCAACGGGGCGTCAACTTATCCCCTCTCCTCCACTGGGAGGAGAGGGCTAGGGAGAGGAGGGTGCCCGCGGCAGTGCAGTTCCTGCGCCATGCCAAAGTCGATGGCGTGCAAGCCGCCTCTCCCTCCCACGCGCCGGTCGGCGCGCGGGTCCCTCCCTCTCCCCCCAGTGGCGGAGAGGGGACTCGAGAGCGCGCAACCGACTTACCCGGCCCACGTCCGATACATCCGCTCCGTGCGCAGGTATTCCAGCACCCGGTGGTTGTTGGTGTCGGACAGCAGCACCCGGTCCGGGCCGTCGGCCCAGATGCCGGCGGGCTCGGCCGGCGGGAAGCATTCGTCGTCGGCGCAGTCGAAGCCGTCGTCGAGGTCGCTCACCCGCTTGGCGGCGAGGTCGAGCACCCGGGCCTTCTGGTTGTAGCTGTCGGCGACCAGTACCTCGCCGCTGGCGAGCGCGACGCCCATCGGATGCTGCAGCTTGGCGAGCGTGAACGGGCCGTTGTCCCAGCCGTAGTCGAACAAGCCGTCGCCGACCAGCGTCACCACCTCCCGGTTGCCGAGCGCCAGCACGCGCACGCTGGAGGTTTCGGAATCGGCGAAGTACAGCAGCTGCTGCCGGCGGTCGAGCGCCAGGCCGCTCGGCTGGGCCAGCTGGGCGTCCAGGGCGTCGCCGTCGACGATGTCCTCGCCGCCGTTGCCGGCCAGCGGGCGCAGCACGCGCGCGTCGACGTCCAGGCGCAGCAGCTGATGCGTGCCGGCGTTGGCGATGTAGAGGATGTCGCCGTCGACCTCCAGGTCCCACGGCGAGGCCAGCGCGGCGGCCAGCGACGGCTCGTCGTCGTCGACCACCATGCCGCGCTCGCCCGTTCCGGCCAGCGTGATCGTTTGCCCGGTCGCAAGCTCGATCCGGCGGATCGCGTGGTTGCCGGTGTCGGCGACGTAGACGAACTGGGCGTCGGCGCACAGCCCCTGGGGCCCGTTGAACGCCGCGCGCCCGGCCTCGCCGTCGGCGAAGCCCGGCTGGCCGGTGCCGAAGCGGCGCAATTCGTGCCCCTGGTCGTCCAGCACCACGATCTGATGGTGGCCGCTATCCGCCAGCGCCCAGGTCTGGTCGCCGTCGGGGATCGGCTTCAGCTTGCCCGGGAAGGCGAACGCGCCCTCCGGCCGCGGCTGCTCGGCGCCCGGGCTGGGGGAGGGGGAGAGCAGCTCCTGCGTGTCCCACTGCTCGACCAGTTCGGAGACGGCCGTCAGCAGCCGCTCGGCGTCCGGCTCGCCCGACATCTGGCCCATCACGTGCCCCTCCGGCCCGATGAACACCAGCGTCGGCCAGGCGCGCACGGCGTACTCCTGCCACAGCTCGAAGTTCACGTCGTTGGCGACCGGATGTTCGATGCGATAGCGCTGGATCGCCTTGCGCACGTTCTCCGGGCGCTGCTCGGCGGCGAACTTGGGCGAGTGCACGCCGATCACGACCACCTCCTCGGGGTAGGCCGCCTCGACCTTCCGGAGCGCGGGCAGGACGTGCATGCAGTTGATGCAGCAGGACGCCCAGAAGTCCAGGATCACCAGCTTGCCGCGCAGGTCGGCCAGCTTGAGCGGCCGATCGACGTTGAACCACTCCAGCGTCGGCCGGTCGATCTCCGGCGCGCGCACGCGCGGCTGCTCGATCGCTTGTTCGGGCGGCGTCTGTTCGGGGGTCAGATAGTCGTCGTCGTGCATGGCTGCTGGCTTCCGGGGGGCGGTCGGCGGGTTAACCTCGTCCCCGCATATCGCACCCGCGAAGGCCGGCGTCCAGGACCGGAGCAAAGTCCGCGCCTACCGCCCCAGCCCGAACCAGGGCCGCAGCTTGACGCCCAGCGCGTTGCCGGCGAGCGCGGCCACCAGCCACAGCCAGCCGTGCAGCGAGCCCGAGGCGATGCCGGAGAAGTAGGCGCCGATGTTGCAGCCGTAGGCGAGCCTGGCGCCGTAGCCCATCAACAGCCCGCCCAGCGCCGCCGCCAGGACCGACTTCCAGGGGATCCGGCCGGCCGGCGCGAACTTGCCGGCAAGCCCGGCGGCGAGCAGCGCGCCCAGGACGATGCCGAAGTTCATCACGCTGATCGTGTCGGCGAACACGCTCGCCTGCAGCGCGTTCTGCGCCCAGGACCAGCCCCAGAAGGTGGTCTGCGACAGATCGGCGCCGAAGGCGGTGGCGATCTTGGCGCCCCAGAGCGCGAAACCGAAGCTGACCGACCAGGGGAAGCCGCCGACGGCGAGCACGAGGGCGTTCAGCACCGCGAGCGCCACGCCGCCCCAGATCAGCGGCCAGGGGCCCTGCAGCCACCGGATGCCGCCGGTGTCCTTGGCGCTCAGGATCGAGGCGGCCTCGCCGTGCCGGGCGATCTCCAGCCGGCGGGTGGCGTAGAAGATCCCGCCGAAGACCAGGAACTGCAGGGCGATGGCGCCCGGCAGGCCGAATTCGCTCAACACCGAAATGCGCCCGAGGTCCGGCGTCGCCGCCCACCAGGGGAAGTGGATCGAGCCCGGCGAGCGAGCCCGCGATGAAGAAGGCGAGCGTGACCAGCATCCGGGTCGACCCGCCGCCCAGGGTGAACAGCGTGCCCGACGCGCAGGCGCCGCCCAGCTGCATGCCGACCCCGAACAGGAACGCGCCCACCGTGACCGAGACGCCGACCGGCTGCACCGCGCCCGAGACGCCGCGGCCGAACACCTCGCCGCTCGCCAGCATGGGCAGGAACAGCAGGCTGGCGACGGCCAGCATCACCATCTGCGCGCGCAGGCCCGCCCCGCGCCGCTCGGCGAGGAAGTTGCGCCAGCTTCCGGTAAAGCCGAAGGCGGCGTGGTACAGGCTGATGCCCAGCAGCACGCCGATCACGAACAGCGCGCCCATGCGCCCGCCGGCGGTATCCAGCACGACCGCGCCCACCGCCGCCATCGCGGCGAGCGCGGCGAGCACCACCGCGCGGTTGATCCGCGGGCCGCTGGGGACGGCATGGCTTTGCGTGGAGGTGTCGACGGCGCTCACGGCGATGGCGTCCTTGAGGCTCTCTGCGTTTGCGGGGGCTGCGGAGATGAAGACGGAGATGGTGCGGGCTACCTCCTCTCCCTAGCCCTCTCCTCCCATGGAGGAGAGGGGACTGACTTGGAGGGGAGTCATGTCGCGACGGGCACCACGCAGCGGGCGACCACGGGCGCTTCGGCGGGTCCCCTCGCCTCCGCTGGGAGGAGAGGGACAGGGAGAGGAGGGAGCCGCCGACCCCCGCGAGAAGCTTACTGCGTCTTCGGCCCGGCGATCACCTCGACCTCGCCGCCGTGGCGGGTCCAGTCGGTCATCGAGCCGTCGTAGACGGCGACCTTGTCGTTGCCGAGCAGTTCGTGGCTGGCGAACCAGCCGAGCGAGGCCCAGTGGCCGGTGTTGCAGAAGGCGATCTGCTCGCCCTCCCGGTCCAGGCCGGCTTCCTGCAGCAGGGCGGCGATCCGCTCCGCGTCGACGAAGCGGCCGCCGTCGGTCAGGCTGGCCTCGGGCACGTTGCGCGCACCCGGCAGGGTGCCCGGGCGGGTTGCCGCGTCGTGCTTCGCCTCGCCGCGGTACTGCTTGGGCGGCCGGTTATCCATCAGGCCGGTGCCGCTGCGTAGCGCCCTTGCGACCTGCCGCCGGTCCGCGATCAGGTCGCGCTGCAGGCGGCCGGTGAACAGGGCCGGCTCCGGCTGGCTCCAGCCGGTCGCCAGCGGGTACTTCTCGGCGTAGGCCGCATGGCCGCCGTTCAGCACCGACACCTTGTCGTGGCCCAGCACCTTGAAGGTCCAGTAGACGCGCGTGGCGCTGCCCATGTCGAGCGCGTTCTCACCCGCCGCCACGACCACGACGTGGTCGTCGTTGCCGATGCCGAGCCCGCCGATCAGCGCCTCCAGCGACGGCACGGTCGGCAGCTGGCCCGGCACGCCGTCGCGTTCGGTGCGCCAGCCGGCCTTCAGATAGTTCGAGTAGACCGCACCCGGGATGTGGCCCTGTTCGAAGGTCTCCCGGCTGTCCTCGGTGATCCCGTTGCGCACGTCCAGCACGACCACGTCTGCGTCGTCCTTGTGCGCGTGCACCCACGCGGCGTCGACCAGCGGCTTCGCGCCGGCCGCGGCGTGCGCGCCGCCGGCGGCCAGCGTCAGCGCCGCCACGGCCAGCACGGGCGCGATCCAGCGTCGTGCGATGCCCATTTCTACGTCTCCGTATCGTTGTTTTCTGAAATCACGTATTTCGCGTTGTATAAATGCCAGATGGGCCCATAGCAAGTGCGGGAAAACCCCGGGGCCGCCGGCACCGCGATCACAAAAAGCGGCGCACGCGCCACGGCGGCCCGTGGTTTCCGATGGGCGCATTCGCTAGCCTAGCGCCCGGCCGGGCGCGGGCGGTGGCCGGCCCGCGCCTTGACGTCCATCAATGACCGCCGTTCGGTCGGGATCGAGACTTGCGATCGTGGTCTGGCCGACGGGCCGACGGGCGGAAATAACCGGGCCACGATACCACTAGGGACGGGGAGACCCACGGCGATGGCGCTCAAGAACCTGCTGCTGCACATCGACGACACCAAGGCCTGCGCCAAGCGCATGGACTACGCGATCGAGCTCGCGCGCCTGCACGACGCGCATCTCGCGGCCGTCTACTGCATCGGCGAGTACAAGCTGCCCGGCTGGGCCGACATGCCGTCCACGCTGGAAAAGGAGCAGAAGGAGCGCGAGGAGAAGCGCGCCCAGGCGAAGCTCGACGAGTTCGCCGACAAGGCGAAGCGCGCGGGCATCAACTACGAGAGCCGGCGAGGCGCGCGCGCGGGTGAGCGACCTGCCCGAGGTGGTGTCGATCCACGGCCGCTACGCCGATCTCGTGATCCTGGGCCAGGTCGACCCCAACGACCCGCCGGCCGGCGGCGACCGGATCGTCGAGCACGTGGTGATCTCCTGCGGCCGGCCGGTGTTGGTGGTGCCCTACGTCGGCGCCCCGGAACGCAAGGGCGTGCCGTCGGTGGCGCAGAACATCATGGTCGGCTGGGACGCCGGGCGCGAGGCGACCCGCGCGGTCAACGACGCGCTGCCGCTGTTGGAGCGGGCGAAGTCGGTCGACGTCGTCTCGGTCAACCCGAAAAAGGCCGGCAAGCACGGCGACGAGCCGGGCGCGGACATCGGCCTGCACCTGTCCCGGCACCGCGTGAAGGTCAACGTCCAGCACCTGGAAAGCCGCGACATCGACGCCGGCGACACCCTGCTCTCGCGCGTCTCCGACAAGGGCTGCGACCTCTTGGTAATCGGCGGCTACGCCCACTCCCGCCTGCGCGACCTGGTGGTCGGCGGCGTCACCGAGACGATGCTGGAGCACATGACGGTGCCGGTGCTGATGAGCCATTGAGGGGGGAGGCGTCGTAGGGCGGAGCTGCCGCGTAAGCGGCAATCCGCCGTTTTCTGGGCCGCCGTGCCGCGGGTCGGCATGCGGCGGGATGCTTCGCGATCCCGCCCTACGGCCACGCGTTAGTTATTACCGCTGCAACCCACTCCTCGGATCCAGCGCGTCCTGGAGGCCGTCGCCCAGGAAGTTGAAGGCGATCACGGTGACGAAGATCAGCAGGCCCGGCCAGACCGCCAGCATGGGGTTGGAGTAGATCAGTTCCTGGGCGTTGGTGAGCATGTTGCCCCAGCTCGCCATCGGCGGCTGGATGCCCAGGCCCAGGAACGACAGCACGCTCTCCAACAGGATGATGTTGCCGATCGAGAGCGTGGTCGAGACGATGATCGGGGAGGCGACGTTGGGCAGCAGGTGGACCCGCATGATCCGGGCGTTGCTGGCGCCCAGCGCCCGGGCAGCGGTGACGTAGTCGCGCGGTCTTGAGCGACAGCGTGGCCCCGCGCACCAGGCGCGCCACGGTGGTCCAGCCGACGAGCGAGACCAGCAGGATCATCCGGTAGAGGCTGGCGCTCTCGCTCGTCATCAGCCCTTCGGGCAGGCCCAGTTTGGTAAAGTCGATCGCCGCCAGCACGATCAACAGCGGTAACAGCGGCAGGGCGATCACCCCGTCGGTGAAGCGCATCAGCGCGGCGTCGAACCGGCCGCCGTAGTAGCCCGCGCGCGATCCCGATCGCCGTGCCGATGATGGCGGAGATCACCGCCGCCACCAGCCCGACCGTAAGCGACACCCGGCCGCCGTAGAGCAGCCGGATCAACAGGTCGCGGCCGAGTTCGTCGGTGCCGAGCGGGTGGGCGAGGGTCGGGGCCGCGTTGCGCGCCATCAGGTCGACCCGGGTCGCGGACAGGCCGGTCCAGGCCTCGATCACCGGCGCGGCGAACGACAGCGCGGCCAGCACGACCAGCACGATCAGGCTGCCCAGCGCCAGGTGGTGGCCGCGGAAGCGCCGCCACAGCAGCCGGGTGGGCGTGGCCGAGGCCTCGAGCGCGCGGGCGGCGCCGGCGCGCAGTTCGCCCGCGGTGTCGGCGGCGGGATCGCGCTCAGTCATAGGTGATCCTCGGGTCCAGCCAGGCGTAGGCGAGGTCGGCCAGCAGGTTGGCGAGCAGGGTGAGGGCGGTCGCGAACAACAGGCCCATCAGCGCCAGGTTGTAGTCGTTGCCGAGCACGGCGTCGTAGACCGTCTTGCCCATGCCGAGCCAGCCGAAGATCGTCTCGGTGATCAGCGCGCCCGAGACCAGCATCCCCATGTCGAGCGCCAGGATCGTCACCACCGGGATCATCGCGTTGCGCAGCGCATGGCTGACCAGCACGCGCCGGCGGCTCAGGCCCTTGGCCCGGGCGGTGCGGATGTAGTCCTGCCGGAGCGCCTCCATCATCGAGGCGCGGACGTAGCGGATGATCCCGCCCACGCGCGCCAGCGTGAGCGCGATCACCGGCAGGACCAGGTGGTGCAGCTGGTCCAACAGGCCGCCTTCCCCGGGGTCGGTCATGCCGCCCGCGGGGAACCATTCCAGCGTGACCGCGAACAGGATGATCAACAGGATCGCCAGCCAGAACGGCGGCACCGAGATGCCGGCGAAGGCGCCCAGGTTGACCGCGTTGTCGAGCAGGCTGCGCGGGCGCGTCGCCGCGGCGATCCCGGCCGGCAGCGCGATCGCGAGCGACAGCAGGAAGGCGCAGCCGATCAGCACGATGGTGTTGCCCAGGCGCGGCCACAGCACGTCCAGCACCGGCTGGGCGAACAGGCGCGAATAGCCAAAGTCGCCCTGCACGGCCGCCGTCAGCCAGTTCCAGTAGCGCGTCGTCAGCGGCTGGTCGAGGCCGTACAGCTGCTTCAGCCGCGCCTGGTCTTCGGCCGTCAGGTCGGGGTCGGCCTGCACCATCAGGTCGATCGGATCGCCCGGCATCAGGCCGATCATGGCGTAGATGATGAACGACATGACGAACAGCACGAGCGCGGTCTGCACCAACCGCTGGACGATGTAGCTCAGCATGGCTAGCCGTCCCCGTCCGTCTGCTCGCCCGCCGCGCCCGCTTGCGCGCCGCCGTCCGGACCGGCGACACCCCAATCCTCGACCCAGAGCGTGGTGGGATACTGGTGGCCGGTCGGCTCGACCCCGGTCAGCCAGCGCGGCAGGACGTAGGCCTGCGCCCGCCAGTAGAGCGGCAGGCTGGGCAGGTCGCGGGCGTAGATCTTCAGGAGCTCGTGCCACAGCTGGGCGCGCGCCTCGTCGTCCAGCTCGCGCTCCATGCGATCGATCAGCTCGTCCATCCGCGGGTTGGCATAGCCCTTGTAGTTCTGGCCGCCGACCTCGCCCTTCTCCGGGATCTGCTCGGAATGCAGGGTCGAGCGGGGCACGCTCTCCGGCGAGGACAGCCAGGCGAACATCGCCATGTGGTCCCACTCCCGACCCGAAACGGTCTGGCCGAAGAACACCCGCGGCGGCTCGTTTACGATCTGCAGGTCGACGCCGATCCGGTCCCAGTCGCTCTGCAGCACCTGCTGCACCAGTTCGCGCGTGCGGTTGCCGGCGGTGGTCATGATGGTGAGCCTGAGCGGCGCGCCCTCGGCGTTGGTCCGGGTCTGGCCCGGCTTGTCGTTGGTCCAGCCGGCCTTCGCCAGCAGGTCGCGGGCGCGCCCGGGGTCGTAGGGGTAGCGTTTGACGTCGTCGGTGAAGCCCGGATCGCGCGGGTTGACGTTGTGCAGAGCGACCGGCTGCTTGCCGTCGAACAGCTGCTCGGAGATCGCCTGCCGGTTGGCGCCGTAGGCGAGCGCGCGGCGCACCCGGCGGTCGCCGACGATGGCGTTTTCCAGGTTGAACTCGATGTGCTCGTAGACCAGGCCCGGCTGGTACTTGTACTGGAAGCGCTCGGGATGGCGGGTTTCCAGCGCCAGCGCCTGGTCGATCGACAGGCCGGTCTCGCCCGCGATCATGTCGACCGTGCCGGACAGCAGGTTCGCTTCCATCGCCGCGGTGTTCTGGATCGCGCGCACGACGATCCGGTCGAATTCCGGTCGCTTGCCCGGCCAGTGCGGATTGCGCTCGTAGACCGCGCGCACGCCGCGCTGCACCGACACCATCTTGTACGGACCCATGTAAAGCCCGGGGTCGGTCGGGTCGCGGTCGAAGGCGTTCTGGTTGCGGTATTGCGCGGGGTCGGCCTCGAACGCCTTGCGGTCGATGTGCCGGGGCAGGATCGGCGGCACGGTGGCGTTGTAGTCGTAGGTCACCCGGTCGATGTGCACGGTGAAGGTGCGCTCGTCGACGATCTCGATATCGCGGATGCGCTCGTAGATCTGCTGCGAGACCACGCCCGTCTTGGGGTGCTTGCCGACCTGCCAGGAGTGGCGGACGTCCGCGCTCGTCACCGGCTCGCCGTCGGCCCAGGTCAGGCCTTCCTTCAGGGTGTAGGTGACCGCGATCCCGGTGTCGCCGTTGGGCAACTCCTCGCGCTCGGCCAGGCCGTTCTCCAGCGTCGGCAGCTTGGTGCACAGCAGGCACTGGAGCTGCCAGTCCGGGCCGTAGGCGACCACCGGCCGGCGGGCAAGGCCGTGCAGGTAGCTCTTCGCCAGCATGGCATCCAGCATCGGATGCCAGGTCGAGGGGAACTGCGAGATCGCGATCGTCAGCGTCTCGCCGTCGCCGGCGTGCGCGCTCGTCTCGCCGGTGCCGGTGTCGCAGGCGGCGAGCGCGAGCAGGCCGAGCGCGGCC
>JAXHMD010000009.1:0-49302 GCA_034521655.1 Rhodovibrio sp.
CGCCGGTGACCAGCTCGGCGGTCGCCTCGGTCCCGGGCTGGATCTGGGAGACCACGCGCTCGTTGACGTTGCCCTGGATGGTCAGCGGGTCGAGATCAATCAGGCGCAACAGCTCGCGGCCGCTGCGCATGAAGTCGCCGACCTCCGCCATGGTGTCGCCGATGCGCCCGGCGAAGGGCGCGTAGATCGTGGTGTTGTCGAGCGCGGTGCGCGCCGCCTCGACGTCCGCCTGCGCCTCCTGAAACGCCGCCTTGGCGGCGGCCAACTGGGTGTCGGAGCGGTGGCCGCGCTCGTGCAGGCGCCGGGCGGCCTCCAGTTCCAGGCGGCGCTGCTCCAGGAGCGCGCGGGCCTGCTGCAGCTTGGCCGGCCGGTCCTCTTCGGCGAGCTGAGCCAGGACCTCGCCTTGCTCGACGAAGTCGCCCTTCTCGACCAGCAACTCCTCGATCGGGCCGTGGGTCTGGGCCTGGACCATGACCTTGCGCTCGGCCTTGGTCTGGCCCTGGATGCGCAGTTCGTCGGTGCGCGGCTTGGCGGTCTGGGTCGCCACGCGCACTTCCGGTATCTCGTTGCGCCCGGAGAGCTGCGCGGGTTCCTTGCGGGCTTCCGGCTCGGCGCTGCCCAGGTACTGCCCGGAAGCGACCCAGAGCACGGCTGCCACGGCGATCGCGAGGGCGATCGAGACGGAGCCGAAGCGGCGGAACAGTTGAGCGAACATGGTGGCGTGTGGGGCTCCTTGCAGGCGCTATTCCGCCGCGTGGGCCGGGGAAGCGGCGTCGGCGCGCGGCGAGTTATCCGCGTCGACCGCGCCCGCCAGCAGGCTGGCGCGGTGGTCGCGCAAATAGTCCCGCGCGCAGCGGTAGACCGCGAGGCCAAGACCGTGGACGAAGCGTTCGCCGGCGGGCCGGTTGTCCAGATCGGCGTCGTCGGTCATGCGCTGCAAAACGTCCTCGTACCAGGCGATGCGGTCGTCGATCAGGCGGTTCAGTGTCGCGGTCGGCAGCAGGTGGGCGAAGAACAGCACGAACAGGAAGTCTGAGCGGACCTCGTCATCGGTGGGCGGGCGGTGCAGGGCACCCTCGAGGGCCGCGCGTCCGGCATCCGTGATCGAGTACAGCTTCTTGTCCGGCCGCTTGTCCTGCGGCTGCGCCCGGCAGACCACCAACCCGTCGTTCGCCAAGCGCGTCAGGGCCGGGTAGATCGAGCCGAAGCTGGCCTCCTGGAAGTGGGCGAGGGGGCCTTCCTCGAAACTCTTCTTGATCTCGTAGCCGCTGGCATCGCCGCGGTTGAGAACGCCAAGGCAGAGCGTGCGCGTATCCATCGACCGTCCCACGGGCGCCCGCTTCCGCGCCCAAAGTGAATGCATTTGTGCAGCTAAGAGTATCGGGCCGATATACCGCGAGTCCAGGGTATATCCGCCCGATACATGCAGCGCTGGCGTGCGGAGTGCGCATGGCCGCGACGGGCGCGCCGGATGGCACGGCGATGGGGCGTGCGCGCACGAAAAAGGGGTCCGGCGCGTGGCCGGACCCCTTCACCTCGTCGATCGAGGTGGTCATCGAGACGGGGCCGCGTGGGACCCCTGGGTCAGGGTGTTACCCCTGGTCCGGCATCTCGCCGGTCGCCCAGTAGTGCACGCGGGCCTCGTTGTTCTCGATGTACTTATCGACGGCCTCCTCGTAGGAGGTCTCCTGGGCGTCGTACATCGCCGCCTGGAGGTCATCCAGCGGGATGTACATGCGGCTCAGGGTCATCGCCGCGTCGATATTCTCCTGATAGAAGCCCTCACGCGCGATCGCGTGGATCCGCTCGAAGCTACCCAGGGTGTTCTTCGGATCCTTCAGGTACTTCAGATCGTACGCGCCGAACTTCCAGTGCGGGCTCCAGCCGGTCACGACGATCGGCTCCTCGCGCTTGACCGCGCGCTTCAGGGCGGCCGTCATGCCGGCACCGCTGGAGGTCTGGAGATCGTACATGTCGCCCAGACCGTAGTCCTTGATGGCCTTCTTCGACAGCCGGGTCAGGCCCGCACCGGGATCGATGCCGGTGATCGTGCCGTCCAGCTTCTCGGCCATCTCCTTCGACTTGAGGTCGCTGATGGAATCGACGTTCATGTACTTCGGCACGACCCAGCCGAGCCGGGCATGGTCGTACAGGATGCCCAGGCTGACAGTCTTGCCCTCGACCTGCTTCATATAGTCGGAGTGCGTGCCCGGCAGCCAGGACATCAGCATGACGTCGATGTCGCCCTGGGCGACGCCCTGGTACTGCGGGGCGATGTCGGTCTGGGTCAGTTTGACGTCCTCGCCGACACGCTCCTCCAGCACCTGACGCGCCAGCTTGGTGACGAACTCGGCGTCGGACCACGCGGTCCAGCCGATCTCGACGGTCTGCGCGCTGGCCGGCGCGGCCGCCATCGTCACGGCGGTCGTCGCGGCGATAAGGGTCTTCTTGCCGTAATTCAGCATGAAATCCTCCTCTGTTGCCTCTTTTCAAGGCGTGTTCACCGCCCTTCTCTCGGGGCGATGGGGCGCCGGCTGTTTCGTCCGGCATCGCCGGAGGCCGGCCGGCGCCCGCAGTGCGGCCTCATCGGGAACAACGCGTGTCGCAGGACGCGTCTTCCGTCGCGGTCAGGCCGCGCGACTGGTCTTCGCTTGTTCGTCGTCCTCGGCCGCCGGCTGGCTGCCGCCGAGCAGGCGGCGGGCCTTGGCGATCAGGCTCTCGCCGTAGTTGACCTGGCCGATGCTCTGGGTCAGGCGGTCCAGCAGGATCGCCACGATCACCACGCCCAGGCCGCCTTCGAACCCGAGGCCGACGTTCAGGCGCTGAATACCTGTCAGCACCACGTTACCAAGGCCGCCTGCCCCGATCATGGACGCGATGACGACCATGGAAAGGGCCAGCATGATGGTCTGGTTCACGCCCGCCATGATCGACGGCAGGGCCAACGGCAACTGTACTTTTGTCAGTAATTGGCGGTCTGTGCAGCCGAATGCAAGCCCCGCCTCGACATTCTCCACGCTCACCTGCCGGATGCCCAGGTTGGTCAGGCGCACCGCCGGCGGCATGGCGAAGATCACCGTGGCGATCGTGCCCGGCACCTTGCCCAGGCCGAAGAACATCGCCGCCGGGATCAGGTAGACGAATGGCGGCATGGTCTGCATGAAGTCAAGGACCGGGCGGATGACCGCCTCCACGGTGTCGTTCTTGGCCATCGCCACGCCGACCGGAAAGCCGACGACGAGCGCGACGAACGCGGCGGAGACGACCAGCGCCATCGTGGAGACGGTCTCCTCCCACAGGTTCATGCCCATGACCAGGAACATGGAGACCGCCACGAACAGCGCGAACTTCCAGTTCACCCGCCAGAGGCCGATCGCGACCAGGATCGCCGCCAGCACGAACGGGTGAAGCCAGAGCAGAAAGTCCTCCAGCGTGGTCGAGACCGCGCCGATCGCCGCGGAGATGGCGTCCAGCAGCGGCTGCAGGTTGTCCAGGATCCAATTGACCAGCGCCTCAACCCAGGCGCCGATCGGGATCTTCACGTTTTCAACGAATTCCATCATGGCTTTAGCCTGCCCTGTCGAGAGTTTGCAGGAGGGCGGTCTTGGACACCGTTCCGAGGTAGCGGCCGTTCTCGTCCACCACCGGCACGGGGTGGGCGCTGTGGGCCACCATATGCAGCACGTCGGACAGGCCATCGCTGGCCTGGGCGGATTTGGTGTCGCTCAGGAAGGCGCTGGCGAGCTTTCCGTCGCCCTTCTTGGCCTGCGCCAGGCTCTCGGCGCTGACCATGCCCTCGAACTTCTGGTTCTTGTCGACCACCACGGCGATATCGCGATCGGCGTTCTTCACCTGCTCGATCACCGAGTTCAGGTCGCTGCCGCTGCGGTCGATGATGGAGAGCTGATTTTTCCGCGCGATGTCGCCGGCGGAGAACACCTGGGTGACGTCGACGCCCTTGAAGAACGAACTGACGTACTCGTCCGCCGGCTTGGTGACGATTTCCTCCGGCGTGCCGATCTGCACGACCCGGCCGTCCTCCATCACCGCGATCCGGTCGCCGATGCGCATCGCCTCGTCGAGGTCGTGGGTGATGAAGATCACCGTGCGCCGGCTTTGCGCCTGCAGGCGCAGCAGTTCGTCCTGCATCTCGGTGCGGATCAGCGGGTCGAGCGCGGAGAACGCCTCGTCCATCAGCATGATCTTGGGATCGTTGGTGAGCGCGCGGGCGAGGCCGACGCGCTGCTTCATCCCGCCGGACAGTTCGTCCGGGTAGGAGTTGGCGTTCGCCTTCAGGCCCACCGCCTCGAGCGCCTGCATCGCGCGCTTGTGGCGCTGCGACCGGTCGACGCCGGCGACTTCCAGGCCGAACGCCGCGTTGTCCACCACCGTGCGGTGCGGCATCAGCGCGAACGACTGGAAGACCATGGCCATTTTCTGCCGGCGCACCTCGATCAGGTGCTGGCGCGACATCTTGGTGATGTCCTCGCCCTCGATCTCGACACTGCCGTAGGTCGGATCGATCAGGCGGTTGAGCATCCGGACCATGGTGGACTTGCCCGATCCGGACAGGCCCATCACGACGAACACCTCGCCTTCCTGGACCTCGAAGGAGGCGTCCTGGACGCCCACCGTGTTGCCCGTTTCGGCGAAGATTTCGTCCTTGGCCTTGCCCTGCTCGATCAGTCGATAGGCTTCGGCGGGATTAGGTCCGAATATCTTATAGACGTTCTTGCAAACGAGTTGTGCGTTCGCCATTGCGTTTTCGGCCCCCTGTGGAACAAGCTGTCTTGTTATTGGATCCAGCGCGCCCGAGGTTATTATTGGATGCAGCGCGATGGATTGGCGGTCGACCGTCTCCCGTAGGCGTTACGGGGTTTTTCTGCTAGGGCCAACGTTACCAGCCAACTGGGGTTCCCAACACGCGGCGTCAAGCGGCGTGTCAAGGGTGGGACGCGTTAGAAGGCTGTGTCAGAGGTTGGCCGCGCGGCTCTTTACCGGGGTAACGGTCCCGTCCGGGAATTGCAAGACACCGAGCGGTCAAGCCCGGATCGCGTCGCCGCGCCTTGGCTGTGGTAACGTCGCAGCGGGGCGGCGCGTTCCCCCTGCGTAGACCGGTATGCCGATCCTGCGCGGCCGGCCGCGGCTGACGGCTGCGCTGTGCTGCGCCATGTCGGTTCCCGGGCTGGCCGCGCCCGCCAACCGGCGCGCAGGGCGATGCTTGCGCGACCGGCCCAGGCACGACACCGCATCACCGCGTGAGAGCAAACGATCCATGACCAACCGCGATCCGCAGCGCCAGACAACCGAGAGCCAGGCCGAGGGGGAGGCGATGCCGCGGGCGGCGCCCGATCCGCTCGACCCCGGATTGGAGCCCGATCGGTGGGCGCTGTTCCTGGACGTCGACGGCACGCTCCTGGGGTTCCAGGGCCGGCCGGAGGACGTGCATTTGCACGACTGCCTGCGGCGCATCCTGCACGCGCTCGATGCCGGGTTGGGCCACGCGCTGGCGCTGGTGAGCGGGCGCACCCTGGCCGATCTGGACCGCATCCAGGCGCCGCTTCAGCTGCCGGCGGCCGGGCTGCACGGGTTGGAACGCCGCGGCGCCGACGGCACGGTCGACCGCGGGGTCGAGGGCGCCGCCCTGGATCACATGCGCGCCGGGCTGAGCGCGTTCGTCGACCGGCACGACGCGCTCTGGCTCGAGGACAAGGGCCGGACGCTGGCGGTGCACTACCGCGCCGACCCGCGGTTGCAGCGCACCGTGCTCGACCGCGTCAACGCCTTGTGCGCCGGGGAAGCGCCGGACACCCTCACCGTGCTGGACGGCAAGATGGTCTGCGAGGTGAAGCCCCGGCACGCCGACAAAGGCTCCGCCATCCGCAGCTTCATGGCGCGGCCGCCGTTCGCCGGCCGGCGGCCTGTGTTTCTGGGCGACGACGTGACCGACGAGGACGGCTTCCGCGCGGTCAACGCGCTGGGCGGCCTGTCCATCCGGGTGGGCGCTGAGCCCGCCGGGGAGCTGACGCACGCCGCCTACCGGCTTGCCGATGAACCCGCCGTCGAGGCGTGGCTGGAGCGGGTGCGACAGGCCGTCGTGCCGGGCGGACCAGCGCGCGGCGGTTGAGCCGCGCGGCTCCAGCCCGCATAACGGAACGACGCGTTTGCCCGCCCCGAGCCCGCGTTCGCCTTCGCAAAGCCCTGCCACGAACCTGAAGACCGGACCGCCGATGGACAGCAACGCCTCCGATCCGACCGCACTGAGGACCGGCGCGCCCGACCTGACGCCGGCTGGCACGCCTGTTGGCACCGACCTTTCGGATACCTGCAGCGACCTGAACCTGGCGGTGATCGGCAATTGCGCGCACGCCGCCCTGATCGACCGGCGGGCGCGGATCGTCTGGAGCTGCCTGCCGCGATTCGACGGCGATCCGGTGTTCTGCTCCCTGGTCGACGACGACGACCATGCCGAGCGCGGCTTCTGGGACATCGTGCTCGACGGACAGACCAGCAGCGAGCAGGTCTACTGGCGCAACTCCGCCGTGCTGGAAACCCGTCTGTTCGACGACCAGGGCGGCGGGATCGCGATCGTCGACTTCGCGCCCAGGTTCAAGCAGTACGACCGGACCTTCCGGCCGACCACGCTGGTCCGGCGGGTGCGGCCGCTGGGCGGCGCGCCGCGTATCCGGATCCGGTTGCGCCCGGCCTGCGACTACGGGCGGGCGCGGCCGGAGGTTACGCGTGGCAGCAACCACGTGCGCTACGTCATGCCCGACATGACGCTGCGCCTGACCACCGACGTGCCGCCGACCTACGTGCTGGACGAGACGCCGCACATCCTGGAGCGCGAGATCACGCTGCTGCTCGGGCCGGACGAGAGCCTGATCCAGGCGGTTGGCGATACCGGCCGGGATTTCCTGGAAAAGACCGACCACTACTGGCGCGAATGGGTGCGCTTCCTGTCGCTGCCGTTCGAATGGCAGGACGCGGTGATCCGGGCGGCGATCACGCTCAAGCTGTGCTCGTTCGAGGAGACCGGCGCGGTCGTGGCGGCGCTCACCACCTCGATCCCCGAAGCCCCGGACAGCGGGCGCAACTGGGACTACCGCTACTGCTGGCTGCGCGATTCCTATTTCGTCGTGCACGCCCTGAACCGGCTGGGCGTGACCCGCACGATGGAGGGCTACCTGTCCTACATCACCAACATCGTCTCCGGCCACGAGACGGGGCCGCTGCAGCCGTTGTTCGGCATCGTCCTGCAGCGCCGCCTGGACGAGCGGCAGGAGACCGATCTCGTCGGGTACCGCGGCATGGGCCCGGTGCGCGTCGGCAACCACGCCTATATCCAGACCCAGAACGACGGCTACGGCGCGGTCATCCTGGCGGCGACGCAGGCGTTCTTCGACAAGCGTCTGGCCCGGCCCGGCGACGTCGCGTTCTACCGCCGGTTGGAGGCGCTGGGCGCGCAGGCGGTAGAGTTGTGGAACACCCCGGACGCCGGCCTGTGGGAGCTGCGCACGCGGGAGGCGGTGCACACCTTCTCCGCCCTGATGTGCTGGGCGGCTTGCGACCGTTTGGCCCGGATCGGCGCGTACCTCGGCCTGGACGATCGGGCCGGGTATTGGCGCGGGCATGCCGCGGCCATCCGCGAGGCGATCATGGAGCACGGCTGGAGCGATGCGCAGAACAGCTTTACCAGCACCTTCGACGGCGAGGAGATCGACGCCAGCCTGCTTTTGATGCCCGAACTGGGCTTCCTGGACCCGCGCGACCCGCGCTTTCTGGGCACGCTCGACCACGTCGAACGGCGGCTGAAGCAGGGGTCGACCGTCTACCGCTACGCCGCGCCGGACGACTTCGGCGCGCCGGAGACCTCGTTCAACGTCTGCACCTTCTGGTACATTGACGCGCTAGCGGAAGTGGGCCGGGTCGACGAAGCCCGGCAGCTGTTCTGCGAAATGCTCGCCAAACGCAATCACTTGGGCCTGCTGTCGGAGGACATCGACAGCGAGACCGGCGAGCTGTGGGGCAACTTCCCGCAGACCTATTCCATGGTCGGGCTGATCAATTCCGCCCTGCGGCTCAGCATATCCTGGGAGGAGGCGTTTTGAGCCGACTCGTCGTCGTCTCCAACCGCGTGGCGACCCCGCGGCATGCGCGTTCGGGGTCGCAGGGCGGGCTTGCCGTCGCGGTCCAGGCCGCGTTGGAGGAGCGCGGCGGCCTGTGGTTTGGCTGGAGCGGCGAGGTCGACGAGCAACCCAAGCGCAAGCCGGACGAATTCACCAGCGGGCCCGTCAGTTACGTCACCAGCGATCTGACCCCGCGGGATTACGAGGAATACTACAACGGCTTCGCCAACCGCACGCTCTGGCCGCTGATGCACTACCGGCTGGACCTGACGGAGTTCAGCCGGCGCAACTATTCCGGCTACGAGCGGGTCAATTCCCTGTTCGCCGACCGGCTGCTGCCGTACCTCAAAAGCGACGACGTCGTCTGGGTGCACGACTATCATCTGATCCCGATGGCGGATCAGCTGCGCCACGCCGGGTGCGCGCAGCGGATGGGCTTTTTCCTGCACATCCCCTGGCCGGCGCTGGAGGTGTTCCTGGCGCTGCCCAACCACCGCGACATCGTCAAACAGATGTGCGCCTACGACATGCTGGGCTTCCAGACCGAGCGCGACCTGGCGAACTTCCAGGACTACATCCGGGTCGAGGCCGGCGGCCGGGTCGAACCCGACGGCACGATCCTGGCGTTCGGCCGGCGGCTGGTCGCGGGCGCCTACCCGATCTCCACCGATACCCAGCGCGTCGTGGAATTCGCCCAGGAAGCCGCGGACGCCCGCCAGACCCAGCGATTGCGCGATTCCTTGCGCGGCCGGGACATGCTGATCGGGGTCGACCGGCTGGACTATTCCAAGGGGCTGCTGCAGCGCTTCCGCGCCTTCGGGACGCTGTTGGAAAACTACCCCGCCAACCGCGGGCGGGTGGTGATGTTGCAGATCGCCCCACCGTCCCGTCAGGACGTGCCGGAGTACCTGCAGCTGCGCCAGCAGCTCGAAAGCGAGGCCGGGCACGTCAACGGCGCCTACGCCGAGTTCGACTGGAACCCGATCCGCTACCTGAACAAGGGCTTCAGCCGGCGGATCCTGGCCGGGTTCCTGCGCCAGGCCCGGGTCGGGGTGGTGACCCCGCTGCGCGACGGCATGAACCTGGTCGCCAAGGAGTACGTGGCCGCGCAGAACCCCGACGATCCGGGCGTGCTGATGCTGTCCCGCTTCGCGGGCGCGGCGCTCGAGCTGGACGGCGCGCTTCTGGTGAACCCCTACGACGCCGAGGGCATGGCGGAGGCGATGCAGACCGCGCTCGCCATGCCGCTGGAGGAGCGGCGCGAGCGCTGGCAGTCGATGTTCCGCCGGCTGGAGACCCATGACGTCGACGCCTGGTGCAAGCAGGTGGTGGGCCAGCTGGACCGGATCGGACAGGACTGAGGCAGGCGATGGGCGCCGTCCTGCTGGCCGACATCGGCGGCACCAACGCCCGTTTCGCCCTGCGCGCCGGCGATGGCGCGGTGCAGCCGCTCGCCACCCTGCGCGTGGCCGAGCATGCCGACCCGGCGGCCGCGATCCTGGCCGCGCTGGACGGCCGCCCTGCGCCGGACGCGGCGGTGCTGGCGGTCGCCGCCCCGGTTCACCGCGCGCCGGTGCGCCTGACCAACGCCGGCTGGACGTTCGATCCCGCCGGAATTGCGGCGGCGACGGGGATGGCGCGGGTCGAGCTGGTCAACGACTTCGCCGCGCAGGCTTGGGCGATCGGGCAGTTCGCTCCGCAAGACCTGCAGCGGATCGGCGGCGGGAACGGTCTGCCGGGGGCGGCGCGCGCGGTCCTTGGCGCCGGGACGGGCCTTGGAGTTGCTACCTGGTTGCCCGCGACGACGGGCGCGCCGGCCCGGGTGGTGGCGGGCGAGGGTGGACATGCCGCGCTGGCCGCGGAGGACGCGCGTGACGCCGCGCTCCTGACCCGGATGCGCTGGATCGTGGGCGGACGGGTGTCGGCGGAACGGGTGCTGTCGGGCCCCGGGCTGGTGCTGCTCGCCCAGGCGATTGCGGCGGAAGACGGACTGTCGCCGCCGCCGGACGATCCCGCCCGCATCACCCAGGACGGCCTGGCCGGGGAGCCCGGCTGCCTGGCCGCGGTCAGGCAGTTCGCGGCGTTCCTGGGCAGCTTCGCGGGCGACCTCGCGCTGATTGCGGGGGCCTGGGATGGGGTGTACGTCGCGGGCGGCATCCCGCCCAAGATCGCCGATGTTCTGCGGGACGGCGCGTTCCGGGCCCGCTTCGAGGCCAAGGGCCGGTTCGCCAGTGACCTCGCGGAGATTCCGGTTCATCTGGTGATCCGGAAGGATCCGGCCTTCCTCGGCCTATCGGTGCTGGCCGATCGGCTGTCGTAAGCGCGCTTGCCGGCCGGCCAAGCCGCGCCGTACCGTGATTCCCCGCTGATGCGCCGTGCGCCGGCGCCGTCGATTGGAGTCGGAAACCGCCGTGCCTGACGTTGGGGTTCGCCGCCTGATCGCGCTCGCGACCGTCTGTCTGCTCGCGCTGCCGCTCGGCGCCGCGGCGCAGCAGGACGTGCCCGAACCGCCGCCGGAGGCGCAGGCGCAAAGCCAGAGCGACGGCGAGACGGCCGAGGACGACGCCGGAGGCGAGACTGAGACGCAGGAACGCGACTGGCCGGGCGATCCGCTGGTCGCGCAGATTCAGCAGGGTCTGATGGACCTCGGCTACGACCTGACCGTGGTCGACGGGTTGATGGGGCCGAACACGCGCAGCGCGATCAAGGCGTTCCAGAAAGACCAGGGGATGACGGTCAACGGCGACGCCACGGACGCCATCAAGCGGGCGATCCAGCGCGAAAAGTTCCAGCGTACCAAGGAGGCCGAGCGTTTGTGGCGCGAGGCGCGACTCTACTTGCGCGCGCTCGGCTACCAGCCGGGCGATGGGGCATTCGACAGCGCGCAGGCGCAGGCCGCGCTCAAACGCTTCGCCAACGATCACTGGCTGCAGCTGGAGACGACCTTCAACGCCCGCCTGGCGGACGTGATCAAGCGGGCGGCGGGGGCCGACCAGCTTGCCCAACAACGCCTGTGCGGCCATCACATGGACGCCAACCGGTATCAGGACGCCTTCGACTGGTGTCTGCGCGCGGCGCGCAACGACGACCGGCGCGCGCAGTACGTCGTCGGCTGGATGCACTACTACGGCAAGGGTGTCGACCGCGACTACGAGGCGGCCTTCAAATGGTACCGCGAAGCCGCCCTGCAGGGCGATCCGCGCGCCATGACCTTCCTCGGCCTGATGTACCGCAAGGGCCTGGGCGTGGCGCGCAACCCGGACCGCGCGATCGCCTGGTACGAACGCGCGGTCGAAACCCGCAAGCAGCGCGGCAAGCAGTAGGACAAGACGCGCGCGCTCCTGCTGCGGCGAAAGCCTACTCGCCGAACGTCCGGCTCAGCGGGTTGGCACCGGTGGGCCAGGTGCCGCGGGCCTGCAGCTGGCCGCCCTGCATCACCAGCCAACTGGCGCGCAGATAATACGGCAGGACCCGGGCGGTCCGCGGCAGCCGGTCGGGCGCGTCGGCGGCGACCGCAAGCGCGATCCGCCTGCCAGCCTCGGCCGTCCAGGCGCGCAGGTCGCCCTTGCCGGCCACCTCCTCGGGCGGTGCGCCGAAGCCCGCCTGCTGCATGACCCCTTCGACATCCGCGCTAGCGCCGACGACCAGCAGCGGCGCCGTGGCGTCCGCGGCCTGATCGGGCGTCAAGGTCGACACCTCGGTATCCAGTAGCCGAGAAGCGAAGCCTTCGGCGGTGTCGGCTTCCATGCCGGCCACGACCAGCCGGGTCTCCGGATTGAGGGTGAGCGCCCGCATCACCAGCGGCACCTGACTTGGCGGCAGGGCGCGGAACAGGTCGTAATCCGGATCGACGCGCACGCCCGTCGGCCGGGCCCGCAGCTCGACCTCTCGGGTCGCCGTCGCGTCGTCGAGAGGGATGATGACGCGCTTTGGTCCGATCGCGGTGTCGATCTCGACCGGGACCTGCAGATCGTAGAGCGGCTCCCTCTGAGACAGCGCGATCTCGACCTGCCAGCGGTCCTCGCCGGTCTTGATCCGGTCGGCTGTGTCCAGGGAAAGGGCGGGCGCGCCCGACCGGGTCAGCCATTGGTCGAAGACGCCGCCCAGCGCCTGACCGCTCGCCGCCTCGAACGCCGCGCGCAGATCCGCCCAACTGCCGGCCTGGAACTTCCGGTTGTCGTAAAACCGGCTGAGGCCGTCCTGGAACGCCGCGTCGCCCAGGCGCTGGCGCAGCATGTGGAAAACCAGCGCGGCCTTGTTATAGCCGGTCACCTGCGCGGCATCGTGCAGCTTGCTGGTAAACGCCGTGAGCGGCTGCCGGCGGCTTTCGGGCAGGGCTGCGAAGTCGCGCAGCCATTCCTGGCGCATCTCCCGCCCGGCGGCGTCGCTGCGTTCGGCGGCCAGCCGGTGATCGGCCTGATAGGTGGTCAGGCCTTCCGCCCAGTTGCCCTGGTCGAGGGCGATATCGACGGCGTTGCCCCACCAGGCGTGCAGGATCTCGTGCGCGAGCGAGCGGCCCTTCATGTAGGGCAGGTCCAGGATCCGGGAGCTGACGTAGGTCGCCCCCTCGAACCCGAGGCCGACGGGAAAGGGCGCCGCGACCACCGTGAACGCCGGATAGGGGTAGGCGCCGATCGTCTCCGCGTAGTGGCCGAGGTAGTCGGCCGTCCGGTCCAGGTAGGTCTGGGCCAGATCTTCCCGGCCCTGCGGGAACAGCGTGCGCAGGGTAACGCCGTCGACCGTGCGGGTGGTCTCGCTGTACTGACCGGCGAACACCGTCGGCCCGCGGCTCGGATAGTCGGCCCGGAACTCCGCCCGGTGGCGGCCGTCCTGGCGGCTTTGCGCGTGGCGCGCGCCGGTCACGAAGCCGGTCTGCGGGGTCGGCACGCTCAGCGTGACACGATAGGTGATCCGCTCGGCCGCGCCGCGCGGCAGCCAGCCGCTGCGCGCCGGCAGCACGCTGCCGTCGGGACGGATGGTGGGGCCGACGCCCGGGCCCTGCCGGCCGACGTCGAGCGACCCGGCGTAGGCGATCTCGACCGTGTGCGCGCCCGTCTCGCCGAGGTCGACCGTCAATTGATCGCCGTCGCGCCGGATCGCCTGGTCCTCGCCATCGACGGCAACGCGCGAGACCTCGAGCGCGGCCCGCAGGAAGAACGTCTGCTCGCCACTGCCCGACAGCGTGATCGTATCGCGCGCTTCCAACCGGTGTTCGGCCGGGGTCAGGGTCAGCTCGACCGCGTGGTGCACCGGCTCCGCGGCCAGCGCGGACCCGGCGGCGAGCGTGCCAACGGCGACGATCGCGGCGCGCAGCGCGCGGTGCAGCAAGGGCAAGATCGGTCTCCTGATCGCTTGACGTCGGGACGGGTCCCGGGCGCAGCGCCGCGCGTGCTCGGGGCAGCGCGGTCGGCCACGGCAGGTCGGTTAACAGGGTGGGGCGGTCGCGGGCCGCGATCAAGTTGCCGGCGGGCGCGACCCGTCGACCGGTTCGCCGGCGACGGTTCCGGGCCGGACGGTCGCCGGCGGTCGCGACGCGCCCGTTTTTCCGATCAGCCGGCGCTGCCGGCGGCCTGGCGGGCGCGCGCCAGCAACTGCTGGGCCGTGTCGAGGTCTTCGCCGCTCATCCGCTGGCGCAGCTGATCCAAAAGCGGCCCGGCGTTCTGGGAGCCGTTGTTCTGCGCGATCGTCAGCCAGGCGTAGGCGAGCGGATCGTTGCGGTCGGTGCCGCGACCTTCCAGGAACAGGGCGCCCAGATGCAGCTGAGCCCGGGCATAGCCGGCCCGCGCCAGCGGCAACCAGGCCAGGAAAGCTTCCTGGTAAGCCGCCTCCTGATAGGACTGGACCCCGGCGACCAGACGGTTCGCCTGTCGCGTGCTTGGACGGATCGACGACAGCGCTTCCGGGCCCGGGCGCGCGTCCTCCTCAAAGCCTGGCGGCCCGCCGTCGGCGATCGCCGCGACGTCCGCGTCGGCCTGCGAGCCCGCCGTGTCCGAGGCGGCCGCGGGTGAGGAACCGTCCCCGGGGTCTTCCGTGCCGCTGGCGGCTGCCGTGGACGGCTCTTCGGCGGCCTGACCAGGTGGCGCGCCAGCATCGGTGCCGGCGCCGGTCGGCGATGCGACCCGGTCAGCGTCGCTCTGCGATGCCGCGTCATCCGCCCCCGGTCGACCCGATGCGCGCTCTCCAGGGCTGGCGCCGGCGGCGGTATCGCTGGCGTCGGACCCGTCCGCGACGTCGTCGGCCGATGCGCCGGCGTCGGCAGATCCGGGCGCCGTGGGCGCGCTGTCGGGCCCCTCGGTCTGATTCGCCGCAGCATCTCCGGCTGGACCGCGATCGGCCTCGGCCTCCAGCGTGGCGACCCGTTCGGCCAGTTCGCCGATCCGCTCCTTTGCGGCCGCGCGCGCCTCTTCCGCCGCCTCGGCGCGCTGCTGCAGCTCGGCGATCCGGGTGCGGGTGTCATCGAGGTCCGCGCGCAGCCGGTCGATCGTGGCTTGAGCGCGCTGCAGTTCGCCGGTCAGCTCGGCCGCTTCGCCGCGGGCCTGTTCGAGTTCCCGGCGCAGCCGCGGTTCCTCCGGCGACAGCTCGCCGCGTATGCTGGGTTGGGCGGAACCGAACGGGTCGGTGACCGCACCCGCCAGATAGCCGGCGGCCCCGAGCACCACGGCCAGGAGAAGGTAAGGCAGCGCGCGCGCGATCGACATGGCACCTCTGGAATGACGCCCCGACAGGATGCCGTGGGGTTGCTTGCGGTCAACGTGAGAGTTTGCGGCTCAAGCCTCGGTTTTACCCGCTTTCCGTCGTGCTGTCCCGACGGCGCATTGGGCGTAAAACCGATGGGCTGACCGCGGAAGGTCACACGTCGCGTCATCGACGAAGGCTTGCGTCCCCGGCCGGCAACGGCTAACCCCGGCGCTGTCCGGCCGGCGTGTCGACCGCGCGCCCGCGCGCAGTCGCCCGCCGCCATCGGCAGTCATCATCGACGTTCCGGTTGGAGGGGGCATGCTTTCCTTCGGGTCTCGCGGCGGCGACCTCGCGATCGACCTGGGCACCGCCAATACGCTTGTGTTCGCCAAGGGCCGGGGGATCATCGTCAACGAACCCTCGGTCGTCGCGATCACCCAGCGCGGCGGCAAGACCCACGTGCTCGCGGTCGGCGAGGACGCGCGCCAGATGCTCGGCAAGACGCCGGAGCAGATCCGCGCGATCCGGCCGATCCGCAAGGGCGCGATCGGCGACTTCGAGGTCGCGCAGGCGATGATCGCCCACTTCATCCGTAAGGTCGCCAAACGCCGCGGCTTCCGGCGGCCGCGCGTGGTGATCTCCACGCCGCAGGGCGCCACCCCGGTGGAACGCCGCGCGATCCGCGAGGCGGCGGAAGGCGCTGGGGCCGGTCACGTCTACCTGATCGAGGAGCCGATGGCCGCCGCGATCGGCGCCGACCTGCCGGTCACCAGCCCGCAGGGGTCGATGGTGGTCGACCTCGGCGGCGGCACGACCGAAGTGGCAGTGATTTCCCTGGGCGGCGTGGTCAATTCCGTCTCCGTGCCGGTCGGCGGCGACGACTTCGACGAGGCGGTGGGCGCCTACGTCCGCCGACTGCACAACGTCGCGATCGGCGAGGCGACGGCCGAGCGGATCAAGCGCGAGGTCGGCAGCGCGCTGGAGCCGGAGGGCGAGGGCCGCTCGATCCAGGTGTCCGGCCGCGACCTCGTCTCAGGCGTGCCCAAGGCGGTGACCGTGACCGAACTGGAAATCGCCCAGGCGCTGGCGGAACCGGTGACGGCGGTGATCGAGGGGGTGAAGGACGCGCTCGAGCGCACCGCGCCGGAACTGGCGGCCGACATCGTCGACGGCGGCCTGGTGATGACCGGCGGCGGTGCGCTGCTGAGCCGGCTGGACGAGGCGATCCGCGAGGCCACGGGCCTTGCCGTCGTGGTCGCGGAGGATCCGCTGACCTGCGGCGTGCGCGGCGCCGGGCGCGCGCTCGACGAGATGAAGGCGATGCAGAACGTCCTGCAGGACTGAGCGCACGGCCGGCGGCATCTTCCCAAGCGATCGCAGGCTCACGTCAGCGCGCTTGACCTCGGCCGGTCCGCGGCGCGATTAATATTCGCAAGCGCTCATACGTTCGGGCGCACGCAACGCTTGGGACAACGAGGAGGGTATCGAGATGACGCTGGACCGGATCGTGATGGCGCTGATCGGCGCGATCGTGCTTGTGACGGTAATCTTGAGCCAGGTGCATGCCGCCGGCTGGCTGTGGGTCACCGGCATCTTCGGCGCGCACCTGCTGCAGATGGCCTTCACCGGCTTCTGCCCGGTCGCCAAGATCCTGAAGTCGATGGGGATGAAACCGGGCGCGGCGCTCGGCTGATCGGCCGTTCGGCCATCGATGGAAACGAAGAGAGCCGGGCGCCTTGCGAGGGTGGCCCGGCTCTCGTCGCCGTCCGTTCACCTCTGAACCGGCGGCCTCACCACGTACCGCTGTTCTCCATCGACGCCCACGGCTCCTTCGGCTCCTTCGCGTCGCCGTTCTGCAGCAGCTCGACCGAGATGCCGTCGGGCGACTTGACGAACGCCATGCGGCCGTCGCGCGGCGGCCGGTTGATGGTCACCCCGCCGTCCATCAGGCGCTGGCAGGTTTCGTAGATGTCGTCGACGCGGAACGCCAGGTGGCCGAAATTGCGGCCGCCGGTGTATTCTTCCGGGGTCCAGTTGTAGGTCAGCTCCAGCATCGGCGCGCGGTCCTGCTTGGCCCGCTCGACGTCCTCCGGCGCGGCCAGGAAGATCAGGGTCGCCTCGGCCTTCTCCAGATCGCGCCGGCTCATCTCCACGAGGCCGAGCTTGTTGCAGTAGAAGTCGAGCGACTGCTCGATGTCGCTGATCCGGACCATCGTGTGCAGGTATTGCATGATCTCTCGGGTTCTTCCGTTGGTTTGCGGATGAATGGGTCGTGTCGGGTGGGTTGCCGTTCGATAGGTTGGCATCGGACCGACGACTGACAAGCCGCAGTTCACCAGCGCTGGACGGCGCCGGCCAGGAGATGGCCGGCCCAGGCGGCGAGCACGCACAGCACGGCCGATGCGCCGACGTAGGCGGCGGCCTTCACCACTTCGCCGTCGCGCAGCAGGTTGAGCGTCTGCAGCGAAAACGAGCTGAAGGTGGTGAAGCCGCCGAACACGCCCAGCAGGAAGAACTGTTTGGTCAGCGGATGCGCCAGCCAGCGGCCCTCGGGCGCGCTCAGGCTGGCGACCAGCCCGATCATGAGCGAGCCCGCGACGTTGACGGTCAGCGTGCCCCAGGGCAGCCCCTCGCCGGCCAGCCGGCCGACCAGGACGGTCCCCCAGACGCGGGCCACGCCGCCCAGCGCGCTCCCCAGTGCCACCACCAGCGCCGTGCTCCAAGTCATCTTAGGTCGCGTTCCTCTCTATCGCGAGCGGGCCTGTCGCACGCGGCATAGGGCGTGCGCGCCCGTAACGCAAATCTGCGCGCACCTCTGGACCGCTGGACTGCACGTGATACCTCTATGAGTGTCGCTGACAAAAAAGCCTGCAAGCCCGGCGACACAACGGGGAGGTTCACGCCATGAAAAAGCATCTAATCGCCTTGGCCGCCGCGGCGGCCGTCAGCCTGTCGCTCGCCGCGGCTGCGGAGATGGAGCGCACGCCAGCCCCCGAGGGCGCCAACGTCTACTTCATCAGCCCCGGCGACGGGGAACGGTTGACGAGCCCGGTCACGGTTCGCTTCGGCACGTCGGGCATCGGCGTCGCGCCGTCCGGTGTCGATCATGACAAGACGGGTCACCACCATCTGCTCGTCGATACCGGCATGCCGAGCCTGAGTTCGCCGATCCCGTCGAACGACAACCACCTGCATTTCGGTGGCGGCCAGACCCAGACGACACTCGATCTGGCACCCGGCGAGCACACGCTTCAGCTTCTGATGGGCGACGCCAGGCACGTGCCGCACGACCCGCCGGTCGCTTCCAAGAAGATCACGATCACCGTGACGGAATAGCGCCGCGCGAGCGTGCATGGGCCCGCGGCACCCGCCGCCGCGGGCCCGTCGCGCGTGTCGAGCGGGCGGCCAATTGCACGTTGCGCCCGCAACCATACGTCGGCTTTAATTGGGCATCCGACGTAGGCGGGCGGCGTGCAGGCGTCCGCAGCCGGAAAACCGGGTCCGGCACTGGTGCTGGGACCGGAGTCGAGATCTTCAGCGGGGACTACATGCGCATTTCGACCGCTTCGGCGGTGCTCCTGGCGGGCTTCACGCTCGCCGCCTGTTCGACCGGCGTCGACAACACCGCCGGCACGCCCACCACCTATCAGGACCCGCAGACGCGCGGCGCGGTCAGCGGAGTCGGCATCGAGTCGCAGGACATCGTCTCGATGACCGACCAGATGATGCGCGACATGCTGGCCAACCCGCAGCTGACGGCCGATGGCGGCACGCCGCCGCGGGTAATCATCGACGGCGCCTATTTCGAAAACCGCTCCAGTCAGCGGATCGACAAGCAACTGGTCGTGAACCGGTTGCGCGTCGGGCTGTCGCGCGCGGCGAACGGGCGGATGGTGTTCGTCGGCCGGCAGTACGCCGACGCGGTGGAAAAGGAGCGCAAGCTGAAGCGCGACGGTAAGGTCGACAGCGCGACCACCGGTCTGACCGAGGCCACGGCCGGGGCCGACTACCGGCTGGTCGGCACGATCAATTCCCTGGATGCGCGCGACCGCTCGACCGGCACGGCGCAGCGCTACAACCAGATCACCTTCGAGATGCTGGATCTGGAATACGGCACGATCGTATGGAGCGGCATCTACGAGTTCTCCAAGGCCGCCCAGGACGACGTGATTTATCGCTAAGGGGCCGGCCGTGCGACTTCGGGCACCCCGGCGGCGGGCCGGGGACCGGTCGGCGCGGGTGCGGTGGCGGGGTAAGTGGATGCTGGGTGGAGACGTAACAGGCCGGGTACGGAGCCGGCTCGCCGGGGTGATGCTGGCGGCGACCGCGCTTTCCGGCTGCGCGTCGGTACAGCAGCACGAGCGCGAGATCGAGGTGCCGCCCGCGGAGATGGAGCTGTACCTGTCCGACAAGCCGGCGGAACTCCACCGCCTGTACGCCAAGGTCCTGACCCAGGGGGAGCGCAACGCGGTGCTGAACCACATGCGCGCCGGGCTGGCGGCGATGCAGATCGGCGCCTGGGACACCGCCGAGCGCTCGTTCGACAAGGCGCTGTTGGGGATCGAGACGGTCTACGCCGAGAGCGAGCAGGCCGAGGAGGCGCGCAGCACCTGGGTTAAGGAGAACTACAAGGCGTTCAAGGGCGAGCCCTACGAGCGCATGATGGCCTACTACTACCGCGGGCTGTTGTACCTGCGCGAAGGCGACTACGAGAACGCGCGGGCGTCTTTCAAGGGCGGCCTGCTGCAGGACACCCTGGCGCAGGAGGAGACCTACAGCCAGGACGCCGCCCTGCTCGCCTACCTCTCCGGCTGGGCGTCGCACTGCTCGGACGATCCCGGCCTGGCGTTCCAGGCGTTCGAGGAGGCGCAGGAGTACAACGCCGACCTCGATCCGCCGGCCGAGGACGCCAACCTCCTGCTGCTGGGCGAAACCGGCCTGGCGCCGCGCAAGGTCGCGGTGGGCGAGTACGACGAGGCGCTGGCGTTCGAGCGCGCGGACGGCTTCCGCGACCGCGCCGCGGAGATGGACGTCGCCGCAGAGGATACGGACGCGACCAGAGAGGTAAAGCTGACCGAGGCGGAGGACGTCTATTTCCAGGCGAACACGCGCGGCGGCCGGCAGGTCGACCGCATTCTGGAAGGCCAGGCGAAGTTCAAGCAGACCAGCGACGCGGTCGGCGACGCCGCGATCCAGGGCGGGGCCGCTGTGATGACCTACGGCGCCTACGACAACAGCGGCGGCAGTGTGGCGGCCGGTCTGGCGGTGATGGCAGCGGGCCTGATCGCCAAGGGAATCTCCGCCGCCACGCGGCCGGAGGCCGACCTGCGCGCCTGGGACAACCTGCCGGACCGGGTCCACCTCGCCACGCTCGCCGCGGAGCCGGTTCCAGACGAGGTCACCGCCCGTTTCACCGACCGCGGCGGGGCCGTGATGGCGCGCACGATCGCGCCCGTGACCCAGGCCGGCCCCTGCGCGATCGCGTGGACGCGCGCGCACAGTGCAACCGACATCCCCGACGCCGCGCCCGGCAGCACGGCCGACTAGCCGACCGCGCGAAGTCGCCCAAAGTAGGAGCCGATGAAGCCCATGATCCCGACGATCCCCGCCTTCGTGCGCCGTCCCGCGGCGCTCGCCGGCCTGCTGCTGGCCGGTGCCGCGCTTGCGGCCTGCAGCAGTACCGTGACCCCCGGTCCCGCCTGCGACTTCCGCGCCTACAAGCAGCAGCTGGCGGAGGCGGAGCAGACCGGCCCGGTGATGGTGCCGCAAACGCCGGGATCGATCGCCGACATCCCGCTCAACGCGGTCAACGTCACCGACAAGGCGATCAGCAACAAGGTGCTGGTGCAGTCGACCAACGCCAAGCGCCTGCCGGGCGGTCAGGTCGAGGCGCGCACCCGGATCGTGAACTGCACTGATTTCGCCCTGCAGGTCGAGGGCCGCACCCACTTCCTGGACGAGGCGCAGGCCGAGGTCGAGCCGCCGACCGCCTGGAAGCGCGTCCAACTGGCGCCGCATACGATCGCGACCTATCAGGCGACCTCCACGCGGCGGGAGGCGGTCGACACCTATTACATCGAGTTGCGGGAGGGGTCGTGAGCCCCCGCCACGGGCTGGCCCGCCTCACGGTTTCGGCCGCGATCGTCGCGGCGCTGCTGGGGTTGGCGGCAGATCCCGCACCGGTGGCCGCCCAGGAGTACCGGACCAACCTGCCGCCGGTGCTGGACGGCGGGGCTGGCGAGGCCCGGTCCGCGGAGGATAACGGCCCTGGCGCCGCTGCGATCCGCGCGGACTTCGCGCGCGCCTACGCCAACGCCGGCTCGCCGCGGCTGGCGATCTATTGGAACCGGCCGTTCTCCGACCGTTTGAGCCAGTGGGTCGCACTCGGACGCCTGCGGATCGAGCAGCGCGCCAGCGGTGCCGGTACCTTCCAGGGCAGCGACGGCCGGCAGGGCCGCATGCGCATGGAAAGCACCGACAGCGGCGCGATCGTGCTCGAGGGTAACGCCGGTCAGGACGACCGCGACCGCCGCCTGGACCCGCTGGCCGCGGCCGAGTTCGAGGCCGGGTTCAGCCGCCCGATGCTGGCGAGCGGCGCGGAACTGGTCGATCGCGCCACGATCATGCGGATCACGGACAGCAACATCGGTCGCGGCGCTGGGCAGGCGCGCCTGGATGACGCGCAGCTGGTGGAGACCGAGGCGCTGAAGTCGTTCGTCGACCTGTTGGTGCAGATCACCATGCTCGACGACGCCGACGCGCCGCTCGACACCGCGTTCCGCGTGCAGGTGACGCGCATGACCGATGGCGTGATCGTGGCCGACATGGTGACCCGTGGGCGCAAGGAGCTGGAAAGCCAGCAGCGCGCGTGGAAGGCCACCGCCGGCGGCTACGTCGAGGATAAGGGTACCAAGAGCGTCCGGGTAGCGGCGCTCGGCCGGTTCGTCGCCCTGGAGACGATGCAGGCGCTGGCGGCGCGCTGGCGCTAAGCTATAATCGAGGGGCACTGGAGGATCGCCATGATCGCAACGAAGCCGACCGTCATCCGCCTGCGTCTGGCCGCGGCCATGCTGTCCGTGGTCGCCCTGACGGCCTGCGGCAGCGGGCCGCGCGAGCAGGTGGGCGCCGTCGTGGGCGGTGCCGCAGGCGGGCTCGCCGGGGCGCAGATCGGGCAGGGGACCGGCCAGCTGGCCGCGACCGCGGGCGGTGCCGGGCTGGGCGCGCTCGCCGGCGCCGCGGTCGGCCGGGATCTGGACCGCGCCGCCGCCAGCCGTGAGGTCGCGACCCGCGATCGCCCCGCCCGCGCGACCGTGCGACGCGTGGCGCGGCCGGTCGCCGACCCGACCCGGCAGGTGCCGATCCCGGGTGCCCGGATGCCCGGCAGCTTCTGGTCGTGGTTGCCCGACTTCGACCCGCCGGCGCCGATGCGCAACGTCGCGCGCGCCGCCGCCCCGGCCGAGAACGCCGACTGCGTTCCGATCGACGGCCCGCGGCTGAAGCCGGCCTATCGCTGTACCACCGCGGGCGTCAGCTACGTCGTCCAGTAACGCCAAAAAATTCCCCGCCGGGGCCTGGCGCGCTCGGCGGGGAAGTGGGAAGCTGGAGGCTCATCGTCGATCTGCCGGCGTGCCGTCGGGGAGGGACATTGGGACGTACGCGCCGGCGACGTACGCCCCAGACGATCCGACCGTTCGGCCGTTACGTCAGCCCGCCCATCGCCAACATGCCGACCATGAGCGGCGCGGTGAACGCCACCAGGGCGTACACCAGGTGCTTCAGTTTCACGGTGCCGCCCGCCATGTCGGTGACCGCCTTATCGATCGCGTTGTACCGGTTGTCCATCTGCTGCTCGACCTGCATCTCGCCGTTCCTTCTGACCCGAGGTTTGCCGCGGCTTTTGCCATCACCGCACCCACTAAATTGGTAGAGCGAACACCCGGCGTCAAAAGGCCGATTTATCCGGTTCGGACACGCCCGCAATGGCGTGTGCGCATAGCTTCGAGCTCGTGAAACACCGGCGTCACAGCCGGTCGTACGTGCCGTTCACGTACGGCCGCACGCACGCTTGACCGTCCGTGCCAGCACCTGCAGCCGAACCCGGAGGGCCGTTTAGAAATTGAATAAAGAAAGAAAAACGCGGTGGAGAGCGTTGTTGCTATTGATCCAGGTCATGTCAAACGCGGCCTTTTTAGTGAATATCCGTGCGCTGCTGGAATGCGAATTTGGAGGTGGCGTGTGAGTACCGGGGTCAGGAGCCTGACGCCGCTGACACCGATCGGGGTGTTCCTGCGGCCCTTGCCCAGGGCGCCGTTGGAGACGGTGCTGCAGCGTCTGGCCGACAGATTGAGCGCGCGCCATCCGGGCGTGCTGGAACGCGTCGCGGACGTGGGCCGTGCCCGGCTTTTGCTGGTCGCGACCGATTTGCCCTGGTGGGCGCTGGTCGTCCTCGACGGCCACGGGGCGGAGATCACGGTCGGGCGGCACGCGGACGAGTCCGTCCCGGAAGCCCACGCGAGCGTGACCGGCCCGGTGGAACGGCTGCTGGCGTGCGCGCAGGGCGGCGGCGACGGCGACGCGATGTTCTTCGCCCGCGAGATCGAGGTCAGCGGCAACACCGACGTGCTGGTGGCGCTGCGCAACGCGCTCGACGGCGCCGAGCTCGATCTCGCGGGCGAGCTGGCCGCCTTGGCAGGGCCGCTGCACCGTCCAGCCGCGCGGGCGATGACGCATACGGCGGGGGTGTACGCCCGGGCGTCCGCCGGTCTGGACGCGCTCAAGGCGGATATCCGGGCCCCGTTGCAGCGGCGCCTGGACGCACAGGCCGAGGAACTGGCCGAGTTGCGCACGGAGGTGCAGCGGCTGCGCCGCAAGCAGCCGCGCGGCGGTCGCACCGCGGGGCACGGTTCGCAGGCGCGCGCGGAGGCCGAGACATGAGCCGCGGCGGTCCGGAACTGGTGTGCCCGGCCGGTACGCCGGCCGCCCTGCGCGCCGCCGTCGACGCCGGCGCCGACGCGGTCTACGTCGGCTTCCGGGACGAGACCAACGCCCGCAACTTCCCGGGCCTGAACTTCTCCCGCCGCGAGCTCGAGGAAGCGCGCGCCTACGCCCAGGCCCGCGGCGCGAAGATCTACCTGGCGATCAACACCTTCGCCCGGGCGGGCGACCTTGGCCCCTGGCGGCAGGCGCTGGCCGACGCCGAGCGGATCGGCGTGGACGCGGCGATCCTGTCCGACCTCGGCGTCCTTTCGATCGCCGCGCAGGAGCATCCCGGGCTTCGCCTACATCTCAGCGTGCAGGCGAGCGCGGCGCATCCGGAAGCGCTGGAGTATTACCGCCGGAGCTTCGGCATCCGCCGGGCGGTGTTGCCGCGCGTGCTGACGGTCGACGACATCCGCGCCATGGGCGCGCAAACGGACGTTGAGTACGAGGTGTTCGTCTTCGGCGGTCTGTGCCCGATGGCGGAAGGACGCTGCTTCCTGTCGTCCTACGCGACCGGCAAGTCGCCCAATACCGTCGGCGTCTGCTCGCCGGCTGCGGACGTGCAGTACCGCCCGCGCGCGGATGGTCTGGTCACGCAGTTGGGCGACTTCACCATCAACCGCTTCGCCGACGGGCAGGCGGCCGGCTATCCGACGCTGTGCAAGGGGCGCTTCCGGGTCCGCGGCGACGACACGCATATCTTCGAGGAGCCGACCAGCCTGAACGCGGCCAGCGTGATGCAGGATCTGGTGGCGGCCGGCGTGTCCGCGCTGAAGATCGAGGGGCGCCAGCGCGGGCGGGCCTATGTCGCGCAGGCGGTTCGCAACATGCGCGCGCTGCGGGACGCCGCGGTCCGCGGGGAAGCGCCGGCGGCCGATGCGCTGACGGATCTCGCGGAAGGCGCGCGCGGCTCCACCGGCGCCTATCGGAAGGACTGGCAATGACGACCGACCTCGCAAGCGCGGAGCTGACCCTCGGGCCGCTGCTGCTGCACTGGCCGGGCGAGGCCTGGCGCGACTTCCACTATCGGATCGCCGACGAGGCGCCGGTCGACACGGTCACGCTGGGCGAGGTCGTGTGCCCGAAGCGTTGGCCGTTCAACCGGCCGTACGTCGAAAGCGTGGTCGAGCGCCTGCAGCGGGCCGGCAAACGGGTCGTGATCGCAACGCCGGCCCTGGTCGGCAGCGACCCGGACGCGGGTCTGGTGCGCGAGCTGGCCGGGCACGGTTTGCCGGTCGAGGTCAACGACATGGCCGCGCTCGGCCTGCTGCGGCGCGACGGCGTTCGCCCGGCGGTCGCCGCACCCGGGATCAACAGTTATAACGAGGCGACGCTGCGCCATCTGCATCAGCAGGGGATCGCCCGTGTGGTTCCGCCGCCCGAACTGCCGCCGGCCTCGGTGCGCCACTTGGCCGGGTTGCCCGCGGACGACGCGCCCGCGCTGGAGCTGCAGGCGTTCGGCCGCTGGCCGCTCGCGATCTCGGCACGCTGCTATCACGCCCGCGCCTACGGCCGCGACAAGGCGACCTGCCAGTACGCCTGCGCCGAGGACCCGGACGGACTGCCGGTCGACACGCTGGACGACCAGCCGTTCCTGGCCGTGAACGGGGTCCAGACGCTGTCCCACGCCTACGCCTGCCTGGCCGGCGACTTGCCCGACCTGCGGGCGCGCGGTGTGCACGCTTTCCGACTGCTGCCGCAGGACGTCGATATGGTCGCAGTCGCGCGCGTGTTCCGCGATCTGCTGGACGGGCGGGCTGATACGCCTGGGGCCCTCGACCGCATCGAGGGGCTGTGCGGGGAGGTTCCGCTCGCCAACGGCTACCTGCACGACGCGCCGGGTGCTGCCTGGTACGAGGCCTGACGGCGAGGCCCGGGAGCCCGGTTTCGCGCGGGCGGCCCTTTCGGATCGTGCTCCAAGCGACCATGTTCCTTACCGGAACGATCGGCCGGGGGCGGTGCCCGCGACCATGGGGCGCATGGTACGCGCGCCTGCCGATCCCGACATCTTTGAAAGTCAAACCAGCGGACGGGCACACCCGCGAGGAGCCAGGCATGGAGTTCGACACCGCGCGCACGCTCCCCTACGACGCCGAACAGCTGTTCGACCTCGTCGCCGACGTCGACAAGTACGAGGAGTTCGCGCCGTTCTGTGTCCAGAGCCGGATCACCCAGCGCCGGGACGACGGTTTCGATGCGCGGCTGTCGGTGGGCGTGCGCGGCCTGCGGGAGAGCTTCACCAGCCGCGTCCAGCTGGACCGCGAGAACCGCTGCATCGCGTTCCGCTACCTCGACGGGCCGCTCTCCAACCTGGCCGGTACCTGGACCTTCACGCCGGTCGACGGCGGCACCTACGTCCGCTTCCACGTAACCTTCAGCTTCCGCGGCCGGCGGCTGAACATGCTCGCCAGCAAGCTGTTCGACGCGGTGTCGAAGCGCATGATGGACGCCTTCGTCGTGCGCGCGCGATCCAAGCTCGGCCGAGAGGCGTATCGAACGCAGACGGGCCGCACCACCACCGCCAAAGGCGCCATATGAGCGACATTTCCTCCGAAGAAACCCTCCGCGGCACCCGTCGCAACCTCAAGATCGGCTCCACCGCCGGCAGCGTGCTGTTCAATCAGCTGCGCCAGCGCACCGGTTTCGGCGGCGACCGGGAACGCGAGGCGCAGGCGCTGAAGGAGGCGCTGGGCACCCTGCGCGGCCCGCTGGTCAAGTTCGCCCAACTGATCGCCTCGCTGCCGGACCTGCTGCCGCCCGAGTACGCCCGCGAGCTCGCCGAGCTGCAGTCGAACGCGCCGCCGATGGGTCGGCCGTTCGTCAAGCGCCGGATGGCCCACGAACTGGGGCAGGGCTGGCGCAAGCGCTTCGCCGAGTTCGACCTGGAGCCCAAAGCCGCCGCCTCGCTCGGCCAGGTCCACCGCGGGCAGCTGCACGACGGCCGCGACGTCGCCTGCAAGCTGCAGTATCCGGGTATGCAAGACACGGTGGAATCCGACCTGAAGCAGGCCGGCTGGCTGCTCAACATGTTCGAGCGCTACGAGGGCTCGGTCCGGACCGGGCGGATCGTCGAGGAGCTGAAGGAGCGGATCTTCGAGGAACTGGACTATTCCCTCGAGTTCCGCCGGATCGCGATGTACCGCGAGATGCTGGCGAACGAGCCGGGCGTGCACGTGCCCGAGCCGATCCAGGAGCTCTCCACCAGCCGCCTGCTGACGGCCGAGTGGATGCCGGGCCGGCCGATCATGGAGGCGGCGGAGTACCCGCAGGAGGTGCGCGACGAGATCGCCACCCAGATGTTCCGCCTCTGGTACAAGCCGCTCTACGACTACGCGGTGATCCACGGCGATCCGCACTTCGGCAACTACACGATCCGCGAGGACCGCAGCATCAACCTGCTGGACTACGGCTGCATCCGCGTCTTCCCGGCGACCTTCGTCGAGGGCGTGATCCGGCTGTACGAGGCGCTGCGCGACGAGGACCGCGACAAGGCGGCTTACGCCTACCGCTGCTGGAACTTCCAGAACCTCTCCAACGATCTGGTCGACGCGCTGAACGACTGGGCGCGGTTCATCTACGGCCCGGTCCTGACCGACAGCGCGCAGTCGGTGAACTCGACCAACAACGTCGAGAGCGGGCGGCGCAAGGTCGAGGAGGTGCGCAAGCTGCTGAAGCAAGCAGGCGGCGTGGAGATGCCGCGCGAGTTCGTCTTCATGGACCGCGCCAGCGTGGGCCTGGGCGCGCTGTTCATGCGCCTGGACGCGCACGTCAACTGGCACCGCCTGTTCAACGAAATGGTCGAAGGCTTCGACGTCGACACGGTCGCGGCCCGGCAGAAGGACCTGCTGGCCCGCCACAATCACCCAGCCCCGCACGTGGCGGACCTTTAAAGGTTGTCACCACCAAGGCACCAAGACACCAAGAAGAAAGGTGTAACCACAGAGGGCAGAGAGATCGGATGTGGCCCGGGTTACATGGTTTGCGCCAGTTAAAGTGGTCGGACGTGCGCTCGGCGAATAGGTCGTTTTTCAAGTGTTTGATGAAGTTTTCGTCCTGTCCGCGTGCGGTGTAGAGTTCGGCGTAGAGGTGCTCCGGTTCGGGGTGCTGCAGGGAGGTGACGACGAACCGTGGGTTCCGGCCGGCAGCCATGACCTCGGCCTTGACGATGACCCGCGGGGCGATCGGCCACGAGCCGGCGGCGTAGGACAGCTCACAGTAGTGACGCGTGGCCTGGGGCGGTGTGACGCCCATCCGCCTGGCCTCCGCGCAGCGCGCCGCGTGCTTTGCCGCCGCGGCGTCGAGATACGGGCGGGCTTGGTCGTACAGCCGATTGTTGCCGGTCAGGCCGACCAGGAAGTCGGTGTTCGCCCGCCCGGCGATCAGGCGCATGAGTTCGGGATTGGCGAAGTGGCCGTCGCCACGGACCAGGATATGCGTATCCGGCCAGGCCGCGCGCAGGCGGTCGAGCACGCGCCGCAGGATGCTGGCGTTCTCCGCGCCGGTCGGGGGTTTGCCCGGGCGCAGCGCGGCGGTCACCAGGCGCCCGGTCTGGCCTTCGAAGATCAGCAGCGGCAGGTAGCAGTGCGTGCCGTAGTGGTGGTTATAGAAGCTGAACGCCTGCTGGCCGTGGGTCGGATCGGCGGTGTGATCCAGGTCCAGGACGATCGCCTCGGGCGGTGCGGCGTAGCTGGCGATGAACTGGTCCACGAACGCCTGAGTGGGGACAGAAGCACCGTCCTTGATAGTCGCGTGGTTCGCCTACGACCGTGACCGCAGCCCGGGCGAACACCGCGGAGGCGTGGAACGGGCCCGTGACGATGTTTCCGGCAGTCGAGACAGTGACACAGGCCCACCCGGTACGCCGGATGCTCAAGAACAAGGACATTTACCGCACAACGGCCGCCATTGACGTGGTCCCATCCGAAACGTTCCTTAAGTCCCCGCGTCCCGTAAGCGACCGCTTCCTTAAAGGTTGTCACCACCAAGGCACCAAGACACTAAGAAGAAAGGTTGGCTTGGTGTCTTCGTGTCTTGGTGGTGACCCGAAACCTACGCCGCCTTGGCCGGGTCCGGGTTGGGGTGGGTGAAGCGTTCCTCGGCCAGCTGGTCGGCGGCTGCGGAGGTCGGGATACCGGCCGCGTCGGCGCGCTGGAAGATCGACAGCAGGGTGTCGTGGATCAGGGCTACGTGGCTGAACGCCCGCGACCGGTCGTACGCCGGCCCCTCGTAGCTGATGTTGATGATCCCGCCGGCGTTGATCAGGTAGTCGGGCGCGTAGAGGATCCCCCGGTCGCGCAGCATCCGGCCGTGGCGGGCTTCCGTCAGCTGGTTGTTCGCGGCGCCGGCCACGATCGGCGCGCGGATCCGCGGGATCGTCTCGTCGTTCAGCAGCCCGCCCAGCGCGCAGGGGGCGAGCACGTCGACGTCGGTCTCCACGAAGCGGTCGACCGACACCGGGGTCGCGCCCAGCTCGTCCTGTGCCCGCTGCACACGGCGCGCGTCGACGTCGGCGATCTGCACGTCCGCGCCGGCGCCGGCCAGATGCCGCGCCAGCTCGTAGCCGACGTGCCCGGCGCCCTGGATCGCCACCGACACGCCGGTCAGCTTGTCGCCGTCGATCCGGTCGGCGCCCAGGCGGTGCTCGACGGCCGCGCGGATGCCGACGAACACGCCGTAGGCGGTGGCGGGCGAGGGGTCGCCGCTGCCGCCCGCGGCCACGCCGGCGACGTGGCGCGTCTCGGTCGCGACCTGCTCGATGTCGGCCACCTCGATGCCCACGTCCTCCGCGACGGTATACCGGCCGCCCAGGCTCTCGACGTACCGGCCGAGCGCGCGGAACAGCGCCGGCGACTTGTCGCGGTTGGGATCGCCCAGGATCACCGCCTTGCCGCCGCCGAACGGCAGCCCGGCGAGCGCGGACTTGTAGGTCATGCCGCGCGACAGCCGCAGCACGTCGGTCAGCGCGGCCGCGCTGTCGGCGTAGCTCCACATCCGCGCGCCGCCCAAGGCGGGGCCGCGGCTGGTGTTGTGGATCGCGATGATCGCGCGCAGGCCCGATTTGGCGTCTTCACAGAAGACGACCTGCTCGTGGTTGTCGAAGGCGGGATCGTTGAAGACGGGCATCTTATGTCGGCCTTCCTCGCCGAGAAGCGAATGATATCTCCCATCAATAGTTTTGGACTTACGCCGGCGAGATCAACGCGGAATGCCGGCTCAGGTACGAGAAAGACGGGAGATAACAGACCGAACCCGGGCATTTGATCGATTCCGCCGGCTTCGCATCTAGCAAGGGAAACGTTATTACGCGCCGGAAGTTTCCCGGCCGGGCGCCAAAGCGGCGGTCAGGCGCTCCCAGCCCGCTGGATCGCCGGGTAGGCCGAGGCGCAGCCAGTCCGACCGCTGCGGGAACGCGCGCACCCACACACCGTGCCGGGCGAGGCGGTCGTGCCAGCCCGCCGCGTCGGCGTGGCTGACCAACTGGTAGAGCGGCGTGCCGCCGACGGGGGCGAGGCCCGCCTCGCTCAACAGGTTCCGCAGCCGATCGGCTTCGCCGGCGAGCCTGAGCGCGCATCGCCGTCTGCCAGGCGTCGTCGGCGAGCGCGATCCGCCCGACTTCGAGCGCCGGCCCCGGCACCGACCAGGGCCCAAGCGCGCGCGCCATCGCCCGGGCGAGCGTGGGCGCGCAGAGCGCGAAGCCGAGTCGGAGGCCCGCCAGGCCGAAGAACTTGCCGAACGAACGCAGGATCACCAGGCCCGGCCGCTCAACCGCGCCGGCGAGCGAGACCTCCGGCACGACGTCGGCGAACGCCTCGTCGACCACCAGCGTCCCGCCGGCGCGCGCCAGGCGGTCCGCGATCGGGATCAGCCGGTCCGGCGACCACGCGCGGCCATCGGGGTTGTTCGGATTGCACAGGACGAGCGCAGGACGCGACGCGCCGTCAAGTGCGGCCAGGGCGGCGTCGGGGTCCGGGACCGCGCGCACGTCCGCCCCGGCCGACCGCCAAGCCGGGGCGTACTCGCCGTAGGTCGGCCCGACCACGGCCGCCCGGTCGCTCTTGAGGACCCGCGGCAGCAGCTGGATCAAGGCCTGGGTTCCCGGGGCGGACACGACCGTATCGGGCGCTCGGCGCGGCGTAGGCCTGCGCCGCGGCCCCGGCGAGCGCGGCTTCGGCGTCCGCCTGCGGCAAGGCGGTCCAGAGCCTCTGCGGCAGGTCGGGCAGGGGATAGGGATGCGGGTTGATCCCGGTCGAGAGATCCAGCCAGCCGCCTTCCGGCGTGCCGTAGCGCGCGCGGGCCGCTTCCAGGTTGCCGCCGTGGGCGACCCGCGCGCCGCCGTTCTCCGCCCCGCCGCTCTCCGCCTGGGTCGCGCCGTCCATCGTCTAGCCCAGCTTGCGCGCGACCATGTCCAGGCGGTCCTGGCCCCAGAACGGTTCGCCGTCGACGATGTACCACGGGGAGCCGAACACGCCGCGGTCGATCGCCTCGCGGGTGATCTGTTCGACCTTCTGGGCCATCGGCTGGCTTTCGGCCGTCGCGATCAGTTGGTCCGCGTCGTGACCGGTCTCGCCCGCGATGGCATGCGCCGTCGCGCGGTCGGACACGTCGCGCTCTTCGGCCCAGCAGGCCTTGAGGATGGCGTGCGCCAGCTTGAGCGGGTCGCCGCCCAGCTCCTGCGCGGCGTAGATCGCCGCGCACGACAGCTGGTCCGGCACGGGGAAGTGCGTCGGCTGCTTGTTGAGCGGCAGGCCGCGCTCGTTCGACCAGCGCGCGAGCTCGACGAAGCGGTAGTCCTGGCGCGGCTGCGGGCGCTGGGCGGGCGGGACACCGCCGGTCTCCTGGAACACCGTCTTGACCTGGATCGGGCGGACGTTGATCCGCGCCCCGGTCTCCCGCGCGATCCGCTCCAGTTCCGCACTGCCCAGGTAGGCGAAGGGCGAGATGGTGAAGAAGTAGTAGTCGATCGTCTTCGGCATGCCGGGTTCTGAACCTCGCTTGACTGTTGCCGCACGCTTACGCGCCGACCGTCGGCCTGGCAAGCCACGGCGGCGTGAGCGCGCCCGCGCTCAAGACCCCGTGCGGGCTACGCCCGCGTTCAAGACGCCGTGCGGGCCACGCGGGTCTCCCGGTCGCGGGTGCTGATCCGGTTCACCGCGTAGGTCGCGGCCAGCACGATCGCCCCGCCGACCCAGGTCTGCCAGGTCGGGGTCTCGGGAAAGATCAGTTGGCTCATCGCGACGCCGAACACCGGCATCAGCACGTAAAACGGGATCACGGTCGCGACGGCGTAGCGGCGGTAGAGCGAGAACATCCAGACGTGCCCGATCAGCGAGACCACCAGCGCGGAGTGCAGCAGCACGCCCCACTGCAGCCAGCCGGCGGTCGTGAGCGCCTGCCACTGCCCGCTTTCGAAGATCAGCGACAGGACCGCGAGCGGGGGCACCGCGCTCACCGCCATCCAGCCGTTCATGGCGAACGCGCCGACGCCGCGCAGGGCGCGGGCGAACATGGTCGCGAGCGCGTAGCAGAAGGCGCTGACCGCGATCGTCGCGAGCGCCAGCAGGTCGTTCACCATCGCGGGGTCGAAGGCGATCACCACGATGCCCGAGAAGGCCGCCAGGATCGCCATCCAGGTAGCCCGGCTGACCGGTTCCTTCAGCACCACGAGGCCGAGCAGCACGGCGAACGGCACCGACAGCTGCGTCCCGATGATGATCGGCGCGACCGTGTCGGTCAGCATCAGCGCCAGGTACATCGTGGCGTACACGGCCGTGCCCATGGTCAGGCAGAAGCCGATCAGCGGGCGCCAGCAGTCGCGCGGCGGCAGCTGGAAGCGGAACAGCGGCACCAGCGCCGCCGCCAGCACGGCCGAGCGCAGGGCGGCGAAGGCGAACGGCGGGAAATGACCGACGCCCAGCTTGCCCACGACGTAGGCGCTGCCGAAGACGGCCATGATCAGGATCACGGAGAGGAGGTCACGCGGGGCCATGGCAGCGCAGGCTAGGTTAAGATGCTACAAGGTGGAATCATCTTATCGGCCGATGGATAAGGCGGCTCTCCAGGGTGGTGTTCATCGCCAACCCCTAACTGCATGCACCGCTTAAGCGGACTCCCGACCTGCAACCCTCGAAACCGGTGTAGACTGATCGAGCGGGTGGACTGCGGTGGCGGTCTGCGATTCGGCCCGCAACTGAACCGTGGGCATGGCGACCGGCGACAGCACGATGGACGAGATGCATGGCGACGAATTGATCCTGACCAACGCCCGGGTGGTCGGCCCGTCCGGGGTTTGCCACGGTCACGTCGTGGTGCGCGAGGGCACGATCGCCGAGGTCGGCGAGGGCGGGGCGCGCGTGCCGGGCGCGATCGACCTGGACGGCGACCTGCTGACCCCGGGTCTGGTCGAGCTGCACTCCGACAACCTGGAACACCACGTCCAGCCGCGGCCCAAGGTGCAGTGGCCGTTCCTGCCGGCGATCATGGCGCACGACGCGCAGATCGCGGGCGCGGGCATCACCACGATCCTGGACGCGCTGCGTCTGGGCGACGACGACGTCGGCAGCGAGGCCGGCCCGTCCGCCCAGCTGGTCGAGGCGATCGCCGAGGCCGGCCGGCGCAACATGCTGCGCGCGGAGCACCTGCTGCACATCCGGGCCGAACTGCCGGTGCCGGGCCTGGCGGAAGCGGTCGAGCCGTTCACCTGGAACCCCAGCCTGCGCCTGGTCTCGCTGATGGACCACTCGCCGGGCCAGCGGCAGTTCCAGGACATCGAGGTCTGGAAGGGCTATTACCGCGGCAAGTTCGGCTACACCGAGGACCAGCTCGCCAAGCTGGCCGGCGAGCTCAAGGAGCGGGCGGCGACCCATGGCGCCAGCAACCGCAGCGCGCTCGCCAAGCTCTGCGTCGACCATTACATCCCGCTCGCCAGCCACGACGACACCACGGTCGAGCATGTCGCGGAGGCGGCCGAACTGGGGGTCAGCGTGTCCGAGTTCCCGACCACGCTGGCGGCGGCGGAAGCGGCGCATCGGGCCGGGATCGCCACCGTCGCGGGCGCCCCCAACGTGGTGCGCGGCGGCTCCCACTCCGGCAACGTGGCCGCGGAGGAGCTGGTGGGCGCGGACGTGCTCGATTGCCTGTCCAGCGACTACGTGCCGGTCAGCCTGTTGCACGCCGGTGTTCGTCCTGCACCGCAAGACCGGCCAGGAACCTGGCCGACCTGTTCGCGCTCGTCACCCGCAACCCTGCGCGGATGGTCGGCCTGACCGACCGCGGCGAGATCGCGGTCGGCCAGCGGGGCGACCTGCTGCGGGTGCGCGACCACGCCGACGCGCCGATGGTCACCACCGTCTGGCGCGCCGGCCGCCGGGTGGCGTGACCATCTGCGCGCGGAAAACGCCGGGGTCGCGGCCTGTCGTCCGCCTGCCTGGAACGCGCCTGCCGGGCGTGCTACACGGATATTGGCGACAGGATCGTGAACGATTCAGCGGGCCTGGCACGGGCATGCCGGAAGGACAGCACGCGACCGCAACCGGCGAACGGACGGCGGTTGCCGGCAACGGCGAACGACGTCACCGCGTCGATCTACGATCAGCTTTCGGGGGCGATTTTCGACCGCCGGCTGCCGCCGGGCACCAAGCTGGTCGAACAGAACCTGGGCGCGATCTTCGGGGTCAGCCGGGCGCGCATCCGCTCGGTCCTCGGCCGGCTGGCGCACGACCATCTGGTGACGCTGGAGCGTAACCGCGGCGCCCGCGTCTCCACCCCTGGCGTCGACGAAGCGCGGGAAGTGTTCGAGGCGCGCAAACTGATCGAAGACGGCACCGTCCGCGCCGCGGCCCGCAACGCAACCCCCGCCCAACTGCGTCAGCTGCGCGCCCACGTCGACGAAGAAGCGGAAACCCGCCGGCAGGGCGACCGGCAGGCCGGCATTCGCCTGTCCGGTCGGTTTCACCTGCTGCTGGCCGAGGCCGGCGGCAATCAGGTGCTGCTGGGGCTGCTGCGCGGCTTGGTCGCGCGCTCCTCGCTCGTGATCGCGCTTTACGAACGCCCGGGTCAGGGCGACTGCTCCAACCACCACCATCAGGGGCTGCTGGATCGGGTCGCCGCGGGCGACGTCGACGGGGCGGCGGCGAGCATGGCCGCGCACCTGGACGAGATCCGCGGCCAACTGGACCTGAGCGCGCAGGGCAGCAGCCGGGTCAGTCTGGAGAGCGTGTTCGGTCGTCTGGAGTAAGCGCGGGGATCGTAGGGCGGGTTCGCGCAGCAACCCGCCGTAGAGCGAGCATGCTCGAAGGCCGAACCGGCCTTCGGGCTGAATGTCGCTCTAACTTTGAAGACCGGCAAGATGCTGAACGCGATTCCACGTTCCAGCATCTTGCCCGAACGGCGTCGCCGAGTGGCACGGCCGCGCGGTGGGTTGCCGCGAAGGCGGCGAACCCACCCTACTGGTTGGTCTCGCGCAGCCAGCGCGCCAGCAGGGCCCGTTCCTCCGGCTGCATCTGCGTGACGTTGCCGATCGGCATGGCGTGGCTGTCGACCGACTGCTGCAGCACGCTTGCCGACCAGCGGCGGACTTGGGCCGGCGTCTCCAGCACGATCCCCTTGGGCGGCGCGTCGAAGCCCTGGTAGCTGGGCTGCTCGGCGTGGCAGGCGGTGCAGCGCTGCGCCACGATCGCCATCGCCACGGGTTGCAGATGGCTGGCGCCGCCGGAAGCCTCGGCCGCCGCGGGTGCTTCGTTCGGCGCCAGGGTCTTCACGCCCGCCGCCCCCACGATCAGCACCGCCATGGCCGCCCCGCTCGCGGGCAGCAGCCAGACCGGCATGCGGCCGGTGTGCCGCAGGACGAAGGCGTGGCGGGTGAGCGCGCCCAGCGCGCAGATCGCCAGCAGCAGAACGCCGGCGTACGGGTGGCTGTAGACGGACGGGTAGTGGTTCGACAGCATCAGGAAGACGACCGGCAGCGTCAGGTAGGTGTTGTGCACGCTGCGCTGCTTGCCGGCGAGGCCGAGCTTGGGGTCCGGCGTCTCCCCCGCGCGCATCGCCGTCACGATCTTCTTCTGGTTGGGGATGATCACGAAGAACACGTTGGCGGTCATGATCGTCCCCATGGCCGCGCCCACGTGCAGGAAGGCCGCGCGGTCGCTCAGCAGCCAAAGCGCGGCATAAGTGACCGCCACGAGCAGCGCGACCACCGCCAGGCCCAGCAGCCGGTCGTCGCGGGCGACCGGACTGCGGCACAGGCCGTCGTAGATCAGCCAGCCGCCCGCCAGCAGACCCAGGCCGACGGCGACGCCGCTTAAATAGCTGAGCCCGCTACCCACCGGCAGCAGCACGCTGGGCCCGGCCAGGTAGTACACGATGGCGAGCAGCGCCATGCCGGTCAGCCAGGTGCTGTAGCTCTCCCACTTGAACCAGTGCAGGTCCTCGGGGAGGTGGCTGGGGGCCACCTTGTACTTCTCAGCGTGATAGAAGCCGCCGCCGTGGACCATCCAGATCTCGCCCTGCAGGCGCTTCTGCTCCGGATCGTCGGCGGTCGGGGCCAGGCTGTTGTCCTTCCACAAGAAATAGAAGGACGAGCCGATCCACGCGATGCCGACGATCACATGCGCCCAACGCGCGATCAGGTTCAGCCAGTCGAGGATGGCGATATCCATGAGACGTCCAGGTTCGGCCGATTGCGACAGGCGTGAGGTGGCTCAGCTGCCCCGGTAGGTCGAGATCGACCACGGTGAGAGCAGCAGCGGCACATGGTAGTGCGCCTCGGGGTTGGAGATGCCGAAGCTGAGCGGAATCCGGTCCAGGAAGGGTGTGGCGGTGGTGGCATGACCGGCGCGGGCGAAGTAGACGCCGGCCTCGAATACCCATTGGTACAGGCCGGGTCGGAAGTCCGCGCCCTGCAGCGCCGGTCCGTCCAGCCGGCCGTCGTCGTTGGTGATGAATTCGCCGACCAGCGCGGGCGCGCCGTCGCCATCCAGGTACCAGAGCTTAAGTGGCAGGCGCGCGGCCGGACAGCCGGCGGCGGTATCCAGGATGTGGGTGGTGAGCTTGCCGGTCGGCGCGGGCACCACGCTGGCAAGCAACCGCAGCCAGGCGATCTTGCCGACCTCCTGAAGCGCGGTCGCCAGTTCATGGTGCCAGGCGTTGTCGACCCGCCCTTCGAACGCCGCCAGGATGCGGTGCTTGTCCGCCCCGCGCACCGCCTTGATGAACGGGAAGCCGAAGCGCTTCTGATAGCGCGCGTTCAGCTCCTCAAAGTGCGCCATCTCGGGCGCGCTCAGGCTGTCCAGCCCGGCGGACGCCTGCTCGCTCGACGAAGCTGGCGTCAGGTCGCCCGCGACGCGCCGCGCGGCCGGCGAGGTCGGGGTGGTTGCGCAGCAGGGCGAGCTGGGCCTCCTCGCCGGCGGCGTTCACCGCCTCGGTCATCGCGGCGTGGAGCGCGGTCAGGCTGTCGAACGGCCGCCGGTTCGCGACCTTTTCCGGGATCCAGGGGCTGTGCTCGTACAGGCCGGCAAGCGCCTCGACGAAGCCGGCGGCGTCACGGGCATTAAGGTCGTTCAGGGTCAGACGGTCGCTCACGTCGTGGTCGCTTTCTTCTTTTCGGCAGTGGCGGCGGCATTGGCGGAGGCGGAATCGCCGGCGTGGAAGCGTTGCAGCAGGTCCGCGGCGACGGCGACCGCGATCTCCTGCGGGCGCTTGCCGGGAATGCCGGGCAGACCGATCGGGCAGGTGACGTCCGCCACCCGGGCTTCCGGGATGCCGTCGGCGAGCAGCTGCTTGCGGAACCGCGCCCACTTGGTCTTGGAGCCGATCAGGCCAGGTGCCGGCAGGTCGTCCCGCCGGAGCAGGGCGGCCATGATCTGGTAATCCCGGTCGTGGCTGTGCGTCATCACCAGGCTCTGCGCGCCCGGCGGCATCTCGGCGACGTAGGCCGCCGGATCGTTGGTGGGCACGGGCGTCGCGCGGCCGGGCAGAGGCCGGGCGAGTGCGTCCGCCCGCTCGTCGATCCACAGCACCCGCACGCCGGTGCCGTCCAGCGTGCGCACCAGCGCCCGGCCGACGTGGCCGGCACCGAACAGGGCGAGCGTGCCCACCCGATGGGCCATCGGCTCGAACAGCAGCGTGACCGCGCCGCCGCAGCACTGCTCCCGGTCGGCGCCCAGCATCAGTTTCTCGGTGGCGGGCGCGGTGGCGCCCTCGGCCAGCAGGCGCCGGGCGCTCTGGGCGGCCTCGTGCTCAAGCTGGCCGCCGCCGATGCTGCCGGCCTGGCGGTCTTCGGCCACGACCATCTTGGCGCCCGCTTCGCGCGGGGTGGAGCCGTGGGTTTCCAGCACGGTGACCAGCACGTGCGGCTCGGCGGACGCGTCCAGCCGGGCGAGCGCGGCGCGCCAGTCCTCGGGCGCGTCGCCGGTATCGTCGCCGAACGCCGCGGTCATGCCCGCATCGCCTCCACCGCGCGCAGGATCTTTTCCGGCGTCGCGGGTGCGTCCAGCGGCGCCGCGCGGCCGCCGGGCCCGCAGGCGCAGACCGCATCGCGCAGCGCCAGCCAGACCGAGTTCGCCAGCATCAACGGCGGTTCGCCGACCGCCTTGGAGCGGAACACCGTCGCCTCCGCGTTGGGGGCGTTCTGCAGCAGCTCGACGCGCAGGTCCCGTGGGACGTCGCGGGCCGTGGGAATTTTGTAGGTGCTGGGCGCATGGGTCACGAGCCGCCCCTGGGCGTCCCAGACGCACTCCTCCATGGTGAGCCAGCCCAGGCCCTGGATGAAGCCGCCCTCGATCTGGCCGCGGTCGACGCCCGGGTTAAGCGAGTTGCCGACGTCGTGCAGGATGTCGGTGCGCAGCGGCTTCCACTCCCCGGTCAGGGTGTCGATCGCGACTTCCGACACCGCCACCCCGTGGGCGTAGTAGAAGAACGGCCGGCCGCGGTTGGTCTCCCGGTCGAAGTGGATCTTGGGCGTGCGGTAGTAGCCGGTCGACGACAGCGACACCCGCGCCTGGTGGCAGGCCTGCGCCAGCTCGCCGAAACCGATGCTCTTGTTGCCGGCGACCGCGTGGTTGCCGGCGAAGCGTGACCTCGCTCTCCGCCGCGTCCAGCTGCTCGGCGGCGACCGCGCGCATCCGCTCGCGGATCGCCTCCGCCGCCTGCTTGGCGGCCATGCCGTTGAGGTCGGAGCCGGACGAGGCGGCGGTGGGGGAGGTGTTGGGCACCTTGGCCGTGGTGGTCGCGGTCGCGCGGACGCTCGTCAGGTCGATGCCGAACACCTCGGCCACCACCTGCGCCACCTTGACGAACACGCCCTGGCCCATCTCGGTGCCGCCGTGGTTCAGCGCGACCGAGCCGTCGGTGTAGACGTTCACCAGCGCGCCCGCCTGGTTCATCTCCGGCTTGTTGAAGGAGACGCCGAACTTCGACCGGCGCCAGCGCCAGGCCGCGCTTGATCACCGCGCTGTCCCGCGTTGAAGCGGTCGATCTCCGCCCGGCGCCGGGCGTAGTCGCTGCTGGCGACCAGCTGGTCGATCATGCTCCGGGATGCGGAAATGCTCGACCGTCTGGTGATAGGGCGTGAGCAGCCGGTCGGGCGCGCGCGTAGAGGTTGCGCCGGCGGACTTCCAGCGGGTCCAGGCCCAGCGTGCGGGCGATCTGGTCCAGCATCGCCTCCGCCGCCAGCATGCCCTGCGGGCCGCCGAAGCCGCGGAAGGCGGTGTTGGACTGCGTGTTGGTCTTGCAGAACAGCCCGGTCAGGCGGACGTGCGGGTAGTAGTACGCGTTGTCGGCGTGCGAGAGCGCGCGCGACAGCACCCCGGGCGAGAGGTCGACCGACCAGCCGCATTGCCCGGCGAGCTGCATGTCGACCGCCAGGATGCGGCCCTCGTCGTCGAAGCCGACGTCCCAGTCCAGCTTGAAGGCGTGGCGCTTGCCGGTAACCAGCATGTCGCTGTCCCGGTCCAGGCGCAGCTTGACCGGCCGGCCGGTCTTGTGTGCGGCGACCGCCGCCAGGCCGGCGACCAGGCTGGCCTGGCTTTCCTTGCCGCCGAACGCCGCCGCCCATCCGGCGGACCTCGACCTGGACGGCGGCGTGCGGCACGGCCAGCAGGTGCGCCACGATGTGCTGCACCTCGGTCGGGTGCTGCGTGCCGGAGTAGACGAGCATCTCGTCGTCCTCCTGCGGCACGGCGAGCGCGACCTGTGTTTCCAGGTAGAAGTGATCCTGGCAGCCGACCCGCGTGCCGCCCTGCAGGCGCCGGGGCGCCTTGGGCAGTTCGGGCGCCGGGTCGCCGCGCTGGAAGACGATCGGCGGCAGCAGGTAGTGCTCGCGCGCGATCGCGTCGTCGAGTTCGATCACCGCGTCCAGGGGATCGCCCTGCAGCTCGACCAGCTTCGCCGCTTGCCGGGCCGTCTCGACGTCGTCGGCCGCGACGGCGGCCACCGGATGGCCGACGTACTCGGCGATCTCCGGCGGCAGCAGCGGCTCGCCCGGGACCACCGGCGCCATGTCGTTCTCGCCCGGGATGTCGGCGGCCGTGACGACGGCGGCGACCCCGTCCAGGGCGCGTGCCGGCGCCGTGTCGATCCCGGTGATCCGGGCGTGCGCCCACGGGCTGGTGACCAGCGCCAGATGCAGGCAGCCGGCGGGCACGCTCATGTCGTCGATGTACTTCGCCCCGCCGTCGACGTGGCGCAGCGCGCTATCGTGCGGCGCGGTCTCGCTGACCCCGCCCTTGTGCCGGGCGCGGGCGGGCGCGCTGCGCGGCGCCGCCGCCCGGTGCGTAGGTCCGGATGCGAAAGGTCGGCACGGTGCGACGGGTCATAGGGCCTCCAGCCGGGTCACGCCCTGACCCGCGGTGTCGTGCCAAAGGCGTTCGACCAGGTTGGCGGCGACCGCCTTGCGGTAGTCCGCGGTGCCGCGCGCGTCGGAGATCGGCGAGATGTCCTCCAGCACCGCCGGCTTGGCCGCGCGCGCGGTCTCGCGCGTCCAGGGCCGGCCGGTCAGGAAGGCTTCGGTCGCCGCCGCGCGCAGCGGACGCGGCGCCACGCCGCCGAACGCCGCCCGCACCTCACGCACGCAGCCGTCGTCGCCGAGCAGCAGCCGGAAGCAGCCGGAGACGCCGGAGATGTCCTGGTCCACGCGCTTGGCGATCTTGTAGCCGGCGAACCGGCTGCCGGGCGCGGGCGCGGGGACGTGCACGGCAGCGATCAGTTCGTCCGCCGCCATCACCGTCTCGCGGTAGCCGGTCACGAACCGGTCGGCCGGTACCCGGCGCCGCCCCTGCGGCCCGACCAGTTCGACCTCCGCGTCGAGCGCGATCAGGGCGGGCAGGCTGTCGCCGATCGGCGAGGCGGTGCCGAGGTTGCCGCCGACACTGCCGATGTTGCGGATCTGCGCGCCGCCCAGCCGGCGGAAATAGCCGTCCAGGTCCGGCGCGATCCGCGCCAGACGGTCGAGCATGTCGGCGTAGGGGGCCGCCGCGCCGATCTGAAGGCCGCCGTCTTCGGTGTCGCGGACCTCGTGCAGCGCGCTGAGCCGGTCGAGCGAGAGGATCTCGGACGGGCGCGCGCCGTCCTTGGTGACCTTGAGGCCGAGGTCGGTGCCGCCGGCCCAGAGCCACGCGTCCGGCATGCTCCGCGCGCAGCCGGGCGAGTTCGTCCAGCGTAGTCGGCGCGATCGAACCGGCTGCCGTCGGGGCCGGTGAAGTCCAGCGTCGCGCCGCGCGGCGGGCGCTCAGACCTCGGGGTCGGCCGCGGGCTCCTGCGGGCGCGGCTGCGGTCACCGGCAGGCCGCGGGCGGCGTCCAGGATCGGCCGGTAGCCGGTACAGCGGCACAGGTTGCCGGCGAGCGCGTCCATCAGGCCGTCGTCGTCGCGCGCCGGGCGTCGTCGCGATCGCGGCCAGCGACAGCACGAAACCGGGCGAGCAGTAGCCGCACTGCGGTGGCGAACTGATCGGCCATCGCGCGCTGGGCGGGGTGCGGGCCGCCGTGCCCGTCGTACAGCCCCTCCGCCGTCACCACGCGGCAGCCGTCGAGCTGCGCCAAGCGGCAGGATGCAGGCGCACACCGCCCGCCAGTCGTTTGAGCCGTCGGCGCGCTTGGCCCCACGGTCGACCAGCACCGTGCAGGCGCCGCAGTCGCCTTCCGCGCAGCCTTCCTTGGTGGCGTGCAGCCCCTGGGCCCGCAGCCAATCCAGCGCCATCCGGTGCGCCGGCTGATCGGCGACGCGCCGCGGCGATCCGTTCAGGCTAAATTGCAACTCGCGCTCATCGCGGCACGGCGCTCCTGCGGGCTTTTCGAAACAGGCTAACTCGATCAAAGCGTATCAGCGCGTCGATATCGTCCACAATGTGTCCGAAAAATTGTCGACAATCCGCGAAACCCGCGGCTACGCTCGGTTCCAGCGCTTCGGTGCCAGAGCCCGGGACCGTGGTGCGGCCTTTCGCGCGGACGGCAAACCGGGCTACAAGGGCGCATCCGGCAGATAACAGGATAACCGCCGGAGGGACGCTTGGGAGGTGTCGCACAATCGCGTAGCGACCGGGCGGCCTGCCGGGGCTGAAGGGCCCCCGACCATCGGCAGGCGCGCCGACAGGGCACGATCACGCGATAGGGAGGCGTCGAGGGATGCCGTTTCGTTTCAAACAGACCGTCTGGGCGGTGGCGCTGGGGATCGGCGCGCTGCTGGGCGGGGCCGCGGCGGGCGGTGCGCCCGCGCACGCCCAGGACGATGCTGGACGTCAAGTTCACGCTGGACTGGAAGTTCGAGGGGCCGGCAGCAGCCTTCCTGCTCGCCAAGCAGCGGGGCTACTTCGAGGAAGAGGGCCTGGACGTCACCATCGACTCCGGCAACGGCAGCGCCGGTGCGGTGACCCGCGTCGCCTCGGGCGCCTACGACATCGCCATGGCCGACCTGAACTCGATGATCGAGTTCAACGCCGAGAACCCGGACAAGGGCGATGACGGCGATGTTCATCATCTACAACGCGCCGCCGTTCGCGATCTTCACGCTGGAATCCAGCGACATCGAGACCGCCAAGGACATGGAGGGCAAGACCCTCGGCGCGCCGGTGTTCGACGCCCCGCGCAAGCTGTTCCCGGCGTTCGCGCGGGCAGATGGAGATCGACCGCTCCAAGGTGACCTGGCAGTCGATGGACCCGCCGCTGCGCGAGCCGCATGCTGGTGCGCGGCGACGTCGACGCGATCTCGGGCTTCTACTTCACCAGCCTGTTGAACCTGCGCTCGCTGGGCGTCGACCAAGGACGACCTGAAGATCTGGCAGTACAGCCGACGCCGGCCTGGATCTCTACGGCAACGGCCTGATCGCCTCGCCGGAGATGATGGAGAACCACCCGGACAAGCTGACCGGCTTCCTGCGCGCGGTCGTGCGCGGCTGGGCCGAGGTCGATCAAGGACCCGGACGCCGGCATCGCCGCGGTCAAGGAGCGCGATCCGCTGATCGACACGGCGCTGGAGAAGGACCGCCTGATGATGGCGATCGAGAACAACGTCCTGACGCAAGAGGTCGCCCAGAACGGCATGGGCGCGATCGATCGCGAGCGCATGGCCAAGGCGATCGACCAGGTGGCCCTGTCGTTCGGCATCGACGACAAGCCGAGCGTGGACGAGGTGTTCACCAGCGAATTCCTGCCGGCCAAGGAAAAGCGGATGCTGCCAAGCCGGTAAGCCGGGGGCGGCCATGCGATCCCCCTCTTCCACTGGGAGGAGGGGCTAGGGGAGGAGGGTGCCCGCGCAATCAAGTGCCGTGCACACCTCCTCTGCCTGTCCCTCTCCTCCCAGTGGAGGCGAGGGGACCCGCCGCCTTTACTGTGCCACCGCACGCGGCAAATGCGGTTGGCAGGTCTTTCTCGGCACCCTCCGCCATACCCTGCCGCCATCTCCCCACTTCGCAAGAAGGGTCTCACCCACCCGTGTCCGGTTTCATCGAACTCGACCGCGTGCGCCTGCGCTATCAGGAGGGCGACGAGCTGGCCCTGGAGCAGACCTCGATGGAGGTGCAGGAAGGGCGAGTTCGTCGCCGTCGTCGGCCCGTCCGGCTGCGGCAAGTCCTCGCTGATGAAGCTGGTGACCGGCCTGCTGCCGCCCAGCGAAGGCAACATCACGGTGGCCGGGCATGCGGTCACCGGGCCGATCTCGATCGTCGGCATGGCCTTCCAGGCGTCGACGCTGCTGCCGTGGCGGACCACGCTGCAGCAACGTCATGCTGCCGCTGGAGATCGTGCAGCCGCACCGCAGCCAGTTGCGCCGGCACCGGACCGAAGTACGAGGAGAAGGCGCGCGTCGCTGCTCGCCGAGGTCGGGCTGAGCGGGTTCGAGGACAAATACCCTGGGAACTCTCGGGCGGCATGCAGCAGCGCGCCAACCTGTGCCGCGCGCTGATCCACGAGCCGCAGTCTGTTGATGCTGGACGAGCCGTTCGGCGCGCTCGACGCGTTCACGCGCGAGGAGCTCTGGGACACGCTGCAGTCGCTGTGGCTGCAGCACGGCTTCACCGTGATCCTGGTGACCCACGACCTGCGCGAGGCGGTCTACCTCGCCGACACCGGTCTACGTCATGAGCAAGCGCCCGGGCCGGATCCTGGAACGCCGGGCAGAACCCGATGCCGAACGCCCGCGCACCCAGGAAACCAGCTTCACCAACGACTTCGTCGAGTCTGGTCCACGAGCTGCGCGACAAGATCAAGGACGTGAGGGCGGCCGATGGCGGATAACAGCATGTCAAGCGACGCACCGGCCCCGCCGGCGCGCCCCGACGACCGTTCGCTGCTCAAGCGCATGGCGACCCACCGGCGCACGCAGAAGGCCGCGCCGTACCTGTCCACGATCGGCCTGTTCGTGCTGTGGGAAGGGGTGGTGCGCCTGTTCGACGTGCCCACCTACGTGCTGCCCACGCCCAGCGAGATCCTTCTACGCGATCTTCGAATACCGCGACGCGATCTGGATGCACGCCGCCCAGACGCTCTACGCCACGCTCGCCGGCTTCGCGATCGCGGTGGTGTTCGGCGTGCTGCTGGGCGCGCTGGTGGGCTCCTCGCGGGCGATCTACGACGCGGTGAACCCGCTTCTGATCGGCTTCAACTCGATCCCCAAGGTGGCGGTGGTGCCGATCCTGGTGATGTGGTTCGGCATCGGCACGGTGCCGGCGATCCTGACGGCCTTCCTGATTTCGTTCTTCCCGATCGTGGTGAACGTCGCGACCGGCCTGGCGACCTTGGAGCCGGAACTGCGCGACGTGCTGCGCTCGCTGGGCGCGACGCGCCGCGACATCCTGGTCAAGGTCGGTTTCCCGCGCGCGCTGCCGTACTTCTTCGCGTCCCTCAAGGTGGCGATCACGCTCGGCGTTCGTGGGCTCCGTCCTGGCGGAGACGGTGGCCTCCAACGTGGGCGTCGGCTACCTGATGATGTCCGCCAGTTCCAAGTTCAACATGCCGCTCGTGTTCGCCGGCCTGATGGTGATCGCCGCCATGGGCATCGCGATGTACGAGGTCTGCAACCGGATCGAGCGGCGGTCGACCAAGTGGGCGCACCGTGGCGAGCAATGATCCCGATACACCAAGGCCGCCAACACGCCGACCGATCGGCCCGGTCGGGCGCGACTACCCGCGCGACCTGATCGGCTACGCCGGCGATCCGCCGGACCCGAAGTGGCCGGGCGGGGCCGAGCATCGCCGTGCAGATCGTGGTCAACTACGAGGAGGGCGGCGAGCGCTGCCTGCTGCACGGCGACGGCGAGTCCGAGGCGTTCCTGTCGGAGATCGTCGGCGCCGCCGGCCTGGCCCGGCCGAGCGGCACATGAGCATGGAATCGCTGTACGAATACGGCGCGCGCAGCGGCTTCTGGCGCCTGCGCCGGGTGCTCGCCGGGCGCGGCGTGCCGGTCACGGTATTCGGCGTGGCGAGCGCGCTGGTCCGCAACCCCGCCGCCGTCGCCGCGATGCAGGCCGAAGGCTGGGAGATCGCGAGCCACGGCCTGAAGTGGATCGACTACGCCGAACTCAGCCGGGAGGAAGAGCGCGCGCACATCCGCAAGGCGCTCGAATTGCACGCGGCAGGGCGACCGGCGAGCGCCGGTTGGCTGGTACACCGGCCGCACCTCCGCCCACACCACCGAGCTGGTGATGGAAGAGACGGACGTGCTGTATTCCGCCGACAGCTACGCCGACGATCTACCGTATTGGGTGCAGGGTCCCCAACGTGTCGAGGGAGCGGGGGGCCCGTTCCTGATGGTGCCCTATACGCTGGACGCCAACGACATGCGCTTCGCCACGCCGCAGGGCTTCAACAGCGGCGACGCAGTTCGAGCAGCTACCTCAAGGACAGCTTCGACACGCTGTACGAGGAAGGCCAGGCGGGCGCGCCCAAGATGCTCTCGGTGGGCCTGCACTGCCGTCTGGCCGGCCGGCCCGGCCGCACGGCCGCGCTCGCACGTTTCTTGGATTACGCGCTGGGCCACGAAGGCGTCTGGTTCGCGCGCCGCGCCGACATCGCCCGCCACTGGGCGCGAACGCATCCACCCACCCAGGACGGCGGGACATGATCGCGCTCACGCCCGAGCCGCTGACGCCGCAGGCATTCCAGCCGTTCGGCACGGTGCTGCAGCGGAGCGACGCCGAGGCCTATCCGATCAACGCCGGCACGACCATGCGCTACAACGCGCTCTCCCACGTCGATCCGGGGCGGGACGGCGAGGTGATCGTGTCGATCTTCGCCGGCACCCGCCGGCCCGACCCGATCGACGATCCGCATGCTGGAACGCCACCCCTTGGGCGATCAGCTGTTCTGGCCGCTGTCGAACGACGACTGGCTGGTGGTGGTGGCCGCCGGGGAAACGCCGCGGCCGGGCGACTGCCGCTGCTTCCGCGCGCGCGGCGACCAGGGCGTGCGCTACGCCGCCAACGTGCTGGCACCACCCGCTGCTGACCCTGGAAGCCCACCAGGACTTCCTGGTCCTCGACCGCCGCGGGCCGGGCGAGAACCTGGAAGAAACCTTTTTCGACGACACCCCGGCGGTGATCGCGAAGTGTCTGATCGCCGGGGACTGCAGTTCCCGGGACGATGATCCGTGCCGCCAGGATGCAGGCAGGTGCCTGAGCGCCTGCCCCGCTCAGCGACTGCCCAACAAGCGGGCAGTTGCGGTATGGCGGCGCGCCTGCCCGCGCGTAGGCGTACGGGCCGCCGGACGCGCATCGCCCGCGTTTCCGAGGACTTGGGCAAGCTGGCACGGGTTTGCGGATTGTGGACAGAGGGCGGCAGAGAGCGGAGATGGTTAACGCCTCCGCGCACGCGCACGCACCCAGGACGTTCGACACCATGGCACTGACGAGCCCGACACACCCGACCGCCACCGGCACGCGCCGTTCGAAGGCCGAGCGGGCAGGCATCCGCGTGGGGAGCAGCCGACCGGCGCAGCCCAGCGGCGGCCGAAGCCCGCCGTGCCGCTGGCGCGGTCGATCGGCGGCTGCCGGCTGGTGTTCGATCTGGCGCGGGCGAGCGTACGCGGCTGCGCACGCGCGAGCCAGCGCGCGCCGGCGCGCCTGCTGACGCCGCGCGATCCGGGCCGTCGGCATCGCGGGCGCGACGCTGGTGAACGAGTGCAGGGCGGTCTGGCCGGCGGCGACCGGTTGGACGCAGGCGGTCGACGCTGGGCCCGGGCGCATGCCGCGATCGTCACCACCCAGGCGGCGGAGAAGGTCTACCGCACCACCCGGCCCGGCGAGCGTGCTGGCGAGCGATCTGGAGGTCGCCGACGGCGCCTGGGCGGAGTGGCTGCCGCAGGAAACCATCCTGTTCGACCGCGCCCACCTGACCCGGCGGACGCGCGCGGTCGCTCGCCGGTCCGGCCGGCTGCTGGCGGGCGAGTCGACCGCTGCTGGGCCGCAGCCGCCCACGGCGAGCGGCGCAGACGCCGGCTGCTGGAGAACCTGGCGGCGTTGCGCCGGCGCGACGGCCGGCTGGCCTGGGCGGACGGCCTGCACGCTGGCGCCGCGCCGCGCCGCGCTGCGAGCGCGCCGGCGCCGGTTCGACGCGCGAGACGTCGGCGCGTGGCGACGGCGATCGACGCGGGCCCCGGCGTCGGCGGCGGCGACCTGGCCTGCCGCGCGGGAGATCGCTGGCCGGTGCACGCTAGCGGCGGGTGCAGGGCCTGCGCGGTCAGGTCCACGTGCGGCGGGCCTGCTGCTGGTGCGCGTGCTGGCCGCGACGGGGCGGCTGCTGCGCCGGACGGTCGCCGGCTTCTGGGCGGACTTCCGGGCGCCGCCGGCCGGCCTGCCGGCGCCGCGTGCCGGCCGCCTGGCACACGTGGAACGCGCCGAGCGGACGCGACTGGGCGGACGCCGCGGGCGATACGAGCCAACGCGAAGGGCCGAAGGGCGCGATGCGGCTGAGACCCACGCGAGAAGGACAAGCTGATGGTCGCGACCGCGGCCATGGTCGCGCGCCGGCGCCTGGAGCGCGGCGTCAGAGCTGAACTACCCGGAGGCGGTGGCGCTGGTCACCGACTTCATCGTCGAAGGCGCGCGCGACGGCCGCGTCGGTAGCCGATCTGATGCGCGAGGGCGGCGAGGTGCTGTCCCGCGAGCAGGTGATGGAGGGCGTGCCGGAGATGATCCCGGAACGTGCCAGGTGGAGGCGACCTTCCCCGACAGCACCAAGCTGGTGACGCAGTCCACGATCCCGATCCGCTGACTCGTTCGAGCGAGAGGAGCACCGGCCATGATCCCGGGCGAGATCGTCTGCGCCGACGGCGAGCTGGAGCTGGACGCCGGGCGCGACCGAGCAGCTGGAGGTCGCCAACACCGGCGACCGGCCGGGTGCAGGTTGGCAGCCACTACCGCTTCCACGAGGCCGAACCCGCGCTGTGGCTTCGACCGCGCGGCGGCCAAGGGCTTCCGGCTGGACATCGCCGGCCGGCAGCGCGATGCGCTTCGAACCGGGGCAGAGCCGCCGCCGTCTCCCTGGTCCGTCGCTGCGCCGGCCACCGCCGCGTCGTCGGCTTCCGACGGCAGAGGTCAACGGGGACCTGTAGGGGGCTTCTGCGCATGTACGCACGGCGTCGCGGCGCGTTCCCCTCTTCCTGCGGCTGGGAGGAGGGGACCGACTCGGCGATAGCCGTAGAATCAGGCACGAGGAGCTGAAGGAACACCACACATGGCCACCACGATCTCGCGCGACGCCTACGCCGACATGTTCGGGCCCACGGTGGGGGACAAGGTCCGGCTCGCCGATACCGAGCTGTTCATCGAGGTCGAGGAGGACCGCACCGTCTTCGGCGACGAGGTCAAGTTCGGCGGCGGCAAGGTCCTGCGCCGACGGCATGGGGCAGTGCGCGGGCGACCGGCGCGAGGGCGCGATGGACGCGGTGAGTCGCCAACGCCCTGATCCTGGACCATTGAGGCGTGATCAAGGCCGATGTCGGCCTGCGCGACGGCCGGATCGCGGCGATCGGCAAGGCTCGGCAACCCCGAACGTCCAGCCGGGTGTGGACATCGTGGTCAGCCGGGCACCGAGGTG
>JAXHMD010000010.1:0-52675 GCA_034521655.1 Rhodovibrio sp.
CCCCGACCGCCGCGCCCGCGCGCCGGCTTGACGCCGGCTGGCGCCGCCGATATAACCCGCCGCCACAGCGCAACACCCGAACCTGCAAGAGTAAGACAGATCAGCCATGGCGCACCATAAGTCCGCCGAGAAGCGCATCCGTCGCAACGCGCGGCGCTACCAGATCAACCATGCGCGCAAGAGCCGCATGCGGACCTTCGTCAAGAAGGTCGAAGCTGCGATCCAGCGCGGCGACAAGGCGGCCGCCCAGGAGGCGCTCAAGCAGGCCGAGCCCGAGCTCGCCCGCGGCGTGAACAAGGGCGTGATCCACCGCAACACCAAGGCGCGCAAGATCAGCCGCCTGAGCCAGCGCGTGAAGGCGCTCGCTTAAGACGCGCCCGCGCTGGCGTCGTTGTCCCGGCGCGCCGACTTCGACGACACACAATTCGGCCGGCGACCAGCCGGGGCACGGTCCCGGAGGTTCGCCGGCTAATTGTATTACGGGCCGCTCAACGGTTCGGTCCGCGCGACCGGTCGGCCTGGTTAGAGGCTCAAAGGTCATATCGCCTTTGTGTCTTATCCTATCCACGGTTCGGCGCGTTTGAGCGGGCAACCAGCCCGCCGCGCAGCCGCGGGCTGGCCGCCGGAAGCGCACACCCGACACGATCGAAATTTTTTCGGGCGCGTTTTCAAGCGCGTAGACGCCGTTCCGCCCCGTTTCGCAGGGGCTGGACGCGCGTTCTATATACGGTCCCGTTGCCTTACGAGCACGTGACCGGTAAGTTACGTTTGCTTGCTGGGGACTCTAAACGTTCCGTCGTATATTAGTATTCTCCCAATAAAATTGGGTTGCGTTTTCGCGTGTCCAAATATTGGCGCGGTTTCGATTGTGTATCGACGGGCTTTTTGGACTCGACTCTTAAGGCCTTTTTATCATTTCCTGGCGCCCACTAAGCGAGAGCGGGTCAAAAGCCGTCCGGTCCACGGGATCGACCGGTCGCGCGCCGCAGGGGTGACAGAAGCCGGCCGCCGTTCCGGGACAGACGGCAGGCAGGCCGGATGAGGGGGCCGATCCGCGGCGGTCGGTCTCCTGCGCCACGTTTTTTGGGGACACAAGAGGCGGCATGACACAATCGTCCGGTCCGGTGCAGCAGAACGCCGGGAGCGCGCAGGCATCCAACAGCAGGTTTCCAGGCGACGGTCAGGCGACGGCGGCCGGCCCCGATGGCGACGCGGCTGCCGGCGACTCGCTGAACGAGCAGTGGGCGCGTGTGCGCGGGCGGCTGCGCCAGGAGGTCGGCGAGGCCGCCTTCCGGTCGTGGCTTAAGCCCCTCACCCTGAGCGGTCAGCGCGGCCCGACCGTCCGGATGGCGGTGCCGACCCGCTTCATGCGCGACTGGGTGTCCTCCAACTACGCCGACCGTTTGCGCGCGCTCTGGGCGAGCGAGAACGGCCAGATCACGGCCGTCGAGATCGTCGTGCAGGCGCCCGAGCGCAGCGGCCGGGGCCAAGCGGTCGGCGCCAACCAGCCCGACGCGTCCCGGGCGCAAACCGGCCAAGGCGCGCACGGCGCCGGCGCGACCGGGCCCACGGCGCCCGCCCGAAGCGGCGGGACGGAAGACACCGCCGCGGACACGGCGCCGGCGGCGCCCGCCGAGCCGCGCGAGTCAGCCCAGATGCGCGACGCCTCGAACGTCCGCGACGCCTCGAACGTCCGCGACGCCTCGAACGTCCGCGACGCCTCGAACGTCCGCGACGCCTCGAACGTCCGCGACTCCGGCGACGCCGGCCTGTATGAGAGCCGCGAGGGCGGCTTCGGCGACATCTCCGCGCCGCTCGACCCGCGCTTCACCTTCGAGAACTTCGTCGTCGGCAAGCCCAACGAGCTCGCCTACGCCGCCGCGCGCCGGGTGGGCGACGCCAACGTGGTGCCGTTCAACCCGCTGTTCCTCTACGGCGGGGTCGGGCTCGGCAAGACCCACCTGATGCACGCGATCGCCTGGCACATCCACAACCGCCAGCCGCGCAAGAAGATCATCTACCTCTCGGCCGAGAAGTTCATGTACCAGTTCGTGCGCGCGCTGCGCACCAAGAACACCATGGCCTTCAAGGAGCAGTTCCGCTCGGTCGACGTGCTGATGATCGACGACGTGCAGTTCATCGGCGGGCGCGAGGCGACCCAGGAAGAGTTCTTCCACACCTTCAACGCGCTCGTCGACCAGAACCGGCAGGTGGTGATCTCCGCCGACAAGAGCCCGTCCGACCTGGAGGGGGTGGAGGAGCGCATGCGCTCGCGCCTGGGCTGGGGCCTGGTCGCCGACATCCACCCGACGACCTACGAACTGCGGCTGTCGATCCTGCAGGCCAAGGCCGACCAGATGGGCGTGGCGATCCCGACCAAGGTGATGGAGTTCCTGGCGCACAAGATCACCTCCTCCGTGCGCGAGCTGGAGGGGGCGCTCAACCGGATCGTCGCGCACGCCACCCTGGTCGGCCGGCAGATCACGCTGGAGACCTGCCAGGAGGTGCTGCACGACATCCTGCGCGCGTCCGACCGGCGGGTGACCATCGACGAGATCCAGAAGAAGGTCGCCGAGCACTACAACGTCCGGATCTCCGACATGGCCTCCGCCCGGCGCGCGCGGGCGGTCGCCCGGCCGCGGCAGGTGGCGATGTACCTCGCCAAGACCCTGACCGCCCGCTCCCTGCCCGAGATCGGCCGCAAGTTCGGCGGCCGCGACCACACCACCGTGATGCACGCGGTCAAGAAGGTCGAGGAACTGCGCGCCGGCGACGCCGCGTTCGCCGAGGACGTCGACCTCTTGAAGCGTATGCTGCAGGGCTAGCGGGCGCGTCTTTCGTTTTACGCCCCGCCCAATCCCCCTCCTCCACGTGGGAGGAGGGGTTCAGGGGAGGTGGTCGCCCGCGCCATCGCCGCGCGACGGCTCTAACCTCGGCGCCGCAGGCGCGGCACGGCGGTGCAGACCTACTTCACCTTAGTCCCACTCCTTCGAGCGAAGGAAAGGGGGCCCGCCGCACGCGCAACGCTAACGAGCCTGTGTTATTGGTGGCACGCCGCTTCGGCGGGTCCCTCTCCCTTGAGGGGAGAGGACAGGTGAGGGTTGAGACTCCCCGCCGCCTGCCGAGGAGTCTCACCCTCACCCTCCCACGCGATAAAGGATCGCGCGGGCCCCTCCCTCTCCCCTCGAGGGAGAGGGGTGAAAGCCCCCTCGCAAAATAGCTTTAGCCCACCCCGTTCCTTAGCTCTCGCGCACGCCCGCGCGTGCGCGATCAGGGTTAGGCGCCACGTGGGGGAACGTGCTATTGTTGCCGGCCGATTCGCGCGCACGCGCGCACGGCTCGGGCGAGCTTTTCAAGCTATTGAAAAACAAACATTCTTTGAGGACCGAGACGGGGATCAGATGAAGCTGACGATCGAACGCGCGGCACTGCTGAAGTCGCTGGGCCACGTCCAGTCGGTGGTGGAGCGGCGCAACACCATTCCGATCCTCTCCAACGTCCTGATCGAGGCGGGCTCGGGCGCGGCGAAGCTGACCGCGACCGACATGGACCTGACGATCGTCGAGGAGGTCGGCTGCCAGGTCGCCGAGGGCGGGGCGACCACCGCGCCGGCGCACACCCTCTACGACATCGTCCGCAAGCTGCCCGACGGCGCCCAGGTCGAGCTGGACGTCCAGGGCGAGTCCGGGCAGATGCGCCTGAAAAGCGGCCGCTCGACGTTCCAGCTGGCGACCCTGCCCAAGGAGGACTTCCCGGCGACTCAGGCGAACGAGCTGCCGCAGGCGTTCAGCCTGCAGGGCAAGGAGTTGCGCGAGCTGATCGACCGCACCCGCTTCGCCATCTCGACCGAGGAGACGCGCTACTACCTGAACGGCATCTACGTCCACGCGACCAGCGGCGATGATGGCGGCACCAAGCACCTGCGCGGCGTCGCCACCGACGGCCACCGCCTGGCGCGCTTCGAGATGCCGCTGCCGGACGGCGCCGACGGCATGCCCGGCGTGATCGTGCCGCGCAAGACGGTGAACGAGCTGCGCAAGCTGATCGACGAGACCGACGGCGGGGTCGAGGTCGCGCTGTCGGACACCAAGGTGCGCTTCACCTTCGATTCCACCGTCCTGACCTCCAAGCTGATCGACGGCACCTTCCCGGACTACGAGCGGGTGATTCCGTCCGGCAACGACAAGATGATGGAGGTCGACCGCAAGGCCTTCGCGTCGGCCGTCGATCGCGTCTCGACGATCTCCACGGAGAAGAGCCGGGCGGTCAAGCTGTCGCTGGGCGACAACACGCTGACCCTCTCCGCGACCAGCCCGGAGAACGGCAGCGCGACGGAAGAGCTGGAGATCTCCTACCAGGGCGAGACCATCGAGATCGGCTTCAACTCGCGCTACCTGCTCGACATCGCCGAGCGGCTGTCGGGCGACGGCGCGCAGTTCAGCCTGTCGGATTCCGCCTCGCCCACGATCGTGCAGGATGCCGGCGACACCAGCGCCCTCTACGTGCTCATGCCGATGCGCGTGTGAGGCGCGCGTAAGCGCCGTCCCAACCCCAGGTGTCGATGGAACGCACAGGACACGCCGCGCTTGACGCGGAGACGACGAGCGACCGGTTCGCCGCACGGGCCCCGACCCCGGGGCTGTACGTCCAGCGTCTGCACCTGACCGCGTTCCGCAACTACGCCCAGGCCAAGCTGGAAAGCGACGGCCGCCCGGTAGTGCTGACCGGCCCCAATGGCGCGGGCAAGACCAACCTGTTGGAAGCGATCTCCTTCCTCGCCCCCGGCCGCGGCTTGCGCCGGGCGGGGCTGAGCGAGGTCGAGCGCCATCCGGGCGCGCAAGGCCGGGGACAGGAAGCCGGCGCGGCGCTGCCGGCGAGCCAGCCCTGGGCGGTCGCCGCGCGGGTGATCACGCCGGACGGGCCGCGCGATCTCGGCACCGGGCGCGACGCCACCGCCGACGGGCGCGAGCGCCGGGCGGTCAAGATCGACGGCGACTTCGCGGGCAGCCAGCAGGCGCTGGGCGAGATCGTCGCGGTCACCTGGCTGACGCCGCAGATGGACCGGCTGTTTCAGGACAGCCCCGGCGGGCGCCGGCGCTTCGTCGACCGGCTGGTCTACGGCATCGATCCGGCCCACGCCGGCCGGGTCAACGCCTACGAGCACGCCCTGCGCGAGCGCGCCCGGCTGCTGCGCGGCGACCGGACGCCGGACCCGGCGTGGCTGAGCGTGCTGGAGCAGCGCATGGCCGAGCGCGGCGTGGCGATCGCCGCCGCCCGGCGGCAGCTGATCGACCGGCTGGCGAGCGCGTCGGCCAGCGGCGGCGGCCCGTTCCCCAAGGCCGATCTGGGCCTGGCGGGCGACCTGGAGACCTGGTTCGATGACCTGTCCGCGCTCGACGCGGAGGAGAAGATGACGGCCGCGCTCGAGCAGTCGCGCGGGCGCGACGCGGAGACCGGCGGGGCGGCCTACGGCCCGCACCGCGCCGACCTGGTGGCCCGCCACGTCGACCGCGACCTGCCGGCGGAGCTGTGCTCGACGGGCGAGCAGAAGGCGCTGTTGATCTCGATCGTGCTGGCGCACGCCCGCCTGCTCGCCGCCGAGCGGGGCTTCGCGCCGCTGGTGCTGCTCGACGAGGTGGCCGCGCACCTGGACGCCGAACGGCGCGCGGCGCTGTTCGACGAGCTGGTGGCGCTGGGCGCGCAGCCCTGGCTGACCGGCACCGATCCCGAACTGTTCGCGGGCCTCAAGGGGCGCGCGCAGTTCTTCGAGGTGCAGGCGGCGCGGATCACGCCCGCGACCTGACGGCGGCCGGCCCCGGCGTGCGCGCCGCCGGGCCGGGCGAGACGGCGACAATCCCCAAGGCAATCACCACATAGAAGCCGATGACCCAGAATCCCGAACGCCAGAGCCCCGAGGTTCCCCCCGAGAGCAAGCCGGAGAGCAGCGCCGAGGAGGAGGCCCGCCGTTCCGCGGCGTCGGAGGCCTACGGCGCGGAGTCGATCCGCGTGCTGCGCGGGCTGGAAGCCGTGCGCATGCGTCCGGGCATGTACATCGGAGACACCGACGACGGCTCCGGCCTGCACCACATGGTCTGGGAGGTCGTCGACAACTCGATCGACGAGGCGCTGGGCGGCTACTGCGACTGGATCGAGGTGCGCCTGCAGCCCGACGGCAGCGTGCGCGTCGCCGATAACGGCCGCGGCATTCCGGTCGACATGCACCCGGAGGAGGGGATCTCCGCCGCCGAGGTGATCATGACCCAGCTGCACGCCGGCGGGAAGTTCGACCAGAACTCCTACAAGGTCTCCGGCGGCCTGCACGGCGTCGGCGTCTCGGTGGTGAACGCGCTGTCCGAGCGCCTGGAGCTCGACATCCACCGCGGCGGCCGGCGCTACAAGGCGGGCTTCACCGACGGCGAACCGACCGAGAGCCTGCACGACATCGGCGAGGCGACCGGCAGCGGCACCGCGATCGTGTTCTGGCCCTCACCCGACATCTTCGCCGCGCGCGAGTTCGATTTCGACCGGCTGGAGCACCGGCTGCGCGAGCTCGCCTTCCTGAACTCCGGGGTGACGCTCAAGCTGGTCGACGACCGCGACGCCGAGCCGCGCGAGATCGAGTTGCACTACGACGGCGGCGTTCGGGCGTTCGTGCAGTACCTCGACCGCTCCAAGCAGTCGCTGCTCGACCAGCCGATCCAGATGAAGGACGAGCGCAACGGCATCGTGGTCGAGGCGGCGATGGAATGGACCGACGCCTACCACGAATCCGTGCTCTGCTTCACCAACAACATCCCCCAGCAGGACGGCGGCACGCACCTGGCCGGCCTGCGCGGGGCGCTGACCCGGCAGATCAACACCTACGCGCAGTCGAGCGGCATCCTGAAGAAGGAGAAGGTCTCGCTGACCGGCGACGACGCGCGCGAGGGGCTGACCTGCGTGCTCTCGGTCAAGGTGCCGGACCCCAAGTTCTCCAGCCAGACCAAGGACAAGCTGGTCTCGAGCGAGGTCCGCCCGGCGGTCGAGGGCGTGGTCAACGAAGCGCTCGGCCAGTGGTTCGACGAGCACCCGAACGAGGCCAAGAAGATCGTCTCCAAGGTCGCCGAGGCGGCCGCCGCGCGCGAGGCCGCGCGCAAGGCGCGCGAATTGACCCGGCGCAAGGGCGCGCTCGACGTCGCCAACCTGCCGGGCAAGCTGGCCGACTGTCAGGAACGCGACCCGGCGAAATCCGAGCTGTTCATCGTCGAGGGCGACAGCGCCGGCGGCTCCGCCAAGCAGGGGCGCGACCGCCGGACCCAGGCGATCCTGCCGCTCAAGGGCAAGATCCTGAACGTCGAGCGCGCGCGCTTCGACAAGATGCTCTCGTCCCAGGAGATCGGCACCCTGATCACCGCGCTCGGCACCGGCATCGGCGCGGACGAGTTCAACCTGGACAAGCTGCGCTACCACAAGATCATCATCATGACCGACGCGGACGTGGACGGCAGCCACATCCGCACCCTGCTGCTGACGTTCTTCTACCGGCAGATGCCCGAGCTGATCCAGAACGGCCACCTCTACATCGCCCAGCCGCCGCTGTTCCGCGTCAAGCGCGGGCAGTCGCTCACCTACATCAAGGGCGACCGGGAGATGGAGGAGTACCTGGTCGAGCAGGCGGTGAGCGACAGCGTGCTCAAGACCGCCGACGGGCAGTACATCGCCAAGGAAGACTTCCGCGACCGGGTGCGCCTGGCGCTGAAGGCCCGGCAGCTGATGCAGACGCCGATCCGCCGGGTGGGCGCGCCGCAGGTGGTCGAGCAGGCCGCGATCTCGGGTGCGCTGGCGCCCGAAGCCTTGCAGGACGACGCCGCGGCCAAGCAGGCGGTCGAGACGCTGGCCGAACGGCTCAACCGGATCGTGCCGGATACCGAAAGCAGCTGGAACGGCGCGGTCGAGGACGACGGCAGCCTGCGCGTCTCGCGCACGGTGCGCGGGGTCGACGAGAGCTACCGGATCGACCAGGCGCTGCTGCGCACCGCCGAGACCCGGCGTCTTGCGGAGATGCGCGGCGAGTTCCAGGCCCTGTTCGGCGAGCCCGCGGAATTGCAGACCAAGGACAAGACGATCCCGCTGTGGGGGCCGCTGGAGCTCGGCATCCAGGTGATGGAGCACGGCAAGAAGGGCCTGACGATCTCCCGCTACAAGGGTCTGGGCGAAATGAACCCGGACCAGCTGTGGGAGACCACGCTCGACCCCTCGAACCGCTCGCTGCTGCAGGTCGGTGTCGAGCACGAGGACGAGGCGCAGAACCTGTTCTCCACCCTGATGGGCGACATCGTCGACCCGCGCCGCGACTTCATCCAATCGCACGCGCTCGAGGTCTCGAACCTGGACGTGTAGGGCGTCGCGGAGCCCATGGCGCCCTACCTCTCCCTCGCTCCTCTGGAGACCTTTGCATTGCGGCGCCGGGTCGCCCGTCAGTCGTCCTTCGACACGGCCGCAAGCGCGGCCTGCTCAGGATGAAGTTGTAGGGTTTTCAGTATTTTAATATCAACTTCATGGCACGGCAGCTGTCCAAAGGACAGCGTGTCGAAGCACGCCTGACGGCTGCTGAAGCGCCCCTGCAAAAGTCTCTCCACTGGGAGGAGAGAGCCGGGGAGAGGAGGGTGCCCGCGGCATCAGCGTCGCGCTTACCTCCTCCCCTAACCCCTCCTCCCAGTGGCGGAGGGGAATCGGTTGGGTTGGTGAGCGGGCGCGCTAGAGCAAAATCGATGAAAGCCGAACCGGCGTTCATCGTGAATTTTGCTCTAACTTCTTGAAGAGCGGGCAAGATTCAGCTGAAACGTGATTCCACGTTTCAGCATCTTGCCCTGGAAATCCAACACCTCGCCCGGCTCCACGGCCAGGACCTCGACCGGGTAGTCGCCCAGGCGGTCGCGGATGCGTTCGGGGACGTTGCGCTGGCCGGTGACGCGGTAGTGCATCGGCACCGCGCGGCCGACGTTGAGGTAGTTCATCAGCGCGTGCGCGGCCTGCTCCGGGCCCATCGTCTCGCGCCCGCCGGCGGGGATGAAGGCGAGGTCGGGCTCGTAATACTCGGTGACGTAGGACATGCCGCGGAACACGGCCGTGTCGCCGGCGTGGTACAGGCGCGACCCGTCGTCCGTCTCGATCACGTAGCCGACGGCCGCGCCGCCGCCGCGCACCGTCTCGGGCGCGCCGTCCTGGCCGGCATTCGGGCCCGGGACCGTGACGGTCGAGCTGTGCACCGCCTGCACCATGGTGATCGCGATACCCTCGCCCAGCGGCCGGACGGTGCCGCCGACGTTGAAGCGCACCTGCCGGTCGGCGGGCACGATCCCGAGCGCGGCCAGCGTGCGGCCCAGGTCGGCGTTGAGCGCGACCTTGGCGTCGGTGCGTTGCACCAGCCTCGCCGTGTCGCCCAGGTGGTCGGCGTGCCCGTGGGTCAGCAGGATCAGATCGACGTCCTGGAACGCCTCCGGCTGCTTCGCCGCGGCCGGGGCGACCGGATTGTCGCTCAGATAGGGGTCGATCAGGATGCTGTGCTCCTGCGCCCGCACCTCAAGCGCGCTGTGGCCGAGGTAGCGCACCTCCGCGGCCTGGGCGCCCCCGACCCCGACGGTCAGCAGCAGCGCGGCGAGGCCGGCGGCGGCGGCGGCTTTGGCCGGGCCCGGCGTGAACGGCATCCGGTCGGGTCGACGGCGCATCGGCAAACTCCTCTCGGCAGGTGGATCAGCGCGCTAACTTCTTGAAGAGAGGGCAAGATGCTGGAAGGTGGTTCCACCTTCCAGCATCTTGCCCCAGCCCCCAGGTGAGCCTTGACACCACACGGATACAACCCCGCGCGGCCATCCGGGTCGGCGCCACCACTTTGCCGCTTGACCGGCCGAACGAACCAGCGTTGCCTATGTTAGAGTAGCGCAAGGCGGCACTGGGGCGCGGACCCGACGCGTCCCGATCCCGCCGACCAAGCCCGTTCGAGGTCTAACGAGGTCATGAAGAAGTTCTTGCTGATCGTCGCCGCCATCGTGGTGCTGCTGGTCGCGATCGTGCTGATCGCGCCGTTCCTGATTCCGGTGGATACCTACAAACAGCAGATCGCCAAGCAGGTCGAATCCGCGACCGGCCGGCAGTTCACCATCGAGGGCGACCTGTCGCTGTCGATCCTGCCGCGCACGCAGTTGACCGCGAACCAGGTACGGTTCGCCAACGCCAGCTGGGCCCAGGACGAGCAGATGGCGCAGTTCGCGCGCATGCAGGTGCGGGTCAACCCGTTCTCGCTGCTGTCGGGTCAGCTGGCGGTCGAGAGCTTCGTCCTGCGGCAGCCGGTGATCCACCTGGCCAAGAACGCCGAGGGCCGGGGCAACTGGCAGTTCGCCCAGATGGCCGGCGACGCGGGCGGCCAGCCGTCCGGCGATACCGGCGGCGGGCCCGGCAGCGGGGCGGGCACCGGCCCGCTGCAGGACATCAGCCTGAACGACGTGCGTCTGGTCGACGGCACGGTCACCTACCGCGACGCCCAGACCGGTCAGACGACCGAGATCACCGGCGTCAACATGACCGTCAACCTGAGCTCGCTGGACGCGCCGATGACGGCCGAGGGCGCGCTCACCTGGAACGGCGAGACGGTCGACCTGGACCTCGAAGTCACCACGCCGCGCCAGCTGATGGCGGGCGAGCAGGCGGACATCGTCGCCAAGGTGTCCTCCAACCCGGTCAACCTCAGCTTCGACGGCGACGTCGTGAACGCCGCGCCGCGGCGCGTTCAGGGCGAGGTCGACCTGGACGTGCCGTCGATCAAGCAGCTGGCCGCCTGGGCCGGCGGTACCCAGATCGACGCGCCCGAGGGCACGCTGGAGACCTTCAAGCTCGCCGGCACGGTCGACGCCAAGGGCCAGACCTACGGTTTTTCGGCAAGCGAGATCGTGTTCGACAAGATCACCGGCGAGGGGCAGTTCGCCGCCGACCTGACCGGCGATAAACCGCGCCTGTCGGGCAAGCTCGACCTGGCGCAGATGAACCTGACGCCCTACCTGCCCGCCCCCACCCAAGAGGCCGAGGGCGGCGGCTCGGGCGGTTCCGGCGGCGGCGACGGCGGCGGCGGCGGTGACGGTGCCCCGGCGCAATGGAACGACGACCCGATCGACCTGTCGGCCCTGCACATGGTCAACGTCGACTTCGATCTGTCGGTCGAAGGCATCCAGGCGCGCGAGGTCACGGTCGGCCGCACGGCGATGCAGATGCAGCTTCAGGACGGCCGCCTGCAGGCGGACCTGAGCGAGCTCAACCTCTACGACGGCTCCGGCAAGGGCCGCGTGGTCGTCAACGCCCGGCAGGACACGCCGTCGATCGCCCAGGTTTTCCAGCTCAAGGGCCTGAACGCGAAGCCGTTCCTGACCGACGTCGCCGGCTTCGAGCGCCTGGAGGGCACCGGCGCCCTCCAGCTCGACGTGCAGGCCAGCGGCAAGTCGCAGAAGGCGCTGGTGGAAAACCTGGACGGCACCGGCGCGATCAACTTCCAGGACGGCGCCATCACCGGCATCAACCTGGCGGCCATGGTGCGCAACGTGAAGTCGGCGTTCCAGAACGCGGGCGAGACGCAGAAGACCGACTTCGCCGAGCTGTCCGGCACCTTCAACATCACCGACGGCGTGCTGAAGAACGACGACCTGCTGCTGCTGAACCCGCTGCTGCGGGTCCGCGGCGAAGGCAAGGCCGACATCGGGGCGCGCACGGTGAACTACCGCCTGACGCCGAAGGCCGTGGCCACCACCAAGGGCCAGGGCGGCCAGGTCCAGGAACAGGGTGTGGCCGTACCGGTGATCATCGAGGGGCCCTGGCACGACGTCAGCTACCGTCCGGACCTGAAGAGCTTGATCCAGGACGCGGTGAAGGACCCGGAAAAGGTCAAGCAGACCTTCGAGAAGGTGAAGGAAGGCGTCGAGGGCGGCGCCGACCCGCGCAAGGTGCTGGAAGGCCTGACGGGCGGCGGCAGTTCGGGCGGCGGCAGCACCGACGGGACCGACGGCGGGTCCGGCGGCACGTCCGGCGGCACGTCCGGCAGCGGCTCCTCGGTCGAGGACAAGGCCAAGGACGCGATCAAGAACCTGTTCGGGAACTGATCGCCCGGTACGTCGGCTTCGGGCCCGCGCGCGTTCGCGTGGGCCCCTAGAGCAATATGCTGCAAGGCGTGAACACCTTGCAGCTGAATCTCGCTCTATACTCAGGAAGTTAGAGCGCCCGGCCGTACCTTGAGCAAAACCCCGGGCACGCGGCAGGCCGGGGTCCGACGCCGTCCAATCGGTAGTTGTCGATGTATTGGGGCGGTCTCGGCTCAGGTCGGCGCCCGGACTCGGATGAGGTCGGGCAGCGGCGGGACGTCCGGGGCATCCGGGATCGCGAGGCGGTCGCCGAGGTAATTCCAGAATGATACGTTGAGCTTGTCGCAGGTGTTCATCAGGCCGAGGAAACCGTCCCGGCAGTCGCGTCCCCGATCGCTGACGGTGCCGCCGGAGAGTTCGCGCCTGGTCACCTGGCAGCGGATGTCGCGCTCCGAGCCGTTGGTGTGCAACGGGATCTCCGGCCGGTCCAGGACGGTGAGCAGTTCGTTCTTGCGCGCGTGCAGTCGGCGCAGCAGTCGGTCCAGCGGGGCGAGCCCGGTGCGCCGCTTGAACACCCGGTCGAACCGCCGCTTCAGCTCCGCCTTCCGCCGGGCGGTGGGCGCCTCGGCGTAGAGCTTGAGATCGGCGTAGAGCCACCAGATCAGGCGGCGGATCCAGTCGACGGCCTTGCGCTGGGCGGCGTTGAAGGTGTCCAGACCGTTGACCAGACGCTCGGTATGGACCCAGCAGAGCGCGTGGTTGCCGACCCGGAACTGACCGGCGTCATCCGAGAGGACCACAGCGTCCAGCAGCAGGCCGTGCTCGATGACCGCGCCCCAGAGCGCGCCCTCGGTGGCGATGCGCACCGGATCGGGCTGCACGCGCGCCTGGTCCAGGCCGAGCGCGCTCAGGTGCGCCTGCCAGCTCGCTGCGTCGCAGAAATGCGTCGGCCCCTCGGCGAGCCGGGCGATCACGCCCTCTGACAGGTTGCGCCCGCGCATGTAGGCGAGCGCCTCGGCGTTGATGACGTAGTCCGTGTGCCCGGCGCGCAGGAGCTCCAGGAAGTTTTTCCGGCTCTTGGAGAAGCGCGTCAGGAAAGCCGTAAAGCGATCGTCGCCGATCTGGGTGCAGTAGCCGTTGCGCGCCTGGTGCCGGGCGCCCGTGTCGTCGACGCTGATCCACGAGGCCGTCGCCAGCCCGGCGTGCAGCACGTCCTGAGCTTCGTTGAGGAACGTCTCAGCATTCGTATCGTCGAGAAGGCGGCGCACCTGTCGGCGGTCGATATCGATGCCCAGATCGCGTAGCTGCGTGGTGAGCCGCGGGATGGTCATCTGCCCGCGATGGTACAGCGCCACGACCAGCCGGCGCAGATCGCCGCCGTAGTGCCCCTGGACGTGACCCGGCAGGTCCGCCGTTACCGTACGCCCGTCGGGGGTGAGCCAGCGCTCGCGGCGATACCGCACGGTGCGCGCCCGGATCACCAGCTCCTGGACGACGTGATCCTGGTAGCCCTTGAACCGCGACCCGTTGGGCAAGCCCGCCGGCTGCAGGTGGCGGTCCTCGTCGATGGTCAGGCGGCTGCGCTTGCTGCCGCGCCCGGGCTTCTTGCTCTTGGCCTTCGCTTTCGACGCGCCGCGGCTTTGCGCCTTCTCCGCCATGCCGCTCGGCTTCACGTCGGGCCGCGGCGGCTTGCCCTTCAGACGGGCGTTTTCGTCGCGCAACGCGGCGTTCTCGCGCTCCAGCGCGTTCACCCGCTCAAGGAGCGTCTGAACCAACTCCTTGAGGTCTTCGGGCGAAGCGTTGTCCAGATCTGGCGGGACGTCGGCCATACCCCGACGCAACCAGAGTAGAGTCCTGACGACAACCCATGGTGAGTCTCGTCTCGCGTCACGCCCGGGAAAATGCCCCAGTTACGCCCGGCCCGGAGCTGCCGGACCGATCGCCGCAAGCGCCGCGCTGTCCCGTCTCTCGCCATGGCGGGTCCAGCGCTAAGGCTTTGGCAACCGCGCGCTTGTTATCCCTGAGGTCGCCACCGCGGGCGGATGCATACGCCGGTATTACTTCGTTTTTGTCGAACCGTCTGCGCGGCGCTATCGTGACTGCAATGGCGGCGCCGTCGGCGGGTCCTGTTGGCGGGTGGGAACGCTGGCCCGGCGGCCGCGCCGCTGCAACTCGTGGAAGAGGTTCAGGTGGCCGCGCGCGACGCCAGACACTCGAAGCCAACCCCGCGCCGTCTGGCGGTCAAGGTGGCCGGTCAGTTCCTGGCCGGCGGTCTGGTCATGGTCGCGCTGCTGGCCGGGCTGGCCGAGGTGGCGGGCGTGCGCTGGCATGCCGGCGTGCTGCCCGAAAGCGTGCGCGACGCCGTCTTCGTCTCGCTCGGCGCGGCGGTGGTGCTGTTCCTGATCTGGCGGCAGCTGCGCCGCGACTGGCCGGCCGAAGCCCCGACCCCCGCCGTCGCCGATCCGCCGACCCAGGACTACCTGACCGACCTGCCCGACCGCGAAGGGCTGCGCGCCGCGCTCGACGCCCGGCTCAAATCCGATCGGGATATCGGCCGTGCGGCGCTGGTCCTGTTGGAATTGCGGGGCCTTGCGGTGGTCAACGACACGCGCGGCCTTGCGGTGGGCGATGCCCTGATCGGCGAAATCGCCGCACGGCTGAATGCAGCGTTCGGTCCGGAGTCCGAGGAATCCGGCGTGGTCGCCCGGCTGAGCGGGGACGAGTTCGCCCTGCTGCTCGACGTGCCGGCCGGCAGCGACCCGGGCGAGGCCGGCCTGCGCGCGGCCCAGCGCGCGGTCGCCAAGGTCGATCAGCCGGTCGTGGTGCCCGGGCACACGCTGCACGTCGGCGGCCGGGCCGGCGTTGCGGTGGGCGATCCGGAGATCGATGGCCCAGGCCCCTGGCTGCAGCGCGCGGATCTGGCGCTGAGCCATGCGCGCTCCGACAGCACCGACCCGGTGTGTCTGTTCGAGCCGGTGTTCGCGGAGACCGCCCGCGCGCAGGCGCAGCTGGAATCCGAACTGCGCGCGGCCGTGGAGCAGAAGCAGTTCGAGCTGCACTACCAGGCCAAGGTCGACCTCGCCGAGGGCTGGATCGTGGGCGCGGAGGCGCTGGTGCGCTGGCGTCATCCGGCGTTCGGCCTGCAGATGCCGGGCCGGTTCATCGAGGTCGCGGAGCGCAGCGGGCTGATGGTGCCGATCGGCAGCTGGGTGCTGCGCAGCGCGCTCAAGGAAGCCGCCAGCTGGCCGGCCGTGGGCGGACACCGTCCGCACGTCGCCATCAACGTCTCCGCCGTGCAGTTCGCCGATCCGCATTTCGAGAGCTACCTCGACGCCGCGCTCGCCGAAAGCGGGATCGACCCGGCGCGCGTCGTGCTGGAGATGACCGAGAGCATGCTGCAGTTGCACAGCCACGCCCTGGTCGAGCGGCTGCACGGGCTGCGGGCGCGCGGGCTTGGCCTGTCGATCGACGACTTCGGCACCGGCTATTCGGCACTCGCCTACCTCAAGCGCTATCCGGTCAGCGAGTTGAAGGTCGACCGGGCGTTCGTCACCACCCTGCCGGAGGATCCCTACGACCATGCCCTGGTCGGCGCGATCCAACGGCTGGCGAGCGCGCTCGACATGCCGGTCACCGCCGAGGGGGTGGAAACCCGGGCTCAGGCGGAGGCGCTCGGCCGGCTCGGCTACACCCGCGCGCAGGGCTTCCTCTATGCGATGCCGCTGGCGCGCGCCGATTTCGCGTGGCTGCTGCGGAACCACCCGCAGCTTCCCGTCGAAGAGCGTGCGCCGAATGCGAGCGAGGCGACGCCCTGAACGCGGTGGACAGCGAACCGTCCAGGTGTGAAGATCGCCCGGTATATTTCACTTTCGCCGCCTAAGCAGGGGATGATGAGCGACCAGGCCGACCGGAACCGCGGCGACCCGTCGCCGGCGGGCGCCGACAAACGCCCGACCGGTATCGCGGGCTTCGACCAGCTCAGCCGCGGCGGCCTGCCCGCCGGGGCGGCGACGCTGCTGCTGGGCGAGCCCGGCGCCGGCAAGACGGTATTCGCCCTGCAGACGGTGGCGAACGCCGCGACCAGCGACGGCACCGGGGCGATCTTCGTCGCCTTCGAGGAGGCGCCGGAGGCGATCAAGGCCAACGTCGCCGGCTTCGATTGGGCGGCCGGCGCCGACGCGCTTGCGGGCGTGCACTTCCTGGACGGGCGCGGCCCGCTGCAGGCGACGACCACCGGCAACTTCGATGTGTCCGGCCTGCTGGCCCAACTGGGCGAGTTGGTCCGCCGGCAGAACGCCGGCTGGATCGTGTTGGACGGGCTCGACAACGTCCTCGATCTGCTGTCGACCGAGACCGACCGACGTCGCGAGATCTACCGGATCGCGGATTACGTGGCTGAGCTTGGGCTGCCGGCCCTGATCACCGGCAAACTGCGCGCCGACGATGCCCAGGCGCTGGGCAGCTTCGATGCCATGCAGTTCGCCGTGCAGACGGTGGTCAAACTGACCGGCCGCGTCACCAACGACGTGTTCGGCCGCAGCTTGCGGATCGTCAAGTACCGCGGCAGCGACCACGACAACATCGAGACGCCGTTCGTCATTAACCAGGGCGGGATCGCGGTCGCCTACCACGGCGACGGCGTGCCGCAGCACGAGCTCAGCAGCGACCGCCTGTCGACCGGGGTCGGCGGCCTGGACCGGGTGCTGGACGGCGGCTACCAGCGCGGCTACGCGGTGCTGGTTTCGGGCGCGCCCGGAACCGCGAAGACGACGCTCGGCGCCAGCTTCCTGTCCGCCGGCGCCGACCGGGGCGAGACCGGCCTATTGGTCGCGCTCGACGAGACCCACGCCCAGATCGTGGCCAACGCCAGCGGGATCGGGCTGAACCTGGAACGGCAGATCGCCGAAGGGCGGATTCACGCGCTGTCGATGCGTTCGGCCGCGCTCGCCCCGGAAGCCTTTTTCCTGGCGATCGAACGGGCGATCCGCACGCATCAGCCCTCGATGGTGGTGATCGACCCGATCTCCGCGGTGACGGAAACCCGCGACCACCGCGGCCCGTTCGACGCCGCCGCCCGACTGGTCGACTTCTGCAAGACGCGCGGGATCACGCTGCTCACCACCACGCTCGCGGAAGGCGTCGACGATGCCGATACCCGCTCGCGCGTCTCCACCCTGGCGGACGCCTGGATCGCGCTGTCGTATCAGGTGCAGATGGGCGAGCGGAACCGGGCCCTTTCGGTGGTCAAGGCCCGTGGCATCGCGCACTCCAACCAAGTGCGCGAACTGCTAATCGGCGCGGACGGCGCGCATCTGGCCGAGGTTTACGCCGGTAGCGGCGAGGTGCTGATGGGCGCCGCCCGGGTCGCCCAGCAGGCGCAGGACGAACTGGACGACGCCGAACGCGCGCTCGCCACCGAACGCCGGCGGCGCGAACTGGAACACACGATCGCCGAAACGCAGGCCAGGCGCGAGGCGCTCGACGCCGCGTTGGAGTCCGCGCGGCGCGAACTCGAGCTCACCGACAAGGCCGAGCGCAAGCGCCAGGAACTGGACGCCGACAAGGCCGGCCGGATCCGGCGCCGGCGCGAGGGGGACGGCGCATGAACGCAGGCTCGCAGCGCCGCCCGGACGCGCAGGTGGACAGCCTGACGGTGTTCATCGCCGGCGACGCGCCCAGTTCGCGCCAGGCGATGACCAACCTGACCGGCGTGCTCGACCAGCTGGGCATCCCGCCCGAGCGCCTGCAGGTGGTCGACGTCCTGAGCGACCCGGCGGCGGCGCTGGAGGCGGGCGCGCTGGTCACCCCCTCCCTGCAGATCAAGCGCGGCCAGCGCGCCCGCTGGTTCCTGGGCGACCTGACCGACCAGCGGGACCTGCTGGCGTTCCTGAGCTAAGGCAGGCAAGCACAAGCGAGGTTCTTGCACTGGCCGTGCATTGCAGCGGCCCCCGACGGTAAAGCCGGGGGCCATTGCGTTGCGACCTCTCTGCCGGCCGGTCCAGGGCAAGATTCAGCTGAAACGTGATTCCACGTTTCAGCATCTTGCCCTAGCCGGATTCCTCCGGGCTCGCCCGGGCGCGGCGCCGCCGGACGGCGGCCATGACGAGCGGGTAGATGAACAGGGCCGCCGCCAGGCAGATGAAGGTGAGCGAGATCGGGCGATCGACGAAGATCGTCGGGTCGCCCTGCGCGCCCAACAGGCTCTGTCTGAGCGATCGTTCCGCGAGCGGTCCCAGCACGATCGCCAGCACCATCGGGGCCACCGGATAGTTCAGCTTGCGCAGCAGATAGCCCATCACGCCGAAGATCACGATCAGCCAGACGTCGTGCATCGACTGCTCGGGCGCGTAGCCGCCGGTGATGCAGAGCACGAAGATGATCGGCGCCAGGATGGTGAACGGCAGCTTCAGGATCTTGATGAACACCGGGATGAACGCGATCGACACCAGCATCGCGAAGAGGTTCGCGATGTACATGCTGCCGATCAGGCCCCAGACGAAGTCGGGATGGTCCTGGAACAGCAGCGGTCCGGGGCGCAGCCCCCAGATGATCATGCCGCCCAAGAGGATCGCGGTCGTGGGCGAGCCCGGGATACCCAGCGTCATCATCGGCAGCAGCGCCCCGGTCGAGGCGGCGTTGTTGGCGCTTTCCGGCGCCACCACGCCGTCGACGTTGCCCTCGCCGAAGCTCTGGGGATTCTTCGAAAAGGTCTTGGCGAGGCCATAGGCGACCAGCGAGCCGGGCGTCGCGCCCGCGGCCGGCAGGATTCCCATGAAGTAGCCGAGGAAGGACCCGCCCAGCATGGTGCGGATACTGCTCTTCAGCGACTTGAAGCCGTCGATGAAGCGCTTGAACGACATGTTGACCTTGGAGATCGCCACCCGGCCCTGGCTGATCTCCAAGGTCCAGAGGATCTCGCCGATGCCGTAGATGCCGATCGCCAGCACCAGGAAGTTGATGCCGTGGTAGAAGCCCTTGAGGTCGAAGAAGATCAGCCGCGGCTGGCCGGAGACGATGTCGAGCCCGACGGTCGCCAGCACCAACCCCAGCAGCGTGGAAAACAGGGTCTTCCAGGCGTCCGAGCCGCCCAATCCGACAAAGGTGGCGAACGCCAGCAGCATCAGCGCGAACTCCTCCGGCGGCCCGAACTTGAGCGCGAATTCCGCCAGCGGCGGGGCGATCAGGGTGAACAGAATGACCGCGATGGTGCCGCCGACGAACGAGGCGACGGCGGCTGCGATCAGCGCGCGGTCCGCCTCGCCCTTGAGGGCCATCGGCCGGCCGTCGAAGGTCGTCGCGACGGCCGTGGAGGCGCCCGGTATGCCCAGCATCACGGACGAGGTCGCGCCGCCGTACATCGCGCCGTAATAGATCGCCGCCAGGAAGATGATCGCCGCCGTCGGCGGTACCAGGAAGGTCACGGGCAGCAGGATCGCCACCCCGTTGACCGAGCCCAGCCCCGGCATCGCGCCCACGAACAAGCCGGCCAGCACGCCGGCGGCGGCCATGGCGAGGTTGATCGGCTCGATCGCGATGACGAGGCCGTGGATCAGCGGGTCCAGCAGGTCCATGAAACGCTTGCGCTCCCTTGCCTGTGGCACGCGCGCGCCTGCGCGGGACGTCGGCAGCGTGCCGGTCGGTCGCGGGCGGCTAGAACAAAGTCGATAAAAGCCGAACCGACATTCATCGGGAATTTTGCTCTAACTGCTTGAGGAGAGGGCAAGATTCGGCTGAGACGTGAGTCCACGTTTCAGCATCTTGCCCTAGTAGATGATGGTGTAGAGCGGATCGAACAGCGGCTGGCTGATGCCCTTGGGCAGGATGATCCGAAGCGCGCCCTCGAAGAAGAAGAACAGCAGGACCGGGGCCGCGACCGCGATGCCGCCGGTGGCCGTCCAGGAATGCCGGCCCATGAAGCGCAGGTAGAAGAACAGGAACAGCATCACGGCGATGTAGACGCCGAGCCAGCTGGCGATGCCGAGAAGGGCGAACAGGCTGATCACCGTGGGCAGGATGATCTTGCGGGTCGAGGCGGTCATGAACTCCTCGGCGGTCCGCGACACCTCGGTCGTGCCGCGCCACCAGCGCACCAAGGTGGCGGCGCAGCACACCAGCATCAGGCCGGACAGCCAGAACGGCCAGGCGCCGCCGCCCGGGCCCTCGCCCTTGATCCAGCCGATCGGCAGTTCGGTGCTCTTGATCATCAGGTAGACGGAGAACGCCGCCAGCAGCAGCGTCATCGCCAGTTCGGCGGTGCGGACCGTCATGCGCGGGTCACCTGTGTTGGTCTGAAGGGGACGCCAACCAGCTCCCCTCTCCTCCTTGGGAGGAGAGGGCTAGGGAGAGGAGGTTGCCCGCGGCATCGAGACCCGAGGTCCCTCCTCCCCTAGCACCCTCCTCCCACGTGGAGGAGGGGGATTGGGGAACGATGTGCAGAAAAAGCGAACGGACGTAGCTCTACGATCTCGCCGGTTTCGTTGAGCAGCTTGCGGTGCTTCTTGACCTCGTTGGCGAAGTACGCGCCGAGGTCGTCGCCCGCGCAGCCGCTTGCGGAACAGGCCGTTCTCCTTGGTGTACTCCTTCCAGCGGTCGCTCTCGTAGACCTTGCGCATCGAGCTCGATGTAGTACTCCTGCGCCGCGTCGGACATCTTGGGCGGCGCGGTGATCGAGCGCTGCATGAAGTACACCAGCTCCGGGTGGCCCAGTTCCGTGGAGGTCGGCACGTCCGGCAGCATGTCGAGCCGGTCCGGCGTCATCGTCATCAGCGGACGCGACCGGCCGGCCTCGTAGAAGGAGATCTGTTCGGCCGGGTTGTTGACCGTGCTGTCGACGTGCTTGCCGATCAGGTTCTTGGCGACCGTGCCGCCGCCCGGGAACGGCACGTAGGTCATGTCGAGGCCGAACTCCTGCTCCAGCATCGCGGTCACGATGCTGTCCTCCTGACCCTTGCCGGTGCCGCCCATCTTCCAGTCGCGGCCTTCCTCCTTCACCCGCTTGACGAAATCGTCGAGCGTCTTGATGTCGGTGTCGGCGTGGACCCAGAGCTGGAAGGTGTCGAGCGCCATCCGGGAGATCGGGGTCAGGTCGGTCGCGTCGACGCCCAGGCCCGGATTGCGCAGCGGCGTGGTGAACACGCTGTTCAGCGTGATCATGATGATGTGGTTGTTGCCGGCGTTGTCCTTCAGATAGCGCAACGCCTCGGCGCCCGAGCCGCCCGGCTTGTTGATCGGGATCACCGGGACCGGCGCCATGTCGTTCTGTTCGATGATCGACTGGAACAGCCGCGCGATCTGGTCGGCGCCGCCGCCGGTGCCGGCCATGATCACGAACTCGACCGGCCGCTTGGGCTGCCAGTCGGCAGCGCGGGCCTCGCCGGACGGCAGCGCCGTCCCGACGGTGAGTGCGACCGCGACGCTCAGGGCCGCGGTCCAGCGGGCGAAGCGGGAACTCCGCAGCGAGCGAACCATAATACGCCCTCCCATACGTGTTACCTACCCATGGCGATCTTCTTGTTCGCCGCCGGCTGGTGCGCCGGCGTCCCCTTGTTCCGGGGCTTTGCGCCGCCGGCAGCGGGCCTTGTTCTCGGTTTCTTGGGCCGACTGCCGCGCGGTTCTTTTAGGGGCTTGCGCCCCTTCCTGCGCGGCGCGCAGGGGCCGCTTCGGTCAATCGAAACGGGGGCGCCCCCAGGCTCGCGATTCCTATTTATCGCCGCTGGCGTTGGGCAATTAAAAAATCGTTTGGTGCTTTTAAACGCACATCTCTTGCGTTCGGTAAAATTCGGGCGTGGCAGCGGGTTAATAGACGCCGTCGTGGAAGTATCGCGGGGGCAGATGCGGCGACGCCCCGCGCCGCGGCCGGATCGATCGCCCTCAGTCGCGCTTCGACGCGCCGACCTGCGGTCGCCTGCTCGGCATGTAGCGATGTTATCTATATTGAAAACGCCGCAATTTCATCCTGATAACGACCATAGCGGCGGGTCCCTTCCTTGACGGAAGAGGCTGAGGTGAGAGGTGGAATTCCTCGGCAAGCGGCGTGGAGTCCCACCCTCACCCTCCCACGCCGCTGTGCGGCGCGGGCCCCGCCCTCTCCCGTCGAGGAGACTTTTGCATCCGGTGGGCGAGACACCCGTCAGTCGTCCTTCGACACGGCCGCAAGCGCGGCCTGCTCAGGATGAAGGTATAGGGTTTTCAGGTGTTTAATATCAACTTCCTGCTGAGCAGCCGTCGCTTAAGACGGCGTGTCGAAGCACGACTGACGGGTCTCGACGTGCCTTTGCAAAAGTCTCCCAAGGCAGAGGGGAAAGGGGCGCCGGGCCGCCGATTGGCCCGCCTAGCCGCCGTAGCAGCCGGCGAGTTTGGCGCGTTGGATCAGCAGGCCGAGCACGGTGTCGATGGTGGGGGTGTCGATGGTCAGCTTGTCGGCGATCTCGGCGACCGCGGCGACCATCGAATCCACCTCCATGGTCCGGCCGCGCTCCAGGTCCTGCAGCATCGAGGTCTTGTGCGCGCCGACGTCCGCCGCCCACTTGATCCGGGTGTCGACCTCCACGCTCATCTTGACGCCCCAGCGCCTCGGCGACCGCCTGCGCCTCCACCATCATCGCCCGCGCGACCCGGCGGGTGCCGTCCTCGCCGGCGATCTGGGCGAGCGTGCCGAGCGACAGGGCGCTGATCGGATTGAACGCGACGTTGCCCCACAGCTTGAGCCAGATGTCGTCGCGGATGCGCGGGCGCACCGGCGCCTTCAGCCCGCCCGCCGTCATCGCCTTCGACAGCGCCTGCGCGCGCTCGGACTTGCTGCCGTCGGGCTCGCCCAGCATGTAGCGGTTGCCGTACTCGTGCCGGATCACGCCGGGCTCGACGATCTCCGCGGCCGGGTAGACGACGCAGCCCAGGCAGCGCTCCGGCGGCAGCTTCTGCGAGAGCTCCCCGTTCGGGTCCACGCTCTCCAGCCGGGCGCCGTCGAGCGGGCCGCCGTGGGCGTGGAAGTACCACCAGGGCACGCCGTTCATCGCGGTGACGATCGCGGTGGTCTCGCCCAACAGCGGCTGCATCGCATCGGCGATCTGGCGCACCACCGGGGCCTTCAGCGCCAGGATGACGACGTCCTGCGGGCCGGCGTCCGCCGGGTCCTCGACCGCGCGCACGTTGGTGTAGGTCTTGAGTTCGTCGGAATTGTCGAAATAGATCCGCAGGCCGTGGCTGTTGATCGCTTCCAGGGTTTTGCCCCGGGCGATCATCGTGACCTCGGTTTCGCCGCCGTGCGCGAGCGAGGCGGCGATGTGCCCGCCGATCGAACCGGCGCCGTAGATCGCGACCTTCAAGACTTGGCCTCCCCTTGCTCGACCAGGCCCAGCTTCTCCGCCATGCCGATGCGCTGCATCTTGCCCGTCGGCCCCTTCGGGATCTCCGCCAGGAAGACGATCTTCTGCGGCACCTTGAAGTCCGCCAGCCGTTCGGCGACGAAGCCCTTCAGCGTCTTCTCGTCGAGCTCCGCCCCCTCGGCGAGCCGCACCGCCGCGGCGACCGTCTCGCCCAGCTTCTTGTGCGGCAGCGCGAAGGCGACCGCCTGGGCCACATCCGGGTGGTCCATCAGCGCCTCGTCGACCTCGACCGGGCTCACCTTCTCGCCGCCGCGGTTGATCAGCTCCTTCAGCCGGCCGGTGATGGTCGAATAGCCGTCCTGGTCCAGGATCCCCTGGTCGCCGGTGCGGAACCAGCCCTGGAAGAACGATTTCGCGTTGGCGTCGGGGTTGTTCTCGTAGCCCGGGGTGACGTTCTCGCCCTTGATGCAGACCTCCCGGCCTCACCCGGCGCCACGAAGTTGCCGGCCTGCGTCCGCGATCGCGACTTGCGGGCCCGCGGCGATCCCGACCGAGCCCGCCTTGCGCGCCTTGGGCGGCAGCGGGTTGGAGGTCATCTGGTGGGCCGCCTCGGTCATGCCGTAGGATTCGATCACCGGGCAGCCGAAGGTGTCCTCCAGCTGCTGCATGGTCTGCGAGGGCAGGCTGGCGGAGGACGAGCGGATGAACCGCAGGCCCAGGCCCTGCGCCGCCTCGGGCCGCTTGAGCGCGCGGTCCAAGAGCGCCTGGTGCATCGTGGGCACGCCGGTGTACCAGGTGGCGCCCGATTCCGTGAGCCAGCGCAGCATGGCAAGCGCGTTGAACGGCCCCGGCACAGTGACCTGCCCGCCCGCGGCCAGCGGTGCGAGCGAGCCCGCGATCAGGCCGTGGATGTGGAACAGCGGCATGATCGAGAGACAGATGTCGCGCTCCGAGAGCTGCAGCACCGCGCGGATGTTGCGCGCGCTCGCCGCGACGTTCTGCTGCAACAGCGGCACGATCTTGGGCTTCGAGGTGGTGCCGGAGGTGTGCAGCACCAGCGCCTCCTCGCCGCTCTCGGCGAAGCCGGGGCTGCGCCGCCTCACCCGGCGTGCCGCCCTTGAGGCAGAACGAGCCGGCCGGCCCGTTATAGTCGGCGACCAGCTCCAGGACCGGGATGCCGTGGCTCTCCAGCGGCCGACGCGGGCGAGCCCGGCCTCCTCGCCGCCGTCCTGGCGGACCACCAGCGCCTTGGCGCCGAGGTCGCTCAGGTAATAGGCGTACTCGTCGTGCCGGTAGGCGGGGTTGAGCGGCGCGGTCGACGCGCCGGCGCCGATCGTCAGGAACGCCGCCAGCGTCTCCGGGCTGTTCGGCAGCACCAGCGCCACCCGGTCGCCCCGGCCGATGCCAATCTCGTTGAGCGCGCCCACCGTGTGCGAGGCGAGCTCGCGCAGCTTGGCGTAGGTCATGGGCGCGCGCTCGGGCGCGGCGATCGCCGTCGCGCCGTCCGCGCCCGCCGCGCAAATCTCGTGAATGGTGCGCGCTCCGGCGGTGGCCTCCCCTGAAACCATGCCTCCTCCCCTTTTGAGATGACGTTTTCGCGGGTTGCTTATTGATGGGCACGCCGCTTCTACGGCCCCCGCGACGACACCGGCTCCGTGGGCGGGCGCGGAGGCGCGGAAGCGGGGGCCCGTCGGACGGTCGGCATGCGTCCCGGCGTCGACGCGCGCGCAAGCCTCAGCGCCGGACCGCGCGGCTGTCGAGACGGGAACCGGGGGCGCGCGGGCGCGGGCGCAGGTTCCCGGCGATCTGCCGGATCAGTGGAATTTGGTGCGGTTGCTGGTGTGCGGGTGTCGAGCAAGACGGCCACCCGGGTCCAGCCGCCGCCAGGCCGCTATTGACGCAGCTGGTCGAGCCAACCCTGAGCCTGCTCGGCCTTCGGGGCGGCGCCAACCTCCTGGAATAGCGCGATGCTTTTCCGGTACATGGCCTCGGCTTGGTCGAGATCGCCACGTTCCAGGTGTACGTTGCCCAGGCTGCCGTACTGGTTCGCCATGCCCTCCTTGCACCCGAGGGCCTCGTTCAGGGCCAGGCTCTTCCGGTACATCGCCTCGGCCTGCTCGAGATCGCCGCGGTCCCAGTAGACATTGCCCAGGTTGCCGTAGCCGCTTGCCATACCCTCCTTGCGCCTGAAGGGACTCGTTCACCTCCAAGCTTTTCCGGTACATCTCCTCGGCCTGGTCGAGATCGCCACGAAGCCGGAATACGTTGCCTAGGCTCCGTAGGAATCCGCCAAGCCAGCCTTGTGCTTAAGGGCCTCGTCGATCTCAAGGCTTTTCCGGTACATCGCCTCCGCCTGGTCTGGATCACCGCGTATCTCGTGGACGATGCCTAGGTTGCGGTAGTCGCTTGCCATGCCCTCCTTACTCCCAAGGGCCTCGTCGATCTCCAGGCTTTTCCAGTACATCGCCTCTGCCTGCTCCAGATCCCCCCGTATCTCGTGGACGATGCCGAGGTTCCCGTAGTTGGCTTCGCCATGCCCTCCTTGCGCCCGAGAGTCTCTTCGATCTCCAGGCTTTTCCGGTACATCGCCTCCGCCTGGTCGAGGTCGCCGCCGACTTGGTAGACGTTGCCCAGGTTCCCGTAAGCGACCGCGACAACCATTCTGTCATTCGCCTTTTCGCCAGATCGCGCGACACGCCGATAGGCGGTTCGGCTTCCGGCAGATCGCCGACTCGGTGTCAGGAGGTGGCCGAGCCGATTCCAGCCGTCTGCGTTTTCGGGATCGAGCTCGGTCGCTTTGCGGTAGGCGTCCAGCGCCTTGTCGGTGTCGTGCAGGAACGCGAGCGCGCCGCGGTGGCGGGCCGCTTGGGCGGCGGCCTGGTAGGCGTCGGCGCCCTCCGCCGTCTTGCGTGCCTCGACCTCGGCGAAAATGGCTTCGGCCAGCTCCGTCCGCCCGTCGGCGGCGGCTTCCAGGGCTTCGTGAATCCGGGCCTGGGCGTCCGGGATGTCGGTCTGCTTCGAGATCGCGGTCACGGCTTCGCGCAGCTGGGCCTCCATGGACGCCGCGCGGTCCTGCGCCGACCTGCGTTCGTCGTGCGCTTCGGCCAGCGCGCGATCCTTCTCCGCCAACTGCTCGCGCAGCACCTCGACCGCTCGCTCGGTAAGCCGATCGTTGCCGATCGTCTCTCTGCTGGGGGCGCCTCGGCTTACCAAGTAAACGAAGATACCGCCGAGCATGGTCAGGACGGTGCACACAGCCACAACGACGTTGGTGTGAGCCGTAAACCAAGCCCAGCCGTCGGAAAGCCAATCCATGAGTGAAGCGCCGCGCACGAGGTAAAAGGTCAAGTCGCCTAAACAATAGCGTGTCGCCCGCTGGCTTGCCACCGACGGTACCCGCCCAAATTCAGCTTGTGGGCAAATAAGACATTTCACTGTGTGCTGCATTGAGCACGCGCGGCGCCTCGAGCGCGGGCTGTGGTTCGTTAGGCACCCGACCCAGCAGTAGGATCCGGCGACCTGTTTGCGGATAGTCCTGCTATCCCGGTAGCGCGTCGTCCCTGGACGGCCAAACAAGGTTGGCGATCATAAGGGCTCCATCTTCAGATTCATTTTTTTCAACCAAAGGACGGTCGGAAAAGACGCGCCGCGGATATTTCAACCAACGAAAGTTCCAAGCAAATGTATATTCGGGAAGGGCGGGAATATCACCCGTCTTCTTTCGGGAATTGTTTTCCGCTGTCCAAGCGAGCATCGTGAGGCGTACGGTGTGCATCGCATCGTATATAGTTATATTATAATTACGCGCACAAAGGAAGATTAGGACCAACTTAATGGCGAGCATGGCCAAACTTAACCCAAAACCTCGAACAGCCTGATTGTTGAAATTCACATACGGAGAAAAGCAGGCAATAACGAAAAAAGCGGCGCATATTATTATTGAAAGCTCAATCGCATTCGCAACTAATTTAATGTGTTCGGCTTTTTTATAAAGTGATTTAATTTTAAATTTCGCGTCATCCATATCTGGGTCATTGACACTTTTTTGCCTTACCCAAAACCACGTATCTTGCGCGGATTTTATGGTATTATCGCAATACTTAACAAAACTGACCGTATCTTGTTCTCGGAATCCGAAAAATGAAATGTTCCCGTAATGATATATCAAAGTTTTTATAATATAAAGATTTATAAACATCATGAGCAAAAAAAGATATTAAGGTTTGGAAAAATAAATCGCCCAGTTTTATCTGTTTCGCAATTTCCAGAACCACGCCGCCAATATTTTCGTTTGAATCTAGTCGCTTAAGCAGTGATTCCACATAAGAAACGCCGGCCAAGTTTCCCGGGGATCTTGGTAAAATCGAATCACCTGACTGTTCAGGTTTTGGCCCTTCTTGGACCCCGTTCCCTTGATCGTTTCTTTGCTCGGTCTGGTCCTCACAACTGGCGGTGCCCCCGGAATGGTCATCATTATCGCCTTGCGTCGAGAACTCTAACATCAGGCTGGTATCGATGCTTATGAAAAACAGAAAAACCATCGGGGGAATCAAAAATTTATAAAATTGCTCAGCAATTGCCTCGATGTTTGAAAGCTTTAACATTCACGATTACCAGATCTAGTCGTGAAACATGAGCCGGTTCGTCTCTACGGTGCGCAAGGTCGAAGCGAGAGGCGTCGCGCGCCGCGATAAATCGGAAGGCCTTATGCTACCACTTTAATTGTTGCAGACCATAGCAAAAGCACGTGCTTCCAGCCCCCACCGCCCCGCCCTTGCCCGGGGGCGGCAAACGCGTTAGCAAGACGGTCGGTTGGCTCGGGCGGCGCGGGTCGTCCGGGCGCGGGGTCGCGCGGGCCGGATCGGGGTCGCGGGCGGCTCGGCGCAGGGCTCGTTTCTCTTCCTCGCGGGGATCACTCATGGCACGCAACAAGATCGCCCTGATCGGCGCCGGGCAGATCGGCGGCACGCTCGCGCTGCTGTCCGGCCTCAAGCAGTTGGGCGACGTCGTCCTGTTCGACATTCAGGACGGCATTCCCCAGGGCAAGGCGCTGGACATCGCCGAGGCCGCGCCGGTCGAGGGGTTCGATGCCCGGGTCCAGGGCACCAACTCCTACGCCGACATCAAGGACGCCGACGTCGTCATCGTCACCGCCGGCGTGCCGCGCAAGCCGGGGATGAGCCGCGACGACCTGGTGGAGACCAATTCCAAGGTCATGCACCAGGTGGGCGAGGGCATTAAGAACAACTGCCCGAACGCCTTCGTGATCTGCATCACCAACCCGCTGGACGCCATGGTCTACGTCCTGCAGCAGGCCGCCGGCCTGCCGCCGGAGAAGGTCTGCGGCATGGCGGGCGTGCTCGACAGCGCGCGCTTCCGCCACTTCCTGGCCGAGGCGATGGACGTCTCGGTGGAGGACGTGAACGCCTTCGTCCTGGGCGGCCACGGCGACACCATGGTGCCGATCACCCGCTATTCCACGGTCGCCGGCATTCCGCTGCCCGACCTGGTGCAGATGGGCTGGATCACCCAGGACAAGATCGACCAGATCGTCGACCGCACCCGCAAGGGCGGCGGCGAGATCGTCAACCTGCTGAAGTCCGGCAGCGCCTTCTACGCGCCGGCCTCGAGCGCGATCCAGATGGCCGAGAGCTATCTCTTGGACAAGAAGCGCGTGCTGCCGGCCGCCGCCTATCTCACCGGTCAGTACGGCGTGAAGGACATGTACGTCGGCGTGCCCGTCGTGATCGGCGACACCGGCATCGAGCGGATCGTCGAGCTGAAGTTCACCGACAAGGAACAGGAGATGTTCAACCACTCGGTGGACTCGGTGCGCGAACTGGTCGACGCCTGCAAGAAGCTGGGCGCGCTGTAACGCTTGCGCCGCGGCGCGCGGGCCCACGACCACGGCGAACGCGCTCGAAGCCAACGGGACACGCCATGCGTCCGGTTGAACCGGTGCCGGGGACTGCTAAGGTGGCGGCCCTCGATCGCCCCTTGAGGGGCCTGAGGCCGGCCGACCGGCGCGCGCCCCTTATCCAGACGAGCCACAGCGGGATCCCCCTGCCATGAACATCCACGAGTATCAGGCCAAGACCCTGCTGGCGAAATACGGCGTGCCCGTGCCGCGCGGCGGGGTCGCCTATTCGCCCGACGAGGCGCGGGAGGTGGCGAACACGCTGCCCGGCCCGGTCTACGTCGTGAAGTCGCAGATCCACGCGGGCGGCCGCGGCGCCGGGCGGTTCAAGAACGATCCCCAAGGCAAGGGCGGCGTGCGGGTCGTCAAGTCGATCGACGAGGTCGCCGACAACGCCAAGGCGATGCTGGGCCAGACCCTGGTCACCAAGCAGACGGGCCCGGCCGGCAAGGACGTCAAACGCATCTACGTCGAGGAGGGCGCGGACATCCAGCGCGAGCTCTACCTCGCGCTGCTGGTCGACCGGGCGACCAGCCGGGTCACCATCATGGCGTCGACCGAGGGCGGCATGGAGATCGAGGAGGTCGCCGCCCACACGCCGGAGAAGATCCTGCAGCAGGCGATCGATCCGGTCGCCGGCGCGATGCCGTTCCACGCCCGCAAGATCGCCTTCGGCCTGGGCCTGGAAGGCAAGCAGATCGGCGCGTTCGTCAAGTTCCTGACCAGCCTCTACAAGGCCTTCGTCGGGCTCGACGCCTCGCTGGTCGAGGTCAACCCGCTGATCGTCACCGGCGACGGCCAGGTGCTGGCGCTCGACGCCAAGATGACGTTCGACGACAACGCCCTGTTCCGCCAAACCGACGTGGTCGACATGCGCGACCTGGACGAGGAGGACCCGGCGGAGATCGAGGCCAGCAAGCACGAGCTCAACTACATCAAGCTCGACGGCAACATCGGCTGCATGGTCAACGGCGCCGGGCTCGCCATGGCGACCATGGACATCATCAAGCTCTACGGCAGCGAGCCGGCGAACTTCCTCGACGTCGGCGGCGGCGCCAACAAGGAGCGGGTGATCGCGGCCTTCAAGATCATCCTGCAGGACGCCTCGGTCGAGGGCATCCTGGTCAACATCTTCGGCGGCATCGTGCGCTGCGACGTGATCGCGGAAGCCGTGGTCGCCGCCGCCCAGGAGGTCGAGCTGCACGTCCCGCTGGTGGTCCGCCTGGAGGGCACCAACGTCGAGCGCGGCAAGGAAATCCTCCAGGAATCCGGGCTCAAGATCACCGCCGCAGACAACCTCGCCGACGGCGCCGAGAAGGTCGTCAAAGCCGTGCAGGAGAACGCGTAATGGCCGTCCTGATCGACAAGGACACCAAAGTCATCTGCCAGGGCTTCACCGGCGCCCAGGGGACCTTCCACTCCGAGCAGGCGATCGCCTACGGCACCCGCATGGTGGGCGGCGTCTCGCCGGGCAAGGGCGGCCAGACGCACCTCGACCTGCCGGTGTTCAACACGGTCGCCGACGCCAAGCGGGAGACCGGCGCCACCGCGAGCGTGATCTTCGTGCCGCCGCCGTTCGCCGGCGACGCGATCCTGGAGGCGATCGACGCTCGCATCGAGCTCGCGGTCTGCATCACCGAGGGCATCCCGGTGATGGACATGGTCAAGGTCAAGCGCGCCCTGGCGAACTCCAACACCCGCCTGGTCGGGCCGAACTGCCCGGGCGTGATCACGCCCGATGCCTGCAAGATCGGCATCATGCCGGGCCACATCCACACCCGCGGCAAGATCGGCATCGTCTCGCGCTCGGGCACGCTGACCTACGAGGCGGTGTCGCAGACCACCGCCGCGGGCCTGGGGCAGTCGACCTGCATCGGCATCGGCGGCGACCCGGTCAACGGCACCAACTTCGTCGACTGCATCGACATGTTCCTCAAGGACGACGAAACCGAGGGCATCGTCATGATCGGCGAGATCGGCGGCACGGCCGAGGAGGAGGCCGCCGAGTTCCTCAAGCAGTCGAGCGTGAAGAAGCCGACGGTGGGCTTCATCGCCGGCCTGACCGCGCCCCCGGGCCGCCGGATGGGCCACGCCGGGGCGATCATCTCCGGCGGCAAGGGCGGTGCCGAGGACAAGATCGCGGCGATGCGCGAGGCCGGCATCCACGTCGCCGACTCGCCGGCCTCGATCGGCTCGACCATGGTCAAGGCGCTGAACGGCTAGAGCGGCATGCCCGAAGGCCGAACCGGCCTTGGGTCTGCATGTCGCGCTAACTTCCTGAAGGGCGGGCAAAATTCAGCTGGAAGGTAATTCCACCTTCGAGCGTCTTGCCCGAGCCAGCCAGCGCCACGGTCACCACCTTCGCGGGCGCCCGCGACGCGGCGCGGCCCGCGGAGTTCGGGGGGACATGCGACGGCACGCGGCGGCACGCGGCGTCCCTCGCCCAGCGGGTTGGGCGGCGCCGCCGGGACCGCCGCCAGACGAACGCCGCCAGACGAACGCCGCTCTTGGCGGCAGGCGGTGTGTTTCGTGTAACGTGGCACGCCGAACAGACCCGTGGCTGCGCGGCCAGCCGTGGGCCCCCGTTTTGCCGGTGGGCGGCCGAGCGCCGCCCAAAGCCGGCGCAACCGTGAAAGACGACCGAGGCCATGACGGCACATACCCAGCAGACCAACGCCCTCGACGGTGACAAGGCGGCCGCGGTCGCCAACCTCTACACCCGCTACCAGCAGGATCCCGACGCGATCGATCCGGCCTGGCGGGAGTTCTTCGACCAGCTCGATCCGGAGGCGCGGGAGGTCCTGGAAAGCCTGGGCCGGCAGAGCGGCGCGGACGCCGCCGATCGCAATGCGAGCGGCCAGGCGATGGGCGAGGTCGCCCGCTCGGTCGGTGCGCCGCAGGGCGGCCAGGCCGGCGAGATCACGCCCGAGCACATCCGCGCGGCGACGCTGGATTCGATCCGCGCCCTGATGATGATCCGCGCCTATCGCGTGCGCGGTCACCTGGAAGCCGACCTCGATCCCTTGAACCTGAAGCCGCGCGAGCCGCACCCGGAGCTCGACCCCAAGTCCTACGGCTTCACCGACGCCGACATGGACCGGCCGATCTTCGTCAACCACGTGCTCGGCTTCGAGACGGCGACGCTGCGCCAGATCCTGGAGCGCCTGCGCGCGACCTACTGCGACAAGATCGGCGTCGAGTTCATGCACATCCAGGAGCCAGACCAGAAGGCCTGGATCCAGGAGCGCATCGAGAACATCGCCAACCGCACGGAGTTCACCGAACGCGGCCGCAAGGCGATCCTGGAGCGCCTGACGGCGGCCGAGGCGTTCGAGTTGTTCCTGGACAAGAAATACACCGGCACCAAGCGCTTCGGCATCGACGGCGGCGAGTCGATGATCCCGGCGCTGGAGCAGATCCTCAAGCGCGGCGGCCAGATGGGCCTGAAGGAAGTCGTGCTCGGCATGCCCCACCGCGGCCGGCTGAACGTGCTGGCCAACTTCATGGGCAAGCCCTTCCGCGCGATCTTCCACGAGTTCTCCGGCGGCGCCAGCCACCCGGAGGACATCGGCGGGTCCGGCGACGTGAAGTACCACCTGGGCACCTCCTCGGACCGCGAGTTCGACGGCAACATGGTGCACCTGTCGCTGACCGCGAACCCGTCGCACCTGGAGGCGGTGAACCCGGTGTGCGTGGGCAAGGTGCGCGCCAAGCAGGCCCAGCGCGGCGACACCGAGCGCAACGAGATCGCCTGCCTGCTGATGCACGGCGACGCCGCGTTCGCCGGCCAGGGTCTGGTGCCGGAGACGCTCGACCTGTCCGAGCTCAAGGGCTACCGGATCGGCGGGACGATCCACTTCATCGTCAACAACCAGATCGGCTTCACCACCAATCCGGTGAACGCCCGCTCCGGCCCGTACTGCACCGAGGTCGCGAAGTCGATCCAGGCGCCGATCTTCCACGTCAACGGCGACGACCCCGAGGCCGTGGTCCACGTCGCCCGGATCGCCACGGAATTCCGTCAGACGTTCAAGAAGGACGTCGTGATCGACATGTTCTGCTACCGGCGGTACGGGCACAACGAGGGCGACGAGCCGTCGTTCACCCAGCCGATGATGTACGCGGCGATCAAGTCGCACCCGCGGGTGCGCAAGATGTACGCCGAGCGGCTGGTGCGCGACCGGCTGATCAGCCAGGAGGAGGCCGACGGCTACGTCAACCACTGGTACGAGACGCTCCAGACCGAGTTCGATAACGCCGACAACTACCGGCCGAACAAGGCGGACTGGCTGGAGGGCGTCTGGTCGGGCATGCACGTGCCGCGGGACTACGGCGCCCGGCGCGGCGACACGGACGTGCCGCTGGACCGCCTGCAGGAGGTCGGCAGCGGGCTGAGCCGGGTCCCGGACGGCTTCAACGCGCACCGCAAGATCAACCGCGTGCTGGACGCCCGGCGCAAGATGATCGAGGGACAGCAGCCGCTCGACTGGGCGACCGCGGAAGCGCTCGCCTTCGGCACGCTGCTGGTCGAGGGCCATCCGGTGCGCCTCAGCGGCCAGGACAGCGGGCGCGGCACCTTCTCGCAGCGCCACGCCGTGCTGATCGACCAGGACAGCGAGGAGAAGTACGTCCCGCTGAACAACCTGCGCGCCGACCAGGCGCCGTTCGAGGTGATCGACAGCCCGCTGTCGGAGGCCGCGGTGGTCGGCTTCGAGTACGGCTACTCGCTCGCCGAGCCGCGCGCGCTGACGCTGTGGGAGGCGCAGTTCGGCGACTTCGTCAACGGCGCGCAGGTGATCATCGACCAGTTCATCGCCTCCGGCGAGGCGAAGTGGCTGCGCATGTCGGGCCTGGTGCTGCTGCTGCCGCACGGCCACGAAGGCCAGGGCCCGGAGCACTCCAGCGCCCGGCCCGAGCGCTTCCTGCAGCTGTGCGCGGAAGACAATATCCAGGTGGTCAACTGTTCGACCCCGGCGAACTTCTACCACGTGCTGCGCCGGCAGCTGCACCGCGACTTCCGCAAGCCGCTGGTGGTGATGACGCCGAAGTCGCTGCTGCGCCACAAGCGCTGCGTTTCCGACCTGAAGCACTTCGGTCCGGACAGCTCGTTCCACCGCGTGCTCTACGAGGACAACCTGCCGTCCAAGCCGTCGGAAGCGCGCCAGCTGGTGCTGTGCACGGGCAAGGTGTTCTACGACCTGATCGAGGAGCGCGAGCGCCGCGGCATCACCGACGTCCACATCCTGCGCATGGAGCAGCTCTACCCGATCCCGGAGGACGCCCTGCGCGCGGAGATGGAGCCCTACAAGCACTGCGATCTGGTATGGTGCCAGGAAGAGCCCCGCAACATGGGCTACTGGTTCCACGTCGAGCAGTTCATCGAGGAAGTGGCCGAGGAGCTCGGTTTCCAGAACCCGCGCCCGCGCTACACCGGCCGGCACGCCGCCGCGTCGCCCGCCACCGGCATCGCCGAGCGGCACCGCCGGGAGCAGGCGGCGCTGGTGGACGACGCGCTCACCGTGGGCAAGCGCCGGGTCGGCCGGATCGAAAGCCGGCGGATCCAGGAGCGCGCGCGCGCCGGCGGCAACGGCGCCGGCCCGCAGAAGGCGGCGGCCGCCACAAGCGGTTCGGCGGAGCAGCAAAGCGCCAAGAAGGCCCCCGCCGGCAAGCCCGGCACCGCGAAGGCGGGGAGCGCCAAGCCAGGCACGGCCAAGCAGGGCACGGCCAAGCCAGGCACGGCCAAGCAAGGGGGCGGCAAGACCGGCGCCAAGCAGAGCGCACGGTCGAGCAAGAAGCCCGAATAGGACGAAAACGGGCGGACAAGGGCGCAGCCTTTGCCGCCCGTTTCTCATCCGGCCTACATGAACCAAGCGTGACGCGAGCAAGACCGCGCCACCCGGCGGCACCCGGGTGAGGCGGCGAAACGGGGACGGACATGGCGACCGACATCACGGTTCCGAGCCTGGGCGAATCGGTAAGCGAGGCGACCGTCGCGAACTGGCTGAAGAACCAGGGCGATCCGGTCAGCGCCGACGAGGCGATCGTCGAGCTGGAAACCGACAAGGTGACCCTGGAGGTCAACGCACCCACCGCCGGCACGATCAGCGAGGTGCTGGTGCCGACCGGCGAGACGGTCGAGGTCGGCGCGGTCCTGGGCCGGATCGCCGAGGGTCAGGCCGCCGAGGCGCCGAGCCAGCCGGCGGCTCCGAAGCAAGACGCCCAGCCGGAGGGCAAGCCGGCCGAGCAGCCGGCGGCCGGCGGACGGCCGGCCAGCGCGCCGGCCGCCGTCCGGCGGCGGCGAGAGCGTCGACATCCCGGTGCCGACGCTGGGCGAATCGGTCAGCGAGGCGACGGTCGCCAGCTGGCTGAAGAACCCCGGCGACCCCGTGAAGGCGGACGAGGCGGTCGCCGAGCTCGAAACCGACAAGGTCACGCTGGAGGTCAACGCGCCGGCCGACGGCGTGCTGAGCGAGCAGGCGGTGGCGCAGGGCGAGACGGTGCAGCCGGGCGCCGTGCTGGGCCGGATGACCAAGGGCGGCGCCGCCGCGAGTGCCGGCCAAGCGCAACCGGCGCCCGCGCAAGCCGCCCCCGCGCAAGCCGCCCCCGAAGCGCCCGCGCCGCAGCCGCCGGCGCAACCCGCCCCGGCACAATCCGCTGCGCCCAGCCAGCCGGCGGCGTCCGAAGCGCCGGCGGCGAGCCAACCAGCCGCGGCCGAGCCCGCAGGCGGTCAGGCGGCGGAAGCGACGCTCGATCCCAAGCGGGCGCCGCGCACCGACGGGCGGGTGACGCGCGACGACCTGCTGCGCTTCCTGGGCACCGGCGCGGGCAGCGTCCGGCCGGAAGATCTGTCGCCGGCGGTGCGCACGGCTGTCGAGGAATACGGCGTCGATCCCAGCCGCGTGCCCGGCACCGGCAAGGACGGCCGGATCACCAAGCAGGACGTGATCGACGTCGCCGAAGGGCGCAAGCAGCCGCTGCCGCTGCCCGGCACCAGCGCGGTGCAGGCCGCCGCCGCGACCGGACCCGCCCCGGCGCCGGGCGCGCAGCAGCAGCACGCCGGCGCCCAGGGCGCGGGCACGACCCCAGCGCAGCAAGCGGCCCCGCAGCCGGCCGCCCCGCAGCCGGCCCCACCGCAGCAGGGCGCCCCGCAGCCGGCCGCCCCATCGTCAGCCAAGGCGACCGGCGCGGACGGCAAGCCGCGCGAAGAGCGCGTGAAGATGTCCAAGCTGCGCCAGACGATCTCCAAGCGGCTGAAGGAGGCGCAGAACACCGCCGCCATGCTGACCACCTTCAACGAGGTGGACATGACGGCCGTCAACCAGATCCGCGCGGAATACAAGGAGCAGTTCGAGAAGGCCCACGGCATTCGCCTGGGCATGTCCTGCTTCTTCGGCAAGGCGGTCTGCCAGGCGCTCAAGGAGCTGCCGGCGGTCAACGCCCGGATCGAGGACGACGAGATCGTCTACAACAACTACTACAACGTCGGCATGGCGGTCTCGACGCCGCAGGGCCTGATGGTCCCGGTGATCCGCGACATCGACCGCAAGTCGTTCGCCGACATCGAGAGCGAGCTGCGCGACCTCGCCAAGAAGGGCCGCGACGGCAAGCTGACGATGGACGAGATGTCGGGCGGCACCTTCACGATCACCAACGGCGGGGTGTTCGGCTCGCTGCTCTCCACCCCGATCCTGAACCGCCCGCAGTCCGGCATCCTGGGCATGCACAAGATCCAGGAGCGCCCGATGGCGGTGAACGGGCAGGTCGAGGTGCGGCCGATGATGTACCTGGCGCTGTCCTACGACCACCGCATCGTCGACGGCCGCGAGGCCGTGACCTTCCTGGTCCGCGTCAAGGAATGCCTGGAAGACCCGGCGCGCATGCTGCTGCAGATGTAGGCGCCGCGTTGAACGCGCCCTGAGCCGCCCTCAACTGGTCCTGTGAGGATACCGGGCGACCCCGGCCCGCGCTTGGCGGACGTCGCACAGCGCAGGTGGTGACGGCGTGGTGCGACGACGCCTGCGGCGGGTCTCCTCTCCTCCACTGGGAGGAGAGGGTCAGGGAGAGGAGGTTCGCTCGGTGCATGCCGGCGGCTCCCTCCTCCCCTAGCCCCTCCTCCCAATGGAGGAGGGGAATCCTTGGGGCCGGCGCGTAATCTTCAGGCGGCCTGAACTGAGACCGTGTCAGCCGCCGTCTCACACGATTGCCCCGACGGGTGTCCCGGTCCCGATCCTCTCAGGGAGGACCAAAAGGGAGGCCGCGCATGACCCGAGCCGTCTATTGGGTGTCGCCGCATAAAGAGGGCTGGGCGTTCAAGCGCGAGGGGCAGGACCAGCCGCTGCAGGTGTTCGAGACCAAGCAGCCGGCGCTGGACCACGCCCGCCAGACCGCGCGCAACCACCAGCCGAGCCAGGTCAAGATCCAGCGCGAGGACGGCACCATCGAGGACGAGTGGACCTACGGCGACGATCCCCACCGCCGCGCGGGCAGGGCAGTGCTGACAGGACTCACGCAGCGAGCAGATGGCATCAGGGGCGGCGCCGCGCGCCGGCTGGCAACCGATTATAGCCCCTTGCAGTTGGCGTAGTAGGTGACCGTGCCCGGCCAGTCGGAGAACACGCCGCGCACGCCCACGTCCTGGGCTAGGACGTCCAGCAGTTCCAGCATGTCGCCGTCGTTGTCGATCGCCTTGGAGACGGTCTGGTAGTACCAGCCGCCGCCGTCCTTGAGGTGGCCGGAGCGCTCCAGCGTCCAGGTGATGATGTCGAGCCCGGCGGCCTTGGCCTGCTGCGCGTAGGCGGACGGCACGATCTCGCCCGCCTCGTTCAGCGTGACCAGGAACCACAGCGGCGGGGCGATGATGTTCACGCCCTTGTCCGCCAACTCCTGCATGCTGTGGGGGTAGGTGCCCGGGTCCCGCGGGTCGAAGCCGTCGATGGTGTAGCTGTCGTCCAGATAGACCGCCTGCTTCGCGAACTCGGGATCGTTCGCCACCCAGTACTCGATGTCCGACAGATCGAACGACTGCGGGAACACCTGCGCGGGGTCGACGCCGGCGTCGCGGTACTCCTGGATCATCTTGGCGGCGTAGTCGCCCTGGCTGAACTCGCCCTGGAAGGGCATCTCCACATCCGGGGCCTTCAGCTCCGGCGTCATTTTAACGCCAAGCTCCTTGAACAGCGCGATGCTCTCGGCGTGCGTCATCAGCGTGGCGCCCTCGGCGTAGAGGTCGGTGCGCCAGTCGGGCGTGCCGGCCAGGTAGCCCTGGACCGTCTGCGCGTTCGGGTTCACGCCGTCCATCTTGGGCTCGAGCGACTTGAACTGCGCCAGCGTGATGTCGCTGGTGCAGCACTTCGCCGAGGCCTTGGTGCCGTTCTCCGGATCCGCCGGCTGGAAGCCCTGCGCGCAGGTCGACGCCAGGTCGGTCTCCAGGATGTTGGTGGTCTGGTGCAGGTCGCACTGGGCGTGCCGGCAGACCAGCTCGCGGTCCTGGGTGAAGGTGACGTCGCACTCCAGGATGCCGGCACCCTGGCGCGCACCCGCGCGGTAGGATTGCTCGGTGTGCTCCGGGAACTGCAGAGCCGCCCCGCGGTGGCCGATCGAGAAGTCCGTGGGCGCGAAGCTCTGGTCCTTGCAGGCCTGCAGGTCGGCCTTGAGTTCGCCTGCGTCCATGTCGTTGACCAGGAAGAACGGCCGCGGGCCGATCTGGACGCTCAACTCCTGAGCGGCGGCGGTGGCGGCCAGCGGGGCGGCGATCAGCACCGCGGCCAGGGCGGCGGTTAAACGGGTCATCGGCGTCATACCTCCCACTTTTGTGACGGAGGACTAGCTTGCACCTTTTCGCCTGCGTGAGTCATGGCAGCTTGATGAAATCGATGCGGGACCGCGCAAGGATCGGATAGGCGGCCACGGGGGTGCGGGGGTAGCCTTTTGAGCATGAGCGACACGATCTCCCCCCAAGACACCGCCGCCAGCGACACGGTCTCCGACGGCACCGCGCCCGCGGGCCAGCTCGAGCTGGTGCGGCGGGCGTGCGCCGTCCTGGACGCCGCGGCGGCCGAGGAAGCGGGAATCCCCACGCTGGCCGAGCTCGCGGACGATCTCGGCGTCAGTCCCTGGCATCTGCAGCGGGTGTTCCGCCGGCACGTCGGCGTCAGCCCGCGCGACTACGCCGACGCGCGGCGCGAGGCGCGCTTGCGCGGCGGGCTGCGGGCCGGCGAATCGGTCGCGGAGGCGACCTACGGCGCCGGCTACGGCTCGTCCAGCCGGGTCTACGAGGATTCCGCCCGCCGGCTGGGCATGACGCCGGCCAGCTACGCCCGTGGCGGGGCGGGCGCGCGGATCGCCTATGCGATCGCCGACAGCCCGCTCGGCCGGCTGCTGGTCGCGGCGACCGACAAGGGCGTGTGCTTCGTCGCCCTGCGCGCGCGCGACGCCGATCTTGTGGCGGCGCTGCAGGCGGAGTTCCCCAACGCCCAGGAGATCGGCCGCGACGACGACGCGATCCTGCCGGCGCTCGAGGCCGTGCTCGACTACCTCAAGGGCCAGTCGCCGCACATCGACCTGCCGCTCGACGTCCGCGCGACCGCCTTCCAGCGCCGGGTCTGGCAGGGCCTGCTGGCGATCCCGCCCGGGGAGACGCGCAGCTACGGCGAACTCGCCCAGGAGCTGGGCGCGCCCGGCGCCGCGCGCGCGGTCGGCAGCGCCTGCGCCACCAATCCGGTCGCGCTCGTGATCCCCTGCCACCGCGTCACCCGCGCCGACGGCGGCCTGGGCGGCTACCGCTGGGGCGTGGCGGCGAAGAAGGCCCTGCTCAAGCGGGAAGCTCAGGCGCCCGGCTCGTCCGCCTGAAGCGCCGCGCGCACGCGGGTGATCGCGGCGTCGATCTCGAACGCCGGGTCGAACAACTCGTCCAGGGTGAACGGGCAGGCGATCCACGCCGGCAGGCCGGCTTCGCCGATGCGCGGCCAGTTTGGCCTGCGCCTGCCGCTTAGCCTTGTGCCAGACGCGCGGTCCAGGTCGATCTGCTGGCGCATACCCGGCGTAAAGCTGTCCTGCGCCTCGTCCAGGTGATGCAGGACCTCGGCCGTCCACCCGGCGAGCAGTTGCGGGTCGTCCACCGCCGCCGCCTTCAGGATGTGCACCAACGCCTGACGCAAGTGGCTCAGGGCCTTGTTGAGTTCGCTGCGGCCCAAGTCGGCGACCTCCTCCGCCAGGTTGTCGGTATCCAGGCGGTTGTCGCCCTTAAGCGCACGCAGACGCCGGGCCTGATCCTGGCTCCAGAGGTAAAAGTCCTGGTCGTACAGCGGGTCGCCCATGGCCGGCTTTCTCCTAAGGCACAGCGGATCCGATCAATCCGCGTCGCCGTTCAGCGCCGCGCGCACCCGGTTCACCGCGGCGTCGATGTCGAACGCCGGGTCGAGCAGGTCGTCGAGGGTGAACGGGCAGGCGATCCACGCCGGCAGGCCGGCTTCGCCGTAGGCCGCCAGCTTGTCGTCGGCGAGCGGGCAGGCCTCCGCCCACTCGTGGGCGAGGTCGAGCTGCTGGCGCATGCCGGGGGTGAAGGTCCGCCGCGCCTCGCGCAGCTGGTTGCGGATTTCCGCGCGCCAGTGGCCCTGCGGCGCGTCGCTGGGCGACCAGGCGGCGATCAGTAGATGGGCGCAGGCCTGATACAGGTGGCTGGCGACCTTGTTGAGTTCGCTGCGGCCCAAGTCGGCGACCTCCTCCGCCAGGTTGCCGGTATCCAGGCGGTTGTCGCCCTCAAGCGCGCGCAGGCGCCGGGCCTGATCCTGGCTCCAGAGGTAAAAGTCCTGGTCGTACAGCGGGTCGCCCATGGCGTTCGTCCCGGCTCGCTTTCGGATGTCGCCGCCCAGAATACCCGCAGCCGGGCGGCGCGGGCAATGCGCCGCCACTTGCCCCGGCGCGGGCGGCGGCGCTATACAAAATCCATGTCGCTGCAGTCGCTCGGGACCCAGATGTTGCGCGTCGACGCCCGCGAGGTGCCGGTCGAACTGGCCCTGCACCCGCGCGCGCGGCGGATCACCCTGCGCGTCGACAAGGCGCGCGGCACGCTGCGCCTGACCCTGCCGCCGGGGGTGTCGGAGTCCGAGGGACTGCGCTTCGCCGGCCGGCAGCAGGCCTGGCTGCGCCGGCGCCTGGCCGAGCTGCCGCAGGCGGTGCCGTTCGCCGACGGCGCGGTGGTGCCGGTGCTGGGCGCGGCGCACACGATCCGCCACGTGCCCGACGCGCGCAGCGGCGTCTGGCGCGCCGAGGGCGAGATCCGGGTGTCCGGCGAGGCGGCGCACCTGCCCCGGCGGGTGCGGGATTACCTGAAGCGGGAAGCCCGCCGGGAAATCGCCGCCCGGGCCGCGCCGCTCGCCCGGCAGGTTGGCCGCCCGCACGGCCGGATCACGATCCGCGACACCGCCAGCCGCTGGGGCAGCTGTTCGGCCAAGGGCGACCTGTCGTTTTCCTGGCGGCTGATCCTGGCCCCGGAACCGGTGCTGCAATACGTCGTCGCGCACGAGGTGGCCCACCTGCGGCAGATGAACCACAGCCCCCGGTTTTGGGCGCTGGTCGACCAGTTGATGGACGACGTCGAAACGCCCAAGGCCTGGCTGCGCCACCACGGCGCCAGCCTGATGCGCTACGGCTGATCGCGCGGCCCCCGTCAGAGATTACCCCCGTCAGAGATTACCGGCCGCGGTCGTCGTTTCGGTTGAGCCAGCGGTTGTCTTCGTTGCCCGACGCGTCGCGCTCGACCCGCGGGGCGAATTCGCCGTCGTTTTCGCGCGGTGCCGGCTCGCGGTTCTGCGCCGCCTGACCGTCGCCGGGCGATCCGCCGCCCAGCGAGCGGATGATCCGGCCGATCAGCCCTTCCTCGCCCCCGCCGTCGCGCCGGTCGGCGACTTGCACCTCAAGGCCCGGCAGCGGCTTCGCCGGGGTGCCCTCGAGCGCGCGCGACATCGTCTCCCGCCAGATCGTCGCCGGGATCGAGCCGCCGGTCACCTCGTCCATCGGGCGGCCGTCGTCGTTGCCGGTCCAAACGCCGGTCACCAGTTCGGCCGTGAAGCCGACGAACCAAGCGTCCCGGAAGCCCTGGCTGGTGCCGGTCTTGCCCGCGGCCGGCCGGTCCAGCTGGGCGGCCTTGCCGGTGCCCCATTCGACGTTGGCGCGCATGAGGTCGGTCATCCGGTGCAGGTTGCCCTGGTCGACGACGCGGCCCGGGCCCTGGCCGCTGCGCCGGTAGAGGACGCGGCCTTCGGAATCGACGATCCGCTCGATGCCGTAAGGGAACACCCCGCGCCCGCCGTTGGCGAAAGTGGCGTAGGCGCCGGTCAGCTCGAGCAGCGTGACCTCCGAGGTGCCGAGCGCGAGCGAGGGATGCGCGTCCAGGTCCGAGGTGATGCCGAGCTGCTTGGCGGTATCCGCGACGTCGCCCGCGCCCGCGCGGCGCAGCATCTTGACCGCGACCGAGTTCAGCGAGCGGGCGAACGCCTCGCGCACCGTGACCTCGCCGTAGTAGCGCCCGGCGTAGTTGTCGGGCGACCAGCCGTCGAACGAGACCGGCTCGTCGATCACCTTGGTGTCCGGAGCGAGCCGGCTGTCGCGCATCGCCGCCAGATAGACGAACGGCTTGAACGCCGAGCCGGGCTGGCGCTTGGCCTGGGTGGCGCGGTTGAACTGGCTCTGGCCGTAGTCCTTGCCGCCGACCATGGCGCGCACCGCGCCGTCGGGCGCCATGGTGACGAGCGCGGCCTGGCTGGCGTCGCGCGGCTGGCCGCTGTGCTGCAGGGTCCGGCGCAGCTGGGTGTTGGCGATCTTCTGCACCTTGGGATCCAGGGTGGTGTGCACCCGCAGATCGCGGTCGTGGTAGCCGACGTAGTCGCGCACCTCGCCCAGCACCCAGTCGGCGAAATAACGGCCGTGCCAGCCGGCGGCGGGGGTGCCGCTGCTGCGCTCGCGCGCGGCGCGCTTGGCCTCGGCCCGGGAGATGTAGCCGGCCTGGACCATGTCTTCGAGCACGACCGTGGCGCGTTCGTGCGCCGCCTGCCGGTCGGCGGCCGGGTTGTAGCGCGACGGCGCCTTCAAGAGCCCGGCCAGCATCGCGGATTCGTAGAGGTTCACCGCGCGCGCCGGCTTGTCGAAATAGCGCCGGGCGGCGGCGTCGACGCCGTAGGTGCCGGCGCCCAGGTAGACCCGGTTGAGGTACAGGCTGAGAATCTCGTCCTTGCTGAACTTCCACTCCAGCCAGACCGCCAGGATCGCTTCCTGCACCTTGCGCTTGATCGTCTGCTTGGGCGTCAGGAACAGGTTCTTGGCGAGCTGCTGGGTGATCGTGGAGCCGCCCTGCACGACCCGACCGGCCTCGACGTTGGCGACCATCGCGCGCGCCAGGCCCAAGGGGTCCAGGCCTGGGTGGTAATAGAACCGCCGGTCCTCCACCGCCAGCACGGCGTGCGGCAACGTCTTGGGCAGGTCGCCCAGGGAGACCTTGTCGCCGTACAGGTCGCCGTAGGTCGCGAGCCTGCTGCCGTCGGCAGCCAGCAGGGTCACGCTCGGCTTGCGGCTGGTTTCGGCGACCTGGTCGATCGCCGGCAGGTCGTGGGCGTAATAGACGATCACGCCGCCGGCGATCACGCCCATCCAGATCGCCAGCACCATCGACCAGATCGCCAGCGGCTTCAGCCAGGAGCGCCGGCGAGCGCGCTTGGCCGCCTGGCGCTTGGGCGCGTCCGGCCGGCCTCGGCCACCGCCGCCGCCACCGCCGTCGGGGCCGCGTCCGCCGCGGCCGTTGACGCTGGCGCTGCGCCCGCGCGGCGCCTCCGGCTTGGCTTTCTGCTTGCCTTCCGACGCGCGCGCGCCCGCGCCATCGCGCGCCCGGTTGGGCGTGCGCTGACGCTTGCGGTCGCCGGCGGGGCGTCGGGGCGGGCTCTTACGGCTCATACGCTATATTTAGCTTCGTTCGTCTCAACAAACCATAAATCTTCGAATCGCGCGACGCTAACTTGTCGCAACGTGTCCTCCTGCCATTTAGTTGGATAAAATGACGGTTCGGTGGCATGCGCAGTGTTCGTCGTGTGAGCAGCGCGCAGGCCCGTCGGCCCCGTCGCGACCCCCGCAACCCGCGTTGAGGTGTGCCATGGCCGATGCGTCCCGCGATCCGCGGCACCCCAACCGCCCGCGCGCGGTCGGCGGATGGCGCCGGCGCGCCGTGCTGGCGCTGGCAGCCGGGCTGCCGTTCGGCCTGCTGACCAGGCCCCGGTTGGTGCGGGCGCAGGACGGCGGCCGGCCGGTCGACGTCGAACTGGTGCTGGCGGCCGACGGCTCCGGCTCGATCGACGACGACGAACTGGCGACCCAGCGCCGCGGCTACGCCGACGCGCTCAAGCATCCGCGCGTGCTGCAGGCGATCCAGGGCGGCTATCACGGCCGGATCGCGCTCACCTACATCGAATGGGGCGGCGCGCGCTCCCAGCACACCATCGTCGACTGGCAGGAGATCGCCGGCGCGGCCGACGCCGAGGCGTTCGGCGCGGCGCTGGTCGCAGCACCCCGCGCGGCGCAGGGCTGGAATTCGATCTCGGGCGCGATCGCCTACGGCCACCAGAAGATCGACGAGAACCGCTTCGCCGGGCATCGCAAGGTGATCGACGTCTCCGGCGACGGCCCGCAACGCGGCGGCCCGCCGCTCGAGGTGACCCGGCAGCAGGCGGTCGACGCCGGAATCACGATCAACGCGCTGGTGGTCCGGCGGCCGGGCGGCGGCTATCCGGGCCCCGGCGGCATGCCGCTGCACAAGCACTACGAACGCGACGTGATCGGCGGCCGCGGATCTTTCGTGATGACCGCCGACACCGAAGACGGCTTCACCGACGCGATCCTGAACAAGCTGGTCCAGGAGATCGCCGACGCCAGCCCGACGGGCACGGCGCGCGGGTAACGGCGCCATGCGCGCCCGGGACGCGCCGCCGCTCTGCGGAGCGTTGCTTCAGCCGGTGCAGCGGACGAGCGCGATCGTCACGTTGTCCTTGCCGCCGCGGTCGAGGGCGGCCTGGAACAGCCGGTCGACCGCCCGGAAGTCGCCTTCGTCGCCGTCCGCGCGCGCCACGATCTCGCCGATCTCGCCCGGGTCCAGAAGGTCGCTCAGCCCGTCGGTGCACAGCAGGTAACAGGTGCCTTCGACCGGCGGCGCGTCGTCCTCCGCGTGCGGCTCGATCGCGGTGAAGCTCGGCTGGCCGCCCAGCGACTGGCTGACCACCGGGGTGGTCTGCTGGGCGGTGCGGCCGTTGTCCAGCTTCGGGCCCGGCGTGTCGTCGACCGACAGCTGGGTCAGGTGCCGCGCGCCCGGGTCCATCCGGTAGATCCGGCTGTCGCCGACGTTGAACTGCACCGCCGCGCCCGGACGCAGGATCACGCCCGCCACCGTGGTGCCCATGCCGGGCGCGCCGATCCCCTCTTCCATCGCCTCGTACAGCCGGCGGTTGGCGTGGATCAGCAGGTCGCCCGCGGCCTGGGCGTCGGCGACCGCGGCCGCGCCCTGCTGGATCGTTTCGGTTACGTAACGGCTTGCCACGTCACCCGCCGCGTGGCCGCCCATGCCGTCGGCCACGATCACCGGCAGCGGCACACTCAGGTCGTGGGTGAAGCGTTTCGGCCGTTCGACGTCGTTGCCGGCGATCCAGTCGCCGACCGCCAGCGTGTCCTCGTTGCCGGGCCGCACGGCCCCGCGGTGGATCACGGCGTGCACGACCGCTTGCATCGTCGAGCTCCTTGAAGTTGACCGCCGGGCGATTGACCGGCAGCGAGTTTTGCAGCCCGCCCCGGCCGCGTGCAACGCCCGCTCGCGCGTCGGCTCGAACGTCCTGAAGCAAGGGCGAGCTTCCAGCTGGAAGGTGTCCACTCCTCTCTGGCGTCTAGCTCTAGTCGGGGGTCGAGACGCCGGCCTCGTCGAAGGTCGCCATGCCGGCATGGCAGGTGACGGCCGCCTGCAGCAGCGGGATCGCCAGCGCCGCGCCCGGACGCCTCGCCCAGGCGCATGTCGAGATCGACCAGGGCGCGCTTCTCGATCGCCTGCAGCAGCCGCCGGTGGCCCGGCTCGGCGGAGACGTGGGCGACCGTGCAGTGATCCAGGGCGTGCCGGTCCATCTGGTAAAGCACGGCCGCCGCGGCGGTGCAGGTGAAGCCGTCCAGCAGCACCGGCGTGCGCGCCAGCCGGCAGGCCAGGATCGCGCCCGCGATCGCCGCCAGTTCGAGCCCGCCCAGCCGGCGCAGCACCTCCAGCGGATCGTCCAGTTGGCCCGCGTGGGTCGCCAGCGCCTGGCCGACGACCTCCGCCTTGCGGCTCAGGCCCGCCTGATCGACGCCGGTGCCAGGGCCGATCCAATCCGTCGGGCTGCCGCCGAACAGGGCGCAGCAGATCGCCGCCGCGCTCGTCGTGTTGGCGATCCCCATCTCGCCCAGCGCCATCACGTCGAAGCCTTCCTCGACGGCCAGCATGCCGTAGGCCATGGCGCGGGCGCACTCGTCCTCGCTCATCGCGGGGCCTTGCGAAAAGTCTTCCGTCGGCTGGTCCAGCGCCAGCTCGTAGACCCGCAGGTCGGCGTCGCAGTTGGCGCACAGCTGGTTGATCGCCGCCCCGCCGTCGATGAAGTTCTGCACCATCTGCTGCGTCACTTCCGACGGGTAGGCGGAGACGCCGCGCGCCGCCACGCCGTGGTTACCGGCGAACACGGCGACCCGCGGGCGGTCCAGGCGCGGCGGGTGCGTGCCCTGCCAGGCGGCGAGCCACTCCGCCAGCTCCTCCAGCCGGCCGAGCGAGCCGCGCGGTTTGGTCAGCTGCTGCTGGCGGGTCGCCGCGGCCGACCGGCTCGCCAGGTCCGGGCCCGGCAACTCACCCATCAGCTGGCGGATCTCGTCGAAGGTGGCCGGCGCTTCCTGGGCGCCCGCGCCGTGTTCCGGGCCGCCGGCGCCGTTCTGGGGCGTTCGGTCGTCGCCGTTGCTGCCTGCCATGGCTCGGGTCTTGCTCCTGTGTCGTGGGGGCGTGCGGCTGGCGGGGGTCGTGCGGCGCGCTTTCGCGTGCGGCGCGGCTGTCCTATAACCGCGCGCAGCCCGGCCGGGCAATCGGCGTTTCATCCGACCGCACGCGCGCACATCCGCCACGCTTTTCACGAAGTCCCGACTTGGCCCCGGATGCTTCCCCGTCCAGCGCGGGCCGCTGGCGGGTCTGGCGCCAGGACATGGCGCGGGCCTGCGTGTTCTGACCCGGCTGCCGATCCGCTGGCCGGAGGCCGCGCCCGGCGAGCCGGACGGCATGGCCGCGCTCGCCCGCGCGCTACGCTGCGCGCCGCTCGTGGGCGCGCTGGTCGGTGCCGCCGGCGCCGTCGTGCTCGCGGGCGCGGGCGCGCTCAACCTGCCGCCGCTGGCGGCCGCCGGCCTGGCCTTGGCCGCGACCTTCGCGATCACCGGCGGCCTGCACGAAGACGGGCTTGCCGACGTCGCCGACGGCTTCGGCGGCGGCCAGGACGGCGCGCGCAAGCTCGCGATCATGCGCGACAGCTACGTCGGCAGCTACGGCGTCGCGGCGATCGTGTTGTCGCTGCTGCTGCGCGCCGCGGCGCTGGCGGCGCTGGCCGCGGTGCCGGGCGGGGCGCTGGCGCTGATCGCCGCGCACGCGCTGGGCCGCGCCGCGATGCTGCCGGTGATGCGCGGCTCCCGCCCGCCCGGGCCGACGGTCTGGGCCACGGCGCCGGCCGGCCCACGCGCGGGGTCGTGGGCACCGCGCTCGGCCTCGGCGCCGGGGTGGTGCTGCTGACGCTCGGTCCGCTCGCCGGTTTGGCCGCGCTGTTGGCGGCGGCACTGCTGACGGCGCTGGTTGCGCGCCTTGCCGTCCGGCAGGTGCGCGGCTATACCGGCGACGTGCTGGGCGCGGTGGAGCAGACGGTGGAGACGACCGTGCTGCTGATCGCCGCAAGCCTGCTGGCCGCGGCCGGCTCCCCGTACTTCTAATTCGCTTCCGCTCGAAGGAGACCTGGCGCATGTCGGCGATCACACGCTGGTGGTGGATCCGCCATGCACCGGTAACCGGCGCGAACGGGCGCATCTATGGCCAGATGGACATGGATTGCGACACTACCGACACGCCGGTCTACGACGGGCTGGCAGCGCTGCTGCCGCGCGACGCGGTCTGGGTGACCTCCAACCTCGGCCGGACCACCCGGACCGCCGAGGCGATCCTGGCCCGGCGCCCGGAGCCCGCGCCCGAGTTGCGCCCGCACGCCGATCTCGCCGAGCAGTCGTTCGGCGACTGGCAAGGCCGGCACCGGGACGAGCTGGTCGCCGAACGCGGCGAGCAATGGAACCGCTTCTGGCTCGCCCCCGCGCACGAAGCCCCGCCGGGCGGCGAGAGTTTCGCCGACCTGATCGACCGGGTCGGGACGGCGGTCGAACGCCTGTCGCGCGAGCATGCCGGACGCGACGTGGTCGCGGTGACCCACGGCGGCACCATCCGCGCCGCCCTGGCTCGGGCGCTGTCGCTGGACCCGGAACGCGCGCTCTCGTTCGTCGTGGACAACTGCGCGCTAACCCGAATCGACCACATCGCGCCGCCGGCGGACAGCGACGATCAGACGCCGCCCGCCTGGCGCGTGGCGCTGGTCAATCACGTGCCGCGCGGTTGAGCCGCCCGGTCGTGAGCCGATCGGCTCACCCCGGGGCGTCGCCGTTTGCAGCTGCGCGCATCTGCTGGACCAGACAGGCACCGGTCCCGCTGGCGCATCTGGCACATTCCGCCCGGATCTGGTCCTGAAAGTCCTTGGCGATCGTCATGATCGCAAAACACGGTCCCGGTCCGGGCGTGGACAACCGGGAATTCACCTGCCTGTCCGGGCAGCCTATCGGCCGTCCGGTATCGTCGATCCGAAACCCCGCCATATCACCGACCCCGCTCGCGTACCCTGGGAAAGCGAACCGCCCCTCGCGGATCGCGCCTAGGTTTTAGAATTAACGGATTTTAAGCGTATCCGATCGGTCGCGGCGATACCTCGTAGGAGGTATATCGAGACCCCTTTCGGCGCATCCGGGACCGAACGCTTTCGTCTCGATTAAAATTCCTTTTCAAAACCGAAACTGTGTTAATAACTATCCCCCTGAGGTAGGTCTGCACGGGCGCGGCACGCACCGGGCGGACAAAAAGACAAGGGATGCGACCGGGTCATGGTCGAGCATGCAGATTTCACGCTGGACCCGCGGGATCGTGCGTTGCTGCGCGCGGTCCTGACGGGGTCCGCCCTGCGGCAGATCGCGGGGTCCCGCGGGCAAACCGACGGCGAACTGCGCGCCGAGCTTCACCGGCTGCTCGCCCGCATCCGCAGCCGGCGCCAACCTCTCGTCGCCGAGTAAGGCCGGCCGGCGCCTCGGATTTAGGGCGGGAGGCTGGACGGTAAATCTGCCGACCGGCTGATTGATCCCTCCCCTCAGTCAACTGCGCGAACGCAAGGCACCGCCCGGGCGCCTGCCCGCGCGCGCCGGCCTCAGGTCGTCTGGCGCAGCAGCACCAGGACCGCGACCAGGCCGCCCTGGATCAGCAGGGCGACCCCCAGCAGCATCGCCGCGCGTCTCAGCTGGGTCGCCTCCGGGGCGCCCACGCGGCTCAGCGTGCCGTCCTTGCGCCCGGTCAGCCGGAGGGCGCCGCCCAGCGCCCCGACCGACCAGGCGTGCGCCTTGCTCAGGCGCTTGAGCGCCGTCAGCGGATGCGCGCCCGGCACGAACGCGGCGGCGAGCGCGAACAGCAGCCCGGCGATCTTGTCCGGGACCCAGGAGAGGGCGGCGTCCAGCTTGACCGCGGCGAGCGCGAAGTCGCCTTCCCGGCCGGCCCCCAGCCCTTGGCCGCCCGGCTTGTTGCCGGTGGCGATCACACACGCCACCACCCAGACCGCCTGCTGCGCCATCAGGCCCGGCAGCCCCAGCAGGACGTAGAACAGCACCGGCGCGAAGCCGGCGGAAACGGCGCGGCGCGCGCCGCCGTCCAGTGCCGCGATCGACAGCCCGCGCAGGTCCAGCCCCTCCAGCTGTTCCGGGGCGAGCCGTTCGCCCGCCATCGGCCGCAGGGCGGCGCGCGTGCGCTCGGCGCCGCCGGCCGCGAGCGCGTCCGCGACCGACTTGAGGCCGCGCAGCGCCCCGTGCTGCCCGACCAGGGCGACCAGCAGGAACAGCTCGACCACCCAGGCGAAGGGATAGACGCGGGTGAACGCGGCGAGCGCCCAGCCAAGCGCCCCCGCCGCCAGCGCGAGGGCGAGCACGACCACGAGACCGCGCAGCACCAGCGCCTGCCGCCCGCGTTGCGGGCGGTTGAGCCGGCGGTCCAGCCGCCGGGCAAGGCGCGCCAGCAGGGCGCGCGGATGCGGCACCCACGGCAGGCGGGCGATCACGTCGCCGACGTAGGCTTCCACCGCAAGCGCGGCCAGCAGCAGGAACAGGGGATCGTTGGCGCCGTACGCGCCGAGCGGGGTGGTCGGGTTCATAACGCAGGCGACGGTGCCCCGCCCCGAACGCCCGGTCAACGGCGTCCGGGGCAAGCGGCACGATGCTACGCGCCGTCGCGGCACTTCCGTTTGCCCGGCGGCTGCCTTATCTCACGTCTGCACGGATGCACTGTAGAGAAGGGCCCGAACCAGATGACCGGCCTGTTGCCGAAGTCGAAAATCGCACGGATCACCGCCAGCCTGAGCGCGCTTGCCAGCGTGGCGCTCGTCGCCGCGGTCGCCTGGCAGGTCTGGCTGGACGATGGCTCCGGGGGCTCCGGGCGCAGCGGCGCGGGCGCGACCGCGAGCCGCGCGATCGGCGGTGCGTTCGAGCTAACCGACACGCAAGGCCGGACGGTGACCGCCCAGGACCTGCGCGGCAGCTATTCCCTGGTGTTCTTCGGCTACACCCACTGCCCGGACGTCTGCCCGATGACGCTGCAGAACATGAGCCAAGCGCTCGACGTCGTCGGCGCGGAGCAGCCGGGCAAGGCGAAGCAGGTCACGCCGGTCTTCATCACCGTCGATCCGGCGCGCGACGACGTGGCGCGGATGCGCGAATACGTCGCCAACTTCCATCCCCGGCTGATCGGTCTGACCGGCGACAAGGCGGCGATCAAACAGGCGGCCGAGGCCTACCACGTGTCCTACAAGAAGGTGGACCCGGAGGAGGTCGCCGCGGCGCAGCAAAGCGGCGGCGACGGCGACGGCGACATGTCGATGGGCGACCACGCCGACATGGATCACGGCGCCTACCTGATGCAGCATCAGTCGTACGTTTTCCTGATGGGCCCGGACGGCCGGCACATCGACCACGTGGCGCATTCCGCGGGCGCGCCCCGGATCGCCGAGATGATCCGCCAGCACGTCGAAGGCTGAAACCCCGTGAGCCAGACCGAGCTGCCCGCCGACCGCCCCGCAGGACCCGAGCCGCGGATCGCCCTACCGCCCGTGATCGGCCACCGCGGCGCGGCCGGTCTGGCGCCGGAGAACACGCTGCCCGGCCTGCGGGCCGCGGCGGAGGCCGGCTGCCGCTCAGTCGAGGTCGACGTCATGCTGGCGGCCTGCGGCACCCCGATGTTGCATCACGACGTCAGCCTGCAGCGGATCGAGGGCGTGGACGGCCGCCTGGACCGCTGGACCGCGCGCCAACTGGCCGAACTCGATGCCGGCGCCAGCTTCGCGCCCGCCTTCGCCGGGACGCGCATCCCCACCCTGGCCGAGGCGCTGGCGGAGATGCTGCGGCTGGACCTGCATCCGAACCTGGAGATCAAACCGGCCCCGGGCGCCGCCTCCGAGACCGCGCGGGCCGCCGTCGCCACGGTGCGCGAGGTCTGGCCGGCCGACCGGGCGCGGCCGCTGATCTCCTCGTTCCAGCGCGACTGCCTGACGGCCGCGCGCGCGGCCGCGCCGGAGCTGCCGCGCGGGCTGATCGCCCGCGCGCGGCCCTGGCGCTGGCGCGCGGCACTGACGGACCTGGACTGCGTTTCCCTGCATCTGGCCGCCGACCGGATCAGCCCCGCCGACGTGCGGGAGACGGCGGACGCGGGCTGGGCGGTCGCGATCTACACCGTCAACGACGGCGGCGTCGCGGCCCGGCTGCGCGGCTGGGGCGCGCACGCGATCATCACCGACCGTCCGGACCTGATGCCGCAAGCGCTATAGGGGACCGGAGCGGGTACCGTAGGGTGGAAGCGCCGCGCAAGCGGCGATCCACCGCTGTCACCGTGCCGGAGGTAACGCCGTTCGGCGGGTTGCTGCGCGAACCCGCCCTCCAGTATCGAGAGATAAATCGGCGTGGGTCACGTTGGTTCG
>JAXHMD010000011.1:0-54794 GCA_034521655.1 Rhodovibrio sp.
CTGGACAGGCGGGCGCGCGCCGCCTACCCATCGGCGCATGAACGATTCCTCTTCCAGCGACCTCTGGCCCGACAGCGGCTACGATCTGCTGCAGGTCCGCGCCGACGGCCGGCTGGCCGTCACCGACGCCTACCTGACCCGGCTGTTCCAGCGCCCCGAACTGGCGCCGGTCGCAGAGTCGAACGACGCCGAGCGCCAGCTGCACGCCGACCTGCTGAAATCGCCGCGGATGGACGTGCCGAAAAGCCGGCTGGACCAGCTGGGCGACGCGGACGCGGTGGAGAACTACCAGGTGGCGCTGGCGTTCCGCGACCGGCTGATCGGCGCGGAGTCGCTGGAGGCCGCCTACCTCGACCTGTTCCTGAACCCGGGCGCGCACGGCGGCGTGCCGGTGCCGCCCGTGTTCGTCGACCTGTTGGCGCAGGCGATCGCCCGCCACCTGATCGCGGGCACCGAGGACGCGCTCCGGGCCCGCGCGGCCGAGATCTTGTTCCGCGAGCAGGCGGTGACGATCAACGAAGGCTTCATCATGGCGGCCGACCGGGCGGTCGTGGAGACCCACGCCGACAGCGGCGGCTTCGGCGACCTGGGCCGGCTGGTCGCGCAGGCGCAGACGCCGCTGCGCACCGTCGACCTGGACGTCCTGGACGGCGAGAACGCGCACACCTACTGGGCGCGCGCCCACAAGCACGACACCGTGCTCAACCTGAACTTCGCCGGCGACGGGCTGGACGCCTTCTGCCGGGTGCTGGAGGCCTGGGTCGCGCACCTGCTGGACGTGCGCGTGGCGATCAATCCGGTGCAGCAGATCACCGACGAACGCTGGGTCTGGCACGTCGGCCTGGACCGCGAGGCGAGCCGCCTGCTGGACGACCTCTGGCACGGCGAGGACGTCGGCGAGGCGCGGCTGGCCCGGCTGTTGTCGCTGTTCCGCCTGGAATTCCAGGACCCCAGCGTGATGATCGCCGACATCCAGGGCCGCCCGGTCTACCTCGCGCTGATGATGACCGAGGACAAGCGCCTCAAGCTCAAGCCGCAGAACCTGCTGTTGAACCTGCCGCTGGCCGAGCGGGCGTGAGGCATAGCCCCTCTCCCTCGACGGAGGCTTTTGCACGCGGCAGCTTCGATCGCCGTCAGGCGTCCTTCGACACGGCCGCTAACGCGGCCTGCTCAGGATGACGTCAGAGTTTGTAAAGCTGGCAGAAATATATAACAGCTAAGAAAATGACGTCATCCTGAGCAGCCGACCGCAGGTCGGCGTGTCGAAGGACGCCCTACGGGTATAGCAACCATCGCGCAAAGGTCTCCTCGGCGGGAGAGGGCCTCACCGCCGCGGTCGTTCAAGCTCGGCCAGCGAAGGTCCCCCGCTACTCCCGCAGCTCGTGCGTGAGGGCGAGGGCCGTTTCCGCCCAGACCTCGACCAGCTCGTTGCTCAGCGTGCGGGCGTCCTGGGCCAGCGGTGGCGAGGCCAGGACGGCCCCGGCGCCGGCGACGCCGGCGGTGATCAGGATCGCGCAGGAGATCGCGACCGCCTTCAACCAGGCTTTCATGACGTCCGCCTCCGTTAAGGTTCGCTTAATACCCTAGCGCATCCCGCCCGCCCCGGCCACCCGGCCCCCAGGATACGCGATTGCAGGCCCGTCACGGGTATTTGCGGGCGCCGTGGAGCACACGCAGGACCCGAACCCGGTCGTCGTCTGTCAGCCGGTAAACGACGATGTAAGGCAGGCCGGGTACGACCAGTTCCCGTGTACCCGACACCCGGCCCGACCGTCCGATCAGCGGGTGGTCGGCGAGTTGTCCGATGCGTGCGCTTAAGCGGTCTTGCACGCGGTCGGCCGCCGTGCGGTCGTTGTCCGCGATGGACCGGTGGATGGACGCGAGGTCGTCGATCGCCAAGCGCGTCCAGACGACAGAGGTCACGAACCCCGGCGGGAATTCAGGTCGCTCAGCGCCTCGTCGTGGTCCCGAACGTCGCCGGCCGCGTCTGCGCGCAGCCCTTCCTCGACCTGGCGCCGGAACCATGACTCGTAGTCCAAGTAGCGCTCCAGCGCGTCCGCCACGATGTCCGCCTTGGTCCGCCCCTGCGCTTCGGCGTAGGCGGTCAATTTGCGATCCGTCTCGACGTCGATTGGCGTGTTCAGGCGGGTCTTTTCAGTCATCGCATCCTCGCATGTCGATGCCGATATCCTAGAGCAATATGCTGAAAGGTGTGAACACCTTTCAGCTGAATCTTGCCCTATACTCAGGAAGTTAGAGCGAAATTCAGCTGAAAGGCCGATTCGGCCTTCCAGCATTCCGCTCTCGCCAAGCTTCCCGCAGCGGGAAAGCAGGGACGGTCGTTCGATGGCTTGCGAGGGATCGACCGCTGCGCTACGGCTGCTGCCGTTCCCTTCTCTCAGCAACACCGGACATCTTCCCATGCGCGACATCGACCAGCCGTCCCAGGTCGGCTGCTCCATCGACCTCTCGGCCGACGGCAAGCAGGTCGGCCACATGATGGTGCCGCACTCCCGCAACGAAAGCGCGTGGGGCACGCTGATGGTGCCGATCGCCAGCGTGAAGAACGGCGACGGGCCGGTGATGCTGGTGACCGCGGGCAACCACGGCGACGAGTACGAGGGCCAGCTGGCCGTGCTCAAGCTGATCAACCGGCTCAGCGCCGACGGCTTCAAGGGCCAGCTGATCGCGGTTCCCGCGCTCAACCTGCTGGCCCAGCGCGCCGACGCGCGCATCAGCCCGCAGGACAACGGCAACATGAACCGCTCCTTCCCCGGCCATCCGCGCGGCACCGTCACCCAGCGGGTCGCCCACTTCGTCTGGCAGCAGCTGATGCCGCGGGCGGACATCGTGGTCGACCTGCACTCCGGCGGGCACTCGCTCAACTTCGTGCCCTCGGCCGTCATGCACGAACTGCCCGACAAGGAGCTGCAGGCGAAGACGGAAGCGGCGCTGAAGGCGTTCGGCGCGCCCATTGCCCTGCAGCTGGTCGAGCTGGACGCGGTCGGCATGCTGGACACGGCCGCGGAGGAGATGGGCAAGCTGTTCATCTCGACCGAGCTCGGCGGGGCGGCCATGGTGACGCCGGAGACGGTGGGCGTCGCCGACCGCGGGCTGGACAACCTGCTCAAGCACTTCGGCATGATCGACGGCCGGCCGAGCGGCCACGAAAGCCGGATGATGACCACCCCCGACGGCGCCTACACGATGGCCCGCCACGCCGGCCTGTACGAGCCGCTGGTCGAGCTGGGCGAGGAGGTCACGGCCGGCCAGGAGATCGCCCGCGTCCACTTCCTGGAAGACGCCGGCCACGATCCCGTGACCTACACCGCCCCGATCTCCGGCCTGCTGTACTGCCGGCGCGTCCAGGGCTGGTGCGGCCGCGGCGACACCCTCGCCCTGGTGGCACAGGACCTTTAGGGTTTTTCACCACCAAGACACGAAGTCACCAAGAGGCATTCAAGAAAGCTTAGACGGACCACAGAGACACAGAGACACAGAGAAGAAGAATTCTTGCGCGCGAAGCGCGCTATCCGGCTTTGGATGTTGCAGCCAACACGCTGACCGCGTGTGGCGCGCGTCAGATAGAACGTGACGGCTATCTCTGTGTCTCTGTGGTTCAGTCTTCCTTGCTACCTCTTGGTGTCTTCGTGTCTTGGTGGTGACCCCCGCTCTAAGCCCGCGCTTCGGCGCCGTCCTCGTCCTGGCCGGGCGCGACTTTCTGGGCCAGCGCGGCTTCCAGGAACTCGGTGATGTCGCCGTCCAGGACCTTCTTGCTGTCGGTGCGCTCGACGCCGGTGCGCACGTCCTTGACCATCTGGTAGGGCTGCAGGACGTAGGAGCGGATCTGGCTGCCCCAGCCGATGTCCGACTTCTGGTCGGCGGTCGCCTGGGCCTCGTCCTCGCGGCGCTTGAGTTCGCGCTCGTACAGGCGCGCGCGCAGCATGTCCCAGGCCTGCGCCCGGTTCTGGTGCTGCGAGCGGCCGGACTGGCAGCCGACCACGATGCCGGTCGGGATGTGGGTCAGGCGCACGGCCGAATCGGTGGTGTTGACGTGCTGGCCGCCCGCGCCCGAGGAGCGGAAGGTGTCGACGCGCACGTCCTTGTCCAGGATCTCGATCTCGATCCGGTCGTCGATCACCGGGTAGACCCAGACGCTGGCGAACGAGGTGTGCCGGCGCGCCTGGCTGTCGAACGGCGAGATCCGCACGAGGCGATGCACGCCGCTCTCGCTCTTCAGCCAGCCGTAGGCGTTGTGGCCGGAGATCCGGAGCGTGGCCGACTTGATGCCGGCCTCCTCGCCTTCCGTCTCGGCGATCTGCTCGACCTTGTAGCCCTGGCTCTCCGCAAAGCGGACGTACATGCGCCGGAGCATGTGCGCCCAGTCCTGCGCCTCCGTGCCGCCGGCGCCGGCGTTGACCTCCAGGTAGGCGTCGTTGGCGTCGGCCTCGCCGGAGAGCAGGGACTCGATTTCCATCTTCTGGACGCGCGTCTTCAGGTCGCGCAGGGCGTCCTGCGCTTCCCGCACGCTGTCCTCGTCCGCTTCCGCCTCGCCGAGCGCTTCCAGCTCGACCGCGTCCTCCAGTTCCTGGTCGAACTGCTGGACCGTCTTGATCTGGGTGTCCAGGTGCTGACGCTCCTTCATCAGCTCCTGGGCCCGGTCGGGGTCGTTCCAGATGTTCGGGTCCTCGGCGTAGGCGTTCAGTTCGTCGAGGCGGCGCTGGGCGTTATCCCAGTCAAAGATGCCTCCTCAGCAAGGCCAGCGACTCGCGGATCTCGCCGGCCAAGCTTTCGGTTTCCGCGCGCATGTCTGGGCGCTCCTTCAAGCTGGTCTGTGGGGTAAAGGCGCCGGGAACGGCGCCCGCTTTCGGTGTCAGGGCGGGAGGCGGTGGTTGCGTGTTGCCCGAACGCCCGCGGCGCGTCCCCTCGCCGCCAATGGGGGGAGAGGGACAGGGAGAGGTGGCTCGCACGGCCGACCGACTTGGGCCGTTGCCGCTTGAGCGCCGCGTGAGCTGCGATGGCGCGGGCAACCTCCTCACCCCAACCCTCTCCTCCCAGTGGAGGAGAGGGGACGGGCCCCGGCGGCGGCGCGGGCCTTGTGCATGAACGGGTATAGGAAGCCGCGCGGGGTGGGCGCAAGGGGCGGTCAGTACAGGCCGCTGCCGGTGCCGCTACCGGTGCTGGCGGCGGGCGGTTGGCTGGCCCCGGTATCGCCATCCTGGGCGCCGTCCTGGCTTCCGCTGCCCGTGTTGTCGTTGGCGGCCGTCTGGCCCTGGCCGATCACGCGGCGGTCCTGGGCGGGGCTGTTGCCGGTCTTGAACGCCTCCAGGATGACGTTCTCGTCGCCCGGGCGCGCCGGCTGGCCGGTGTCCAGGTTCATCCGCACCAGCTTGATGCCGGAGGGGATGCGGAAGGGCACCTGCGGCTCGCCTTCGAGCGCGTTCTCCATGAACTGCTTCCAGATCGGCCCGGCGGTGTTCGAGCCGTAGGCGCGCGGGCCCAGCGTGCGCGGATTGTCGAAGCCGACGTAGACGCCCGCCACCAGGTTGGGCGAGAAGCCCATGAACCAGGTGTCGAAGCTGTCGTTGGTGGTGCCGGTCTTGCCCGCGACCGGATGGTCGAGCGAGCGCATCCGCCGGCCGGTGCCGCGTTCCACCACGCCGCGCAGCATGGAGACGATCTGGTAGGCGGAGGCGGGGTCGGTCACCTGCTTGCGGTCGTCCGGGATCTTGGGCGGCTGCTGGTTCAGCCAGAGATCGGCGTCGCAGTTCGGGCAGGGTCGGTCGTCGTGCTTGAAGATCGTCTGGCCCTCCCGGTCCTGCACGCGGTCGATCAGGGTCGGGGTGATGTTCTTGCCGCCGTTGACCAGCTGGCCGTAGGCGGTCGCCAGCTTGAGCAGCTCGGTCTCCCCGGCGCCGAGCGCCATCGCCAGCTGGTGCGGCAGGTTCTGGTAGATGCCGAACCGCTCGGCGGTGTTGGAGATCTTGTCCATGCCGACCGACTGCGCCAGGCGCACGGTCATCAGGTTCTTCGACTGCTCGATGCCGACGCGCATCGGCGTGGGGCCGTAGAAGTCGCCGGAGTAGTTCGCCGGCTTCCACTTGCCGAGCCCCGCGCCCTGGTCGATCACGAACGGCGCGTCCAGGATGATCGTCGCCGGGGTGAAGCCGTTCTCCAGTGCCGAGAGGTAGACGAACGGCTTGAACGACGAACCCGGCTGCCGGCCGGCCTGGGTGGCGCGGTTGAACTGGCTCTCGTCGAAGCTGAAGCCGCCCTGCATCGCCAGCACGCGGCCGGTGTGCGGGTCGAGCGCGACGATCGCGCCCGACACCTGCGGCATCTGCTCCAGCTGGAAGTTTTCGCTGTCCGCGATCGCCGAGACCAGCACCACGTCGCCGACCGAGACGACCTGGCCCGGGCGCCGCGGCTTGGCGCCGACGCGCTGGTCCTTCAGCTGCGGGCGCGCCCAGTCCATCCCGGACATCAGGATCAGGCCGGTCGAGCCATCGTCGAAGCCAACCCGGGCGGCATCCGGCCCGACCGCGACCACGACCGCCTGGCGCCAGCTCTCCGGCATGCCGGCGGGCGGACTGAGCTGCTTCAGCCGTGCCTGCCAGGGACCGTCGCGCCCCTCGATGTCCAGCGTGCGCTGGGCACCGCGCCAGCCGTGCTCGCGGTCGTAGGCGATCAGGCCGTCCTGCAGCGCCTCCTTGGCGTAGCGCTGCAGTTCCGGGTCCAGGGTGGCGCGCACGCTCAGGCCGCCGCCGTAGACCTTGTCCTCGCCGTACAGGTCGATCAGCTCGCGCCGGATTTCCTCGCCGAAGTAGTCGGCTTCGGCAATCTCGGTGGCGTCGCGCTTGCGGGTGGTGATCGGGCTGTCCTGAGCGCGGTTCGCGGTGGCCTGGTCGATGTAGCCGTTTTCCAGCATCTGCTGGATCACCCAGTCGCGCCGGGCCTTGGCGGCTTCCGGGTTGCGGTCGAGCTGGTAGTTGTTCGGCGCCTTGGGCAGGGCGGCCAGGTACGCCGCCTCGGCGACCGTGAGGTTGTCCAGGGACTTGTTGAAGTAGTTCAGCGCGGCCGCGGCCACGCCGTAGGAGCGGCTGCCGAGGTAGATCTCGTTCAGGTAGAGCTCGAGGATGCGGTCCTTGCTGAACGCCTGCTCCATCCGGAAGGCCAGGATCGCCTCCCGGATCTTGCGCTCGATCGAGACGTCGTTGGTCAGCAGGAAGTTCTTGGCGACCTGCTGGGTGATCGTGCTGGCGCCCACCGGGCGCGCGTCGGTGCCCAGGCGTTTCAGGTTCTGGTACACGGCCGCCACGATCGACGGGAAATCGATGCCGGGGTGGTTGTAGAAGTTCTTGTCCTCGGCCGAGAGGAAGGCGTTGATCACCCGCCGGGGCATCGCCTCGATCGGGACGAAAACGCGCTTTTCCTTGGCGTACTCCTCCAGCAGGCGCCCGTCATCGGCGTAGACGCGGGTGGTGGTCGGCGGCTGGTAGTCGGCCAGCTGCTTGTAGTCGGGCAGGCCCTGGCCGTAGGTCCAGAACACGTACAGCGTTCCGCCGGCGGCGACGACGCCGCCCAGCAGCAGGAGCGCCACGAGGGAGATCAGAATACGCAAAGTCGTCGCTTCCGTTGTCGCGTCTCGCGCCCGCCGCGTCCCCTGGGGTGGCTCCGGGGCGCGGACCGGCATTTACCCGTTTCGGTGTGTCGAACGCCTTAAGATAACCGCTCGATCCGCCCGCGACCAGCGGCGGGCGCGTGGGCGTGGCGTCTTCCCGCTGTGTCGCGCGCGTGCTGTTCCCGCGTGCGCTGCGGCGTATCCTTGCCCGACAGGGGGTTGGTCGACCCAGCCGGCAGGTCTGGGCGCGAGTCTGACCCGGCAGTGTGGCGAAGCTGGGGCAGCGCGACTTCACCCGGCGCCAACATGCGCGGCATACTGGCACGGTCTCTCCGGTCTTCGAGGGCCTGCGTGCATGGCGGACCCAACGGCCGACCAACGGCTCATCCGGCGGATCGCCGTTCTGGGCGCGAGTGGCGGGGTCGGCCGGCGGGTCGTCGACGGCCCACGGACACGCCCGGCATGGCACGCGGACCGACCGGCACGCCCGCTCAAAAGTCGATCGCGACCAGAAGAAACGCCATCGTAAGCACGGCCGCGACAAAGACCAGAAGCAGGGCGAAGCACAGTAACATCCAGCCGGCTCTGGGCCAGCTGCGCCGGAAGCGAGCCAGGGATCCCGACTGCGCCGCCGTCCGAGAGGTGCCCCGCGCCGGGCCGGCCCGCCACTGCCACCGCCGCTCCGACACGATGCCACGCTCCCGCTTCCCGACCGGCTTTGCCCGCACCTACGTGCGCACATTTGCTTGCCGATATTGGATGTTCGGGCAAACACTACCGGGGACGGCCAATCCGGGCGAATCGCTTTATCGGAAAAATTAGGTATCTATCGAATAAAAAAGTACATTCAACAACTTTTAATATCAAAGAGAGTTGGAGTTATTTAAACGGATCGGATGCTCCGACGGCGGCGGCCGTGGCGCGGGCGACGGTCGATGCGGCTGAGGCAAGATCGCGCCGGGCTTCATCACCCTGCGCGCGGGTGTCGCCGGTTGGACACGAATGTCAGGTGGCCTTCGCGCTGAGTGGCGATACGCCCTTCCACGATTTCGCCAATGGGTCAGCTTCTGGCCAATGCACGCCCGTGTGAGCCCGCGTCGTGCCCGCTTTTTCAGGGCGTTCGTTCAAGGCTCACGATCCAAGCGGGGGCGGCGGCATCGATTTGGCGCGCTACCGCCGCCGGGCTTCCCGCCATTCGAAGAACTGGTCGACCGCGTCGACCATCCCGCGGTTGACCTTCTCGCGGTGGCTGGCCGTCAGCAGCTGCCGCTCCTCCTCGCGGTTCGACATGTAGCCGATCTCGAACAGCACGCTCGGCACGTCGGGGGCCTTGAGCACGGCGAAGCCGGCGAACCGGTGGGTGTTGTTGAGCAGCTTCACCGACTGGCCCAGCTCGTCCACCAGCGTGTTGGCGAAATGCTTGGATTCGTTCATCGTCTCGCGCTGGGCGAGGTCGATCAGGATCTTGCTGACCGTGCCCGTGGTGGCCGCGAGGTCGACGCCCGCGATCACGTCCGACTTGTTCTCCTTCGCCGCCAGCTGGGCCGCTTCCTTGTCGGAGGAGGTCTCCGAGAGGGTGTAGACGCTGGCGCCGCGGATCTTGCCGGAGGGGTGGGTGTTGGCGTGCAGCGAGATGAACAGGTCCCCGTCGGCCTTGCGCGCAAGCTCGACGCGCTTGCGCAGCGGCAGGAAGATGTCCTTGCGCCGGGTCATCACCACCCGGTAGCGGCCCGTCGCCTCGAGCCGCTCCGCGAGGTCGCGGGCGTAGTCGAGGACGATGTCCTTCTCGTAGGTGCCCGAAACGCCGATCGCGCCCGGATCGACGCCGCCGTGGCCCGCGTCGATCACGATCGTCGGCCGGGAATCGCCCGCGTTCGGTTCGGGGCTGCGTTGCTGCCGGTTGGGCTTGGGCAGCGGCTCCTCGGAAGTGGTCCGGCGGTCGCTCAGGCTGGCGAACTGGGTCTGGCTGATCCGCTTCAGGTCGATCACGAGGCGGTGGGGATAGTTTTCCCGCGGGCTCAGCCGGAACACCTTGTCGATCTCAACCGGCCCCTCGGCGTCGAGCACCACGCGGCTGGTGGTGGGCGAAAACAGGCCGAAGCGCAGCGCCCGCACCAGGCCGACGTCGGTCTCGCCCATCTTCTCCTCCGGGATCCGCCAGTCGACCTGCGGCAGGTCGATCACCACCCGGTAGGGATTGGACAGGGTGAACACTTCGTAGGGCGTCTTGGCGGACAACTCCATCACGAAGCGGGTCTTGTCCGGATGCTGGCCGAGGCGCACGGCGGACACGGTCGGCTCCGCCGCTTGGGCTGGGACCGGCGCGCCCGGTCCGGCCAGCAGCACGAGGGCGAACAGGCCCATCAGGAACCGCCGGAGCCGCTGCGTCGGCCGGGCTCCCGGTTTCAGCCAGGCCGGAGAGTGTGCGCGCCGTTCGGCCATCGTCCGCAAATCCAAACATTCCATCATGCCAGCCCGGCGCGGACGCCGGATCATGGCGGGATGGTCCCACCGTATAGCGAATCGAACGTTAACTTTGAATGATAAACCCGCAAACTGCCATGAAAAAGCCGCGTCGGCGGCGCGGGCCGGTCAGGGCCGGCGGGACGGGGTCGGCCCCAACCGGCCTGCGCACCGCCGCGATCCCGGTCCGGCCAATGCGCGCGGGGCGGCGGTCCCGTTCGATTGGTCGATTAACCATTGTGGACTTGGACCGATAAGTCCTATGTTAGAGGTCGATACGCGGTCCAGGTGACCGCGCCGGCGTCGAGGACCTGAAAAAGGCGGCCGCGGTCAATGACGCGGCGTCCGGGCCGAACGCCGGTGCGCTCGCCCCTGGGTCGTCCGCGTGGGACACGTTCGCCCCGCCGGCCGTTCTTATCGGCCGAACCCCGTCGCTTTGTCGTGGTCCGGCCGCTCGAGCGGCTGCAGGCATGCGGGGCGGAGCGCGCCCCGCGCGGGCCTTCGCAGTGGCGGGTGCCGCGTGTCGCCGAAGCCATGGTCCGCGCAGTTTTCGGGTGTTCCCGTGACTGAACGCGGCGAACCGGCCGGCCGGGCCATCACGGTACGATGGCGTTCGGTCGGCATCTGAACGTTAACGGGCCACACGCCGACGAGGCCGCCTTGCAGCCGACCCGCACCGCCACACGGAAAAGCCCCAGCGCCCGGCGCCCGCGCGCCGGCGCGTGGACTTCCGCGGCGGCGCTGGCCGCATCCCGCCGGGCGGCCCCGGATCCGCGCACCGATTCACGGCCCCGCTTGATGCCGGCAGACCGACGCCGGCTTGCCACGCGCCGGCCCGATCACGGTCCGATCGGCGCCCCCGCACCCACACCACGTCGCGCCCGACCCGGCCTTCGCCGGGGGCGCGGCCCCACGATCACCACGTTCGCGCCGCTGACCGCCCTGTACGCGGTCCCAGCAGGACGCGGATTGAGGATTCTGATTCATGACCCGACGCATGCTCCTGGACGCCAGCCACCCGGAAGAGACCCGGGTGGTCGTCATGTCCGGCAACCGGCTGGATGAATTCGACTACGAGACGAAGGACAAGAAGCAACTCAAGGGCAACATCTACCTGGCCAAGGTTACCCGGGTAGAGCCCTCGCTGCAGGCCGCGTTCGTCGACTACGGCGGCAACCGGCACGGCTTCCTGCCGTTCTCGGAAATCCATCCCGACTACTACCGCCTGCCGATCGCCGACCGGGAAGCGCTGATCGCCGAGGAAGAGGCCGCGCAGAAGCGCCAGTCCGAGGACGACAACGCCAACCCGGACGCGGACGACGAGGATTCCGACGAGCCGGACGCCGCCTCCGAAGCGGCCGCGAGCGCCACCCGCAAGCGCCGCCGGTCGAAGCGCAACGATCAGGACGAGACGGTCGGCGCCGGCGAAAGCGAGGACAACACCGATCCCGAGGTCGAGCAGGTCGAGACCGCCCAGTCGGTCGAGACGCTGGCCGGCGACGACATCGAGGACGCCGCCCGCAGGCGCGCGGCCAGCCTGGGTCGCTACAAGATCCAGGAGGTGATCAAGCGCCGGCAGGTGATGCTGGTGCAGGTCGTCAAGGAAGAGCGCGGCAACAAGGGCGCGGCGCTCACCACCTACCTGTCGCTCGCCGGGCGCTACTGCGTGTTGATGCCGAACACCGCCAAGGGCGGCGGCATTTCCCGCAAGATCGCGAGCGTGGCCGACCGCAAGCGCCTCAAGGGCGTGCTGTCGGAACTGCACATCCCGGGCGGCATGGCGGTGATCGTGCGCACCGCCGGCTCCAACCGGTCCAAGCTGGAGATCAAGCGGGACTACGAATACCTGCTGCGGCTGTGGGACCAGATCCGCTCGACCACGCTGGAGTCGACCGCGCCCTCGCTGATCTACGAGGAAGCCAATCTGATCAAGCGGGCGATCCGGGACCTCTACACCCGGGAGATGGACGAGATCCTGGTCGAAGGCGAGGAGGGTTATAAGGCGGCGAAAGCCTTCATGCGCTCGCTGATGCCCTCGCACGCCAAGAAGGTGAAGAAGTACGACGACCCGAAGGTCCCGATCCTGCACCGCTTCCAGGTCGAGGGACAGCTGGACAACATCCACAACCCGATCGTGCAGCTGAAGTCGGGCGGCTACATCGTCCTGAACCAGACCGAGGCGCTGGTCGCGATCGACGTCAACTCGGGCAAGGCCACCAAGGAGCGCCACATCGAGGAGACGGCGCTCAAGACCAACATGGAGGCCGCCGAGGAGATCGCCCGCCAGCTTAAGCTGCGCGACCTCGCCGGGCTGATCGTGATCGACTTCATCGACATGGACGCGGCGAAGAACAACCGCGAGGTCGAGCAGCGCCTGAAGGAGGCGATGCGCCAGGACCGCGCGCGCATCCAGCTGGGCCGGATCTCGCCGTTCGGCCTCTTGGAACTGTCGCGCCAGCGCCTGCGTCCCAGCCTGCACGAGATGTCGACCGAGGTCTGCAAGACCTGCGGGGGCAGCGGGTTCGTCCGCTCGCCGGACTCGACCGCGCTGCACGTCCTGCGCGCCCTCGAGGAAGAGGGCATCAAGCGCGGCGGCGGCGAGGTGCAGCTGACCCTGCCGACCCAGGTCGCGCTCTACGTCCTGAACGACAAGCGCGACCGGCTGGTCGACGTCGAGCAGCGCTACGGCTTCCGCGTGCGGATCGAGACCGACGACCGCCTGGTGCCGCCGGCCCACCGGCTGGACCGCCTGTCCTCCACGCCGGTCGAGGACCGCCAGCCGGGCGTCACCGCGGAGGCGATCGACGTGCCCGCGGACGAGGAGCTGATGGACGACCTCAGCGCCGACGCCGACGTCGACGACGAGCCGGAAACCCCGGTCGAGGCCGCCGAGCAAACCGATCGCGGCGGCAAGCGCAGCAAGCGCGGCGGGCGCAAGCGCGCCGGCGGCGACAAGCGCCAGGACGACGGCGGCGAGGTGCGCGAGGCCGCGCAGCAGGCCGTCGACGCGGCCGACGAGTCCCAGGCGGCGAGCGCCGACGACCAGCAGCAGGCCGACGGTCAGGCGGGCGACGGTCAGGCGGGCGACGGCAGCGCCGAGGATCAGGCCGCCAAGCGCCGGCGCCGCCGGGGCAAGCGCGGCGGCCGCCGACGCTCCCGCCGGCGCGAGGACGAGCCGGGCGCCGAGGCCCAGAGCGGTGATCATCCGGCGACCGATCAGCAACTGGCCGACCAGCAGCCGGATGACGGCCAGCCGTTGGACGAGGGCCCGGGCGATGACGGCCCGTCGTTCGTCGATACGCCTGAGCCGGCCGCGGAGGCCGACGCCGATGCGCCGGCTGAGGCTGACGCGGCCGCCGACGACGCGCCTGCGGAACCCGCTGCGTCAGCGCCTGCGGACACGGGCGAGGGCGCCCAGCCGGCCGGCGCGGACGACGGCGACGCGGCGGCGGCCCAGAGTTCGGGCGGCAAGAGCAAGCGGAGCAGTCGCCCCCGTAAGTCGCGCAAAAAGGCCGCACCGGACGACACCGCCGAGGGTGCAGCGGCCGCGGAGGCCGCCAGTGACGCCGCCGCGGACAACGCGGCAGGCCGACGCGGGCGAAACCGCGGGCAAGAGCAAGCGCAAGAGCAAGTCCAGCGGGGGTCGCAAAACCGCCAAGGGCGGCCGCAAGCAGGCCCAGCCGGCGGACGCTCCAGCCGACGCCGCCGCGGACACGAACGCCGACCAGCCCGCGGACACGGCGAACGCCGCCGACCCGCAGGCGATGGCGTCTGGCGCACCGGCGGACTCCGGAATCGACGCCGGTCAGCAGACACAGCCGGAACCCGAGCCGGACCCCGACGCCGCGACGCCTGACTCCACCGCTGGTTCGAACGCGGCTCAGGGGACGGCCGACGGCGCCGCGACCGCGGAGACCGCGTTCGGCGAGGCCGCTCAGCCGAGCGGCGTCGACGAGGTCGGCGAGCAACCGCCCGCGCCCAAGCGCCGGGGCTGGTGGCAGAAGCTGGTCAACTGACCGATCGACCTCTGGTTCGGACGTGAGAAGGCCCACTGCCCTAGTTCGGCGGTGGGCCCTTCTCGTGCGCGCGGGCCGGTTGGCTTGTGAAGATACCCGTCAGAGGTCCTTCGACACGCCGACCTTCGGCCGGCTGCTCAGGATGACGTCGACGATCTGCGGGTGATGACGATATGCCGCTCCGCACAACACCTGACGTCATCCTGAGCAGGCCGCGTCAGCGGCCGTGTCGAAGGGGGCCCGATGGGTGTTCTGGCCCACCGGGCGATGCTGGCCCGTCGCTGGCCCGGACTCGCCTGACGGGAATGCGCTAGGGCAAGATGCTGGAAGGTGGAATCACCTTCCAGCTGAATCTTGCCCTGTCTTCAGGAAGTTAGAGCGACATTCAGCCCGAAGGCCGGTTCGGCCTTCGAGCATGTCGCGCTAGGCGGACGCGCCTACCCCTTCGCCCGCGGGTGGGCCTGGTCGTAGACGCGGGCCAGGCCGGTGGCGTCCACGGCGGTGTAGCGCTGGGTGGTCGACAGGCTGGCGTGGCCGAGCAGTTCCTGGATCGCCCGCAGGTCGCCGCCGGCGGAGAGCAGCTGGGTGGCGAAGGTGTGGCGCAGGGCGTGCGGCGTGGTCGATTCCGAAAGACCGATCGCGCGGCGGATCTGCTGCAGGCGCTCCTGCAGCCGGCGGGCGGACAGCGGGCCGCCGCGCACGCCCAGGAACAGCGGATCGTGGGGGCGCAGGGTGTGCGGACAGGCGGCCAGATAGGCCTGCACGGCCTGACCCACGATCGGCAGCAGCGGGACCCGGCGCTGCTTGTTGCCCTTGCCGGTTACCAGCAACACCTCATCGCTTTCGCACGGCGCCTCCTGCACGCTGAGGGCAAGCGCCTCCCCGATGCGCAGGCCGCAGCCGTAGAGCAGCAGCATGACCGCGACGTCGCGCTTGGCGACCCAGGGTTCGGGCGCGAGGTCGCGCACGCTGCGCAGGACCTCCTGCATGTCCTCGGAGGTCAGGGCCTTGGGCACCTGGCGGGGCAGCCGCGGGGCGCGGACGGCGCGCACGGCGGCGTTCTGCGCCAACTCGTTGCGCGCGGCCCAGGCGAAAAAATTGCGCACGGTCGACAGCGCCCGGGCGGTCGAGGTGCGCCGCAGCCCGCGCGCATGACGGTCGGCCAGCCAGGCCCGGAAGTCGGCGACCGTCAGGGATTCCAGCTCGCTCAGACCGGGCCGGTCGCCCAAGTGGCCGGCGACGAACTGCAGGAACGCCTGCAGGTCGCGGGCATAGGCGTCGCGGGTGTGGCGGCTGGCCTGCTTTTCGTGGGTCAGCCACGCGTGCCAGCCGTGGATCGCGCGCACCAGATCGTCGGCCGCGACATCGGCCGGGTCGGGCAGCGTGTTTGCCGCCGGACCCGCGGGCTGCGCGCGACGGTCGCTTATGCCGGCAGTTCCAGCCATTGGCGGATCGACGCCTCCAGCGACTGGGCGAGGAACTGCAGCAGCTCGCTGCCCTGGCCGGGGTCGAAATGGTCGGGCTTGCGCGAGCCGAGCGCCAGGAGCGCGGGCGGGGTGGCGCTGGAGATGTTCATGCGCAGGAAGCCCGCGGAACGCACCAAGCCGGCCGCGGAGCCGAACAGCTCCGGCTCGCCGTGGATGTCGGCCAGGAAGGCGTGGGTGCGCTTGGGACCGAGCAGCGCCTCGACCGTGCCGGCCTCCAGTTGGTGCACGCCGCGGATGCGCGAGGGCGCCGGGCCGTCCTGCGCCTGCTCCACGCACAGCGTCACCGCGTCGAGGTCGAGGATCACGCCGACGTCCGTCACCACCGTGTCGATCAGGTGCTCGAACGAACGGGCTTCCAGGATCGCCAGCACCGCCTGATGGATCCGACCGGTCGAGGCCATGTTCGCCCGGCCGGTGTAGAGCAGCTCGTCGCGCGATTCCTTGAGTTGCCCGACTTCCCGGCGCAGCCGGTCGAGCATGAACTGCTGCAGGTCGACGACATCCTCCCCGTCGCCGCGGCGGGGCGGCTCCAGGACCTCGAGCAGATCGTGGTGACGCTGGAGGAAGTCCGGGTTGCGGCGCAGATAGTCGGCCACCGACGCGTCGCTCAGCGTCGGCTCGTTCGCGCCGCTGTCGGGCCCGCTCTCCGAATCGCCCGAGCTGGGCTCGCCGGAGGTCGCGTCGGTGCCTTTCTGCGTCATGCTATTCCGCGGCCTTGCTGCGGTTCAGGATCGACTGGCCGGTCTTGGCCCAGTCGTTGAGGAAGGCGTCCAGGCCCTTGTCGGTCAGCGGGTGCTGGAACATCTGCCGCAGCACCTTGGGCGGCACGGTGGCGACTTCCGCGCCCATCTTGGCCGATTCGGTGACGTGGATCGGATGCCGGATCGAGGCGACCAGAACTTCCGTCGTGATCTCGGGCTGCGCCTGGAAGATCTCGCAGATCTCGCCGATCAGGGCCATGCCGTCCTGGCCGATGTCGTCCAGGCGGCCGACGAACGGCGACACGAACGCGGCCCCGGCCTTGGCCGCGAGCAGTGCCTGCGCCGCGGAGAAGCACAGCGTCACGTTGACCTGGGTGCCTTCGTCGGCGAGCGTCTTGCACGCCTTCAGCCCGTCGGGGGTCAGCGGCACCTTGACCGCGATGTTGTCGGCGACCTTGGCGAGCTCGCGGCCCTCCGCCAGCATGGTCTCGAAGTCGGTCGCCGCGACCTCCGCGCTCACCGGGCCGGGCACGATGGAGCAGATGTCGGACAACACCTCGAAGAAGTCGCGCCCGGTTTTGGCGACCAGGGACGGGTTGGTGGTCACGCCGTCCACCAGGCCGGTGGCCGCCAGCTCGCGGATCTCGTCGATGTCGGCGGTGTCGATGAAGAATTTCATGGCTCTCGGCCGGGTCCTTTCCTGGCAGCGGATGCGTTCGTGCCGCGCCAAGGCACCGCAGCCGCGCGGACCGGAGTGTATCCGATGGCCGTAGAGCGCGCCAACCCTGCCCGCGGTGCGACGGCTGCCGAACCGACGCGCCCGGCCGGGACTTTATTCGACGCCACCGACGCGCCCGCCCGGCGGGTGCGCGTACTGCTGCCCCGGCCGCTCGACGGCGCCTACGACTACAAGCTGCCGGGCGAGATGGCGCTGGAGCCGGGCGCGCTCGTCGAGGTGCCGCTCGGCCGGCAGCGGCTGCCGGGCGCGGTCTGGGCGGTCGATCCCGACGACAGCGAGGTGCCGGAAGGCAAGCTGCGCCCGGTGCAGCGGCGGTTCGACGCGCCGCCGCTGCCCGAGGCGCTGCGCCGCTTCGTCGACTGGGTGGCGGCGTATTACCTCGCAGCGCCCGGCGCGGTCTTGAAGATGTGCCTTTCGGTGCCGGCCGCGCTCGACCCGCCGACGCCGCGGGTGGGCTACCTGCGCGCCGACGCCGACCCTGAAGCCCGCGGCCTGAAGCTGACCCGGGCGCGTCGGCGGGTGCTCGACGTGCTCGCCGAGGGGCCGGCGCGGACCCTGTCGGAACTGACGCGCGAGGCCGGGGTCTCAGACGGCGTGGTGCGCGGTCTGGCCGATGCGGGCGTGCTGGAGCGCGTCGAGCTCGGCCCCGGCCGGCGGTTCGACCCGCCCGATCCCCAGACGCCCGGTCCCGAGCTGTCGCAGGCGCAGCGCGACGCGGCGGACCAGCTGTGCGCCAAGGTCGACGCCGACGCGTTTTCGGTCACGCTGATCGACGGCGTCACCGGCTCCGGCAAGACGGAGGTCTACTTCGAGGCGGTGATCCGCGCGCTCGCCGCGGATCGCCAGGTGCTGGTGCTGCTGCCAGAGATCGCGCTGTCGGCGCAATGGCTGGGCCGGTTCGAGCGGCGCTTCGGGGTCGAGCCCGCGGTCTGGCACTCCGAACTGAACCACGGCGAGCGCCGGCGCACCTGGCGCGCGGTCGCCGAGGGCGAGGCGCGGGTGGTCGTGGGCGCCCGTTCGGCGCTGTTCCTGCCGTATCCCGATCTGGGCCTGATCGTGGTCGACGAGGAGCACGAGCAGGCGTTCAAGCAGGAGGAGGGCGTGCCCTACCACGCCCGCGACATGGCGATCGTGCGCGCCCGGCTGGGGCACCTGCCGGCGATCCTGGTGTCCGCGACGCCGTCGCTGGAGACGATGGAGAACGTCCGCGCCGGGCGCTACGACCGGGTGCAGCTGCCCGAACGCCACGCCGGCGCGCGGTTGCCGGAGATCGCGCCGATCGACCTGCGCCAGGACCGGCCCAAGCCGATCCCGGGCCACGGCACTTCCTACCTCGCCCCCGCCCTGCGCGCGGCCCTGCAGGAGACGCTGGACCGCGGCGAGCAGGCGCTGTTGTTCCTGAACCGCCGGGGCTACGCGCCGCTCACGCTGTGCCGGACCTGCGGGTTCCGCCTGCAGTGCCCGCACTGCACCGCCTGGCTGGTCGAGCACCGGCTGATCCGCCAGCTGCAGTGCCACCACTGCGGCTTCGCCCAGCGCCCGCCGGCCAAGTGCCCGGACTGCGGCGACCCGGACTCCTTCGCCGCCTGCGGCCCCGGCGTTGAGCGGCTGAGCGAGGAGGTCGCCACCCTGTTCCCGAACGCGCGCGTGGCGCTGATGGCCTCCGACACCGTGACCGGGCCGGAGAGCGCGCAGCGCTTCGTGGACGCGGTGCAGAACCGGGAGGTCGACCTCCTGATCGGCACCCAGATCGTGGCCAAGGGCAACCACTTCCCCGACCTGACGCTGGTGGGCGTGGTCGACGCCGACCTGGGCCTTTCCGGCGGCGACCTGCGCGCGGGCGAGCGGACCTACCAGATGCTGCACCAGGTGGCCGGCCGCGCCGGCCGGGCGGAGCGGCCGGGCCGGGTGCTGCTGCAGACCTACGAACCCGGCCACCAGGTGCTGCGCGCCCTGGTCGAGGGCGAACGCGACCGCTTCCTGGAGGTCGAGGCGGAGGGGCGCAAGGCCGCCGGCATGCCGCCCTTCACGCGCCTGGCCGCGCTGATCCTGTCATCCGAGGACGAGGCCGCGGTCGACCAGACCGCCCGCGCGCTCGCGCTCGCCGCCCCCGACCAGGAGGGCGTCGAGGTCCTGGGCCCAGCGCCCGCGCCGCTCGCCGTGCTGCGCGGCCGCCACCGCCGGCGGATGCTGTTCAAGACCCGCCGCGACATGGCCCCGCAACCGATCCTGCGCGCCTGGCTCGCGCAGGTGCCGGTGCCGAGCAAGGTGCGGCTGACCGTCGACGTGGATCCGTATACTTTCTTGTAGCGGAAGGTCCTTAAGCGGGCACGGTTCAGCGGTCTCTCGCCCGCACGGCAGCTGTGGGATGACGCCGTTCTCGGGCGCCGCGCCCAAACACCGTGTCCCGGCCCCCTCGAGGACGTCCGGTCGCGGCAGGCGCGCAATTGCCGCAGCAAAACCTGGTCCAACTCGCGCAAATCGCGAAACAAGCCGGATGCGCGCCGCTTATCGACGGGAACGGGTCGTAGCTTGCACAGCGGCCTGGTTGTTAAATAAGAACAATTATTGCGAGCGTATAGGGGTTTCGGACCGCCTTATTGCTTGCATCGGCGGGCCGGCAGCCAGAGAGTTTCATCTACCGGGGTTTTGTTGTGCATCAGGCGCAAACCTGTTGCCACAGGCGCAAATCTCCGCTTAGATGGGGGATAGACCCTTGAGCTACAAGCTAAGCGCGACAGACAACGTGAGCCAGACCCTCGCCCAACTTAGAGATCAGCCCGACCAGAGCACGGCGGCGCTCTACAAGATCGCCGCCGTTCCGGGGGACGTCATGGCATTCGTCGGCGAGGCGCTGAATCGCTGTTCCATGTCGCCGACGGTCCGTCGGCAGCTACCACCACGGACAGGTGGTGCATTACCGCGTGCCGGCAAACTGGTTTTCGGGGATCGACCCTGTGATCGAGGCGCACGTGTTGGTCGGACCGAATCGCGCATTGCTGTTCTGCGTCTGTGATCCTGACAGCGATCCGATGTCGATCGCCCAGGTCGCGGAAGCCGAAGCTCAAGGCCTCATATGAAGCGAGGGCGAGCTATGGCGACGTCGAACACGCGACGGTTTATCGATAGCGAAGATCTCGAAGCTGAACTAATCGAAGGGCTAAAGCCGGAGATGCGCGAGCGCGTTCTCCGCGTCCGCGGTTTCGCGGAAGCGGTGCGCCAATGCGTCCGTCGGCTTCGCCAGGAGCGATGCGACTGGACCCAGCGGGAACTCGCCAATCGGATCGGCGTCTCAACATCCACGATTTCGAGGTTGGAGAACGGGCGCGGCTTCGGCGGGATCGATCTGAATATCCTGGCGCTTGCGTTTGACGCGATGGACGTAGCACCGCGCCTGATGGTTTTGCCCGTCGACGATGCGGCGGGATGGCGAGTCTCTGATCCGCCCGCCCGCAACGGCCCGGGTGTCTACGAGGATGATACCCCAGAGGGCGGGCGCGAGCGCGGCGGCGAGATCACCGCCGTGGCCGCATCTGCGTCCGGCGCCACGACCAATCCCGCAGCGGAAGAAGTGTCGGCGTTGCGGGAGGAAGTGCACGCGCTGCGCCGAGACCTGCAGGACCTGCGCCAATCACTGTCGTCCGAGCGGCATGCCGACGCCCAGCGCTCAAGATGATCGGCGGCGCGATCGCATCGGCGAGGCGACGGGAACGGGCGAGGCGGCCGCCGTGGCCTTAGCCGGAAGCGTCGTCGGCCTGATCGGCGTCATGTTGATTCTCGTCCAAAGCGCCTGGGACCTTTACGTGCGCTGGTCGCACGAGAAACTGCGCCGCCGGGTCGAGGACGCAGGGCCTCACGGCATTTCCCCTGACCTGAACCTGGCCCAGCTGAACCGGGAGGCGCTCGGCGCCTACGAACGTCGGATGCGCCGGTATCGCTGGTGGCAGACGGTGTTCTTCGTTCTGGGCGCCGGGCTGTTGCTGTGTTCCTATGCCGTGCAGATCGCCCTTCAGATCCGGTGAGGCGCATTGGCGTGATTGGCGGCAGGCGGCTGAGTGCGGCGGCGCGCAGACGCCCGCCAGACGACGGCCTGCGCGAAGGAAATTCGGCGCGCTCGCGGCGGCCGGACGGCACGGTCGCGTCGAAGCCCACCCACCGCCTTGCAAGCCCGTTGGGGCTATGATACCAAACGCGCGCTTTCGGGCCGGGAGGGTCCGGAGGCGCCGTACGTCTTGCACGCACGCGCGGTCGGACGGGTGCCGCCCGGCCGACGCGACCTTCTTTTATACCTCAAGGGGGCCTTCCGCCTTGCCAGCCGAAAGCAAGCCTGTCGGAGGTCTGGCCGCGCGCTACGCGCACGCGCTCCTCGACCTGGCTGAACAGCAGAAGAAGCTCGACCAGGTGGCCGAGGATCTGCGCGGCCTGCGCGCGCTGATCGACGGAAGCGACGAGTTCCGCCGCCTGCTGCGCAATCCGCTGTTCGACCGGGACAAGCAGGACGCCGCGATGAAGGCGGTGTTGGACAAGGCCGGGGTCGACCCGGTGACCAAGAATTTCTGCCTGGTGGTGTCCAAGAACCGCCGGCTGTTCGCGCTGCCGGAGATGATCGACGGTTATCTCCAGGCGCTGGCGCGCAAGCGCGGCGAGATCACCGCCAAGGTGACGGTCGCGCGCGAGCTGAACAAGGACCAGGAATCCGCCCTGACGGACGCGCTCAAGCGCTCCGTCGGCGGCAAGGTGAATATCGAGACCCGCGTCGACCCCGAGCTGATCGGCGGCATGGTGGTGCACGTGGGCAGCCGTATGATCGACAATTCCCTGCGCAGTAAGCTCAATAGACTGCAGCAGCAGATGAAAGGGGCTGGCTGATGGACATCGGCGCTTCGGAAATCTCCGCGATCCTCAAGGAGCAGATCGAGAACTTCGGCGCCGAGGCGGATGTCGCCGAGGTCGGCCAGGTGCTGTCGGTGGGTGACGGCGTCGCCCGCGTGTACGGGCTCGACAACGTCCAGGCCGGCGAGCTGGTCGAGTTCCCGGGCGGCATCACCGGCATGGCGCTGAACCTCGAGCACGACAACGTCGGCGTCGTGCTGTTCGGCTCCGACCGCGGCATCGGCGAGGGCGACACGGTCAAGCGGACCGGTCAGATCGTCTCGGTCGGTGTGGGCAAGGAGATGCTGGGCCGCGTCGTCGACGCGCTCGGCAACCCGATCGACGGCAAGGGCCCGATCAAGACCAAGGAAAACCGCCAGGTCGACGTCAAGGCGCCGGGCATCATCCCGCGCCAGTCGGTCAGCGAGCCGATGCAGACCGGCCTGAAGGCGATCGACGCGCTGATCCCGATCGGCCGCGGTCAGCGCGAGCTGATCATCGGCGACCGTCAGACCGGCAAGTCGGCGATCGCGCTGGACACGATCCTGAACCAGAAGTCGGTCAACCAGACCGCCGACGAGAGCAAGAAGCTCTACTGCATCTACATCGCCGTCGGCCAGAAGCGTTCCACCGTGGCGCAGCTGGTGAAGACGCTGGAGGACGAGGGCGCGATGGAGTACTCCATCGTCGTCGCCGCGACGGCGTCCGAGCCGGCCCCGCTGCAGTTCCTGGCGCCCTACGCCGGCTGCGCGATGGGCGAGTACTTCCGCGACAACGGCATGCACGCGCTGGCGGTCTACGACGACCTGACCAAGCAGGCGATCGCCTACCGCCAGATGTCGCTGCTGCTGCGCCGGCCGCCGGGCCGCGAGGCCTTTCCGGGCGACGTGTTCTACCTGCACAGCCGCCTGCTGGAGCGCGCGGCGAAGATGTCCGACGAGCGCGGCGCGGGTTCCCTGACCGCCCTGCCGATCGTCGAGACGCAGGCCGGCGACGTCGCGGCGTACATTCCGACCAACGTCATTTCGATCACCGACGGCCAGATCTTCCTGGAGACCGACCTGTTCAACAAGGGCGTCCGCCCGGCGGTGAACGTCGGCATCTCGGTGTCGCGCGTCGGCTCCAGCGCGCAGATCAAGGCGATGAAGCAGGTCGCCGGGCCGATCAAGCTGGAACTGGCGCAGTACCGCGAGATGGAGGCGTTCGCGCAGTTCGCCGCCGACCTCGACGCCTCGACCCAGCGTCTGCTGCGCCGCGGCGCGCGGCTGGTGGAGACGCTGAAGCAGGACCAGTACTCGCCGCTGACGGTGGAGGAACAGGTCCTGGTGATCTTCGCCGGTACGCGCGGCTACCTGGACAACCTGGACACCGGCGACGTCCGGCGCTTCGAGCTGCAGATGCTCGACGAGGCGCGCGACAAGGGCCAGGAAATCCTGAAGACGATCCGCGACCAGCAGAAGCTGGACGACGACCTGGAGAAGCGGATCTCCAAGTTCCTCGACGACTTCTCCAAGAAGTTCGCGTGAACCGCCGGAGCCGGCCGGGCCGGCGTCTAACGGGATCGCGTCTAACGGGATCGCCTCGAACGGGAGCGGCACAGCACCGTGGCTAGCCTCAAGGACCTCAAGAACCGGATCGACAGCGTCAAGTCGACCCGCAAGATCACGCAGGCCATGAAGATGGTCGCGGCCGCGAAGCTGCGCCGCGCCCAGGAGCAGGCGGAGGCCGCGCGCCCGTATGCCGAGCGCATGCAGCGCATGCTGGCCGCGCTGGCCGCCAGCGTGGAAGGGCGGCCGGGCGCGCCCAAGATGCTGGCCGGCACGGGCAGCGACCAGACCTATCTGGTCGTGCTGTGCACCGCCGACCGCGGCCTGTGCGGCGGCTTCAACTCCAACCTGGTGCGCGAGGCGGACCGGCGGATCAAGCAGCTGCGCAACGAGGGCAAGTCGGTCAAGGTGTTCGCCATTGGCCGCAAGGGCTACGACCAGATGCGGCGGATGCATCCGAGCATGCTGGTCGAGGGCTCGGGCGAGATCGGCAAGGAGCTGAACTACGACACCGCGCGGGCCTACGCCGACCGGATCACCAAGCTGTTCGAGGACGGCGAGTTCGACGTCTGCCAGCTGGTCTATTCGCGCTTCAAGTCGGCGATGCGCCAGATCGTGACGGTGCAGCAGCTGGTGCCCTTCTCCGCCCAGGAAGAGCTCGCCGAGCACGAGCGGGGGAAAGAAGACGCCGCGCAGTTCGTCCAGCAGGGCGACGGGGAGACCGGCGGGTCCGCCAGCAGCGGCGGCGGCACCTACGAGTTCGAGCCGGACGAGGAATCGATCCTCAACGAGCTCTTGCCGCGCAACCTGGCGGTGCAGATCTTCCGCTCGCTGTTGGAGAACAACGCCGGCGAGCAGGGCGCGCGCATGACCGCGATGGACGGCGCGACCCGCAACGCCGAGGACATGATCGACGACCTGACGCAGACCTACAACCGGACGCGTCAGGCCGTGATCACGACCGAACTGAACGAGATCGTCTCGGCCGCCGAGTCGATGAAGTAGGACGCGGCCTAACGCCGGTTGTGCGTGAGACGCGCAGGCGGCGATCCGGTCCGCGACGCTCAACCCGAAGGAGCGAGAGCGCACATGGCACAGGGCAAGAACCTGGTCGGCAAGATCACACAGGTCTTGGGCCCGGTGATCGACGTTAAGTTCGAGGGCGACCTGCCCTCGATCATGAACGCGCTGGAGTGCGACAACCACGGCAACCGCCTGGTGCTCGAGGTCGCGCAGCACCTGGGCGAGACCGAGGTCCGCACCATCGCGATGGACGCCACCGAGGGCCTGACCCGCGGGCAGGACGTGACCGATACCGGCGCGCCGATCACGGTTCCGGTCGGGCCGGAGTGCCTGGGCCGGATCATGAACGTGATCGGCGAGCCGATCGACGAGCGCGGTCCGATCAAGACCAAGCAAAAGGCGCCGATCCACGCCAAGGCCCCGGAATACGTCGACCAGAACACCGAGAGCGAGATGCTGGTCACCGGCATCAAGGTGATCGACCTGCTGGAGCCGTATCCGCGCGGCGGTAAGATCGGCCTGTTCGGCGGCGCCGGCGTGGGCAAGACCGTGCTGATCCAGGAGCTGATCAACAACATCGCCAAGGCGCACGGCGGCTATTCCGTGTTCGCCGGCGTGGGCGAGCGCACGCGCGAGGGTAACGACCTCTACCACGAGATGATGGACTCGGGCGTGATCCAGCTCGACGGCGACAGCAAGGCCGCGCTGATCTACGGCCAGATGAACGAGCCCCCGGGAGCGCGTGCCCGCGTCGGCCTGACGGGCCTGACGGTGGCGGAATACTTCCGCGACCAGGAGGGCCAGGACGTCCTGCTGTTCATCGACAACATCTTCCGCTTCACCCAGGCCGGCCAGGAAGTGTCCGCGCTGCTGGGCCGCATTCCCTCCGCGGTGGGCTACCAGCCGACGCTGGGCACCGACATGGGCGAGCTGCAGGAGCGGATTACCACGACCAAGCAGGGCTCGATCACGTCGGTGCAGGCGATTTACGTCCCGGCCGACGACCTGACCGACCCGGCGCCGGCGACCGCGTTCTCCCACTTGGACGCCACGACGGTGCTGGCGCGCTCGATCGCCGAGCAGGGCATCTACCCGGCCGTGGACCCGCTGGACTCGACCAGCCGCATCCTGGACAGCCGCGTGCTGGGTCAGGAGCACTACGAGACCGCGCGCGAGGTGCAGCGGGTGCTGCAGCAGTACAAGTCGCTGCAGGACATCATCGCGATCCTGGGCATGGACGAGCTGTCCGAGGAGGACAAGCTCACCGTCGCCCGCGCGCGCAAGATCCAGCGCTTCCTGTCGCAGCCGTTCCACGTGGCCGAGGTGTTCACCGGCCTGCCCGGCAAGCTGGTCGCGGTCGAGGACACCATTAAGGGCTTCAAGGGCATCTGCCAGGGCGACTACGACCACCTGCCCGAGAACGCCTTCTACCTGGTCGGCACGATCGACGAGGCGATGGAGAAGGCGGAGAAGCTGGCTCAGGAAGCCGCGTAACCACCGCCGGTTCCGCTCGGCCCAGGGCCCGGACGCGCGCCCGCGCGCCCGGGGCCGGGCTGAACGGAGTTTCGTGCGGTTCAAACGGGAGCGTTTTCGCCGATGGCGGAACAGGAACAGATCGCCTTCGAGCTGGTCTCGCCGGAGCAGCTGCTGCTCTCCGAGGGTGCCGACATGGTCGTCATCCCGGGCGCCGACGGCGACATCGGTGCCATGCACCGGCATGCGCCGCTGATCACCTCGCTCAAGCCGGGGGTGGTCGGGCTGTATGACGGGCGTACGGTGCGCGAGCGCTATTTCGTCGCCGGCGGCTTTGCCGAGATCACCAACGAGCGCTGCACCGTCCTGGCCGAGTATCCGACCAAGGTGTCGGAGATGAAGCGCGCGGACGTCGAGCAGGAGCTCAAGAACGCCCGGGAAGACGTGGCGGATGCCAAGAGCGAGGACGACCGGGCCGACGCCGAGCGCCGGGTCGACGTCGCCGACGCCAAGCTGCGCGCGTTGCAGATCGCCGAGCAGGGCTGACGCGCGCCAACGGTGGGCGTTGCACAGAGAGCCAAACGCGGGGCCCGTGATCACACGGGTCCCGTTTTCTTTTGCCCATCCGAAGGAAACACGGCCGATCAACGGACGTTTATCCGGGTGGACATAGAAAAAGCCGCGAAAAGGCGGCGCGGCGCCGACCGACGGGACTTGAATCCGGCAGCGTCGGACGCTTTATACAGCCCAGGGGCTTTTAACCACATCGACAGTCAACCGAACGACGCGTTCCAGCGACGAAGACGAGGCGCGGATACCTGATGGCCGAAACGCAGACGACCACGGCACACGCCGCTACGCAGACCGAGGCGCCGAAGTCGGCCGAGCGGAAGACCAAGAACCCGGTCGGCGCGCGGCGCCACTGGGACATGGACACGGACATTCCGTGGGACACGTTCGACCCGTCGAAGGTGGACCCTGAACTCCTGAAGATCATCAAGGCCGCCTCGATGGTCGAGTTCAACGCGTTGGACTACGCGACCTACCTGAACAACGTGTTCGCCGACGATCCCGCGGCGGTCGAGGAGTTCAACCACTGGGCCTACGAAGAGGTCCAGCACGGTCAGGCGCTCGGTAGGTGGGCGGAATACGCCGACCCCGAGTGGAGCCACAAGGAGCATTTCGACCGCTTCGTCGCCGGCTACCGGCCGGACATCGAGGTCTCGCAGTCGGTCCGCGGCAGCCGCGCCGGGGAGATGGTGGCGCGCTGCATGGTCGAGATCGGCACCTCCTCGTACTACGGCTCGATCGGTCAGCACACCCAGGAGCCGGTGCTGCAGGAGATCTGCAAGCGCATCGCCGCGGACGAGCTCAGGCACTACAAGATGTTCTACAAGAACATGAAGCGCTATCTGGAAAGCGAGAACCCGAGCAAGATCCAGCGCCTGCGCGTCGCGCTCGGCCGGGTCCTGGAGACGGAGGACGACGAACTCTCCTACGCCTACTACGCGGCCAACTGCGACCCCAGCACCGCCTACGACCGCCAAACCTACAACAAGGCCTACATGCGCCGGGCGTTCGAGTACTATCACCCCAAGCAGATCGAGCGCGCGGTGTCGATGACGCTCAAGGCCTCCGGGTTCAACCCGCAGAGTTGGTACGCCCAAATGGCCGCGCGCAGCGCCTGGTGGTTCGTCCGCTACCGCGCCTCGCGCTTGGCGGCCGCGAACGCGTAATCCGCAGCCGGACATTCGCCGATCCGGAAACGCCGCCGGAGCTTGGCTCTGGCGGCTTTCTTTTTGTGTTACGCTTGCTCCTTCTCCGTTACAGTAACGGACCGAACGGGTTGGTCTGGAGGTTCCGCCAGATGGCGACGGTTAAGGAGCGCCAGCGCGCCCGGCGCGAGCGTCCTGCGTCACGACTACGAGAGCATCTTTCCTGAATCACTCTGGCTCTACGTAGAGAGCGACGTCCCCGCGATCCGACAGATGGCTGAAGTCGAGATCGCGAGGATCGACGCGGGCGGCGATTAGGGCAAGATGCTGGAAGGTGGAATCACCTCCAGCTGAATTTGCCCTTCTTCAAGAAGTTAGAGCGACATGCACGAAGGCCGGTTCGGCCTTCGTGCATGTCGCTCTAGCCCCCGGCGCCCGCGCGCAGCCGGTCGACCACCTCGCGGAACTCTTCGATCACCTGGTCGTAGACGTCGCGTTTGAACGGCACGATCATCGAGGGAAGCTTGTCGACGTCGGCCCAGCACCAAGCCTGGAACTCCTGCTCGTGGGCTTCCAGGTCGATCTCCGCGTCGTCGCCCGTGAACTTCAGGGCGAACCATTTCTGGGTCTGGCCGCGGTACCGGCCGCCCCAGACCTTGGGGATCAGGTGGGCGGGCAGGTCGTAGCGGTGCCAGTGCGCGCTTTCCGCCAGGATCTCGGCGCTGTCGGTGCCGATCTCCTCCTTCAGTTCGCGCATCGCCGCGTCGCGCGGGCTCTCGCCGTCGTCGATACCGCCCTGGGGCATCTGCCACGCCGCGCCGCGGACGTCGACGCGCTGGGCGACGAACACCTGCCCGTGCCGGTTCAGCAGCATCAACCCGACGCAGGGCCGGTAGGGCAGGCGCTCGATCTGCTCCGGCGTGGGGCGGGGGGCGTGCTGCTCGGCCATCTTAAGGGTCGGTCGCCTGTTTCGTTCGTGGACGCGTTTTCGAAACCGGGTGCGGATCAGCGCAGCTGGGCGGCGTTCTGCCCAGCGCGCGCGATCGCGGCGTAGGTCGCCGGCACCAGGATGAAGCCGCGGGCCTCCAATTCCTCGGTCCAGCCGACCAGCAGTTCGAGGCTGACAGGGTAGGGGTGGGCCATCACCACCGCCAAGCCCTGTTCGCGGGCCAGCCGCTCGGCCTCGACCAGGCGGGCCTCGATCGCGCGCCGGCTGACCTGGCCGCCGTCCAGGGTGCGGTCGTTGACGGCGAAGGGCAAGCCCAGGCGCCGGGCGATCTCACGCCCCGCGCTGTCGGCGAGCGTGCCGTTGTCGACGAACATCAGCCCGCGGTCCTTGAGCGCCTGCAGCACCGGCTCGGCGACCTGACGGTCGGCGAGCACGGCCGAGCCCATCTGCGCCACCGCGCCCACCTCGCGGTCAACCTGGCCCAGCAGCCACTCGAGGCGCCGCAGGTTCTCGCGCGCGTCCACCTCGGTCATGATCGCCTGCGGGCCCGGATCGGTGGCCGGATAATTCGCCGGCTCCATCGGCAGGTCGACCAGTACCTCGTGCCCGTTGCGCCGGGCTTCCGCCGCCCAGGCCTTGGCCCGCTCGCGCGCATACGGGGTGAACGAGAGGGAGACGCTCGCCGGGAGCTGGTTCACGGCCGTCTCCGCCGCGGCGCTGGAGAGGCCGAGGCCGCGCACGATGATCGCGATCTTGGGCACGCCCTGCGGCGGCGTCATCCGCTGGGCGTAGCGTTTCCACGCCGGGGCGTCGGGATCGCTGACCGGCAGTTGGGGCAAGTTCGAGGCGCGCTCGGTGTCGCCGGCCGGTTCGGCCGGTTCGCCGCGGCTGGCCGTCTGCTGACCGGTTCCAGTCGCCGCGGTGTCCGGCGCGTCCGCCGCGCCCTCGCCGTTCAGCAGATCGGTCGGGCGGTCCTGGCCGCTTGTGGGCGGCTGCGGGATGTGCGCGGCGACACCGCCGGCCTGTCCGGCGGCGGCGTCCCCGTCCGCCGCCGTGTCGGCGGGTTCGGTTGGCGCGCCCGGTGCGTCCGCGTCCGGTTCGCTCGCCGGCGCCGCGTCGGCGGTGTCGGCCTCGGCCGGCGGCTTGCTGCTCTGGGATTCCTCCGGCTCGGAGGTGTCGTCGCCGTCGCCCGGGACCGGGCCGGACGCTTCCGCGCGTTCCTGCGTCGGCGGTTCCGGCAGGGACATCGACAACCGCGGACGGTCGTCGACCGGCGGCGTGTCCGGCCCGGTGACGAACGCGTAAGCCGCGAGCCCGGCGCCGGCGGCCAGGGCGGCCAGCCATGCCAGCGTCAGGGTGATCGGGCCGCGCCGGCGCGGCCTCCCGTCAGCGCTGCTCAAGGTGCCCGTTCCTTGATCGGCGGTGGCAAGGGACTGGCCGTCGCGACCCGATCCGGCGCCCCGATCTGGCGCTGGAGCGTCAGGGGGATCAGTTGGCCACGCGCTTGTTGAACAGGGTCAGACCGCGCAGCAGGTCGACCGCCCGGGACAGCTGGTAGTCCTCTTTCAGCTGGGCGGCGTCCTGCTTGGCCTCCTGATCCTGGGCGCTGTCCTCGGCCGCGTTGTCGTTGGCTGACCCGTCCTGGCCACCGTTGTCGAGGGCACCGCGCAGGTCGGATTCGCGCCGTGCCTCCGGCCGGTCGATCACCTCGACGTCGGCCGGCTCGACGGTGATGTCGGGCGCGATCCCCTTGGCCTGGATCGACCGGCCGCTGGGGGTGTAGTAGCGCGCCGTGGTCAGGCGCATGGCACCGTGGCCGGGCAGCGGAATGATCGTCTGCACCGACCCCTTACCGAACGACTGCGTGCCGAGGAGAATCGCCCGGCCGTGGTCCTGCAGCGCGCCGGCCACGATCTCTGAGGCCGAGGCGGAGCCGCCGTTGATCAGCACGACCAGCGGCTTGCCGTTGGTCAGGTCGCCGTTTTCGGCGTTGTAGCGCTGGCTGTCCTCGTCGTCGCGGCCGCGCGTGGAGACGATCTCGCCCTGCTTCAGGAAGCTGTCGGAGACCGAGATCGCCTGTTCCAAGAGACCGCCCGGGTTGTTGCGCAGGTCGATGACGTAGCCCTGCACGTCGCTGCCCAGTTCGTCCTGGATCGCCGCGATCTCTTCTTCGAGTCCCGGCTGAGTCTGCTCGTTGAAGGTGGTGATGCGCAGATAGCCGACGTCGCCGAAGGTCTTGGACCGCACCGACTGGATGGTGATCTTCTCGCGCTCGATCGTGACCTTGAACGGCTCGCGCTCGCCGCGCCGGATGGTCAACTCGATCTCCGTGCCGACCTTGCCGCGCATCTGGTCGACCGCCTCCGACAGCGACAGCCCGGTCACCGGCTCGCCGTCCAGCGCGATGATCAGGTCGCCAGAGCGGATACCCGCCCGCGCGGCCGGCGTGTCGTCGATCGGCGAGACGACCTTGATCACGCCCTGCTCCATCGTGACCTCGATGCCCAGGCCGCCGAACTCGCCCTGGGTCTGCACCTGCATCTCCTGGAAGTTCTCCTTGGAGAGATAGCTGGAGTGCGGATCCAGCGAGCTCAGCATGCCCTGGATGGCGGCTTCGATGAGCTCCTTGTCGCCGGTCTTCTCGACGTAGTCGGCGCGCACGCGCTCGAAGACGTCGCCGAACAGCTTCAGCTGGCGATAGGTATCGGACCGCTCTTCGCTCTCCGCCGCGTCGCCGTTCGATTGCGCGAGCGCGGGAGCCGTCGGGGCGAAAGCCAGCAGGGCGGCGCAGAGCGTCGCGGCCAGTCGGAAATGTCGCATCAACCTCGTACCTTGTCGCCGGTTTGCGCGAGCCAGGGCAGCGGATTGATCGGCTGCCCGGTGCGCCTGAGTTCCACGTAGAGTTTCGGAGTTCGGCCCGCCGATGGGGTGCCCTGTCCGTCAGCCTCGCCACCGCCCGCCATCACGCCGACGGGCTCGCCCGCGAGCACCCATTGTCCGACCACCGCATCGATCCGTTCGAGCCCGGCTAGGAGACTATGATATCGCCCGCCGTGTTCTATTATCAAGATACGCCCGTAGCCTCGGAACGGTCCGGCGTAGACGACCTTGCCGTCGTACGGCGCCACCACCTGCGCGCCCGGCCGGGTGACGATCTCGATCCCCTGGGCGCTGACCCGCCCGCCGGCGCGCTGCATGCGCTCGCCATACCGGGTCACGATCCGCCCGGCCGCCGGCACGGTCAGGCTGTTTTGCCGGTCGGGAAACGCCCGGATATCCGCGGGCCGGTCCAGGCGTGCGTTGCCGCCGCTCGTTGCGGTGTCGCTGGACCTCGTGTCCCCGGTGGACGCGTCGGGGGGCGTGCGGGCGGCCGTTTGGGTCTCCTGGGCCTGGGTCTCCGGGGCCTGGGTCTCTGGGGCCTGGGTCTCCGGGGCCTGGGTCTCTGGGGCCTGGGTCTCCGGCGCGGGCTTTTCCGATGGCGCCGTGCGGCGCTCGGCCGACTGTGACGGCGGGGCCGGCTTGGTCTGCGGGGTCGGGGCGGCGTCCTGCTGACGGCGGCGCATGGCGGCCTCGCGGGCCTCGCGCTGGGCCTGCAGCTCGGCCATCAACTCGCGCATGTCCTGCGCGCGCTCGGCGAGCTTCTCCGCCTCCTCGGCGGCGGTTTCGGACCGCGCGATCGCGTCCGCGCGCAGGTCGCGTTTGCGCGCGGCCAGCTGTTCCAGCTCGGTGCGCTCCTGTTCCAGGTCCCGCGCGGTATCGCGCAGCCGGGCGCGCTGATCGGTGATCTCCCGGCTCAGCTGGCGCAGGTCGGCGATCTCGCGCTTCAGAGACCGCGCGCGCCGCTCGATCTCGGGCACGGCGACCTGCAGCAGGTTGGCCGAGCGGACGATCTCCAGCGGCGAAGCCGGGGCGACGGCGAGCGCTTCCGGCGGCAGCACGGCGATCCGCTGCAGGGCGGCCAGCGTCTGCGCCAGCTGGCCCTGGCGATCGTCGAGCTGCCGGCGCTTGCGCCGCCGTTCGGCCTCCAGGGTGGCGAGCGTATCCTCGATGTCGGTCAGCTCGCGCTCCAGTTCCTGGATCCGCCGGGCGGTCGTGACCGACTTCGCCTTCAGGCTGCGCGCTTGCTCGGACAGGGTCGCCGCCTTTTCCTTCAGCTCGCGCGCCTGTTCCCGGCGCTCCTGCGCCTTTTCCTCGATGCTCTCCAGCGAGGTGCCGGACGGCGTATCGCCGCCGTCCTGCGCACGCACGTTACCGGGTTGCCAGAGCGTTGCCAGCGCCGCCAGCAACGCCGCAAGCGCGCATGCGACGCGTGGCGAACGGCGGCGGTCAGGCGGTGGCACGATCGGCGGCGGTCTGTCGGTAGGCGGGCTCGCCGTCGAGCAGCGACAGGCCGTCCATGTCCTCCGGCTGCGGCAGGTCCAGCAGCGCCAGCAGCGTCGGCGCCACGTCGGCCAGGATGCCGTCGTGCAGGCCGTTGACGCCCTCGGGCGCGCCCGCCAGCAGGACCGGGACGGGAAAGGTGGTGTGCGCGGTGTGCGGCCCGCCGGTTTCCGGGTCGACCATCTGGTCGGCGTTGCCGTGGTCGGCGGTGACCAGCATGCAGCCGCCCGCCTTCAGCACCGTCTCGCTCAGCCGGCCGAGGCAGCTGTCGACCGTCTCGACCGCCCGGATCGCGGCCTGCATGTCCCCGGTGTGGCCGACCATGTCGCCGTTGGCGAAGTTCACCACGATGACGTCGTGCTTGCCGGCCTCGACCGCCTCGACCAGCGCGTCGGTCAGCGCGGGCGCGGACATCTCCGGCTGCAGGTCGTAGGTCGCGACCTTGGGCGAGGGGATCATCGTGCGCTCCTCGCCCTCGAACTGCGCCTCGCCGCCGCCGTTGAAGAAGAAGGTGACGTGGGGATACTTCTCCGTCTCCGCCGCGCGCAGCTGGGTCAGGCCCGCGCGCGAGATCACCTCACCGAACATGTTGTCCAGCTCGAGCGGCGGGAAAATCGGGTCCATCAGCGCGTTCAGCCGCTCGGAGTACTCGACCATCCCGACCTTGGCCGCGAACTCCGGCATGCGCTTGCGCGCGAAGCCGTCGAAATCGGGGTCGACCAGCGCCCCCAGCAGTTCGCGGACCCGGTCGGCGCGGAAGTTGGCGCACACCAGCACGTCGCCGTCGGCCACGCCCTGGTAGTCGCCGATCACGGTCGCCGGCACGAACTCGTCGGTGATGCCCTCGGCGTGCGCCTGCTCGACGGCGGTGACCGCGTCCGGGGCCGTGCGCTGCCCCGCGGCGTCGACGATCGCGCTAAAGGCCTGCTCCACGCGCTCCCAGCGCTTGTCGCGGTCCATCGCGTAGTAGCGGCCGATCACGGTCGCGATCCGGGCCTCCGGCGCCTCTTCCTGCACGGCGCGGATGTAGTCGGCGGCCTTGTCCGGCGGGGTGTCGCGGCCGTCGGTGAAGACGTGGATGACCACGTTCAGGCCCGCCGCGATCATGGCGTTGGCGAGATGGGCGATGTGGCTTTGGTGACTGTGCACGCCCCCGGGCGAGACCAGGCCCATCAGGTGGCAGGTCACGTCGCCTTCGACCAATCGTGCCATCGCCTCCTTCATCGCCGGCGATTCGGCGATCGTACCGTCCTCGCAGGCCTCGTCGACGCGCACCAGGTCCTGCGGCACGATCCGTCCGGCGCCGAGGTTCATATGCCCGACCTCGGAGTTGCCCATCTGCCCCTCGGGCAGGCCGACGTCGCCGCCGTAGGTGGACAGGGTGGCGTGCGGGCTTGCCTGCCACAGCCGGTCCATCACCGGCGTTTCCGCCTGCGCGACGGCGCTGTTGGTGGGATCGGGGTTGAGCGCCCAGCCGTCCAGGACACACAGGACGACCGGACGGGGCCGGTTGGGATTGAGCGCGGCCGGGGTTGCGTGCTGTTCACTCATGACGACCCCTTTATAGCCGACCGGACGGCCTCACGACAGGGGCCCGCACCCGGCTTTTCGCCCGGCGCGGCAAGGAGTCCCGGCCGACGGCGGGATCGGGCGCGGGCTGGCGGGGCGGCTACTTGTGGTAGGGGTGGCCCTGGCGGATCGCCTGGGCGCGGTACAGCTGTTCGGCCAAAAGCACGCGCACCAGCATGTGCGGCCAGGTCATCGGCCCGAGCGAGAGCGCGAGGTCGGCGCGCTGCCGGAGGCTTTGATCGAGCCCATCGCTGCCGCCGATCAGGAACGCGACCTCCGCCACGCCGTCGTCCTCCCAGGCGCCCAGCGTGTCGGCGAAGGCTTCGCTGGACAGCGCCTTGCCGCCGGCGTCCAGGGCGACCAGGGTAGCTTGTTCCGGCAGGGCCGCCTGCAGCAGGTCGGCCTCGTGCGCGATCAACTGCGCGCCGTCGAGCGGCTTGCGCACGCTGACCTCCTTCAGCGTGAGCGGCCAGGAGAGGCGCTTGCGGTAGTCCTCGAAGAGCTCCGGCAGCGGCCCGCGCTTCCAGCGGCCGACGGCGGCCAGGGTCAGGCGCATGACGGCCTCTTGGGTGCGTGGGGGCGTGGGGAAGGACGACGGCCCACCTTACTATCCCCTCTCCTCCAATGGGAGGAGAGGGCTAGGGAGAGGAGGTTGCCCGCATCCTTGCGGCTCGCGCGGCGCCCTAGCTTGCCGGCCTACCCGGTCTAGCTTGCCGGCCTACCCGGTCGTCCCGCTGTGCAGAACCACCTCACCCTGTCCCTCTCCTCCCAGTGAAGGAGAGGGGACCCGCTTCGGTGGTCGTGCTACACGCCGACGCCAGTCTCGCAGCGCCGCCTACGCCAGCACGTTCTCGCTGGACGGATCGTCCATGCTCTCGTCGATGGTCGGGCCGCCCCACATCTTTTCCAGGTTGTAGAACGCCCGGACCTCGGGCCGGAACAGGTGGACGATCACGTCGCCGGCGTCGACCAGCACCCAGTCGCCGCGGGTCATGCCCTCGACCGGGACCTCGGGCAGGCCGTTCTGCTTGATCCGCTCGCGCAGCTTGTCGGCCATCGAGATGACCTGGCGGCTGGAGCGTCCGCTCGCGACCACCATGTAGTCGGCCATGGCGCTTTTGCTGGCGAGTTCGATGACGACGACGTTTTCCGCCTGATCGTCGTCCAGCGACGTCTTGACCAGCTCGAGCATGTCTCGGCTGACCTCCTGGGATTTGGGCACATCTGGGTGTGCGCCCGCTGTGCGCGCGGTTGGTATGGTTACCTCTCCACCAAACGGGATTGCCAACAGGGATCCGGGACCGGAGGCGGGGCACCGCCGCTCGCCTTGCCGGACACCGGGTTCGGCGCGGGGGCCGAACACGACGCGACCGCCCGTGCCTCGACCCGAACCGCCCCAAGCCGCGGCATCCCCGTATCCAGGGGGCGGCGGGCGGGACCGGTGCGGCGGCGCGCGGCGGTCGGCAAGGGTGCGGTCGTGTCCTTCAGGTTCGTCTGCCGGTTCGGCCGGCAGGTTTGCCTGCCAGTGTCGGCGCGGTCCGCTGGCCATGGGCCCGCGTTCGCGGCCCGTCGGGGATCAGCGGCCTTGCGCCCGGATCTCCGTCGCCGAGCGCGGGTCCCTGGTCGCGTGCAGGAAGACCCAGGCCGGCGGTTCGCTCTCCGCCAGACGCCCGCACTGACTTTCCGACAGCCGGGCGCGGCGGAAGCGCTGCGCCGCTTTCGCGGCGAGCGCCCTTAAAGAATAATTGGGCCGGTCGAAAACGGCAACGGGCACGCTGTGAAATATTTGCGGCCAGCCCGCCCAGCGGTCGACCTGCACCAGGTTGTCCGCGCCCATCAGCCAGACGAACCGCACGCCCGGGAACCGGCGGGTCAGCGCGCGCAGCGTCTCCAGCGTGTAGAGCGTGCCCAGCTCCGCCTCGATCGCGGTCGCGCGCATGTGCCGCCGGCCGTCGATCACCGCGCGCGCGCCGGCGAGCCGTTCGGTGAGCGGCGCCATGCCGGTTTTCGGCTTGAGCGGGTTCTGCGGCGACACCAGCCACCAGACCGCGTCCAGGCCCAGTCGCCGCAGCGCCGCGTCCGAGATCGTCAGATGCCCGCCGTGGGCCGGGTTGAACGACCCGCCCAGCAGGCCGATCCGCTGGCCACGCGCCGGGCAGCGTGCCGCCCAGCGCGCGTGCGAGCCGGCGTGGCGTCGCCGGCCGGCTGGTGAGCGCGGAGCGGCCCGCGGCGGTCCAGGCGTTCTGCCTGCGGGCGCCGAGGCCGGCGCGCGGGCGCCTGGGATCGGTTGCGGTCGTGGAATCGCTCACCGGCGGGTCCTGGTCGGGGCAATTAGCGGCAGGCCGAGAACCCGGGTCCGCCGCACGCGGATCGGGTCCGGACAGTTGCCCCGGCAACGGCCGGGTGTCAAACGCGCGGCACCGCGGTTAGCAGCGATAGGCGCCGGTTATGCTCCCAGCCGGCCGCGCGTCGCGGTGGTGAAGGCGGGGACCTCGATCGATTCGTCCGTGGGCAGCCGGGCTTCCGTACACACCCGGTTCCGGCCGGTCCTCCTTGGCGAGGTAGAGCGCGCGGTCGGCGCGCTGCAGCAGGTCGTCCAGGCGCTCGCCCAGGCGGTAGACCGCGATGCCCAGCGACAGCGTGACACGGCCGTAGCGCAGGTCGGTCTTGCGGCTGGTCAGGCTGTGCTCCGCCAGGCTCTTGCGGATCTGGTCGGCGAGCACGCTGGCGCCCTCGAGCGTGGTCGCCGGCAGGATCAGGGCGAACTCCTCGCCGCCGTAGCGGGCCGGGGTGTCGCGGCCCTTGACGTGGTTGCGCAGGTGCCGCGCGACCAGTTTCAGCACCTCGTCGCCGACGCGGTGGCCGAAACGGTCGTTGAACGCCTTGAAGTGGTCGATGTCGGCCATCACCAGCGCGACCGCGCCGCCGTCCTCCAGCGCCGCGGCACAGGCCTCGCGCAGGCGCTGGTCGAACTGCTTGCGGTTGGCGATGCCGGTCAAGGGATCGGTCAGCGCGTCGCGGCGGACGTTCTCCAGGTCCTGGCGCAACTGCTCGATCTCGCGCTTGGAGCGGCTGAGGCGGTGCTCCAGTTCCTGGTTCTTGACCAGGATCGCGCGGGTTTCCTGGCGCAGCTGGCGCAGCACGGCCTGGACCGTTTCCGTCGTCGAGCCGCCGTCGAGCGTGCCCGACATCTGCGCCAGCTTGCGCCCATAGGCGCTCTGGTCGGCGCCGTAGTCACTCAGCAGGCGGAGCACCCGCTCCATCGCCGCTTCTAGACCCTCGCCGGCGGCTTGGACGGCATGGTCAAGCCGCGAGCGGGAGAAGAAACGCTCGTAGATCTCCGCGTTGCGCTCGGCCGTGAAGGTCCCGCGGTTGGAGATCACCACGTCGAGCGCCTTGACCAGCTCCGGGTCCGAGCCGGCGACGTAGGCGTACCAGACCGTATAGTTTTCCGGCGTCGCCGGCACGTCATGGCGCGTCATCGCGTCCATCGCCCGCTCGGCGATGGCGCGTGCCCCGTCCGTCTGTCCTGACTGCATCGCGGCCCCCGGGCTGCCGGCCTACGCCACTCCCAAGTCCAAATAGCCTTCGTCGGGTTAGGAAAACGTTGAGGCGCGGCGTCGGGACGCAAAACGCCGTCGGCGCCAGCGCCCTGAGCGACCGGGGGCGAGTCCAGCCCGGCGAGCGCGGTCGCCCGGCGCCCGCCGCCTCGACCGGGCGCCGCCGTCAGGGGCGCGTCTGGCCGTGGCCGCGGACGACGTACTTGTAGCTCGTCAACTGCGCGGCCCCAACCGGGCCGCGCGCGTGCAGCCGGCCGGTCGAGATGCCGATCTCGGCGCCCATGCCGAATTCGCCGCCGTCGGCGAACTGGGTGGAGGCGTTGACCATGCAGATCGCGGCGTCGACCTCGCGGCCGAAGCGCTCGGCCGCGGCGTCGTCGGCCGTCAGGATCGCCTCGGTGTGGCCGCTGCCGTGGCGGTTGATGTGCTGGATCGCGCCCGCCAGCCCGTCGACCGCGCCGATGGTCAGGATCGGGGCCAGGTACTCGGTGTCCCAGTCCTCAGCGCTGGCTTGCTGAATCCGGGAATCCTGCGCGCAGACGGTGGCGTCGCCGCGCAGTTCGCAGCCCGCCGCCGTCAGGTCGTCGACGATCGGCCCCAAGTGCGTGGCGAGCGCGTCGCGGTCGAGCAGCAGCTTCTCCGTCGCCCCGCAGATGCCGGGCCGGCGAAGCTTGGCGTTATGCACCACCGAAACCGCCTGGGCGACGTCGGCGCTCGCTTGCACGTAGGTGTGGTTCACCCCTTCCAGGTGCGCCAGCACGGGCACGCGCGAATTCTCCATCACCCGCTGGATCAGGCCCTTGCCGCCGCGCGGCACGATCAGGTCGATGGTCTCCGCCATCGCCAGCATGTGGCCGACGTTCTCGCGGTCGGCCGTGGGCGGGCGCTGCAGCGCGTCCGCGGGCAGACCGGCGGTCTCCAGCCCTTCGCGCAGGCAGTCCAGGATCACGCCGGAGGAGTGCCAGCTTTCCGAGCCGCCGCGCAGGATCGCCGCGTTGCCGGCCTTCAGGCACAGACCGCCCGCGTCCGCGGTCACGTTGGGCCGGCTTTCGTAGATGATGCCGATCACCCCGATCGGCACGGAGACGCGCGCGATCTTCAGGCCGTTCGGGCGCTCCCATTCGGCCAGCGTGGCGTTCACGGGGTCGGGCAGCTGGGCGATCGTCTCCAGCCCGGCGGCCATCCCTTCGATCCGCGCGTCGGTCAGCTCCAGGCGGTCGACCATCGCCGCCGACAGGCCGTCGGCCGCGTCGACGTCGGCCTGGTTCGCCTGCTTGAGCTCCTCGGCGCGCCGGCGCAGCGCGGCCGCGGCGGCGTTGAGCGCGGCCGTCTTGGCGGCGTCGTCGGCTGTCGCGAGCGCAAGCGCGGCCTCGCGCGCGCGCTCGCCCACGCTCTGCATCTGGGCCTGGAGGTCGTTCGTCTCGTGCAGCGCTTCGACGCTCATGGCGGGCTCTCGTCGGGTGTTCGTGTTGGCGGCTGGCGGCCGATCGGCTCTTGGGCGGTCGTTCCATTGTCCCCCTCCTCCAGTGGGAGGAGGGGCTAGGGGAGGAGGTCGCCGCGGTGTCGACAGCGTGCCCACCTCCTCTCCCTGTCCCTCTCTCCCAGTGGAGGCGAGGGGACCCGCCGCGGGCGCCCGTATATCCCGGCGGGCGGACGTCCGGCTCGCCCTTACCACACCCGCGGGTGCGGGGACAGGGATCGTATCGCTTCAGTCCCGGCTGCGCCTTACGACAGCGCGAGGTCGTCGCGGTGGATCAGTTCCTCGCGGCCGCGGTAGCCCAGGATCTGTTCGATGTCGCGGGACTTGTGGCCGATGATCCGGCGCGCGGCGTCGTCGGAGTAGGCGGTCAGGCCGCGGGCGACTTCGCGGCCTTCCGGGTCGCGCACGATCACCGCGTCGCCGCGCTCGAACCGGCCGTCGACCTGGGTCACGCCGGCCGGCAGCAGCGACTTGCCGGCCTGAAGCGCCTTCAGCGCGCCCGCGTCCAGGGTGAGCGCGCCCTTCGGCTTCAGCGTGCCGGCGATCCAGCGCTTGCGCGCCTGGCGCGGCTCGACCTGGCTCGCGAACCAGGTGCAGCGCCCGCCGTCCGCGACCGCGCGCAGGGCGTGCTCCGGCCGGCCCTGCGCGATCGCCATGTGGCAGCCGGCGGCGACCGCGATCCGGGCGGCGGCCAGCTTGGTCACCATCCCGCCGGAGGAGTAGCCGGGCAGGGCGTCGCCCGCCATCGCCTCGATCTCCGGGGTGATCTCGTCGACCCGCTCGATGAAGCGGGCTTCGGGATCGCGCTTGGGATCGCCGGAGTAGAGGCCGTCGATGTCGGACAAGAGCACCAGCCCATCGGCGTCGACCATCGCGGCGACGCGCGCGGCCAAGCGGTCGTTGTCGCCGAAGCGGATCTCGCTGGTCGCGACGGTGTCGTTCTCGTTGATCACCGGCACCGCGCCCAGGCGCAGCAGGGTCGCGATCGTCGAGCGGGCGTTCAGGTGACGGCGGCGCTCCTCGGTGTCGGCGAGCGTGACCAGCACCTGGGAGACGTTAAGCCTGCGGCGGGCGAGCGCTTCCTGGTAGGCGTGGGCGAGCTGGATCTGCCCGGTCGCCGCGGCCGCCTGCTTCTCCTCCAGCCGGATCGCCTTGCGGGTCAGGCCGAGCTGGCGCCGGCCGACCGCGATCGCGCCGGAGGACACCAGCACGACCTCCGTCCCGCCGGCTGTGAGCTGGGCGACATCGTCGGCGAGCGCGTTCAGCCAGGCGCGCTTGACCCGGCCGGTCGATTCCTCGACCAGCAGCGCCGAGCCGATCTTGACCACCACGCGCTTCATCTGCCCGAGCGCGGGCAGCACGCCGTCCGCGGTTGCGCCGGCGGCCGTGGCGGACTGTCCGTCGGCGGCCATCAGCGTCCCTCCCGGTCCGCGGCCAGCGGGTCGAACGGCTCGGCGGCGGCCTCCTCGGCGGCCTCGCGGTCGCGCCGGATGTAGCTCCGCAGTTCCGCCAGCAGGCCGCCCACGCCGGTGCCGGCGATGCCGGAGATCTTGTGCACCGTGCGACCCGAAGCCTTGGCGAGCAGCTGGGCCTGCTCCTCCGCCAGGTCGTCGGGCAACGCGTCGACCTTGTTGAGCGCGACCACTTCGGGCTTCGCCTCCAGGCCGCGGCCGTAGGCGTCGATCTCCTGGCGGATCTTCTGGTAGGCGGTCTCGGTGTCCTCGGTGCCGTCGATGAGGTGCAGGAGGACGCTGCAGCGCTCGACGTGGCCGAGGAAGCGGTCGCCCAGGCCGCGCCCCTCGCTCGCGCCCTCGATCAGGCCGGGCACGTCGGCGATCACGAAGCGTTCGCCGTGCGCCTCCGCCACACCCAGGTTGGGCTGCAGGGTGGTGAAGGGGTAGTCCGCCACCTTCGGCCGCGCGCGCGAGGCCGCCGATAGGAAGGTCGACTTGCCGGCGTTGGGCAGGCCCACCAGTCCGACGTCGGCGATCAGCTTGAGCCGGAGCCAGACCCAGCGCTCCTCACCCGGCCAGCCGTCGTCGGCCCGGCGCGGCGCCTGGTTGACGGACGACTTGTAGCGGACGTTGCCGAAGCCGCCGTCGCCGCCCCGGCACAGCACCACCCGCTCGCCGTCGGCCTGCAGGTCGGCCAGCAGCGTCTCCTTGTCGTCGGCCAGGATCTGGGTGCCCACCGGCACCTCGATCAGCGCGTCCTTGCCGTTGGCGCCGGTCTGGTTCTTGCCGCTGCCGTGGTGGCCGCGCTCGGCCTTGACGTGCTGGTGATAGCGGAAGTCGATCAGGGTGTTGAGGTCGCCCTTGGCGACCAGCACGACGTCGCCGCCGCGCCCGCCGTCGCCGCCGTCCGGGCCGCCGAACTCGATGTACTTCTCGCGGCGGAACGACATGCAGCCGTTCCCGCCGTCGCCGGCCTTGGTGTAAATCTTCGCTTCGTCGAGGAACTTCATCGCTGTCGACCCGTCGGCGTTAACGTCCCTCTCCCTGGACGGGAGAGGGCGGGGCCCGCGCCGCGCGAGCGGCGTGGGAGGGTGAGGGTGGGACTCCAAGGCATACGCCGGGGAGTCCCCCTCACCTGTCCTCTCCCGCGTTGGGGAGAGGGACCCGCTGCCTTGCCCGTCTCTACGTGGCGACGCCCGGGCGCGCGCCCAAGACCCTTGCGCACAAACACGAAAACGGGGGAATGGCCGGCCATTCCCCCGTCTCGTATCGCTTGAGCGCGCGCAAGGCCGCGCGTGCTGTCGCGCGGTTACTCCGCCGCGTCGGCGTGCTTATTCCGCCGCGTCGGCGACTGGCGGCACCACGGAGATCAGGGTGCGCCCGCCGGTGGTCTTGCGGAACTTCACCTGGCCTTCGGTCTTGGCGAAGATGGTGTAGTCCCGGCCCATGCCGACGTTCTCACCCGGGTGCCAGCGCGTGCCGCGCTGCCGGATCAGGATGTTGCCCGGAATGACGTGCTCGCCGCCAAACTTCTTGACGCCGAGCCTTTTGCCGATCGTATCGCGGCCGTTCTTGGTACTGCCGCCAGCCTTTTTGTGCGCCATGACCCGTTACTCCTCGCTCTTCTTCGACTGACCGCCGCTCTTGCTGCCGCCGCTCTTCGACTGGCCGGAACTCTTGGATTGGCCGGAGCTCTTGGCCTGGCTGGACTTGGCCGAGGCGCTCTTGGACGCGCCGCTCTTGCTCTGGCCCTTGGCCTGGCTGCCGCCCGACGCCGACTTGCCCGACTCCGACTTGCCCGACTCCGACTTGGCGGGCTTGGACTGGGTGCGCTGCTTGGTCGTGGCGGACGACTTCTGCTTCGACTGCTCGGTCGTGGCCGACTGGGTCGCCTGCTTCTGGCTCTTCGCCTGGGACTTTTGCCCGGCCTGCTTGGCCTTGGTGGCGTCGCCCTCGCCGGCGGACTTGCCGCCGACCTCGATGTCGGTCACCCGCAGCAGGGTGTAGCGCTGGCGGTGGCCGTTGCAGCGGCGGAAGTTCTTCCGGCGCTTCTTCTTGAAGATGCGGATCGTGCGGTTCTTGTCCTGATCCACGACCTCCGCGGAGACGCTGGCGCCGTCCAGCTTGGGCGCGCCGACCTGCGAGGCGCCGTCGCCGCCGACCATCCGCACGTCGTCGAGCTTGACGCTCTCGCCGACCTCGGCCGGGAGCTTCTCGACCTTCACAACGTCGTGCTTGGCGACCTTGTACTGCTTTCCGCCGGTCTGAATGACTGCAAACATCTGCTCGTCTCGGTCTTGTTTGACGTCTTCCGTGTTAGCAGAAGCGCCGGTTTGGTGGACGGGTCCATCTGGCCGTGATTCGCCGGTGCGCCCGATGGAGCCTTTTCCCGCCGCGACCTCCGTCCCCCAGACGCGAACGCGGCGCAAACGTCTCACGAGCCCTGACGAAAGGGCGTAGGAGACGGCGCCGGCTGGATGCGCACCTGAAACGCGAAGGCGGCCGGTTGAGGAAACTGCGGCGCACCGTCGTCGTTCGCCGCGGCCGCAGCGCCCGGAAGGCGCGCCCCGCGACGGACGTGCGCGCGGACTATAACGACGCGCGGAACGGTGTCAACACGATGCAGGCGGCAAAGGCGTCGGCCCGGTTAGGCCAGCGGCGCGCTGGCGAGCCCGCGGGCGGGTGCCGTGCCACGAGCGGCGGCCCGCCGCGCCCTTGTAACCGGCGCGGAGCATTCACATCGTCTGAACAGACCCCGTTGCGCTGCCGGGCGGCATTTGCTACGTCCCCGCTCGGCTCGCGCCGGGTGAGTTCGCCCGCGCCGACGGGTCCAGCGGAGGGGTGGCCGAGCGGACGAAGGCACCGGTCTCGAAAACCGGCGTACCGGCAACCCCGGTACCGTGGGTTCGAATCCCACCCCCTCCGCCATTCTCCTGCCGTTTACGTCTTCCTCAGTGACAAGCGACGCGCTCAAGCCCGCCAGGCGAGCAGGCGGCGTTCGGCCTGGCCGATGGTGAACGACAGCAGCACGCCGAGTGCCGACAGGATGGCGACGCCGGCGAACAGGCGCTCCAGGTCGTAGAGCGAGCCCGCCTGCAGGATCATCGCGCCGACGCCGTGCTCGGCGCCCAGCATTTCGGCCGCGACCAGCAGGATGATCGCGATCGCGAGCGAGATCCTGAGGCCCGAGAGAATGCCCGGCAGCGCGCCCGGCAGCACGATCTTGCGCACGATCGACAGCCACGCGAGGCCGAAGCTCTGGCCCATGCGGATCAGCGTGCGGTCGACGTTGTCGACCGCGCCGTAGGTCGAGACCACCGTGGGCGTGAAGGTGCCGAAGGCGATCAGCGCGTATTTCGAGCCCTCGTCGACCCCGAACCAGATCACGAACAGCGGCAACAAGGCGATCTTGGGGATCGGGAACAGGGCGGCCACCAGCGGCACCAGCGCGGCCCGGACGTAGGAGAACAGCCCGATCGCCACCCCGACGGCGATGCCGGCGCTGGCACCCATCGCCGCGCCCACGGCCAGGCGTTGCAGGCTGGGCAGCAAGTGGGTCCAGAGCATGCCGGTCCGCCACAGCTCGGCGAAGGTGGCGAGCACCGCGCTCGGCCGCGGGATCGTCAGTGGCGAGATGAAGCCGGCGCGCGTTCCGTATTCCAGGAAGGCGATCAAAAGCGCGAACACCACCGGCGCCACCCATCGGACGCGCACAGGCCGGAAGCCGCCGCCACGGTAGGGAACGTCGCGCACCGTCGCCTGCCCGTTTGCGGGGCGGCCCGCGGAGGCGGCCTGGGTCTCCCGATCGATCGCGGAGTCGGTCATGGTTCAGCTCCGCGCGTCCGCCAGTTCCTGGTCGGCGGCCATCGCCTCCTCGCGCATCAGGTCCCACAGCCGGGCCTGGATCCGCTCCAGATCGGGATCGGCGAGGCCGCGTTCGGCGAGCGGGCGGTCGATCGCCACGACCTCCCGGACCTGTCCGGGCCGGCGCGACAGCACCACCACGCGGTGGCCGACGCGCACCGCCTCGGCCAGGTTGTGGGTGACGTAGACGCCGGTGAACGGCGTGCGCGTCCACAGCTGCACGAGGTCGTCCAGCAGCAGTTCGCGCGTCTGCGCGTCGAGCGCGCTCAACGGTTCGTCCAGCAGCATCACCGCCGGCTTGACCGCGAGCGCCCGGGCGATCGCCACGCGCTGCTTCATGCCGCCGGAGATCTGCTTGGGTAGGGCGCGGCGGAAGTCGCTGAGGCGCGTGCGCGCCAGCACGTCGTCGACCAGCCGGTCGATCTCGGCCCGCGCGATCTTCGTTGATCCTCGCAGCGCCAGGCGCACGTTGCCCGCGACCGTGCGCCACGGCAGCAGGGCGAAATCCTGGAAGACGTAGGTGAGCGGGTTCAGTGAGCCCGGTGGCGGCGCGCCGATCTGCAGCACGCGGCCGGCGCTTGGCCGCTCCAGCCCGCCCAGGAAGCGCAGCAGGGTCGACTTGCCGCAGCCGCTGGGCCCGATCAGGCAGACGATCTCCCCGTCAGGCACCGTGAGCGAGATGTCGCGCAGGACCTCCGTCGGTCCGTAGGCATGCGAGACGCCGTCCAGCGAGAGCCGCATCGACGCCTACGTCGTCTCCACGAACCGCGGGTCGACCAACTGGTCCAGCGTGATTCCGCCCGGAACCAAGCCCTCGGACTTGAACCAGCCCAGCTGATTTTCGATCGAGGCCATGTTGAGCGCGGCCCCCTCGCTGATCCGCATCGCGCCGGCGCGGATCGACGGCGCGGCCTTCTCGTAGGGGCGGTCGGTGTAGACGTAGTTGTGGATCAGGCGGACCATCTCCTCCGCCGCGTCCTCGCCTTGAGTCTGGTCGACCAGGGCGGCGTTGTAGTCGCGCGCGCCCTTGGCGAACGCCTCGATGAAGGCGCGCGTCTTCTCGCTGTCCCGGGTGACGTTCTGCGGCGAGGTGAAGGCGGTCGTGACCTGGTAGTTCGGCAGGTAGTCGACCACCTCGCCGATGATCTTGACCGCCCCGCCGCCGGCGAGCGCCTCGGCGATGTGCGGGACGATCGACCAAGCGTCGATCTGGCCGGTTTTGAGCGCGCCGATGATCGCGCCCACCTTCTGCAGCGGCTTGAAAGAGACGTCGGCACCTTCCGCCGCGGCGATCTGCGCGCCCATGTAGTGGAACGACGAGCCGGCCTGCGTCATGCCGTAGGTGGCGCCGTCCAGCTTGCCGGGATCGGTCAGGCCGGCTTCGAAGGCCTTGTTGGAGGCCAGGATCTTCTGCCCGTTGACGCCCTTGGACTCCTCCAGCGCGCCGCCGATCACCCGGACCGCGCCCTTGTCGGCCAGGCTGATCAGGCCGCCGGTGATCGCGGTCACGGCATAGTCGGCATCGCGCGAGGCGATCGCGACCGCCATCGGCTGGGCCGCCTGGAAGAACTTGAGGTCGACGTCGAGCCCGGCTTCCTTGAAATAGCCGCGCTCCTTGGCGACGAAGGTGGGCGCGTGGCTGGTGAAGCGCAGCGCGCCGACGGTCGTCTTGTCGGCGCCGCGTGCAATCCCCGGCAGGCCGAGCGCCGAGGCGCCGGCGACCGCGCCCAGGCCCTGCAGCGTGCGCCGGCGGGTCGGATCGATCATGGCGGTCTCCCCCAATCGTATTGCCTGTCGTTATAGCCCGTCGCCGGGATCGGCCGACGGGGCGTTATACGATGGCGTACGCCGGGCGTGCGGCCCGGTCAAGCCAGGGGCGGGCGCCGCGGCTGCTGGGCTAAAGCTCGATCACCCGGCCGTCGTCGAGCGGCTCCAGGCGCAATTCCTCGCGGCGGTCCAGCATGCAGGTCGACATGTGGGTGAGCGCGACCCGCCGGGCGGTCAGTGTGTCCAGGTGCGCCTGCAGCGTCTGGTAGTCGGTGTGGGTCGGAAGCTCACGGTCGAAGGCGTAGCACTCGACCACGAACAGGTCCGCTGCGTCCGCCAGCACCGGCAGCGCGTCGACCCACTTGGTGTCGCCGGAGTAGGCGAACGTCTTCTCCGCGTCGCGCACCCTGAGGCCGAAGGCGGTGAGCCCCTTGCCGTGGTCGACCTCCCGCGGCGTCACTTCCACGCCGGCGAGCGTGACCGGCTCGGCTTCCGCCCATTCGCGGAACGTGAGATCGAAGCGCCAGTCGCAGTCGATGCTGCCGAACAGCGCCGCGCAAGCGTCCCTGACCCGCTGCTGGATGCCCGGCGGGCCGGCGATCTCCAGCGGGCGGGTGCGCTCGGCCTCGAACTGCAGGTACAGCAGCAGGAACGGCAGGCCGCCGAAGTGGTCGCCGTGCAGATGGGTGATCGCGATCGCGTCGATGCTGTCCGGAGCGGTGCCGACCCGGTGCATCGAGACCATCGCGCTCGCCCCGCAGTCGACCAGCAGGCGGACCTCGCCGCCGTCGTCCCGCCGGCGCGCGTCCAGCTGGAAACAGGTGTTCAAACGGCCGCCGCTGCCGAACGCGTCGCCGCAGCCAAGGACGGTCAGTCGCATGAAGGTGCCGGGGCCTCCTCGTATCGGTCCAGCCGCGCGCCCGTCGGGCGGCGTGCGGCCAACTGTCCGTCAAGCTGGCCGTGGGTCAAGTCTCGCACAGTGACGGCGCTCACAGCCATGCCGCGGCGATCGTGATTCGCCTTCGGCCGGGTGTCCGTTGCCGGGCGGGCGGTCACTCCGACGCACCGACGAGCGCGCGCACTTGCGCGGGCGTGTGGCCGGCCGCGCGATAGGCCCGGATCGCGACCGCGTCGTCGCGCTTGGCAAGGCGCTTGCCCTGGTCGTCGTCGAGCAGGCGGTGGTGCGCCCAGTCGGGCACCGGCAGGTCCAGGAGCGCCTGCAGCACGCGGTGAATCGGGGTCGCCGGCAGCAGGTCCTCTCCCCGGGTCACCAGCGTGATCCCCTGGCCAGCGTCGTCCACCACCACGGCCAGATGGTAGCTGGTGGCGATCTCCTTGCGCGCCAGCATGACGTCGCCGATCTCGCTCAGGTCGGCCCGGAAGGTGCCGTGCCGGCGGTCGGTCCAGGTCGGCCGGCCGACCCGGTCGTGCGCCCGCACGTGGTCCAGGCGCACGGAGTAGGGGGCGCCGGCGTCGATCCGCGCCCGCCGTTCGGCCGGCGACAGGTCGCGGCAGGTCCCGGGATAGGGGGTGCCGAGCGGGCCGTGCGGGGCGGCGCCGATCCGTTCGGCCTCCGCACGGATGTCCTTGCGCGAGCAGAAGCAGGGGTAGGTCACGCCCAGCGCGTCCAGACGCGCCAAGGCCTCGGCGTAGGCGTCCATCCGCGCGCTTTGGCGCACCACCGGCGTTTCCCAGTTGAGCCCCAGCCAGGCGAGGTCGTCGAAGATCGCCTGTTCGAATTCCGGCTTGCAGCGCGCGGTGTCGATGTCCTCGATCCGCAGCAGGAAACGGCCTGCCGGGCCGGCCGCCCGCGCGGCGTCGAGGGCGGAATAGGCGTGGCCCAGGTGCAAAAGGCCGGTCGGCGAGGGCGCGAAGCGGGTCACCTCGCGCGTCTCGGAGTGGCGCGGGCGCGGCGTTGCGTCGGGGGCGGCTGCGGGCGTCATGGGGGTGCATCTACCGACCGGCGCGATTAAGGTCCAGCCCCATGGACCCCGCACCGCAGCAAGACATCCGCCTGAAGCCCGCCTTGGACGCGCTCGCCGAAGCCGACCCGGCGCTCGGCCGCGCCTACGAAGCCTGCGGCCTGCCGCCGGTGCGCAAGGCGGAAGCCGGTTTCGGCGGGCTGGTCAACATGATCGCCGCCCAGCAGCTGTCGAAAGAGGCCGCGGGCGCGATCGTCCAGCGCATCCGCGCGCGCCTGGACCCGGTCACCCCCGAGGCGTTCCTGCAACTGAGCGAGCAGGAGGCGCGGACGCTCGGCCTCAGCCGGCCCAAGGTCCGCTACCTGACCGGACTGGCGGAGCAGGCGGCGGCCGGCGCGCTCGACTTCGACTGGCTGGCCGGCCAGGACGACGAGACGGTGCTCAAGCACCTGACCGCGCAGAAGGGGGTCGGGGTGTGGACGGCGGAGATCTTCCTGCTGTTCGCCCTCGATCGCCCCGACGTCTTCCCGGCCCAGGACCTGGCGCTGCAGGAGTCCGCCAAACGCATCCACGGGCTGGAAAGCCGGCCCGACACCAAGGCGATGCGCGCAATCGCGGAGGCCTGGCGGCCCTACCGCTCGGCGGCCGCGCGCTTCCTGTGGCACGCCTACCGCCACCCCGGCGCGCCCACCTGAACCCAACCCATCTCACCCAGAACCACGGGACGGAAACCGCACAAGATGTCCGATCAGAGCATTCCCCAGATCGACGGTCCCCGCCATCAGCCCGCCAGCGGCGGCGCGGCGCAACAGCTGATCGTACTGCTGCACGGCCTGGGGGCCGACGGCAACGACCTGATCCAGCTGGCCCCGATGCTGGCGCAGGCCTTCCCCGAGGCGGCCTTCGTCTCCCCGCACGCCCACCAGGATTGCGACGTCGCCCCGATGGGCCTGCAGTGGTTCTCTTTCCGCGGCGAGACCGACGAGATCATGATCCAGGGCGCGGAAGCCGCCGCGCCGGTGGTCGACGCCTTCCTGGACCGGGAACTGGAAAGCCACGGGCTGGGGGCCGACCGGCTGGGGCTGGTCGGCTTCTCGCAGGGCGGCATGATGGCCCTGCACTGCGGCCTGCGCCGGGCCCAGCCGGTCGGCTGCGTGATCGGCTTCTCCACCCTGCTGCCGGGCCCGCAGAAGCTGGACGCCGAGATCAAGAGCAAGCCGCCGGTGCTGCTGACCCACGGCGATCAGGACGAGATCATCCCCGCGCACGCCATGCCGCAGACCGAGGCCGCGCTGAAGGCCGCCGGCGTGCCGGTCGAAAGCGAGAGCCGTCCGGGCCTCGGCCACGGCATCGACGAGCGCTGCCTGGAACTGGCGACCGGCTTCCTGCGCCGGCACCTAGAGTGACATGCTCGAAGGCCGGACCGGCCTTCGGGCTGAATGTCGCTCTAACTTCTTCAAGAGAGGGCAAGATTCAGCTGGAAGGTGATTCCACCTTCCAGCATCTTGCCCTAGCGGCGTAGGGCTCCTCGGGGTCGCCAGCGTCTGGCCGTTGGCGAGTTCGGCGCTATCTTGAGCGACTGGAGGCAAGCAAAGGCCCGGGGGTGGACAGGCCCTCATCGCTGTGGCCAGAGTCCCGTGGCGGGTCGCGTCGTTGAGGACTTTACAAGCAGATGAAGTTTTCGGCGCCAGAGAGGCTAAATCTTGTGCAACGCGACGCGATGGCGTATCACGTTGCTTGCACGAGCGCCGGCCACTCCCGGCTGCGGCGCGCAGAGCACAGGAGGAGAGCGGGGCAGTGAGCGTCCCGGCGAATGCTTTCCCAGCCCTGGTTCTGAATGCGGATTTCCGTCCGCTGAGCTACTTCCCGCTGTCCATCTGGGCTTGGCAGGACGCGGTGAAGGCGGTCTTCCTCGACCGCGTGAACATCGTCAGCGAGTACGACCAGGCGATCCACTCGCCGTCCTTCGAGATCAAGCTGCCGAGCGTCATTTCGCTCAAGGAATACGTGCCGCTGAACCGAAGGCCGGCGTTCACGCGCTTCAACGTCTTCCTGCGGGACGGTTTCCGGTGCCAGTACTCCGGGGTCCGCCTGCCCGCCGAACAGCTCACCTTCGACCACGTCATCCCGCGCTCCCGGGGCGGGCGGACTTCCTGGGAGAACGTCGTCACGGCCTCGGCGGAGATGAACCTGCTGAAGGCCAACAAGACGCCGGAGGAAGCGGGCATGCGGCTCCGGCGCGCCGCGCGCCAGCCGACCGTCCACGAGCTGCAGCGCCAGGCCCGCAAGTTCCCGCCGAACTACCTCCACGAAAGCTGGCACGACTTCCTGTACTGGGACACCGAACTGGAGGATTAGGCTCAAGCCGTCACACCAGTGGGCTCGACGGTGTCGAGCGCGCTTCTATCCGGTATCCCGCCGGAGCGCGCCGCGGACCTTACCAAGCGCCGCGTCGGTGTCGAACGCCTCGCTCAACAGCGCCGCCAGCGTAAACGGGCACGGCGGTGTCTCGGGAAGTTCCGGTTCGCCGTGGGTCCGGAAGCTCTTGTTCGCCAGACGAACGCCCCGGCGCCAGATCGTCTCGACGTCCAGGTCCCGCCGTATCGCGGGCGTGTGGCCGAAGCAGGCCTGGTCCTGATGCCGGTCGATCTCGTGGCGCCAGGTCCGGTGGAGGTCGGCGTTGTCGATCCAGGCGGCCTTGACCAGGTGCGCGACCGTCTGCGCCAGGTGGCTTGCGACGGCGTCGCGCTTCTGCTGGCCCGATTCCTGGATCTCCTCGGCCACACGCGCGGCGTCGAACCGGTTGTCGCCCTTGAGGGCGCGCAGGCGTCGGGCCTGGTCCTGGGTCCAGGCGTAGAAGTCCAGTTCGTAGAGATCGCGGCCGGCCGGTTCGCCCATCGGCGTTCATCCTCCTCGCGCCGGACGATAACACCTCGCGCGTCGCTTGTCCTTCACCCCGCCCGCCGGGTGACCAGCGCCCAGACCGTCGCCGACGGCCAGCAGGAGCGACAGCACGAAGTTCCAGCCCGCCATCGACAGGCCGGCGAAGACGAACGCCGGCTCGTCGCACGGCACCACCCGGTCCTGGCCGCTGAGCGCGGCCTGCAGGTCGTCGACGCTGACGTCGGGCGACAGCGTGCCGCCCGAACAGCCGGGCACGCCGGCCCACCAGCCGTACTCCACGCCGGCGTGGTAGCCCGCGATCCCCGCGCCGGTGAGGAACGCCAGGCCCGCCGCGGCGACCAGGGTCATGCGCGCCGGCCGGCTGAACGGACCGACTGCGGCCGCGAAGCCGAACACCGCCGCGGCGACGTAGGGCCAGCGCTGCCAGATGCACATCTGGCAGGGGGCGAGCCCGAAGCCGTACTGCGAGACCAGCGCGAAGGCGAGCGCGGAGACGCTGACCGCGAAGATCGCCGCCGGCACCAGCCGGCCGCCGGGCGTCAGATGCGCAAGGTCGGTCTGCTTAGATGACATACTTGATCGCCACGAAGCCGCCGAACAGCAGGACGAAGAACAGCACCATCAGCCAGCCCAGGTGCTTCTCGATGAACGCCTTGATCGGCGCTCCGAAGTACCACAGCAGCCCGGAGACGAGATAGAAGCGCGCCCCGCGGGAGACCATTGATGCGATCAAGAACACCAGCGGGTTCAGCGCCAGCACGCCGCTCGTGATCGTGATCACCTTGTACGGGAAGGGCGTGAACCCGGCCGCCATCACGAACCAGAAGCCCCACGTCTCGTAGAACTGACGAAACGCCTCGAACTTGTCGGTGTAGCCGTAGAACTGCAGCACCGCCTCGCCGACCGTGTCGTAGAGGTAATACCCGATCGCGTAGCCGAGCAGCCCGCCCAGCACGCTCGCCACCGTGCAGACGAACGCGATCCGCCAGGCCTTGGCGCGCTCGGCGATCACCATCGGGATGATCAGGATGTCGGGCGGGATCGGAAACACCGAACTCTCGACGAACGACACCGCCGCCAGCCCGCGCATGGCGTGACGATGCCCGGCGATGGCGAGCGTGCGGTCGTACAGGGCGCGGAGCATGGCAGGGATGGAATCCGGTGCGAGAAGAACGGGACGGCGAATCGCGCTCCGATCTATCAGCCCTCGGAATCGCAGGCAATCGGCGTGATCGAGGGGCTTCGACGGGGCGCTTGCAGCTGGTGTCGGACTGTTAACACCACAAAGACCACGAAGGTCACTAGGGTTGATGTACCTGGTGCTCTTAGTGGTGAGACCTCTTCCACCGCGGCCCGCGTCTCGCCCTGGCGCCCGCGCTCGGCTAGGATGGCCGGCAAAACGATCTCGCACGGGGAGGCGAAAAGCCGATGGCCGCTGGGGAGGCGCCCAAGGATCTGGGCCGGTTCGACTATGTCATCGTGGGCGCGGGCAGTGCCGGCTGCGTGCTCGCCAACCGGTTGAGCGCGGACCCGGAGGTTTCGGTCCTGCTGCTCGAGGCGGGCGGGCAGGACGACTACATCTGGATCCGGATCCCGGTCGGCTACCTCTACACCATCAACAATCCGCGCACGGACTGGTGCTTCAGGACCGAAGCGGAGGACGGGCTGAACGGCCGCGCGCTCAACTATCCGCGCGGGCGGGTGCTGGGCGGCTGCTCGTCGATCAACGGCATGATCTACATGCGCGGCCAGGCGCGCGATTACGACGGCTGGCGCCAGCTGGGCTGCACCGGCTGGGGCTGGGACGACGTGCTGCCCCATTTCAAGGCGCACGAGGATTACGCCTGGGGCGCGGACGACCTGCACGGGGCGGGCGGCGAACTGCGCGTGGAAGGCATGCGGATCTCCTGGGAAATCCTGGACGCCTTCGCCGACGCGGCCGAGCAGGCGGGCATCCCGCGCACGCACGATTTCAACCGCGGCAGCAACGAGGGGGTGGGCTACTTCCAGGTGACCCAGCGCCGCGGCCGGCGCTGGAACACCGTCGACGCTTTCCTGCGTCCGGCCGAGCACCGCCCCAACCTGACCGTGCTGACGAAGGCGCAGGCGCAGCGGCTGGAGCTGCAGGGCCGGCGGGTTACCGGGGTGCGCTTGTGGCACGACGGCGTCGACGCGCGCGTCGCGGCCGACGGCGAGGTGATCCTGGCAACCGGCTCGGTGGGGTCGCCGCAGATCCTCCAGCTCTCCGGCATCGGGCCGGGCGCGCTCTTGCGTGAGCGCGGGGTGGAGGTCGTGCAGGACAACCCCAACGTTGGCGAGAACCTGCAGGATCATCTGCAGATCCGCGCGGTCTATTCGGTCGAGGGCGTGGACACGCTGAACCGGCGGGCGAACAGCTGGCTCTCCAAGGCGGGCATGGCGCTCGAATACGCCCTGTTCAAGCGCGGGCCGATGACCATGGCGCCCAGCCAGCTCGGCTGCTTCACGCGCTCGGATGCGAGTTGTGAGACGCCCAATCTGGAATACCACGTCCAGCCGCTGTCGACCGACCAGCTGGGCGATCCGCTGCATCCCTTCCCCGGGATCACCGCCAGTGTCTGCAACCTGCGCCCGGAAAGCCGCGGCTACGTGCGCATCCAGGACGCCGACCCCCGCACCTATCCGGCAATCAAGCCGAACTACCTGGCGACCCCGGGCGACCGGCAGGTCGCGGCGGACGCGCTGAAGCTGACCCGGCGGATCATGGGGCAGCCGGCGATGCAGCGCTACCGCCCGCAGGAACGCAAGCCGGGCGCGGAGGTGGAGACGGACGCGGACCTTGCCCGGGCGGCGGGCGACATCGGCACCACGATCTTCCACCCGGTGGGCACCTGCGCGATGGGGCCGGACGCGGCGAGCAGCGTGGTCGACCCGCGGTTGAGCGTGCACGGCATCGGCGGGCTTAGGGTGGTCGACGCCTCGGTGATGCCGCGGATCACCAGCGGCAACACCAACGCGCCCACGATCATGATCGCGGAAAAGGCGGCGGCGATGATCCGCGCCGACCGCAAGGCGCGGGCGCCGGGCGGCGGAGTAGGCGGGCGGGGCTGGTCGCCGGCGCGCCGGGCCGCCCGCGCGGGCGATTCGCGCGCCGCGCCGGGTTTGCGTGGCACCGGCAGCCGGTTTATATCACCTGCCAGCGGCGTGCAGTCGACGCGCCCGTGCCCCTGTGGCGGAACCGGTAGACGCGCGCGACTCAAAATCGCGTGGCCATTGGCCGTGCAGGTTCGAGTCCTGCCAGGGGCACCA
>JAXHMD010000012.1:0-5664 GCA_034521655.1 Rhodovibrio sp.
CGTACTGGGCGAAGTCGGGGGCGACGTCGGGGGCGACGTCGGGTTCGGCGGTTGCGTCGGCGCTGGCGCGCGCCGGGGCGGTGGCGTTCATCTGCCTGACCTCTTCCGTCTCTTCTGTGCCGTCTGGGGACCCCTTCTCGGGTCGGAAGGTCAGCGGGCCCGCTGCCACGCCAAGAACGCTACGCCCCGGCAGAGCGATGAGTGAAACGATTATGTTCAATTGGATTGATGAGGAACTGCAATAGACGCACCCCTTCGGCTCGGGCAGACTGCCACCCGAAGAGCACGGGAGGGGGCATGGAACCGGACCTGCTGCGCGCCTTCGTCGGGGTCGTCGAGGGCGGCGGGTTCACCGCGGCGGCGCGCGCGCTCAACCGGACGCAGTCGGCCGTCAGCCTGCAGATCAAGCGGCTGGAGGAGCAGGTCGGCGAGCCGTTGTTCGTGCGCACCACCCGCAGCTGCGAACTGACCAGCACGGGCGGGGCGCTGCTGCCCTACGCCCGGCGGATCCTGCGTCTGCACGACGAGGCGGCGGCCGCCGTCGACGCGGTCACGCAGAAGCGCTCGCTGCGTCTGGGCATCTCCGACGAGCACGCGATCGCCTTCCTGCCGGCCGTGATGTCGGCGTTCGCGGCCGCTTTCCCGGACGTTCAGCTGGAGGTGACCTGCGATCTCTCGACCCGGCTGGTCGAGCAGCTGGAAGGCGGCGAGCTCGATCTCGCGCTCACGATCCGGCACGGGCCGACGGCGACTGGGCTGATCGTGGCGCGCGAGCAGCTGTGCTGGGTCGCCGCCGAGCGGTTCGTGCACAACCCGCTGGACCCGCTGCCGCTCGCGCTGAACCCGGAGGGCTGCATCTTCCGCGCCCACGCGTTCGCCAGCCTGGCCCGCATCCAGCGCGCGCTCCGGGTGGTCTACGTCTCCTCCAGCCCGACCGGGATCAACCTCGCGGTCGAGGGCGGGATGGCCGCGACGGTCAAGCGCCGGCGGTCGGTCCCGGCGGGCTGCCGGGTGCTCGACGGCGAGGCCGGGATGCCGCAGCTGCCGCTGGTCGATATCGAACTGCACCGCGCGTCCACGGCCTTCTCGGAGGCCGCGGATGGGTTCGTCCAACTGCTGATCGACGAGATGGCCCGGCACGACCACATCGACCTGCTGCCGGCCGCGCAGGAAGCCAAAGGCCCGCCCGCGGACCCCGCCTAGAGCGACATGCTCGAGGGCCGAACCGGCCTTCGGGCATGTCGCTCTAACGTTTTGAAACGCGGGCAAGATTCAGCTGAAACGTGATTCCACGTTTCAGCATCTTGCCTAGGCAAGCGAGCCGTTCCGGGTTACGCCGGAACCTGGGCACCCGCACGACCGGCATGTCGGATATTGACAATTCGCCCGGCAGCCTATCGCCTAATAACGTGATGCACGCCGACAGCGGGGAATGACAGGCGGCGCGCGGGACGCGCGCGATCCCGCGCGCGCACGCGAGGGTTGCCCGAAAAAATCAGCGTTCGCGGCCTGATGGGCGCGATTGTCGCATCGAGAACAGAATGCACCGGATGAAGGACGAAAGTTTTAGCGCGTAGCTTGTTAACGCTGAATCCAGGAGACGGGCTCCGCTAAAAATTTGATAATCGAACGAGTCTGACAGGGAACGACGGCAGGGAGCGCTCTGTGGAGACGATTCAGTTTATATCTGACAACCTGCTGCTGATCTGGGACCGGACGCTGGAGCATTTGTCGGTCGTCGGGGTCGCAGTCTCGCTCGCGATCGCGACCGGCGTGCCGATCGGCATCGCGATCACGCAGAACCGCAAGATCGCCGACACGGTGCTCTACTTCGCCGGCATGATCATGACGGTGCCGTCGATCGCGCTGTTCGGCATCATGATCCCGATCCTCTCCCTGATCGGCCAGGGCATCGGCTGGCTGCCCGCCGTCGTCGCGGTGTTCCTGTATTCCCAGCTGCCGATCATCCGCAACACCTACACCGCCATCGACAACGTCGATCCCGCCCTGCGCGAGGCGGCGCGCGGCATGGGCATGCGCCCGTTCCAGCGCCTGCGCGACGTCGAGATTCCGATCGCCGTGCCGGTGATCCTGGCCGGCGTGCGCACGGCGGTGGTGATCAACATCGGCATCACCGCGATCGCCGCCTACATCGGCGCGGGCGGGCTCGGCACCTTCATCTCGCGCGGCATCTCGCAGTCCGACCCCCGGCAGTTGATCACCGGCGCGATCGCCGTGTCGATCCTGGCGGTGATCGCGGACTACGGGCTGCTGTGGGTGCAAAAGCGCCTGACCCCGCGCGGGCTGCGCTAACGCCAGGGACGCACGCGCTGGCGGCGCCGGCGGGTCCAAGACGCCGCGGGCCAGCGCACACCAACGACAATCACGCCACGTGAACAGGGCTGGCTCATGATCAAGGTCGAAAATCTTCTGAAAACCTTCCAGACACCGCGCGGCGAGGTCCGCGCCGTCGACGACGTGTCGTTCGAGGTGCCCACGGGCGAGCTGTGCATCCTCCTGGGCCCGTCCGGTTGCGGCAAGACGACGACGCTGAAGATGGTCAACCGGCTGGTGCCGCACACCAGCGGCAAGATCTACATCGACGGCCGCGACACGGACGAATACAACCTGATCGAGCTGCGCCGGAACATCGGCTACGTGATCCAGCAGATCGGCCTGTTTCCGAACATGACGGTGGAGCAGAACATCGCCGTCGTGCCCAAGATGCTTGGCTGGAACGCGAAGCAGATCAAGGAGCGGGCGCGCGAGCTGGTGAACATGGTCGCGCTCGACGACAGCATGCTGGAGCGCTATCCCAAGGAACTCTCCGGCGGCCAGCAGCAGCGCGTCGGGCTGGCGCGCGGCCTCGCCGGCGACCCGCCGGTGCTCTTGATGGACGAGCCGTTCGGCGCGATCGACCCGATCAACCGGGAGATCATTCAGGACGAGTTCCTGAAGATGCAGCAGAACCTCAAGAAAACCATCCTGTTCGTCAGCCACGACATCGACGAAGCGGTCAAGATGGGCGACAGGATCGCCATCTTCCGCGGCGGCAAGCTGGTGCAGTACGACGCCCCGGACGAGCTGCTGGCGCACCCCAAGAACGACTTCGTCGCGGACTTCGTCGGCGGCGACCGCGAGCTCAAGCGGATGCGCCTGATCAAGGTGCACCAGGCGATGGAGCCGACGCGCGCCAGCGCCTACGCCAGCGACAGCCTGGCCGACGCCAAGCAGCGCCTGGATCAGGCTGGCGGCGACCACCTGGTCGTCCTCGACATCGACGACCGGCCGCAGGGTCAGTTGAGCCGCGCGGACCTGGAGCAGGGCGATGCCAAGCGGACCTGCGAGGAGGAGCAGCACCCGCTGGCCCTGCCGGTCGTCAAGACCCACGACCTGCGCACCGCCGTGGCGCGGATGTTTACCTATAACACCGGCTGGCTGGCCGTGGTCGACGACGACGGCCGCTATGTCGGCACGATCTCCAACGAGTCGATCACCGAACACCTGCATCGCGCGCGCAAGAAGGGCCGCCAGCGGGAGACGGCCTAATGCAGGACGCCAACATCTTACAACGCGTTCGCCGGGTCCTGACGATCCTGGCGATCTTCGCGCTGGGCGCGATCGCGCACGGTAGCGGCTTGCTGCCGGAGATGCTCAGTTACTGGCGCGACATCGTCTACCTGGGCCGGCAGCATCTCTGGCTGGTCGCCATGTCGGGCGGGCTGGCGGTCGGGGTCGGCGTGCCGCTGGGGGTGTTCCTGACCCGGCCGTGGATGCGCAAGTTCGCCGAGAGCACGATCCAGGTCGTCAACCTGGGCCAGACGATCCCCACCCTGGCCGTGCTGGCGCTGTCGATGAGCGTGCTCGGCATCGGCACGGTCCCGGCGGTGTTCGCGCTGTGGCTCTACACCCTGCTGCCGATCGTGCGGAACACCTACCAGGGCATCCTGTCGGTCTCGCCCGCGACCCTGGAGGCCGCGCGCGGCATGGGCATGACCAACGGCCAGATCCTCTGGCGCGTGGAACTGCCGAACGCGCTCTACGTCATGATCGCCGGCATCCGCACGGCGCTCGTGATCAACGTGGGCACGGTGCCGCTCGCCTTCCTGATCGGCGGCGGCGGCCTGGGGCAGCTGATCTTCACCGGGATCGACCTGTTCAACACCGGTATGCTGCTCGCCGGCGCGGTTCCGACCGCGCTGCTGGCGGTCGCGGTCGACTTCGCACTCGGCCTGATCGCCTTCTACTTCGTGCCGCGCGGCGTCAATCCGCTGCGTTGAGCCGGAGACACGAACGATAAACAACGTCCAAGGGAGGACTTGGGACATGATCAAGAAATGGATGACGGGCCTCGCCGCGGCGGCCGCGATGGCCGTCGGCGTGGGCCAGGCGAACGCCGAGATCGTGATCGGCGGCAAGAACTTTACCGAGCAGCTGCTGCTCTCCGAGATGACGACGATCTACCTGAACGAGAAGGGCTACGACGTCGAGAAGCGCGACGGCATGGGCTCGACCGTCCTGCGCCGCGCGCAGCTGAACGGGCAGGTCGACCTCTACTGGGAGTACGTCGGCACTTCGCTGATCGTCTACAACAAGGTCGAGGGCGGGGCGAAAATGTCGCCCGAAGCGGCCTATCAGAAGGTCTCGGAGCTGGACGCCGAGAAGGGTCTGGTCTGGCTCGAGCCGTCTAAGGCCAACAACACCTACGCGCTCGCCATGCGCGAGGCGCAGGCGGAGGAGATGGGCATCGACACCATCTCCGACTTCGTCAATCGCGTGGAGAACGAGGGCGACCTGACGCTTGCCACCAACAGCGAGTGGGCCGGCCGTCCGGACGGTCTGCCGGGCCTGCAGGAGCACTACGACTTCCGGATGTCCCGTGCCGACCTGAAGCGGATGCAGACCGGCCTGGTCTACACCGCGCTCAAGGGGGGTGAGGTCGATGTTGGCGTGGTGTTCGCCACCGATGGCCGGATCTCCGCGTTCAACTTCAAGGTTCTGGAGGACAACAAGAATTTCTTCCCGAACTACGCGCTGACGCCGGTGATCCGGAAGGACACGCTGGAGGCCAACCCGAAGCTGCGCGAGCACATGAACACGCTTTCCTCCAAGATCAACTCCGAGACGATGCGCACCCTGAACGAGCGCGTAGACGTCAAGCAGCAGACCATCGAGGCGGTGGCCGAGGACTTCCTGAAGAGCGCGGGCCTGATCTAACGGCGCTTCCGCCTTTAGGCGACGCGAACAGGGGCGGCTCTCATGAAACGGGGGCCGCCCCTTTTCCGTATCGCTCTATCCGGGCCGCAGAGGCATAGGCAGGGGTCGCAAGACGCTTCAGCGGGTGCCCTCTGCTCCACTGGAGACTTTCGCACGAGGCGCATCAGCACCCGTCAGGGATGCTTCGAGACGCTTTGCTGCGCAAAGCTCCTCAGCATGAAGCTGTGTTATCTAATTGAAAAACATACAACGTCATCCTGAGGAGACCGGCGAAGCCGGTCGTCTCGAAGGATCCCTGACGGCTATCCCGACAGCCGTGCAGAAGTCTCCCCACTGGGAGAGACTTTCGCACAGCTCGCCGGGCGCCCGTAGGGGGTCCTTCGACACGGACGCCTTCGGCGTCCTACTCAGGATGAAGAATGAAGTTTATCAGGAACTTAAATCTTA
>JAXHMD010000013.1:0-58624 GCA_034521655.1 Rhodovibrio sp.
CTTCAGCCCTCGGCCAGCAGGTTCAGCTGCTTTTGACCGCTTTCGCCCTCGACCTTGTCGGTCAGGCGGATCGGGTAGTCGCCGGTGAAACAGGCATCGCAGAACTGCGGCTGCAGGGCGTTGCGCTGCGGGTAGCCCATCGCGCGGTAGAGCCCGTCGTCGGAGATGAACGCCAGGCTGTCGCAGCCGATCTCCTCGGTCATCCCGGCGACGTCGAAGCGCGCGGCCAGCAGTTCGGATTCGTCCGGGGTGTCGATGCCGTAGAAGCAGGGGTGGCGGGTCGGCGGGGCGGCGATGCGCATGTGCACCTCCGCCGCGCCGGCCTGGCGGACCATGGTCACGATCTTGGCGCTGGTGGTGCCGCGGACGATCGAATCGTCGACCAGCACCACGCGCTTGCCGCGCAACAGCGCGCTGTTGGCGTTGTGCTTCAGCTTCACGCCCAGGTGGCGGATCGAGTCCGTGGGCTCGATGAAGGTGCGGCCGACGTAGTGATTGCGCACGATGCCGAGTTCGAAGGGGATGTTCGCCTGGTTGGCGTAGCCGATCGCCGCCGGCACGCCGGAGTCCGGGACCGGCACCACGAGGTCGGCGTCGGTCTCGGTCTCGCGCGCGAGTTCGGCGCCGATGCGCTTGCGCGCCTCGTAGATGCTCTTGCCCTCGAGCTGCGAGTCGGGCCGGGAGAAGTAGATGTACTCGAACACGCACATCCGCTGGCGCTGGCGCGGGAAGGGGCGCAGCGAGCGCAGCCCTTCCTGGTCGATCACCACCATCTCGCCCGGCTCGATGTCGCGGACGAACTCCGCGCCGATGATGTCGAGCGCGCAGGTCTCCGAGGCCAGGATGTGGCTGTCACCCAGCTTGCCCAGCACGAGCGGGCGCACGCCCAGGGAATCGCGCACCCCGATCAGTTCGCTATCGGTGAGGGCGGTAAAGGAATAGGCGCCCTCGATCTGCTTGAGCGCGTGGATCAGCCGCTCGATCACGGTGTGCGCCGGGGCGGTCGCCATCAGGTGGATCACCACCTCGGTGTCGGTGGTCGACTGGAACAGCGAGCCGCGCCGGACCAGTTCGCGGCGCAGCTTGCGCGCGTTGGTCAGGTTGCCGTTGTGGGCGACCGCGAAGCCGCCGAAGTCCATCTCCGCGAACAGCGGCTGGACGTTGCGGATCACCGTGTCGCCGCTGGTCGAATAGCGGTTGTGGCCGATCGCGCTGTGGCCCCTCCAGCCGGCGCATCCGCTCCGGGCTGGAGAAGATGTCGCCGACGTGGCCGGCATCGCGGTAGGCGTTGAACTGCTCGCCGTCGTAGCTGACGATGCCGGCGGCCTCCTGGCCGCGGTGCTGCAGGGCGTGCAGGCCAAGCGTGGTGTGCTTGGCGGCGTCTGCGTTGTTGAAGATGCCGAAGACGCCGCACTCCTCGTGCAGCTTGTCGTCATCGAACGGGTTCGTCGTGATCATTGGCCGCCGCTCCCGCTGTCGGACGCCTGGTTCTCGATCAAGCGGTTCAGGTCCTGCCGCTGATCCTCGTTATAGCCGGGTTCGCCCGTCGGGTCTTCCGCTTCCGTCTTGGGCTGGCTGAGCGCGTCGTAGGCGTCTTTCGCCCGCTGAGCGTCCTGGGCTCCCTGCTTGGCCTGATCGGCGGCCGAGCGGCCCTGGCTGCGCAGCGAGGGCGGCAGGACGTTTTCCAGCGCCGTCGCGCTCGCCGCGACCAGGCGCGCGCTCTTGGCCTCGCGCAGGTAGCTGGGCCGTTCGTCCGGGTTGGGAAGGGCCCAGGTCATCAGCATCCAGGCGACCGCGACCAGCAGCACGCCGCGGGCCAAGCCGAACACGAGGCCGAGCGAGCGGTCCAGCGCGCCAAGCGAACTCTCGCGCACCCGGTTGGAGAAGATCCGCGAGACGATCGACAGCACGACCAGCGTGACCACGAAGATCACCACGCCGGCTGCGATGTCGGCCAGCAGGTCGATCGCGATCACCTGCCGGGCGAACGGCTGGGCGCGCTCGAAGCCGTAGAGCGTGGCCAGGCCGGCGCCCACCCAGGCGCCGACCGAGAGCACCTCGTGCACGCAGCCGCGCATGAACGCGAGCGCGGCGGACAGCAGCAAGACCGCGAGCACGGCGATGTCGATGAAGTTGATCGGCAAGTCGGCCATCGGCGCGTCCTGTCAGGCGTGTCGGGCGTCTATCCCCTCTCCGCCACTGGGCGGAGGGTTTAAGGAGAGGAGGCTTGCACGGCCGTGAAGCTTCGCGGCGTGCTGCGCGGACGGCCGTGCGAGCCACCTCACCCTGTCCCTCTCCCCCCAGTGGCGGAGAGGGGACCCGCCGAGGCCCCTGCAGCTACGTCGGCAATGTGTTCGTCCGCGGCGCTCACGATCGGCGCTCCCCGGGCGGCGCGCCGCCTTCGGCGAAGCGGGCGACCAGTTCCTCCAGGTGGCCCAGTTCGTCCAGGCCGAGTCCCTCCGGCCCCGGCGGCGCCTTCGCTTTACCGCCTCGCCGCGGCGGCGTCCAGGCGCGCTCGAAGCCGAGCTTGGCCGCTTCCTTCAGCCGCTGCTCGCTCTGACCGACCGCACGGATCTCGCCGGACAGGCCGATCTCGCCGAAGATCACCGTGTCCTCCGGCACCGGCCGGTCATAGGCGGCCGACACCAGCGCGGCGGCGACCGCAAGGTCGGCGGCCGGCTCGCCCACCCGCAGACCGCCGGCCACGTTTAGGTAGATATCCTTACCGGCCAGTAAAAGCCCGCAGCGCGCCTCCAGCACCGCCAGCACCATCGACAGGCGGTTGCCGTCCCAGCCGACCACCGCGCGGCGCGGCGTGGCGAGCGGGGAGGCGGAGACCAGCGCCTGAATCTCCACCAGGACGGGCCGCGTGCCCTCCATTCCGGCGAACACGCTCGCCCCGGAGACCTGGCCGTTGCGCTCCGCCAGGAACAGGGCCGAAGGGTTGGCGACCTCGACCAGGCCGCCGTCGGTCATCTCGAACACGCCGATCTCGTCGGTCGCGCCGTAGCGGTTCTTGACCGCGCGCAGGATCCGGAACTGATGGCCGCGCTCGCCCTCGAAGTAGAGCACGGTGTCGACCATGTGCTCCAGCACCTTCGGCCCGGCGATCAGGCCTTCCTTGGTGACGTGGCCGACCAGCAGCAGCGTGAAGCCGCGCGCCTTGGCGAGCCGGATCAGTTCCTGCGAGCTGGCGCGCACCTGGCCCACGGTGCCCGGCGCGCTTTCCAGGTTGTCGACGTACATCGTCTGGATCGAGTCCACGACCACCACGTCGGGCGCGTCGGCGCTATCGAGCGCGGCGGTGATGTCGCGGACGTTGGTGGCGGCGGCCAGCTGCACCTGGCTGTTCGTCAGGCCGAGCCGGCGCGCGCGCAGCCGCACCTGGTCGATCGCCTCCTCGCCCGAAATGTAGGCGCAGGTTGTGCCTTCGCGCATCGACAGCGCCGCGGCCGCCTGCAGGGCCAGCGTGGACTTGCCGATGCCGGGATCGCCGCCGACCAGCACGGCCGACGCCTCGACCAGGCCGCCGCCGCAGACCCGGTCGAACTCGGCGATCCCGGAGACGCGCCGCGGCTCCCGGTCCGCCTGGCCGGCGAGGTCGACGAACTCCAGCCCGCGCCCGCGCTTGCCGCGCTTGGCCGACAGGCCGCCCGGCGCGGCCGTGGCGATCTCCTCCTCGGCCAGCGTGTTCCACTCCCCGCAGCCCTCGCAGCGCCCCTGCCACTTGGCGTGCACGCTGCCGCAGGACTGGCAGACGAACTGGGACTTCGGCTTGGCCATTACGATACGGCGTCCGTGGACCGGCTGGCGCCGCTCACCCTCACCCTCCCACGCCCTGACGGGCGCGGGCCCCTCCCTCTCCCGTCGAGGGAGAGGGGACGCACAGCGGCACGCCACCAAACCCCTCTCCCTTCACGGGAGAGGGAGGGGCCCAAGGGCGTCAGCCCTTGGGAGGGTGAGGGCGAGCGACGGTTCTTGGCGAGCGGGTCCGCCGTCGTCATCTGGCCCTACTCCTGGCGCACCGGCATGCGGATCGGGCCTTCGGCGCGGCCGTGGACGAACTGCTGGACGTAGGGGTTGTCGGTGGTGTCGACCTCCGCGACCGGGCCCTGCCAGATGATCTTGCCCTCGAACAGCATGGCGACCCGGTGGGCGATCTTGCGGGCGCTCGCCATGTCGTGGGTGATCGACAGCGTGCTGGCGCCGAGTTCCTGCACGCAGGAGACGATCAGGTCGTTGATCACGTCGCCCATGATCGGGTCGAGGCCGGTCGTCGGCTCGTCGAAGAAGATGATCTCGGGATCGGTCGCGATCGCGCGGGCGAGGCCGACGCGCTTCTTCATGCCGCCCGACAGCTCGGCCGGGTAGAGGTCGGCGACGTTCTCCCGCAGGCCGACCTGCGCCAGCTTGTCGATCGCGGCCTGGCGGGCGGACTTCTTGTCCAATTTGTCGCGCTGGATCAGCGCGAAGGAGACGTTTTCCCAGACGCTGAGGGAATCGAACAGGGCCGCGTTCTGGAACAGCATGCCGAACTTGCGCAGCATCCGGTCGCGCGCCTCGCCCTTCAGGCCGACGACGCTCTGGCCGTCGACCTCGATGGTGCCGGCGTCGGGCTCCAGGATGCCCAGGATGCACTTCAGCAGCACCGACTTGCCGGTCCCGGAGCCGCCGATCACCACCACCGATTCCTGCTCGGCGACGTCGAGGTCCAGGCCCGCCAGGACCTGGTGGGTGCCGAAGGCCTTGTAGAGGCCGCGCACGCGGATCTTGGGAATGTTGCCGGACCCCGCGGGGCCGCTGCCGTTCGGCTCGGTCATCGGGCGAAAAACAGCTCCGTGATCACGTAGTTGAACGACAGGATCATGATCGACGCCGAGACGACCGCGTTGGTGGTCGCCCCGCCCACGCCCTGCGCGCCGCCGCGGCTGTGGTAGCCGTGGTAGCAGCCCATCAGCGCGATCAGGAAGCCGAACACGCCGGCCTTCACCAGGCCGGAGACGACGTCCATCGGCTCCAGGAACTCGCGCGTGTTGTTGAGGTAGACGGCCGGGTTGAAGCCCAGCTTGTAGGTCGACACCAGATAGCCGCCGAAGATGCCGATCGCATCCGCCGTCAGCACCAGGATCGGCAGGGTGAGGATGCCGGCCCACAGCCGGGGCGCCACCAGGTACTTGAACGGGTTGGTGGCGAGCGTGGTCAGCGCGTCGATCTGCTCGGTGACGCGCATCGTGCCGATCTCGGCCGCCATCGCGGCCCCGACGCGCCCGGCCACCATCAGGCCGGCCAGCACGGGACCGAGCTCCCGGGTGATCGACACCACGACGACGTTCGGGATCGCGCTTTCCGCGGAGAAGCGGGCGAAGCCGGTGTAGGACTGCAGCGCCAGCACCATGCCCGTAAAGATCGCCGTCAGCCCGACCACCGGCAGCGAATAGTAGCCGACGTCCAGGATCTGCCGGCCCAGGCTGCGCCAATAGAACGGCGGGCGCGCCATGTGCGAGACGGCGTGGGCGGTGAACAGGAACAGCGGCCGGTGGCGGCCAGGAAATTCAGGAAGGTCCGCCCGACGATCTGCAGCAGCACCATGGACGTTCAGCGGCCCCCGCCGGTGTAGACACGGTGATAACGGGCGCCGAGGCTGGTCAGCACTTCGTACCCGATCGTCCCGGCCTCCTCGGCCAGCGCGTCCTGATCGTGACCCTCGCCGATCACGTCGACGAAGTCGCCGGCGACCGGCGCCTCGGGGCCGAGGGCGGTGACGTCCACCGTGATGGAATCCATGGAAACCCGTCCGACCACGGGTGCGTGACGGCCCCCGACCGTGACGTACCCGCTGTTCGAGAGATGGCGCAGCAGCCCGTCGGCGTAGCCGGCCGCGATCGTCGCGATCCGGGTCGGCCCCTGGGCCCGGAAGGTCGCACCGTAGCCAACCCCCCGTTGAGCGTCAATCTGACGGACCTGCAGGACGCGTGCTTTGAGCGTGACCACGCGCTTCATCGGGTTCTCCCGCTCGGGCGTGGGATTGACGCCGTAGAGCGCCACCCCGGGCCGGGCGAGGTCGCGGTGGTACGCCTTGCCGAGGAAGATCCCGGCGGAGTTGGCGAAACTGACCGGCGCCGCCGGCAGCCGGGCGAGCGCGGCGTCGAAGCGCTCGAGTTGCGCGGCGTTCTCCGGGTCCGCGGGCTCGGGCGCGCTCGACAGATGGGTCATGTAGCAGCTGAGCTCGACGTCGGCGAGCGGGGCGGGGTCCTCCGCCAGGCGGTCGACCTCGTCGTCGGGGAGGCCGAGCCGGCTCATCCCCGTGTCGATGTGCAGGGCCGCGGCCGGCCGCACGCCGGCGGCCCGTCCGGCCGCACGCCACAGCTCGAGATCGCCCAGGCTGTTCAGGACCGGCACCACGCGCGCGGCCATCAGTTCGCGCTCGGTCCCCGGCAGCGGGCCGTTCAGGACGTAGATCGCGGCTTCGGGATACCCGGCGTCGCCCAGCACGCGGCGCAGCTCCAGCCCCTCGTCGATCGTGGCGACGAAGAAGCTGCGCGCGCCAGCCGCCGCGAACACCGGCGCGAGCCGGTCCACCCCCAAGCCGTAGCCGTTCGCCTTGACCACGGCGGCGCATTCGGTGCCGGGGGTGAGCGCGTCGCACAGCCGGCGGTAGTTCCAGGCGGCGGCATCCAGGTCGACGTGCAGGAGACCGCCCGCGCGCTTGGCGGCGGGGTCGGCCGCGATGGCCGCGTCCAGCCCGGCGGCGTGCGGCGCGGTGCCGCCGGCCTCAGCCGATCTCATCGGGCATCTGGTCTTCGCGGGCGAGGTTGCCGAACTTCGTGGTCGCGCCATCGAAGGCGAGCTCGATCTTGCCGGTGGGCCCGTGGCGCTGCTTGGCGACGATCGCTTCCGCCTTGCCCCAGGCGCGCTCCAGGCGCTCGCGCCACTTGTCGTAGCGCTCCTGGTGCTTCTCCTCCGACTCGTCGGCGCGCTGGGTCGGCTCCGCGCGCTCCAGGTAGTACTGCTCGCGGTAGACGAACATCACCATGTCGGCGTCCTGCTCGATCGTGCCCGACTCGCGCAGGTCGGCCAGCTGCGGGCGCTTGTCCTCGCGCTGCTCGACCGCGCGCGACAGCTGGGAGAGCGCGATCACCGGAATGTTCAGCTCCTTGGCGATCATCTTGAGCCCGCGGGTGATCTCGGAGATTTCCTGCACCCGGCTTTCCGGCCGGCTGCCGGCGGTCGGCTGCATCAGCTGGATGTAGTCGACGATGATCATGCCCAGGCCCTGCTGGCGCTTCAGCCGGCGCGCCCGGGTGCGCACCTGGCCGACCGACACGGCCGGCGTGTCGTCGATGTAGAAGGGCAGGGTGGAGAGCTCGTGGCTCGCCTGCACCACGCTTTCGAAGGTGTCCGCCGAGAGCTTGCCGCGGCGGATGTCCTCGCTCGGCACCATCGAGGATTCCGACAGGATACGGGTGGCGAGCTGCTCGCTCGACATCTCCAGCGAGAAGAAGCCCACGACCGCGCCGTCCTCGCCGCCGCTGTCGCGGTGCCGGCGGGCGGCGTTGAAGCCGACGTTGGTGGCGAACGCGGTCTTGCCCATGCCCGGCCGGCCGGCAAGCACCACCAAGTCGGAGTTGTGCATCCCGCCCAGCATCTCGTCGAGATCGACGAAGCCGGTCGGCACGCCGGCGATCTGGCCCTCGCGCCGGTGCGCGCTTTCCGCCATCTCGATCGCGCCGGCGAGCGCGTATCGGAACGACTGGAAACCGCCCTCGGTCTGCCCGCTTTCCGACAGGTTGAACAGCTTCTGCTCGGCGACCTCGATCTGCCGGGTGGCGGGGCTGTCCAGGTCGTAGTCGAACGCTTCGTTGACCACCTCTTCGCCCAGCTCGATCAGCTGGCGGCGCAGGTAGAGGTCGTGGATCGCCTTGCCGTAGTGCTCGGCGTTGATGACGGTGACGTAGGCGCTCTGCAGCTCGGCCAGGTACTGCGCGCCGCCGACCTCCTGCAGGTCGCCGTCCTGCTCGAAGACGTTCTTCAGCGTCACCGCGTTGGCCATCTGCCCGCGGTTGATCAGCTTGCCGCACGCCTCGAAGATCCGCGCGTGGACCGGGTCGGCAAAGTGGTCCGCGCGCAGGAAGTCGGCGACGCGCTCGTAGGCCTGGTTGTTCGCCAGCACGGCCGCCAGCAGCGCCTGCTCGGCCTCGTAGTTGACCGGCGGGGCCCGATAGCCCGTCTGGTCGCCGTCCCCGTCGTGGGGGCCGGGCAGGTGCGCGATGTTGCTGCTGTCGCTCATGGGGCGCGAGCCTAGCAGAGTCGCGCCCAGCTGACGAGAGCTTCCTGTCAGGCTCGGGCGAATCTCGGGATACGGGGTGAGCGGTCGCTGACCGACGTCGCGACGCGCGGCATGCCGGGAGCGCGGGAGGTGATCGAGCGGTGGAGCCCTTCCCATGCCAGGCGATGGACGAGATAGGTGCCCGTGCAGGCGTTCAATGGCGCGGGCGACCTCGCTCGCCGGCCCCGGCCGTGCCCGATGGAGGGCGGATAGGCTCAGGTGAGCGCATGGACAGCGATCTCCGCGTCCGCCGCTACTCCGCCGCCGCGCTTTGGCGGGCGGCCATCTGGGCGCGTTCCCAGTCGGTGATGTAGTCGCGGGTCAGCGGGGCCGCGTCCTGGCGGCGGGTCAGCTGCATCTGGAAGACCATCTGGCCCATCTGCCGGAACGACAGCTCGCAGCCGATCAGGTAGAATTCCCACATCCGGCAGAAGCGCTCGTCGTAGAGCTCGCGCACCCGGTCGCGGTTGGCCTGGAAGCGCTCGTGCCAGCGCCGCAGCGTCTCGGCGTAGTGCAGGCGCAGGATCTCGACGTCGGTGACCCAGAGGTTGCGCCGCTCGATCACCGAGAGCGTCTCCGATAGGGCCGGGGTGTAGCCGCCCGGGAAGATGTACTTGCGCAGCCAGGCGTTGGTCGACCCGGGCGGGCTCATCCGGCCGATCGAATGCAACAGCGCCACGCCGTCGTCGGCCAGCAGGTCGTGCAGCTTGTGGAAGAACGCGTGGTAATGGCGGGTGCCGACGTGCTCGAACATGCCGACCGAGACGATCCGGTCGTACCGGCCGGTCAGGTTGCGATAGTCCTGCAGCTGGAACTGCACCTGCTCGTCGAGCCCGGCCTCCCGGGCGCGCGCGCGGCTTTTCTTGACCTGTTCCTCCGACAAGGTGACGCCGGTCACGTTGGCGCCCGTCTCCTTCGCCAGATACATGCCGAGCCCGCCCCAGCCGGAGCCGATGTCGAGCACTTCCAGCCCGGGCCGGTCGAGCAGCAGCTTGGCCGCGATGTGGCGCTTCTTGTTCTGCTGCGCCTGTTCGATCGTCTCGCCCTTGGGGTCGTAGAAGTAGGCGCAGGAGTACTGCCAGTCGTCGTCCAGGAAGAGGTCGTAGAGCTCGCCCGACAGGTCGTAGTGGTGGGCGACGTTCTTCCGCGCCCGACCGACGGGGTTGTAGTACAACAATGGGCGCAGCAAGGCGCCGGCGCGCTCGAACACGCCCCAGAGCGGGTGGTTCTCCAGCCGGATGACGTTGCGCCCGCAGATGTCGAGGAAGTCGTAGAGACTCCCCTCCTCGATCTGCAGGCGCCCGTCCATGTAGGCCTCGCCCAGGTAGAGCTTGGGATGGGCGGCGATCTTCGCCTCGGTCGCGCGGTCGGTGATCCGCACGGTGGCGCGCGGCTCGTCCTGCCGGCCCGAGCCGTAGGTTTCCGCTTGGCCTCGAGAGTCGACGACCGTGAGCGTCCCCTCGCGCACGATGCGGCGGAACAGGATGCCGGTAAGCATTGTTCCGAACCCTCCCATTTTTCCTCGTGTGCGACCCACGGTCCTCGCCGGGTCTCCGCCGGACGCCCGTGTCCCTGACCGGGCCGTCCCGGCTTCTGGCCCATGCCCCGGCGGGGGCCGCATTCGTTTGTTATCCAGGTCCGGTCTGGTCGCCGGACTTTGCGCCTGCCTCACGCCCGCCGCATCCGAGCGCGCCACGAACACGACCGCGTCTCGTATGACAACGCCATGACGTTGCCATTGTTTCTCAATTCAGCCTAAGACGAATTGACCTCAGTCGGGAAGTCCCGAGTTGCCCGATGGTAGTTTTGGCGCGCGTCCGGCAAGACAGTTGTTTGAACACGAAAAGGCCCCGGTCCACCAAAAGTGGGCCGGGGCCGTTCGAAGTCGCGTTCGCCGCAGAGGGCGGTCAGGCCAGAGCAAAATCGATGAAAGCCGAACCGGCTTCTATCGTGAATTTTGCTTTAACGTCTTGAGGTAAGGGCAAGGTTCAGCTGAAAGGTGATTCCACCTTCCAGCACCTTACCCTAGTGCTTGGTCACCCCGCCACGGGCCGGCTCGCCCGGCCGGGCCATCTGGTCGACCTCGGTCTCCTCGACCACTTCGACCGGGGTTGGCTTGGTGGCCAGCGCCTTGTCGAGCACTTCGTCGACCGTGTCGACCGGGATGATCTCCAGACCCCGCTTCACGTTCTGCGGGATGTCGGCGAGGTCCTTCTCGTTCTGCTTGGGGATCAGCACCGTCTTGATCCCGCCGCGCATCGCCGCCAGCAGCTTCTCCTTGAGGCCGCCGATGGCGAGCACGCGGCCGCGCAGCGTGACCTCGCCGGTCATCGCCACGTCGTGGCGCACCGGGATCCCGGTCAGCGCGGAGACGATCGAGGTCACCATGGCGATGCCGGCCGACGGCCCGTCCTTGGGCGTGCCGCCCTCGGGCACGTGGACGTGCACCGACTTGCGGTCCAGCAGGTTCGGCTGGATGCCGAACTCGGGCGCGCGCGCCTTGATGAAGTACTCGCTGGCCTGGATCGACTCCTTCATGACGTCGCCCAGCTTGCCGGTGGAGGTCACCTTACCCTTGCCGGGCACGGTCACGCTCTCGATCGACAGCAGCTCGCCGCCGACTTCCGTCCAGGCCATGCCGGTGGCGACGCCGACCAGATCCTCGGTCTCCGCCTCGGTGTGCTTGAAGCGCGGCACGCCGGCGTACTTCTCCAGGTTCTGCTTGGTGACGTGCACCTGCTTGGCCTTGCCGAGCTGGATCTCCTTGACCGCCTTGCGGGCGAGCGTGCCGATCTCGCGTTCCAGGTTACGCACGCCGGCCTCGCGCGTGTAGCGCCGGATCAGATCGCGCAGGGCGGTGTCGGAGATCGACCACTCCTGCTCGGTGAGGCCGTTCTCCTCGCGCTGCTTCTTGATCAGGTGGCGCTTGGCGATCTCCACCTTCTCGTCCTCGGTGTAGCCCGGGATCCGGATGATCTCCATCCGGTCGAGCAGCGCCGGGGGCATGTCGAGCGTGTTGGCGGTGGTGATGAACATCACCCCCGACAGGTCGTACTCGACGTCCAGGTAGTGGTCGACGAACTGGCTGTTCTGCTCGGGATCCAGGATTTCCAGCAGTGCCGAGGTCGGATCGCCGCGCCAGTCGGCGCCCAGCTTGTCGACCTCGTCCAGCAGGAACAGCGGGTTGGTGGTGCCCGCCTTCTTCATGCCCTGGATCACCTTGCCGGGCATCGAGCCGATGTAGGTGCGGCGGTGACCGCGCATCTCCGCCTCGTCGCGCACGCCGCCCAGCGACTGCCGGACGAACTGGCGGTTGGTGGCGCGCGCGATCGACTTGCCGAGCGAGGTCTTACCCACGCCGGGCGGGCCGACCAGGCACAGGATCGGGCCCTTCACCTTGCCCATGCGCTGCTGCACGGCGAGGTACTCCAGGATCCGATCCTTGACCTTGGTCAGGCCGTAGTGGTCGGCGTCCAGGACCTCGCGGGCGTACTGCAGGTCGTTCTTCAGCTTGGAGCGCTTCTTCCAGGGCACCGCGACGATCCAGTCCAGGTAGTTGCGCACCACCGTGGACTCCGCCGACATCGGGCTCATGTTCTTGAGCTTCTTGAGCTCCTGGTCGGCCTTTTCGCGGACCTGCTTGGGCAGCTTGGCCTTCTTCAGCTTGTCCTCGAGCTCCTGCAGCTCGTCCTGGCCGTCGTCGCCCTCGCCGAGCTCCTTGCGGATCGCCTTGAGCTGCTCGTTGAGGTAGTACTCGCGCTGCGTCTTCTCCATCTGCTTCTTGACGCGGTTACGCACGCGCTTTTCCGCCTCGAGGCCGCCGATCTCGCCCTCGATGTAGCCGTAGATCTTCTCCAGCCGCTCGGCGACCGTGTCCGCCTCGAGCAGCTCCTGCTTGTCGGCGATCTTGAGCGACAGGTGCGAGGCGACCGTGTCGGCCAGCTTCGAGGGCTCCTCGATCTGGCTGACGGTGTTCAGCACCTCCGGCGGGATCTTCTTGTTCAGCTTGATGTACTGCTCGAACTGCGAGACCACCGAGCGACGCAGCGCGTCCAGGTCGCGCTCCTCGCTGGACTCCTCCTCGGCGATCGCGTCCGCCTCGGCTTCCAGGAAGCTGTCGTTCTCGGTGAACTGCGTGACGCGGGCGCGCTGACCGCCCTCGACCAGCACCTTGATGGTGCCGTCGGGCAGCTTCAGCAGCTGCAGGATCGAGGCCAGCGTGCCGACGTCGTACAGATCGCCGGACTGCGGATCCTCTTTCTGCGCGTCCTTTTGCGCGACCAGCAGGATCTGCTTGTCCTCGCGCTTCACTTCCTCCAGCGCGTTGACGGACTTCTCCCGGCCCACGAACAGGGGCACGATCATATGGGGGAAGACCACGATGTCGCGCAGGGGAAGGACTGGGTAACGGTTGCCTTGGGACAGCTCCAGCATGGTTCCTCGTGCTCTGCCGCGCCCTGTCGGGTTGCGGCCGTTGCGGGCCAACGCTCTGTGCTAGCGCGCCGACCCAAGTTCCTGAGTGCTAACCGGTATCTTGGCCTGCTCGGGGGGTGCTTCAAGCCCGTGACACCGCCAGCCGGGGCCGCGGTGTGCGGCTGCTCACACCCCCTTAGCGGCCGTCGGGTGCCGCGGCGTCGGCGAGTCGCGATCCGTGTGCCGGGCCGTCCGGCGTGTCGTTCCGTCCCCGATCCTGGCACATCCGCGCATCTCCACGCCATGGCGAGACGGCCCGCTCGGTGCTATGTAGCGATGGCACACCGCGCCGGCGGCGGCTCGTGCCGTCCCCGATCGGCGGCATTGGCCGCGTGCGCCGGCCCGTAACAAACCGCATGGGGGAGCCGACATGGCCGACGACAACCTGGAATGGCACGCCGTCACCAAGGCGAGCGAGCTCGAGGAGCAGGAGCCGGAGCATGCCCGGATCGGCGACACGCTGATCTGCGTGGTCAAGCTGGAGGACGGCATCTTCGCCATCAACGACGTGTGCAGCCACGAGTTCGCTCAGCTGTCCGAGGGCTTCGTCGACGGCGAGGAGATCGAGTGCCCGCTGCACCAGGCGACCTTCAACCTGAAGACCGGCGAGGCGACCGCGCCGCCCGCGGACGATCCGGTGGAGACCTATCCGGTCAAGATCGAAGGCGACCAGGTCTACGTCGGCTTCAAGAAGCAGGCCTGAGGTCGCGTTGGCGGACGCGACGTCGAACCAGACGTTTCTGGTCGTCGGCGGCGGTCAGGCCGGCGGGCGGGCCGTTGAAGGCATCCGCAAGGCCGGTTTCGACGGCACCGTGATCCTGCTGGGCGAGGAGGAGCGGGCGCCCTACGAGCGCCCGCCGCTGTCCAAGCAGGTCCTGACCGGCGAGGCCGAGCCCGACAGCGCCAGGCTGCGGGACGAGGGATGGTACCAGGCGCAGGGCATCGACCTGCGCTTGGCGACCCGCGTCGGCCGGATCGATCGGGAACGCAAGCGTGTCGTGCTGGAGGACGGGCAGGCGCTGGCCTACGACCGCCTGCTGCTCGCGACCGGCGCGCAGCCCAAGGTGCCGGACCTGCCGGGTGTCGAGCTTACCGGCGTGCACGTGCTGCGCGACATGGCCGACAGCCTGGCGCTGCGCGAGGCGATGCGCGCGGGCGCGCGGGTCGCGCTTGTCGGCGGCGGCTACATCGGCCTGGAAGTGGCCGCGGCCGCGCGCAAGCTCGGCTGCGAGACGACGGTACTGGAGGCCGCGCCCAGCCTGATGCGCCGGCAGGTCGCGTCGGAGCTGGGCGATTGGTATGCCCGTCTGCACCGGGACCACGGCGCCGACGTGCGCACCGGGGCCGAGGTGGCGCGGCTGCTCGGCCATGACCGGGTGGAAGGCGTGGAACTGACCGACGGCAGCCGGATCGATGCCGATCTGGTGGTGATCGGGGTGGGCATTCGGCCCAACGTCGAACTCGCGCTGCAGGCGGGCCTCGAGGCCGGCGACGGCATCGAGGTTGACGATCAGGGGCGGACCAGCGACCCCGACATCTTCGCCGCCGGCGACGTCACCCGGCAGCCGAACCCTTATGTCGACGGGAAGGTCCGGCTGGAATCCTGGCAGAACGCGCAGAACCAGGCCCTGGTCGCCGGGCAGGCGATGGCCGGGGCGGGCGACGTGCGGCACGCCGACCTGCCGTGGTTCTGGTCGGACCAGCACGGCATCAACCTGCAGATGGTGGGCATGCCGACCGGCCAGCCGCGGCACGTCTGGCGCGGCGACCCGGCCGCCGGGCCGGGCTTCACGCTGTTCTACCTGGACGAAGCCGGCCGGCTGATCGGGGCCAACGCGGTCGACCGGCCGGCGGATATCGCCGCGGCCCGGCGGATGATCGAGCGCGGCGTCAACCCGGACCCGGACAAGCTGGCGGACCCGGAGGTATCGATGAAGAAGCTGCTAAAGGGGCAGGGCTGACGCCAGCGCCAAGGCCGGCCCGGCGGGGACGCTGCCGGGCGCGGCCAGCGCCATCTCCCGGATCGTCTCGCCGGCCTCGACCAGCCCCGCGACCACGGCGACGAACACGGCCACCGCGCCGGCCCCGACGGTGAGACCGGCCGCGACGATCAGGCCGTCGCGCTCCAGCAGACCCAACGCCACGATCAACAGCGCCGCGCCCGGCAGCCAGCCGGTGAGCGGCAGCGGCGCGAGCGAGACCAGCGAGATCACCACGCAGCACAAGCCGACCATGCGGTCGGCGGGCGGCTGCCAGATGTGCCGCCAGCGCGGGCGGATCACGTGTTCGATCCGGCGCATCAGCGGCACCATCCGCCGGCACGCGCCCAGCACCTTGTCCTGGGTCACCTGCCGCTTGAGCACCCATTCCGGCAGCCAGGGCTGACTACTGCCGGCGGCCATTTGCAGGGCGACCAGCAGGATCGGCAGCGCGAGCACGTTCGACACCCCGAGCGGCAGCGGCAGCAGCTGCGGCGCCGTCAGGACCAGCAGCGCCGAGGCCATACCCCGGTCGCCCAGCGCGTCCAGCAGACGGCGCAGGGGGATACGCTCTTCGTCGAACAGCCGCGGAAAGGTCTCCAGCAGGTCCGCGGTCGACGGCGCCGTGCGCGGCTCGTGCCGATGATCCAAACTGCTGCCTCCCCACTCGCCGGCCGTGCCGGTGGACGCCGCGGCGTGCGCGCCTGCGTCCCCGCCCGTGCGGCCCTGGCGGCGCGGCGGGTCGCCCGCCGCGCGGTCGCTGTCGGCATACCGCGTACGTGTCATGGCACGGATGGAATCGCACGAACAACCTCAAGGCAAGCCGTAATTGGCGTACGCGCCGCGGCGTCCATGTGCACACTCTAGGCCCGTGCGCGCACAAGCGACAATGTACACAGCTGGGCGTACAGCCTGGGCGTGCGTTCACGCACGGATCGCCCCGGTAGGATAAAACGCCGGTGAGCGGGGAACATTGGGGTGTGCGGCCACCATCATACACCCGTACGCCGCGCCGGCCTCTTGCCGGCGCACGGGTGCCACGACACGCGATCCGAGCGCGTTTCTAAGGGGCGGCTGGAAAGACCGAATCAGCGTCTGTTGAGCCCGGCCAGCGTCTCGAAGTCCTGGCGGACGTCGCGGCTTTCACGGAACGCGCCCAGCATGCGGCTGGTCGTCATCATCGCGCCGTTCTGGCGCACACCGCGGGTCGCCATGCACTGGTGCTGACTGCGCAGCACGACGGCAACGCCGCGCGGATCGAGCACGTCGTTGATCGCGTTCGCGACCTGTGCGGTCAAACGCTCCTGGATCTGCAGGCGCTTGGCGTAAACTTCCAGCACCCGCGCGAGTTTGCTCACGCCGACCACGCGCGTCCTCGGCAGGTAGCCGATGTAGGCCTTGCCCATGATCGGGACCATGTGGTGCTCGCAATGGCTGGTGAACTCGACGCCGTCGAGCACGATCATCTCGTCGTAGCCGTCGGTCTCCTCGAAGGTCCGCGCCAGGATGTCTTCGGGATCCTGGGTGTAGCCGCCGAAGAACTCGTCGTACGACTTGACCACCCGTTTGGGCGTGTCGGCGAGACCTTCGCGGTCTGGATTCTCGCCGATGTAGGTCAGCAGGGTACGCACGGCCGCCTCGGCCTCCGCGCGTCCGACCGTGGCGGCATGGCCGTTGGTTCGGCCGGCGGCTGTATCCCGAGTGTGCGGGCCGTCGGCCCCGGGGGCCTCCGCCTGCTGGTCCCGCAGGGCGTCGTGCAGCTCGAACGGAGCCATTGCGCAAGTCCCTTTCGTTATTCGTCCGCGCGTTTGCACTGGAAATTAGATGGCTCGGGGCGGACGTCCACCCCTGGACCTGCGGCGAAACCCTGGTGCCCCCGAGAAAGGGACAGGCCGTGACGAATCTGTGCTTGGCCAGGCCAGGGCTGTTGCCCGCTGGCCCCGCCCCGGCTAACCGCGCAAGCCGTCATCAGCGGTGCGCCAGGAAAGCGTCGATGCCGGCTTGCGCGCAATCGCCGTCCTGGTCCGGGGTGCCGGACGAGCAGCCGACGGCGCCCACGACCTGTCCGTCGACGCTCACCGGAATGCCGCCGCCGACGACCGAGAAGCGCCCGCCGATCGCGGTGTGGATGCCGAACGTCAGGCTTCCTTCGGCCTGTACGGCCTTGTTGTAGTCCGCCGTCGACTTGCGCTGGGCTGCCGCCACCATCGCCTTGTCGCGGGCGATCTCGATCGACAGCACCTTGGCGCCGTCCATCCGCTCGAAGGCGATCAGGTTGCCGCTTTCGTCCGTCACGGCGATGCACATCGGCACGCCGATGTCGTGGGCGCGCTTGGCGGCGCCTTCGATCAGGGTGCGGGCGTCGCTCAGCGACAGGCGGGCGATCTGCAGCATCTCGGTTGAACTCCTGATTTTGTTGGAAAATTGTCCATTCGCCCGGTGTCGGGGCCCGGGCGGTGCAAAGCCTAGTGCCGCCGCGGCGCTTTGGCCACCGCGCTTACGCCCCCGGCGGTTGCCATGGGTGCCGAAGCCGCCGGTAAACTGCTAGAAGCCGCGCGGCAGCCACGGTCGGTCGGGCCGTCACGCGCGGTCCGCCCAGCGGCAGCGGCACAAGCAAGACCAAGCGAACAAGCGAAGGGGAGGCCAGCAGATGGCAAAACCGAGCATCCTCGTGACCCGGCGCCTTCCGGATGCGGTGCAGGCCCGGATCGCGCGCGATTACGAGGCGGAGTTCAACGACGCGGATCGGGTTTTCTCACCCGACGAGCTGCTGCGCCGATGCCAGGGCAAGGACGCGGTGCTGCCCTGCCATTCCGAGCACTTTACGCGCGAGGTGATCGAGCAGCTGCCGGACAGCGTGAAGATCATCGCCAACTTCTCCGTGGGCGTGGACCACGTCGACCTGGAGGCGGCGAAGCAGCGCGGCATCGTGGTCACCAACACCCCCGACGTGCTCTCCGATGCGACCGCGGAGATCGCGCTGCTGCTGACCCTGGGCGCCGCCCGACGGGCGAGCGAGGGCGAGCGGCTGGTGCGCAGCGGCGAATGGAAGGACTGGAGCCCGTCCTTCATGGTGGGCACCCAGGTCACCGGCAAAACGGTCGGCATCGTCGGCATGGGCCGCGTCGGGCAGGTGGCCGCCAAGCGCTTCCGCGGCTTCGACATGCAGGTGCGCTACCACAACCGCAGCCAGCTGCCGGCCGAGAAGGCGCAGGGCGCGATCTACCACGCCGATCTGGACGAGATGCTGGGGCACTGCGACGTGGTCTCGCTGCACTGCCCGGCGACGCCGGACACGCGCGGCCTGATCAACGCCGACCGGCTCAACCGCATGAAGGACGGGGCGATCCTGGTGAACACCGCCCGCGGCGCGCTGGTCGACGACGATGCCCTGTTGGCGGCGCTCACCTCGGGCAAGCTGGCGGCCGCGGGCCTGGACGTGTTCAACGGCGAGCCGGGCGGCGACCCGCGCTACCGGGAGCTGGAGAACGTCTTCCTGCTGCCGCACATCGGTTCCGCCACGGTGGACACGCGCAACGCGATGGGTGAGCGCGCGCTGGATAACCTGGACGCGTTTTTCGCCGGCCGTGCGCCCGGCGACCGGGTCGCGTGATCCACCAGCGCGTCCTAGCGGTATCCCCGGAATACCGGCGGTTTGCGCGGAAAATCGACGTGTAGCCGGGGTCTTGTTAACGGCCGGCGGCGCCGCTAAGCTCCAAGCGCGTCAGGCCCGCGGCGCGGGGCTGCCGGGGCCGGGCAAGGGGACAAAACTGTTCAGCCCGGTGAGGCTTTAGGCTGCAAAAACAAGGACCCGGCGGCACACCACAAACCACGCCGCTGGCCGACCGGGCCGGACGTCCGCCGCCCGTCGGGCGGCCGCAACGCCGGCCCAGCCAAGGGAAAAGGGAGGTAGACAACGCCATGACCGATCAGAAGGTCACGAAGGCGACCGGCGAGACGTCGGAGGCCCCGACCAACGCCAACCGCCGTAAGTTCCTGACGGGCGCCGCCGCGGCTGGCGCCGGCGCGGCCGCGTCGATCGCGGCACCGCAGATTTCCCGGGCCCAGACCACCACGATCAAGATGCAGGGTGCCTGGGGCTCCGGCGACATCTTCAACGAGTACGCCGAAGACTACGCCCGCATGGTCAACGAAATGGGCGGCGGGCGCCTGAAGATCGACTATCTGACGTCCGGCTCGGTGGTGAAGGCGTTCCGTGTTCAGGACGCCGTCGACAAGGGCGTGCTCGACGCCGGTCACCAGGTGGCCGCCTACTGGTACGGCAAGAACAAGGCCGCCTCGCTGTTCGGCACGGCCCCGGTGTACGGCTGGGACGCCCACATGGCGCTCGGCTGGATCTGGCAGGGCGAGGGCCTGGATCTGTACCACGAGCTGGTGCAGGACATCCTGGGCCTCAACATCGTCGGCTTCTTCGCCATGCCGATGCCCGCTCAGCCGCTGGGCTGGTTCAACCAGGAGATCAACGCCGCCTCCGACATGGAGGGCCTGAAGTACCGCACCGTGGGTCTGGCGACCGACGTCATGCAGGCCATGGGCGTTAACGTCACCCAGCTGCCCGGCGGTGAGATCGTGCCGGCCCTGGAGCGCGGCGTCATCGACGCGTTCGAGTACAACAACCCGACCTCGGACCGCGCGTTCGGCGCCCACGACGTGGCCGACCACTACTATCTCGGCTCCTATCACCAGGCGATGGAGTTCTTCGAGATCATCTTCAACAAGGACATGTACGACGGTCTGGCGGACGAGCAGAAGGCGATCCTCAAGCACGCCGCCAAGGCCGCGTCCTCGGACAACTTCTGGAAGGGCCTGGACCGCTACTCCAGCGACCTGCAGTGGATCCAGAGCGAGGGCGGCGTGAAGGTGCACCGCACCGACACGTCGATCCTGCAGGCCCAGCTCAAGGCCTGGGACCAGGTGCTGGAGAAGCTCCGCGCCAACGACTCCTTCTTCAAGAAGGTGACGGACTCCCAGCGCGCCTGGGCCGAGCGGGTCGGCTACTACCTGCACAGCGACCAGCCGGACTACGTCATGGCCTGGGAGCACTACTTCGGCAAGCTGCCCTCCTAAGGTCAGCTCCGCCACTGGCCAACCGGGCGCGGCGCGGCCGCGTCCGGCGGTCCCGGCGACGTGCGCGGGGCGGCGGACCCTACCGCCGCCCCGCGTCTTTGCCGGCGATCGTCTTCGACGGGCGCCCGCCGTGGGACCGACTGTCCGCTTACGGACAGGCCTGCCGGTAACCAGGGCCGCCGGCCCACGTGCCGGCGCCGCTAGCGCCGGTGCGACCGGCGCCCTGTCGCGACGTCCCACCCCCGATACCGCTCACGGCCACGCCCGGGGGCGGTGTCATCGACGCACGCTTCCCCCGCCGGAAGCCTTCCCGTCGACCATCCGCAGTCCAGCGTGGGGTTACCGCGCATGCAGTACCTGTACTTCGTCGACCGGCTCAGCATGTTCACCGGCAAGGCGTTCGCCTGGTGCATCATCATCCTGACGCTGGGCGGTAGCTACGAGGTCTTCGTCCGCTACCTGCTGAATTCGCCGACCGGCTGGGCGTACGACATGAGCTACATCATGTACGGCGCCCTGTTCCTGATGGCCGGGCCCTACACGTTGTCGCGCAACGGCCACGTCCGCGGCGACGTCGTCTACCGGCTGTTTCCGCAGCGCGTGCAGGCCAGCATCGACCTTGTTCTACACATCATCTTCCTGCTGCCGGCGATCGGCGCGATGATCTACCAGGGCACGCAATACGCCCGGGAAAGCTGGGGCTACATGGAGACGTCCATCTTCTCCCCGATGGGCATCCCGATCTATCCGCTGAAGACCCTGATCCCGATCGCCGGCTTGCTGTTGTTCCTGCAGGGCACCGCCGAGGTGACGCGCTGCCTGTGGTGCCTCAAGCACGGCTACTGGCCGCAGCGCCTGCGCGACGTCGAAGAAACCGAGACTGCGATCATGCATCAAAAAGAAGCCGGGCAGGCTGACGTGCTCGGTACGGGAGGCCGGTCATGACCGATCCCCAGGTCGGCATCCTGATGATGGTGTTGTTCATCTTCACCATCCTGCTGGGCTACCCGATCGCCTTCACGCTGCTTGCCATGGGCCTGATCTTCGGCTTCTACGCGATGGGCGATCGCGTGTTCGACCTGATGGTCCAGAACACCTTCGACGTGATGGCCAACGACATCCTGACGGCGATCCCGCTGTTCCTGTTCATGGGCTACGTGATCGAGCGGGCGAACATCATCGACCGCCTGTTCTTCTCCATCCAGGTCGCGTTCCGGCGGGTGCCCGCCTCGATGGCCGTGGCCGCGCTGCTGACCTGCGCGGTGTTCGCGACGGCGACCGGCATCATCGGCGCGGTGGTGACGCTGATGGGCCTGCTCGCCTTCCCGACGATGCTCAAGGCGGGCTACGACCAGCGCTTCGCCTCGGGCGTGATCTGCGCGGGCGGGTGCCTGGGCATCATGATCCCGCCGTCGATCTTGCTGATCGTCTATTCCGCGACCGCCGGCGTGTCGGTGGTGCAGCTCTACGCGGGCGCGCTGTTCCCGGGCCTGATGCTGGCCAGCATGTACATCGCCTACGTGATCGGCCGGGCGATGCTGAATCCCACGCTGGCGCCCAAGCCTCGAGCAGGACGAGCTGGAGATCCCGATCGGGCAGGTGCTGAAGCTGATGGCCACCAGCTTCTTCCCGCTCGCGATCCTGATCATGTGCGTGCTGGGCGCGATCCTGGCCGGCCTCGCGACTCCGACCGAGGCGGCGGCCGTGGGCTCGCTGGGCGGCCTGGTGCTGGCGTCCGCCTACCGGGCGCTGTCCTGGGAGCGGCTGCGGGAATCGGTGTTCCTGACCGCGCGCACCAGCGCGATGGTCTGCTACCTCTTCATCGGCTCCTGGACGTTCGCGTCGATCTTCTCCTACCTCGGCGGGCACGACCTGATCGAGGCCTGGATCCTGGGCGCCGATCTGAGCCGCGTGCAGTTCCTGATCCTGGCGCAGCTGATCATCTTCCTGCTCGGCTGGCCGCTGGAGTGGACGGAGATCATCATCATCTTCGTGCCGATCTTCCTGCCGCTGCTGGAGCCGTTCAACGTCGACCCGCTGTTCTTCGGCATCCTGGTCGCGCTCAACCTGCAGACCTCCTTCCTGACGCCGCCGATGGCGATGTCGGCCTACTACCTGAAAGGGGTCGCGCCCCCGAACGTGGAGTTGATGCAGCATCTTCCGCGGCGTGATCCCGTTCGTGGGCATCGTCATCCTGGCGATGGTCATGCTGTACGTCTTCCCGGAAGTGGCGCTCTACCTTCCGGAGGTTATGTACGGCCGATGACGAAGACGCGGCCGGGGCGGTTCCGTTGGGACCGCCCCGGTCGGGCCGCCGAGCGCCGGCGCAGGCCGCCGGCGCGCTTGCATAGAGCGACATGCTCGAAGGCCGATACCGGCCTTCGGCTGAATGTCGCTGTAACTTCTTGAAGCAGGGCAGATTCAGCTGGAAGGGGATTCCACCTTCCAGCATCTTGCCCTAGAAGACAACGCATTTGAGGAGTCGGGTTCCCGTGAGCACCGGCGAGACGGCGACCGGGCCCGCCCCGGCGAACAGCGCGGCCGCGCTGGTTGAGCGCATCCGCGACGGCGAAATCACCGCGAGCGAGGCGCTGCAGGCCTATCTCGCGCGCGTCGACGAGTCCGAGGAGACCGTGCGGGCCTGGGATTACCTGGCGCGCGACAACGCCCGCAAGCAGGCCGAGATCGCCGACAAGGCGCGCCGCCAGGGCGCGCCGATGGGCGCGCTGCACGGCGTGCCGCTGGGGGTGAAGGACATCTTCGACACCTTCGACATGCCGACCCAGTACGGCACGCCGCTGCACCGGGACCGGCGGCCGCGCGAAGACGCCTTCGCGGTCGAGCGGCTGCGCAGCCAGGGCGCGATCCTGCTCGGCAAGACCTCGACCACGGAGCTTGCCACCTACGCGCCCGGGGTCACCAAGACGCGCAATCCGCACAACCCGGACCACACGCCGGGGGGGTCGTCCAGCGGTTCCGCCGCGGCGGTGGCGGCCGGCCACGTGCCGGCGGCGCTGGGTACCCAGACCAACGGGTCGGTGATCCGGCCGGCCAGCTTCTGCGGCGTGTGGGGCTACAAGCCCAGCTTCGGGCTGATCTCGCGCACCGGCGTGCTGCGCCAGGCGCCGTCGCTCGACCAGGTCGGCGTGCTGTCGGCGACGCTGCAGGACGCGGGCCTGTTGGCCCAGCACATGATGGTCCACGACAGCCGGGATTCCGCGATGCGGCCGCGCGCGGCGCCGGACCTTTGCACGGCGGCGGGCGAGCTGCCGCCGGTCACCCCGCTGATGGCGTTCGTCAAGACGCCGGTCTGGGACCAGGCGGAGAGCGAGACGCAGGAGGCGTTCGGCGAACTCGCCCAGGCGCTCGGCGAGGCGGTCACGGAGATCGCGCTGCCGGAGAGCTTCGCGCACATCCACACGATGCACAAAACGGTGATGGAAGCGGAGATCGCCCGGAACTACCACCGCGACTACGAGCGCGGCCAGGACCAGCTCTCCGACAGCCTGCGCGGCCAGATCGAGCGCGGGCGCGGGGTGAAGGCGGTCGATTACATCCGCTCGGTCGAATCGATCGGGGCGCTGGCGGCGATCGCCGACGAGATCCTGAACGACTACGACGCCTTCCTGACCCCCGCGGCGCCCGGAACCGCGCCGCACGGCCTGGACGACACGGGTAGCGCCACCTTCTGCACGATCTGGACCTACCTCGGCATGCCGGCGCTCTCGATTCCGCTGATGACGGGATCGAACGGGCTGCCGATGGGGGTGCAACTGGTGGGCGCGCGCGGCGACGACGCGCGGCTGTTCCGGATGGCGAACTGGCTGGTCGGCGCGGTCAGCGGCGGCTGACGCCGGCCGGGCGCGGATCGAAGGCCCGATCCGCGCGGCCCGCCGGCGGTACGGATCGACGAGACTCAGGCGTTGGAGTTTCGCTCGTCCGACTTCTCTTCCTTCATCGCCTGGTAGAAGTCGAACACCAGCATGCCCATCGTCACCACCATGACGATCCATAGCGGCAGCGAGTTGACCGACACGGTCATCCAGCCCAGGAAGGCCAACGCGAGCGCGCAGGAGAACACGCCGGCGAGCAGGGCCGCGTTGCGATACATGGCTGGGCTCCTCTTGTCGCTTCGGGGCGGACGATCCGCGGCCGGCACCGGTCACGTCGACGGCATTCCACGTAACTCGGCGCGGATTGAAGCATTCCGCGCCGCCGAGGCTGACCGGCCGAGCGCGTTGCGCGGACGCGGGCGCGACCGGGCGGGCACGGCGGCAGACGCGCGAACAACCAAGCAGGAGGCGAACGTCATGAAGATCGGCTTCATCGGACTGGGCATCATGGGCCGGTGGATGGCCGGCCATCTGGCCGACGCCGGCCACGAGCTCTTCACCGTGACCAACCGCAATCCGGTCCCGGACAACCTGACCGACAAGGTCACCGAATGCGCCAGCGGCAAGGAGGTCGCCGAGGCGTCCGAGGTGATCATCCTGATGGTCCCGGACACCCCGGACGTCCAAAAGGTGCTGTTCGCCGACGGCGGCGTGCACGACGGTCTGAGCGACGGCAAGATCGTGGTCGACATGTCGTCGATCTCGCCGACCGAGACCAAGGCGTTCGCCGCCAAGGTGAAGGAAGCCGGCGCCGGCTACCTGGACGCGCCCGTCTCCGGCGGCGAGGGCGGCGCCAAGAACGCGGCGCTTACCATCATGGTGGGCGGCGCCCAGGCGACGTTCGATCAGGTCAAGCCGCTGTTCGACATCATGGGCGGCTCGGTCACGCTGGTCGGCGAGGCGAACGGCGACGGCCAGACCTGCAAGGTCGCCAACCAGATCGTGGTCGCGCTGACCATCGAGGCGGTGGGCGAGGCGCTGACGTTCGCCTCCAAGGCCGGCGCGGATCCCGAGAAGGTGCGCGAGGCGCTGCTGGGCGGCCTGGCGCAGTCCAAGATCCTGGAGGTCCACGGCCAGCGCATGATCGACCGCAGCTTCGATCCGGGCTTCCGGATCGAGCTGCACCAGAAGGACCTGAACCTGGCGCTGCAGGCCGCCAAGCAGCTGGGCGTGTCGCTGCCCAACACCGCGGGCGCGCAGGAGCTGTTCAACGTCTGCAACGCGCTGGGCGGGCAGGCCTGGGACCACTCCGGCCTGGTCAAGGCGTTGGAACACATGGCCCAGCACAAGGTCCGCAAGGACTGACGGATCCAGGCCTGCGCCGGTGCGACCTGGGGCCTGCGGAGCTGCGCGCGGCGTTTTGCGTTGCGCGTGCGCGTGCGGCCCCGGTACGCTTTTACCACCTGCTTGGGCATTGGCTTTTCGGACCCGCGCCCCGTCGCTTCGCTTCCCCGTTCAAGACCGACCATCCGCCAGCGTGCGACACAAACCGCGTGTCCCACCGAATCCCGCCCGCCCGAACGTCCGACATCCGAGCGCTGCGCTGGGTGACGCGCCGTCTCAGTCGGCTGGCTCGGCCAGCGGCGACCGTGCTGAGCCTGGCGCTCCTGGCTGTCCTGGTCTCGGTGCCGGCGATGCGCGGCGACGCCGCGATCTCGCGCGACGTGCTCAAGATCGGCATCCTGAACGACCAGTCGGGCGTCTACGCCGAGCTGGCGGGTCAGGGCTCGGTCGAGGCGGCGCGCCTCGCGGTCGAGGACTTCGGCGGCGAGGTCCGCGGCCGGCCGATCGAGATCCTGTCCGCCGACCACCAGAACAAGCCGGAGCTCGGGCGCCTCGATCGCCCGCGAATGGATCGAGGTGGACGGGGTCGACGTGATCGTCGACGTGCCCACCTCCGACGTCGCGCTCGCGGTGCAGAAGGTGACCCAGGACACCGACACGGCGTTCCTGATCAACGGGGCGGCGACCTCCAGCCTGACCGGCGAATCCTGCTCGCCGACCAGCGTGCACTGGGCCTACGACACCTATTCGCTGGCCACCGGGACGGTGCGCGCGATGCTGGAAGACGGGCTCAAAAGCTGGTTCTTCGTCACCGCCGATGACGCCTTCGGCAAGGCGCTGCAGGGCGCCGCACGGCAGGTGATCGACGCCAACGGCGGCGAGGTGCGCGGGCAGGCGCGGCACCGCCTCAACACCGACGACCTGACCCCGCATCTGATGGAGGCGCAGGGCTCGGAGGCCGATGCGATCGGCCTGGCCAACGCCGGTCAGGACGCAGTGCGGGCGATCCGCCGGGCGCACGAGCTCGGCACCCGGCGCGGTCCGCAGCGGATCGTACCGCTGCTGCTGTTCCTGACCGACGTCAAGGAACTGGGGCTGGAGACGGCCCAGGGCCTGCCGCTCACGACGGCGTTCTACTGGGACCGCACCGACGCGAGCCGCGCGTTCGCCGAGCGGTTCGCCGCCCGGCGGAACGGGCAGCGGCCGACCATGGTGCAGGCCGGCGTCTACTCCTCGCTGATGCACTACCTGCAGGCGGTGGCCGCGATCGGGGACGACGGCGGCCGCGCGGTGGTCGAGCAGATGAAGCAGATGCCGGTCGACGACTTTTTCGCGACCGGTGGCCGGGTGCGCGCCGACGGTCTGATGGTGCACGAGATGTACCGCGCGCGGGTCAAAAGCCCCGCCGAGTCCAACGGGCCGTGGGACCTATACGAGATCGTCGAGACGATCCCGGCCGACCTTGCGTTCCGGCCGCTGTCCGAGAGTGCGTGCCCGCTGGTCGATAACTGAGCCGGCCACAGGCTGTCGGACCCGCCGTCAGCGACGCCGCGCCGCGCTGGACGTGCCCTTGTCCGGTTCCCACCTCCGGCCGTGAGAAGGCGATATCGGATCGCCGATCGGTCAATCACCGGGAGCCAAGCGTCATGACGATCGATCCCACCCGCGATCTGAGCCCGACCGATGCCGTGTTGATCGTCGACGTTCAGAACGACTTCTGCCCGGGCGGGGCGCTCGCGGTACCGGAAGGCGACCGGGTGGTGCCGGTCCTGAACGAATGGGCCGATGCCGCCGTGCGGGCCGGGGCGCGGGTCTATGCCTCGCGCGATTGGCATCCGGGTAACCATCTGAGCTTCGCGCCGGAGGGCGGGCCCTGGCCGCCGCACTGCGTGCAGGACACCTCCGGCGCCGCGTTCCATCCGGACCTGCGGTTGCCGGATACGGGGGTCGTCGTCTCCAAGGGCACGCGCTTCGACCAGGACCAGTACAGCGCCTTCGACGAGACCGGGTTCGCCCAAGAACTGAACCGCCAGGGCGTGCGCCGGCTGATCCTGGGCGGCCTCGCCGAAGATGTGTGCGTGCGCGCAAGCGCGCTCGACGCCATCCAGCACGGCTTCGAGACCGTGCTGATCCAGCACGCGACGCGCGCGATCACCGACGACGGCCGCCGGAACACCGAACGCGAACTCGCCGAGGCGGGCGTCGCGTTTACCTAGCCGGCGCCGGCTCAGACTGAGGCTGGATTCGCCGCGCTTACGGCGTTCCACCTGTCCGCCCGGCCGACCACATACGACGGTTCGGCGGGTTGCCGCGCGAACCCGCCCGACCGCACCGGGCCCCCTACGGCGCCGCCCGATCCGATAGCGCCGCCACCTTGGCCCGCAGGGCGTCGGCGACCGCTTCCGGCGTGGCGTCGGGGCCGGCGAGATCCGCGGCGGCGACCGGCGGGCCGAACCGCACCGTGACCTTGTGCGCCTTCGGCCAGCGGGCGCCGCGGGGCATCGCCTCGAACGTGCCGTCGATGTAGCAGGGCACCGCGCGCGCCCCGGTATCCAGCAGCAGGCGCCCGATGCCGGGCAGGAAGCGCTGCAGGCGCCCGTCGGGGGCGCGCCACTCCTCGGGAAACCAGACCAGGATGCGACCCTGGCGCAGCACCTCGGCGCCGACCGCCAGGCTGGCCCCCGGGGCGCGGTCGTCGACCGGGACCATGTGCGCGATCCGCGCCAGCACGCGGCCCGGGGCGTTGGTGAACAGCCGTTCCCGGATCGCGCCCCAGACGACTTCCCGGGCGTGACGCCCGTCGAGCGCGCCGCCCACCACGACCGGGTCGAGGTCGCTCACGTGGTTCGGCGTGATCACCACGGGCCCGTTGGCTGGCAGATGCTCCAGCCCCTCCACCTTCAGGCCCAGGATCAGACGGGTCAGGCCGCGGGCGATTTGGTGCAGGGCGCGGCCGGCCGTGATCGCGACCGGGCCGCGCGGGCGCAGCCAGTGCCGCGCCTCCGCGACCAGCTGGTGGGTGTGGACGTCCTGGCCGCCCGACTCCGCGGCTGGCGCCTGATTTACCTCCCGCAGCAGGTCGCGCAGCGTCAGTGTGCGCGCGATCGCTTCCTCGGACAGCGCGATCCCGAAGCGCTCCTGGATCTCCAGACCGATCGTGACCCAGGCCAGCGAATCGATGCCGAGGTCGAGCTGGGGACTGGTCTCCGGATGCAGCGTCTTCTCGGGGAACTTGCCCCGCAGCCAGTCCCAGACCTGCCGGCCGCGCGCGGTCTCGACCAGCGCCCGGTCGTCCGCCGACCAGGGCGCGTCGGCCGGACCCTGGCCGCGCTCGGCGCGCTCCAGCACCTCGGCCAGCTTGTGCCGCTGGTACTTGCCCAGATGCGTGCGCGGCAGCGGTTCGCGTACCAGCGCCCAGTCGCTCAGGCGCTTGTAGGCGGGCAGGCGCGGGCTCAGCTCGCCGAGCGAGATCCGGATCACGTCGCTGACGCCGTGTCCCGCCCCGCGCAGGGCGTCCATGTCGGGGACCACGAGGCCGATCAGCTGGCCCTTATGCTCCATCACGGCGATTTCCGCGATATACGGGCTTTCCGCGTAAACCGCCTCGACCTCGTCCGGGGCGATGTTCTTGCCGTCGGGCAGGACGATCATGTCCTTCACCCGCCCGACGATCACGAGATAGCCGTCGGCGTCCAGGTAGCCGAGGTCGCCGGACTTGAACCAGCCGTCCGGGGCGAACGCGTTGGCGTTGGCGGCGTCGTTGTTGCGGTAGCCGGGGAAGACGTTGGGCCCGCTGATCTGGATCTCGCCCTGGTCCGCGGGTGCCTCGGGGGCGCTGTCGTGGTCGATCCGCAGCCCGACGCCGGGCGCCGGCTTGCCCGCCGTGCCGAGCTTGGCGGCGCCCGGCGGGTTGAAGGTGGTGATCGACGCGGTTTCCACCAGCCCGTAGCCGGACAGCACCATCCAGCCGAAGGCTTCCAGCGTGTGCGCCGTCTCCGCCTCCAGCTTGGCGCCGCCGGAGGCCATCAGCCGCAGATTGGGCGCCAGGCGCTTGTGCAGCGGGCGCAGCAGCGTGCGGCCCCAAAGCACGCCGAACCGGCGGCGCAGCCAGCCGGAAAGGCGCAACAGCCGGTACATCGCCTTTTCCACCGCGCCGCCGTCGCGCAGCCGGGCGGTCAGTCCCTGGGCCAGCGTGTCGTACAGGCGCGGCACGCCGACCACGATGTCGACGCCGCCTTCGGCCAGCGCGTGGCGGATTTCAGGCCCGCTGATGCCGCTCGGCTGGACCTGCGTCGCGCCCACGATCAGCGGCACCAGCAGGCCGACGATGAACGGGTAGGAGTGGTGCAGCGGCAGCGGCAGCAGCACCCGGTCGCCCGGTCCGACCACGCCGAGCGCCAGGATCGCGTTCAGGTTGCCGACGATGTTGCGATGGCTGAGCGGCACGCCCTTGGGCGGGCCGGTCGTACCGCTGGTGTAGAACAGCGAGGCGGTCTGGTCGGGATCGATCCGGGGCAGGGCGGCGATCGGTTCGTCCAGCAGGTTGCGCCAGCTGCGCGCGTCCGCGTCGGGTTCGGCGTCGAGCAGCCAGACGTCGCGCCCGTCGAGCACGCCGGCGGCGTCGAGGTCGTCCAGGTGCGGGCGCACCGTTACGATCACCTTGGGGTCGCTGTCGGCGAGCTGCAGGCTGAGCGCCTCGCGCCCCAGATCGCTGTCGAGCGAGACCGCCACCCCGCCCGCCAGCAGCACGCCCAGGCGGGCCTGAACCCAGCGCGCCGAGTTCGGCGCGTAGATCGCCACGAACTCGCCGGGCGCCAGGCCGCGCGCCTCGAGCCCGCCGGCCAGCCGGCGCGCGCTGTCGTCGAGCTCGCGGTAGGTCAGGCGGTCCTCACCGCCCGGGGTGAAGGCGCGCACCGCCGGTCGGTCGCCGCCTTGGGCGAGGTCGCCCAGCAGGTCCAGCAAAGTGGCCGCGTCGGCGGATCGGGAAGCCGGGGCGTCGAACATGGTTGGCGCGTGACCTCTCGTGCGCAGCGCTCATGCACGGCGGCGCGCGCGCCGCCTGAGGCATTGTGACGCGTCAGCCGCCGCGGTCCATCCGGTTTGGCGCGAACTTCGCGTTCGTTCCGGGCGTTTGTCGAGGTAAGCGGCCTGCGGGGCTGGAACTGACCCGGCCGGCGTCCTAGAATCCCGCTATCGGATGTGGGACCGTCGGCGCCTCGGTCGGGCGGCGGGACACGGCGGGTGCGGGCACGAACCCTGACGTGTCGGCCAGGCAACCGCCCGGGCATGGGCGGTCCCGCGTGCGACAACCGACAGGCTCCGCGGCGCGGGGCTTCCCAAGCAGGCGCGACAGGCAATATCATCCCACAGACACACACGGCGCGGCCGGCCGCCAAGCGCGCTCGGCCGGCCCGCGGGCGCAAAGGGCAGGTCGACCTCACGGCCATGAGCGAACGCAAGGACCAAGACCAGAACCCGGACGGCGGCACCTCGACCAACGTCGTGGTGAAATCCCGCTCGAAGACGAAAAAGCCGTCCATGTACAAGGTCTTGATGCTGAACGACGACTACACGCCGATGGAGTTCGTCGTTCACGTCCTTGAAAGCTTCTTCAGCAAGAGTCGCGAGGAAGCGACCGAGATCATGCTGCACGTGCACCACCGGGGCGTTGGGGTATGCGGCGTCTACAGCTACGAAGTGGCTGAGACAAAGGTAACTCAGGTGATAGACTACGCCCGGAAGCACCAGCACCCTCTGCAATGTACGCTAGAGAAGGAATAGGCCGCGGATGCTCTCGGCAAACCTCGAACAAACGCTCCATCGCGCTCTGGCCTACGCAAACGAGCGTCGGCACGAGTACGCCACGCTCGAGCACTTGGCCCTGGCGCTGATCGAGGATCCGGACGCGGTGGCGGTGCTGCGCGCGTGCGGTTTGGACCTCGACCGCCTGCGCAACGATCTGAACGACTATCTGGACAACGAACTGTCCAACCTGATCACCACCCAGGTCGGCGACGCCAAGCCCACCGCGGGCTTCCAGCGCGTGCTCCAGCGCGCGGCCATCCACGTCCAGTCCAGCGGGCGTGAGGAGGTGACCGGCGCCAACGTGCTGGTCGCCATGTTCTCCGAGCGCGAGAGCCACGCCGTGTACTTCCTGCAGGAGCAGGAGATGACCCGGCTGGACGCGGTCAACTACATTTCACACGGCATCGCGAAGGTGGCCGGACGCAGCGAGGCACGCAACGTGGACGGCGCGGACGACGAACAGCAGGGCGAAAAGGTGGTCCGGAAGGGTCACGAGGCGCTCGACGCCTACTGCATCGACCTCAACCAGAAGGCCGAGGACGGCAAGATCGACCCGTTGATCGGCCGCGACCACGAGGTCGAGCGCACGATCCAGGTGCTGTGCCGCCGGACCAAGAACAATCCGCTCTACGTCGGCGATCCCGGCGTGGGCAAGACCGCGCTGGCGGAGGGCCTGGCCCGCCGGATCGTCACCGGCGACGTGCCGCATGTGCTCTCCGACGCGCAGATCTTCTCGCTCGACATGGGCGCGCTGCTCGCCGGCACGCGCTATCGCGGCGACTTCGAGGAGCGCGTCAAGGCGGTCCTGACCGAGCTTGAGCAGCAGGACCACGCGATCCTGTTCATCGACGAGATCCACACCGTGATCGGCGCCGGTGCGACCAGCGGCGGGGCGATGGACGCCTCCAACCTGCTGAAGCCCGCGCTGCAGAGCGGCACCCTGCGGTGCATCGGCTCGACGACCTACAAGGAATACCGCAACCACTTCGAGAAGGACCGGGCGCTGGTCCGGCGCTTCCAGAAGATCGACGTCACCGAGCCGACGGTCGAGGACGCGGTCAAGATCCTGCGCGGGCTCAAGCCGCACTACGAGAAGCACCACCGGGTGAAGTTCACCAACGAGGCGATCCGCTCGGCGGTGGAGCTGTCGGCGAAGTACATCTCCGACCGCAAGCTGCCCGACAAGGCGATCGACGTGATCGACGAGGTGGGCGCGGCGCAGATGCTGCTGCCCGACTCCAAGCGCCGCAAGACAGTCGGCGTGAAGGAGGTCGAGAACATCGTCGCCAAGATCGCCCGGATCCCGCCGAAGTCGGTGTCCAAGGACGACAAGGCCGCGCTGCAGAACCTGGAGCGCGACCTCAAGACCATGGTGTTCGGCCAGGATCAGGCGATCGAGGCGCTGTCGAGCGCGATCAAGCTGTCCCGCGCCGGCCTGCGCGAGCCGGAGAAGCCGATCGGCAACTACCTGTTCTCCGGCCCGACCGGTGTGGGCAAGACCGAGGTGGCCAAGCAGCTGTCCCGCTCGCTCGGCATCCAGCTGACCCGCTTCGACATGTCGGAGTACATGGAGCGCCACTCGGTCAGCCGCCTGATCGGCGCGCCCCCGGGCTACGTCGGCTTCGACCAGGGCGGCCTGCTGACCGACGCGATCGACCAGCACCCGCACTGCGTGCTGCTGCTCGACGAGATCGAGAAGGCGCACCCGGACCTGTTCAACGTCCTGCTGCAGGTCATGGACTACGGGCGGATGACGGACCACAACGGCAAGTCGGTCGACTTCCGCAACGTCATCCTGATCATGACCACCAACGCGGGCGCGGCCGAGATGGCCAAGCCGGCCATGGGCTTCGTCAACGAGGCGCGCGGCGGCGACAGCGAGGAGGCGATCAACCGCCTGTTCACGCCGGAATTCCGCAACCGCCTCGACGCGGTGATCCCGTTCCGCAACCTGGACCAGGAGATCATCTCGCGGGTGGTCGACAAGTTCGTCATGGAGCTCGAGGCCCAGCTCGCCGACCGCAACGTGACGATCGAGCTGACCGACGAATCCCGGGAGTGGCTCGCCACCAACGGCTACGACATGCTGTACGGCGCGCGTCCGCTGGGCCGCGTGATCCAGGATCACATCAAGAAGCCGCTCGCCGAGGAGCTGCTGTTCGGCAAGCTCGCCAAGGGCGGCGTCGTCCGGGTCTCGATCGATCCGGAGACCGACAAGCCGACCTTCGAGTTCTTCGAGCAGGGCTCCGGCGGGGGCTCCAACAAGGGTGGCGGCTCCGGCGGCGGCGGCCGTCGCAGCAAGGGCACGGACGACGACTCCGGCTCCGGCGGCGGCGGCGCGCAGGAAGAGAGCAAGCCCGAGCTGGTGCAGTAATCCGCCAGCCGGGCGCTGCCCGGCCGCTTTGAGCGAGACGAAAACGCCCTCGTCGGCCATGCGCCGGCGGGGGCGGTTCGTTTACCCGGAGATGTTGCGCGGAATTCCCTCTCCCTCGACGGGAGAGGGCGGGGCCCGCGCCGCGAAGCGGCGTGGGAGGGTGAGGGTGGGAGTCTCCGCTGGATGCCGGGGAGTCCCACCCTCACCCTGGCCCTCTCCCGTCAAGGGAGAGGGGACCCACCGCCAACTTGTGCCAACCCGCGCGACGCGCGTACCGATCCGTAGGATGGATTCGCCGCGCCAGCGGCAATCCACCTTGGACCGGCGCCACCGGCGACGCACACCGGTCGGCGAGTTGCTTGCCGGACCCGCGATACGATCCCGCTCTACGGGCAGTGCGTCACGTGTCTGTCTGCTTATACGGGCTGTGCTCGCTCAGCCCGGCGATCTGGCGCTCGACGGCGCGGCGTTCGCGCTGCAGGAAGTCACTGACCGCCTGTTCGAGCGCCGGGTCGGCGATCCAGTGGGCGGAATGGGTGGCCACGGGCAGGTAGCCGCGCTGGATCTTGTGCTCGCCCTGCGCGCCGGCTTCGACGCGCGACAGGCCCGTCTCAATCGCGAACTCGATCGCCTGGTAGTAGCAGGCCTCGAAGTGCAGGAAGTCGTACTCCTCGATCGCGCCCCAGTTCCGGCCGTAAAGCGCGTGCCGGCCGATCAGGTTGAGCGCGCCCGCGACCGGCGTGCCGTCGGCCTCCTCCGCCATCACCAACAGGATGCGCTCGGGCATCCGCCGGCCGATCTCGTGGAAGAACTCTTCCGTCAGGTAGGGAAAGCCCCAGCGCTTGTCGGCGGTGCGCAGGTAGAACGCGTAGAAGGCGTCCCAGTGCCGGGTCTCCAGGTCGCTGCCGGTCAGGCGGCGCAGGCGCAGGCCGAATCGGCGACCTCCCGGCGCTCGCGCTTGATCTGCTTGCGCTTGCGGCTTTGCAGCGCGGCCAGGAAGTCGTCGAAGCTCTGATAGCCAGGGTTGTGCAGGTGGTACTGCAGGCCCATGCGCGGCAGGAAGTCGGCCTCAGCCAGGCGGTCGCGCTCGACGCGCGTGGGGAAGGTGACGTGCAGCGAGGATACGCTGTGCCGGCGCGCGACTTCCTCCAGGCCGGCGACCAGCGCGTCGGCGACCGAGCCGCGCGCCGCGTCCGGCAGCGCCTGGTTGACCAGCAGCCGCGGGCCGGTCACCGGGGTGAACGGCACGGCGCACTGCAGCTTGGGATAGTAGCGCCCGCCCGCGCGCTCGTAGGCGTCGGCCCAGCCCCAGTCGAACACGTACTCGCCGTAGGAGTGGCTTTTCAGGTAGAGCGGCGCGACGCCGACCACCCGGCCGTCCGCGTTGCGCGCCACCAGGTGCTGCGGCAGCCAGCCGCGGTCGCCCACCGCCGACCCGCTTTGCTCCAGGGCATCCAGGAAGGCGTGGGAAACGAAGGGATCGTCATCGCCGGCGCACGCGTCCCACTCGGCCGCGTCGACCTGGGCGATTTCGGAGATGACGTCGATACGGGTGGCTTCGGCGCCGTCGGGCATGACCCCAAGGTGGCGCGATGCCGGCGTCGAAACAAGCGCCCGGCGGCCGCGCGCGACGCGCCTGCGTGCCTCACGAGATCAGCGGCCCTGGCTCATCCGGAAGACGTTGTTGTCGAGGCGCTCGTCCGCCTGCTCGCCGGCGTCGGTGTCGCCCCGCCGGTCGTCGTGCTGGACCTCGTCCAGGCTCCGGATCGGTCTGCGCAGATAGGGGCTGAAAGCCCGACTCGCGCCGGATTTGCGATTTTCGTCCACAGGGTTTTCCCCAGCTTCGTCCACAAGTGAATGCGTCTGTATTCCGTATCTAGGGCTAAATATGCCACGTTGGCGCTTAAAGGGTGGTTAAGGCCGGGGCTGCGCGAAGCGCGTAGCACAGGCGCGCAAGAACAGGTGCCTCAGCCGAAAGAACAGCTGGAGAGTACCGCAAAAGATGGAGAAACCGATGCGGAGACGCGCAAAGCGCCTGCTGGCGCGCGGCGCCGGGGGCGCAACCCTGGTGTTGGCCGCCGCGCCCGCGCTGGCGCAGCAGGGCCAGGGCATGTACGGGCGCGGCATGTACGGCGGCCACGGCATGGGCACGTGGTGGGGCCCGTTCATGGGCATCCTGATGCTGGCGGCCGGCGTCGCGGTGATCGTCGCCGGCATCCTGGTGCTGCGGCACTTCTGGCACATCGGCGCGCGCGACGGGCCGGATGCCAGCGGCGGGCAGGCGCGCGCGATCCTGGACGAACGCTACGCCCGCGGCGAGATCGACCGGGAAGAGTACCTGCGCCGCCGGCGCGATCTGGAAGGCAAGGGCGGTTAACCCGCCAGGCCGCCGAGTCGGCGCGCGTCGCGCTGCTCGGGCTGTCGGCCTGCCTTGTCGCGGATCTCCTGCAGGGTGTCGCGGTAGCGGGCCATCGCCGTGCCGTCGAACCCGGCGGCCTGGGCCTTGTCCACGGCCGTCCGGGCGGCGGTGAGCGCGGCCTTGAGATTTCCCCGGGCGGCTTCGGCGTAGGCCAGGTTGTTCCAGGCTTCGGGCGCCATGGGGCGGCGCTCGCTCGCGGTGCGCAGCGTCCGCGCGGCCTCGGCGTAGCGGCCGAGCGCGTAGAGCGCGTTGCCCCGGCCGATCCGGGCGGCGTAGGTCGCCGGCCAGCGCGTCAGAATCGCGGCGTAGGCCTGCGCCGCCGCGGCGTTGCGGCCGGCGCGCTCCAGCCCCTGGGCTGCCGTCATCGCCGCGCGCCGGTCGGCCGTCGCCGGCAGGCGGTCGGGCGGCAGCACGGCAAGCGCCCAGCGATCGCCGCGCGCCCAGGTCCGGGCGAAGCTGTCGAGCGCCCGGCGCTTGCCGGCGGTCGTGCCGGAGTGCAGCACGATCTCGCCCGCGCCCAGGTCGTAGCCGGTCACAACCGCGAAATGCCATTGCGGGGCGGCGGCAAGGCCGAGGTTCTGGAACACGATCACCGGATGGCCGGCGGCGACTTCCGCCAGCAGCGTCCTGAGGGCGGGCTCCGCGGCGGTCGCGTCGTCCTGACAGCCGCACGGCCAGCCGGCCCTGGCGGCGGGCGCCGGTCACCAGGTCATGGCGCAGCGTGCCGGTCTTGCCGGGCGTGTAGACTTGGCCCGCCAGCGTTTCCTGATCGACCGGCCGGCCCGACCAGGCCAGCGTCATCGCAAGCGACGCCGGCCCGCAATAGTACTGCTGCTGGGCGACGAACGGCACGTCGGTGACCCGCGCGGTGCGCGGCAGGTCGCCCGGGGCCTGCGTCACCGGGCCGACGCCGGGCGCGGCGCAGGCGGCCAACACAAGCGCGCTTGCGACGGGCGCGCCCGCCCGCAGGCCGACCGCGCGCAGGCCGACCGCCCGCAGCCATCCGGCGGCGCGCGCCGCTTGGATCAGCGCGCGCACTTGGTGAACGGGAACACGTCGGTAAAGCACAGGATGTCGGTGATCAGCAGCACGACGAAGACGAACACCGCCGCGCCGACGATGGCGCCAAGCGGGCCCTCGCCGGCCTTGGCGTTCTCCAGCTTGCCGGCCAGTTCCCGCACTTCGGCGTCCGACATCGCGGCGACGCGCGCCTCGGCCTCTTCGGGATCGACGCCGAGGTCCTGCATCTGCTGACGGACGTCGTCGCGCGCCAGGAACGACATGACCCGGTCGCGGTCCGCCGCCGCATCCGGGCTTTCGGGGACGTTGTCCAGGACGTTGCCGGTCTCGACCTGCTCGGTCTGGATCATCGCGGCCTGGGCGGCCGGCAGCGGGCCGACGGCCGTCAGGAACAGCATCGCCACCGGCAGCACCAGGGCGCGGCACAGCTTGCGCAAACGCATGGCGTCTCACCCTCCTTCGGTCTTACAATCTCGTATAGGGGAAGCGCGCGGGGGTTAAGGGGGCAAGTGCGCATTGTGTGTCAGCCGGCCGTGGACCGTTGCCGCGCGCGGGCACCCCGCAATGGTCTTTCCGGCACGCCGCTGGTAAGAAGGCGGATGTTGAACCCGACCCCGATGATCCGCGATCACGTCGCCGGCGCCGGCGAAACCGGCCCGTGGCCGGCTGTGCTCGACGCCGTTCTGTCGGCCGGGCTGGCGGACGCCGCCGTCCAGGAGATCGCCCAGTGGCCGGGCTATGCGCCCACGCCGCTCCACGGCCTGGACGCGCTCGCGCGGACGCTTGAGCTCGGCGCGGTCAGCTACAAGGACGAGGGGCAGCGCCTGGGCCTGGGCAGCTTCAAGGCGCTGGGCGGGGCCTACGCCGTGCTGCGCCTCGCCGCCGAGCGCGTGGGCGCCGACGACTTGGCGGCCGTGCGCGGCGGTCGGTACCGCCGGGACCTCGCCGACATGACCGTCGCCACGGCGACCGACGGGAACCACGGCCGGTCGGTTGCCTGGGGCGCGCAGATGGCGGGCTGCACCTGCCGGATTTACATCCACGCGGCAGTCAGCCTTGGCCGTAAGCGGGCGATGGAGATGCTGGGCGCGGAGGTGGTCCGGATCGAGGGCGACTACGACGCCTCTGTGCGGCGCTGCGCCGCGGAGGCCGCCGCGAACGGCTGGACGGTCGTCTCCGACACCTCCTACGACGGCTACCGCGAGATCCCGCGGCTGGTGATGGCCGGCTACAGCGTCCTGGCGAGCGAACTGCTGCAGCAGATGGCCGACCGGCGGCCGACGCACCTGTTCGTGCAGGCGGGTGTGGGCGGGCTGGCGGCCGCGGTCGCGGCGCGGCTGTGGCAGGGCTGGGGCGTGAAACGCCCGCGCATCGTGGTGGTCGAGCCGACGCGGGCGGCCTGCCTGACCGCGAGCGCCCGGGCCGGCAAGCCGACGGCCGTGCCGCTCGACCAGGAGACGGTGATGGCCGGGCTGTCGTGCGGCGAGGTCTCGCTGCTGGCCTGGGACGTCCTGGCCCGCGCGGCGAGCGACTTCGTCACCATCGACGACGAGCCGGTCGCCGCCGCGATGCGGCTGCTGGCGAGCGGGCAGGCCGGCGGCGGGCCGATCGTCGCCGGCGAGTCCGGCGTGCCCGGCCTGATCGCGCTGATCGCGGCGGCCGCCGATGCGGAGCTGCGGCGCGCGCTCGCGCTTGGCCCCGACAGCCACGTGCTGCTGCTGGGCTGCGAGGGCGCGAGCGATCCCGAGATCTACCGGCGCATGGTCGGCCCGGAAGCCGACCGGCTGTTGGCCTGATGCCCGGGCCGCCGCCCCGCGGGTTCGACGCGGACGAATACCGGGACCGCACCGCCCGGGCGCAGACGCTGATGGCGGAGTTCGGCGTCGACGTCATGCTGCTGACGACCGAGCCGGAGATCCGTTACTTCACTGGCTTCCTGACGCCCTTCTGGCAGAGCCCGACGCGGCCCTTCTTCCTGGTACTTCCGGCGAGCGGCGATCCGATCGCCGTCGTGCCGTCGATCGCCGAGACCACGATGGCCGCCACCTGGCTCACGGACGTGCGCAGCTGGCCTTCGCCGCGGCCGACGGACGAGGGGCTGAGCACACTCCTGGACGCCCTCGTCGAGGTCGGCGGCGCGCGCGCGACGCTTGGACTGGCGATGGGCCCGGAGACGCATCTGCGCATGCCGATCGGCGACTTCTACCGCCTGATCGAGGCGCTGCCGGACCGCTGGCGCACGGCGGAGGCGGGCTTCATTCTGTGCTGGCTGCGGCTGATCAAGTCGCCCGCCGAGGTCGCCAAGATCGCGCACGTCTGCGACATGGTGAGCGCGGTGTTCGCCGACCTGCCGGAGTTCCTGCATGCCGGCGTGGTCGAGCGCGAGGCCTTCCGCCGGTTCAAGATCGCCTGCCTGCAGGCGGGCGTGGACGACATTCCCTACCTCGTGGGCGGCGCCGGGCCGGGCGGGCTCAGCGACATCATCTCGCCGCCGTCCGACCGGCCGCTCAGCACGGGGGACCTGTTCATGCTGGACACCGGCTGTACCTTCGACGGCTACTGGTGCGACTTCGACCGGACCTATGCGATCGGCCCGCCGGACGACGCGGCGCGGCGCGCCTACGCGCGCCTGTACGCGGCGACCGACGCGGGCCTGGCGGCCGCGCTTCCGGGTGCGAGCTGTGCCGAGCTGTACCACGCGATGGCCGCGGAACTCGGCATCGACGCCGACAACCTGGTCGGACGGCTGGGCCACGGGCTTGGCATGCAGCTGACCGAATGGCCGTCGATCCGGCCCGACGACACGACCGAGCTGTTCCCCGGCATGGTGCTGACGCTGGAGCCCAGTATCGAGGTCGCGCCCGGCCGGGTGCCTGGCCGGGTGCCAGGCCGGGCGCCCTGCTCGGTGATGGTGCAGGAGGAGAACGTGCTGATCACCGACGGCGCGCCGCGCCTGCTGACCCGACGCGCGCCGGCCCAGCTGCCGGTGCTTTAGGGGGCGCGGACGATGCGGCTCTCCTACGAACCCGTCACGCCGGCGCCCGCCGCCGGGATCATCGTGCTCAGCGTGGACCGCACGGTCGAAGCCGACCTCCGCGCCCTGGTGCCGGCCGCGGCGCTGTCGCTCTGCCACACCCGGATCGAGAGCGCGCCCGACGTCAGCGCCGCCAGCCTGGCGGCGATGGCCGACCGGCTGCCGGCCGCCGCGGCGCTGCTGCCTGGCGGTCTGCAAGCGGTCGGCTACGCCTGCACCTCGGGCGCGCTGATGATCGGCGAGGCGCGGGTCCGGCAGCTGATCGCGGACGCGCATCCGGACGCGGCGACGACCAATCCGCTAAGCGCCCTCAAGGCCGCCTGCGCCGGGCTGGGCGTGCGCCGGCTGGGGCTGTTGAGCCCCTACGTCGCCGAGGTGTCGGCGGGCATGCGCGCGCATCTCGCCGAGTGCGGCATCCCGGTCACCGCGTTCGCCAGCTTCGAGGAGGAGAACGAGGCGCGGGTCGCTTCGATCGCGCCGCGGTCGGTCGCCGCCGGGCTGCGCCGGCTGGCCGCACAGGGCGACTGCGACGCCTTGTTCGCGTCCTGCACCGGCCTGCGCGCGGTCGAGGCGATCGGCGCGGTCGAACGCGAGCTCGGCCTGCCGGTGATGGCGAGCAATCAGGTGCTGGCCTGGCACCTGCTCCGCCTCTGCGGCCAGCCCTGGCCCCACGCTGACGCCCTGGCGCGCGCGGGGTAGGGGCATTTCGTTCCCGCTCCTCCATTGGAGGCTTTTGCACAGCTCGCCGGGCATCCGTATGGGGTCCTCCGACACGGACGCCTTCGGCGCCCTACTCAGGATGAAGGTTGAGGTCTGTCAGACACTTAAACCTAGCTTCCTGCTGAGTAGCCAGCCGGAGGCTGGCGTGTCGAAGCACGCCACACGGCTGCTGCTGCCCGCGTGCAAAAGTCTCTCCATTGGAAGGAGAACAAGGGTTAGGGAGAGGAGGTTGCCGGCGGCGCCGGTTCAGGTGACGCCGAGATCCGTGGTTCCTCCTCCCCTCGCCCCTCCTCCCACTGGAGGCGGGGGATCAGTGGGGCCGCCGGCGCACCAGTCGCCGGGCTAATCCGCCTGCAGGTACCACCGGTACTCAAGCGGCGAGGGTTCGCTTTCGAACTTATCCATCTCGGCCTGCTTGCAGGCGGAGTAGGCGTCGACGTAGGCGTCGCCCAGGTAGCGGCGCAGGATCGGCGCGTGGTCGAGCGCCTCGAACGCCCGGCGCGGGCGCCAGGGCAGGGCCTCGTCGAACGCGTGGCCGGCGTTGCCGGTATCGGGGTCGCCGGGGTCCAGCTGGTTGGTGATGCCGTGGTGCGCGCCCGCGAGCACGGTCGCGAGCGCCAGATAGGGGTTCGCGTCGGCGCCCGCGACCCGGTGCTCGATCCGCCGGGCGTGACCCGCGCCGTGCGGGATACGCAGGCCGACCGACCGGTTCTCGAAGCCCCAGGACCGGCGGATCGGCACGAAAATGTCGGGCTTGAAGCGGCGGTAGCTGTTCGGGTTGGGCGCCAGCATCGCCATCGCTTCCGGCAGCCCGTCCAGAATGCCGGCGATGGCGTGGCGCAGGGTCGCGCTCGCCGGGCTCGCCTCGCCGCCGTCGAAGGCGTTGTTGCCGTCGTGGTCCAGCATCGAGAGATGCATGTGCATGCCCGAGCCGGCCTGGGCCGGGTACGGCTTGGCCATGAAGGTCGCCTGCAGGCCGTGGCGCCTGGCCACCCCTTTCACCACCCGCTGGAACAGCACGCAGTGGTCGGCCGCCATCAACGGGTCGGCGACGTGGCCCAGGTTGATCTCGAACTGTCCCGGGGCGTACTCGGCGCTGATCGCGCCGGTGGGCACGCCCTGCGCGGCGCAGGCGCGGGTGATCTCCTCCAGCACGGTGTCGAACGCGTCGACGTCCGCCATGCCGTAGACCTGGGTGCCGGTATCGCGCGTGCCGGTGAGCGGCGAGATCGGCGGCTGCGGCGCGTCACCCGGCGCGCGCTCGGGATCGATCAGGTAGAACTCGAGTTCGAACGCCACCACCGGCCGCAGGTCGAGGGCGGCGATCTCGTCGGCCACGCGCGCCAGCACGTTGCGCGGCTCGTAGGGGTAGGGGGTGCCGTCCTCGTTGCGGAACGACAGCAGCACCTGCGCCAGCGGCTTGGGCGCCCAGGGGACGGGCGCCAGCGTCCCGGGGATCGCGAAGGCCGGCACGTCCGGGTCGCCGTCCGAAAAGCCCAGGCCCGCCGGGTCGTGGCTCTCGCCCACCACGTCGAGCAGGAACGCCGAGCCCGGGAACGCCAGCCCCTGGGTGAAAATTTTGTCCAGATCGTCGATCGGGTAGCGTTTGCCCCGCACGACGCCGGACAAGTCCGCGAAGATCGCGTCGACGGCGCGGGTTTCGGGGTGCTGCTGCAGGAAGTCGGCGACTTCCTGGGGACGTTCCGGGGGGTGGGCGTCGCTCATGCGGTTGTGTGTCGGGTTGACGGCGGAAAGCTGGGCGGTGCCGGGGCGGCGGCCGGACGGCCGCGGCTGGGCCGATACTACTGGTCGTCGCCGCTTTCCTGGTTGTCGCCACTCGGCTGGCTGAAGGCGCCGTTGCGCACCTTTTCCGGCAGGCTTTCGATGATGCCGGCGGTAGCCTCCTCGCCGTAGTCGTTGACGAAGTTGGTCACGGCGGCGGACAGCGTGACCAGCTTGACCACGTCCGGCTCGACGCCCTCGTCGATCGCGCTCTGCATCGCCTCGAGAACCTTCTTGGCGGCGACGTCGCGCTGTTGCTGCTCGTCCATGGGGTGGGGGACCTTCTTGTCGCGGTTCGGGAAGTCGAAAACGGCTGTGCCGGGCAGGGCGCGATGCCGTGCCCCGCAGCCCGGCATGTCTAACGACGGATCGTCCCACGGTCACGGACAAATCGCAAATCGCCGGCGCGCGGCTCGGCGCGTGCGTCAGGCCTGCTTGGTCGTCTCGAACGCCGCCAGCGCGCGCTTGCGGGCGGCCTTGTGGTCGACGATCGGCTCCGGGTAGGTCGTGCCCAGGCGCACCCGGGCGTCCGCCAGCACCCGGTCGGGCGCGGTCCAGGGGGCGTGCAGGTACTTGTCCGGCAGCTTCGCGATCTCCGGCACCCAGTGACGCACGTAGGCACCCTCGGGGTCGAACTTCTGCCCCTGGGTCACCGGATTGAAGATGCGGAAATAAGGCGCGGCATCGGCCCCGCACCCGGCGACCCACTGCCAGGAGGCGGAGTTGGAGGCGAGGTCGGCGTCGACCAGCGTGTCCCAGAACCACTGCTCGCCCTCGCGCCAGTGCACCAGCAGGTCCTTGACCAGGAAGGAGCCGACGATCATCCGCACCCGGTTGTGCATCCAGCCGGTGGCGTAAAGCTCGCGCATCCCGGCGTCGACGATCGGATAGCCGGTCATGCCGCGCTGCCAGGCGCGCAGGCCGTCGGGGTCGTCGGCCCAGGGGAACTGCTTGAAGCTGTCCTTCCAGGTGACTTCCGGCAGCGACGGCCACCAGTAGAGCAGGTGATAGGAGAACTCCCGCCAGCCGATCTCCTGCAGATACGCCATCGCGCTGTCGTGGCCGTCGCCGCGGGCGACCATGCGGTGCTGCACCGCCGCCCAGATCTGGCGCGGGCCGATTTCGCCCGCGTGCAGGTGCGGCGACATCCGGCTGGTGCCGGGCTTGTCCGGGCGGTTGCGGGTGTCGTCGTAGTGCGGCAGCCAGCTCTCCAGGAACGCCGCCAGACGCACGCGCGCGCCGCGTTCGCCCGGGGTCCAATTCTCGCGCAGGCCGCCCGCCCAGTCGGGCTCCCGCGCGCCGGGCGCACCCGGCAGCAACACCCAGTCGGCCAGCCGGTCGCTCGCGGTCGTGGGGCCGGGCGTAAGCGCGTCGGGGGCGGGCAGGGGCTCGGGCGGCGGCGCCAGCTTCTGCAGCGCCTTCCAGAACGGGGTGAACACCTTGTACGGCTGGCCGCTGCCGGTCTTGGGCGTCCAGGGCTCGAACAGCAGGCGGGCGTTGAAGCTCTCCACCGCGATCCCGCGCTGTTTCAGATCGGCCTTGATCGCCGCGTCCCGTTCGTTCGCCCAGGGCTCGTACAGGCGGTTCCAGAACACCGCCGCCGCGCCGGTTTCCTTGACGACTTGCGGCAGCACCTCCGCCGCCTTGCCGGCTCGCAGCACCAGCGGCGCGCCCAGCGCCCGCAGGTCCGCCGCCAGGGCTTCCAGGGAATGGTGCAGCCACCAGCGCTGCGCCCCGCCGGGCGTCCACGCGCCGGGCGTCGCGTCGTCCAGCACGAACAGCGGCACCACCGGCCGGCCGCTGTCGACGGCCGCGCTCAGCGCGGGGTTGTCGGCCAGACGCAGGTCCGAGCGGAACCAGGCGATCGCGGGCGCGTGGGCGGGGGAATCGGGCATCGCGGTCCTCTTGGGCGGTGTGATCGCGCTTCGCGACCTAGCACGCGGGCCCGCGCGAGCAAGCCCTGTGTCGGGCGCTCACGGCGATACCTTCACGATCTACGACGGCAGGACCGGCGGGTCCCCTCTCTTCCACTTGGAGAGACTTTTGCACGAACCCGCGTACACCCGTTGGGGGTGCTTCGACACGCCAGCCTGCGGCTGGCTACTCAGCAGGAAGCTAGGTGTAAGTGTCTGACAGATCTAAACCTTCATCCTGAGTAGGACGCCGAAGGCGTCCGTGTCGAAGGACCCCATACGGGTGCCCGGCGAGCGGTGCGAAAGTCGCCACCGGGAAGAGGGACAGGGAGAGGTGGTGAGCAAGGCATTGAGGTTGCGGCAACCTCCTCCCCTAACCCCTCCTCCCACTGGAGGCGGGGAATCAGGTCGGTCGGCTGCCGAACGACAAATCCATGCCGCGCAGCCCGGAATACCGCCCCCTCAGCCGCCGTAGGACTGCACCAGGGAGCCCGCGATCAGGTACCAGCCGTCGACCATGACGAAGAAGATCAGCTTGAACGGCAGCGAGATCATCACGGGCGGCAGCATCAGCATGCCCATCGACATCAGGATCGAGGCGACGGTCATGTCGATGATCAGGAACGGCAGGAACAAGAGAAAGCCGATCTCGAACGCGCGCTTGAGCTCGGAGATCATGAACGCCGGGATCAGCGCGCGCATCGGCACGTCCTGCGGGTTCTCGGTCAGCTCCGCCTCGGCCATGTCCATGAACAGCTGCAGGTCCTGCTCGCGGACGTGGCCCAGCATGAACTCCCGCACCGGCGCGGAGGCGGCGTCGAGGGCCTGCATCTCGTCGATCTGCTGATCCACGAGCGGGATCACCGCCTCGTCGTACACCCGCTCCAGGGTCGGCATCATGATGAACACGGTGAGGAACAGCGCCAGGCTGATCAGCACCGAGTTGGGCGGCGTCTGCTGGATGCCCAGGGCCGAGCGCAGGAACGACAGCACCACCACGATCCGGGTGAACGAGGTCACCATCACCAGGATCGAGGGCGCCAGCGACAGCACGGTCACGAGCGCGATCAGCTGGATCATGGTGGAGGCCGTGCTGGCCCCGCCCTCGCCGCCGAAGTCGAGGCTGAGCGACTGCGCCATCGCCGGACCGGCGGTCGCCAGCACCCCGCCGCCCAGGCAGACGCCGATCAGCCCGGCCGCCAGCCAGCGCCCGCGCGGGATGGCGCGGCGCATGCCTGCGCGCCCGGTCATGTCCCCGACTCCCGCTCCAGTTGTTGGGCGAAGCTGCCGCCGGCGCCGATCCGGGTTTCCACCACAGTCTCCGTGTTCTGGCCCAGGATGATCAGATGCTCCCGGTCGTCGCGCTTGATCAGGACGAGCTTGCGCCGGCCGTCCAGCGGCTGCACCTCGACGATGCCGAGCCGCCGGTCGCGCCCGGCGTTGGTCGGCGCCAGCCGGCCGCCCAGCCCCAGCCGCTTGGCGAGGTAGGCGATCGCCCCGATCAGCCCCAGCACGAACGCCAGGACCAGCAGGAAGCGCAGATAGGTCTCGAAATCCATCAATGGGTCTTTACCGCTGTTGCGGGTGCGGGTGCGGGTGCGGGTGCGGGTGCGGGCGCGGGCTAGGCGCGGCCGTCCGGCGACCCGCCGGACGTGCCCGCCTTGCCGTAGGCCCGCACCGCCGACTGCCGGGCACCGTGCTGCTTCAGCTCCGCCCCGATGCCCTCCAGCCGGCCGCGCATCGCGCCGCCGATCCGCTCCAGCGCGTCGGTCAGATCCTGCAGCCGCGGCAGGTAGTTCTGCCCTTGAGCGCGCGGCAGGGCGCCGATCTCGGCGCAGAGCTGCTGGATCCCGGCCTCCAGCTCCGCCGTCGCCGGCTCGCGGCCCTCGGCCAGCGCGGTTTCCACCGCGCGGGCGTCGGCGAGCAGATGGTCCAGGCGCGGGTCGATCCCGCTATCGGTCGGGCTGGCGGTCATTTACGGGGCCTCGTCGGTTGGAGGGCCGGCCATGCCGGCCGTGTCGGCGTCGTCGGTCGGGCCGGGCGCGGCCGCGCCGTTCGCCTGGTAGAGGTAGGCCAGGATCTCCGCCACCGCGACGTAGGCCGCGTAGGGGATTTCCCGGTCGAGTTCGCTCGCGCGCAGCACCGCCGCGAGGTCGGCGTCGGTGCGCACCTTGACCCCGCGGTCGAACGCGACCCGCAGGATCTGCTCGGCGAGCGCGCCTTCGCCCTTGGCGGTCACGATCGGCGCGTCGGCGCGTTCCGGGTCCCATTGCAGGGCCACGGCGACCGGCCGCCGGTGACGGCCTCCCGGGGTGTCGTGCGTGTCGTCGCTCATCGCCTGCGCATCTGCCGCTCGAAAGGGCGGGCGCCCGCACCCCTCGGGTGGATCGCCCACGCTCAGCATCCTGCGGGAATCGTGCTTAACGCCCCGTAAACGGCGTTAACGATTTCAGCGGGCAGATACCCGACAATCGGCGTGGGAGCGGTTATTGTCGCCGCGCCGGCGGATACCTAGCTATCCGGGTGGGCAACCCGCCTTATCGGCTGATCCATCGGTCCAACCGGTCGAGTTTGAGGGCATGAGCCAGGAACCCGGATTCACCGTCGAAGCCGCGCACGCGCGCGACAAGGAAAAGACCACCGTGTATCCGCCGATGCCGGTGGCCGAGGCGCCGGACTACGACGCGCTGCGCCAGCGCGCGCTCGCGGCGACCGAGCAGACGCGAGGCAACCTTGGCGATGCATGACGCAACCTTCCAGGCCGGGGGCGAGCCGCACTGGCTGCCGCCGGAACAGCTCACCCAGTTGCACGCCGAGGCGCTGGGGGAGGGGCAGCAAGGCCCGCAGATCGCCGACCTCAGCAGCGTCGAGCGGGCTTTGCAGCGCCCGCGCCAGCTGTACAGCTACCACGACGAGCGCGACGTGGTCCGGCTGGCCTGCGCGGTCCTGGTCGGCTTGATCGAGCAGAAGCCGTTCGCCCAGCACAACCTGAGCACGGGCGTGGCCGCGCTGATGCTGTTTCTGGAGGTCAACGGCTACCGCTGGGCGGGTCCGGACGGGCCGGTGCTGGCGGCCTACGTCAAGGCGCTCGCCGACGGGCGCTACACCGAGGAAGGGCTGGCGGAGACGCTGCGCCCGGACATCTACCCGCTGCAAAGCGCGGCTTCGGCGTAAGCCGATCGGGTGGAGCGGCCGCTGCCCGCGGCGACCCACCGCGCCGCGCGCGCGGCCATGGCGAGCCTTGAACGACCCGCGCGTGCGCATCCACCGCCCCGGGGCGGGTCGGCTTAGCTACTTGTCGTTCTCTCCGCCGGTGCCGGTCTCCTCGCCGGGATCGCTCGCCGGTTCGCCGTCGGTGCCGAAGGTGGCGGCGAACGCCTCCGCGCCGCTGGCGGCGGCCCGGTTTTCCTCCTGGATCCGGTCGTGGATTTCCCGGCGCAGGACGCTCGCGTCCGCGGGGAAGTTGAAGCCGAGCTTGATCGACTTGCCACGGATATCGACGACCGTGACCTCGATCTCGTCATTGATGATGACGGACTCGCCGATCTTCCGGGTTAAATAAAGCATCCGGGACCATCTTCCCCATGGGCCGGTCGGCGCGTGCGACCGTCGTTCCGGCGCAATTTAGCCGGCTTTACCGGTTCTTAACAAGCAACCTGCGAGGTTGAACGCACTGCGGAGACCCGGTGCTGCCACCGGGGCCGCGCGTTCACACGGCAAACGGGGCCGGCAAGCGACATGGGTGTGCAGAACTTCACCGTCTTCGATGCCCTGCAGCGCAAGATGGGCTGGCTCAGCCAGCGCCAGGGCGTGCTGGCGGACAACATCGCCAACGCCGACACCCCCGGCTACAAGCCGCACGACGTGAAAGAGGCGCCGTTCCAGCGGGTGATCGAGCGGATGCTGAAGCCGATGGCGCCCAAGGTGACCCACCCGGGCCACGTCGACGCCTCGATCCCCGGCAAGGCGCGCCTCGACGTCGACGAGGCGAAGGAGAAGTACGAAACCTCGCCGGTCGGCAACGCCGTCGTGCTGGAAGAACAACTGGTCAAGGTGTCCGAGACGCAGATGGACTACCAGACCATGACCAACCTCTACAAAAAGCACATGGGCATGTTCCGGATCGCGCTCGGCCGCGGCGGCCAGTAGGCCGTTAGCTCGCGGGCCGCGCCCCATCCGTTCAGTCAGGACGCCAGACGATGGATCTCGCCAAGACGCTGCACATCTCCGCCGCCGGCATGAAGGCGCAGGGCGTGCGCCTGCGGGTGCTGTCGGAGAACGTCGCCAACGCGGATTCCGTGGCGCGCACGCCCGACGGCGATCCCTACCGGCGCAAGCTGGTGACCTTCGCCAACGAGATGAACAAGGAACTCGGCATCCATCAGGTGAAGATCGACAACGTCGAGGTCGATCCGAGCGAGTTCGGCAGCGAATACCGTCCCGGTCACCCGGCGGCCGACGACCAGGGCTACATCAGGACTCCCAACGTCAACAGCCTGATCGAGATGTCCGACATGCGCGAGGCCCAGCGCAGCTACGAGGCCAACCTGAAGGTTATCGAGAGCTCGCGCACCATGCTGATGCGCACGATCGACCTGCTGCGCTAACGCGCTGGGATTGAAGCATTCCGGCGGCCAGGACGGCCGCCTGTCGTAGGCAATGCCGGCACCGCCGGGGCAAGGTTCGCCCCGTCTGCCGGCGGCAAGGTTAGAAAGCGAGCCCGGTCCCGATGTCCGTGTCCTACAGCGAGGCGCTGGCCGCCTACAAGCGGGTCGCCGAACAAGCCAAGATCCAACCGCCCAAGTCCGAGGGCACGCAGGCGATCACCAGCGACTTCGCGCAGATGCTGCGCAGCGCCGGCGAGGACGCGATCCAGGACGTCAAGGGCGGCGAACGGATGTCGCTCGCGGCCGCGGCCGGCAAGGCGGACATCAACGACGTCGTGATGGCGATGTCGCAGGCCGAGCGCACGCTGCAGACGGTGGTCACGCTGCGCGACAAGGCCGTGCAGGCCTACCAGCAGATCATGCGCATGCCGATCTGACGCGGGCGCTTCGGGACGCGGACCGCGCGCCTTCAGTCTGACCCTTGGGCCCGCACGATCGGTCGACGCTGCCGATCCCTGTCGCGGGCCTGTTTTTGAAGCTGGATTGTTAACCATGAATCAAACCGAGGTGATCGAGATCGGCCGCGAGGCGGTCTACGTCATGCTCAAGGTGTCCAGCCCGGTGCTGCTCGCCGCGCTCGGCATCGGCATCGTGATCGCCCTGTTCCAGGCGCTGACGCAGATGCAGGAGATGACGCTCACCTTCGTGCCCAAGATCCTGGTGGTCATGGTGGCGCTGATCGCGCTCGCGCCGTTCATGCTGAACGCGTTGTCGGCGTTCACGCTGGAGCTGACCGACAAGATCATCGCCGGCGGCTAGGCGACAAGGCGCCCCCGGCCGATGTTCCAGGAACTCCTGCCCGCCACGCTGTTCGCGGTGCTGCTGGTGTTCGTGCGCATCGGGGCGGCGATGTCGACGCTGCCCGGCTTCGGCGAGGCCTACGTCACCCCGCGCGCCCGGCTGATCCTGGCGCTGGCGGTGGCGCTCTTGGTCACCCCCCTGGTACAGGACACGCTCCCCGGCGAGCCGGATCAGGTCAGCGTGCTGCTGGCGCTGTTGGCGGGGGAGCTGTTCATCGGCCTGTTCATCGGCACGCTCGCGCGGGTGTTCATGTCGGCGCTGGTCACCGGCGGCATGGTGATGGCCTACATGTCGACGATGGCGAACGCCCTGGTGAACGATCCGGCCAGCCAGCAGCAGGGCTCGATCATCGGCGCGTTCCTGAACATTACCGCGCTGGTGGCGATCTTCGGGCTGAACCTGCACCACGTCATGCTGGCCGCGGTGGTGGACAGCTACGTCGTGTTCCCGGCCGGCGTCGCGCCGCCGGTGGGCGACTTCGCGCAGCTGATGAGCCAGACCGTGGCCCGATCGTTCCTGGTGGCGATGAAGCTGGCCGCGCCGTTCGTGGTCGCGGGCCTGGTGCTGTATCTGGGCATCGGCCTGTTGTCCCGGCTGATGCCGCAGGTGCAGATCTTCTTCGCGGCGATGCCGCTACAGATCATGAAGGGCCTGTGGCTGCTGATGATCAGCCTGCCGGTCATCATCACCTACTTCACCGGCCAGTTCGCCGACATCTTCTTGATCTTCCAGCGCTAAAGGGGCGGACGGGTGGCCGACGATCAAACCGACAAGAGCCAGAAAACCGAAGACCCGACCCCCAAGAAGCTGGAGGACGCCCGGAAGAAAGGTCAGGTCGCCAAGTCGCAGGAGATCAACCACTGGTTCATCATCCTCGGCCTGGGTCTGATCCTGACGATCATGGCGCCGGCGATGGCGGGCGGCGTCACCCAGGCGCTGCGCCGGTTCATCGGCAAGGCGGCGCAGCTGCCGACCGACGGCGGCATCGTGCCGGTCTTGACCGACACGCTGCTGGAGATGCTGTGGGTGCTGCTGTTGCCCATGGGCCTGTTGGTGATCGCGGCGCTGGCGGCCAACTTTATGCAGTTCGGCTTCCTGCTAAGCGCGGAGAACCTGAAGCCGAAGGCCGAGAAGGTGTCGCCGATCAAAGGCGCCAAGCGGCTGTTCTCGACCCGGGCGCTGGTCGACTTCGCCAAGGGGATCGCCAAGCTGTCGCTGGTCGGTCTGGTCGCTTTCCTGGTGATCTGGCCGGAGCACGACACCCTGCCGCAGCTGGTCGAGATCGGGCTGGTGGCGCAGCTGGAGGTGCTGCAGGTCTACGCGATCAAGGTCACCGTCGCGGTCCTGGCGGTGATGACGGTGATCGCGGCGCTGGACTTCATGTACCAGCGCTACAAGCACCATGAAGAAATGAAGATGTCCAAGCAGGAGATCAAAGACGAGTACAAGCAGTCCGAGGGCGACCCGCAGGTCAAGCAGCGCCTGCGCCAGCTGCGCATGGAGAAGTCGCGCAAGCGCATGATGGCGGCCGTGCCGCAGGCCGACGTGGTGGTCACCAACCCGACCCACTTCGCCGTCGCGCTGGCCTATACCCACGGCGAGATGGCCGCGCCCACGGTGGTGGCGAAGGGCGTCGACGAGGTCGCCCGGCGGATCCGCGAGGTCGCGGAGGCGAACGACGTGCCGCTGGTGGAGAACCCGCCGCTGGCCCGCGCGCTGCACGCCACGGTCGAGCTGGATCAGGAGATCCCGGCCGAACACTACAAGGCCGTCGCCGAGATCATCGGCTACGTCATGCGCCTGAAGGGCCGGATGCCGGCCGGCGTTGGACGCTGACGCCGGTGCCGGTCGATCGCCAGCGGGTCCGGCCTGCGCGCAACGCCTTTGCGTGGCGCGCGGTTTGGCGCGAAGCTTCGGTCGGGACGGCGCGCGCGTGCGGGCGTGCCGGAGTCCCGCGGGGTGCGGGCATCAGAGGGGCGGGGAGTGACGGACGTTTGATGGGCGTGGTGCGAAGCGGTGCGGCCCGCGCCGGGACGTTGAGCGCGTTGACGGGCATCGCGCCGGCGACGGCGCGGGCGCAGGAGGCGGCCGGCGCCGCGTCGACGGGATCGACCGGCACCCTGGCGCTGATCGTGCTCGCGGCGCTTGCGCTCATGGGCGCGCTCACGGCGGGCGGCCTCGCGCTCGCCCTGCGGCGCGAACGCCGGGCCCGCAAGCGCATGGAGGCGGCGTTCAACGCGGTCCCCTGGCCGCGCCAGCTGGTGCGCAAGGACGGCACGCCGCTGGTCAGCAACCCCGCGTTCGTCGCCCGGTTCGGCGACCGCGGCCAGGCCCTGCCGGACGTGCTCGCAGCCCAGGTCGACGACGAGCGCGCCGGCCGGGATTTGCGCCGGCTGGCCGACAACGCGGCCGCCGGGATCGACGGCCACGTCGAGGCGCCGGTCCTGGACGCCGCCACCGGCGAGCGGATCTGGCTGGACGTGCGCGCCCAGCCGATGCCGGGCATGAACGGCCTGATCGCCTGGCTGACCGAGGACATCACCGCGCGCCGGCAGATGCAGGACATCCTGCGCACCGAGATGGCGCGCTTCGTCGACCTGCTGGAGTACGCCCCGGTCGGCTTTTATTCGGTCGACGGCGAGGGGCGCTTCCTGTTCGTCAACAAGACCATGACCGACTGGCTGGGGACCACGCCGGAGACCCTGACCAGTGGTGAGATGGGCCTGCACGACCTGATCCCGGAGGCCGCCCGGCAGGGCGCCCCCGCCCACGCCCCGTTCGCGCCCGACGCCGGAGGGGAGGGCGGGGCCGCGGCCGTCGGCCCGCGCGAGGTCAGCTTCGTCGGCCCGACCGGACAGCGGATCGAGACTTACGTCACCCAGGAGGTGGTGGGCGGCGAGGACGGCCAGCCGCTGACCACCCGCTCGGTGGTTCGCAACTTGTCCGACGAGCGCCAGGTCCGCGACGCGCTGGAGCGCTCGGAACGGCGTTTCCGCCGGTTCTTCCAGCAGGCGCCGATCGGTATCGCGCTGCTGGACGGCGACCAGCGGGTGCAGGAGTGCAACGCCGCCTTCACCAAGCTGATGGGCGTGGCGCGCGACGCCGTGGTCGGGCAGCCGATGCCCACGCTGGTGCGCACGGGGGACCGGCCCTGGCTCGCCCAAGTGCTGGGGCCGGACGCCGGCGGCAGCACGCCCGAGGTCCGTCCGGCGGCCGAGCCCGACACCGTCTGCCGGGTCTTCGCCACGCCGCTGGACGCCAACCAGAGCGAAGGCCAGCCGGTCCAGGAGCGCGAGGGTCACGTCCTGCACCTGATCGACGCGACCGAGCAGAAGAACCTGGAGGAACAGTTCGCCCAGTCGCAGAAGATGCAGGCGGTCGGCCAGCTCGCCGGCGGCATCGCGCACGACTTCAACAACCTGCTGACCGCGATGATCGGCTTCTGCGACCTGCTGTTGCTGCGCCACCGCCCGGGCGACCAGTCGTTCGCCGACCTGATGCAGGTCAAGCAGAACGCCAACCGCGCCGCCAACCTGGTGCGCCAGCTGCTCGCCTTTTCCCGGCAGCAGACGCTGCGCCCGACCGTGCTGTCGGTGACCGACGTGCTGCAGGAGCTGATGCACCTGCTGCGCCGGCTGATCGGCGAGAACATCCAGCTCGACGTCATCCACGGCCGCAGCCTGTGGGACGTCAAGGTGGACCAGGGCCAGCTGGAGCAGGTGATCATCAACCTCGCCGTCAATGCCCGCGACGCGATGGCCGAGGGCGGTGGCGAGCTGGCGATCCGGACCAGCAACCAGCAGCTGACCCGGGCGCTCAAGCGCGAGGGCGAGACGGTGCCGCCCGGCGACTACGTGCGGATCGAGGTGGCGGACAGCGGCTGCGGCATCGCGCAGGAGAACCTCGACCGGATCTTCGAGCCGTTCTTCTCCACCAAGGAGGTGGGCGCGGGCACCGGGCTCGGCCTGTCCACCGTCTACGGCATCGTCAAGCAGACCGGCGGTTTCATCCTGGTCGACAGCGCGCCCGGCGTGGGCACCAACTTCCAGATCTACCTGCCGCGCCACCGGGCCGCGGCGGGCGATGCGGTGGCGGGCAAGAGCGCGCAGAGCCAGGTCACCGACCTCACCGGCATGGGCACGCTGCTGCTGGTGGAGGACGAGGACGCGGTGCGCGCCTTCTCCGCCCGCGCGCTGCGCAAGAAGGGCTATGACGTACTGGAGGCGAGCTCGGGCGAGCACGCGCTCGACGTGATGGGGCAGCAGGGCGACAAGGTCGATCTGCTGATCACCGACGTCGTGATGCCCAACCTGGACGGTCCCGCGCTGGTCCGCCGGGTGCGGGAGACCCATCCGGACGTGAAGGTGATCTTCATCTCCGGCTATACCGAGGATTCCTTCCGCCGCAACCTGGGCGAGGAATCCGACATCCATTTCCTGGGCAAGCCGTTTACCCTGAAGCAGCTCGCCGGGATGGTGAAGGACGTGCTGTACGCCGACGCCAGTTAGGCGCAAGGCGCGCCGGGCGGGGTCCAGTTCTCCCCAGCGGCGCCAGGGATTCCGCCGAGTCGCATCGCGATGTTCGCGCGGGTTGTTGTTTTGTTCTTGTCTGACGTGAACGAAGCCGGTACAAAGGAATCCAACGCGAACCGGTCCACCACGCGTTGCCCCGGCCGCGAAGGCTGTGGGATAAGGGGGGCATCCACTCATGGCGCAGCAGAACGTATTATCCTTGGCCAACAAGAAGTCGTCTTACAAGCAGCCGAATTCCGACCAGGACAAGAGCAAGGCGCTGGACGCCGCGCTCGGGCAGATCGAGCGCGCGTTCGGCAAGGGCTCGGTCATGCGCCTGGGCGACCGCGAGCAGGTTGTCGAGGCGGATACCGTCTCCACGGGCTCGCTCGGGCTCGACATCGCGCTCGGCATCGGCGGCCTGCCGCGCGGGCGTGTGGTCGAGATCTACGGGCCCGAGTCCTCGGGCAAGACCACGCTCGCGCTGCACGTCGTCGCCGAGGCGCAGAACGCCGGCGGCACCTGTGCCTTCGTCGACGCTGAGCACGCGCTCGACCCGAGCTACGCCAAGAAGCTCGGCTGCGACGTCGAGGAGCTGCTGATCTCGCAGCCGGACGCCGGCGAGCAGGCGCTGGAGATCGCCGACACGCTGGTGCGCTCCGGGGCGATTGACGTGTTGGTGATCGACTCGGTCGCCGCGCTCGTGCCGCGGGCCGAGCTGGAAGGCGAGATGGGCGACAGCCAGCCGGGCCTGCAGGCGCGGCTGATGAGCCAGGCGCTGCGCAAGCTGACCAGTTCGATCGCGCGGTCGAACACCATGGTGGTCTTCATCAACCAGATCCGCATGAAGATCGGCGTGATGTTCGGCTCGCCGGAGACCACCACCGGCGGCAACGCGCTCAAGTTCTACTCCTCGGTGCGCCTGGACATCCGCCGGATCGGGTCGATCAAGGACCGCGACACCGTGGTCGGCAACCAGACCAAGGTGAAGGTGGTGAAGAACAAGATGGCGCCGCCGTTCCGCCAGGTCGAATTCGACATCATGTACGGCGAGGGCATCTCCAAGACCGGTGAGCTGCTCGACCTGGGCGTCTCCGCCAACATCGTCGAGAAGGCGGGCGCCTGGTTCTCCTACAACGGCCAGCGGATCGGCCAGGGCCGCGAGAACGCCAAGAAGTTCCTGAAGGAGAACCCGCAGGTCGCCAAGGAGGTCGAGGACAAGATCCGCGAGAACGCCGGTCTGGTCGCCTCCAACATGCTGGAAGGCCCCGACGACCCCAGCGGCGAGTACGACGCCCAGGGGTAGAGAGGGTTGCACGGCGGCTTCAACACCCGTCAGTCGTGCTTCGACACGCTGTCCCGTCGATAAGCTCAGGACCAGCTGCTCAGCATGAAGTTGATAGGAAAGCCCTGAAAACCCTTGAACTTCATCCTGAGCAGGCCGCGCTTAGCGGCCGTGTCGAAGGGCGACTGACGGCTGCTGAACGTTGCCGTGCAAACGGCTCCCAACCAGGGACCGAAGACCCCGGGCTGGGTCAGGACGGTCGAGCGGGCGCCACCCGATCGGCTGATCTTGGCCCGGGGTGAGGCGGTCTCGCGGTGATGCGCGATCAAGGTCGACCGGATCCGGTATCGCGCTTCCCAGGCTTTCGCGACGTGCGGTCCGGCTTTTTCGCGGCTTTGTCATGTTGTGCGCGGGTGGACAGGCCGGCGGGCCACTGGCTACATACCCCTCGCACAACAACGTGACACGCCGATGCAGGCGCGCGCGTCCAATCCGGTGCGCCAGCTGCGAACGCATCGCGACCGGCGCCTGATGCAACCGGCTGGGCACATCCGGCTGGGGACATCCGGCCGGGCACACTCGGCCGGGTGGACCGGTCCGGGCGGTTGGAACCGCGCGAGGCACGCGAAGGGGATCATGACCACCACCAACGAAATCCGCCGCAGGTTCCTGGACTACTTCGGCCGGCACGACCACGAGATCGTCCAGTCGGCGCCGCTGGTGCCGCGCAACGACCCGACGTTGCTGTTCACCAACGCCGGGATGGTGCCGTTCAAGAACGTCTTCACCGGCCAGGAGCACCGCAGCTATTCCCGCGCGGTGTCATCCCAGAAGTGCGTGCGCGCCGGCGGCAAGCACAACGACCTGGAGAACGTCGGCTACACCGCCCGGCACCACACCTTCTTCGAGATGCTGGGCAACTTCTCGTTCGGCGACTACTTCAAGGAGCGCGCGATCGAGCTGGCCTGGCAGATGGTCACCCAGGAATTCGGCCTGCCCAAGGACCGGCTGCTGGCGACCGTCTACGTCGACGACGACGACGCCTTCGAGCTGTGGAAGAAGATCGCCGGCCTGCCCGAGGACCGGATCCTGCGCATCGCCGGTTCCGACAACTTCTGGTCGATGGGCGATACCGGGCCCTGCGGCCCCTGTTCCGAGATCTTCTTCGATCACGGCCCGGAGTTCGAGGGCGGCCCGCCCGGCAGCGAGAACGAGGACGGCGACCGGTTCAAGGAGATCTGGAACCTCGTCTTCATGCAGTACGACCAGCCCGAGCCCGGGCAGAAGGTCGACCTGCCGCGCCCGTCGATCGACACCGGCATGGGTCTGGAGCGGATCGCGGCCGTCCTGCAGGGCAAGCACGACAACTACGACATCGACCTGCTGCGCCGCCTGATCGAGGGCTCGGCCGAGCTGTCGGGCGTCGAGCCGGACGGCGACTACCGCGCCTCGCACAAGGTGATCGCCGACCATCTGCGCGCCACCACCTTCCTGATGGCCGACGGCGTGCTGCCGTCGAACGAGGGCCGCGGCTACGTCCTGCGCCGGATCATGCGCCGGGCGATGCGCCACGTGCACAAGCTGGGCGTGCGCGAGCCGATGATCTACAGGCTGGTCCCCGATCTCACCCATCTGATGGGCGACCACTTCCCGGAGATCCGCCGGGCGGAGGCGCTGGTCACCGAGACCCTGAAGATGGAGGAGGACCGCTTCCAGGAGACGCTCGACCGCGGCCTGCGCCTGCTCGAGGACGAGACCTCGAAGCTGGGCGCGGGCGGGACGCTCTCGGGCGAGGTCGCGTTCAAGCTCTACGACACCTACGGCTTCCCGCTCGACCTGACGCGCGACATCCTGCGCGGCGAAAACCTCGGCCTGGACGAGCAAGGGTTCGAGACCGCCATGGAAGAGCAGCGCCGCAAGGCGCGCGCCGCCTGGGCCGGTTCCGGCGAGCAGGCCGACGAGAAGGTCTGGTTCGCCGTGCGCGACCACTTTGGCGCGACCGAGTTCCTGGGCTACGACACCGACGCGGCCGAGGGCTCGGTCCTGACCCTGGTCAAGGACGGCCAGCAGGTGAAGCAGATCGCCGAGGGCGAGCAGGGCTTCCTGGTGGTCAACCAGACCCCGTTCTACGGCGAAGCCGGCGGCCAGGTCGGCGATACCGGCACGGTCACGACCGAAGGCGGCGCCCGGGCGCGCGTGACCGACACGCAGAAGAAGGTGGGCGACCTGCACGTCCACACGGTCGAGGTCGAGCACGGCACGCTGAAGGCGGGCGAGGCCGCGCAGCTGGCGATCGACGCCGAGCGGCGGACGCGGCTGCGCGCGCACCACTCCGCCACCCACCTGCTGCACGAGGCCCTGCGCCGGCGCCTGGGCGAGCACGTCATGCAGAAGGGCTCGCTGGTGGCCCCCGACCGGCTGCGCTTCGACGTCTCCCAGCCCAAGCCGATCAAGGCGGACGATCTGCGCGCCGTGGAGGCCGAGGTGAACGCCCGGATCCGCGGCGACACGCCGGTGGAAACCCGCTTCATGGGCAAGGACGAGGCCATGGAGGCGGGCGCCATGGCGCTGTTCGGCGAGAAGTACGGCGAGGAGGTCCGGGTGATCTCGATGGGCGGCTTCGACGAAGGCGCCAACAAGCCCTACTCGATCGAGCTGTGCGGCGGCACGCACGTGAACCGCACCGGCGAGATCGGCTTCTTCAAGATCGTCCGCGAGGAGGGCCCGGGGGCCGGCGTGCGCCGGATCGAGGCGGTCGCCCACGACGCCGCCGAGCGGTTCGTGCGCGAGCAGGAGCAGCAGATCAAGACCGCGGCCAGCCACCTGCGGACCACGCCGGGCGACCTGACCAACCGGATCGACCAGCTGATCGACGAGCGCAAGCGCCTGGAGCGGGAACTGGCGGAGACGCGCAAGAAGCTCGCCGCCGGCGGCTCCGGCGGCCCGGCGGTGGACACCCGGGAGGTCGGCGGCATCAAGCTCGCCTGCCAGGTGGTCGCCGACGTCCCGCCCGGCGAGCTCAAGGGCATGGCCGACGAGTTGAAGAAACAGATCGGCTCCGGCGTCGCCGCGGTCGCCACCTCCTACGACGGCAAGGCCTCGCTCGTGGTCGGCGTCACCAAGGACCTGACCGGGACCGTCTCGGCGGTCGACCTGGTGCGCGCCGGCGCGGCCGCGCTGGGCGGCAAGGGCGGCGGCGGCCGCCCCGACATGGCCCAGGCCGGCGGCCCCAACCCGGACGCCGGCCAGG
>JAXHMD010000014.1:0-11704 GCA_034521655.1 Rhodovibrio sp.
CGATTCTTAGCAGTGCTGCGGTTTTCGCTGCGCTGTCGGCCTTGGCCGCGGGCATGTTGTCGCCTAGCATAAAATGACGTTGTTTGGCGCCCGCCGGACCCGATCGAGTCTTTTCCAACATCGAATTGGAGCCCCAATGCTTTTAAGTGCCCGAGACGGGCTGCTGGTCGTGGTCGACATGCAGGCCCGGCTGGTCCCGGTCCTGGCCGATCCCGAAGGCCTGAGCGCGCGGGTTCAGTTCCTGTTGCGCGCGGCGGCGCAGCTCTCCGTGCCGGTGATGGCAAGCGAGCAATACCCGAAAGGCCTGGGCCATACCGTGGGCGAGGTCGCCGACTATCTGCCCGAGGGGGCGGTCGTGGAGAAGATGACCTTTTCCGCGATGCGCGAGCCCGCGTTCCGGGAAGCGCTGGAGACGCGCGGCGCCGGGCGCAAGCAGGCCATCGTCTGCGGCGCCGAGACGCACGTCTGCGTGCTGCAGACCGCGGCCGAACTGGCGGCGGCCGGCTATGCGACCACGCTGGTCGCCGACGCCGTCGGCTCCAGGCGGGAGAGCGACCGCACCGCCGGGCTGGACCGGCTGCGTGACCTGGGCTGTCAGGTCGCCACCAGCGAGATGGTCGTGTTCGAGTGGCTGGAGCGTGCCGGCACCGATGCCTTCCGCAGGCTGGCGCCGCTGATCAAGTAGCCCTATTTCTCAGGCCCATGAGCGAGTCCCCGACCCAATCGCCCGTCGCCGACCTGGTCGCGCGGGCGCAAGCCTTCGCGATCGACGCCCACGCCGGACAGACCCGGAAGGGCGCGGCGCGCGAACCCTACGCCGTCCATCTGGCCGAGGTGGCGACCCTGACCCGCGCCTTCGGCGGCACCGACGCCGCCGTCGCCGCCGCCTGGCTGCACGACTGCATCGAGGACTGCGCGGTGGTCGACGCCGAGGTCCGACGCGCGTTCGGCGATACCGTGGCGGATCTCGTGGCCGAACTGACCGATCCGCCGCGTACGCCGCGCGCCCAGCGCCGTCGCCTGCAGGTGGAAAAGGCGGCGCGCAAGAGCCCACAGGCCCGGCTGATCAAACTGGCGGACAAGACCAGTAACCTGCGCTCGGTCGCGATGTCGCCGCCGCGGGACTGGGATAGCGCGCGCAAGCTTGGCTACGTGCGCTGGGGGGTGGCCGTGGTCGCCGCGTTGCCGGCGCTGCCGGACGGCGCGCTCGCGACCTTCCTCGACGTGGTCGAGACCGCCAGATGGGCGAGCGTGGGCCCGTCGGACGCGGATATCTGGGCCACCCGCCGGCGGGCGGTTGGCGACCGCGCCGTGCTCGCCGAACTCGCCCGCGACGCCGAGGGTGGGTATTAGCGCGCCGGCCGGCTTAAGCAGGCCATGAGAGGGTGCGTTCGCCGCGCGCGCGATGACCCACCACCGCGCGAGGCCGCGGGCGCACAGGTCTCGTGGGTTGCCGCGGATGCGGCGAACGCACCCTACCATTACGTGCCGCTTACGCGTGTTCGTCCATGAAGTCGCGGATGCGCGGCAGGATCGAGGTGTGGAAACGCTTGCCGGCGAACGAGCCGTAGTGGCCGGCGCCCTCTTCGAGGTGATGCGCCTTCTTCGAGTCCGGCAGGTTGCGCAGCAGATCGTGCGCGGCGGCCGTCTGGCCGGGTGCCGAGATGTCGTCGCGGCCGCCCTCGACCGTCAGGGTCGCGGTCGCGGTCACCGCGGAGGGGTCGACCGTCTGGTTGCGCCACACCATCTGTCCGAGCGCGAGCTCGCGGCGCTTGAACACCCGGTCGATCGTCTCGAGGTAGAACGCCCCGTCCATGTCCAGGACGGACAGGTACTCGTCGTAAAAGTCGGTCAGCCGCTGGGCGGAGGCGTGATCGCCGCGCAGCCGGTCGTAGAACAGGTTGGCGTGCTGTTCCAAGTGCCGGTCGGGGTTCATCGCCATGAACCCGGCGAGCTGCAGGTAGCCGGGATAGACGTGCCGGCCGGCGCCCGGATGGGACAGCGGCACTTTATGGATGACGTTGTTCTCGAACCACTCCATGGAGTGGCGGCCGGCGAGTTCCGTGACCTCGGTCGGCGCGGCGCCCGGATCGATCGGGCCGCTCATCAGGGTCATGCTGCGCGGCTGCTGGGGCATGCCGGCTTCGGCCATCAGCGACACGGCGGCCAGCAGCGGCACCGTCGGCTGGCACACCGCGACCGTGTGGAAGCCCTGGTCGCCCGCCATCTCGTGCGTCTGGCGCAGGAAATCCATCAGGTAGGCGGTATATTCGTCGAGGCAGAAGTCGCCCCGGCTGAGCGGCACCTGACTGGCGCAGGTCCAGTCGGTGATCAGCACCTCGTCCTCCTCGATGAAGGCGTCGACCGTGTCGCGCAGCAGGGTGGCGTGGTGGCCGGACAGCGGCGCCACCAGCAGGATCTTGCGGCCGTCGGTCTTGCCGTAGCGGTTGGCGAAGTGCAGCAGCCGGCAGAACGGCTTCTCGTCGACCACCGTTTCTTCGACGTCCAGGCCGAAGTCCGGCTTGGCGTAGGTGCGGGTCACACGGCCCACCATCTCCAGTGAGGCCTGGGCGAAGCGCGCCGGCGCGAAGAAGTTCGCGGCCGGCTGCAGCATCATCTGCCCGGTCTCCGCAGCGAAATTGAGGGGCTCCAGCATGCGCTGACGCATGTGGTGAAGGGTGTAGATCATCGAGCCGCACCTTCCTTCGTGTAAGCGGTTCCGGCCTTCGTGTAAGCGGTTCCGGCCAGGGCGGGGCGCGCGGTCGGCACGCCGGAACCCCAGGATCGCGCTCGCTTGAGGGGTAAGCGCGAGGCGTTAACAGGGTGTGAGCAACCGCCGCCGGATCCGTCGTGGGCGCGAACGCGTTGCACGTCCGCCGATCCGCGCTTGCGGCATCGCTAAGCCGGCTCCGGGCAGCCGGGACCGGCCGGCCTCGCGCGGTTGCACGCCGCGAGCGTGCAGCGACGCGGGCCGCCCCACATAGCACGGGCCGACTGCCACGTCACCCGTTGTGCGCCGCCGAACCCGGGAGGGCGCGGCCCGGCGGACCCACGGTCGGATCGCCACGGCCTGCGACCGGCCTGCTGACCCGAACCCAGGGCAGGGGCACACGCAACGTCGGTTTGCAGGTAAGCGAACGCGGGCGTGCCTGCTTGGCGGACGATCCGCTGGAAGACATGAAACGGGCGCTCGGCCACCTTCAGCCGCACGAGCTGGCGCATCTGCTCGATGGCCTGACGACGGTGCACGATACCTTGAGGCAGATACCGGGAGGCAGATACCGGGACGTTCAGACGACGACACCGCCGACGATCGCGACTGAGGCGGGGCGCAAAGATCGGGAAGGTTGGGGTAGGGGAAGATTGGCTGGGGGACCAGGATTCGAACCTGGGCTACCTGGTCCAGAGCCAGGCGTTCTACCGCTAAACTATCCCCCAACCGGGTGCGCCCGGCGCGGCCATCGCCCGTGGCGAAGGCGCGGAACGCTTAGGCTGCCGGGCAGTGCCCGGCGCGCGGCATCCGCTATGTAGACGATGGCTCGGGGGGAGTTCAACCCCCATCCGGTCCCCATCCGGTCCCCATCCGGTCCTCGAAGCGCCAGCCTTCGGGCACGCGGGGCGTGCCGGCAACGCCCGGGCATCCCGAACGGCTCATGACCCGTTCGGCCCGGCGACGACCGCGCAACCGCGGCAGCTTGGCGGGGCCGGGGGATCGCGTTACGGTTTCGTTGCATGTCCGTGTGTGCCGGCGCTATGCCACGCCGCCAGGATACCGCGCCGCCACGCGGCGTGCGCTCGGCATCGCGACTCGCCGCGCCGACCCTTCTGTCGGTCGCGGCCGACCGCAGCGTTGGGGAAAGGAGACGGGCAGGTGGCACGCGCGCCGCGCCAGCGCCAGCAAGGAATGCCGGCCGGACCGGCGGATTCCGCGCGCGCCAAAGGCGGCGCTCCCGGCGCGGCTCGGGCGTCGGACGGCCCGTCGGCGAGCGAGCTGCAAGGCACCGCCGTCGGGTCGGACCCGGCCGGCGTCGGGCGCGCGGCGACCTGCTACGCGGCGATCGACCTCGGCACCAACAACTGCCGCCTGCTGGTCGCCCGGCCGGCCGCGGACGGCTTCAAGGTGGTCGATGCCTTCTCCCGGATCGTGCGGCTGGGCGAGGGGGTCACGCGCAGCCGCACCCTGTCGGAGGCCGCGATGGCGCGGGCGATCGACGCGCTCGGCGTGTGCGCGGCCAAGGTGCGCCGCCGGCCGGGCTGCCGGCTGCGCGCGGTCGCCACGGCCGCCTGCCGGCAGGCCCTCAACCGCAACGCCTTCCTGGAGCGCGTGCGCCGCGAGACCGGGCTGGAATTGGAGGTGATCGATCCGCAGGAGGAGGCGCGCCTGGCGCTCGGCGGCTGCGCGCCGCTGTTGGACGCGCGCGTGCCCAACGGGCTGATCTTCGACATCGGCGGCGGCAGCACGGAACTGTGCTGGCTGACCCTACCGGCGGGCGGCGACGCCGCGGCGGACGGCCCGGGCGCGGCCCAGCCCGAACTGGTCGCCTGGCATTCCATGCCGGTCGGGGTCGCCAACCTCGCCGAGAGGTTCGCCGGCGCGCCCGACACGCCCGAGACGTACGAAGCGATGGTCGCCCGGACGGCGGACGCCCTCAGCGCCTTCGCCGGCGACGGCGAGGTGACCCGCGCGTTCGCCGGGCGGCCGGTGCAGATGGTGGGCGCGAGCGGCACGGTGACCACCCTGGCCGGCGTGGCCAAGGACCTGCCGCGCTACGACCGGCGCCAGGTCGACGGCACGGAGTTGTCGGCCGAGACGGTGCGCGCGACCAGCCGGCGGATCGCCGCCATGACGCCGGCGGAACGCCAGCAGCATCCCTGCATCGGCCCGCAGCGCGCCGACCTGGTGATCGCCGGCTGCGCGATCCTGGAGGCGATCTGCCAGGCCTGGCCGGTGGAGCGCCTGACGGTCGCCGACCGGGGCTTGCGCGAGGGCATCCTGTATCATCTGATGCAGGAACGCGGCGAGCCGGTGGCGAGCATGCCGCCCTTGTAGCCGGTCCCGGCCGAGCGACCCATCCGCTGCCGCGACGACACCTCCGCTATTAAGACACGGGCGCGGCCAGCGCGACGCCCCGCGGGAACGCCAGACGCGATGAGCGACAACGACAACAGCGGCCAGGAGAGCGGCGGGCGGATGCGCCGGCAGCGCCGGCGCGAGCGCGCCTCCAGCGGCCGCGGCGGCGGCGACGGCACCCGCCTGAAGCGCGCCAAGGGCCGCACCGAATCCTCCAAGCGCTGGCTGGAGCGCCAGCTCTCCGACCCCTACGTCGCGGCCGCGCAGCGGGAGGGCTACCGCGCCCGCGCCGCCTACAAGCTGCGCGAGATCGACGACAAGCACCGCTTCCTCACCCCCGGCGCCCGGGTGGTCGACCTGGGCGCCGCGCCCGGCAGCTGGTGCCAGGTCGCCCTGGAGCGGATCGGCGATCAGGGCCGGGTGGTCGGCATCGACCTTCTGGAGGTGACGCCGCTCGTGGGTGTCACGCTGCTGCAGGGCGACATGACCGATCCCGGCACGCCGGCGCGCGTGCAGGCCGCCCTCGACGGGCCGGCCGACGTCGTGCTGTCCGACATGGCGCCCAACATGACCGGGCAGAAGCGGATCGACCAGTTGCGCGTGATCGCGACCGTGGAAGCCGCCCTCGACTTCGCCGAACAGGTGCTCGCCCCCGGCGGCAGCTTCCTCGCCAAGACCCTGCAGTCCGGCAGCGCGCAGGACCTGCTCGCCCGGCTGAAGCGCGAGTTCACCAAGGTCCGCCACGTCAAGCCGCCGGCCAGCCGCGCGGAGAGCGCGGAGACCTATGTGCTCGCGACGGGGTATCGTGGAAGGACCCGCGGCGACTAGACGGCGCGGGCCGCCAGCAAGGGCCTGGAATCGCCTGCGGCACGCCGGTCGGCGATACCTGTCGGGCGTGCTTCGACACGGCGCCTTCGGCGCCTGCTCAGCATGACGTCCCTTTTTTGAAAACATAAGTTCGACGTCATCCTGAGCAGGCCGCGCTTGCGGCCGTGTCGAAGGGCGCCCGAGAGATGCTGCGGGCAAGGGGTCAACGCCTTTGGTTCAACGGCGCCACCGCAGCCGGCCCGGTCCCCAAAACGGCAGTCTCACACCCGCTCGATCGGGTCCTTTCGGTGGGGTGACGCAATCCCGCGATGGCTGGTCGCAGGTTCGCAAGCCGCTGAGGCGCGCGTGTCCCCTGATAGCAGGCGACGGATAAGGGACACTGGCGCGCCGTACGGGTCGTCAGGGAGTCCGGCGACGAGACCTCCTTCCAGCCGGAGAATGCGAGAGATGGCGAAATTACCCGACAGCGCGAGCGTCGTGATCATCGGTCAGGGCGGGATCGTCGGCGCCTCGGTGGCGCATCACCTGATCGAGCGGGGATGGGACAACATCGTCGGCATCGATAAGTCGGCGATCCCGACCGACATCGGGTCGACCGGGCACGCGTCCGACTTCTGCTTCACGACCGCTGGTGATCAGATGACGATGTACACCACGAAGTACTCGATCGAGTTCTTCGACAAGCTGGGCCGCTACGAGCGGATCGGCGGCCTCGAGGTCGCGCGCTGGGACGACGACGAGCGGATGGAGGAGCTCAAGCGCAAGATCGGCGCGGGCAAGGCGTTCGGCAACAACACCCGCCTGATCTCCGCGGCCGAGGCCAAGGAGAAGATGCCGCTCCTGGAAGAGAGCATGATCCAGGGCGCGCTGTGGGACCCGGACGCCGGCCTCGTCGTGCCGCGCTCGCAGACGGTCGCGGGCGAGCTGGTCCAGGCCGGCGAGGCGAGCGGCAAGCTGCAGACCTTCGCCAACTGCCCGGCGACCGGGCTGGAGATCGAGGACGGCCGGATCAAGGGCGTGCACACCCCGCGCGGCACCATCGCCGCCGACTACGTCGTGGTGTGCTGCGGCCTGTGGGGCCGGCTGATCGCGACCGACATGGCGGGCGAGGACCTGCCGATCATGCCGGTCGAGCACCCGCTGCTGTTCTTCGGCCCGTACAACGAGTTCGAGGGCACCGGCAAGGACATCGGCTACCCGCTGCTGCGCGACCAGGGCAACAGCGCCTACCTGCGCGACACCGGCGACCCGACCACGACCGAGGGCGGCCAGATCGAGTGGGGCTATTACGAGGAGAAGGCGCCGCGCCTCGTGCATCCGCGCGACCTCTTGGAGAAGGAGCAGGCCCGCCTGTCGCCCTCGCAGCACGACCTCGACATCGAGCAGGTGATGGAGCCGCTCGAGCGGGCGATGGAGCTGACCCCGATCCTGGGCGAGCTCGGCTGGAACGAGAAGTGGTCGTTCAACGGCCTCCTGCAGGTCACCGCCGACGGCGGCCCGTCGATCGGCGAGAGCCCGAACACCCGCGGCCTGTGGTACGCCGAGAGCGTCTGGATCAAGGACGGCCCCGGCACCGGCAAGGTGGTCGCCGACTGGATGACCGACGGGCGCACCGAGATCGACCACCACGGCATCGACGTCGGGCGCTACTACCCGATCCAGAAGACCGAGAGCTACATCCACGACCGCTGCTACGAGACGGCGTTCAAGATCTACAACCCGCCGGTGCACCACCGCGAGCCCTACACCATGGGCCGCAACATCCGGCGCAGCCCGTTCCATGCGCGCGAGCAGGAGCTGGGCGGCTACTTCATGGAGATCGCCGGCTGGGAGCGCGCCCACGGCTACGCCGCGAACGAGAAGACGCTGCTGGAGAAGTGGGGCGAGCGGATCCCCGAGCGCAAGAACGAGTGGGACAACCGCCACTTCTGGCGCGTCTCCAACGCCGAGCACCTGGAGCTGTCGCACAACGTGGGCATGATCAACCTGTCCCACTTCGCGATCTACGACGTCTCCGGGCCGGACGCCGAGGCGCTGTTGGAGTACCTGTCGGTCGCCAAGGTCGGCGGCAACACGCCGGTCGGGAAGGGCGTCTACACCAACTTCATCGACCTCACCGGCGGCATCCGCGCGGACCTGACCGTGGTGCGCCAGGGGATTGACCGCTTCCGGGTGATCGACGGCGGTGACGCCGGCAACCGCGATTTCCTCTGGATGAGGCGGATGGCCGAGGACCGCGGCTTCCGCGCCTACATCGAGGACCGCACCGACCACTACGGCTGCCTGGGCGTGTGGGGCCCGAACGCCCGCAAAACCCTGCAGCAGCTGGCCGACCGGCCGGAGGAGCTGGAGCCCGACCGGTTCCCGTTCGCCGCCTCGCGCACCTTCACGCTGAAGGGCATCCCGGTGACCGGCTTCCGGATCTCCTACGTCGGCGAGCAGGGCTGGGAGCTGCACTTCCCGTTCAGCTACGGCCTCAGCCTGTGGGACATGCTCTACGAGGCGGGCGTCACCCCGGTCGGGATCGAGACCTACGCCAACAGCCGCCGGCTGGAGAAGAGCCTGCGCCTGCAGAACGCCGACCTGTTGACCGAGTACAACCTGGTCGAGGCGGGCCTGGCCCGGCCGAAGGTCAAGCCGATGGACTTCTACGGCCGCGAGGCCTACGTCGCCCAGCGCGAGCGCAACCGTCAGCCGGCCTACCTGTGCACGCTCACCCTGCAGGGCCACACCGACACCCGCGGCGTCGACCGCTTCCCGGTCGGCCAGTGGCCGCTGCTCGACCCGTCCAACGGCGACGTCCTGCGGGACGAGCTCGGCCGGCGCTCCTACACCACCTCGATCGCCTTCGGGCCGTCGGTCGGCAAGACCATCGCGATGGGCTACCTGCCGTACAGCTACTGCAAGCAAGGCAACGAGCTGGTGATGGAGTACTTCGCCGAACACTTCCCGGTGACCGTCGAGGCGGTCGGCAACAAGCCGCTCTACGACCCGTCGAACGAGCGCGCGCGCTCGTAACGTCCTCCGCCGCTTACCCTCTCCTCCATGGAGGAGAGGGCCGGGAGAGGAGGTTTGCACGGCGCATGCCCAGGTCTGAACCCGATAGAAAGGTAACACTTGGACCGGATGGATGGGTAACAGGTCAAATGCATGGCGAGGAGGTTCGCCATGCCGTGGAAAGAGACCTGTGCGATGGACGAGAAGGTGCGGTTCGTAGTGGCGTACCAGAAGGCGGAGCAGTCGATGACGGAGCTCTGTGCGGCCTTCGGGATCAGCCGCAAGACCGGTTACGAGGTTTTGGAGCGCTATCGGGAGGCGGGCTTTGATGGGCTTGCGCCGCGTTCGCGTGCGCCGCACGTGCACGGCCGCGCGACCTCGGCGGAGCTGGTGCAGCGGATTGTCGCGTTGCGGCGGGAGCGGCCCCGCTGGGGACCGAAAAAGGTGCGCGCGGAGCTGATGCGACGGGAGCCCGAGACGCTCTGGCCGGCGCCGAGCACGATCGGGGATATCCTGTGGCGCGCGGGGCTCATCGAGGCGCGCGGGCGTCGGCGCAGGCCGGGGCCGCAGCGCCCGCTGAGCGTGCCGGACGAGCCGAATGCGACGTGGAGCGCGGACTACAAGGGCTGGTTCCGCACGGGTGACAACCGGCGCTGCGATCCGCTCACGATCAACGACGGCTTTAGCCGGTACTACCTGGCGTGCACGATCGTGCCGCCGACGACCGAGGGCGCGTGGACGGTGTTCGAGCGGGCGTTCCGGGAGTATGGCCTGCCCGGGCGCATCCGCAGCGACAACGGCGTGCCGTTCTCTTCACGCGGGTGCGCGGGGCTGAGCCGGTTGAACGTGTGGTGGATCCGGCTTGGCATCGACATCGAGCTGATCGATCCGGGGCAGCCCCAGCAGAACGGCCGACACGAACGCGGCCATGCCACTTTGAAGGCGGAGACGAGCGCGCCGCCGGCGGCGAACCCGGCCGCGCAGCAGGCCCGGTTCGACGCCTTTTGTGTGGACTACAACACCCAGCGCCCGCACGAAGCGCTCGGCCAGGAGCCACCGGCTCGGCACTACGCGCCCTCGCAGCGGCCCTATCCGGACCGCTTGCTGGAGCCTTGGTACGACGCCGACCACGAGGTGCGCAAAGTGCGCTCCGGCGGCGAGATCAAGTGGCGTGGGGAGAGGCTGTTCCTCAGCGAGTGCTTGGCTGGCCAACCCGTTGGGATCCGTGAACTCAGCGGCGGGGACTGGCTGGTCAGGTTCTTCGACTACGAGCTCGGCGTCATCGAGCGAGCAACCATGAAACTGCGAAGCTTCGGGCCGCCCCGGCCGGGGCGGCCCAAAGCGGAACAGACCGAGAAAACTGTTACCCATCCAACCGGTCTATGATGTTACCCATCTATCCGGTTGCTCACCATGGCACCACCTCCCCTTACCCCTCCTCCCACGAGGAGGAGGGGGATAAGACGGTGCGATCCCGGTGGATTGGCGTTCTCGTAAGCACGGCTCCCTGCATCGGCGGGTCCCTCTCCTCCACTGGGCAGGAGAGGGCCGGGAGAGGAGGTTTGCACGGCGCATACCCGTGGCACCACCTCCCCTTACCCCGCCTCCCACGAGGAGGAGGGGGATGAGACGGTGCGATCCGGCGGATTGCGTTCCCGTAAGCACAGCCCATCGGCGGGTTCCCTCTCCGCCACTGGGAGGAGAGGGACAGGGTGAGGAGGTGTGCACGCCCGAGGACCCGTGGCACGACTTCCCCCTTACCCCGCCTCCCACGAGGAGGAGGGGGATGAGACGGTGCGATCCGGCGGATTGCGTTCCCGTAAGCACAGCCCATCGGCGGGTTCCCTCTCCGCCACTGGGAGGAGAGGGACAGGGTGAGGAGGTGTGCACGCCATAGGCCGCGGGCAACCTCCTCCCCTAACCCCTCCTCCCAGTGGAAGAGGGGAATCAGTTGGCGGCGGCCACCCGCGCCGGAGCCCGCGTTGACAGGGGGTAGGGCGGGTGCTATCCGCGCTTACAGCCGTATTTCCACACCCGACGACGATAGCGCTAGGTGCGTTCCATGAAGATCCTCTGCCCGGTCAAGCGCGTGCTCGACCCCTACGTGAAAGTCCGCGTCAAGCAGGACCAGTCCGACGTCGACCTGGCCAACGCCAAAATGGCAATGAACCCCTTCTGCGAGATCGCCGTCGAGCAGGCGATCCGCCTCAAGGAGCAGGGGCACGCGAGCGAGGTCGTGCTGGTCGCCGTCGGCCCGCAGCAGTCGCAGGAGACGCTGCGCACGGGCCTCGCCATGGGTGCCGACCGCGGCATCCTGGTCAAGGCGGAGCCGGCGCCGGAGCCCTTGGGTGTGGCCAAGATCCTGAAGGCGATCTGCGAGAAGGAGAGCCCGGACCTGGTGTTCGCCGGCAAGCAGGCGGTCGACGGCGACAACAACCAGACCGGCCAGATGCTCTCCGCGCTGCTCGGCTGGGCGCAGGGCACCTTCGTCTCCAAGGTCGAGGTGCACGACGACCACTTCCTGATCACCCGCGAGATCGACGGCGGCCTGGAGACCCTGAAGGTCGGCCGCCCGGCGATCCTGACCGCGGACCTGCGCCTGTGCGAGCCGCGCTACGCCTCGCTGCCCAACATCATGAAGGCGAAGAAGAAGCCGATCGACAACTACACGCCCGAGGACCTGGGCGTCGACGTCGCCCATCGCCTGACCCTGCAGAAGGTCGAGGAGCCGCCGGCCCGCCAGGCGGGCATCAAGGTCGACAGCGTGAGCGACCTGGTCGACAAGCTGCACAACGAGGCGAAGGTGAT
>JAXHMD010000015.1:0-6423 GCA_034521655.1 Rhodovibrio sp.
CTACGCCGACGGCCAGGTCGCCACCCGCGCCCGCGAGATCGCCGCCGGCCAGTCGCTCGACATCACCTTCGCCGACGACAGCGTGTCCGCCGTGGCAGGCGGGGGCGACGGGGCGGGCGCGTCGCGGGCGCCAGACAAGCCGGCGCCCAGCCGCAGCCAACCCACGAAGAAGACCGCAAGGTCGCGGGGCAAGCCGGCCGATGAAGGCGGCCAGGGCTCCCTTCTGTAGGGCCGAAGCGGCCGGTCAGCCGCGCTCGTCGAGTTCGCGCGCGAGTTCGGGAAGCTGGCGGTGGATCTGCGCATGCCACGCCTCACCGTGCTGGTCGCCCACGGCCATGAGGGCGCGGCTCGTCCAGTCGCGGGCGGCGTCGCTCCGATCGTTCTCCCGGGCGACCATCGCGCGGGCGAGCGCGTGCGGGGCGTTTGCCTGCCGCTCCGTGCCCACGGGATGCCCGTCCAGGACCTCCTCCGCCTGAGCCTCCTCGCCGTGGCGCGCCAGTGCCTGGGCGTGCAGCGCGGCAAGGATCGGCCGCCAGGACACGAACCCGGTTGCCGCCCACGCGGCGCGCCCGTCCGCCATCAACCTCAAGCCGGCTCGCGCCTCGCCGTCCGCGCAGGCGCACCACCCTCTAGCGAAACGCGCCATCGCGACGAACTCCGGAAAGCCCTGACGTTCGGCATAGGAGAGGGTTTCGTCCGCCACCTCCGCGGCGGTTTCGGTGTCGCCGCGCAGGATCGCGCAATTGAACTGCGCCAGCATGGCAAAGCCGATCGGATGCGGCCGGCGCAGCGCGCGGGCAAGCGACAGCGCGTCCGCGGCATAGGCGCGACCGGCCTCGCTCTCGCCCAATGCGGTCAGACTCAAGGCGAGGTAGAACCGGGCGAACACGCCGAAGTCCTTCAGATACTCGGCGTAAAGGTCGCGGTGGCGCTCGCTGTCGTAGGTATCGACGACGGCCTCCAGGTGGACCTTGGCGCGCGCGTTGGCGCCCTGGTGCCAGGCGATCAGACCGTACATCGTGTTGTACGCGAGATAGGCCGCTTCCTGCGGGCTGGCGTAGTGCACCGCTTCGATCCGCTGCGCCAGTTCGCGGGCGCGCTCGAACTCACCGCTCGCCCAGGCGTGCAGGGCGCAGTTGTAAATGATTGGCACCGCCTGCGCGCGCTGGTTCAGACGGTGCGACAGGTTCAGCGCCGTCGCCTGCACCTCCCCGAAGTCGGCCGAGCCAGGGCCCTGGGTCACCATCAGCGTCGGCCCTTGGATCGAGCGGACCTGCAGTTCCAGGCGGTCGCGCTCGGCGCTCTCCGGCAGTTGCCGCAGCGCGCGCAGCGCCTCGTCGACGTGGGTCAGCGCTTCCGCCGCGGCGCCGCCCCGGGCGGCGTCGCGCGCCGCATCGATCAGGAACGCGACGGCGCGTTCGTAATCCTCGGCTGCTTCGTAGTGGCTGGCGATCAGTTCGTTGCCAACCCGGGACGCGGCGTGGCCATCGGCCAGGTGCTCGGCGATCGCGCGATGGAGGGTGCGTCGCCAGCCGGCGTCGATCGCGGCGTAGATCGCTTCTCGGACCAACCCATGGGTGAACTGGACGGTGTCCCGCCGCTCGGTATCCAGGGTCTCGGCCAGACGGCCTCGACACAGCTGTTCGGCGGCCTGTCCGGCCGTGTCCGCATCCAGCCCGGCGATCAGGCCGACCTCCCAGAGGTTGAACCGGCGCCCGTACGCCGCGGCGACCCGGGCGAAGTCCTGGACGTCCGACGGCAACGCGTCGAGGCGGCTGCGCACGATCGTCTCCAGGGTATGCGGCACGCCCAGCTGATCGACCGAATCGCGCTGGCGGGCCGTCTCCGCCAGCATATCGGCGTACTCTTCGATGTAGAGCGGCACGCCCTCGGCCTTCTCCACCAGCGCCGCCACCACGTCACTCGGCAGATCGGCGCGCGACGCGGCGTGTTGGGCGAGCGCGAAGGCATCGGCATCGGACAGGCGCTCCAGCGTCAAGCCGTCGGCGCCTTCGATCCGCCCAGCGCCTTCGGGCCGGGTGGTAGCGAGCAGCAAGACCGGCTGGTCCGCTATCCGCCGGGTCAGACCGTTGAGGAATTCGACCGTCGACGGGTCGGCCCAATGCAGGTCTTCGATCGTCAGCACCAGGGCCGATTTGCCAGCCCCGCTGCGCAGCAAGACGTTGCGCAGTTCGGTGAACGCGCGCTGGCGGCGCAGCACCGCCGTATCGTCGCTGCCGTCGTCCGCAGACCCCAGGGGCGAGAGCAGATCGCGCAGGTCGCGCCGCCGCTCGTCGGGCAGGCCCCAGACGGTGCCCAGCAGCCGGTCCACCGCCGCGTGGCGCTCCTCGGCGCTGTGGCGGTAGGTCACGCCGGCTACCCACTCGACCAGTTCGCGGATCGGGTGCAGCGGGGCGTTCTGCGTCTCCGGCGCGCAATGCAGGTGGAAGAACCGGCAGGTCTCGGCCTCTGGATGTTCCTGGGCCGCCTTCAACAGCCGCGACTTGCCGAAGCCGGCGGGGGCGACGATCGTTAACGCCGATCCCTGGTCCGACTTGGCGGCGCGCAAGGCGTCGATCAGGTGTGTAAGATCGGCATCGCGTCCGATCAGCGAGCCGGCGCGGGGCGCCCGCAGTGCGTCAAAACGGCCGGTCGGAACGGCGCGTTCCTTGACCACCTCGGAAGTCTGCTGCGGCTCGCTGAACCCCTTCAGCGGCTGTTCGCCCTGATCGCGGCAGGTGAACAGCCCGCCGATCAGCTTGCGCGTCCGGCCGCAGACGACCACCGACCCGCTGTCGGCCAGTTGCTGCAGCCGCCCGGCGAGCGTGACCGACGGGCCGATCACGTTGGCGCCGAAGTCGGTCTGCGCCAGGTTCATCTTGACCCGACCGGAGGCGATGCCGGCCCGCGCGGCCAGGCTTTGATCCTCGGGCAATGCGACCCGCTGGACGTCGCGCAGGATTTCCAGGGCCGCACGGACGGCGCGCTCGGCGTCGTCCTCCGCGGCGTGCGGCAGGCCGAACTGGCCGATCACCGCATCGCCCTGGTATTGCGCGACCTCGCCGCCGTGCGCCCGGATCGCGGCGGTGCAGACGGCGTAGAAGCGCTGCACGGCAGCGGAATAGTCTTCGACGTCCAGCGCCTCCATCAGCGCTGTCGAGCCGACGATGTCGCAGAACAGGACCGTGAGCGGGCGGAACTCCCATTTCGCCTCGCCGGCGACCGCGCTGCGGGTCCCTTCGGTTTCGACCTGCGATTCTGCGCTGTTAGTCAATGGACGTCGAACTCCTCGAACACCAACGCCTCGTTACCCATCGCGCGGTTGTAGGCGTTCAGCGCAAACATGATCATCATGTCGTAGTCGAGCGCGGTCAGCCCGTCCTTGCCGGTGCGCGCCATCACTTCGTCCCCGGACCGGTTCTGGAACCAGCGCGCCCAGTCCTTGGAACCGGGCGTGTACAGCAGGAACGGGTTGTCGGGATCGCCGTCCGGCGGAAACGGCTTGTTGGGCGAGGGGTAGAGGTTGGTGGTGAACGGGAATTCGGCTGAGCCGTGGCAACTGATGCAGGAGGACGCCCGCAGATGCTGGGCGCCGGTGTAGCGCGTGCCGTCCATGGTCACGACCTCGTGCCGGGTGGCGACGTCCATCGGACCGGCCAGCCGGCCGCCCCAGCCAAGCGTGTCGCGCACAAAATCGGGCGCATCCGGGTTGATCCAGGTTTCCCGCAGCTGCTTGCCGTCCGGCTTGCCTTCTGGATGGCGGGCGTACTGCGGGTCGTTGCCCCACTGCGCCCCCAATGGCACGAAACGCTCCCAGGGGCTGTCGCCCTCGGCGTCCTTGTCGTAGGTGAAGGCCATGAAGACCCACCCGGTCTCCGGCGCGGCCACCGGGTCCTTCACCGCTACGCTCATCTGCAGCGCCCAAGCGGGCACCACGGACGGCTGTTTCGCCACCGTGCCGTCCGGCTTCAGCGCGGGCCGGTAGACGTGCCACTTGGCGGTCCGTTCCAGGATCGGCCACTGGTCCGGCGTCGGGGTTACGGCCTCAACCTTCACCACCATCGACCCCTGGGGAAAGCTGACCCCGTCTGAGAGGTCGGGGTTGTAGACGTTGTCCCAGAGGTCGCCCAGCATCGATGCGGCGGTGGCGTCGTAATAGATCGTGGCGTGGTTCTGCACCGCGGCGACGTCGGGCCGGTGCGGCTTGGAGAAGGTGTCCGCCGGCATGATCTGGCCGGTGTAGGTGTTGAGCAGCGGCTCCCGGCCGGAGGTCGGATCGGTGCCCTTGCCGTTGGCTTTGGGTGTGCCCGCGCCCTGCCAGACCATGTCGTACCAGCCGTGTTCGCCGGGCTGCCACTGGTGCGGCTGGTTGATCATGCCGGACAGCGACGGCGCGAGGTGCTGCTTGACCGAGCGCATGTAGGCCCGCGCGTGGTCCCGATCGATCGGCCGTAAGTCGGGGTCTGGCGTCCAGTCCGAGGGAACCCGCTTGTCCGGGTAGTCGAGGTTGGGCGTCCGGAACCCGCCGATCCGCGTGCCGTTTTCGGTCGTCATCGGCCATTCGTCCGGGCCTGGCAGCACGCCGTTATTGGCCGCGAACGGATCCTGCGCCCCAGCCAAGCCGGGCACCGCCAGTAGAATGCCGAGCGTGATCCCGGGAAGAACGCGTTTCATCGCACCTACCCTGCTGCGACGCTGGATGATCCGGGCAAGCGACACGCGGGCGGGGGCGGGACGGTCAGGCCCGGACACAGCCCGACGCTACCGCCGGCAACTGTCGCGAACGGCCGCTCAGCATACGCCCCCTCTGAACCCCGGTGCCATGCCGCGGTTATGTAACAATTTTACGTGATAACGGCTGCCAGGAACAAGTCTGTGGTGTCGTAGCCGAGATCCGGCCGTCGTAGATCAGATACAGAAAGCCCGGGTGCGCGTGGCGCCGGGACCGGATCGGCCCGCCCGGAGCCGGACGCAGCCGGCCAAGACGTCGGCCAAACCGCGGAGCAAGCCCGCCGACGACAGCGGACAGGGCTCGTTGCTGTAGGGACCGCGGCCGGCTTGGCGTCACCACCGCTGGCGGCGCGCGTCCGGCGCACCGCGCCACACCGGCCACGCGCCGACGTCCGCAGGTCCGCTCAGAACGGGCCTTGAACCGTGTCCAGATTGCCGGCCGGGTCGGGCCAGGTGCGGACCCGCAAATTCCTGGGATGAATTTATAAACACAGGGTCATTGAGCCTGGCTGGCACAACAGTTGCGACGCCCGGCGCAGGGTTCCCGATCCACCCATTCAGCACGATGGATCGGGAACCGCAGCGGATGGCTTTAAGCCGTGGCCACCTGTCCGCGTCGATGCAGCCGGCGCGAGCCGAGGCCGGCGCCGAGCGCGGCCAGTGCGGCGCCGAACAGCAGCGCTGTGCCGGGCAGGGGTATCGTCTGGACGTTAATCGAGGTCGCGGCGAGCGAAGTGCAGGCCTGATCGAACGCCTCCAGCTCAATCGTGTACAGCCCGGGCACGGTCGGATCGAACCCGGCCAGCTGGGCGACGGCGGCCACCCCATCGTTGAAGAACTCGTAGTTCCACGAATTCTGCGCCACGTTGTTGCCCGCGATCAGCGTGCTGTAGCCGCTGGCATCGGCCGCAACCGTGCCGCCGCCGTTTACGGTCGTGTTGTCACCGATGGCATGGTCGGCAAACGGTAGGTTGATCGGGTCGAAGACGTCGGTGAACGAGTTCCCGACCCGGATCGCCGTCAAGGCGCAGCTGGTAGACCGAATCGTCCAGGTTCAGGCCCGTGCTCCCCGCGAAGTCGGTGTTGATCGACCACTCAAAATTCCACACCGGCGTGGTCGGGCTGTTCGGGTCGAAGCCGAAGCCGGTGGGCGGCAGGCCAGCGCGGAACGTATAGGTGTCCACGCCGTCGTAGTTGAAAGTATTCTCAGGCTGGTTGGTTTCGTTGAAACGGAGCTTGCCCCGCAGGCCAGGCTCTATCCCGTTCGACTGGTCGATGGTGAACGATCCATTGGCGTTGCCCGAAAGCCGAAGATCACGTCGGGCGTGACGTCAGCCGCGTTAGCCCCTGATGCTGCGAACGGCGCGGAAAGTGCGATTGCCGCAGCTACCGCGTGGTACCGAAGACGAAACATTTATAGCCCCTCTCGCTACTAATGAAGCCAAGACGCCACGCAAAGCAAGAATCGGGCCGGAATGTTATACACGGTTTTTCAATAGATTACACCGCCTCTGCTCGGGACCTGTAAACTCCGATCTACAGCCGGGCGCTTCCCAGCGACGGTGTTGTAAAATTTCATGACAGGTACAAAGACACCACATCCGTTGGAGGTAAAAACTTCAATATTGTTGAGTTTACAACGGCTGTGAGAACGACAAGCTAGGAAAGTCAGGACTTCCGCTCCGGCTCACA
>JAXHMD010000016.1:0-67739 GCA_034521655.1 Rhodovibrio sp.
GATGCGGAAGACGGGCGCTTGCCGGCTCCAGGAGGCCAGGGTCACCGCCGCCGCGGGTCCGTCTCCCTCGACGGGAGAGGCGGATGACGGCGGACGCCCGCTACCGGTGCTGCCAGTCCGGCTTGCGCTTGTTGACGAAGGCGTCCATGCCCTCGGCGCGGTCCTGGGTGGCGAAGGTGCTGTGGAAGGTCCGCCGCTCGAAGCGCATGCCCTCGGTGAGCGTGGTCTCGAACGCGGCGTTGACCGCTTCCTTGCAGCGCCGGGCGATCGGCAGCGACATGCCGGCGATCGTGCCGGCGGTCTTCATCGCCTCCTCCTTGAGATCGGAGGCGGGCACGACCTTGGCGACCAGGCCGGCGCGCTCGGCCTCCTCGGCGTCCATCATCCGGCCCGTCAGGCACAGCTCCATCGCCTTCGCCTTGCCGACCGCGCGGGTCAGGCGCTGGGTGCCGCCGGCGCCCGGAATGGTGCCGAGCTTGATTTCCGGCTGGCCGAACTTCGCCGAGTCGCCGGCGATGATGATGTCGCACATCATGGCGATCTCGCAGCCGCCGCCGAGCGCGAAGCCGGACACGGCCGCGATCACCGGGGTGCGCAGGTCGGCCAGGACCTCCCAGTCGCCGGTGATGAAATCCTCGGCGTCGACCTCCTGGTAGGTCTTGTCCTTCATCTCCTTGATGTCGGCCCCGGCGGCGAACGCCTTCTCCATCCCGGTCACCAGGATGCAGCCGATCGCGGGGTCGCGGTCGAAGGCGCGCGCCGCCTCGCCGAGCTCGCGGACCAGCTGGGCGTTCAGCGCGTTCAGCGCGTCCGGGCGGTCGAGCGTGATCACGCCCACCCGGTCCTGCGTGTCGACCTGGATCAATTCGTAGCTCATCGAACGCGGTCCTTTCGGCTTGCTCGGGGTCGGGGAAGTGGGGTGGCGCGGCGCGTCGATACCCGTCAGTCGTGCTTCGACACGCTGTCCTGCGGCCAGCTGCTCAGCATGAAGTTAAAGGTAAACATTGGTAAAACCATCCAACTTCATCCTGAGCAGGCCGCCTTCGCGGCCGTGTCGAAGGACGACTGACGGGTGTTTTGCTCTCCGAAGCGATTTCCTTCACGGCAGCCGGACCCACCGCGCCCGCCCCGCTAGCGCGGCTGCCCCGCTAACGCGGTTGCAGGGTGTAGCGCACCGTGAGGTCGCCGTCGGCGCCCAGGTAGTCGATCTCCAGCTCCTCGTCCTCGCGCGCGAAGCGGTCGGGGCCCAGGCGCTGCCAGCCCAGCTGCGGCAGGGTCCGGCGGTAGAAGCGCCGCACCGCCGCGGTCTCGACCGCGCCGTGGGCGTAAGCCTCGACGATCCGCCCGGAGGGCTTGTCGAACGCCATGCCGGCCTCGCTCACCTCTTCGAGACCGTCCATCAGCGGCAGGTCGGCGACGTCCGCGACGTAGCCGTCGCCCGGCTCGGCGGCGTCCGGCTGCCCGGCCCAAGGCTGCGGAACCGCCAGCGTCAGCAGCCCGGCCAGCAGGGCGGCCCTCAGGGCTCGCACGCGCGCGGCGGGGTGGGCGCGGCGCCGGCGGATGGCCGATCGGCGGCGGGCGGGGCGGTCGGGCACGGTCATGGTCCTGCGATAGCCTATCGCTGCCGGCGCGGACAATAAAAAGTCGAGCGGTTGGACTGCACGATCCGCCGGATGCCGCCGGTGTCGGCGAGCGCGCAGTCGCAGTCCGGGCAGGCGTGGCCTTGCTTGTCGTAGACCGCCCAGTCGTGCTGGAAGTAGCCGAGCTCGCCCGAGGCCTGGCGGTAGTCGCGCAGGCTGGACCCGCCGGCGGCGATCGCGCGGGTCAGGACTTCGCGCGTGGCGGTCGCCAGCCGCTCCGCGCGCCGGCCCTGCACCGTGTGCGCCTGGCGCTTGGGCGACAGCTGGGCGAAGTAGAGCGCTTCGCAGACGTAGATGTTGCCCAGCCCCGCGACCGTCTTCTGATCGAGTAGCGCCGCCTTGATCGGCGTGCGCCGGCCGGCCAGGCGCGCGGCCAGCTCCGGGCCGTTGAAGGCGTTGCCGAGCGGCTCCGGCCCCAGGGCGCGGAAGTGCGCGCTGTCATCGATCCCGTCGGCCGGCAGCAAATCCATGAAGCCGAACCGCCGGGGATCGTTGAAGCGCACCTGGCAGCCCTGGTCGGTCAGGAAGACGACGTGGTCGTGCGTCTCGAACGGCGCTTGCGGGTCGGCGGCGACCGCCATCCGCCCGCTCATGCCCAGATGCATCAACAGCACCGTCCGATCGTCCAGGTGCGCCAGCATGTACTTCGCGCGGCGCTCGATCCGCTCGATCACGCGGCCCTCCAGCCGGCCAGCGAAGTTCTCCGGCAGCGGCCAGCGCAGGTCCGGCCGGCGCTGGATCACGGAGGCCAGCCTGCGGCCCTCCAGCCAGGGCCGCAAGCCGCGGCAGACGGTTTCCACCTCGGGCAGTTCGGGCATCGGGTTCTGACGGTCGCTCGAAGATCGCGGGTCGGGTGGGGCGGGTTGAGAGTAAGGCGGCAGACGCACTTGAAATCTGGGGCCCTGCGGCGCGCGCGCACAGTAGCGTCTGGCGCTTGCGGGCGCTATGGTCCGCGCCATGATGCGCGAGGATCCTTCCCAGAGCGATTTCCCGGACGACACCAACGCCGCCGAGCCCCGCGGGCGGCGGCGGTTTTCCGAGGGCGACCGCGCCTCCTTCGGCTACCGCGACGTCGGCGCCGCGGAGAAGCAGGGGCTGGTGCGCGGCGTGTTCGCCAACGTCGCCCGCTCCTACGACCTGATGAACGACCTGATGAGCGTGGGCGTCCACCGGCTGTGGAAGGACGCCTTCGTCGACTGGCTCAACCCGCGCCCGGGCTGGACCGTGCTGGACGTGGCGGGCGGCACCGGCGACATCGCCTTCCGCGTGCGCAAGCGCACCGGGGACGCCGGCCGGGTGGTGGTCTGCGACCTGACCCCGGACATGCTGGAGGTCGGCCGCGACCGGGCGGTCGACAAAGGCTACCTGTCGGGCATCGACTGGGTCGCCGGCGACGCCATGAACCTGCCGGTGCAAAGCCGGGTCGCCGACGCCTACACGATCGCCTTCGGCCTTCGCAACGTCACCCACATCGAGGACGTGTTGAGCGAGGCCTACCGGGCGCTCAAGCCCGGCGGGCGGTTCATGTGCCTGGAGTTCAGCCAGGTCGTGCTGCCGGTGCTCGACCGGGTCTACGACCTCTATTCCTTCAACGTGCTGCCGCGGATCGGCCAGCTGGTCGCGCGCGACCGGGAGAGCTATCAGTACCTCGTCGAGTCGATCCGCCGCTTCCCGCCGCAGGAGGAGCTCGCCCAGATGATGCGCGACGCCGGCTTCGAACGGGTGAGCTACCGCAACCTCTCCGGCGGCATCGCGGCGATCCACTCCGGCTGGCGGCTGTAACCGGGCTTCATGCTGCGCGCCGTCCGCTCCCTCCTCCGGCTGTTGACGATCGCCCGGACGCTGGCCCGCCACGACGCGCTGGCGGTGCTGGAGATCGCGGGCGTCGCCAAGCCGATCGTCTGGGCCGCCCGCCAGGTCAGCCGCCGGCACGTCCCGGGGCGGCCGGGGCAGAAGCTGGCGCGCGCGCTCTCCGAGCTCGGGCCGTCGTTCATCAAGCTGGGGCAGTTCATCTCCACCCGCTCCGACCTGATCGGGGAGCAGGTGTCCGACGACCTGGCCGAGCTGCAGGACCACCTGCCGCCGTTCGAAAGCGAGACCTCGCGCAAGATCGTCGAGGACGAGCTGGGCGGGCCGGTCGAGACCTGGTTCCAGGTGTTCGAGGACCCCAAGACCGCCGCCTCGATCGCGCAGGTGCACATGGCGATCACCACCGACGGCCGGGAGGTCGCGGTCAAGGTGCTGCGCCCGGGCATCGAGCGGGCGTTCGAGCGCGACCTCGACCTGTTCTACTGGCTGGCCGAGCTGGTCGAGCAGGCGCAGCCCAAGCTGCGCCGCTACAAGCCGGTATCGATGGTGCGCCTGTTCGAGGAGCAGGTCCGCTTCGAGATGAACCTGTCGATGGAGGCGGCCGCCGCGGACGAGCTGGCGGAGAACTTCAAGGACGACCCCAGCTACAACGTGCCGCCGATCGACTGGGCCCGGACCTCGCGGCGGGTGATGACCCAGGGGCGGATCGACGGCATCCCGATGGACGACCGCGACGCCCTGCTGGACGCCGGGCACGACATCGACGCGGTGCTGGAGAAGGCGGCGGCGATCTTCTTCCGCCAGGTGTTCCGCGACGGCTACTTCCACGGCGACCAGCACCCCGGCAACATGTTCGTCGACGCCGACGGCAACATCGTCGCGGTCGACTTCGGCATCATGGGCCGGCTCAACCGGCACATGCGCTACCTGCTGGCGGACATGCTGCTCGCCCTCTTGCAGCGCGACTACCAGCGCCTGGCGGAGGTGCAGATCGAGGCCGGCTACCTGCCGGCGCCGGATTCCGAGAGCCCGTCGGTCGAATCCTTCGCCCAGGCGCTGCGCAGCGTCTGCGAACCGGTGTTCGGCAAGCCGCTCAACGAGATCTCGTTCGCCCGCGTGCTGGGCCAGCTGTTCACCCTGTCGGAATCCTTCTCCCTGCAGATGCAGCCGCAGTTCCTGCTGTTGCAGAAGAACATGATGATGGCCGAGGGGGTGAGCCGGGCGCTCAGGCCCGAGATCAACACCTGGACGCTCGCCCAGCCGCTGATCGAGGAGTGGATGCGCCAGAACCGCGGGCCGCAGGCGCGCGTCGAACAGACGGTGCGCGACTGGGCCCGGATCGCCGGCCGCCTGCCGGAGACGATCGAGCGCGCCGAGCGGATCGTCCAGGAGATCGAAAGCGGCGGCGGCCTCAAGGTCCACCCGGAGACCGCCCGCGCGCTCGGCCAGGGCCGCGGCCAGGGCTGGATCAAACTGGCGCTCGGCATGTCCGCCGGCGCGCTCGCGCTCGCCGCCTTCGCGCTGGGTCTGGTGGTCGCGGGGTAGGGGCGTCGCGTCGTCGTCGGAGGCGTGCCGCGTGGGGGCGCCGTCGAAGGTTCACCACAGAGGCACAGAGAGCACAGAGGTGCCGTGCCGCTTACCTCACTGGCCCACCCAGCTAGACGCGATTTCGCACGGCGCCGCGGCGGGTCCCCTCTCCGCCACTGGGGGGAGAGGGACAGGGAGAGGTGGTTTGCACGCCGGATCGACTTGGTCTGGCGCCGCTTTGGCATTGCTGGCGCGGCACGGGCGCCGGCAACCTCCTCTCCCTAGCCCTCTCCTCCCAGTGGAGGAGAGGGGACAAGTTGGGCGGCGTGCGCTCTCGCGTTTGGCGGTCGCACGGCCTCTCTGTGCCCTCTGTGTCTCTGTGGTGACACTCCCTTCCTTCCTACCTTCCCCGCTCGCCCACGCCCGAAAAACCGCACGAAGCGGTGGACATTAGCGCGGGCCTGCGCTATTTACGGCTTAGTGTAGTGGAATAGGGCCGCGATGGCGCAGGAAAGCTCGAAATCTGGGGCGCTCAAGGGCAAGCGCGTGCTGCTGGTGGTGACCGGCGGCATCGCGGCCTACAAGGCGCTCGAGCTGATCCGGCTGCTCCGCAAGGCCGGCGCGGAGGTGCGCTGCGTCTTGACCCGCGGCGGAGCGGAGTTCGTCACCCCGCTGTCGCTGCAGGCGCTGTCCGGCGACAAGGTCTATTCCGAGCTGTTCTCGCTCACCGACGAGAGCGAGATGGGCCACATCGAGCTGTCGCGCGCGGCCGACCTCGTCGTGGTCGCGCCGGCGAGCGCGGATTTCCTCGCCAAGATGGCGCACGGGCGCGCCGACGACCTCGCCGCGACCGTGCTGCTCGCCACCGACAAGGACACGCTCGCCGCGCCGGCGATGAACGTGCGGATGTGGCAGCACCCGGCGACCCAGGCCAACCTGGCGACGCTCAGCGCCCGCGGCGTGGGCTTCGTCGGCCCGGACGACGGCGACATGGCCTGCGGCGAATACGGCCCCGGGCGGATGGCGGAGCCGGCGGCGATCCTGGCGGCGATCGGGGACTACTTCGCCCAGCCCCGCCCGCTCGCCGGGCGCAGCGCGCTCGTCACCAGCGGGCCGACGCACGAGCCGATCGATCCGGTGCGCTACATCGCCAACCGCTCGTCCGGCAAGCAGGGCCACGCGATCGCGGGCGCGCTGGCGCGGCTGGGGGCCGACACCACGCTGGTGACCGGGCCGACCGCGCTCGCCGACCCGGCCGGGGTGACCGTCCGCCGGGTGGAGAGCGCGCGCGACATGCTGGCGGCGTGCCAAGCGGCGCTGCCGGTCGACGTCGCGGTGTGCGCCGCCGCCGTCGCCGACTGGCGGACGGGCGAATCGGCGCCGCAGAAGATGAAGCGCGGCGACCAGGCCGAGCTCAGCCTGCGCCTGCAGCAGAACCCGGACATCCTGGCCGCGCTGTCGGCCGCCGGGAACCAGCGCCCGGCGCTGGTGGTCGGCTTCGCCGCGGAGACCGAGCGGGTGGTCGAGCACGCCCGCGCCAAGCGCGCGCGCAAGGGCTGCGACTGGATCGTCGCCAACGACGTCTCGGCGGCGACCGGCACCTTCGGCGGCGACGACAACACCGTCCACCTGATCGCCGGCGACGACACCGACCCCGAAACCTGGCCCCGGATGACCAAGCAGGCGGTCGCCGACACGCTCGCCGCGCGGATCGCCGAACACCTGGGCCGGCCGGCGGAGCCGACTTGACCGCACGCGCACCCTAGAGCCGCGCGACACCCAAAACGCCGGCGCCCGCTGCAGCGGCCCGGCCGACGCTGGAACCGAGAAAGAGCCCACCATGCTGCGCCTGTCCAAGAAGCTGCTGTTCGCGATCGAGGCCGTGGTCGACATCGCCTACAACGCCGGGCCCGAACCGGTGCGCTCCAGCGAGATCTCCGAGCGCCAGGGCATCCCGCGGCGCTACCTGGAGCAGGTCCTGCAGCAACTGGTCCACCACAACATCCTGGCCGGCCAGCGCGGCCCGCGCGGCGGCTACCGCCTGGCCCGCGAACGCCGGCGGATCACCGTGGGCGAGATCATCCGGATCGTGCGCCAGCTGGAAGGCACGCCCGACCCCACGAGCGAGGCCGGGGGCAGCGAGATCGGCCTGCGCGTGGTCCGGCCGATCTGGCAGGACATGCAGAACGAAATGATGGCCCGCTTCGACCGCATGACCATCGAGGAACTGTGCGACCGCGCCCGCCGGGAAGGCATCCAGTCGGAAGCCCAGCAGGTCCCGGACTTCTCCATCTAGAGCAAAATCGATGAAAGCCGAACCGGCTTGCATCGTGAATTTTGCTCTAACTTCTTGAAGAGCGGCGGTTGCCGAGGATGCCGTAGGGTGGGTTCGCGCCAGCAACCCACCTTCGTTGCAGGTCTGCGACGCCGTGGTGGATTGCCGCTTCGCGGCGAATCCACCCTACGGGTGTTCTCCCAAAGCAGCACGTGATTCCCTTCCTCCACTGCGAGGCGGGGCGGGTCACATGGTTGGCGGTTCAGGGCCATTCCGCCGTTTTCCTTTGCACCGGCCGGGGGCGCGTTCTTATATCCCCTTAAGCACCGTGGAACGTTCCATAATCACACGTGTGAGGGAGGAATCGCCCCGATGGCCGACCGTCAGGCCGCCCACGCCCAAGACACCGCCCCCCGAACCGCCACGCCCGAGCGAGACCCCGCCCAATCGCCGAGCCCGCGCGCGCACGGCCGGATTTACGATTCCGTGCTGGACACGATCGGCGCGACCCCGCTGGTCCGCCTGCCCCGGCTGAGCGAACGCTACCAGGTGGGCGCCGAACTGCTCGGCAAGTGCGAGTTCCACAACCCGCTGTCCAGCGTGAAGGACCGGATCGGCCGCGCCATGATCGAGGCGCTGGAGGCCGAGGGCCGGCTGGACGCCGACACCGTGCTGGTCGAGCCCACCAGCGGCAACACCGGCATCGCGCTTGCCTTCGTCTGCGCGGCCAAGGGCTACCGCCTGATCCTGACCATGCCGGAGACGATGTCGGTCGAGCGGCGCAAGATGCTGCGGCTGTTGGGCGCCGAGCTGGTGCTGACCGACGGCGGCCAGGGCATGCGCGGAGCGGTGCAGCGCGCCGAGCAGCTGCTGCAGGAACTGCCCAAGGCGGTGATGCCGCAGCAGTTCCGCAACGCCGCCAACCCGCAGGTCCATCGCGAGACCACCGCGGAAGAGATCTGGGCGGACACCGGCGGCGAGCTCGACGCGATCATCAGTGGCGTGGGGACCGGCGGCACGCTGACCGGCGTCGGCGCGGTCCTGAAGCAGCGCAAGCCCGAGCTTCAGATGATCGCGGTCGAGCCGGAGGACAGCCCGATCCTGTCCGGCGGACCGCCGGGCCCGCACAAGATCCAGGGCATCGGCGCCGGCTTCGTGCCCGAGACGCTGGACCGCGAGATGATCGACGAGGTGATCCGGATCGGCAACGACACCGCCTTCGCCATGGCCCGCGAGGCGGCGAGCAGCGAGGGCCTGGCGGTCGGCATCTCCTCGGGTGCCGCGATCGCGGCTGCGATCGAGGTCGGCCAGCGCGAAGCCATGAGAGGCAAGCGCGTCGTCACCATCCTGCCCTCGGCCGCCGAGCGCTATCTGTCGACGCCGCTGTTCGAGGGGATGTAGCTGCGGCGTTGCGGGAATACCCGTCGGTCGTCCTTCGACACGCCCAACTGCGTTGGGCTGCTCAGGATGAAGTCTGGCTTAACTGTATGAAAAATATAGCCTTCATCCCCAGCAGGCCGCTTTAGCGGCCGTGTCGAAGGACGTCTGACGGGTCCCCTCACCCGCCCAACCGCCAGATCCCTCACCCGACACCCGCACCCCGTCTGGCAAGCGGGCGGGGAGCGCGTTACCTTGCCGTCCATGGACTTCACCGACCAGCAGATCGACCGCTACGCCCGCCACCTCGTCCTGCCCGAGATCGGGGAAGAGGGGCAGCAGCGCCTGCTCGGCTCTTCGGTGCTGGTGGTCGGCGCGGGCGGCCTGGGGGCGCCGCTGCTGACCTACCTGGCCGCCGCCGGTGTGGGCCGGCTGGGCGTGGTCGACGACGACCGCGTCGACCTGTCCAACCTGCAGCGCCAGGTGATCCACGCGACCGGCGACGTCGGCCGGCCCAAGGTCGAGAGCGCCGCGGAACGGCTGGGCGCGCTCAACCCCGAGGTCGCGGTCGAGCCGCACGACCGCCGGGTGACCCGGGACGGCCTCGTGGAGTTGATCCGGCAGTACGACCTGGTCGCCGACGGCTCCGACAACTTCGCCACCCGTTACCTGCTGAACGACGCCTGCTATCTGGCCGGGCGCCCGCTGGTGTCGGCCGCGATCATGCGTTTCGACGGCCAGCTCGCGACCTTCAAGGCGCATCTCTCGGACGCGGACGGCGGCGGTCCCTGCTACCGCTGCGTCTTCGGCGCCCAGCCGGAAGACCCCAAGCAATCCTGCGCCGACGTGGGCGTGCTCGCCATGCTGCCGGGCGTGATGGGCACGCTGCAGGCGACCGAGGTGGCGAAGGAACTGCTCGGCGTGGGCGACGGCCTGTCCGGCCGGCTGCTGCTGTACGACGCGCTCGCCGCCAGCTTCCGCAGCATCAAGACCCGCCGCGACCCCGCCTGCCCGCTGTGCGGCGAGACGCCCAGCATCCGCTCCCTCAACGACGTCGGCTACGGCGACACCGATCCGGTCTGCGTGGCGTAAGCCGGCGTGCGGCGAGACGGGAGCCGCTCAAATCCCCTCCACCTTGAGGGAGACTTTCGCACGAACCCGCGTGCGCCCGTTGGGCGTGCTTCGACACGCTGGCGTGGCCGCCAGCTCCTCAGCCCGAAGGCCGGTTCGGCTTTCGAGCATCTTGCCCTAAATCCCGCTGCCCGAGCCCTGCTGCGCCCACCAGGCGTTGTGGATGCCGCATTCGGTCTTTTGCGTGCCCGCCCAGCGGCCGGCGCGGGCGTCCTCGTCGTCGCCGACGCGCCGGGTGCAGGGCAGGCAGCCGATCGAGGGGTAGCCCTGGTCGACCAGCGGATGCCGCGGCAGGCCGCGCGCGGCGAACGCGGCGTCCACGTCCTCCTGCGACCAGTCGGCGAGCGGGTTCAGCTTGACCCGCCCGTCGACCACCTCCAGCCGCGGCAGCCCTTCGCGCGCGCTGGTCTGGAAGCGCTTGCGCCCGGTGATCCAGGCGTCGAAGCCCTGGAGCGCGCGCTCCAGCGGGCGGACCTTGCGGAGCGCGCAGCAGGCATCCGGGTTGCGCGACCAGAGGTGGCCGTCCGGGTCGGTGCGCGCGCGGTCGATCTCCGCCGGACGCTCGTTGCGCACGCCCGTCAGGCCCAGCTTGGCGATCAGCCGGTCGCGGTAGCGCAGCGTCTCCGGGAAGTGCTTACCGGTCTCCAGGAAGATCACCGGGGTCGACGGGTCGATCCGGGCGATCATGTCGAGCAGCAGCGCCGCCTCCGCGCCGAACGAGGAGACGGCCGCGATCGACCCCCGGAAGTGGCGGGTGATCGCCAGTTCGAGCAGCTCTTCCCCGCTCAGCCCCTCGGCCGCGCGCGCCAGCGCGTCGAGCCGGTCGGCAGGGATGAAGGCGTGGCTTCCGTCCATCGCGCGTGCCTCGCTTACTCCGCGGCCCGGCGCGCGTGGCGGCGCCAGGGCGCGGGGGTGCTGTCGTCGCGTCCGGGCTGATAGACGACCGAGATCCGCCGCAGGGCGGCCTGCCAGCGCTCGGCCGTGTGGGCGTCGACCTCGAAGCGGTCGAAGCCGCAGCGCACCAGGAAGATCGCCTGGTCCTGCAGGACGTCGCCGGTCGCCCGGATTTCGCCCGTGTAGCCGTGGCGCTGGCGCAGCAGGCGCGCCTGCGAGTACGCCCGGCCGTCCTTGAACGCCGGGAACTCCAGCACGACCGCGTCCAGCCGGTGCAGGTCCGGGGCGATCTCGTCGACCGGCTGGTCGTTCGGCAGGCGCACGCCCAGCGCGGCGTTGCGCCCGTCGAGCGCGTGCCGGTGTTCCTGGAACACCTCGGCCGGCAGGATCGCCGCTTGGCCGTCGGGCAGCTCCTCCAGGGTCTCGACCTCGACCCAGGGGTCGGTCACGGCCCAGCCGGTTCGGTCAATCAGCGGCATAGAGCTTCTCCCGGAACGGTTCGGCGCCCACGCGCCGGTAGGTGTCCAGGAAGGCCTCGCCCCGGGCGCGGTGTTCCAGGTAGGCGTCGACCAGCGTCTCCACCGCGTCCACGACCTCGTCGTAGGCGAAGCCCTTGCCGACGATCTCGCCCAGGCTGGCGGTCTCGTCCGCGCTGCCGCCGATGGTGAGCTGGTAGAACTCCTGGCCCTTCTTATCCACGCCCAGGATGCCGATGTGGCCGACGTGGTGGTGGCCGCAGGCGTTGATGCAGCCGGAGATCTTGACCTTCAGCTCGCCGATGTCGTGCTGCCGGTCGAGGTCGGCGAAGCGCTCCTGGATCCGTTGGGCGACCGGGATCGAGCGGGCGTTGGCGAGCGAGCAGTAGTCCAGGCCCGGGCAGGCGATGATGTCGGAGATCAGGCCGACGTTGGCGGTCGCGAGCCCGTGGTGCGCGAGCGCCTGCCACAGTTCGTACAAGTCTTCCTGGCGTACGTCGGGCAGGGTCAGGTTCTGCTCGTGGGTGACCCGGATCTCGCCCAGCGCGAAGCGGTCGGCGAGCTCGGCGACCGCCTCCATCTCCTCGGCCGTGGCGTCGCCGGGGGCGCCGCCGTGCGGCTTCAGGGAGACGTTGACGATGGCGTAGCCGGGCTGCTTGTGCGCGGCCACGTTGGCCTGGACCCAGCGGGCGAACTCCGGATCGTGCCGGCGCCAGGCGGCGTAGGCCGGCGGATCGTCCGGCAGGTCGTGGTAGGCCGGCGGGGCGAAGTAGGCCTGGATGCGCTCCAGCTCGCCGTCGGGCAGGTCGAGCTCCTGGTCCGGCATCGCCTGCCATTCCTCCTCGACCATGCGGGCGAATTCGTCCGCGCCGACGCTGTTCACCAGGATCTTGATCCGCGCCTTGAAGGCGTTGTCGCGCCGGCCGAGCTGGTTATAGACCCGCAGCACCGCCTCCAGGTAGCTCAAGAGGTGGCGCTTGGGCAGGAAGTTCCGGATCGTCTTGGCGATCACCGGGGTGCGGCCCTGGCCGCCGCCGACCAGCACCTCGAAGCCGGGTTCGCCCGCGTCGTCCCGGGTCATCCGCAGGCCGACGTCGTGCACCGCGACAGCCGCGCGGTCCTCCCGGCAGCCGGTCACGGCGACCTTGAACTTGCGCGGCAGGAACGAGAATTCCGGGTGCAGGGTCGACCACTGCCGGATGATCTCGGCGTAGACGCGCGGGTCCTCGACCTCGCCCGCGGCGACGCCGGCGTACTGGTCGGCGGTGACGTTACGGATGCAGTTGCCGCTGGTCTGGATGGCGTGCATCTCGACTTGCGCCAGCTCGCTCAGCAGGTCCGGGATGTCCTTCAGCGCCGGCCAGTTGAACTGGATGTTCTGGCGGGTGGTGAAGTGGCCGTAGCCCTTGTCGTAGCGCCGGGCGACGTCGGCCAGCGTGCGCAGCTGGTTCGCCGACAGCGTGCCGTAGGGGATGGCGACGCGCAGCATGTAGGCGTGCAGCTGCAGATAGACGCCGTTCATCAGCCGAAGCGGCTTGAACTGGTCCTCGGTCAGCTCGCCGGACAGGCGCCGGTTGACCTGCTCGCGGAACTGCTCGACCCGGTCGTTGACCAGGGCCTGGTCGAATTCGTCGTAGCGGTACATGGCGGCTAGCGCTCCTCGCCGGTGCCGGGGTGCGCGAGCTCGGCCTGCTTGCCGAGATCGGGGCGCACGCTGGGTCCGTTCGCGCGCATGACTTCCTTCATGTGACTGGGCCGCGGCGTGCCGTCGGCCTGCGGGATCACCTGGAACAGGTAGGGCGCGACCACGGTCGTGCCGGCGAACGCCTGCGCGCGCGTAAGCAGCGCCTCCTGGTCCTCGGGGGCTTCCGCCCAGTCGGCCTGATCCGGGGTTTCGGCCCAGCGGTCGTCCGGGGTCAGGTAGACCACGACGCCGTCGCTCAGGCGGTTCGCGGTCACGGCCTTGGGGCCTTTGGCTTTGGATGCCATGGCGTGTCGTCTCTCGCGCGGTTGCGTCTCGGGCGCGGCTCAGCCGTGCAGGGCGAGCGCGCGCAGGTGGGACTCGTCGGGCGCGGACCGGGCGGTGCGCCGGGCGCCCGCGGCGAACGCGGCGACCTGCCCGATGATCAGCATCGCCGGCCCGCGCACCCCGCGCTCGGCCACCGTGGTGCCGAGTTCGGCCAGCTGGGTGGGCAGCGTGCGCTCGTGCACGGTCGTGCCGTTCTCCACGATCGCCGCCGGGGTGTCGGGGCTCAGGCCGTGGGCGATCAGCCGCTCGGCGACGCGCTCCGCCGAGGCGACGCCCATGTAGATCGCCAGCGTGTGGTTGGACCGCGCCAGGGCCGCCCAATCCGGCTCGGCGTCGGGGGTGGCGGCGTGGCCGGTGACGAAGGTCACCGCCTGCGCGTGGTCGCGGTGGGTGAGCGGGATGCCCGCGGCCGCGGCGCAGCCGGTCGCCGCGGTGATCCCGGGCACCAGCTCGACCGCCACGCCGGCCGCCCGCAGGGCCGCCACCTCTTCGCCGCCGCGGCCGAAGACGAACGGGTCGCCGCCCTTGAGTCGCACCACCTTGGCGCCGGCGCGGGCGTGGGCGATCAGCAGGTCGTTGATCTCGGCCTGGGTCTTGGCGTGCGCGCCCGGGGCCTTGCCGACGTCGATCCGCTCGGCGTCGCGCCGGGCGTAGTCGACGATCTCCGGGTTCACCAGCCGGTCGTGCACCACGACGTCGGCGCGCTGCAGGAAGCGCACGGCCTTGAAGGTCAGGAGGTCCGGGTCGCCCGGCCCGGCGCCGACGATCGCGACCTGACCGGTCTCCGCCGCGCTCGCCTCGCCGTTGACCAGCCGCATCATGCCTTCGCGGGCCTTGGCCTCGCGGCCGGCCAGCACGTCGTCGGCGACGCTGGAGTCGAAGAAGGTCTCCCAGAAACGCAGGCGCTGCGGGCCGGGCGGCAGGCGGTTCGCCACCGCCTCCCGGAAGCCTTCGGCGAAGGCGGTCAGTTCGCCGATGCGCGCGGGCAGCATCGCCTCGATCCGCTCGCGGATGCGCCGGGCCAGGACCGGCGCGGCGCCGGCGGAGGAGATGGCGATGGTGAGCGGGTCGCGGTCGACGATCGCGGGCGTGATGAAGGTGCAGGCCCACGGCCGGTCGACCACGTTGACCGGGACGTCGCGCGGCCGGGCGACCTTGGCCACCGCCTCGTCGACGTCGCCGCGCCCGGTCGCCGCGATCACCGCGGCCTTGCCCGGCACGTCGTAGGCCTTGAAGCAGCGGGCGACGTGCTCGATCGCGCCGTCGCGCGCCAGGCTCGCCAGCTCGTCGTCCAGCCGCCGGGCGACCACGACGACGCGGGCATGCGCCTTGCGCAGCAGGCGGACCTTGCGCGCGGCGTTCTCCGTGCCGCCGACGACCAGGACCGGCCGGTCGCGGATGTCGAGAAAGGCCGGGAAGTAGCGCATCGCGGACCCCTTTGGCGCGTCGCGGGCGGCTGGCGGCGAACGGCCGCCGTCGCCCGATTTCCACATTTGTGCGTGTGCTTTTTTAGAATGCCGCAAACGCTCTCGTAGAATTACGGGGTACGCGGCGTAGGGCCTGGTGTCAAGAAATACCACACTTCACAGTGTCGTTATTTTTCCATTATACGATGGAAAATGGGGGAATAGCCGTTGGTCGCACACCGGGGCGACAAGCGGCGTGAGACGGGTCTAAGGCGTCAGCCGGCGGTTCCCATCGGGCACGCGCGCCGCGCGCCGGCCTTCTGCCGGATGCGTGGCTTTAAGCGAGAAGCTTGCGCGGCTGTGGCGACACCCGTCAGGCATCCTTCGAGACGGTTGGCTACGCCAACCTCCTCAGGATGAAGTTATTGGTTTTTCAGCAAGATAAGGTAGCTTCATGCTGAGGAGCGGCCCGCTTCGGGCCGCGTCCCGAAGCATCCTCGACGGGTGCTTGAGCGCTTGTGCCAAAGCCGCCCCGGCCGTGGACCGGCGGGCGCGGCCGCCCGGGCGCCGGACGGTTCACGACCGCCGGCCCCGGGCGCGCGACCCCGCCGGCCGCCGTCGCGGCCGCGTTCAGTCACGTGGCCGGCGCGCTGCGTTAGAAGCGGTTCAACAGCCGGTCGATGTAGTCCCGCTCGAACTCGGGCCGGGTGCGGTCGCCGGAGCGTTCCCGCAGTTCATCCAGGATTTCCCGCGAGCGCTGCATCTGCATCTCGTCCGGGATCTGGACGTCCTCGTTGCTGGCCGCGCGGCCGCCGTCCTGCCGGCTGCGCCCCAGCGGGTCGCGCTGCTGGCCGGGCGACAGGCCCTGCTGGCCCATCGCGGGCGCGGTGCCCTGGCCCGGCTGGTTGCCCTGCTGCTGCTGCATGGCCTGCTGCATCGCCTGCATGCCCTGCTGCAGCTGGTCGAGCGCGTTCTGCTGCGGGCCGGTCGCCTGGCCGGGCTGACCCTGCTGCAGCGCGCGGGCGGCGTCGCGCATCTCCTGCTCGGCGCGGCCGAGCGGGCCCGGGATGTTGCCCATCTGGTTGGCCAGATCGCGCATCATCCGGCCCAGGCTGCGGCGCAGCGCCTCCTGCCGGGCCGCGGCGCCGGGGCCGCTCTGCCGGCCCTGGCCCATCTGGCCCTGCTGGCCGCGCTGGCCCTGCATGCCCTGCTGACCCTGCTGGCCCTGCTGTCCCTGGCCTTGCTGCTGACGCTGACCCTGTTGGCCCTGCTGGCCTTGCTGGCCCTGTTGCTGCTGCATGCGGAACGACTGGTCGAGCAGCTCGCGCTGGCGTTCGGCGAGCGCGCGCATGTTCTCCATCATCTCCTGCGCCTGCTGGGCCTGCTGGCTCTGCTGGCCGGTCATCGGCTGGGCGTTGCGCAGGTTCTCCAGCATGTTCTGCAGCTGCGAGAGCATCTGCTTGGCGGCGTCGCGCGCGCCGGTCTCGGTCATCTCGCGCATCCGCTCGACCATCTCCTGCAGGTCCTGGGAACGCATGATCTGCGCGTTCTCCGGGATCTGCTGCGGCTCGACGCCCTGCTCCATCTGGCGCTGCATGCGTTCGGCCATCGCCTGCAGGAAGCGGTCCATCGCCTGCTGCAGCTCGTCCATCAGGCGGTTCAGCTCCTCCTGGGTGGCGTCCGGATCGTTCAGCGCCTGCTCCAGGGCCTGCTGGGCCCGGCGCAGGTCGCGTTCGGCGATCGCGAAGTCGCCTTCCTCCAGGCGCAGCGCGGTCTCCCACAGGATTTCCTGGACCTCGGAGACGGCCTTGTCGCTGTCGTCGTAGATCAGCCGCCGCTCGGCCGTGCGGATGCCGAGCGTGACCACCACGTCGCCGTTGAACAGCTGCGGACGCTGGCCGATCCCGTTCAGCTCGCGGATCACCGGGTAGCGGTTGTCGGGCTTGAGCGTCAGCTGCCGGCGCAGCTCGACCAGCCGCTTGGCCACCGGGTGGGTGAAGGTCCGCTGCGGCAGGGTCACCAGCACGGTGTCGCTGGTCGCCCGCTGGCCGCGCGCGTCCTCCGCGATCAGGGTGGCGCGCACCTGCGTGCCCGCCCAGCGATGGGCGGTCAGGTCGTGGTAGCTGGTGTTCTCCACCGTCCCCGGCTCGCCGCCGGCGAGCGGCAGTTCCAGGGTGATCGCCTGGGCCGTCTTGGCGTCCGCGCCTGCCTTGGCCCCCGGATCGGCGGCGACCTTGGCGCCGTCCTCCTGGTCGCTGTCACCGTCGGCCGGGCGGCTCAGGCGCAGGCGCATCTTCTCGACGCCGTAATCGTCGCTCGCCCGGTAGGCGACCTTGAGCGCGTTGCGCTCGCTGCCCGTGGGCGTCTCTTGGAACGACACGCGCGGGCTCGCGTCCGGCGTCATGCCGAGCTGCCAGCTGGCGAGCGTCCGCTCCCCCTGCCGGATCGCGAGGTCGGGCCCGGCGTTCATGTCGAGCTCGACTTCCGCCTTCCAGGCGCCCTCGGCGGCGCGCTCCAGCTGGACCGTGCGCTCGCCCAGCTGCAGGACGGGATCGCCGGTGCCGCCGGAGACCTGCGCCAGCAGCCGGCTGCCGTCGGGCAGCGAGACGCGCGCGGCCTTCTTCTCGGGGTCGGTCGCGAGATAGCGCGGCGCCTGCCCGGTGTAGGCGGGGGGATCGATCCAGACGTCGACCTGCGGGGCCGGCACCTCGGCCGTCGGGTACACGGGCACGGTCGCGCGGGCGAGGCGCTCCGGCGCGTTCGCGCCCGCGACCGCCAGGCCGACCACCAGCAGCAGCACCGGCACCGCGCGCAGGCCGACGGGATCGACCTTGGCGAGCGAGCCCTGCGGCGGCTTGACCCGCAGCTTGCGGATGGTCGCGCGCAGCCGCTCCAGGTGCGCCTGCCACAGGGCCGCGGTCGCCGGGTCCTGGCTGCCCGTGGCGAGCTGGTCGTCCAGCCCGGCGAGCGGGCGGTGGGCAAAGCCGCTGTCGCGCTCCAGCCGGCGGCGGGCGTCTTCGGTGTCGGGCAGGCGGATGCGCCGGACGCCGCGCACGGCGAGCCAGACGAAGCCGCCGGCGAAGGCGGCCAGGCTCAGGCTGTGCAGCCAGAAGCCGAGCGCGGGCAGAAGGCCGGTCAAGGCCGCCGCCAGGAACAGCGCGAGCAGGGCGGCGGCCGGCCACAACTGCGGCCAGCTGCGTTCCCAGGCGAGCGCCAGGCGGGCGACGATCAGCCGCCAGCCCAAACCGGGCAGGGCGTCGCTCACACGATTTTGACCGGTCTTGGCTGCCTTGCGGTCTTGGCCGCGCGCGCCGCGCGTCTCGCTGTCAGGCCGGCTCGTCGCCATCGCGGCCTCCCTTATCGCCAGGGTCCGTGCGCACGCCCGCGCGCCGGCACCCATGGGATCGAAAACGTCCGACCGCGCGCCCCGGTTCCCCGATGGAGGCCGGACGTCAGCCGGTCTTGCGGGTGCCCGTCTCGCGTGTCTCTGCGGCCGCGAGGTCGGACGGCGGTTCGGACACGGCGTCCGCCGGGCGGCCCAGCCAGCCGGGCACCTGCTCGCTTTTCAGCACCTCCTGGAAGGTAGGGCGGCGGCGCACGATGGCAAACCGGTCGCCCCGCACCATCACTTCCGGCACCGGGAGCCTGCTATTGTAACCCGAGGCCATCACCGCGCCATAGGCCCCGGCGGAGAAAAACGCCACGAGGTCGCCGGCCCGCATCTCGGGCAACGGGCGCGCCCGGGCGAAGGTGTCGGCGGATTCGCACACCGGGCCGACCACGTCCATTTGCGTCAGCGCCGCCTCCGGCGCCTCGCCCGCGACCGGCTTCAGTTCGTGCCACGCTTCGTACAAGGCCGGGCGGATCAGGTCGTTCATCGCCGCGTCGACCACCAGGATCGGGCGCACCCGCCCCTGCTTCAGGTAAACCGTGCGGGTCACCAGCACGCCGGCGTTGCCGACCAGATGCCGGCCCGGCTCGAAGGCGAGCTTGGCGTCGGTGGTCTCCGCCACCGTCTCCCGGACCAGCCGGGCGTAGCCCTCGACGTCCGGGGCGGGCTCGTCGCGGTAGACGATGCCGAGCCCGCCGCCGAGGTCGATCCGGTCGACCGGCCAGCCTTCGGCCTGCAGCCAGCGGTACAGCTCCGCGGTGCGGGTGTAGGCCTGCCGGAACGGCGCGTCGTCGGTGATCTGGGAGCCGATGTGGACGGCCAGGCCCTTGAGCGCGACGGCGTCGAGCGCGCGCAGGCGCTCCACCACCTCCGGCAGGGCGTCGGCGTCGATGCCGAACTTGTCCTCCGCCCGGCCGGTCGAGATCTTGTGGTGGGTCTTGGCGTCGACGTTGGGGTTGATGCGTAGCGCCACCGGCGCGCGCACGCCCATCTCGCGCGCGACCGCGTCGATCTGCTCCAGCTCGGGCAGGGATTCCGCGTTGAACTGGTGGATCCCGGCTTCCAGCGCCGCGGCGATCTCCCGCCGGGTCTTGCCCACGCCCGGATAGACGATCCGGTCCGCCGGGATGCCGGCGGCGAGCGCGCGCAACAGCTCGCCTTCGCTGACGATGTCCGCGCCCGCGCCGCGCGCCGCCAGCGCCGCCAGCACGCCCACGTTGGAGTTCGCCTTCATGGCGTAGCAGACCAGCGTGCGCTCGTGGCCGATCTCGGCCGCCAGCGCGCCGGCGAAGCGGTCGTAGGCGGCCTCGATCGCGGTCTGGGAATAGACGTAGACCGGCGTGCCGACCTCCTCGGCGATCCGGCTGAGCAGGACGTCTTCCGCGTGCAGGCCGCCGTCGCGGTAGGTGAAGGGGGTCATTGGCCGTCCTGCTCGCCCTCATTGGGCTGTCGGGGGCGGGCTCTCGGGGGCGGGCTCTGGGTATCGGGCTCTGGATGTCGGGCGCGCGCGGCCCTCGGGCACGACGCTGTCCGGCGGCGGGTAGCTGCGCGGGTAGGCGGAGTCGCTGTCTTCCGGGCGCTTGTTCGGGCCGCGGATGCCGCAGGCGGCGAGCGGGGCCGCCGCCAGACCGGCGAGCAGCGCGCGGCGGGTCAGGGCTGCCATGGATCCGTATGCCTGGGGGGATCGGCTCATAGGAAACGCTCCCGCGCCCGCGTCGCGGCGGCGCGCACGTTGTCCGGGGCGGTGCCGCCGAAGGAGGTGCGGCTCGCCGCCGCCTTGTCCACCGTCAGCACCTCGAAGACGTCGTCGGTGATCCGGCCGTCGACCGCCTGCATCTGCGCGAGATCCAGGTCGGGCAGGTCGCAGCCCTGGTCCTCGGCCAGCTTGACCAGCCGGCCGACGACGTGGTGGGCGTCGCGGAACGGCATGCCGGGCACGCGCACCAGCCAGTCGGCGAGGTCGGTCGCGGTGATGAAGCCCTTCTGCGTCGCCGCGCGCAAGTTGTCCGCGTTCGGCCGCATGTCCTGGATCATGCCGGCGGTGCAGGCGAGGCACAGCTCCAGCGTGTCGCAGGCGTCGAACAGCGGCTCCTTGTCCTCCTGCATGTCCTTGCCGTAGGTGAGCGGCAGCCCCTTCATCACGGTGAACAGCGTGATCAGCGATCCGATCACCCGCCCGGATTTGGCGCGCACCAGCTCCGCGCCGTCCGGGTTTTTCTTCTGCGGCATGATCGAGCTGCCGGTGGTGAACGCGTCCGACAGCTCGACGAAGGCGAAGCCCTCGTTGCACCACAGGATCAATTCCTCGCACAGGCGCGACAGGTGCATCGCCAGCGTGGAGCCGGCCGCCAGCACCTCCAGCGCGAAGTCGCGGTCGGCGACCGAATCCATCGAATTCGCCGTCGGCCGGTCGAACCCGAGTTCGCGCGCCGTCATCTCGCGGTCGATTCCGAACGAGGTGCCGGCCAGCGCCGCCGCGCCCAGCGGGCATTCGTTGAGCCGCTTGCGCGCGTCCGCGAGCCGCCCGCGGTCGCGCCCGAACATCTCGACGTAGGCCAGCATGTGGTGGCCGAAGGTGACCGGCTGGGCCGCCTGCAGGTGGGTGTAGCCGGGCATCACCAGGTCCGCCCCGGCGTCCGCCTGATCGATCAGCGCCTGCTGCACCGCGCGCAGCTGCCCGTCCAGCCGGTCGACGGCCGCGCGGGTCCACAGGCGCAGGTCGGTCGCCACCTGGTCGTTGCGCGAGCGCGCGGTGTGCAGCCGGCCCGCGGGCTCGCCGATCAGCTCGCGCAGGCGGGACTCCACGTTCATGTGGATGTCCTCGAGCGCTGACTTAAACGTGAAGCTGCCCTGCTCGATCTCCCGCTTCACCGTCTCTAGACCGTCGAGGATCGCCTTCCCATCTGTCTCGGAGACGATGCCGCGGTCGATCAGCATGCGGCAGTGCGCGCGCGAGGCCTGGATGTCCTCGGCGTAAAGGCGGCGGTCGAAGCCGATCGACGGGTTGATCGCCGCCATCGCCTCGGCCGGCCCGCCGGCGAAGCGGCCGCCCCACATGCTGTTGGCGGGGCCGCCGGCTTGCGACGCCGGGTCGCCGTTCGATTGCGGGGTGCGCGCGTTGTCGTCGCCGTTGCCGGCGTTATGCTGATCGGCCTGGGTCATGATGGTTGCAAGGGATAGCGAAAGCGATGCGCCAAGGAAAGACCGCCGCCCGCGCTGACACGCGCGCGGCCGAGGATTCGCGTTCACACGGCTGGCGCGCGCGCCTGCTGGCGCTCAGCGTGCTGCTGGCCGGCGCGGTGCTGTGGAGCTGGCCGGCGATGGGCGCCGACGGACCGCCGCTCAAGGGCCGCTTCGCCGACGCCTTCCAGATGCCCGACCAGCCCCGCCCGGCGCCGGAGGCGACCTTCACCACCCGCGACGGCGAGACCGTGCAGCTGGCCGACTTCAAGGGGCAGGTGGTCCTGGTCAACTTCTGGGCCACCTGGTGCGCGCCCTGCGTCGAGGAGATGCCGACCCTGGACGGGCTGCAGCAGGCGCTCGGCGGCGAGGCGTTCCAGGTGCTGGCGGTCAGCGAGGACCGCGGCGGCTTGAGCACGGTCGAGCCGTTTCTGCGCGACAAGCTGAACTTGCAGGCGCTGCCGATCTACCTCGACCAGGACGGCAGCCTGGCGCAGGCGTTCGGTCTGCGCGGCATGCCCACCACCTACCTGCTGAACGCCCAGGGCCAGGTCGTGGGCGGCCTCGAGGGTCCGGCCGACTGGAACTCCGACGCCGCGCGGGCGCTGATGCAGTACTACATCGACCAGGGCCGCGCGGCCGGCGTGATCGAGACCGGCGGGTGAGGTTCCCTTTCAGGGTTTATGGGCGCGCGCTCAAAGGCACGTAGCCGCACCACGCGAAGCGGATGCTTCGAGACGCTTTGCCGCGCAAAGCTCCTCGGCATGAAGCAGAGTCATCTTGCTGAGAAACCTGAATTTTCATCCTGAGGAGGGCCGCAGGCCCGTCTCGAAGGATGCCTGATCCGGTGTCCGGACGCCGCAAGCGAACCCGCGGTGCGGCGGGAAAGACACCGGGCGCGCATTAACCTTCGTCCACTCATTTCAGTTTCGAAACGACGCAATCATGCCTGCGCTGATCCTTGCCGCCGCCCTGCTGCTCGCCGTCGCCGTCGGTTTCGTCGTCCACTGGCGCGGGCACGGGAACGCGCGGGTCGGGCAGACCGCGTGGCGCTGGGCCCGCTTCGTGCGCGCGGCGCGCGGACCGGGCGGGACGGTGCCGGCGGGGCCGACGCGGGACACCGCGCTCGTGATGCCGGACATCAGCGGCTACACCCGCTTCCTGCACCTCAGCCGGTTCGCCGAGGCGCACGCCCAGCACATCGTGACCGAGCTTCTGCAGGCGATCATCGCCGGCGCGGCGCCCACGCTGACGACGTCGAAGGTGGAGGGCGACGCGGTGCTGCTGTACGCCCCGCTGGACGGCCCGCATGCGCGCACGCCCGCGCAGGTCGCCGAGGCGGTGGAAGCGCTGCTGCGGGCGTTCTACCGCCGGCTGGACGAACTCGAGCGGTCCAACCTGTGCCGCTGCGACTGCTGCCAGCATCTGGGGGATCTCGACCTCAAGGCGGTGGTCCACCGCGGGCCGGTGACGGCCTACCGGCTGGATCGCTTCACCGAACTCTCGGGCATGCCGGTGATCGTCACCCACCGGCTGCTGAAGAACTCCGCGCAGACACCGCGTTACGTCCTGGTGACCGACGCGGCGGCCGAGCTTGGCCCGCGGTTCGCCACGGACGCACAGGCGACGGTGGAGAACTGCCACGACGTCGGCGAGGTCGCCTGCACGCTGCACCCGTTCGAGCGCGCCGAGGTCGCCCCCGCGGCCGGTCGCGGACAGGGGCGCACGCCGCTGCGCGACACGATGGCCAAGCTGGCCGCCAACCTGCGCAGTCTGGGACAGCCGCGCGGCCGCTGAAGCCGGCGGCCGGCCGGTTCGACGGCCCGAAAGCGGTACGCCGAATGCGCGTGTCAAATCGGCAACAGCGTTGCCGGTTCGCACCACATTCATCTCGTTTTAATGCCGGCGTGATCTTATATATGCGCTGGTGCCCGCGTTCGTCTGCGTTCGCCTGTGGGCGCCGTCATCCGCTCAAAAACAGGCCTGTACCCCACCCGCCCGGCCCCGCCCGATCCGCGCGCGCCGCCGGCGCTTCGTTGTGCATGGAGTGCCCTGATGTTCGCCGCGATCCGGTCCTCCTGGCCGCTCTTCCTGGGCGTGGCCCTGATGATGCTGGGCAACGGCCTGCAAACCTCGCTCCTGGGCGTGCGCGCGGGGCTGGAGGCGTTCGCCACCAGCGCCACCGGCCTGATCATGTCGATGTACTTCGTCGGCTTCCTCGCCGGGAGCCTGCTGGTCCCGCGCATGATCGGCACGGTCGGGCACGTGCGCGTGTTCGCGGCGCTGGCCTCGATCGCCTCGACGGCGACGCTGGTCCACGTGATCTTCGTCGAGCCCGCGACCTGGGCGGTGATGCGCATGGTGACCGGATTTGCGTTCGCCGGCCTGTTCATCGTCGCCGAAAGCTGGCTGAACGACCGCGCGACCAACGATACGCGCGGCAGTCTGCTGGCGGTCTACATGGTCGTGCTGATGGGCGGCACGGCGGGCGGGCAGCTGCTGCTCAACCTGGACGATCCGACCCGCTTCCAGCTGTTCGCGCTGGTCAGCGTGCTGATCTCGCTGTCGCTGGTACCGCTGCTGCTGAGCGCGACGCCGGCACCGGCGATCCGGATGCCGGAAAAGGTCGGGCTGCTGCAGCTCTACCGCGCCTCGCCGCTGGGCGTGGTCGGTTGTTTCGGCACCGGCGTGGCGCACGGCGCCGCGCTCGGCATGGGCGCGGTCTATGCCGGGGCGTCCGGCTTCTCGGTGGCGGAGATCTCGGCGTTCATGGGCGCGGTCTACTTGGGCGGGATGCTGGCCCAGGGCCCGATCGGGATCCTGTCCGACCGGTTCGACCGCCGTCTGGTGCTGACGGTCACCACCCTGGCGGCCGCCGGGGCGGCGATCGCCGCGGCCTGGGGCGCCGGTGTGTCGAACGCCACCACGATCGGCCTGGTGGCGGTGTTCGGCGGCCTGACCCTGCCGCTCTACGCGCTGTGCATCAGCCACACCAACGACTATCTGAGCCCGGCCCAGATGCCGGCGGCCAGCGGCAAGCTGTATCTCGTGACCGGCGTCGGCTCGACCCTGGGACCGCTCACGGTCGCGGTGCTGATGGACCTGCGGGGTCCGGTCGCCTACTTCGGCTTCCTCGCCGCGGTGCATCTCGCGATCGGCGGCTTCGCGCTGTGGCGCATGACCCGCCGTGCGGCGAGGCCGCTTTCGGAGCAGGGCCACTACGCCACCCTGTCGGCGACCGGCACCCAGGTCGCCGCCGCCATGGTCGCGGAAGACGCGGTCGAGCACCAGCCGGAGCCCGCCGACTGGCTGGCCGCCGACGACCTGGTCGAACCGCAGCCGGAGACCGGCCCGCCGGCGAACGACGACGGCGCGGCGCCGGCCGCCCGGCAGGCCTGAGCGCGGCTGCTCGGCGACCCGGACGGCGGCGGGCGGTTGACGCCGCGCCGCCCGCCCTGCGCTTGACCGTGCGGGCGGGGCTGCCTACAGGAGGGCACCCCGTGTCCACCCGTCAGAGAAGCCTGCCATGTCCGATCCCGCGATTGAGCGCGCCCTCCTGTCCGTCTCCGACAAGCGGGGGCTGGCCGAGTTCGCCCGCTTCCTGAGCGAGCGCGGCGTGGAGATCCTGTCCACCGGCGGCTCCGCCAAGGCGATCCGCGAGGCCGGCGTGCCGGTGACCGAGGTCGCCGAGGTCACCGGCCATCCGGAGATCATGGACGGCCGGGTGAAGACGCTGCACCCGCGCATCCACGGCGGCCTGCTGGGCCGGCGCGACCACGCCGACGACCAGGCCGCGATGGCCGAGCACGGCATCCCCGCGATCGACCTGCTGGCGGTCAATCTGTACCCGTTCGAGCAGACGGTCGAAGACGGCGGCGACCGCGATCAGTGCATCGAGAAGATCGACATCGGCGGCCCCGCGATGGTGCGCGCGGCGGCCAAGAACCACGCCCACGTCGCCGTGGTGGTGAACCCGGACGATTACGCCGGGGTGATGCAGGAGATGCGCGCCAACAAGGGCGCGGTGAGAGAGACCTTCCGCCGGCGCCTGGCCGCCGACGCCTACGCCCACACGGCCGCCTACGACGCCGCCGTGGCGGCGTGGATGCAGGCCCAGGAAGGCACCACCTTCCCGCGCGAGCTGTCGATCGCCGGCCGGCGCAAGCAGACGCTGCGCTACGGCGAGAACCCGCACCAGGACGCCGCCTTCTACCTGCTGGCCGGCCGGCACGGCGGGCGCGCCGGGGTCGCGACCGCGACCCAGCTGCAGGGCAAGGACCTCAGCTACAACAACCTGAACGACACCGACGCCGCGTTCGAGGCGGTGGCGGAGTTCGACGATCCCGCCGTGGTGATCGTCAAGCACGCCAACCCCTGCGGCGTGGCGGTCGCCGACGAACTGTCGGACGCCTACGACAAGGCGCTGGCGTGCGATCCGGTGAGCGCGTTCGGCGGCATCATCGCGGTCAACCGCACGCTCGACGCCGCGACGGCGGAGAAGATCGCCGGGCTGTTCGCCGAGGTGGTGATCGCGCCCGTGGTGAGCGCGGAGGCGCGCGGCGTGCTGGGCGCCAAGAAAAACCTACGGGTGCTGGAGACGGGCGGCATGCCGGCGGCCGGCGGCGACGGCCTGAGCGCGCGCACGCTGTCCGGCGGACTGCTGCTGCAGACCCGCGACAACGGGCACGTGACGCCCGAGGACCTGCGCCCGGTCACCGGCCGCCAGCCGAGCGCGCAGGAACTGGCCGACCTGCTGTTCGCCTTCCGGGTGTGCAAGCACGTCAAGTCGAACGCGATCGTCTACGCCCGGAACGGCGCCACCGTGGGCATCGGCGCGGGCCAGATGAGCCGGGTGGACTCCGCCCGGATCGCCGTGCGCAAGGCCGCCGACGCCGCCGAGGCGGCGGGCGAGACGACCCCGCGGACTGAGGGCGCGGTGGTCGCCTCCGACGCCTTCTTCCCGTTCGCCGACGGCCTGATCTCCGCGGCGGACGCGGGCGTGACGGCGGTGATCCAGCCGGGCGGCAGCAAGCGCGACGACGAGGTGGTCGCCGCCGCCGACGCCCGCGACATCGCCATGGTGTTCACCGACATGCGCCATTTCCGGCACTGACGCGTGAGGGTTGTTCGCGTCCGTAGGGTGGATTCGCCGCGCAAGCGGCAATCCACCGCTGTCACCGTGCCGGAGGCGACGCCGTCCGGCGGGTTGCTTCGCGAACCCGCCCTACCTGTTCGAACGCGGGGCCCACGACTTTCCCGCGTCCACTGGAAGGAGGGCGGGCGAAGAAGCCGCTGGTAAGGGTGATCACCCCGCCGGGCGGGTGGCGTGGATGTCGATCTCGATCACCACCTCGTTGGGCACCATCGAGGTGTCCTGCCACTGCCCCTGGCCGATGCCCCAGCGCAGGCGCTTGACCGTGACCTCGCCGTCGGCGACGGCGGTCAGGGTGTCGCCGTCCCGGGTCACGTCCAGCTCGAACGGCAGCTCGATCGGATGGGTGGTGCCGCGCATCGTGAGCTCGCCCTCGGCGATATAGGTGTTGGCGCCGTCGTGCCGGAAGCTGTCCGCCTGGAAGCGGGCGTTCGGGTACTTTTCGGCGTGGAACAGGCTGGACGACTTGATCGTCTGGTCGCGGTCCATCGAGCCGGTCGCGACACTCCTGACGTCGATCTTCACGTCGACCGAGCTTGCGTCCAGGTTGTCGCGGTCGAAGCGGATCGTGGTCTCGAACCGCTCGAATTCGCCGGGCACGTCGTTGCCGGACTGCTGGGCGATGAAGCCCACCCGGCTCTTGTCGTGGTCGACGTTCCATGCCGGCGCTTGCTGCGCCAGCGCGGCCGGTGCTGCGAGCGCGGTCAGCGCGGCGAACGCGGTTGCTGTCAGGCGGTTGGCCATTGCACTAGGCTTCCTTGAAGCGGGGGTTCGGGAAAGTGCCCGTCTCGTGGATCGTCTGGCGTGCTGGGCGCGCTCACTCCGCCGGGCGGCGGATGCCGGTCGTGTCCCGGTTGGGCACGAACGGCAGCATGCGCCGCAGCACGTTGTCCTTGAGCAGGAAGTGGTGGCGCAGGGCGGCCGCCACGTGCACGCCGACCAGCCCCAGGATCGCCCAGCTCAGGTAGAAGTGGACCGCCTTGAAGGCGTCCTCGAGCGCCTTGGCGTTGCCGACGTCGGGGAGCGTGTAGCCCCAGATCACCGTCGGGAAGCTGGACGCCATGGAGAACACCAGCCCGGCGATCGGCTGGGCGAACAGCAGCGCGTACAGCAGCACGTGGCTGGCGCGCGAGGCGAGTTCCTCCCAGCGCTGGCTGCCGGAGGGCATCGGCGGTACGGGGTTGATCAGCCGCCAGGCGATGCGCACCACCGCCAGCGCCAGGATGGTGACGCCGATCGACTTGTGCAGGTTGTAGAGCGTGAACTGCAGCTGCATCGCCTGCACGCCCTCGGCGTACCAGGCGATCGCGAACTGCGCCACGAAGCCGAGCGCGATCACCCAGTGCAGGGCCTGGGCGAGCGCGCCGTAACGCGCCTTGGTGTTGCGGATCTGCATGAAACGGCTGCCTCGCCTGTCCTTCGTGCTGTGCGCCGTATTCGTGTGAGTCTACGTCGTGGCCGCGCGGCGGATCAGAAGTAGAGCGGCCCGGATTGCCAGTACGCTACCGCCACGGCCGCGCACGCCGGCACCAGCGCGAGCGCGACCACGACCATCAGCCGGGCGCCGCGCACCCGCTCGCCGGCGGCGCTGGCGAGCTCGCCCAGCCGCGGCAGCCCGGCGAGCGCGCCCTCCACCAGGAACACCGGCAGGAGCAGCACCAGCGCGAGCGGGGCCGACTGGGTGTAGAACGCCAGGATCGACACCAGCCCGATCAGCGGCAGGGCGGCCGCCATCCGCCCGGCGGCGCCCAGCCCCGCCGGGGCGGCGCCCGCGCCCGCCATCGCGCCGGTCAAGGCCGCGACCAGCACCAGGTTGACCTGCGCCATCGAGTAGGACGAGCCGTAGAACGCCACCCCGGCGGCCGCCACGCCGCCGACCAGCAGCAGCAGGGCGCCGCCCGGGCTGCCCGCGCGTTCGACCCGCGTCAGCGCCCAGATGCCCGCGCCCACCAATAGCGCGCCGGTGATCCAGGCGGCGACGTCCGGGATCATCAGCCGCGGCCAGCCGATCCAGACGACGGCGAGCGTCAGTCCGGCGATCCCGGCCGCCCGGCGCTGGCGCGCCTGGGCAAGCCGCGGCAGGCCGAGACCGAGCGCGCCGCCCAGCAGCGCCAGCCACCACAGCTTGTCGATCGCGCCGTTGGGCGGCAGCGCCGGCCAGCCCTGGATCGCGACCTGGCCCGCGACCAGGCCGGCCGTCACGCCGAGCGCGACCGCGAGCCCGTGCAGGCGCGCCCGCAGCACAACGGCACCCAGCGCAACCGCGAGGCCGAGGGCGAACGGCACGGCCAGCGTGTCCAGCATGGCATCGAGCACGGTGGCGTTAATGGCGGACCTCCCGGCGATCGCGTGGCGTTGACCCAACCAGCGTCGCTATCAAGGTAGGTCGCATCCGGGCGCTGACCAATCGCCGGGGCGGTGAAAACACTGTCGCACCCCGGGAAACCCGGCCCCCGGGAAACCCGGCCATGCCGCGACATGGCCGGGCTGCGGCGCCGCGCCCGGTAGGCAGGGGGCGGCCACGCCGATAGGTTGGCACCGCAACCCTGCGCGGGTGCCCGCGCCCCGTCGTTACGAGGTAAGCCGCCCTTTGCGCACCCCCTTCGGATCGATCGACAGCGACAAGCTGCGCCACCGGCTGATCGTGGCCCAGCTGATCGGGGCGCCGGTCGGTCTGGTCGTGCTCGGCTGGCTGCTGGTGACCGAACTGCCGCTGCAGCGCGTGCAGGACAACTGGTTGGGACTGATGGGCGCGGTCCTGCTGGGGCTCCTGGGCCTGGAGCTGTTCGGTATCCGCTTGTGGCTGATGGCGCGCCTGTTCGCCCTGGATGCGCCGGTGCGCGACATCTGGCGCGTGCACGTGGTCACGATGTTCTACTACTTCTTCCTGCCCACGGGCGTGGGCTACGACCTGGTGCGCGCGGCCAAGCTCGGGGCGGCCAGCGGCCGGGCGAGCGGCTGGCGCCTGGCCGGCCTCGCCTCGATGGAGCGGGTCGCCGGCGGGCTCGGTTTGGCGGTGCTGTTGCTGGTCGGGCTGCCGTTCACCGATTTCGCGCAAGACAGCGACCTGCAGTGGCTGAACCCGGGTCCGCGGGTCTGGTGGGCGCTGTTGGGCGGTCTGGCGGCGCTGGCCGGGCTGGTCTACCTGCTCGCGCGCAAGCGCTTTCCGACGCTGCGCCTCTTGTACCCGGCGACCCTGGTCTCCGCGCTCGCCTACGCGGTTCTGGCCGCGGGGATCTGGACGGCCGCGGAGGCCTGGGGGGTGGCGATCGAGCCGACGGAAGTGCTGGTGGCGCTCGCCGGGACGCTGCTGTTCCAGCTGATCCCGGTGAACCTGGTCGGCGTCAGCTTCGGCGAGGTCGCGGCCGTGGCGATCTACATGGCCTACGGCCTCGCCCGGCCGGACGCGGTGCTGCTGACCACGGTCGCCTACCTGCAGCGCCTGGGGGCGGCCCTGGTGGGCGGCGGGCTGGAGGGCGTGGCGAGCGCCCGCTGGCTGCTGACCCGCCGGCGCGAACGCCCGACCCCCGCCGACCGCCCGCACCCGGTCGACCTCACCAACCCGGACCAGCGGCGATAGAGCGAAATCGGGCAAGGTCGACCCACCTTGCTCGTGAATTTTGCTCTATCTTCAGAGAGGTAGAGCGCGATCGCAAGTAAGCCCCCTCTCCCTCGACGGGAGAGGAAGGGGCCGCGCGATCGCTAGATCGCGTGGGAGGGTGAGGGTGCGACTCTCCGGAACCAGCCGAGGAGTCGCACCCTCACCCTGTCCCTCTCCCGTCGAGGGAGAGGGGACCCGCCGCTTGACCCAGCAGACCGGCGCGTAGGGTCAATCCGGCGCGCGAGCGGCCATCCACCGCACACGGGAGCGTGCCGCCGTGACCGCCGCGCGGCGGCTAGCTTGCGCGCACCCGTCCGACGTCTGCCGTCAGGACACACACACGCACGCGCACACGAAAACGGCCCCGGAAGTCGCCTTCCGGGGCCGTCGGCTCGCATCCTTCAGGCGATGCGCGTCACTCGCGCATGATGCCCAGGATGTTCAGGATCCAGATGAACAGGGTGACGAAGCTGCCGTAGAGCATGAAGGCGCCGAAGATCGCCTTCTTGCTTTGGACCTCACCCATGTCGCCCTGGGAGTACATGTTCTTGATCATCTGGGTCTCGTAGGCGGTCATCGCCGAGAAGACCAGGACCACACCGATGCTGACGATCAGCTCGAAGCCGGTGCTCTGAATGAAGAACATGTTGACCAGCATGGCGACCAAGAGGCCGATCACGGCCATCATCAGGAAGGCGCCCATCGGGCCCAGGTCGCGCTTGGTGGTGTAGCCGTACAGGCTGACGCCGGCGAACGCCGCGGCGGTGTAGAAGAACGCGCGGGCGATGATCATGGCGTCGCCCTGGGCGGCGTACATCGCGAAGATCGGACCGAGCAGGGCGCCCCACATGCCGGCGTAGACCCAGAACACGCCCTGCGCCACGCCGACCGACTTGGTCATCATCAGCTTGGGCGCGAACCAGCCCAGGCCGAGGATGCCGATGAAGAACACCCAGATCAGGCCGCCCTGGAGGGCCTGGATCAGCCCCGGCGTCGAGGCGACCAGCATGGAGATCGCGCCGGTGAAGGCGACGCCGAGACACATGTAGTTGTAGACATGCAGCATGTAGCTGCGCAGACCGGTGTCGATGCCGGCCGCTTCGGCCTGTGCGCCGGTCATCGTGCGGCGATCGGGACCTTGAGCCATTGTACCCTCGTTCCTCCGTTGCCTGGCTGTCTGGTTGGAGCCTGGCGGATGTTGCGTGGCTGAATAGCCGGGAGCTCACCAGTATATTGTCCCCGCGGGCGGCGGGTTCAAGCGATTTGCGCAAGCGCGGTGCGAAAATCCGTAAGGCCGGTGTGCGGCGGGCAAGGCCCGGCGCGGTTCGGCGCTGGACGCTTCGCCACGCCGTCGATGCCGCCGTCTGCCGAACCGGCCTCGGTCGATCTACTCGGACGTCTGAAGCGTCACCTCCGGCGCCTGACTCGTTGCGCAGCAGCGGGGCGGCCTTCTGCTGCAGCGCCCGCCAGGTGCCGGCGAAGCCGAAGGCGAGCGTGACGGCGGTCGCCGCGACCACGGTGCCGGCGATCGCCATCGGCAGCACGGCGAATTCGCCGTCCATCACCTTGGTCATCACCACCCAGGCGGCGACCGTGCCGATCACGGCCGCGATCAGCGCGGTGACCAGGCCCAGCAGCCCGTATTCCAGCAGGAACGCGGCCGTCACGTCGCGCTTGGTCGCCCCCAGCACCTTGAGCACGACCGAATCGTAGATCCGCCGCCGGTGCCCGGCCGCGATCGCGCCCGCCAGGACGAACGTGCCGGCGAGCACGGTGATCGAGGCGGTCGAGCGCACCGCGAGCGCGATGTTGGACAGGATCGCGCCCACCCGGTCGAGCACCTCCTTGACCCGGATCGCGGAGACGTTGGGGAACTGCTCGTTCACCGTCTTCTCCAGCGCGGTTTCCTGGGCCGGATCGATCTTCACCGTGGCGATGTGGCTCTGCGGGGCGTTGGACAGCATGCCGGGCGAGAACATCATGACGAAGTTGATCTGCAGGTTGGACCATTCGATCTCGCGCCAGTTCGCGATCTTAGCCTCGATGTTCCGACCCAGCACGTTGACCGTCATGGTGTCGCCCGGCTCCAGGCCGACCTTCCGGCCGACCTCGTGGTCGAGCGAGATCAGCGGCCGGCCGCTATAGTCCGCGGGCCACCAGCTGCCCCGGGTGATCGTGGCGTTGTCGGGCGGCGTGCGCGCCCAGGTGATGCCGCGGTCGCCCTGGAACACCCAGCGCACGTCCTCGGGGATCGTCGCCTCGCCGACCGGCGTGCCGTTCACCTCGACGATCCGCCCGCGCAGCATCGGCACGGAGTTGACCTCCGACACGCCCTTGAACTCGCGCACCGTCTCGGTGAACGCGTCCAGCTGGTCGGACTGGATGTCGATGAAGTAGAAGCCGGGCGCCTGCTCGGGCATCTGCTCGGTCACCTGGCGCTGCAGGTTGCCCTCGATCAGCGCGATCGCGACCAGCACCGTGAGCCCGAGGCCGAGCGACATCACCACCGAGCCGGTGGGCGCGCCCGGGCGGTGCAGGTTGGTGACCGCAAGCCGCAGGCCCGGCCGGCGCGCCCGGGGCGCCCGGCGGGCGAGCCAGATCACCCCGGCGGCGGCCAGGCGGAAGGCGATCAGCGCGCCCACCGCGCCGCCGACGAATCCGAGCGCGAACGTCCGCTCGTCCGCGTTCAGGACCGCGAGGCCGGCCAGCGCCAGCGCGCTCGCGCCGGTCGCAGCCCAGGCCCACAGCGGCACCCGCGCGCTTTGCTGCGCGACCACGTCGCGGAACAGGGCGGCGGCCGGAATGCCCTGCGCGCGCGCCAGCGGCCACAGCGTGAACGCGAGCGTGGTCAACAGGCCGAAGGCGGTCGCGATCGCGAGCGGCTGCCAGTAGACCCCGACCGCGACGTCGAAGTTCAGGCGGTTGGCCAGGATCGGCCCGCCCACCAGCGGGATCGCCGCGCCCAGGATCAGCCCCAGCGCGATGCCGAGCAGCGCCAGCACCAGCACCTGCGCCAGGTAGGTGAAGAACACCAGGCGCGACGGGGCTCCTAAGCACTTGAAGGTGGCGATCGTCGCGCGCTTGCCGTCCAGGTACGCCTTGACCGCGTTCGCCACACCGACCCCGCCGACCAAGAGCGAGGTCAGGCCGACCAGGGTCATGAACAGCGTCACCCGCTCGACGAACCGGCTGATCCCGGGCGCGGCGTTGTCCAGCCCGCGCACCCGCCAGCCGGCCTCCGGGAAGCGCTCGTTCAGGCGCTGCTTGAAGGCGGCCTGGTCGACGCCTTCGGGCAGGTCCAGGCGGTAGTGGTGGTAGACCAGGCTGCCCGGCTGCACCAGGCCCGTCTCCGCCAGGCTGGCGTGGCGCACCAGCACGCGCGGACCGAGCGTGAAGGCGCGCGTCGCCCGGTCCGGCTCGCGCGTGACCGTGCCGCGGATTTCATAAGTGACCTCGCCCAGCTTGAGCGGGTCGCCGACCTCGAGGCCAAGCTTGTTCAACACCGCCGGGTCGACCAGCGCGCCCCAGCGGCCGTCCTGCCGGCCGAGCGCCGCGTCCAGCGGCTGCTGCGGCGCTAAGCCGACGCTGCCGTAGAGCGGGTAGGCGGCGTCCACGCCCTTGAGTTCGACCAGCGTGCGCCCGCTTTCGCCCGCGAACCCGCCGGGCGTGCGCGCCATCGCGCGCAGGTCGGTGGTCTCGGACAGCCGGGCGGTGTTGTCGCGCAGGTAGGCGAGCTGCTCGGCCGTCGCCGCCTGGTGGATCAGGCGGGCCTCCATCTCCCCGCCCAAAAGCGCGCGGCCGTCGTTGTTCAGGCCCTGCAGCATCGCCTGCGACAGCGAGCCCACGCCCGCGATCGCGGCCACGCCCAACAGCAGGCAGGCGAGGAAGATCTTGAAGCCCTTCAGCCCGCCGCGCAGTTCGCGCCGCGCCAGCCGGGCCGCCAGCGGCAGGTCGTTCGCCAGGGTGCTCATGCCAGGGTGCTCATGCCAGGGTGCTCATGCCAGGGTGCTCATGCCAGAGTGCTCATGCCTGTCGTGCCCTCAGCCGGCCTTGCGGGCGGCAGCCTTGCCGGTGGTGGCCTGCGCCCGCCCGTCGTCGGTGATGTGCCCGTCGATCAGCTGCACCCGCCGGTCGCAGCGCTCGGCCAGCGCCGGATCGTGGGTGATCAGCATCAAGGTCGAGCCGTCGGTGCGGCAGAGGTCGAACAGGAGATCGATCACCTGCCGGCCGGTCTCGCCGTCCAGGTTGCCGGTCGGCTCGTCCGCCAGCAGGATTTTCGGTTCGGTCGCGAACGCGCGGGCGAGCGCGGTGCGCTGCTGCTCGCCGCCCGACAGCTGGCCCGGGTAGTGGCTCAGGCGGTGGCCCAGGCCGACCTTCTCCAGGCTCTCCGCCGCGCGGTCGAAGGCATCGCGACGCCCGGCGAACTCCAGCGGGATGGCGACGTTCTCCAGCGCGGTCATGGTCGGCACCAGGTGGAAGTCCTGGAACACGATGCCGACGTTGTCCCGGCGGAAGCGGGCGAGCGCGTCCTCGCCCAGTTCGCCCAGGCTCTCGCCCGCGACATGGACGGTGCCGCCGGTCGGGCGTTCCAGCCCGCCCACGATCATCATCATCGACGACTTGCCGGAGCCGGACGGGCCGACGACCGACACCGTCTCGCCGCCGTCGATCGTGAGATCGAGGCCCTTGAGGATGTGCACGTCGCCCGCCTGGCTCGGCAGGGTCAGCTCCAGCCGGTCGAGCCGGATCATCGGGTCTGCGCTCAAGGATCTGCTCCTGATGGGAAGGCTTTACTGACGAGCAGCCGCGACGCCAAACCCTCTCCCTGACGGGAGAGGGAGGGGCCCGCGCCGCAGGCGTGGGAGGGTGAGGGTGGGACTCCCGGCGCACGCCGGGGATCCCGCCCTCACCTGTCCTCTCCCCTCGAGGAGAGGGACCCGCCGATCCGCCCTGCGCACGCGCCAGCGTTCGGTGCTGGGCTTGTCCGCGGTGTGCCAGACCCGATATGGCCTTGCACCCGCCGGTTTCAATTCGAGGGACGAGGCCGTCATGACCGTCTTCCGCCGCCTGCTCGCCGCCCCCGCGGTCGCATTGGCGCTCGCCGTGCTGCCGTTCGCGCCAGTCCACGCGCAGGACGACACCGTGACCATCATGGCGTTCGGCGACAGCCTGGTGCACGGCTACGGCCTGCCGGCGGGCGAGCCGTTCCCGGCCCAGCTCGAAGCCGCGCTCAAGGACAAGGGCTACGATGTCGAGGTGATCAACGCCGGCAGCTCCGGCGACACCTCCAAGTCCGGTCGCGCGCGCCTCTCCTGGGTGCTGCAGGACCGGGTCGACGCGGCGATCGTGGTGCTGGGCGCGAACGACGCGCTGCGCGGCATCGATCCCGCGGTGACCCGGAAGAACCTGGACGCCGTCTTGGAGACGCTGGACGAGCGGGGCGTGGCCACCCTGCTCGCCGGCATGAAGGCCCCGCGCAACATGGGCGAGGAATACGTCCAGGAATTCGACAGCGTGTTCCCGGATCTGGCGGAGAAGCACGGCGTCGTCTACTACCCGTTCTTCCTGAAGGGCGTGGCACAGAAGCCCGACCTGAACCAGTCCGACGGCATCCACCCCAACGCCCGGGGCGTGGCCGTGATCGTGGACAACATCCTGCCCAAGGTGGAACAGCTGATCGAACGCGTGCGTTCCAGCGCCGCGAGCTGACAGCCGTCAAGCCGTCTCAACCCAACCCGACCGCCGCGCGCACGTACGCCCCGCTTAGGGGTGTACGCGTACGCGCAGGCGTTACCGTGCGAGGAGCGTTTTCGATGCACTACCGCCGACTGGGGCGCACCGACATCGAGGTGAGCGAGGTCTGCCTCGGCACCATGACCTGGGGGACGCAGAACACCCAGGACGAGGCGTTCGAGCAGATGGACTTCGCGCTCGAGGCGGGCGTGAACTTCTTCGACTGCGCGGAGATGTACCCCACCCCCTACGCCGACGAGACCCACGGCGGCACCGAGGAGATCATCGGCAACTGGTTCAAGGCGCGCGGCACCCGCGAGAAGGTCGTGCTGGCGACCAAGGCGCTCGGCCCCGCCGAGCGGTTCCGCCACGTGCGCGGCGGCCCGCGGTTCAACCGCGACCAGCTGGAGCAGGCGGTCGACGACAGCCTGCGCCGGCTGAAGACCGACACCATCGACCTCTACCAGCTGCACTGGCCGGAGCGCCCGGCGAACTACTTCGGCAAGCTCGGCTTCGACCTGCCCGGCGACGACGGCGGCTGGACGTCGTTCGAGGAGACGCTGGGCGCGCTCCAGGACCTGGTGGACAAGGGCAAAATCCGCCACGTCGGGCTTTCCAACGACACCGCCTGGGGCACCATGCGCATGCTCGCCCACGCCGAGGCCGGCCTCGGCCCGCGCGCGGTTTCGGTGCAGAACCCCTATTCCCTGCTCAACCGCTCGTTCGAGGCCGGCCTGGGCGAGGTCGCGGTGCGCGAGGACTGCGGCCTGCTCGCCTACGCCCCGCTCGCCGCGGGGACGCTGACCGGCAAGTACCTGGATGGCGCCAAACCCGCGGACGCGCGCCTGACGCTCTACCCGCAGAACAGCCGCTACTGGAAGGACCAGGGGATCAAGGCGGTCGAGGCGTACGTCGATCTCGCCCGGCGCCACGGCCTGGACCCGGCGCAGATGGCGATCCAGTACGTCCTATCCCGGCCGTTCACCACCAGCGCGATCATCGGCGCGACCAAGCTGTGGCACCTGAAAAACAACATCGCCGCCAAGGACCTGACCCTGAGCGACGCGGTGCTGAGCGAGCTGGAAGAGATCCACAAGGTCTACACCTACCCCTGTCCTTGAGGGGTGAGGGCCTTACTGATTCCCTCTCCTCCACTGGGAGGAGGGGGATGAGTTGGGCCGTGCGTAACGGCCCGTTCCACACGTCCGCTTTTGTAGGGTGGATTCGCCGCGCCAGCGGCAATCCACCATCTGCGGCCGGGCGCTTGTCCGCGCCGCGCGGTGGGTTGCTGCGCGAACCCACCCTCTCATGTCCGTTTGTCAAGGTATAGGCGTGCGAGACCGTGGCCGCACGGCGGGGCCGAGCGGGTTGGCGTGTGTAAGCTCCGGGCCAGCGGTGCCGAGGCGCGGGGGTGTGCGGGCGTTGACAGCCTCTGATGCGTGGGTCGGGACCACAGAATGACGAGGCGTCACCGGTCGTTGCCCCAGTCTACGAACGTAGATAGCAGCCTGTCAGGGTGGGTGCGGGGATCTGAACCGGTGTTGGGCCGCGCCCCGGCGCCGCTGGCCCGGAGCGATGCGCTGGCCGGCGGTGTCGTGCCGGCGTGTCCAGGGGTTTCCTTGCTGTTGCGGATCTCCTTGCTGTGCCGTGGACGCCGTGCCGGCTCAGGCCGGCTGGGTGTCCTGGGCGACCGCCCAGACGAACCCGGCGAGTTCCCGGGCCACCGCGATCACCGCCACCTGCGGCAGCTTGCCAGCCCGGCGCAGCGCGCGGTAGCGGGCGTGGAGGCGGATCTGCGCGGCCCAGCAGCGCTCGCGCACGGCCGGGCTGAGCGGCGCCTGCTTGGCGCGCTGGCGGGTCGACTGCCGCGGCGGGTGGCGGTAGCACCAGGCCGCCTCGGTCAACAGTTTACGCGCCCGCGGACTGCCGGTCTTGGTGATCGACCCCGGCCGGCGGCGCTCGCCGCTGGAGTGCTCGCTGGAGACCAGCCCGAAATAGGCCATCAGCTGGGCGGGATGGGCGAACCGTCGGACGTCGCCGATCTCCGCGGCCAGCCCGGCGGCGGCGACCAGATCCAATCCGCGCAGGCCGCGCAGGGCCTCGACCACCGGGGCGAGCCGCCAGCCCGGCACCGCCGCGGCGACTTGCTGGGCCATCTGATCGCGGCGCGCCAGCGCCTGGTCGACCGCCTGCAGCCGGCTGTCCAGGGCGACCCGGTTGGCCGGCTCGGCGAACGACAGCTCGGCCAGCCAGCGCCGGTGCGTGCGCGTCCAGTTGGTCTTGCCCGGATAGCGCAGCCCCTGGCGCAACAGGAACGAGGTGACCCGCTGGCGCGCCCGGCGCAGGTCTTGCACGGCCTCCTCGTAGCCGCGGGTCAGCTCGCGGATCGCCTCGTGCTGGCAATCGGGCACCCAGATCGCCGTCAGCTCGCCCGCCCGGTCGAGCCGGGCCAGCTGCACGGCGTCGCGCCGGTCGGTCTTGACCCGGTCCCCGACTTGCGCGGCACCTGCGACGGGGCCGCGATGGCGCAGTCGTAGCCCGCCGCCGCCAGCGTGCGCTGCGCCACGTAGCCCGTCGGCCCGGCCTCGTAGACGAAGTGCACCCGGCCGTGCTGCTGCTCCAGGCGCTTGGCCAGCTGGCACAGCCGATGCGAGTTGTTCTCGATCGTGCCGTAACTGCGCACCTCGCCGCCGCGGCCGAACTCGGCAATCGCAACCGCGATCGTCTTCTTGTGCATGTCAAGCCCGACGTAGGCGTTATACTCGTCCATGGTCCGTCTCCTCTGTGCGTGTGGCTCGGCACCGCCCCGGTGCAACCCACGTTTTCGCACATAAGGAGGCGGGCCACCCCGCCTCCTGAAACGGACATGTCGTCTACGGCCTCTCGCCTCCGGCGCCCGCTTGCTTGACCGGCCATTGCGCCCGCGCCAGCGTTCCGGACAGGAGGTGGTCGGCCATGATGCGCCTGTTGGTCGCGGGTGCCGCTGCCGGAGGAGTTGTGCGAGCGGCTGGGCGGGTTGGCCGGCGGGCTCGACAACACGCGCTGGGTCGATCCGGACAACATGCACCTCACCCTGCGCGCTTTCTGGCGCGAGGCCGGACGGCCGGCGAGGGCCGCGACATGGCGGCCGAGCTATGTCGGGGATCGACGCACGCACTTCGACATGGAGCTGAAGGGCCTGGGACCCGTTGGTCCGGCTCCGCGAAGGCGCAGGCGCTGTGGGTCGGCGTGGAGGCGCCGGAGCCGCTCTGACCGCCTGCAAGGCCAAGCGTCGAGCAGGCGGCCGAGCGGATCGGCCTTGCAGGCGAGCGGCGTGTTCAAGCCGGCACGTCACCATCGCCCGCTTCAAGGGCCTGCTGGGCAAGAAGCTGGGCGACTTCTCGGCAGGCCTACGAGTCTACGGCCTCTCGCCTCCGGCGCCCGCTTGCTTGACCGGCCATTGCGCCCGCGCCAGCGTTCCGGACAGGAGGTGGTCGGCCATGATGCGCCTGTTCGTCGCGATCCCGCTGCCGGAGGAGTTGTGCGAGCGGCTGGGCGGGTTCGCCGGCGGGCTCGACAACACGCGCTGGGTCGATCCGGACAACATGCACCTTACCCTGCGCTTTCTGGGCGAGCTGGACGGCCGGCAGGGCCGCGACATGGCGGCCGAGCTATCGGGGATCGACGCGCCCGCCTTCGACATGGAGCTGAAGGGCCTGGGCACGTTCGGCTCCGCTAAAAAGGTGCAGGCGCTGTGGGTCGGCGTGGAGGCGCCGGAGCCGCTTTACCGCCTGCAGACCAAGGTCGAGCAGGCGGCCCAGCGGATCGGCCTTGCAGGCGAGCGGCGCAAGTTCAAGCCGCACGTCACGATCGCCCGCTTCAAGGGCCCGCCGGGCAAGAAGCTGGGCGACTTTCTGCAGGCCTACAGTCTGTTCAATTCCGGACCGATCTACGTCGACCGCTTCCAGCTGGTCTCCAGCCAGCTGACGCCGAAGGGGCCGATCTACCGGGTGGAGACGGAGTATCCCCTGAGCCCGCAGCCGAGCGCGGCCGAGCAGGGGGTCGGCTAGACGGGTGGGGGCTGCGAGGCGGGAACGGGCGGCCGCGGCGCTTGTCACCGCCCGACACCCCGGCTATCACCGCGGCCGGCGACGCATGACAGACAGCAGGGGATACTCCACGCCATGGCGAGCAAGACCGTCCTGATCCTGCCCGGCGACGGCATCGGCCCGGAGGTGATGGCGCAGGTGCGCCGGATCGCCGACTGGCTGAACCAGCACCGCGAGCTCGACGTCGCGTTCGACGAAGCCAAGGTCGGCGGGGCGGCGATCGACGACGAGGGCGCGCCGGTCACCGACGCCACCATGCAGAAGGCGCAGGCGGCGGACGCCGTGCTGCTGGGCGCGGTCGGCGGGCCCAAGTGGGACAACCTCCCGTTCGACCAGAAGCCGGAACGCGGCCTGTTGCGCCTGCGCAAGGAGATGGCGCTGTTCGCCAACCTGCGCCCGGCGCTGGTGTTCGAGCAGCTGGTCGAGGCGTCGTCGCTGAAGCCGGAACTGGTGCGCGGGCTCGACATCATGATCGTGCGCGAGCTCACCGGCGGCGTCTACTTCGGCGAGCCGCGCGGGATCGAGGATCTGGGCGGCGGCGAGCGCCGCGGCGTCAACACCCAGGTCTATACCACCAGCGAGATCCGGCGGGTCGCCGCGGTCGCCTTCGAGCTGGCGCGCAAGCGGCAGAACAAGGTGGTCTCCACCGAAAAGGCGAACGTGATGGAGTCCGGCGTGCTCTGGCGCGAGGAGGTGGAGCGGCTGCACCAGGAGCAGTTCTCCGACGTCCAGCTGACCCACATGTACGCCGACAACTGCGCCATGCAGCTGGTGCGCCAGCCCAAGCAGTTCGACGTGATCGTCACCGACAACCTGTTCGGCGACATGCTGTCGGACGAGGCGGCGATGCTGACCGGCTCGCTTGGCATGCTGCCCTCGGCCTCGCTGGGGGAGGCGGACGCCTCAGGCCGGCGCAAGGCGCTCTACGAGCCGGTGCACGGCTCCGCGCCCGACATCGCCGGCCAGGGCGTGGCCAACCCGCTCGCCACCCTGCTGTCGTTCGCCATGATGCTGCGCTACTCCTTCGACCGCGGCGAGGACGCCCAGCTGGTCGAGGCAGCGGTGGAAAGCGCGCTCGCCCGCGGCCTGCGCACCGCCGACATCGTCCAGGACGGCACCACCAGGGTCTCGACCGGCGAGATGGGCGATGCGCTGCTCGAAGAGCTGGGCAAGCTCGCGGGGTAGCGCGCTGACGGCTGGCCGCCGATTCCCACTTCTCCTCCTCCCCCTCCTCCTCGTGGGAGGAGGGGATAGGGGCGGTGGGACCACGAGCGTTGATGCCGTGCTTACCTCCTCTCCCTGTCCCTCTCCTCCCAGTGGAGGCGAGGGGACCCGCTTCGATGGCCGTAAAAAGCAGTCTCATGGTGAGGCGCGGCGGTGGCGCCCGACCGCTGCATGGTGGGTTGCTCGCGACCCGCCCGCCCTCGCCGTTGGAGGAGAGGGACCCGTCGCGACCCGGCATCGCGCCGCGCGTTCGTTTACGTAATTGCTGCACCGCCGCCGCCGCCGCCTCCGGCTTGCATCGCCGGGCGTGCGGGCGTACCAATCGCGGTTAAAGGTCAAACACGCTTTCACGCCGAACGAGGACGTATTCCATGGGGTACAAGGTCGCCGTCGCCGGCGCCACGGGCAACGTGGGCCGCGAGATCCTGAAGATCCTGGCCGAGCGCGAGTTCCCCGCCGACGAGGTCGTGGCGCTGGCTTCCGGCCGGTCCGCCGGGCGCGAGGTGTCGTTCGGCGAGGACCAGACCCTGAAGATCCAGGACATGTCCAAGTTCGACTTCAAGGGCGTGGACCTCGTCCTGTCGTCGCCGGGCGGCGAGGTCTCGGCGGAATATTCGCCCAAGGCCGCCAAGGCCGGCGCGGTGGTGATCGACAACACCTCCAAGTTCCGGATGGACAAGGACGTTCCGCTGGTGGTGCCGGAAGTCAACCCGGAGGCGATCGCCGGGCACACCAAGAAGGGCATCATCGCCAACCCGAACTGCTCGACCATCCAGATGCTGGTCGCGCTCAAGCCGCTGCACGATCTCGCCACGATCAAGCGGGTGATCGTCTCGACCTACCAGTCGACCAGCGGCTCGGGTAAGGAGGCGATGGACGAGCTGTTCAACCAGACGCGCGGCATCTACATGAACGAGCCGGCCCGGCCGTCCAAGTTCACCAAGCAGATCGCGTTCAACGCGATCCCGCACATCGACTCCTTCATGGACGACGGCTCGACCAAGGAGGAGTGGAAGATGGTCAACGAGACCAAGAAGATCCTCTCCCCCGACATCAAGGTCGCGGCGACCTGCGTGCGCATCCCGGTGTTCGTCAGCCACGGCGAATCGATCAACGTCGAGTTCACGCGCGACGTCAGCGAGGACGCCGCCCGCGAGGCGATGCGCGAGTTCCCGGGCCTGACCGTGGTCGACCACCGCGCCGACGAGGGCTACGTCACCCCGGTCGAGGCCGCGGGCGAGGACGACGTCTACGTCTCGCGCCTGCGCAAGGACCCGACGGTCGACAACGGCCTGGCGTTCTGGTGCGTCGCCGACAACCTGCGCAAGGGAGCGGCCCTCAACACCGTCCAGATCGCCGAGACCCTGATCGAGCGCTTCTGGGCCAAGGCGCGCGCGAACGCGTGAGAACGTCCGCGCGCCGTTGTGGGGCGCCGTCGTTAGGGCACCACGAAGGGCTTGAAGGACACCAAGCGGCACGGAAGGGCGCCCGGGACAGCTCCGGGCGCCCTTTTTCCATGGTCGCCCGTTTCCATGGTCGCCCGTAGGGCGGGTTCGCGCAGCAACCCGCCGAACGGCGCTGGAAAGCGGCGCGCTCGGCTTCGCGGTGGATTGCCGCTGGCGCGGCGAATCCACCCTACAGGGTTCGCGGCACCCGTGGGGCACCGTTCGACACGGCTGGCCGCGCCAGCCTGCTCAGGATGACGTCGTAAGTTTCTCGAAAAACACAATGAATCTTCATGCTGAGCAGCCGACCGCAGGTCGGCGTGTCGAAGCACGACGGACGGGTATCGCCGCAGCCGGGCTACACGACCTCCACCTTGACCGGCTCGCCGCCGGTCGAGCCCTTGAGCTTGCGCACGTCGTCGGGGTCGGCGTCGGCGAAGATGTTGACCGGCGCGGCCAGGCGGATTTCGTCGCCCTGGCTGACCGGGGTCGGGCCGTAGCCGATCGCGATCGCGTTGCCTTCCAGCCAGTAGGCGATCTCGCCCGCCTCGACGACGGCGCGCTGGTCGCTCTCCGGCGCGACGTCGAGCGCGGCACCGAAATAGACCTCCTCGCCCCAGGTGTTGGCGCTGCCCTCGATCGGGCAGGCCGCGGCGACCGCCGTGGCGGTCGGCGTGTCGCGCAGCGTCGCGGTGAACGCGACGTCGCCCACGGTGATCTTCAGCTGGTCGGCCATGGCGTTGCCCCTCCCTGAACGGTGCTCTGTGGGTGTGTCACGGGGTCGGTGTATCACGGGGTCTGGTAGGCGGCGAACACCGCCTCGCATTCGCGCGTGTGCGCGGCTTCGGCCGCATCGCCGCTGTCCGGTCCGTCGTAGCGGCCCAGCTCGCGCAGCAGCTGGAAGAACCCGGGGCCCGGCAGCCCGGCGCTGCCCCGGCCGACCGCCAGCGCGGCGATCAGCGGCCGGCCGGCGGCGTGGTCGGCGCGGGTGATCGCCTCCAGCGCCTGGGTCGTCTTGTGGATCGTCTGCGGCCCCGGCACCTCGGCGGCGCGGGCGAGGTCGCGGTAGCGCACCGTTTCTCCAGCGCGGGCGTGGTCTTCCAACTGCCGGCGCAGCACCGGGCAGAGCTCGACGATCAGCGCGAAATCATCCATGCCCGCCACCTAGGTCCCCGGACCGGTGTTTGCGAGCCCCGGCGCGGCACCGGCCGTCGTATCCGCGTAGCGTGGTCGCCGTCTTGCCGCCGCCCGCGCGAGCGGGTAGGCAAGGAGCCAGCACGATCACGCGACCATGCGCTCAAGGACTGGGCGCTCAAGGACTCGGCGACCGAGGACTGGCGACAGGGGGCGCGCGGCGACCCCGCGCCCCGACACAAGACGCCGACACAACAAGCCGAAACAAGAAAGCGCCCGCTTGTCGGGCCGGAGGGACAGCCATGACAGAGCAGCTCACCCACTTCATCGACGGCGCGCGCACCCAGGATACCGGCGGGCGCAGCGGCGCGGTGTTCAACCCCGCGACCGGCCAGCAGACCGCCACGGTCGCGTTCGCCGACGACGCCGCGCTGGAACGCGCCGTCGCCGCCGCCAAGCAGGCGTTTCCCGATTGGGCCGGCAAGACCCCGCTGACCCGCGCGCGGGTGCTGTTCAAGTTCAAGGAGCTGCTGGAGAAGAACCGCGACCAGATCGCGGAGATGATCTGCCGCGAGCACGGCAAGGTGTTCAACGACGCCCAGGGCGAGGTCACGCGCGGCATCGAGGTGGTCGAGTTCGCCACCGGCGCGCCGCACATCCTCAAGGGCGACTACACCCAGCAGGTGGGCTCCAGCGTCGACAGCTTCTCCATGCGCATGCCGCTCGGCGTCGTGGCCGGGATCACGCCGTTCAACTTCCCGGCGATGGTGCCGATGTGGATGTTCCCGGTGGCGCTCGCCTGCGGCAACACCTTCGTCCTGAAGCCGAGCGAGAAGGACCCGAGCGTGCCGCTCTACCTCGCCGAACTGATGATGGAGGCGGGCGCGCCCAAGGGCGTGCTGAACGTCGTCAACGGCGACAAGCAGGCGGTCGACGGCCTGCTGGCGCACCCGGACGTGCAGGCGGTCTCGTTCGTCGGCTCGACCCCGATCGCGGAGTACATCTACCACCACGGCTGCGCCCACAATAAGCGCGTGCAGGCGCTGGGCGGCGCCAAGAACCACATGGTGGTGATGCCCGACGCCGACATGGACCAGGCCGCCGACGCGCTGATGGGCGCGGGCTACGGCAGCGCCGGCGAGCGCTGCATGGCGGTGTCGGTCGCGGTCACGGTGGGCGAGGCCGGCGACCAGCTGGTCTCGCGCCTGGCGCCCAAGGTGGAGAACCTGCGGATCGGCCCGTGGGACGACCCCAAGGCCGACATGGGCCCGCTGGTCACGGCCGAGCACCTGCAGAAGGTCAAGGGCTACGTCGACCTGGGCGTCGAGGAGGGCGCCGAACTGGTGGTCGACGGCCGCAGCCAGTCGCTGCAGGGCTACGAGAACGGCAACTTCATGGGCGGCTGCCTGTTCGACCGCGTGAGCCCGGAGATGCGGATCTACAAGGAGGAGATCTTCGGCCCGGTGCTGTCGGTGGTGCGCGCCAACAGCTACGACGAGGCGGTCGAGCTCGTGAACGCGCACGAGTTCGGCAACGGCTCGGCGATCTTCACCCGCGACGGCGACGCCGCCCGGCAGTACCAGCAGGAGGCCCAGACCGGCATGGTCGGCATCAACGTGCCGATCCCGGTGCCGATGGCCTTCCATTCCTTCGGCGGCTGGAAGCGCTCGCTGTTCGGCGACCACCACATGCACGGCATGGAGGGCGTGCGCTTCTACACCCGCCTGAAGACGGTGACGCAGCGCTGGCCCACCGGCATCCGCGCCGGCGCCGAATACACCATGCCGACGATGGAGTAGGCCGACCCATGCGCCTGATCAGTTTCGACAAAGGACGGCCGTCCGGCCGCCGGGATCGCGCAGGGCGACCGGGTCCTGGACCTGTCCGCGCTCGACCCCGACATGCCGCGCGACTGGGCGACCCTGCTGGCCGAGGACAACCTGGACCGCCTGCGCGAACTGGCCGACGCCGCGCCGGCGGAGCGCTGGGTGCCGCGCGACGGGCTGAAGCTCGCCCTGCCGATCCCGCAGCCGCCCAAGATCCTGTGCGCCGGCCTGAACTACATGACCCACGCGCAGGAAGTCGGCATGGATCTGCCCAAGCACCCGATCCTGTTCATCCGCTACGCCAGCTCGCTGGTCGCCGACCGCGCGCCGCTGGTGTGCCCGCGGGCGAGCGAGAAGTACGACTACGAGAGCGAACTGGTCGCGGTGATCGGGCGCAGCGCCCGCAACGTGCCGGCCAGCCGCGCGCTCGACCACGTGATCGGCTATTCGATCCTGAACGACGGCTCGCTGCGCGACTTCCAGAAGAAGGGCGGGCAGTGGACGCTGGGCAAGAACTTCGACCGCTCGGGATCGTTCGGGCCGGAGATCGTGACCGCCGACGAACTGCCCGACGGCGCCCGCGGCCTCGCCATCTCCGCCACCCTCAACGGGGAGACGGTGCAGGACGGCACCACCGACGACCTGATCTTCGACGTGGCGCGCCTGGTGGAAGCGGCGAGCGAGGTGATGACGCTGGAGCCCGGCACGATCATCGCCACCGGCACCCCGCCCGGCGTGGGCATGGCGCGCACCCCGCCGCTGTGGATGAAGCCCGGCGACGAGATCGCCTGCACCGTCCAGGGCATCGGCACGCTGACCAACGAGGTGGTGGCGGAGGCGTGAGCCGGCCGGGTCGGGCGGCGATGCGGTGTCAGTCCGCCTGAAGCACGGCCGGGTTCGGCTTGATCCGGGCGATCTCGTCGGCCTTCGAGCGCTTGAGGTCGAGCAGATCGTGGTTGGCCTGCAGGTTGAGCCAGAACATCTCGGACGTCTGGAAGTAGCGGGCCAACCGCGCGGCCGTGTCCGGCGAGATGCTGCGCCGGGCGTGCAGGATCTCGTGCACCCGCGTGTGAGGAATGCCGAGCTCTTGGGCCAAGCGGTAACCGGAAAGGCCCAGGTGCTCCAGAAACTCCGCCTTGAGCACTTCGCCCGGATGAATGTTGGGCAGTTGCGGCATGACCGGGTGCCTCCTAGGCAGCGGCGCAAAGCGGGGGCCGCGGATGCGGGCGAGATGCTGGAAGGCGGAAGCACCTTCCAGCGGAGTCTTGCCCTCTCTTTAAGCAGTTAGAGCGACATGCCCGAAATCTGGTTCGGCCTTCGAGCATGTCGCTCTAATCGTGGTAGTCGACGATCTCCACCCTGGTGGGGCCGTCGTCCCAGATAAAGCAAATCCGCCACTGCGCGTTGATCCTGATGCTGTGCTGGCCGGCCCGGTCGCCCGACAGCTTCTCCAGCCGTTGACCTGCGCGCGGCCCGGCGCTTAGGTGCGCTTGCTAAGACGGGCACTGGACGACGGGTGGAGTATGGCCGAGGCCGGCACCGCGCAGGACGGAAGTCAAGCCGCGAGCGATGCGCCGAACCAACAGGCGGTGAGCGATGACGGGCCGCTCGCCGCCTACCGCGCGCTGCGCAAGCAGGGCGAGCTCGCCGCCGATCCGGCCCAGGAGCTGGCGGCGGAAAAGCTGGAATCCCTCCACCACGCGCTGCGTAATTATCAGCCCAAGAGCCCGGGCGGCTGGAAGGCGCGGCTGGGACTCGCGCGCCGGCCCGAGACGCCGCCGCAGGGCCTGTACCTCTACGGCGACGTCGGCCGCGGCAAGTCCATGCTGATGGACCTGTTCCATAAGCGCGCGCCGGTGACGGCCAAGCGCCGGGTGCACTTCCACGCCTTCATGGCGGAGGTGCACGACCGCCTGCACGCCTGGCGGCAGGAGACCCAGGGCACCAAGGCCGACCCCTTGCCGCAGCTGGCCGAACATATCGCGCAGGAAAACTGGCTGCTCTGCTTCGACGAGTTCCACGTCGTCAACGTCGCCGACGCGATGATCCTGGGCCGGCTGTTCGAGGCGCTGTTCGAGCGCGGGGTGGTGGTCGTCGCCACCTCCAACTTCCCGCCCGACCGGCTGTACGAGAACGGCCTGCAGCGCGGCCGCTTCCTGCCCTTCATCGAGTTGATGAAGCAGCGCCTGGACGTGCTCGGCCTGGAGGGCGGGCGCGATTACCGGCTGAGCCGGCTGTCCGACATCACCGTCTACCAGACCCCGCTGGGCCCGAAGGCGCGCGACGCGATGGACCAGGCGTTCCACCGCCTGACCGAGGGGGCGGAGATCGCCAGCGACTACATCCCGGTGAAGGGCCGGCGGGTCGACGTGCCGCGCTGCGCCCGGGGCGTGGCGCGCTTCGGCTTCGACCAGCTGTGCGCCCAGGCGCTGGGCGCGCAGGACTACCTGGCGATCGCCACGCACTTCCACACCGTGCTGCTGGACGACGTGCCGGCGATGACGCCCGACCAGCGCAACGAGGCGCGGCGCTTCATGCTGCTGGTCGACGCGCTCTACGAGCACCGCTGCAACCTGCTGATCGCCGCCGACGCCCCGCCGGAGAAGCTCTACACCGGCCAGGACGGCGGCTTCGAGTTCCAGCGCACCGTCTCCCGGCTGATGGAGATGCAGTCCAAGGACTACATCGCCCTGCCGCACCTGACGTGAGGACGCCTGCTGGAGGGGGTCGCACAGCATCGCGGCGGGTCCCCTCTCCGCCAGTGGGCGAAAGAGGGACAGGGTGAGGTGGTTGCGCGCTGTCTGCGCCCCCGCAGAGCGCGGTCTGCGTTTGCGGTGGTGTGCCGGCCGAACGGGAGCGGCCACCTCCTCTCCCTAGCCCTCTCCTCCCAGCGGAGGAGAGGGGACAGAGAAGGTCTACCCCCGCGCCTCGGCGAGCAGCCAGTCGGTGAACGCCGTCACCTCGGGATCCGGCTCGCGGCCCTTCGGCCGCACCAGGTAGTACGCGCCGCGCGGGCGGTAGCTTTCCGGGATCGGGCGGACCAGCGAGCCCTGGGCCAGGAAGTCGTCGACCATGTGCCGCCAGCCGAGCGCCACGCCCTGGCCGGCCGTCGCCGCCTGGATCAGGATGGTGTAGGTGTTGAACTGCAGCCCCCGGCGGCGCGGCGGCGGCGTGGTGCCCAGTTCCCGGAACCAGGTCGCCCAGTCGGTCCAGGCGTGGTAGTCGACGTCGAGGTGCAGCAGCGTCTGCCGCGCCAGCGTGTCCAGGTCTTCGAGTTCGGGGTGCTGGTCGAGGTAGCCGGGCGAGCAGACCGGGAACACCTCCTCGTCGAACAGGTGTTCGGCCACGACCCCCTGCCAGTCGCCGCCGCCGTAGCGGATGCCGGCGTCCACGCCCTCGCGCGCGGGATCGACGTAGGGATCGCTCACCGACAGCCTGAGCTCGATCTCCGGACGCTGGGCGCGGAACTGCGGGATCCGCGGCATCAGCCAGAACGACGCGAAGGCGATCGTGGTCGACACCTCGACCTGCGCGCTCAAGCCCCGCCGGCGCAGCTGCCCGGCCGTTTCCGCCAGGTGACCCAGGCTGCTCGACGCGGCCGCCTGCAGCCGTTCGCCCTCGCCGGTCAGCCGCAGGGCGCGGTGCAGCCGGTCGAACAGGCGCACCCCCAGGTCGCTCTCCAGCGCCGCGATCTTGCGGCTGACGGCCGCCTGGGTCAGCGCCAGCTCGTCCGCCGCCCGGGTGATCGACAGATGCCGGGCCACCGCCTCGAACGCCACCAGCGGCCCGAGCGGCGGAAGCTGTCGGTTGAGCGGCGCCATCGCGTCTCCTCGTCTTCAAACCCCTCTCCCTCGACGGGAGAGGGAGGGGCCCGCGCGCGTCAGCGCGTGGGAGGGTGAGGGTGCGACTCCCGGGCGTATGCCGAGGAGTCCCACCCTCACCCTGTCCCTCTCCCGTCGAGGGAGAGGAGCCCGCCGATCGCTGCGCGCAGACGCAAGCCACCCAAGCGGCATACCGGTTCTCGCATTACACCACGTCATGTGAACGATGAGAAATTATGCCGTTCACGCGCTGCCCGCCTCACGGCAATCTACAGGTGAGCGGGGCCCACCAGACCAGTTCGTCGACGCTGGTCGACGACAACGGCCCCGCCCGCGCCAATCGGGAGGTGACGCGCCATGGCTGAGATCGCCGCCAACACCAATACGCGGATCGCCGAGGGCCTGAGCGCCGAGCTGACCGAGCAATTGCAGCGGGTGAAGCAGCCCGGCATGGCCGCGCGCGGTCTGCCCAACCAGGCCTACACCGACAGCGCCTACGCCCGGCTGGAACGCGACCAGCTGCTGGCGCGGACCTGGACCTGCATCGGGGTGGCGAGCGACCTGCCCAAGGCGGGCTGGGTCAAGCCGGTCGACATGCTGGGCGTGCCGCTGTTGATCGTCCGCGGGCGCGACGACCGGGTGCGGGTGTTCCACAACGTCTGCGCCCACCGCGGCGTCAAGCTGGTGACCCAGCCGGGCCGGGTGAAGAGCCTGATCAAGTGCCCCTACCACTGCTTCTGCTACGACGTGGACACGGGCGCGCTCAAGCACACGCCGCACTTCGGCGGGCCCAACGTCGACGACCACGACGAGCTGGACCGCTCGCTGCACGGCCTGAAAGAGGTGCCGACGGCCGTCTGGTTCGACCTGATCTTCGTCAACCTGGCCGGCAACGCGCCCGCCTTCGCCGACCACATCCGGCCGCTGGCGGAGCGCTGGCAGGCCTACGACCTGTCCCGCATCCGCCACGGCGGCGCGATCGGCGGGGCGATGGACTTCCACGTCGACTGCAACTGGAAGCTCGCGGTGGAGAACTACTGCGAGAGCTACCACCTGCCGTGGGTCCATCCGAACCTGAACAGCTATTCCAACCTGAACGACCACTACAACATCGTCGAGCCGCGCTACGCCGGGCAGGGCAGCCTGAAGTACGCGCCCAGCGACGACGCCCCGCTGCCGCAGTTCGACAACCTGCCGGAATGGGCGCGCACCGGTTCGGAGTACATCGCGCTGTTCCCGAACGTGCTGTTGGGCGTGCAGTGCGACCACCTGTTCACGATCTGGCTGGAGCCCCAGGGCCCGGAAGCCACGGTGGAGCACCTGAACCTCTACTACGTCGGCGACGAAGCGGTGTCCGACGCCTACCGCGACAGCCGGCAGGCGACCCTGGACCGCTGGCAGGAGGTGTTCGCCGAGGACGTCGACCTGGTCGAGCGGATGCAGGCCGGCCGCCATTCGCCGGCGTTCGACGGCGGCTTCTTCTCGCCGGTGATGGACCCGCCGACCAAGGCGTTCCACGAATGGGCCGCCCGCGCGCTGACCGAAGACCTGCTCGACCGCGCGCCCGAGGTGCAGCGCGCGGCGGAGTAGGGGCGCCCCTTGTCCCCTCTCCTCCACTGGGAGGAGAGGGTTAGGGAGAGGAGGTGGGCACGCCGTCCAACACCGCGGCGACCTCCTCCCCTAGCCCCTCCTCCCAGTGGAGGAGGGGGATAAGTTTAGGGAGGAGGAGGCGGGCCCCTACGACCTCAGGCCCCTACTCGCCCACCTGCAGCAGCAGGCCGCGCACGCGGGCGACGTGGAAGCTGTAGAGGAACAGGAACGCGCCCAGCGCGAGGTAGGCGAGGTCGACCAGGGCGGCGTGGACCAGCAGGTCGTAGCGCACGGTCTCGTCGACCAGGATCGCGCGCATGCCCTCGAACACCGGCGCGGTCGGCAGCATCCAGGAGACCGGCTGCAGCCAGCCCGGCAGCGTCTCGATCGGGTAATAGACGGCGCTGACCGGGGCCAGCAGGAAGATCGCCAGCCAGGCCACGCTCTCCGCCCCCTGGCCGACCCGCAGGACGAGCGCGGAGACCATCATCCCGATCGCCCAGCCGAACACCAGCAGCAGGGTGAAGAAGGCGACCAGCGGCACGCCCAGCGTGAACACGTTGAACTCGTAGAACACGATCGCCAGCCCGGCCGCCGGCAGCACGCCGATCAGGGTGCGGATCAGGCTCATCACCGTCAGCGCCGCCAGGAATTCCCGGGGCGCCAGCGGGCTCACCGCCAGATTGCCCAGGTTGCGCGACCAGATCTCCTCCAGGAAGGACAGCGAGAAGCCGAGCTGGCCGCGGAACAGCACGTCCCACAGCAGGACGGCCGCGATCAGGACGCCCGCCGCTTGCGCCACGTAGGAGCTGTGCTGCAGGAAGAACTGGGTGATGAAGCCCCACAGGATCATCTGGATCGTGGGCCAGTACATCAGCTCGAACACGCGCGGCCAGCTGGTCTGCATCAGGTAGACGTGGCGCAGCACCACCGCCCCGATCCGAGCGGCGACGCTGCCGCGCGCCTCGGACGTCGCCGCGTCGGCCAGCCGGCTCATTTCGCCAGCGCTCCCTCGGGGGCGTGATGCGGCGTGTCGCCGACCGACTGGCGGTCGCGGGCGATGTCCAGGAACACCTCCTCCAGGTTGCCGCGGCCGTAGCGGCTGAGCAGGGCCGCCGGCGTGCCTTCGTCGACGATCCGGCCGCCGCGCATCATCTTCACGTCGTGGCACATCCGCTCGACCTCGGCCATGTTGTGGCTGGCGAGCAGGATCGCGCAGCCGCTGTCGCGCTGGTAGGTCTCCAGGTAACCGCGCATCCAGTCGCCGGTGTCGGGATCGAGCGAGGCCGTGGGCTCGTCCAGGAACAGCACTTGCGGGGCGTTGATCAGCGCCTTGGCGAGCGCGACCCGGGTCTTCTGCCCGGCCGACAGGCTGCCCAGCCGGCGCCGGCGCAGCTCCCCCAGGTCGAGTTCCGCCACCAGGTCGTCGATCCGCCGGCGCGGCTTGCGGCACGCCGTACAGGCGGGCGAAGAAGCTCAGCGTCTGCTGCACGTTCAGCCGGCGCGGCAGGTCGACGTAGGGGCTGGAGAAGTTCACCAGCGGCATCGCCCGGTGGCGGGCGCGCACCATGTCGTGGCCCAGCACCTCGACCGTGCCGCTGGTCGGCAGCAGCAGGCCCAGCAGCATCGCGATGGTCGTCGTCTTGCCCGCGCCGTTGGCGCCCAATAGCGCCGTGGTCCGGCCGCGCGGCACGTCGAAGCTGACCCCCTGGACCGCGTGCACCGTGCCGAAGGTCTTGGTCAGGCGGTCGGCGTGGATCACCGGCGTCGGCGGTGGCCGCGACGCGGACGCGCTGCCGGGGCGGCGGTACTGGCCGGCGGCGTGCTGGGGAAGTGGCGGGCTGGGCGGTCATGACCGCCAATATGGCGCGGGCCGCCGGCACAGGCCAGGGCGGAGCCGAGCCGAGGACGGTAATCCAGCCGGCCGCACCCGTGGCATGTCCCTATGGCATGTCCGTGCTGCAACGCACACTTGACGTGTTAGGCTTGGCGTATGCGACGCAGCACCCCATTGTCACGTTGTCATGACAGTTGACGCCGATACCTCCCTCAAGCGCGGCCTGCGCACCCTGACGCCGACGGCGAGCGCCGTGGCGGACGGCGGGCGGGTGCGGCTGCGCACCCTCAACCTGATCCGCTGGATCGCGGTGTTCGGCCAGTCGGCGGCGCTGGCGATCGTGTATGTGGGCCTGGAGTACCCGCTGCCGATCGTGCCGGCCGTGCTGCTCGTGCTGGTATCGGTGGCGGTCAACCTGCAGGCCGCCTGGTCGCACCGCGGCTCGCCCTGGCTGACCGACCGCGGGGCGGCGATTTACCTCGCCTTCGACCTGATCCAGTTGAGCGCGCTGCTGGCGCTCACCGGCGGGCTCGCGAACCCGTTCGCCTTGCTGATCCTGGCGCCCGTCACGGTATCGGCGAGCGTGCTGTCGCGCTCCAGCACGCTGGCGCTTGCCGGGCTTGCGATCCTGTCGGCGACCGTGCTTGCGCTCTGGCACGTCCCGCTTCCCTGGGGCAACGGCGGGCTTGATCTGCCCAGTCTCTACATCGGCGGCATCTGGGCGGCGCTGGTGCTGGCGGTCGGCTTCATCGCCGCCTACGTCTTCTCGCTCGCCGCGGAGGCCCAGCGGATGTCGGACGCGCTGTCGGCGACCCAGATGGCGCTGGCGCGCGAGCAGCGGCTGTCGGCGCTGGGCGGGCTGGCGGCCGCGGCGGCGCACGAGCTGGGCAGCCCGCTCGGCACGATCGCGGTGGTCGCGCGCGAGATCCGCTCCGAGGTGCCCGAAGGCAGCGACCTTCAGGAGGACGCCGAGCTGCTGCTGCAGGAAAGCCAGCGCTGCCGGGACATCCTGGCGCGACTGGCCGCGCAGCCGGAAGGCGACCAGGACGACGCCGCGTTCTGGGACCTGCCGCTGTCGGCCCTGGCCCAGTCCGCGGCCCAGCCGTTCGAACGCGAGGAGATCGCGCTCAGGGTCACCACCGCGCCGCGCGACACCACCGGGCAGCCGACCCTGCAGCGCAAGCCGGAGATCCTGCACGCCGATCGGCACGCTGGTGCAGAACGCGATGGGCTTCGCCGAAAGCCAGGTCGTGCTGGAAGCGCGGTGGGACACGCGCACGGCCGAACTGGCGATCCTGGACGACGGCACCTGGCTTCGACGCGAATATTCTCCCATATCTGCGGTGAGCCCTACCTCTCGACCCGCCGTCACGAACTCGGGCGGCGAGAACATGGGACTGGGCATCTTCATCGCGCGCACCCTCCTGGCGCGCACCGGCGCCGAGGTGTTGTTCGACAACCGCGCGGAGGGCGGAGCACAGGTGATCGTCCGCTGGCCGCGCGCGCGCTTGGAAGAGGCCCCGCCGGCCGGCGGCGGGTCGACCACGCGGCTCGGCTACGAGCCCGGACGGCAAGATGAAAGGGTAACGCCATGACCGACCGGATGGATGTGAAGGGTCAAAACACCGACGGCGTCCAAGCCCCCGGGGCGGGTACCTCGCCGGCCGGCGGCACGCACGCGGGTGCCGATCTCGGCCGCCTGCTTCTGGTCGACGACGACGTGCGCTTCCTGACCCGGTTGAGCCGGGCGATGGCCAAGCGGGGTTTCGAGGTCTCGACCGCCACCAGCGTGGACGAAGGCATCAAGGTCGCCGACCAGACCGACCCGGACTACGCCCTGGTCGATCTGCGGCTGGAGGACGGCAACGGCCTGGAAGTCGTGCAGCAGATCCGCGAGCACCGGCCGGAATGCCGCGTCGTCGTGCTCACCGGCTACGGCAACATCGCAACAGCCGTGGCGGCGGTGAAGGCGGGCGCGGTCGATTACCTGTCCAAGCCGGCGGACGCGGACCAGATCGCCTCCGCGCTGCTGGCCCAGGGCGAGGACCTGCCGGAGCCGCCGGACAACCCGATGAGCGCCGACCGCGTGCGCTGGGAGCACATCCAGCGGGTCTACGAGCAGTGCGAGCGCAACGTCTCGGAAACCGCCCGCCGGCTGCGCATGCACCGCCGGACCCTGCAGCGCATCCTCAGCAAGTACGCGCCGCGCGACTAGAGCGACATGCTCGAAGGCCGAACCGGCCTTCGGGCTGAATGTCGCTCTACCTTCTTGATGAGAGGGCAAGAAGCTGAAACTTGCCCGCTCTTCAATAAGAACGCCGACCCGGCTCAGCGCTGTTTGACGTCGATCTGCAGGATCAGGTTGTTCTTCTGCTTGTGCAGCGACTTCTGGCCCTGCTTGGGAATCGGCACGCGCATCTTGCGGCAGTAGGCGATCAGGGCGGCGGCCGTCTCCAGCGCCGTAAAGTGGGTGGGGCGGGGCACGTTCTCGAACTTGACGCGTGCGCCCACGCCCTCTTCGGTCTCGCCGTCGTATTCGATCCCGGCGACCTTGCTGCTGGGGAGCGTGCGCGCGTGCTCTTCGGCGAAGTGCCGCAGCGCTTCCTCCACCTCTGGCGTGGTGAAGCGGATCAGGCGGCGTTCACTGGGCATCGTTCAGGCTCCTGGCCGCCGATCCGGGACGGCCTTAACGTTCGCGGACTGGGCCGCGGCGCGCGGACGCCGGGATAAAACGCGACGGGATAAAACGCGAAGGGCGGACGCGCGGCCCTGGCTTGCCATGGCTCTAGACGCCGCCATACCGGTTGATCGCCCAGATCGCGGCGAAACCGAGCGCGAACAGCAGCACCGCCTTGACGGCGATCATGGTCAGCGCCGGGCTCGAGCTCTGCGGCTTGGCGGACTTGGCGCCCGCATCCGGCCGGCGCGGACCGGGTCGCCTCGACCTCCCGGCGCGTGTCGGCGCGTTCCTTGAGCGCGGTCTCATTGTGCTGGTCGACCGCGCTCGAGCGGTAGACCGTGCGCGACTTGTACCCGCCGGTCTCCGGGTCGAACCGCTCTTCGACCACCCGGACGGCGGGAAAGCGCCGCGCTTCCTCCATCCGATGGGCTTCCGAGACCGCCAGATCGCGGTCGTCGAAGAAGCCCTGGATCTTCCAGCGCCCGCCCGAAAAGCTGTGCAGTTCATAGGCGAGTTCGGTGCTCATGCGCCGGCCCGCTCCCCGACGTCGACCGTCGTGTCGGCACCCACCGGACGGCCGTTGGCGGCGCCCAGCAGATGGTCGATCGTGGTGCCGTCGTTCGACAGCGGCAGCAGGATCGACCGGAACAGCGTCCGGCCATCGGCCAGCACCGCCTCGCCGCCCAGGCTGACCGGCACCGCCTTCGCCAGCGTCTGGTCGGCGAACCCGGCGGCATGGTGGAGCAGGGCGGTCTCGGGCACCTGCAGCAGCGCGTCCGGCGCGCCGTCCGGCAGATCGCCCAGAAACCCGTCGCCGACGTGCAGCAGCCGACTGTCACCGACCGCGTCGCCGGCAAGACGCAGCAGGAAGCATTGCGCCCAGTCGTCGCCGATCGTCTGGGCGTCGATGTCGTCCGCGCGCGGGTAGTCGCGATCGCCGCGCAGGTCGTCCCAATATGCTAACAGGCGCAGGACAAGCCGGCGCTCTTCCGGCCGGTACACGTTCATGCTGGAGGCGTCTCCCGTCGCCAGTCGGTGGCTTTTCGAGGCTTAAGATGCCCTCTGTTGTTTAAGAAGGCGTAAAACGCGGCCTTTGGGATTCCTCGATCGACGCACTGAATCGGCCGTTTCTCGCCGGTAACGCGCATCCAAAACGGGTATTTCCAGTAATGTAACACCCGTTATAAGAGTAACTAATTACGCGAAATCGGCTTGTGCTTGCAATCCAAAAGCGTAACCAAGTAGTGTTTATGAGTTGAGAAAAAATGAAACGGATCGCGTCCAGCGATGTCTGCTCGCCATAGCGCCCGTGCACCGTTCCGATTGACGCGCTTCGCCCACGCGCGCCGGGGGATTCGGTGGACGCTGGCGATCGTCGTCCTGGCGGGCACCGTGGCGTGCGGGCGCGCCCTGGCGCAGGACGGCCGGGCCGTCGGGATGCCGGTCGCCGCCGCCCGCCACATCGATGCGCAACTCGCGGATCTGGGTACACCGGCGTTCGTGGACGGGCTCGCCGGTCTGTTGGTCGCGCATGCCGGGCGCAAGCCTGAGCGCGCCGGGGCGATCGGCCGGACGGTGCTGGCGCGCGCGCCCGAGGCCGGCGGCCAGGTTGCCGAAGCGTTGAAGCTTGCCGGTTTCGACCCCGCGGTGGCCGGATTGGCCGGCCACAGCGTGCCGGCGCCTGTCCCGGCGGCGGATGCCGTGACGGGCGCCCCCGTCGCCAACGGCGTGTTCGCTCGGCCTGGGATGGCGCTGGTGCAGACGCCCTATTCGTCGTCCGGCGGCGGGTCGTCCCGGTCCGGTGGGGGCGGCGGCGATGTCGGCGGGATCGGCGGCGTCTCGCTGAGCCTCTCAGCCGGGCAGACCGCGCGCCCCGGACTGGCTGACCTGGCGACGCCCCAATCGCGCTGCAGCTGCGGGTGCGCGGCGACAGCTTTCGGAAGCGATCTTCGCGATGCACGGAAACGTCCAGTTACTGCCGCCGCCCAAACGTGACGGCGTTGACGCACGGACCGGGGGACCGGGTCAGGAAGCCGACAGCAACGAGGTCGCCCAGCTGCTGCGCACGCTGTGGCGCCAGCGCGGGTTGATCTGTGCCGTCACCTTGCTTTGCACGGCGGCCGTCCTAGCCGTGGTGCTGCGGTTGCCGCCCACCTACCGCGGGGAGGCGGTGCTGCTGTTCGCGCCGACGCCGGTTGCCGCGGACCCGACGGGCGCGCGCGTGCCGTCGGAACAGCCGGGCGACCTCCGTCATCTCGCAAGCGAGATCGAACGGATCCGGGACGTGCGATGCTGACCCGCGTGGTTCGGGGAGGCGGGGCTGCTGTACGACCCCGCCTTCAATCCCGTGCTCGCACGCGCCCCCGATCTGCTCGAACGCCTTGGCCTGCGCGCGCCGCCGCCGGCGGAGACGCTGCGGCTCAGTCGGCAACGCGCGGCGACGTTGGCGACCCTGCGCGAGCGTCTGCAGCTGCGGCCCGTGGGTCAGTCGCGCGCCCTGTCGGTGGTCGTCGAAGCGCCGTCGGCGGAGAGCGCGGCGCGCGCCGCCAACGCCGTCGCGGAAGTCTGATCCGGCGCACGTCCGCGAACGCACGCGCCAGGACCGGGCGGGCGCGACCGAGCGGCTCGACCGGCGTGTCGCCGAATTGCGCCAGCGCGTCCAGGCCGCCGAGGCAGCCGTCGCCGACTTCCGGATCGAGTCCGGGCTGGCGGAACGCGGGCCCGAGACGCTCGCCACACGGCAGCGCGTGAGCGAGCTGAACCGCGCCCTGGCGCAGGCTCGCGCGGAGGCCGCGGCCGCAAGAGCTCGCCTGCAGCCGGTCAGTGCCACCGGGCCGGACGCCATGGGATCCGCCGCGGCACCCTCAGCCCCGGCGCCGACGCGGGCGGATCGCGCGCCGCCGCCGACCGGCAGCGCCGAGGGCACCGGTACCGCGGCGGGCGGGCCCGAAGCGGGCCTCGGCCGCGCGCTCACCTCGCAGCTGATCCAGGGGCTGCGCCGGCAGGAATTTGAACTGGAGCGCACCCGCGCGCAGCTGGCGACCCGCTACGGGCCGCGCCACCCACGCCTGCGCGAAGCCAACGCCGAATTGCTCGACCTGCGGCTCCTGATCGACGAGGAGACGTCGCGCGTCGGGCAGACGCTGCGCCAGGACGCCGATTTGGCGCGCGCACGCGCCGATGCGTTGCAAGCGGAACTGCAGGAGGTCGAACGCGGCGACCGGCGAACTCGGCCGGGCGAGGTCAAGCTGGCTCAGTTGAAGCGGGAGGCGGCGGCGGAGCGCGCGCTTTTCGATACCTTTCTGACGCGCTTGAAGGAGACCCGGGTCGGCGCCGATTCGCCGGGCCGCATGGCCGAGTTGATCACCCGGGCGCATCCGCCGACCCAGCCGGCCGCGCCCAACCGGCCGTTGCTGGCCGGATTCGGCGTGCTTGCCGGCGGCGGCCATCGCGGTCGCGTTCGCGCTGCTGCGCGAGGCGCTCGACCGCGGGGTGCGCAGCCCGGAACAGTTGCAGCGCCTGACCGGTCTGCGCGTCCTGGCGGCCGTGCCGCGGGTCCGCCGCGACCCGGCGGGCCGCGTGCTGGTTCGACCGCTGGGGCGCTCGCGGAGGCGCTGCGCGGGCTCTATACGGCCCTGCTGCTGGCGGATATCGACCGCCCGCCGCGCACCATCCTCGTCACGTCCGCCCTCCCCGGGGAAGGCAAGACCGCGCTCGCCGGTTGCCTGGCGCGGGTTCTGGCCCGGTCCGGCAACCGGGTGCTGCTGATCGATGCCGATCTGCGCTATCCCCGGGTCGCTCACACCTTGAAGTTGCCCGCCGGCCCCGGGCTGAGCGAACTGCTCACCCGGCAATGCACGCTGGAAGCGGCGCTGCAGCGCGATCCGGCGCCCGAACTCGACGGTCGGCTGAGCGTTCTGCCGGCGGGCCGGGCGAGCGATCCGGGCCGGCTGTTGGACTCCGAGCGGTTGGGCGCGCTCGTCGCCGAGCTCGCCGCGGCCGACGACGCCGTGCTGATCGACGCGCCGCCCGTGCTCGCGGTCGCGGATCCGCGCACCCTGAGCGCCCGGGTCGATGCCACGCTGCTGGCGGTGCGTTGGGCGCGGACGCCGCGGACCAGCGTGCAGCGCGCGGTAACGCTGCTGCGCGAGGCTGGCGCCGAGCTTGCGGGGACGGCGATGGTGCGCGTGGACCCGCGCCACCACGTCCGCGAGGCCAACGGTCCGAGCGGTGCGTTCGGCACCCGGCGGCGCTACTATGTCGGAACCTAGGGTGCAGGCCGGCCGCGGCGTGCGCGCGGCCGGCTGGCTCACGGCGCTGATGGGCGCTGGCTGTCTCGCCCTGGCGCTGCCGGTTGCGGGGGCGGCGCTGTCGCGCCTCCCGGGCGATGCCGTGCTGGCCGATCTCCGGGCCGGCGAGGCGGGCGGATCGGCCGACCTGCGCCGGCTTGCGGACAGCCGGCGTCTGGCCGCGCGTTGGCGCAGCGATCCGCGCGACGCCGCGGCGCGTGCGCTCGCCCAGATCCTGCTGGCCGAACGCGCCGGAACGAACGATCCAGCGCGGCTGCGGGCGGCGGAGCGCAACCTCACGGCGGCCCTGGCGGCCGCCCCGGCCGAGCCCTACGCCTGGACCCGGCTTGCGCTCGCGCGCTGGCGCCTGGACCGGTCGGCCGGGTCGGTGGCGGCGGCGCTCGACGCGGCGCGGCGGACCGGGCCGCAGACCGCTCGGCTGGGGCGTTGCGGCGCGCGCTCATCGCCCGGCTGCAGGAGCGGCCGGATGACTGAGCCGGACGCGCGACAGGCCCAGCCCGATCAGCAGGCCCGCGGTGATCGCCGCGCCCGGAACCTGCGGGCCGGGGTCGACGGACCCTTGCAGCGCCACGGCGGCCAGCGCCGGCAGCGCGACCAGCACGGCCGGGCTGCCCGCGGGCACGCGGCCGAGCAGGGCGGCGGCGATGCTCAGCCACAGCGCCAGCACCGCGAGCGCGCCCGGCACGCCCGCTTCCGCGGCCCACTCCAGGACCAGGCTGTGCGCGCTCGCCACCGGCTGTTCGGCGGCCGGCAAGCGGTACAGTTCGTAGAGATGCGGAAAGCTGCCCAGGCCGTGGCCGGTCCACGGCCTGGTCGGCGATCGCGGCGACAGCCGCCTGCCAGATCACCAGGCGATGGCCCAGGTCGTGCGGCAGCTCGGCCAGGCGCCCCGACAGCCCGGCCGCGAGCGCACCCAGCGCCGCCAGGGCGGTCAGGACGAACGCCCAGAGCGCCGCCGGACCCGCGTCCAGCCAGCGCCCGCGCACGGCGAGCGCGAGCAGCAGCAGATGCGCGGCCACCGCCGCGGCCAGGCCGGCGCGCGACTGGCTCGCGACCAGCGCGGCCGCCATCACCGCCCAGGCGATCGCGACCGGCAGCCCGGAGGCGTGATCGTCGCGGCTGATCGAGTGCGCCGCGGCCGCCAGCATGGCAAGCGTCAGATAGGCCGCGAACAGCACCGCGGGCGACGAACGTCCCGGTCGGTGTGGGATAGAACGGGGCCGGCCAGCCACAGCACCCGGTCGAGGCCGAGGCCGCGTGCCGCGAGCCCGTAGACGGCGATCGTGGTGCCGGCAAGCGTCAGGCCGGCAAGCGCCGGGCGCACGCGCGCGCCGGTCCAGGCTTGGGCGACCAGCCAGGTGACCAGCGCGGTGGTCGCGATCCGCACCACGGCGTCCAGCGCTTCGGCACGGTGCAGGATCGGGGATCGCAGCATGGCCGCAGGATCGTCGAGTGCGCCGGCGAGCTGCAGACGCAGTTCGTGGACCGGGACCGGGCGGTCAGCTGCCATGCCGCCACGGCCGCCAGCACGGCGAGCGGACCGCTGCCGAGCCCGGCAGCGGCCAGGGCTGCGCCGGCCCGCCCGCGCGCAGCATCAACCCGCCCTGCAGCATGGCCAGGCCGGCCAACAGGCATGCCAGGCTCGCCCACGCCCACACCGGCGCACCGCCGAGCGCGAACGGCAGGCAGCCAGGATCAGCACGGCCGGGCGCAGCACGTCGACCTCACGTCTATGGCGAACGCGATCGCGTGCAGTTTAGCGCGCAACTTCGCCGCGACGCGTGCTTTCTGTGCACATTCGCATGGGGCCGCGACGGTGACCCGGGTCGGTGTCTTCCACCCGGGCGCCCAGAACAGCTGGCAGCGCGCGCTCGCCGCGCAGGAAGCGGGCGCGCTCGCCTGGTACCTGTCGAGCGTGCAGGTGCGCGTCGACGGGCGGGCGATGCGCCTGGCCAAGGAGCTCCCCGGCGGCCTGGGGCGGCGTCTGGAACGTGCGACCTCAGCCGGCGCTGCTGCCCGGCCCTCGATCCCGCGGCGCTGCGCCGGGCGGGTCTGAGCGAGTTGGCCGAGATCGCGTTACGCCGCCTGCACCGGCCTGCGGCTGGCGGCGGTCGTGAACCGTTGGGGCAACGCCCGCTTCGCGCGCCACGTGATCGCGCGCGCGCAAGCCGAGCCGCGTCGACCTGCTCTGGACCCACAACGACAGCGCCCTGGAGAAGCTTCGCGCGGGCGCCAACCCCGCGGCATCCGCTGCGTGCTCGACCAGTCGATCGGGCATCCAGCCGCGCTGGCCGAGGTCCTGGCTGGGGACCGCGGCGCGCTATCCCGCGCTGTATCGGGACGCCCCGCCGCTGCCCGGAGCGCGCGAGGTCGCCCGGAACGACCGGGAACTCGCGTACGCCGACGTCGTGCTGGTCGGCTCCCCGTTCGCGCGCGACACGCTGCTCGCCCGCGGCGTGGGTCCGGACAAGGTCCAGCTGATCGCCTACGGGTCCGACGAGACGATCTGGGGCGCCGCGCCCGCCCGTCCGCCGCTCGCCGGGCGGCCGCTGGAAGTGCTGTTCGTCGGCACGGTCCAGCCGCGCAAGGGGATGGGCGCGCTGATCGAGGCGTTCGCCGGCATCGATCCGCGCCGCGCGCGGCTCACCTTGCTGGGCCGGATGGACCTGCCGCGCGACGCCTTGGCACCGGTCGCCGACCGGGCGGTCTATCGGCCGCCGGTCCCGCGCACAGGAGGTCGCCCAGGCGATGGCCCGGGCCGACGTCCTGATCCTGCCCAGCTTGTTCGAGGGCAGTGCGGTGGTGGCCTACGAGGCGCAGGCCGCTGGCCTCGCCCTGATCCAGTCGGCGCATACCGGGCTCGCTGGTCCGGCCCGGCGACACCGGCCTGCTCCTGCCCGAGGTGTCGGCGGCGGCGATCCGGGAGGCGGTGCTTCGCCTCGCCGACGATCCCGATCGCGTGGCCGCCATGCAGGCGGCGGCCGCCGCCCAGCCCGCGCGCCGCTGGGCGGATTACCGGGCGGAGGTGCGCGATCGGCGTTGGGGCTGCCCGGGTCCAGCCGCCCGGGACCGCGAGGCGGCGGCCGACCGCGAGGCGGCGGCGTGATCGCGCTCGGCCTGTCGCTTCAGGCCGCTGGTGTTCGGCGCGGTCGCGGCCGGGTTCCTGGCGCATCGCAGCGCGAGCGCGTTCCACCCGTTGCTGACGATCTGATCTTCCACCTGCTGGCGTTCGTCGTGCGCCCGCTCTGGGTGCACCTGGCCGGGTTCGACGGCCAATGGCGCTACATGGGCTTCGCCCGACGCCCGATGGGTTCGTCCGCACCCTGGCCGTGGCGAGCGTGGCGCTGGTCTGTTTCGCCGCCGCCAGCCTGACCGCCGGCGCCGTCCGCCCAGCCTCGAAGACCGGCCCTGGCGCTTTGACCGATCCGACCGGCGCGCGTTCGCCTGGGTCGCCGCGCTGCTCCTGCCGGTGGGGCTGTACGGCGCGGTGCTGGACCTGGCGCTGTTCGGCGGCATGTGGCCGGCCGGGCGACCTGGGCGGGGGACCCGGTACCATCCGGGATGCCGCGACCGGCTTCACCGCTGTTCTTCGGGACCACGGCCGATCTGGTCAAGGCGCACAATCTGCTGGCGCCCTTGTCGGTGTTGTGCGTGGTCGCCGCGCGCTTCCGCTGGTGGCGTATGTGCCGTTTCTGCTGTTCGTGATCTATCGGCTCTATCTGGGCAGCCGGTGGGCCGTGGTGCTGGCTCTGGCCATGCTCCTGTTGGTCCATCTGGCATACGGCCGGCGGCGTTGGCCGTCGTTGAAGGCGGCCCTTGCCGTACTCCCGCGGATCGGGCTGTTCGCGTGGGTCGGCCTGGATCGGGATGCGTTGCGTACGTTGGGCGTCGAGGGGCGTACGCATGCGCCGGTGGAACGGCGTACGGTCCGCAGCGCCATCTGCTGGACACCCCGGATTTCGCCAACTTCGATTTCCTGGCCTTCATCGTCGACCGGGTGCCCGCGGCAGACCGGCACGTACAGCTACTTCACGCAGCATCTGGAGGTGTTCACGCGCCCGGTCCCCAGGGTGCCGTGGCCTGGGCAGCCGGTCGGCCCGCCAGGTCCAGCTGTTCAACCTGAACGATCACGGCCGGTTTTACGGTCGCACCCGCTCGTTGCCGGGCGACGGCTGGATGAGCCTGGGCTGGATCGGGGTGGTCGCCACGCTGGTCGCGGCGGGGGCGTTTCGGGCCTTTTCGCACCGCTGGCTCTGGCGGTCCGGGTGGGGCGTTTACGGCTGGCTCGGCTATGCCGCCCTGTTGCCGGCGACGATCCAGCTGTTCCGTGATGGCGCGCTGGTGTCGCTCGGCGCGGTTCGGTATGTGGATGCTGGTGCCGGTGCTTCGCCTGCTGGGCGCTTGCGACCCTGTTCCGCAGGCTGCGCGGCGAGGCCGGCGGGCACGCGGCCGAGGCCCACGGGGCGATCCGGTGATCGGGCCGCGGCTCGCGTTCGTGTGGGCGCAGTTCGCGCCCTACCATCTGGACCGCCTGGACGCGCTGGCGCGGGCCGGCTTTCCGGTGCACCGGTGTGGCGCTCGCCGGGTCGAGCCGCCGCGTACCTGCGCCCGCCGCTCCGCCGGCCCGGGACCTGGGCGCAGTGCACGTTGCTGCCCGGGCGCCGCTCGAGCAGGTGCCCGAGCGCACGCGCACGCGGGGCCTTGCTCGCTGGCCTGCGCGCAATCCGGCCGGAGCTGTTGTTCCTGTGCAACTGGCCGCGCCCGCATGCGCCTGCCGCCGCCCTTCGGGCGCGGCGGCGCGCGGGTCCCGGCGGTGGTGATGTGCGACAGCTGGCGCGACGAGACGGCCACCGACAGCGCCCTGCGGAGCCTGAGCAAACGCGCGCTGCTGGCGCCTTATGCGGGTGGACTGGCGGCCGCCGACCGGGCCAGCGCCTACCTCGCCGGTCTGGGCGTGCCGGCGACGCGGATCGCCACCGGCTACGACCGTCTGTCGGTCGCCCGTGTGCGTGCGCGGGCGGCCGCCACGGCGCCGGTCGGCGGCCGGCCGCCCGGGTTCGTCGTGATCGCGCGGCTGGTGCCGGAAGAGAACGTCGCGGGCGCGCTCGACGCCTACGCCGGCTACCGCCGGCTCTGCTCGGCGCATGGCCAGCTCCCGGCCGGTCTGACGATCCTGGGGCGACGGGCCGCTGCGCGGCGACCTGGCGGCGCGCGCAGGCGCGCCGGCGTGCGCTTGCCGGCTTCGTCGGGCCGGACACGGTCGCCGGCACACTTACCCGTGCGCACGCGCTGCTGCTGCCGAGCTGGCGGGAGCCGTGGGGGCTTGCGGTCAACGAAGCGGTCGCGCTGGGCGTCCCGGTGCTGGCGTCGACGGGCCGGTGGGCGCCGCCGAGACGCTGGTGCGCGAGGGCGTCAGCGGCCACCTGCTGGCGCCCGGCGATCCGCGCGCATGGGCGCGGGCGATGCACCGTCGGACCGCCGGGCCACGCAGCGCGCGCCGGGCTCGCGGCCGGGTCGGCGGGCCTGGCGCCTGGGCGGATGTGGGCGGCTTCGTCGATGGCGTCGGCTGGCTGTCGGAGCGGCTGGCATGACCGCGCCGCGGGTGCTTTCGGTGATCCACGCGCCCCACCTGGGCGGGCCGCAACGGCGCAACCTCGCGCTTGCCCGGCAGTTCGAAGCGCTCGGGGCGGCGGAGCTGACCGTCGCCCTGCCGGACGGGCCCGGGGCGCACGCCCTGCGCGCCGCCGGCGTCGACGTCCGGCGGCTGCCGCTCGGCCGGCTGCGCGCCAGCCCGGATCCGCGCGTGCAACTCGCCACCCTGGCCGGCTGGCCGGGCGACGTCGCGCGCGTCACCGCGCTGATCCGCGAGACGCGGGCCGACGTGGTGCTCCTGAACGGCCTCGCGAACCCGCAGGCGGCCCTGGCCGCGCGGCGGACCGGCGCGGCCCTGGTCTGGCAGATCCTGGATACCCGGACCCCGCCCGCGTGGGTCCGGCTGCTCCGGCCCTGGGTGCGCGCCTGGGCGGATTGCGTGATGACCACCGGAGACGCGCTGGCGGCGGCGCAACTCGGGGTCGATCCCGGCGACCCGGCGGACCCGCTCGCGGGGCGGGTGGTGTCCTTCGCCCCGCCGGTCGACGCCGAGCGCTTCAAGCCGGATCCCGCGGTCCGGGCGGCGGCGCGCGCGGAACTCGGGGTCGGGGCCCGGTCGGTTGTGGGCATGGTCGCCAACCTGCACGCCGCAGAAGGGGCACGATGCGTTCCTCGATGCCGCCGCCGCGCTGCGCCGGATCCGGCCCGGCGTGGCCTTCGTTTGGCTGGGCGCGCGTTTCGCCGGGCAGGAGGCGTATGCCGAGCGCTCTGTTGAGGCGGGCCCGAGCGCTCGGCCTCGACGATCTGGTGGTCAGGGCGCCGGGCGAGCGGGTGCACGTCCTGGCGCAGGCGTTCGACGTCGCCTGGCTGACCTCGCCGGCGCGCAGCGAGGGTATTCCGACGGCCGCGGGCGAGGCGATGGCCCTGGCGGTGCCCCTGGCGGGCTTCCGGTAGGCGCGCTGACCGCGCTCGTCCCAAGCGATCACCACGATCTGCTGCATTCCCCTGGCGACACGACGGGCCTCGCGGCGACCACCGCCCGCCTGCTGGCCGACCCGGCCGCCCGGGCCGCGATCGGGGCCGCGGGCAGGCGCGCGGCGCGGCGAGTGTGCGATCCAGGGCGATGCGCTGCGGCGCACCTGCAGGCCTTCGAGATCGCGCGCAGCCACCGCCGTAGCAACGCGGGGCGACCTGAAATCCCAATCGCAACTTACGGAGGCGGAACGTTCAGAAGGTTTTAATCAAATGCCGGGAAACTGCGATGGACGCGCAGGCCGAGGGATCTCCAGGACGGATGTCGCCGCGGCCGCAAGACGCGTCCACACGCCGATGCGGAGAAGCGGGCATGACCAGGATGCGGCATGGACACGGCAGCCGCGGCGACCGCGCCTGTTCCTGAACCGGCGGGCCGCATCGACCGACCAGCCAGGCCGGGACCAGACAGGCTGGGACGAGCCAGGCCGGGACGAGCCAGGCGGGACGAGACAGGCCGGGCGCGACGGGCGCTGCCCGGCAGCCGGCATGCTGCCGTCGCGCCGGAGCGATCGTCCCTGAAGATCCTGATCCTGGCCCTCAACAGCGCCCCCGACCTGGTCGGCGCTGGCAAGGTGACCGGGGAAATGGCGGACTGGCTCGCGGCACGCGGCCATCGCGTCGAGGTGGTCGCCGCCCCGCCGTTCTACCCGGGTTGGCGCGTTGCCGATGGCTACAGTCCGGGTGCCTACCGGCGGGACAACCAGGGCGCGGTCGGTGTCCTGCGCTGCCCGACCTATGTTCCGCGCCGCCCGACCGGGGCGCGGCGCGTGCTGCATCATCTGTCGTTCGCGGTGAGCAGTTTGCCGGCGGTCGTCGGCGCGCGCTCGCGGGCCGGCCGGACGTCGTGCTGAGCGTGGCGCCGTCGATCCTCAGTGCCCCGAACGCCTGGCTCGCCGCGCGGCTGAGCGGGGCTGCGGCGTGGCTGCACGTCCAGGACCTCGAACTGGACGCCGCGGTCGAACTGGGCCTTTTGACCAGCCGCCCGAGCGCGGCGGCGCGGCCGCGCTGGAGGCCCGGCTGCTGCGCCTGTTCGACCGGGTCACGACGATCGCGCCCGCCATGGCGGAACGGCTGGCGTCCAAGGGCGTCGATCCGATGAATCTTGGGGTGCTGGCCAATTGGGTCGACTGCCGGACGATCCGTCCGCTGCCCGCGCGCGAGGTCCGCGCGCGGCCTTCGGCCTGCCGGACGACGGGTTCGTCGCGCTTTATGCCGGCAGCCTGGGGGAGGACAGGGCCTCGACGTGCTGATCGATGCGGCGGAACGGCTGGTGCATCGCCGGCGATCTTCACATCGCGGTGTTCGGCGATGGGCCGGCGCGTCGCCGGCTATTGGATCGGCGGCCGCAATTGCCGAACCTGACCGTCGGACCGCTGGTGCCGGCTGCGCGGCTGAATCGATTCGAACTGCGCCGATGCGCACCTGCTGCCGCAGGCGGCCGGGATCGACGACCTCGTGCTGCCGTCCAAGCTTACCCACATGCTGGCGAGCGGAAGGCCGGTGATCACCGCGGGCCCGGTGGGCGGCCAGTTGGCG
>JAXHMD010000017.1:0-7230 GCA_034521655.1 Rhodovibrio sp.
CACCAAGACGATGCTCGAACGTCGACGGCCTGCCGGCCGCCGGCCTGACCTTCCTGGACTTCATCCTGGGCCTGTTCATCACCAGCTCCGCCGACGCCGCCCTGGCGGCGCCGGGCTGGCAGGAGGGCGCAGGGTCCGGTGGGCGCTGCTAAACCGGGCTAATCGCGGGCCGAAAGCGACCCGTCGCGGCGGGTTCCCTCGCCCTTGATGGGAGCGGGACAGGGTGAGGGTGTAACTTCCCGGCGTACAGCGAGAAGTCACACCTTCACCCTGCCACGCCGCGTAGCGGCCGCGTCGAAGGACGTCTGCCGGTCTCGCTCCGCGTCAAGAGACCCGAGAGGCGAAGGCGCCCGCGCCCTACCGCGGGCGTTCGACGGTTTTCCAGATCGGCTGGGTCGCCTGGGGTTCGGTGTCCCAGGGGAACAGGATCCAGGTGTCCTGGGAGACCTCGGTGACGAAGGTGTCGACCGTGGGGCGGCCTTCCGGCTTGGCGTAGACGGTACCGAGGTGCGCCTGGGGCAGCAGCTTGCGCACGGCGCGCGCGGTCTTGCCGGTGTCCACGAGGTCGTCGATGATCAGCCAGCCGTCGCCGTCGCCGACGTCCTGCTTGACGCTTTTCAGCACCTGCAGCTCGCCCTGGTGCTGCTCGTCGTAGGAGGCGATCGACAGCGTGTCGATGGTGCGGATCTCAAGCTCGCGCGCGACCACGGCCGCCGGCACCATGCCGCCGCGGGTGATCGCGATCAGGCCCTTCCAAGGGCCGAGCTCGACCAGGCGCCAGGCGAGCGCCTTGGAATAGCGGTGCAGTTCTTCCCAGGAGACGGGAAACGGCTTGTAGACGGGGGGCTGCTGCTCGCTCACGGCTGCACGGGCTCCGGCTGGTCGGGCGCTGTTGCTTGAAAGCCCGCGTCTTAGCCGACCGGCCGGCGCGGGGGCAAGGGCGGGGGACGGTTAGGCCGCTTTCCAGCCGCCGTAAGACGCCGCACCCGACTGAGCCCCGGTCACCTCGGCCCAGGCCTCACGCACGATGTCGCGGCGTTCGGGGTCTGGCAGTGCTCCGGCGAGTGGGTTGTTGCGCCGAAGCTCCGCGGCGCGCTCTGTATCGGTGGTCAGTGTCCGTTGGAAGGCATCCGGATCGTCCAGCAAAGCTTCCCATGGCGCCAACACCGCATCGGCCGCGGAGCGTTGCGCGCGCATCAGGGCCAGGTTGCGCCGTGCGCGCTCGATCAGGGCCGCGATGTTGCCGTCATATATTTGAGCGGCGCGTGCGCAGTAGCGGTCGGCGATCCGTTGCGTGCGGTCCATGATCCCGTCCGATCCGACCCGTTCGCCGCAAAACGCTATACCGATCGCGGGCTTTGCCGTGCTAATTGGACAAATGTCGATCGATTGCTGCGACGAACGTCTCGGCGATTTTGAGCATGTCTTGGGCCGTCTGCCGATCCGCAGCGGCCGCGGCGTAATCGGCGTAGAGGCGGACCTGCTCCGCCCAGTTGAGGTCCCGTCCAAGCTGGCGATCGACTTTACCGGTCTGCACCAGTTGAGCGCCGAACTGGCCGATCATCCCCCTGTGCGTTTTCGACGGCGGCACGTTGGCATCGTAAAGCGCCGCTCGGCTTGCGTCGAAAACCGCGTAGAAAGCCCGGTTGCACGCCCCGTCCATGTCGCCCAACGCGATGAGTTGCCTCGCGGAGGCAACCGCACGCCTGGCACGTTCAAGATAGATCCTGGGGTCCTCACCCTTGGTCGTGGGCCCCATGGCTAGAGGCGCCGACCGTCACACCGGATCGCCTGCAAGAGGTTCGGGTTCCCGAATCTGTCCGGAAAGCGCCAGTGCTCCTTGGGAATCACCACGTGCTGGATGTACACGCCCGTCTCCAGCAGCAGATCGAACGCAAGGTCGGACAGGTCACGCTTGAGCGGAAGCGCCTGCCTCTCGGCCGTCTCATCAAGGATCAAGGCCACGTCGGCGTCGCTATCAATGTCGTGGTCGCTGCGGGCCCGGCTCCCGAAAAGGTAGGCCTCGTCCACGGGATAGTGCGCACGGGCGCGGCGCACGAACGTGTCCAAGGCGTTCGCCAGAGAGGGGTCGGACGTCAGTTCCGCCGTTGTCATCGCAAGGCTCTTACCTGCTTCTCGACCGATAGAGAATACGTCATTCCGGCCGGTAATGCCACTGTGTGCCGCGACCCGGCGTTACGACCCACTCGCGATCTCCTTCGCCCGTTCGCGCAGCTGGAACTTCTGGATCTTGCCGGTCGAGGTCTTGGGCAAATCCTCGAACGCGACGTGGCGGGGCGCCTTGAACTTCGCCATGTTCTCCCGGGCGAAGGCGATCAGGTCCTCGGCCGTGGTGTCCTCGTGGCCCTCGGCCAGCTCGACGAAGGCGCACGGCGTCTCGCCCCACTGCTCGCTCGGCATGGCGACGACCGAGCAGGCGGCCACGGCCGGGTGCTTGTAGAGCACGTTCTCCACCTCGATCGAGGAGATGTTCTCGCCGCCCGAGATGATGATGTCCTTGGAGCGGTCCTTGAGCGCGATGTAGCCGTCCGGCTCGATCACCCCCAGGTCGCCGGTGTGGTACCAGCCGCCGGCGAACGCCTTGTCGGTGGCTTCCTTGTTCTTAAGGTAGCCGCGCATGACGATGTTGCCGCGCATCAGCACCTCGCCCAGCGACTTGCCGTCCCAGGGCACCGGTTCCATGGTCTCCTGGTCGACGACGGTCACCTCCTCCTGCACCGGGTAGGTGACGCCCTGGCGGGCCTTCTTCTCCGCCTTCTCCGCCATCGGCAGCGAATCCCACTCCTCGTGCCAGGCGCAGGTGACGGCGGGGCCGTAGACTTCCGTCAGGCCGTAGACGTGGGTGACCTTGAAGCCCTCGGTCTCCATCCGCTCGAGCACGGCCGCCGGCGGCGGGGCGGCGGCGGTCATGACGTTGACGGTGTGCGGCAGCGGACGCTTCTCGCTCTCCTCGGCGTTCAGCAGCATCTGCATCACGATCGGCGCGCCGCACAGGTGGGTGACGCCCTCCTCCGCGATCGCGTCGTAGATCGGCTTGGCCGCCACCTGGCGCAGGCACACGCTGGTGCCGGCCATCGCGGCGACCGTCCAGGGGAAGCACCAGCCGTTGCAGTGGAACATCGGCAGCGTCCAGAGGTAGACCGGCTGGCCGCCCATCGACCAGGTCAGGACGTTGCCGACCGCGTTCAGGTAGGCGCCGCGGTGGTGGTAGACGACGCCCTTCGGGTTGCCGGTGGTCCCGGAGGTGTAGTTGAGGGTGATCGCCTCCCACTCGTCCTCGGGCATCCGCCAATTGAACGCCGGGTCGCCGCCGGCGAGGAAGTCCTCGTACTCGACCTCGCCCAGCCGTTCGCCGGCGCTGGCGGCCTGCGGGTCGGCGATGTCGACCACCGGGATGTCGCGACCGAGCTGCTCGAGCGCCGCCTTGATCGTGGGCGCGAACTCGGTGTCGGTGATCAGCAGCGAGGCCTCGCCGTGGTCCAGGATGTAGGCGATCGTCGCCGCGTCGAGGCGGACGTTGAGCGCGTTCAGCACCGCGCCCGTCATCGGCACGCCGAAGTGCGCCTCCCACATCGGCGGGGTGTTGGGCGCCATCACCGCGACCGTGTCGCCCACGCCGATCCCCCGCTGGTGCAGGGCGGCGGCGAGCCGCCGGCAGCGGTCGTAGGCCTCCCGCCAGGTGTAGGACCAGTTGCCGTGGCGAATCGCGGTGCGGTCCGGGAACACCTGGGCGGTTCGCTTGAGGAACGACAGCGGCGTCAGCGGCACGTAGTTGGCCGGCGTCTTGTCCAGGTGCTGTTCGTAGATGTTTTCCGCGCTCATGCCGTTCGACGGCCTCCCGTTCTGGTGGTGGCTGTGGCCGGGTTGCGGCCGCACCGGATTTCTGGTTGATCCGCGCGCGAGTACGCGCGATCGCCTTGAGCCACGTCAAGGCCGCCGGGCCACGGTGCGCTAAAGTACCGACCGGATGCCCGGCCAAGCCCAAGATTTGAACGCATGGCCGGCATGGCGCATGCTCGCCTGCACCTGAACAAGCCGGCCGCGCGCAGCCGGAAAAAAGAGCCAGATGGGGGTATCGCGATGGGCGACTACAACGAGACTTTCCGGCGTTCGCTGGAGGATCCGGAGGGGTTCTGGGCGGATGCGGCCGCCGGCATCGCCTGGGACAAGCGCTGGGACAAGGTCCTGGACGATAGCGACGCCCCCTATTACCGCTGGTTCACCGGCGGCAAGCTGAACACCGCCTACAACTGCCTGGACCGGCACGTCGACAACGGGCGGGCGGATCAGCTGGCGCTGATCTGGGACAGCCCGGTGACCGGCCAGCTGCGGAAGTACACCTACCGTGAGCTGCTGGACGCGGTCGCGCGCTTCGCCGGCGTGCTGCGCGACCGGGGTGTGGGCCACGGCGACCGGGTGATCATCTACATGCCGATGATCCCGGAAGCCGCGATCGCCATGCTCGCCTGCGCGCGGCTGGGCGCGGTGCACTCGGTCGTGTTCGGCGGCTTCGCCGGGCACGAGCTCGCCAAGCGGTTCAACGACGCCAAGCCGAAGGCGATGGTGACCGCTTCCTGCGGCATCGAGCCGGGGCGCACCGTCGAGTACAAACCGCTGTTCGAGCACGCGCTGAAAGAAGCCCAGCACCTGCCCGAGACGGTGATCGTGAAGCAGCGCGACACCCACCGCTGCGAGCTCACGGCCGGCCGCGATCTCGACTGGGACGACGCGATGGCGCGCGCGGAACCGGCGGCCTGCGTCAGCGTCGCGGCGACCGACCCGCTCTATATCCTCTACACCTCCGGCACCACCGGCGCGCCCAAGGGGATCGTGCGCGACAACGGCGGCCACGCGGTCGCGCTCAACTGGACCATGAAGGCGGTCTACAACGTCGAGCCCGGCGAGGTCTGGTGGACCGCCTCCGACGTCGGCTGGGTGGTCGGCCACTCCTACATCGTCTACGCCCCGCTGCTGAACGGCAACACCACCGTGATGTTCGAGGGCAAGCCGGTGGGCACGCCCGACGCCGGCGCGTTCTGGCGGGTGATCCGCGACCACGACGTGGTGACCCTGTTCACCGCGCCCACGGCGTTCCGCGCGATCCGCCAGCAGGACCCGGAGGGCGCCAAGATCGGCGACTACGACATGTCGCGCTTCCGCACCCTGTTCCTGGCGGGCGAGCGCTGCGACCCGGACACGCTGTACTGGGCGCACAACAAGCTGAGCGTGCCGGTGATCGACCACTGGTGGCAGACCGAGACCGGCTGGGCGATCGCGTCCAACCCGATGGGGATCGAGCAGTTCCCGGTCAAGGCCGGCTCCCCGACCGCGCCGATGCCGGGCTGGGACGTGCGCGTGCTCGACAGCGAGGGCAAGGAGATGCCGCGCGGCGAGATCGGCTCGATCGTCTGCAAGCTGCCGCTGCCGCCGGGCACGCTGCCGACCCTCTGGCAGGCGCGCGAGCGCTACCACCAAGCCTATCTCGAGGCCTTCCCGGGCTTCTACCGGACTGGCGACGCCGGCTACTTCGACGAGGACGGCTATCTGTTCGTCATGGGCCGGACCGACGACGTCATCAACGTGGCCGGCCACCGCCTGTCCACGGGCGCGGTCGAGGAGGTGCTGGCGGAGCATCCCGACGTCGCCGAATGCGCCGTCGTGGGCATGCGCGACGCGCTCAAGGGGCAGCTGCCGGTCGGCCTTGTGGTGCTCGCCGCCGGCGTCGACCGCCCGCACGGCGAGATCCAGAAGGAGTGCGTGCAGCGGGTGCGCGACGAGATCGGGCCCGTGGCCGCGTTCCGCCACGTCGCGGTGGTGAGCCGCCTGCCCAAGACCCGCTCCGGCAAGATCCTGCGCGCGACCATGCGCAAGATGGCCGACGGCGAGCAAATCGAGGTGCCACCCACGATCGACGACCCCGCGATCCTGGACGAGGTCCGGCAGTCGCTGCGGGACCTGGGCTTCGAGATCTAGCCTTGTCGGGCCGTCGCCTCAGGACCGCGCTTAGTGCGCGCAAGCCGAGGCCGAGCAGTCGCCGGCTGCGCGAGGCCCTGCGCGCGCTGCTCGGCGCATGGGTGCGCCAGCGCGAGGCGGCGGCCCGGCTCAATCTCGTGGACAGCCTGCAGTCCCAGGTGCCCGACAACCGCGGACCCGAGGCGCCCCGACACGAGGACCCCAAGCACGGCATGTGAGGCGGGCGTTTTCTTGGGGGTGCAATTCTGTTTGTCCGGCCGATCCAGACGCGGTTTCCGCCGCTTTGCGTGCGCGGCGGGAGCGGCTAATCTAGAGCAGGATGCTGAAAGGTGTGAACACCTTTCAGCTGAATCTTGCCCTATACTCAAGAAGTTAGAGCGACATTCAGCCCAAAGGCCGGTTCGGCCTTCGAGCATGTCGCTCTAGCCGGGCGTCAGCATCGAAGGGCGGGGCCATGCGCCGGATCTCGGAAACCGAAGCCCAGGATCGTCTCCACGAACTGCTCCGCGCCGCGGCGGCGGGCGAGCGCATCGCGATCACCTCTAGCGATGGCGCCACCGCCGAACTCGGCCCGGCTGTGGCTGGGGACGCTGAAATTTCGACCGATCAGGGGACGCCCACCGAGCCGGAACCCGGGCGTGCCGGCCATGACAAAGCCCCCGCGGAACGCCAGCGGGCGAAGGAGCGGCTGGTGCGACGCCTGCGCTCTCAGACACCGACCGGCGAGCCGCGCGATTGGACGCGCGACGAGCTTTACGACGACGACTAGACCAGGTGTTCGCGATCGATACCAATGTCCTGGTTTATGCCGAAGGGATCGGTGACACCTGGAAGTGCACGCGCGCGGATGCTCTGATCAATGCGCTGCCGCCGACTAGCATCGCGATACCCGTCCAAGTTCTGGCGGAGCTTTACCGCGTGCTTCGTCGGAAGGGCGGTCTGGATCCGGATAAGGCGCGCCGGAACGTGTTGGAGTGGCGCGATATCTCGCATTCCTTGCCGTCCGGGGAAGCGGACGTGGTCCATGCGCTCAACGTATCGGCACGCCATGGACTTCAGGTGTTCGATGCGTTGATCCTGGCCGTGGCCACTGCGGCCGGATGTGATGTGCTGCTGTCGGAGGACATGCAGGATGGTGCGACCTTCGCGGGCGTGACGATCGTCGAATCCGTTCGCCGCGCACCCCGACCCGCGGATTGCCCCGTACCTGCACGTCGTGACCACGCCAGAGGAGCC
>JAXHMD010000018.1:0-72286 GCA_034521655.1 Rhodovibrio sp.
ACCACGACGCCCGTCCGGACGCGCCTGGCGGGCGTCGGCCGTTGGCGGACCGACGTTGTGCCCCGAATCGCCCTGCAGCTGTCTTCGAGAAGGCGTGATGCCCGCCCCACCCGACCGCGAGATCGGCGACGGACCCGACATGACCGCTTTTTCGACCCAACCGATCCGCGCCGCCGGCGCCGCCCGGCTGCTTTCAGCGCCCTCCTGGCCGGCCTTCTCGTCTGGACCCTGCCGGCGGGCCCCGCCAGCGCGCAGAGCGGGGTCGAGCGCCTGACCAACAAGGTCGACCGCCTGCAGCGCGAGCTGAACGACCTGCAGCGCCGGGTCTACAGCGGCGAGGGCGGCGAGCAGTCGGCGCCGGCGAACGACGGTGGTCAGGCGAGTGGCGGCAGCGCCGGCATGACCCAGGCGGCCGCCGCCCGCGGCTGCAGCAGAAGCTGAGCCAGCTGGAGCGGACGGTGCGGAGGCGCTGAGCCCGGCCGTATGGAGCAGGTGCAATCGAGTTGCGCCAGCTGACCCAGCGGATGGACAAGCGGGCGAAGGACGTCGACTACCGGCTGAGCCAGCTGGAACAGGCCACCGGCGTCTCCGCCGCGGGCGGCGGCCAGCAGTCCGGCCAGGCGGGTGACGGTCAGACTGGTAATTCTCAACCCGGCAATGCCCAACCCGGCAATGCCCAGACCGGGGTGAGGGCCAGCAGCAGACCGGGAACGGGCAACAGGCCCAGAACCTGCGGCAGACTCAGGACGCCGGCAGCGGCCAGCAAACCGGGCAAGGCGGCCAAGGCCAGCAGGCGCAGCAGAGCCAATCGGGTCAAGGCGACCAGGGGCAACAGGGCAACACCCTGGGCCAGGTGTCGCAGCGCGCGGTCGACGAACTGCGCCGAGAACCAGGCCAACCAGCAGGGCGGCGCGCAGCAGGGCCAGCAGAGCCGAGCAGGCCGAGAGCGGCGATGCATCCGGCGACGGCGGCCAGCAGGGCCAGCAGACCGCGGCCGTCAACGTCGAACTGCCGGACGGTCCGCCGCAGGCGCAGTACGACTACGCCTTCGGCCTGCTGCGCCAGGCGGACTACGCCGAGGCCGAGCAGGCGCTGTCGAAGTTCCTGGACAAGCACCCCGAGCACGAGCTGGCGGGCAACGCCAAGTACTGGCTGGGCGAGACCTTCTACGTGCGCGGCAACTACGAGCGCGCGGCCGTGACCTTCGCCGAGGGCTTCCAGACCTACCCCGAAAGTCAGAAGGCGCCGGACAACCTGCTCAAGCTCGGCATGTCGCTCGCCCAGATCGACCGCACGGAAGACGCCTGCGGCATCTTCGCCGAGCTGCAGTCGCGCTATCCCGACGCCAAGAACAACATCCTCCAGCGCGCCGAGCGCGAGCAAAGCCGCCTGAATTGCGGCCAGGGGTAGGGTGCGCACGGCTTTCGTAGGCGGGTTCGCGCAGCAATTCGCCGACCGCCATCCGCCCGAGGTCCGGTGTCGCGGTGGATTGCCGCTGGCGCGGCGAATCCACCCTACGGGCGTCGCCTAAGATGACCCACGCCGCGCCCGTCACCGCGGCCGAGTTCGCCGCGCGCATGGACGCCTTCGCGCCGTTCGAGCCGGCGCCCACGGTGGCGGCGGCCGTCTCCGGCGGGCCGGACAGCCTGGCGCTGACGCTGCTGCTGGCCGACTGGGCGGCGGCCCGGGGCGGCCAAGTGCTGGCGATCACGGTCGACCACGGCCTGCGCCCGGAAGCCACGGCGGAGGCGCGCTTTGTCAGCGCGCTGCTGGCCGAACGCCAGATCGCGCACCGGATCGTCGGCTGGCAGGGCGACCGGCCCGAGCGGGTCCGTCAGGAGCACGCCCGGGCCGAGCGGTACGACCGGCTGCGCGCCGTCTGCGCACAGGAGGGCATCCTGCACCTCGCCCTCGGCCACCACCGCGCCGACCGGGCGGAGACGGTGCTGCTGCGCCTCAAGGCTCAGAGCCGGCTGGACGGTCTCGCCGGGATGGCGCACCAGCGCGAGATGCCGGAAGCGCGGCTGATCCGCCCGCTGATCGACCTGCCCAAGGACCGTCTGAAGGCCACGCTCGTCGCGCGCGGGGTCGGCTGGGTGGGACGACCCGACCAACCGCAATCCCGACCACCTGCGCGTGCGGCTGCGCGACGTGATGCCGCAGCTGGCCGCCGACGGCCTGTCGATCGGTCGGATCAACGCGCTGGCGGGCGCGCTCGGCACCGCCCGGCGCACCCTCGAGGCGGCGCAGGACGCCCTGCTCGCGCGCGCCGTCACGCTGCATCCAGCCGGTTTCGGACGGCTCGATCCCGCGGCGTTCCGCGACGCCCGGCCGGAGGTCGGCGACGGCGCGCTGGCGCGCGTCCTGCTCGCGCTCGGCGGGGCGATCTATCCCCCGCGCGGCGGCCGGCTGGAGCGTCTGGCGGGCGAGCTGCGCGCCGGCCTCCGGGCAACCCGCACGCTGGGCGGTTGCCAGCTGATCCCGCGGAACAGGGACGTTCTGGTGGTACGGGAGTGGGAGCGGATCGCCCCCGTCACGCTCCAGCCGGGCGAGACGGCGGTGGTCGACGGTCGGTTCGAGGCTCGGCTGTCGCCGCGCGCGCCCGGGCCGGCCGTGCTGGCGCCGCTCGGCCGCGAGGGCTGGGCCTGCCTGACCCAGGCCCGGCCGTCATTGAAATCACACGCCCTGCCGGGTGCGGTGCGCCCGGCGCTGATGGGCGTGTTCGACGCGCGCGCCGGCGACCCGGCAAAGCCGACGGGGCTGGTCGAGGTCCCGGCTCTGAGCCATTTCCCTGGATGGGAGCTGGGGTGGCTCGCGGACTGGCGCTACGCGCCGCACCGCGCGCTCACCGGCGCCGGCTTTACAGTTGCTCAAGACGAAGAGCACATTATGTCGTAGAGTGTCCGCTAAAGGGACGTGCGGGCCGGCCGCCCGCGCCCCCGTGCCGAGTCCGGCGGTCCGGCGCCCAACATACGGGTGGCCTAGGGCGCATCGGCGCGACGATCAACGGTTTCAACAGGCCCCCGCCCCGACAGCCCGAGGGGCGCGGCGCCCGCCGGCAGAGGTAGAGGAAACGATACCGTGAACTTCAGCCGCAACGCAGCACTCTGGATCATCATCGTGCTGCTGCTGTTCGCCCTGTTCAACCTGTTCCAGGGGTCCTCGCAGCGGGGCCCGGAGCAGCAGATGGCCTTCTCCGACTTCATGGATCAGGTGGAAAGCGGCCAGGTGAGCCGCGTCACCATCCAGGGTCAGGAGGTTTCCGGCCAGTTCCAGGACGGTCGGCAGTTCCAGACCTACGCCCCGCAGGACCCCAATTTGGTGGACCGGCTGCGCGACAACGGCGTGCGCATCTCCGCCAAGCCGCAGGAGGAGGTCAACCCGCTCCTGTCGATCCTGATCTCCTGGTTCCCGATGCTGCTGCTGATCGCCGTGTGGATCTTCTTCATGCGGCAGATGCAGGGCGGCGGCGGCAAAGCGATGGGCTTCGGCAAGTCGAAGGCCAAGCTGCTGACGGAGAAGACGGGGCGCGTGACCTTCGACGACGTCGCCGGCATCGACGAGGCCAAGCAGGAGCTGGAGGAGGTCGTCGACTTCCTGCGCGACCCGCAGAAGTTCCAGCGTCTGGGCGGCCGCATCCCCAAGGGCATGCTGCTGGTCGGCCCTCCGGGTACCGGTAAGACGCTGCTCGCCCGCGCGATCGCCGGCGAGGCGAACGTACCCTTCTTCACCATCTCCGGCTCCGACTTCGTCGAGATGTTCGTCGGCGTGGGCGCCAGCCGCGTGCGCGACATGTTCGAGCAGGCGAAGAAGAACGCGCCCTGCATCGTCTTCATCGACGAGCTGGACGCGGTCGGCCGGCACCGTGGCGCCGGTCTGGGCGGCGGCAACGACGAGCGCGAGCAGACGCTCAACCAGTTGCTGGTCGAGATGGACGGCTTCGAGGCGAACGAGGGCGTCGATCATGGTGGCCGCCACCAACCGCCCCGACGTGCTCGACCCCGCGCTGCTGCGCCCGGGCCGCTTCGACCGCCAGATCACCGTGCCCAACCCGGACGTGCTGGGCCGCGAGCGGATCCTGCGCGTGCACATGCGCAAGGTGCCGCTGGCCCCCGACGTCGATCCCAAGGTGATCGCCCGCGGCACGCCCGGCTTCTCCGGCGCGGACCTGGCCAATCTGGTCAACGAGGCAGCCCTGCTCGCCGCCCGCGCCAACAAGCGCGTGGTCACCATGAACGACTTCGAGCTCGCCAAGGACAAGGTCCTGATGGGCTCGGAGAAGCGGTCCATGGTGATGGACGACAAGGAGAAGGAGCTGACCGCCTATCACGAGGCCGGCCACGCCCTGATCTCCCTGTTCGTCGACGGCAACGACCCGCTGCACAAGGTGACCATCATCCCGCGCGGCCAGGCGCTGGGCGTCACCATGTCGCTGCCGGAAAAGGACCGCTACGGCTACAAGAAGTCGGAGATCACCGCGCGGCTGGCGATGATGTTCGGCGGCCGCGTCGCCGAGGAGCTGATCTACGGCAACGAGCACGTCACCACCGGGGCCGGCAACGACATCAAGCAGGCGACCGACCTCGCCCGCCGGATGATCACCGAGTGGGGCATGTCCGAGCGCCTCGGCCCGCTGCGCTACTCCGAGAACGAGCAGGACATCTTCCTGGGCCACCAGGTCGCCCAGCGCAAGAACCTGTCGGAGTACACCGCCCGGCTGATCGACGAGGAGATCCACCGCGTGATCGCCGAGGCGGAAGCCAAGGCCAAGGAGGTGCTGACCACGCACTTCGACGACCTGCACACGCTCGCCAAGGGCCTGCTGGAGTACGAGACCCTGTCCTCCGCCGAGGTGCAGAAGCTGCTGAACGGCGAGAACATCGACCGGTCCGAGCCCGGCGGCGGCGAGAAGAGCCAGCCGGGCCGCCGCGCCTCCGTGCCGTCCAGCGGCCGCAACAAGGGCGGCGCGACCGGCGGCCTGGAGCCGGAGCCGCAGGGGAGCTGAAGCCCCCGCGTCATCGCAAGCCGACGATCACGGCCGCCGGGCACACCCGGCGGCCGTTTTCGCGTGGGGGATGGGGGTGCGCCGGGCGGGTAAGGACGCCGCCGCGGCAGGTCCCTCTCCCTTGAGGAGAGACTTTTGAACGATGGTTGCTGTACCCGTCAGGCGTCCTTCGACACGGCCGCTAACGCGGCCTGCTCAGGATGACGTCAGAATTTGTAAAGTTTCCACAATATCAACAGCTTAAGAAACTGACGTCATCCTGAGCAGCCGACCGCAGGTCGGCGTGTCGAAGGACGCCTGAACGGCGATCGAAGCTGCCGTGCAAAAGTCTCCTCAAGGGAGCGGGGGTTGGCGGGACGCCGTCCCGCCCGCGCCATCCACGATCGCCCCCTCCCACGTTGCGCGCTCCCACGTTGCGCGGGCGGGCACCTGCCGCTAGGGTCCGCGTCCCGGCCGCAGCCCGGCATTCCGAGTCGCCGCCGCCGGCGTTCCACGAGTTGTCAGACGTAAAGGCGTAACCCGAGCACCATGGCCGACACCCAAGGCATCACCGGCGACCAGCTGAAGTCCTATATCGAGCGGATCGAGAAGCTGGAGGAGGAGAAGGCCAACCTGCAGGCCGACATCCGCGAGGTGTACTCCGAGGCCAAGGCCAACGGCTTCGACACCAAGGTGATGCGCCAGCTGGTGCGCCTGCGCAAGATGGACCAGCAGGACCGCAGCGAGCAGGAAGAGCTGCTGCACGTCTACAAGACCGCGATCGGCATGGAGTAGCCGCGCGGGCCCGTGCTCCTGCGGCAGCCCGCCCGTTTACACCGTCAGCAGCCGGGCGCGCTGGTCGATCTCGTCCGGACACAGCCCGGCGCGCGCGCGTAAGCTGTCCAGCGGCTCCGGCGTTAGCCCCGGAAGTGAGGTTTCGCGTAGCAGCAAGCGCGCCTGCGGCGGCAGGGCGCGTCGGTGCGCACAGGGAAAACTTTCCAACCAAGCGAATTCCCGTGCGCCGCGCCCGCGGATTTTTGCCGCGCGTCAATTCGCGTCACCGCAAGCCCCGGCATGCTCCAGTTCACCGCCGCGCGCCGTGCCCTGAACGAGGGCGTTGCCGCGCGCGCGCACGTCAAAGAGAAGGCCGGCGCCCGCCCAACGCGTGCGCATGCGCGACCGGCCCGCCAACCACGTGCGCGCTTACGGGGAGGAACGCTTGGGCCCCGTCCAGCGCCCGACACGCGGGCGCCGACGACGGTCCGCACCCGTCATCCGCGCCGCCCACCGATCGGGCGCGGCCGCGGCGGACCAGTACGCTCGCGCATGCCTTAGGGCCAGCCGCTGAAACGCGGGATCACGTTTCAGCTGAAGCATGCCTAGCCGTCGAAATCGAGGCCGATGTCGAGCGCGGGCGCGCTGTGGGTCACCCAGCCCGAGGAGATCACGTCGACCCCGGTCGCGGCGATCGCGGGCGCGCGCGCCTGGGTGATCGCGCCCGACGCCTCCGCGACCGCCCGGCCGCCGATCCGCGCCACCGCCGCGCGCAGCGTGGCCACGTCCATGTTGTCCAGCAGCACGGCGTCGGGCGCTTGCGGCAGCACCGCGTCCAGCTGGTCCAGCGTGTCGACCTCGACCTCGATCTTGACCAGGTGGCCGACGGCCGCGCGCGCCCGGCGCACGGCGGCCGCCGGCCCGCCGGCCAGCTGGATGTGGTTGTCCTTGATCAGCACCGCGTCATCCAGGCCGAAGCGGTGGTTCCGCCCGCCGCCGGCGCGGACCGCGGCCTTCTCCAGCGCGCGCAGGCCGGGCGTGGTCTTGCGGGTGTCGCCGATCTCAGCCCCGGTGCCGGCGACCGCCGCCGACCAGCTCGGCGGTGGCGGTGGCGATGCCCGACAGGTGGCCCAGCAGGTTCAAGGCGACCCGCTCCCCGCTCAGGAGCGCGCGCGCCGGCCCCGCGATCCGCAGGATCGTGGCGCCCGCGTCGACGGGCGTGCCGTCGGGCGCGTGCACGTCCAGTTGCACCGCGGGGTCGAGCAGTTCGAACGCCAGGCAGCGCGGCGTCGACCCCCGCGACGCGCCCGGCCGTGCGGGCGCGGATCGCCGCCGGCCGCAGGGCGTCCGGGGCGATCAGCGCGTCGGTCGTCAGGTCGCCGGCCCGGCCCAGGTCTTCCGCCAAGGCAGCGCGGACCAGCGGTTCGATCAGCACGCGGGGCAACTGGGGCAGGTGGATCGGTTCGGTTGCGCCGGTCATGCCGCGGTCTCCCTTCGCGACGCGTGATCGGCCGGGTCCGCACGGGCTGTCGCCAGCGTCAGCTCGCCTGTGCCGGGCGACGGCCGCGGTGTGCGGGTGATCGCTGCGCTGGTGGGCGCCGCGGCTCTCCGTGCGCTGCAGCGCCGCCAGGGTCAGCAGCCGGGCGACCTCCGCGGGCCCGTCGGCGCCTGGGCGCAGCGCGTCGATCTCCCAGCGCGTCGCTCAGGCCGGCGCCGTCGCGGACCACGCCGACGCGCGCCTGCATCACCCGGCGCAGCGCCAGCAGCGCATCCGGGTCGACCGCCTTGAGCGGCGGACCCGCCGGGACCGGCCGGCCGGCGTCCCGGGCCCGTGCCGGCGTCTCGGCGATGCTGGCGGCGACCCAGGGGGCCATCGCCACCCCTTCGAGCAGCGAGTTGGAGGCCAGCCGGTTGGCGCCGTGCAGCCCGGTCGCCGCGGTCTCGCCGCAGGCCCACAGGCCGGGTAACGAGGTGCGGCCCTCGGCGTCCGCACCGACCCCGCCCATGGCGAAGTGGGCCGCCGGGCGCACCGGGATCGGCTGCACCGCCGGGTCCAGCCCGGCCGCCGGCAGTGCCGCGCGATCCCGGGGAAGCGCGCGGCGAAGCCGCGGCCGAGCGCGGCCGGCGTGTCCAGGTAGACGCCGTGGCCGGCCGCCCGGGCGCGGGCCGACGCAGGCGGCCACCCGGTCGCGCGGGGCGAGATCGCCGCCGGCCACGCCCTGGGTCACCGGCCGGCCGGTGTCGTCGACCAGGCGGGCGTCGGCGCCGCGGATCGCCTCGCTCGCCAGCGCCAGCGGGTCGCCCGGCAGGTCGATCGCGGTCGGGTGGAACTGCACGAACTCCAGGTCGCGCAACAGCAGCCCGGCGCGCGCGGCGAGCGCCAGCCCGCCGCCCCAGTTGCCGAGCGGGTTGGTGGTCGCGGCGAACAGCGCGGCGTAGCCGCCGGTTGCCAGCACGACCGCGCGGGCCGGCAGGTCGATCGGATCGTCCGTGCCGGGCCGGTCGGCCGGCCGCAGGCGCACGCCCGCGACCCGGCCGCCCGCGGTCAGGAGCGCGGTCGGCCTGGCGGTGCGCGGCGAAGGCGATCGACGGGCTGGCCTGCGCGGCCCGGAGCAGGGCCTGGCGGATCGCCGCGCCGGAGCGGTCGCCGCCCGCGTGCAGCACGCGCGCGAGCGTGTGGCCGCCTTCGAGCGCGCGGGCATGGCCGCCGTCTGCGGCGCGGTCGAACGCGACGCCCCAGGCTTCCAGCCGGCGGATCGCCGCCGGACCGGCCCGGGTCACCGCGTCGACCACCGCCGGGTCGCACAGGCCCGCGCCGGCGGCCAGCGTGTCCTCGGCGTGCCGGGCCGGGCTGTCGTCGCGGGCAAGCGCGGCGGCGATCCCGCCCTGCGCCCAGGCTGTCGCCGCGCCGGCCTCGACCGGGCCCGGGGTGACGATGGTGACCGGGCGCGGCGCGAGGGCGAGCGCGACCGCCAGCCCGGCGACCCCGGCGCCCAGGACGATCGTGCGCTCGCCCGCGGCGTGCGCGCCGCGCGTGGCGTGGCGTGGCCGGCGTGCTCGGGGGCGTGCTCGGGGGCGTGCTCGGGGTCATGCGATCTCCAGCATGCGCTCGACCGCCCGGCGCGCGGGGCCGGCGACGGCGGGGTCCACGGTCACTTCCGGCTGCAGCGTCTCCAGCGCGCGCCGGATCCCGCCCAGGGTGATCCGCTTCATGTGCGGGCACAGGTTGCAGGGGCGCACGAACTGCGCTCCGGCGCCTGGGCGGCGACGTTGTCGGACATCGAGCATTCGGTCACCAGCAACACCCGGCCCGGCCGGCGGTCGTGGACGTAATCGATCATCTGCGCGGTCGAGCCGGCGAAATCCGCCGCCGGCGATCACGTCCGGCGGACACTTCCGGGTGGGCGATCACGGTGAGGTCGTCGAAGTTCGCCCGGTAGCCGCGGATCTGCTCGCCGGTGAAGCGTTCGTGGACCTCGCACTGGCCCTGCCAGCCGATGATCTCGACCTCCGTCTGCGGTCGCCACCCAGGCGGCGAGGTACTGGTCGGGGATCAATAGCACCCTGGAGGCGCCCAGCGCCTCGACCACCCGCACGGCGTTGGAGGAGGTGCAGCAGACATCCGCCTCCGCCTTCACGGCGGCGCTGGTGTTGACGTAGGTCACCACCGGCACGCCCGGATGGCGCGCGCGCAGGGCGCGGACGTCGGCCGCGGTGATCGACTCCGCGAGCGAGCAGCCCGCGCGCGCTGTCCGGGATCAGCACGGTCTTCTCCGGGTTCACCAGCTTGGCCGTCTCCGCCATGAAGTGGACGCCCGCCTGGACGATCACTTTCGCGTCGGTCGCGGTCGCCTGCCGGGCGAGGGCGAGCGAATCGCCGACGATGTCGGCGACGCCGTGGAAGATCTCCGGGGTCTGGTAGTTGTGCGCCAGCACGACCGCGTTGCGTTCGGCCTTGAGCCGGCGGATCGCGTCGATCTCCGGGGCGAAGAAGGGCCACTCGATCTCCGGGATCGTGCCCTTGAGGCGTTCCCAGACGTCGGCCGTGCGCGCGGCCACCTCGGGCGTGTAGGCGCCGGCGTCCGGCGCCGGCCCGGTGGTACGCCGGACGGCGCGGGGCGCGCCGTTGTGCGGCGTAGCGGCCTGGGGCGCATCGGTCTGGGGCGCGGCGGCCTGGGGCGCGGCGGTGTGGGGCGCGGCGGTGGACTGGGCCATCTGCAGGTCCTCCTCGGACGCGCCCGGCCGCATGCGGCGCGGCCCTGGCCGTCGCCGCAACTATGCTCATCAGTGAGCATTAGGTGGGACGACTCGCCGGGCGATCCGCGGTCCGGGCGGGCGCGATCAGTTATTCGCAGTTTGAGCATAAGCCCGCGCGGGCTCACGTCAACGACGCGGTGAGCCGCGTGGGGCGCTGGGCCGCACCCCGGCGCGGGGCGCTCCAGCTGGACCTCCGGGCGGAAGCGCATCAGCTTGGCCGGCCGGCCGCCGGTCTCGGTCTCGACCGCGCCGGTCTCCTCCACCAGCTTCTGGCGCTCGACCAGCCGGCGGAAGTTCTGCTTGTGCAGGCGCACGCCCGACAGCGCCTCGGCGGTGCGCTGCAGCTGCAACAGGGTGAAGGTCGGCGGCATCAGCTCGAACAGCACCGGGCGGTACTTGATCTTGCCGCGCAGGCGGGAGATCGCGGTCGCCATGATCCGCCGGTGGTCGGCCGTCATCGCCTGGCCGGGCAGCCGCGCGACCTCCGCCGGCACGCCGGCGCCGCGGTCGGTCCAGGCCTCCGGCACCAGGCCGGCCTCGTAGAGCAGCTCGTAGCGCTCCAGCGCCCGCTCCTCGTCCCAGCCGGTCTCGCCCAGCCCGAAGGTGAGGGATAGCCGGTCCAGCCGCTGGCCGCGCTCCCGGCCGCGCGCGCTCTCCGCCCAGGCGCGCAGCCGCTCGGTCAGCTCCCGCGTCGCCGCCGGCTGGCCGGCGCGCCCGTCCTCCCAGGGCAGCAGATCGTACCAGCGCCGCCAGCGCGCCGGCAGCGCGAGCTCGGCGTGCGCCTCGGCACCAGCGCCAGGTAGGCGAGCGACAGGGTGCGGCGGCCAGCGCGCCGGCCCCGGCCGGGTCGCCGCCGGGGTCGCCGCTGTTGGGGTCGCCGCTGTTCGGGATCGTTGCCCGCGGTGCCAGCACCGCCCGGGCGTTCCGGCGGCGCCGCCGGGGCGAGCGGGCGTTCGTGCGGCGGCCGGGCGCGGTCGCCGAAGGTGTAGAGCTGCTCGACGTAGCCGAGCGACTGCCGGGTCTGCCGCTCGACCCATGCGCGTAACCCGGCTTGCAGCGTCCGGTGCCCCGGCTGCAGCGGCCCCGACGGCAGCGCCTCCAGCCGCGCCTCGCCGGGCGTGCCGGGTCCGCCGCGCCGCGGCGCGCGTCTGCCGCGTCGGCCGGGTCGATCACCAGCACCTGCGGCTCGCCCTCGGCGACGGCGATGATCACCGCCGTCAGATCGACCGTCACCTGACTGGCATCCGAACCGGGCACGCTCGCCATCCGCACGCTTGGTCAAGGGAGCCGGACCGCCGCCGCCCGGCGTCCCGGCGAGGTCCATATAGCGCGGTCCGTCCGCCCTGTCCGGTCCCCGGCGGCACGAACATGGGCCGTCGGGTACGCGGGATCGGTGCCGTGATCGGGTCGTCCTGCCGGTAGCGCGCGGCGGACCTGCGCGGCTTGCCGGCTTTTATGGAGGGCGAGGCGGGCCCGACGCAGGTGTAGAAGTTAAGTCGACCGGTCCCAAGACGTGCATTCGGCGATAACCGGATTCGTCACTCAATTCGTTTTCTGGCTCGATAGATCATTGTGGATGCCGCGATACGGGCGTCATTTTCGCTTCTGTATAACTCGCGTTGAAATCTGGTGCGTCTTCCTCGTGATTAGCGAGATTTTGTATAGTTTCGACCAGGCCCACCAAATCGCACGTTCGCGATCGGTCTCGACTAGTCGCTGGGACTGTCGTTATGTTTTCAAAACTTTTGAAAAGGCCGCTCGACCAATTTCCAGAACCGAATCGATGGTACCCCGCAAGACCGAAAAATAGCACGACAGTCTTTGACTTGCAGAGTTGCCAATTCCCGTCGGCGAGGTGGCGTTGTGCTTGCCGGAGGTTTTGGATCGGTTGATCTAGAGCACCGTCATTGTGGGGGCTAGTGATTGGGATTTCATACAGCGCAGTATGTAGTGATCCAAGCGCGCTTGAACGGCAATACCAAGCTGAGCGCGATACTTCGTAGTCTGCGTGTAGTTCAGCTCTAGCCCATTGCGACCCGTCGTAGCCCGAACTGAAAGCAGATACGAAGAATTTTAAGTTTTCCGAGTTTCGAATATTCTTCAAGCCGTTGTAGGTCATCCGGAGAAAGCGGAAGGTGGGCGGATGTTCGTACCGGGACTGCTCCGCACAATTACCATTGGGTTGTCGAACGCCCCGAATTCCAAGCTTTTGCCTTTTATTTTGGTATGAAGCGACTTCGATGTGTCCATGATCGAATTCGGACAAAATGGTTTTCGGGGAGACTGCGCCTAATATCGGTTTGAAAATATTAAAACGAAGCTCGTAACCGATTGCCTGCTCCACGAATGTTCCAGTTTTGGATTTGAATGTCGCCAAGGTTCAATGCGCCGTTTTTCAGCGTCGTGTACGAGTTCGCCTCCCGTTGCGTGACTGGTTCCTGGAGTTTACGCACCCGACCCTTGGCACAGAGGCGCTGTGTCGGGTCGCCTTCGGGGGTGCGGGCGGCGCCGGTGGCGGTGAGGGTTTGCAGGACTTCGTCGACGCGCTGCTTGCGTTTGGCGGACAGCTTGCCGGCGAAGGCGCGGGCGACCGTTTCGGGGGTGACCGGGCTGTCCGCGCGCTCGAGGACCTGGTGGACGACGCGGATCTGCTGCAGGTCGTCGCTCGGCCATTTGGGCTGGCTCTCGGCTGTGACCGGCTCCAGGCCGGGCGTTTCCAGCTGGGTTCCCTGGGGCAGCTTGTGGCGCAGCTTGGGCAGCTGGTAGTCGGGGCGCAGCCAGCGCACGGTGCCCTGCTGCTCCTCCGCCCGGCGGGTCTGGTTGAGCGCGACCAGGCGGGACAGCAGGGTCTGCTCCGCCGCCTCCTGGTCCGCGCTCTTGTGCGGGCTGGGGCAGGTCGCGCCCGGCTTGCCGACCAGCGGGTCGATCAGGTCGTCCCAGCCGTAGGCGCGCAGCACGGCCCGGTCGATCTCGTCGTGCAGCTCGCCCAGCATCGGCAAATCGCTACGGGCATAGAAAGCACCTGGGTTAAGCGTGTCCCGCTTTCTCGATCGCTTTCCTGCGAACATCTTCGGTAAACGACTGTGTCTTAGCCGTGTCTCGGTTGAAGGTATGACCGCTTTCACGGACCGCTGCATCGATAATCTCAAAAGAACGCTCGAAGTACTCTGAGCCTGATTACTATCCCAAAGCTTCTTGTTGATGTCCTCGCAGAATTTCTGTATTTTTCTCGAATTGAACTTCGGAGGCGCGTCAGATTGCATTAAAATCCTGCTACACATTAAACAATGATACCGGAAGACTCGGTAGCTGGTATCGAGAAAATTGTTTCAAAAAACCATTGAGCTCATATGCTGCGAACGCGCTTGTATAATATGGATCGGGATAATGATCGTCATTAAATACCTTTTCACCAATCAAATCTAGCAATGTTCCGTATCTGTTCCCGCTCTGTGCGGTTCCTCACAGAAACATCGACGCAAAGTACCGTATCTGATAACTAGATTGAGATCATTCGAACTTTTTCAATGTTTACTGAGTCACTGTACTGTTTTGCCCGTCGCTCATAATGCAGGGCTTTGTCGCCGAAACGTGTTATAAAAGTCCTCTAATTTTTTCTGGAACGATGATAACGCTTGCGAGTTCTTCTAAGCGTACTTCGGTCTGCCCGGTTCGAAGAGCGGATAATTGAGTTTGTATTGTTTGGTCTTCAGTCACAATCAATTTGATAGGCACAAAAAAATTTCCGCTGATTGTTGATCGATTATTAAAGATAACGTGACTTGTCTGACAGCCATTTACGATTTGATAATCTTCAATCGTAAAACGATTTCCTACTTTATTCAAACTGCGTGCAACAATTGTAATCCCGTTGTTTCGGATACAGAATGAGTCGACATTGCCTCGTTTTGATGGTTTGATCAATGTCACGATTGACGTCATTTTGACCTTGAAAGATCACGAACGTTGTCATAAGACAGAGATTTCTTGATATTTTCATTGTCGTCTGTGATCGATTTTAAATATTCTGTACCAGGGAGAACGCCTAAGTATGCTTCTTGCACGCCAGCGATTTCGGGAAGAGTGATTTGATTTTGGAATTCGATCGCGGCTTGCGCGCGGCTGCGAGTAGACTTGAAAAGTTGTTGAAGATGCGGCGCGTCAACAGGGTAAAAATTTACCTCGTTAAATAGATTAAGCGACTTGAGGTCTTTTATGAAGGTGTTTATGCGTCTCTTTAAGTCAGTTGGCTCATTCCATGTGCCAGACGTGACATAATATATTTGGCAATTGGGGTTTCGGCGCGTAAGATAGGCGCTGTGCGTAAATATTCGATCACGAATTTTCGAGAATGTTCAACGTGTTCGTTCCGCGCTAGGCAGGCTCCTCTGAAAAAGTCTTTAACAGAAAAAGAATTTTCCCATATCACGGCATCGAAGCTTGGAGTGTTTTTTGCTTGGATGAAAAGGAAATCGATTTCAAGGTATCGATTAATTTTTGCGATTTCGTCGATGTCGTCGGGCTCTGTAACAAGCGTTCCATTTGCCACAATCGCGAGCCCCGTCTAATCCCGCGTCATCGGCACCACTAACAGTCACATCTTCAATGTTAAACTCATCAATATATTCATATGAGACAACGCAGAAATTGGCAAAGCGCTCGAAGTTCCCGGAGCTATCGCCGGGATCTAGTGGTGCAGTCCTGACGGTTGGGTCCCGCAGGGGATTCCCCTCGCGGCCACCGCGTGCGAGATCTGGGGCATGCGCACCGGTATCAGTTTCGAGGTTTCCCGGATGACCGCCATCGTCTTGAAGCGATCGTCCGGGATCGCAACGCCCCGCGAAAACACGTCTGGCGGGCGCAGATCGTGCTCTGCACAGCCGACGGGCTCGGCACCAACGCCATCATGCGCGCGACCGGCAAGTCGAAGAACTGCGTCTGGCGCTGGCAGGAACGGTTCATGACCGAAGGGGTCGACGGGCTGTTGCGCGACAAGACGCGGCCCTCGCGCGTCCCGCCGCTCGATCAAGAGGTGGTCGACCGCGTGCTGGCGCTGACCTTCGAGCCGCCGCCCAGGGAGGCGACCCACTGGACCGGTGCCATGATGGCGGAGGCCGCCGGGATCAGCGTCAGCTCGGTCCAGCGGATCTGGCATAGGCACGGTCTGCAGCCCCATCGCGTGCGACAGTTCAAGCTCTCCAACGATCCCGCGTTCGCCGACAAGCTGCGCGATGTCGTCGGCCTCTACATGGACCCGCCGGCGCATGCCCTCGTCTTCTCGGTCGACGAGAAGAGCCAGATCCAGGCCCTCGACCGCACCCAACCGGGCCTGCCGCTCAAGAAGGGCCGCGCGGGCACGATGACCCACGACTATAAGCGCCACGGGACCACGACGCTGTTCGCGGCCCTGAACGTGCTCGACGGAACCGTCATCGGGCGCAACATGCAGCGCCACCGGCACGACGAGTTCATCAAATTCCTAAACCAGATCAATCGTGACACGCCGGCGGACAAGGAAATCCACCTGATCCTGGACAACTACGCCACTCACAAACACCCGAAGGTCCGGAAGTGGCTCGCCCGGCACCCGCGCTTCACCTTCCACTTCGTCCCGACGTCTTGCTCCTGGTTGAACGCCGTGGAAGGCTTCTTCGCGAAGCTCAGTAAACGCCGCCTGAAGCGTGGCGTGTTCCGATCCCTCGTCGATCTCCAGGCCGCCATCAATCGCTTCGTGGCCGAATACAACCAGGCCACGAAACCGTTCGTCTGGACCGCCGATCCCGATAGGATCATCGTAGCGGTGAAGCGCGGGCACCAAAAGTTCAATTCGAACCACTTGCGCTGCATGATTTACCAAACGTGTCGAGAAGGTTCTTAGTGATGCGAATCCATGTTCGATCCCGCCACTGACGACAGCTGCAGCCCCCGGCTTTCTACCTGATATTTGCAAACGTCGGTGGTATGGTGTGCGGCTGTTGTCGATGCGGAAATTTGCGAGAGACGGCCTGGAAAGAATTGAGTTCGGATGAGGCTTTTGTCTTGGTGTGGAGGCGCTGAGAGCTTCCCGGATATAAGGATGCGGATTTGGCGAGGAAGGTGAAGCTAGAAGAAAGGACACAGCTGGACGCGGAACGACTGCTTGTCCGGGAAGCGGGCGAAGTCGTTGCCCTGGCCGGAGAAGTCGGCGAGCACCTCGACCACGTGCGGCGATGTCCGCCGCCAGCAGGAACGGCGGGTAGCCGCGTTCGACCGGCAGCGCGCGGGTCGCGGGCCGGCGGCCTGCTGGCGGGCCTGCCGCATCACCGTGTCCCAGGTGCGCGTGTCGCGCTCGTTTCGGGGTCGGTGGACAAGGGGGTTACCGCAGCGGACCGAGATCGGTGGGCTCAACTGCTTGCAAGCAAACCACAACCGCCGGGGGACGCCAAGGCCGGGCGCCGGCGCGGCCGACGCCGCCCTACGCCCCCAACGCCAGCTTGATCGCGTAGCCCACGACGCCCAGCGCGGCGACGCTGCCGGCCCAGAGCGCGGCGAACCAGGCGAGGCGTTTCCAGGGGCGGTCGGCGCCGGCGGTGGCGGGGTCGGCGCGGTCCTCGTGGACCACGCCCAGCTTGGGGCGCTTGGCGCGCGCCATCAGTGATAGCCCTCGTCCGGGTCGATCTTGCCGCGGAACACCCAGTAGACGTAGGCGGTGTAGCCCAGGATCATCGGCAGCAGCACGGCCGTGCCGGCGAGCAGGAACCACAGGCTGCTGTCCGGCGCCGCGGCGTTCCAGATCGTCACCGCGTGCGGGACGATGTAGGGGTAGAAGCTGATCCCGATGCCGAGGTAGCAGAGCACGAACAGCCCGTTCGCCGCCAGGAAGGGCAGGGCGTCCGGCCCGCGCCGCAGGCCGCGGATCAAGCCGTAGGCGCAGCCCAGCACCAGAAGCGGCATCACGCCGCTCAGGATCAGGTTGGGCCAGGCGAACCAGCGCGCCAGGTAGGCGTCGTTCAGGAACGGCGTCCACAGGCTGACCGAGCCGATCGCCGCCAGGGTGAGCGCGCCGAAGCCCCAGGCGAAGCGCTGCGCCTGCCGGCGCAGGTTCCCGTCCGTCTTCAGCACCACCCAGGTGGCGCCCAACAGCGCGTCGCCGACCACGAGCGCGAACCCGGTCATCACGCTGAACAGGCTCAGCCAGTCGAACCAGCCGCCGGCGTAGGCGCGCCCCGCGACGTCGATGCCCTGGACCAGCGCGCCCAAGGCCACGCCCTGGGCGAACGCCGCCAGGATCGAGCCGCCGGAAAACGCGGCCGACCAGAGGTGCTTGTGGCGCCGGCTGCGCCAGCGGAACTCGAACGCCACGCCGCGGAACACCAGCGCCAGCAGCATCGCGGTGAGCGGCGCGTAGAGCGCTGGCAGGATGGTCGCGTAGGCCAGCGGGAACACCGCGAACAGGCCGCCGCCGCCCAGGATCAGCCAGGTCTCGTTGCCGTCCCAGACCGGGGCGACCGAGTTCATCATCTGGTCGCGGTCCTGCTCGCTCTCCACCAGGGGGTAGAGGATGCCCACCCCCAGGTCGAAGCCGTCGAGCAGGATGTAGGCCAGGACCGCCACCGCGATCAGCGCGGCCCAGATGGTTGCCGGATCGATCATCGTGGCAGCGCTCCTATTCCGCCGGGAAGACCTTGTCGGGGGCGACCGAGGGCGCGGGCGTCAGCCCGGACGCCCGGGTCGGCCCGGTGTCGGCGTCGCCGGTGGCATCGCCGGTGTGGGGCGGCTTCGCCATCAGCCGCAGGATGTAGACGGTGCCGGCCCCGAACAGCGCGAAGTAGACCAGGATGAAGGCGACCAGCGAGGCCGCGACCGCCGGCGCGCCGACGGCCGAGCTGCTCTCCGCCGTCGTCAGCAGGCCGTAGACGGTGTAGGGCTGGCGGCCGACCTCGGTCGTCACCCAGCCGGCGAGCACGGCGATAAAGCCGGACGGCGCCATCGCCACGGCCGCGCGCTTCAGCCAGGTGTCGGCGTAGAGCCGCCGGCGCAGCCGCTGCACCAGCGCCCAGCCGCCGACCGCGAGCATCAGCAAGCCGAGGGCGACCATGATCCGGAACGACCAGAACACCCAGGCGGTCGGCGGGCGCTTGTCCTCCGGGAACGCCTCCAGGCCCTTCACCGCGCCGTTCCAGTCGTGGGTCAGGATGTAGGAGCCGAGGTTGGGGATGCCGACCGACCAGCGCAGCTTGCCCGCCTCGTCGTCCGGAATCCCGAACAGGTAGAGCGGCGCGCCGTTCTCGTGGGTCTCGTAGTGGCCTTCCATCGCGGCGATCTTGGCCGGCTGGTGCTTCAGGGTGTTCAGGCCGTGCAGGTCGCCGGCCGCGATCTGCAGCGGGGTGACCACGATCGCCATCCACATCGCCATCGAGAACATGATCCGCGCGCCGCGGTCGCGGCTGTTCTTGAGCAGGTGCCAGGCGCCCACGCCGCCGACCACGAACGCGGTCGTCAGGTAGGCCGCGAGCACCATGTGCACCAGCCGGTAGGGGAACGAGGGGTTGAAGACGATCGCCCACCAGTCCTGCGGCACGAACTGCCCGGCGTCGTTGATCGCGAAGCCGGCCGGGGTCTGCATCCAGCTGTTCACGCTCAGGATCCAGAAGGCGGAGAACAGCGTGCCGAAGGCCACCATGGCGGTCGCGAACAGGTGCAGCTTGGGGCCCACGCGGTTGAAGCCGAACAGCATGATGCCGAGGAAGCCCGCCTCCAGGAAGAACGCGCTCAGGACCTCGTAGCCCATCAGCGGGCCCACGATCGGGCCGGCCTTGTCGGCGAACGTGCTCCAGTTCGTGCCGAACTGGTAGGACATCACGATCCCCGACACCACGCCCATGCCGAAGGCGACCGCGAAGATCTTCTTCCAGTAGGCGAACAGCGTCGCGTAGGCGTCGTCGCGGGTCCAGAACCACAGGCCCTCCAGCACCAGCAGATAGCTGGCCAGGCCGATCGTGAACGCCGGGAAGATGATGTGGAATGAGACGGTGAAGGCGAACTGGATGCGGGCCAGATCGAGCGCCGAGAGCGCGTCGAGCATCGGGTCCTCCGACGGGGGGCTGGGCCGGGCGGGTCCGCGGCCGGCCGGGAAAACATCTATCTGGGAAATGAGTTTAAGCCCGCACCCCGAGCTTTCAATTCTTCTAATAAAGCATGCGCGCATCTGTCCCACGCACCGGCGGGCGGATCGGCGCTGCGGCACGGGCGTGGCCGGGGAATCGCCGCAGGCCTCGGCCCTGCGTATCCCACCCAAGCGCGCGACACCTCACGCGGGTATCCGGTGGGCATCCGTCAGGGATCCTTCGAGACGGGCTTGCGGCCCTTCTCAGGATGAAGTTACTGTGTTTTCAGTTGCTTAGCTTCATGCTGAGGAGCGCGCCCGCAGGCGCGCGTCTCGAAGCATCCCGATACGGACTGCTGGAACCCGGTTCGTCAACGTCGCGCGGATCTGTGCGGCGGTACGCCGCCCCCACCTGCCAGCGACTCCCTAAAGCACGTCGTCGAGGGCGCGTTCGATGTCCTGGGCGTCCTCGATCGCGTGGGCTTCGTGGGAGCCGGCGATCGCGCGGACGTAGGTGCTCAGGTCGTCGCCGTGGCCGATCTCCAGGAACTCGGTCACGCCGTGGTCCTTCATGTATTCGACGCTCTCCCGCCATCGGATCGGCCGGGCGACCTGCTCGGCCAGCCGCGTGCGGATCTCGTCCGGGCTTTCCAGCGCGTAGGCGGTGACGTTGGAGACCAGCGGCAGCTTGGGCGTGGCGACCGGCAGATCCGCCAGCGTTTCCTGCAGCTGCGCCACCGCCGGTTCCATCAGCCGGCAGTGCAGCGGCGGGATGCCGTCCAACAGGTGGGTCTCGCCGCCCTTCTTTCCGGCGGCGGCCACGAACGCTTCCACCGCCGCGCGCTCGCCGCTGACGGCGTGACTGTCGGGAGCGTCGTCGCGGGCCAGCTCGCAGACGCCCTGCTGCGCCGCCTCGTCCGCAAGTGCCTTGACCGTGGCGAGGTCGAGGCCGTGCACCGTGCAGGTCGCGCCCTTGTCCTGGGGATAGGCGGACCAGATCGCCTTGGCCCGGGCGCGCAGCCACTTCGCCGCTTCCCCGGCCGTGAGCGCGTCCACCGCGGCCAGCGCCGTCAGCTCGCCGCGGCCGTGGCCGGCGACGAAGTTGCCGGTTTCCGACAGCCACAGGTCGCCCTGCTCCTCGAGCGCCTTCACCCCGGCGAGGCTGACCGCCAGCATGGCCGGATCGGCGTTTTCCGGATCCGCGAGCTCGTCTTCCGGACCTTCGAAGATCAGGCGGGACAGTTCCTGACCCAGCGCGTCGTCGATCTCCTGAAAGACGTAGCGCGCGGACGGGTAGGCCTGCACGTAATGCAGGCCCATCCCGATCGTCTCTGCCCCGCGGCCGGGGAAAATGAAGGCACGCGTCATGGAACGGCTCCTGTCGGGGATCCTGGTGACGCCCGCGATGGACCATGCGGCGCGCCGGTGCGGCAGGCGGCGGCGCGCGTCGACCTCGGGCGCGTTCGGCCGCCATGATGCCACGGCGCACCGCCGTCGGCCACGCCAACGCATGCTCCGGGCGTGCCGGCGCGGCTCAGCCGGAATCGCGCTGTCGCCGCCGAGCGGTTTGACCCTATCCTACACGGCTGAAGTGCCGGCCGCACGTTCACCCCGTCGATCGGCGGGCAACGGGCATGCGGTCTGGGCACGCAGAACGGGTGCGGACGGCGGACATGACCTTCGGCCAGCGACTCCTGGACCGGGCGCAGGGCGCGCTATCGCGCGAGGCACGCGATCCGGGGCGGTCGCGGGCGGACGCGTCGGGCTTAGTCCGAACGAACCAGTTCGGGCGTCTCTCCGGCTTCGGTGGAGTGGGTCGGCCGGCTTGGCGAAGGCGTGCTTGCGCGCGGCCGCGCGCAGCCGTGCGGCGATCTCGGGATCCCGGCGTTCGAGCTTCTGCAGCGCCTTCGGGCTCAGCAGCAGGACCCGGCAGAAGCTGACCGCGACCACGCGCGCGGGCACCGGATCGGCGAGCCCCAGGAGCGCGCGCGTACCGACGACGTCGCCGGGTCGCAGCCAGACCTTGGCATGGTCGTCCCGCCGTTCGGCGACCCCGCTTGCCAGGATGCAGAGACTGCGCGCCCGCCGTCCGGCGCGTCCGGGGCGGTTGGCGTGCACCGGCACCTCGCCGGGGAACACCAGGCGGCGGGTCAGATAGCCGACCAGGCGGTCCTTCTGCGCCCCGTCCAGCGCGTCCAGCAGCCGGACGTCGTCCAAGAGCGCGCGCGCCGAGAGCCCTGGGTCCAGGTCCGGCAGTGCCCGGCGCAGCTGGCGCCGCCGGGCTTCCAGCTCGCGCACCAGCCAGCCGTGCAGTTCCGCGCCGATCACCCCGGCCGCGAACAGCTGGTCGTACTGCGCCCGTTCGCGCCTGGCGGCGGCGCGCAGCAGCAGGACGGTCTCCAGCCGTTCGGTGAAGTCCGGGTACTGCTCGCCGATCGCCTGGATCTGCTCGCGCACCATCCGCCGGCGTTCGGCCAGCAGTTGGCCCAGGTTCAGGGCGGCATCCTGGCCGATCATCTGCGCCAGCGTATGGGGGACGAAGCGTTCCAGGTCCCGAAGCGCGTTCTCCGTCTCCAAGAGCACCGTCAGCCGCAGGCCGAGCTGCTGGCGCAGCGGGCGGTCGATCCCGGCCCAGCGCTGCAGCAGGGCGGCTGCGATCAGCGTCCGGGGCACGCGGGCGGCGGCGGCCATCGCCCGCTGGTAGCCGTCCCGCCCGCCGGTCCGGGCGGCGTCCCCGATCCGCTCGGCGATCGCGCGCAGGCGCCGGGTTTCCGCGGCGCCCACCGCGCCCGCCTCGAAGGCGTCCTGGAAGTGCTGGCTTTCCTGGTTGCACAAGATGGTCAGGCCCAGTTCCAGGCGCTTGTGGAAGGGAATGTCGATGCCCTGCGTCTCCTCCAGGGTCCGGCGCAGCTGACCTTCGTAGACCTCGCGCATGTCCGCCGTCGCCTGCGGGTCGACCGCGCGTTCGGCGGCCAGCTCGTCGACGTGCTGGCGGGTCTCCTCCAGCGCCCCCGCGACGATCTTCTCGCGCAGGGCGAGGTCGCTCGCCGACAGCCGGTCCAGGCCCAGCCGCCGGGTCAGCCAGGACAGGCTGGCGGCGTTGAGCAGCAGGGTGGCGAAGACGAAGCCGCAGGCGATCCCGGCGACCGCCGTCCGGTTGGCTTCCGGCAGCGCGGTGACCTCGGCGAGCGAGAACGCCAGCAAGAGCGTGACCGCCCCGCGCACGCCGCCCCACCAGGCAAGCGTCTTCTGCGCGCCCGTCATCGGCTGGGCGAGGCCGAGCAGGCTGAACCCCGGGAGCAGCCCGAACAGGATCGCCGCGCGCGCCAGAAAGGCGCCCGCGAACGCCGCCAGCAGCAGCAGGGCGTGCGACCAGTGCAGCGTGACCAACAGCGCCGGTGCCAGGGCGGCGGCGATCAAGAGCACCAGCGTGTTCGCCCAGAAGCCGATCTGCGACCACACGGTCGCGACGTTGCGCCAGTTGCCGGGTCCCATGCGCACCTGGCCGGAGACGGTCGTGGTCAGGCCTGCGCAGACCGCCGCCACGACACCCGACGCGCCGAGCGCCACGTCCGCCAGCAGGTAGGCGCCGTAGGCGAGCGCGACCGTCATCGACGTCTCCGCGACCGGCGAGGCGCCGAGTACGGGGTAGAGCCGGCTGACCGCCCAGGCGAGCGCGATGCCGGCCGCGGCCCCGATCCCGACGTCGTACAGGAAGGCGAGCACGACCCCGCCCGGCGAGACCGCGGTCTCAGCGCCGGCAAGCGCGATCAGCAGCGTGAACAGGGCGATCGCCGCGGCGTCGTTGAGCAGGCTCTCGCCCTCCAGGATCACCAACAGGCGCCGCGGCGCGCCGATTTCCTTGAAGGTCGACACCACCGCGGAGGGATCGGTGGTCGAGATCGCCGCGCCCAACAGCAGGCACAGCACCAGGCTGAACGACGAAAACGCCCAGACCGAGAGCCCGATCAGCCCGGTCGCGAGCACGACCGCGACCACCGCCATCAGCAGTACGATCAGCGCGTCGTCCAACAGCCGGCGGACGTTGACCGCGAGCGCCATCTCGAACAACAGCGGCGGCAGGAACACCAGCAGCAGCGCCTGGCTGTCGAGCGCAAGCTGGTCGAAGATCCAGGCGTCGTAGGTGTCCAGGAACTGGGTCGGCGTATCGATCTCGAAGATCAGCGGCAGGCACCCGACGGTCAGGCCCGCGACCGACACGACGACCGGCAGCGGGACGCGCAGGTGCTTCGCCGCCGGCACCGCCAGCGCGATCAGGGCGAGGACGGCGCTCGCGGCGACGACGAGGAAGGCGGTCACGGTCATGGCCGCGACTGTAGCCGAGATCGGCGGAGTGTGCAGAGCGCTGCTTGGGGTGCGTGAGGAAGTTTGGGGTGGGGCGCTTCGGGGAGCCGTCAGTCGTGCTTCGACACGCTGTCCTTTGGACAGCTGCTCAGCATGAGGTCGATATTAAATCACTGAAAAACATACAACGTCATCCTGAGCAGGCCGCGCTAGCGGCCGTGTCGAAGGACGACTGACGGGTATCGAAGCGCCCGTGCAAACGGCTTTCATCGGGGTTATCCCAGCCCTTGCAAAGCCTGAGGCATGGCGCATCTTCCAGATCGCGCTCCCACCACACACCAGGAGAGCCGCTGCCCCGATGCCCGAGACCCCGGCCAGCGAGATCGTGCGCCTGGACGGCGCGCAGTTGTCCTACCCGTCGCCCGAGGGGGAGATCGCGATCCTGCAGGGGATCGACCTCAGGGTGCGCGCCGGGGAAGTGGTGGCGGTGACCGGGCCGTCGGGCTCCGGCAAGTCGTCGCTGATCGCCTTGATCGGCGGGCTGGAGCGGGCCACCGGCGGCACGGTGCAGGTGCTCGACACCGACCTCGGCCGGGCGGACGAGGCGACGCGCACGCGCCTGCGCCGGCACGACATCGGGGTCGTGTTCCAGGCCTATCACCTGGTGCCGGCGATGACCGCCCGGCAGAACACGGCGCTGCCGCTGATCCTCTCCGGCGCCAGGGATGCCCAGCGTCAGGCCGCCGACATGCTCGCCCGGGTCGGGTTGAGCCACCGGCTGGACCACCGGCCGAGCCAGCTCTCAGGCGGCGAGCAGCAGCGGGTCGCGATCGCGCGCGCCTTCGTCGCCGCGCCCCGGCTGATCCTGGCGGACGAGCCGACCGGCAACCTGGACCGGCGCACCGGCACCAGCATCGTCGAGACGATGTTCGAGCTGTGCCGCAAGACCCATGCGGCGATGCTGCTGGTCACGCACGACGAATCGCTCGCCCGGCGGTGCGACCGCGTGCTGGCGATCGACGACGGGCAGGTCGTGAGCTGACATGCGGCGCTTGCCCGACGACAGCTACGCGCAGGACGTCCACGCCGGCACGCTGTGGACGCTGCTGAAGGCGGAACTGGCGGCCGGCGTGTTCGGCCTGCGCCTGTTCATCGCCGCGGTCGCGGTGGCGGCGGGCATGCTCGGCACCGTCTGGCTGCTCGCCGACGGCCTGACCACCACGCTCGCCGAGAACGGCAAGCGCATGCTGGGCGGCGACCTCGCGGTGGGCGTGATCAACCGACCGCTCGACGCCGAGCCGCGCGCCGCGCTCGAGCGATTGGGGCAGGTCTCCGAAGTCGTCGAACTGCGTACCAGCGCGCGGGCCGAGGCGCTGCGCGCGGCCGTCGAATTGAAGGCGGTGGACGCGCGTTATCCGCTGTACGGCGAGGTCGGGCTGGACGGCGCGGAAAGCCTGCAGGCCGCGCTTGAGACGCGCGACGGCCGGGCGGGCGCGGTCGCGGCGCCCGCGCTGCTGCAGCGCCTGGGCCTCGGCGTCGGCGACACCATCCGCCTGGGCCAGCAGGCGTTCACGGTGCGCGCCACCCTGACGCACGAGCCGGACCGCCTGGCCTCCGGCGGGTTCATGGTCGGCCCGCGGGTGATGATCGCCCGTGACCGGCTGGACGCCGCCGGCCTGACCGGGCCGGGCACGCTGGCGGACTACGTCTACCGCCTGCGCCTGCCCGAGGGCTCGGACGTGGCGGCTGCGGTCGACCGGCTGAACGCGGTCGAGCCGCCGCGCGGCTGGGATCTCGAACGACCGCGCGACGTCGGCGACCGCGTCCGCCGGGTGGCGGAGCGGACCACCACCTTCCTGGGCGTGGCCGGGCTGGTCGCGCTGGTGATCGGCCTTTCGGGCGCCTGGACGGCCGCCACCGTCTGGGTGCAGCGGCGCGGGCGGACGATCGCGCTTTACCGCCTGTCCGGCGCCACGGCCGGGCTGGTGACCGCCTTGCACGCGGCGATCATCGCGGTCGCCGGGCTGCTGTCGCTGGCGCTCGGGCTCACGATCGCGTTCGCCGTGGTCTGGTTCCTGATGGACCTGATCGCCGGGCGGCTGCACCTGGCCTGGCAGCTCACCGACCTGCTGGTGCCGGCGGGGCAGGTCGCCGCGACGCTGACGCTCGGTCTGATCGGGGCCAGTGCCGCCGCGCTCTCCGCCGCCGCGCGCACGCCGCCGGGGGCCGCGATGCGCGGCGGGGAGGCGTCGGTCAGCCCGCATGCCCGCCACGTCGCGCTGGGCGCGCTCGGCGTGCTGGCCGCTCTCGCGCTCGCGGTCGTCAGCCTGCCGCAGCCCGCGCTCGCCGCGACGGCGGCGGCCGGGCTGGCCGCCGCAGCGCTGGCGCTGGGGATCGCCGGCTGGCTGCTGGCGCTGCTCGCCACCCGCCGCAACCCGCGCAGTTTCCTCGGACTGGTCGCGCGCCAGGGGCTGGCCGTGCCGGGTGCGGCCGCGACCAAGGCGCTGGCGCTTGGCATCGGGATCGCCGGGATCACGGCGGTGATCGCCGCGCAGAACTCGCTGGAGGGCTCGCTGCGCTCCGACCTGCCGTCGCGCGCGCCCGACCTGGTGCTGATCGACGTCCAGCCGGACCAGGTGGAACGCATCCGCGACCGGGTGGAAAGCGACCCCGGTCTGGGCCGGCTGGAGGCGACGCCGTTCATGCGCGCGCGCATCCTGAAAGTGAACGGCAAGCCGGCCGAGGAGCAGATCGTCGACCCGAGCGAGCGCTGGGTGATCGAGGGCGACCGCAGCTTCTCCTGGTCGCCGGGGCCGAACGGCGACGCGCTGATGCAAGGCCGGTGGTGGCCCAAGGACTACGACGGTCCGCCGCTGATCTCCGCGCAAGAGGACGTGGCGGAGGCGTTCGGCCTGTCGCCCGGGGCGACCATCACCTACAGCGTGCTGGGCCGTACCTTCACGAGCGAGGTCGTCAACATCCGGCAGGAAAGCTACCGCTCCTACCGGCCGGACTATCTTCTGGTGGCGTCCCCGCAGCCGTTCCGTCAGGCGCCGCACAGCTGGATCGTGACGCTGAAGGGCGTGGGCGCGGACGGCGACGCGGCGGTCGACGACCTGATGGGCGACCTGGCGTCGAGCGCGCCCAACGTGACCAGCATCGACGTGCGCCGGATCGTGGGGCAGATCACGGCGGTGATCGACGGCGCGATCCTGGGCTCGCTCGCCGTCGCGGCGACGCTGCTCTTGGCGGGCGCGCTCACGCTCGCCGCCGCGGTGACGGCCGACGTCGACGCCCGCCGGCGGGAGGCGCTGGCGTTCACCCTGATCGGCGCGTCCAGGCGGGAGATCGCGGTCGCCCGCCTGATCGAGGCGGCGGCGATCGGCGTGCTGGCGGCACTCCTGGGCGGTGCGGCCGGGCTGCAGGGCGGGCGGTGGCTGGCGGACCAAGCCCTGCGGGTCAGCTGGGAGCCCGGGGTGCTGGCGTTCCTGCTGCCGGGGGTGCTGGGCGTGGTCGCGGCGGTGGCCGCGGGATTGGCCGGCGGGATCGGCGCGGTGCCGCGCGGGCGCGGGCAACTGGTCCGCCAACTGAGCGGCTAGGGCAGGATGCGCGCAGGTGGAACCATCCTCCAGCCGGTTCTTGCCGTCGTTTCAGATAGTTAGCGCGCCGTTCAGCCAGCTGGCGGGCTCGGCCTTCGAGCCCATCGCGCGTCGCCTTTTCCCGGTCGAAATCGGGCCACAGACTGGCTACCCTCAGGTTTGGCCCCAACTTCGGACGTAATCCGGTTGCGAGCGAGGGCATATCGTCGATGCGAGTGGCGCTGATCCGGAACGTCGCAGCCGCTTGCGCGGTGGCGCTGCTGCTGGCTGTACCGGTGCGCGCGCAGGATCGGGGCGCGCTGGTCGAAGTCGCGCCGGCGGAAACCCGCGCGATCCTGAACATCGTCCGGGTCTCCGGCACGGTGGTGGCGCCGCGCACCTCCCGGCTGTCGACCAGTTTGGGCGGGCTCGTGGACGCGGTCGCGGTCGATCTGGGCGCCCGGGTGGCGCCCGGAGACACGCTGGTCGCGCTGGACGACGCGCTGGCGCGGCACGACGTGGCCCGGGCGCGCGCCGCGGTCGCGGAGGCGCAGGCCGATCTGGCCGATGCCCGCCAGCGGGTCGAACGGGCCGAGCGCCTGGCGCGGACCAACAACATCTCGCAAAGCGAACTGGATTCCCGCCAGGCCGAGGCGGAGCGCGCCGCCGCCTCCGTCGACCGGCTGCAGGCGGAAGCCGCCGCCGCGCGCGAGCGGCTGGACCAGCACACGATCGAGGCGCCGTTCGCCGGTGTGGTGACCGAGCGGGTGATCGAACCCGGCGAGTGGGTGTCGCCCGGCGAGACCCTGGTCGTGGTGAGCGCGGTCGATCGTCTTTATGTCGACCTGGCGGTGCCGCAGACCTATTTCCCCGAACTGGGCGACGGCGCGCCGATCTACCTTAGCTTCGAGGCCCTGCCGGGCCGCAGCGTGCCGGGCACGATCGAGACGCGCGTCCCGTTCAGTGATTCCACCCAGCGCACCTTCAAGCTGCGCGTGCGCCCGGACGCCGACGCGCCGCTGCCGCTGACCCCCGGCATGTCGGCCCGGGCGGAGATCGAACTCGCGACCGGCGAGCGCGACGTCGCCGTGCCCCGGGGGGCTGTGATCCGCTATCCTGACGGGCGTACGACCGTCTGGACGCTGGACGACAGCGGCGAGCAGCTGCGCGCCCGCGAGGTGCAGGTGACGCTCGGCCGGGCGTTCGCCGGCTACGTGCAGGTGAAGTCCGGTCTGGACGCCGGCCGGCGCGTGGTCACCCGCGGCAACGAGACGCTGCGCCCGGGCCAGGCGGTCCGGCTGGCCGGCTCCGACAGCTAGCCCGGCCGCGTGCCCGAGAGTTCCGTCACGCGTCAGGGACGCGCTTGTGTGAATGTTCGACGCCATCGTCCGACGCGGCACCCTGGTCACCGTCGCCGTCCTGATCCTGTGCGTGATCGGCGTCGCCGCGGCGCTGCGGATCCCGATCCAGATGATCCCGGACCTGGAGGTGCGCACGATCACGGTGCGCACCAGCTGGGCCGGCGCGACGCCGCAGGACATCGAGAAGGAAATCCTGATCGAGCAGGAGCAGTACCTGCGCCAGGTGCCCAACCTGGAGCGGCTGAGCGCGCGCGCGGAAACCGGCCAGGCGCGGGTCGAGCTGGAGTTCCCCTACGACGTCGACATCACGCAGACGCTGATCCAGGTGAACAACGCCCTGAACCAGGTGCCGGACTATCCGGAGAACGTCGACCAGCCGCGGGTCTACGCGACCTCCTTCTCCTCCAACTCGTTCATGTACTTCAACGTCGCCCCGGTCGAGGGCAATCCGCGCGGCCTCGACATGGCGATGATGCGCGACTTCATCGACGACAACGTGCGCACCCGGATGGAGAGCGTCGCCGGCGTCTCCGGCGTGTCGCTGTGGGGCGGCGCGCAGCGGCAGATCCAGGTGATGCTGGACCCGAACAAGCTGGCCGACAGGGAGATCACTCTGACCCAGGTGCGCGACGCCCTGCGCCAGCGCAACCAGGACGTCTCCGCCGGCGAGGTGTCGAGCGGCAAGCGCCGCTACCTGCTGCGCACGGTCGGCCGGTTCGGCGATATGGAGACGATCGAGCAGCTGATCGTCCGCCGCTCGGGCGACAGCGTTACCCGCCTCGGCGACCTGGGCAAAATCCGCTTCGGCCATGCCGAACTCGACGGCTATTCCCGGCTCAACACCCAGCCGGTGCTGACGCTCGCCGTGCGGCGCGAGGCCGGGTCCAACGTGATCGACATCAAGTACGCCATGATCGACGAGATGCAGTCGATCAACCGGGAGGTCCTGCGCCCGGCCGGGATGGAGATGCGGCTGACGGCGGAGGACGCCGGCTACGTCGAGGCGTCGCTGAAGAACGTCTGGCAGAACTTGGGCATCGGCGCGGTCCTGGCGACGGCGATCATGTTCGCCTTCCTGCGCTCGACCCGGGCGACGGCGGTGGGCGTGGTCGGCATCCCGATCTGCACCATCGCGGCCTTCCTGGGCCTGATGCTGATGGGCCGGACGATCAACGTGATCTCGCTCGCCGGCGTGGCGTTCGCCATCGGCATGACGCTGGATAACGCGATCGTGGTGCTGGAGAGCATCGACCTGGAACGCCGGCGCGGCATGGACCGGGTGCGCGCGGCGGTCGCCGGCGTGCGCAAGGTCTGGCCGGCGGTGGTCGCCTCGACCCTGACGACCGTGCTGGTGTTCGTCCCGATCGTGTTCATCGAGGAGCAGGCCGGCCAGCTCTATTCCGACGTCGCGATCGCGGTCTCCGCGGCGATCCTGGCGTCGATGCTGGTGGCGATCACGATCGTGCCGACCGCCAGCGCCCGGATCGACTTCCGCCAGGGGCGCGGCCTGACCCACGGGCCGGACATCCGGCGGGCCGGCGAGGACGGCCGGATCGCGAAGGCAGTCGGTTGGCTGACAGAAGGGCGGGTACGCCCGCTCGCCACCATCGCCGGCAGCATCGCGCTCAGCGGGTTCATCATCTTCGCGCTGACGCCGCCCGCCGCCTACCTGCCGGAGGGCGAGGAGCCGAAGACCTTCGCCTCGATGAGCGCGCCGCCCGGCTACAACCTGGAGACGATGCGCGAGATCGGCCTGGAGATGCAGGACTACTTCATGCCGTTCGTCGGCGACGATCCGGCCAGGTTCGAGCGCGGCGAAACGCCCGTGCCGGCGATGAAGTACCTCAACCTGCGGATCGAAGCCTCGCGCGTGCGGATCATCACCGAATCCGTCGACCCCGACCATATCGGGGCGTTGATGGACGCGCTGACGGCGAAGTTCCGCGAATACCCCGGTATGCGCGCGTTCGCGGCGCGCGGGTCGATCATCACCTCCAACGACGGCGGCACGCGGTCGGTCAATCTGGACATCTCGGGGCCCGATCTGGCCGCCGTCTACCAGGTCGCGTCCGACGCCTATGCCCGGGCGCAGGAGGTGTTCGACAACCCGCGGGTCCAGGCGCAGCCGAACACCCTCAGCCTGTCGCAGCCGCTGGTCGAGGTCCGGCCCGGACTGGGACCGCGCCGCCGAGCTTGGCCTGGATGCCGGGCAGATCGGCTTCACCGTCGCGGCGATGACCGACGGCGCGTTCGTCGACGAGTTCTTCCGCGACGACGAGAAGGTCGACATCTACTTCTACGGCCCGCAGGGCAAGAACGCCGACCTCGCGGACCTGGACAGCGTGCCGATCTATACCCCGGCCGGTGGGATCGTGCCGCTGGGCACCACCGCTTCGGTCGTGGAGACGGTGGACACCAACACCATCCGCCGGATCGACGGCCGGCGTACCGTGACCCTGAACGTGATCCCGCCGGAAGGCGTGCCGCTCGAGGTCGGCGTCGAGCGGGTGCGCCGGGAGCTGGTCGGCTACCTGCGGGACAGCGGGCAGGTGCCCCAGTCGGTGCGGATCGACATCTCAGGCGCCAGCGACCAGCTGCAGGCGACCCAGGAGGCGATCACCAACAACTACGTGATCGCGGTGGTGATCGTGTACCTGCTGCTGGTGGCGATCTTCCGCCACTGGGGCTATCCGCTGCTGATCATGACCACGATCCCGCTGGGGGCCGCCGGCGGCATCGTCGGCCTGCAGCTGCTCAACCTGGTGGGCGGGCAATTGCCGCTGTTGGGCCTGCAGCCGATCCGTCAGCCGTTCGACATGATCTCCATGCTGGGCTTCCTGATCCTGATGGGGACGGTGGTGAACAACCCGATCCTGATCGTCCACCGGGCGATGGAGAACGTGCGCGAGGAGGCGATGGCCGCGCGCGCGGCGGTGCAGGAAGCCGTCGCCTCGCGCCTGCGCCCGATCGCCATGACCACGCTGACCACCATGTTCGGCCTGTTGCCGCTGGTGGTGATCCCGGGCGAGGGCACCGAACTCTACCGCGGCGTGGGCGCGATCGTGCTGTTCGGCATCCTGGGCGCGATGATCGTCTCGCTGACCTTCCTGCCGGCGCTGACCGCGCTGGTGCTGAGCCTCGGCGAAGCGCGGCGCCGCCGCACGGCCGCCGCGCCGACGGGCGCCGCGGGCCGGCCGGCGGAGTAGGCGCGCGCTCGACCCCCGCGGGACGGCGCGGGCGGTTTCCAGGCTGGTGTGGGCTTTGGTCGCGATCGCCGACCAGTCGGCCCGGGCGATCTCCGCGCGCGGGGCGACACGGGAGCTGCCGATCGCGAGCACGTTGGCGAGCTGCAAGTAGGTCGCCATCTTGGCGTCGTCGATGCCGCCGGTCGGCCAGAAGGTGATTTCCGGCAATGGCTCGGCGACCGCGCGCAGCAGAGCCGGGCCGCCCAGCGCCTCCGCCGGGAACAGCTTCTGCACCACCGCGCCGGCCTCGCGCGCGCGCATCATCTCCGACGGCGTGGCGACGCCCGGGATCAGCGGCAGCCCGACCTCCGCGGCGGCCGCCAGCAGGTCGGGCGTGTGGCCCGGCGCGACGGCGAAGCTGCGCGCACCGGCATCGCGCGCCCGGGCGCAGGTGATCGGCCGTGGCGACCGTGCCGACGCCGACCACCGCCTGCGGCACCGCTCGCGCCATCGCCTGCCAGGCGTCGAGCCCGGCCTGGGTGCGCAGCGTCACCTCGAACACCCGCACGCCGGCCGACCACAGCGTGTCGGCCAGCGCCGGGGCCTGGGCCGGCGTCGTCGATCGTCAGCACCGGCGCCACCGGCGCGGCGCGCAGGGCGCTTTGCAAGCTGTCGGGGATCGGGGGCAGGCTGGTCATGACGGCTGGTCCGCACCGTTGCGCGACGATGGCCTGGCCGGGTCGCGCGGGATCAGGTCGGAAAGGTCGGGCGCCTGGAAGCTTTCGCGCGGCACGATCGCGCCCCGGTGGCCGATCACCACGGCCGCCAGCCGGTTGCCGGCGGCCGCGGCGGCGTCGACGCTGGCCCCGGCCCGCCGGGCGGCGAGGAAGCCGGCGTTGAAGGAATCGCCGGCGGCCGAGGTGTCGACCGGCCGCGCGACCGGAACCCCAGGTACCGTGCGCCAGCGGCCGTCGGTGTACAGGCCGGCGCCGTCCGCGCCCTGCTTGATCACGACGGTCCGGACGCCGCGCCGGGCGAAGCGCTGGGCCGCCTGTTCCGGGTCGGTGTCGGCGTAGACCGCCTGGCAGTCTTCCCAGCTCGGCATCACCGTGTCCGCGATCGCCGCCATCCGGTCGTAGGCATCGCCGGCGTCGGCCGCGGACGGCCAGCAGCGCGGCCGGTGGTTGGTGTCGAACGCCACGCTCAATCCGTGCCCGCGCGCCTCCTCGCACAGGGCGAACAGCCGCCGGCGCTGGGCGGCGTCGAACAGCGACAGCGTGATCCCGGACAGGTAGAGCACGGCGAAGCGGTCCAACTCGGCGTGCAGCCGGTCGAGCACGCCGTCGGTCACCATCGTGCGCACCGGCGCGTTCCAGCGCCAGTAAGCGAAGCTGCGCTCGCCGTTCGCGTCGGTGCGGATGGCGTAGAGGCCGGGCTGCGCGCCAGCCTTGCGGGCGGTGAGGTCGGTCTCCACCCCCTCCTGGTTCCAGGCGCGCACCATTTCGTCGGAATAGACGTCGTCGCCCAGCTGCGTCACGTAGGCAACCGACACGCCCAGGCGCGCGAGGTAGACGCTGGTGTTGAGCGTGTCCCCGCCGAAGCCCCGGCGCATCCATCCCTGGCCCAGGCCGTCGCCCTCGCCGGGGCCGTGGTCGACCAGCTCCACCATGCATTCGCCGATCGCGGCGATCGCGCCCGCTCGCGTCATCAGCCGGCCCCCGGCAGCCACAGCGCGATCTGCGGGAAGCTGAGCACGGTCGCGAGCGCGATCAGCTGCAGCAGAATGAACGGCCACAGCGACTTGAAGATGTCCGCGAGCGAGATGTCCGGCGGGGCGACCGACTTCAGGTAGAAGGCGGCGGGGCCGAACGGCGGGGTGATGTAGGACACCTGCATGTTGATCGCGAACAGGATGCCGAACCAGATCGGGTCGAAGCCGAGATCGGTGATGATCGGCACGAAGATCGGCATGGTCAAAAGCGCGATGCCGATCCAGTCCATGAACAGGCCCAGCACCAGCAGGATGCCCATCATCATGATCACCACCGTGATCGGCGCCACATCCATGCCGGTGATCGCCGCGTTCATGAAGCGGGTGCCGCCCATCAGGTTGTAGACGCCGACCAGCGTGCTGGCGCCGATGCCGATCCAGATGATCATGCCGCAGGTGTTGAGCGTCTGGGCGAGCGCGTCCTTGAGCATCTTGTAGCTCAGCTCGCGCCGGATCGCGGCGGCGACCAGCACGCCGACCACGCCCATGCACGCGGCCTCGGTCACGCTCGCCACACCGCCGTAGATGCTGCCCAGCACCAACACCGCAACCAGCACCGGGATCACCACGCCCCGCAGCTGGACCAGCTTCTGGGACAGCGGCATGTCCCGCTCTTCCTTGGGCGCGGGCGGGCCGGCGGTCGGGTTCAGGTAGCAGCGCACCAGGATGTAGGCGATGTAGAGCGCGGCCAGCAGCAGGCCCGGCAGGATCGTCGCCAGGAACAGGTCGCCGATCGAGACGTTGGCGGTCAGGCCGTAGACGATCAGCACGATCGACGGCGGGATCATCGTGCCCAGCGAACCGCCGGCGCAGACCGTGCCGATGGCGATCTGCCGGTCGTAGCCGAGCCGCAGCATCTGCGGCAGGGCGATCATGCCCAGCAGCACGATCTCGCCGCCGATGATGCCCGAGATCGCCGCCAGGAAGATCGCCGCGACCAGCGTCTGCACCGCGACGCCGCCGCGCAGGCCGCCGGCCCACACGCGCATCGCGTTGTAGAGGTCGCGCGCGATCCCCGAGCGGTCGAGGATCGAGGCCATCAGCACGAACATCGGCACCGCGACCAGGACGTACTCGCTGATGAAGCTGTAGACGCGCGAGGCGACCAGCGGCACGCCCATCGGCCCGAACCAGCCGACGGTGAACAACAGCGCGATCAGCGTGGTGACCACCGCCAGCGGCAGCCCTGTCAGCACCATGAGCAGCAGCGAGGCGACCATCAGGACCGTACCGGTCTCGATCCCCATCGCCTTGCCCGTGGTCAGCACGTACCAGGCGATCGCCGCGACCAGCAGCAGTACGACGGCAATCACCGCCTGAGGCACCCGGTCGCGCCAGGTGGCGGCGCGGTCTTCCGCGTTCTCGGGCTCCGCGTTCTCGGGCGTGGTGCCGGACGGCGTCTGGGACACGTCGTTGCGGGACGTCATGCGTCCTCGTCCTCCCGCGCGCGCACGGTGCTGGCGTCGCTGCGCAGCCAGTAGATCAGCTGGATCAGCGCCTGCACGGCCATCAGGCACAGGCAGACGAACAGCGCGCCCTTCACCAGGGCCGGCAGCGGCGGGTTCCACGCGCTGCCGCTGCGGTCCAGGCGAAACTCACCCGTGGGCGCGAACCAGGCCTCCTCGGTCATCAGCCAGGCGGCCCAGCCCAGGGCGACGGCGAACAGCAGCGAGAAGGCGGAATTGACGATGTGCAGGAAGTGCCGCGTGCGCGGGCCCGAGATCGCGGTGATCAGCGAGATCCGGATGTGGCTGTCGCGGGCCAGCGCGAACGCCCCGCCGAAGGCGTAGCAGACCGCGATCAGGCCGATCACCGTCTCGTGCACCCAGATGGTGGGCGCGTTGAAGGCGTAGCGCAGGACGATCTCGTAGAAACTGATCACGACCGCGATCAGGAACAGCACCGCGACCGCGCGGCCGGCCCGGTCGACCAGCCGGTCGAGCGCGGTCAGCGGCCTCGCCGATTCCAGCAGGTCGAAGGTCGCGGGATCGCCTTCCGCTTCGCCCGGCTCCGGCGTCTCGGTCGGGCGCGACGCGGGGTCGGGCGTGTGCCGGGATTGGGTCACGGCCGCCTCTTCGAGCTTGCATAAGGTGGGGAACTCGAAGTTCCGCGCAGGTGCCCGCGCCCCCGGAACGACCGGGGGCGCGGGCGGGCCCCGCGGACCGCCGGCTTAGTTGCTGGCGGTCTGCTGCTTCAGCAGGCCGACCTCGCGCATGTGCTCGGTCACGGCCTCGTAGACCTTGCCGGCCATCTCCGAGCGCCCGGCGTAGTCCTTCCAGACGCCGCGCGCGATCTCGCGGAACTTGGCCCGCTCCTCGGCCGGCCAGTCGACCACGGTGATGTCCGGGTCCGCCTTGGCTTCCGCGACCGCCTTGGCGTCGGCCATTTCAAGCTGGGCGACCATGTCGCGGGCGAAGTCGCGCACCGACACCTCCAGGATGGTCTTCAGGTCCTGGGGCAGCTTGTCCCAGATCTGCTTGTTGATCCCGACCTCGACCACCGGCAGGCAGTGGAAGCCCGGGTAGACCGGGTAGTTCGCGAACTTGTGCATGCCGAGTTCGTGGTTGGTCGAGAACACGGTGTAGTCGGCGGCCTCGATCACGCCCTTCTCCAGCGAGGTGTAAACCTCGGAGCCGGGCAGGTTGACCGGCGACGCGCCGGCCTTGGCGAAGACCTCCTGCACCATGCCTTCGGGCGCGCGCATCTTCAGGCCCTTCAGGTCGTCGACGCCCTTGACCGGCTTGGTCGACAGGAACGCCTCCAGGCCGGTGGCGGCGGAGCCGATGTGGTGGACGCCGTAGGGCTCCATCAGCTGGTTGAACAGCTGGTCGCCGCCGCCGTAGTTCATGAACTTCAGCATCTGGTCGGGATCGGACCAGGCACCGACCAGGTTGCCCAGCATGGCGAACGCCGGGTCTTCACCGGAGAAGTAGCTGGGGTCGGTGATGTGGCCCTGCAGGATGCCCGAGCCGACGGCCGACAGCGTCTCGTTGTGCGCGACCACCGCGCCCACCGGCAGGATCTCGATCGAGATCCGGCCGTTGGACATCTTCTCCACCGTATCGGCCCAGTTCTGCTCGATCTTGAAGAAGTTGTCGCCGGCCTGAGCCGACGTCTGGAACGTTCACTGGTACTTCTGGGCGTTGGCCGGGCTGCCGGCGACCGCGATCAGCGCGACCGCGGCGGCTCCGGCGAGAACGGATTGCAGCTTCATGAGCTCTTCCCTCCCGTCGAGGTTTGGATCGGATCCGGTTGATCGTCCGGGTCCGGGTTTATTCCGGGGGAGGCCGTGCCTCCCGCGGACTTCATGCGGCCGAGCGCGCTCTTGATCCGGCCCAGGCGTACGTCGAGCTCCGGGCCGGCGCGAAGTGCCAGCGCGCTGACCATCACGTCGACCAGCACGAGCTGTACGAGCCGGCTCGACATGGGGGTGTAGAGAAAGGTGTCCTCCATCTCCGGCACCGGGACGACATGGCTGCACGCCGCGGCCAGCGGCGAGCCCACCCGGGTCACCCCGATCCGAATGGCGTCGCCCGCCTGGGCGATCTGCGCGGCTTCGATGATTTCCGGCGACTGGCCGGTGAAGGAAAACAGCACCAGCGCGGTGCGCGCGTCGGCGACGCTGGCGGACATCACCTGCTGGTGCGGGTCGGCGTAGGCGACCGCCGGCCGGCCCAGCCGGAAGAACTTCTGCTGCGCGTCCGCCGCCACCAGGCCGGAGGCGCCCACGCCGTAGAACTCGTAACGGGTGGCGCGCTCCATCGCGTCGACCGCCGCGTCCACCGCGGCCCAGTCGGTGTCCGTTCGCAGCTGGTCGAGCGCCGCGATCGAGGAGCCGCAGATCTTCGACGCCAGGCTGGCGACGTCGTCGTCGGCGGAGATGTCGGTGCGCATCGACGGACCCTGCCGGCCGACTTCGCCGGCGAGCGCCAAGGAAAACGCGCGGTAGCCGCTGTAGCCCAGCTGCTGGGCGAAACGCATCACCGTGGGCTCGCTCACCTGCGCCCGTTCGGCGACCTGGCGGATCGACATTTGCAGGATCGCCCGCGGGTCGCTCAGCACCACATCCGCGACCCGACGTTCGGAACGCCGGAATTGCGAGGCGGTGTCGCGGATCTGCGGAGAGCAGGGACGTCACGTTCGCGCGTCCTCGATCGCCGTGATCGGTCAGGTCGGCGGCCGGCGGCAGCTGGTCGAAGGCCAGGTTCCGTTCCAGCGGACCTGCGGGTAGTCTTACAACAGATTGTCGCTATGCAAGCCCTGTGTTAGGTGTTGTGTAAGATTTTGTAGTTTTGCACCGCGAAACGATCGCCGCGACAGCGCGCGTACCGCCGGACTTGCGGGAGCGGCGGTCGGCAGAGGGAGAGAACGGACATGGCCGGGCCGAAGAAAGGGCAGGCGAAGCCGGGCGGCGCCTGCGGCATCCAGGCAGCCGGGGCGGATCCACAGCAGCGGGGCGGATCACGGCAGCGGGGACGACGCCCCGCGTCCGCGCTACCGGCAGCGCCAGGACCGGTGGGACAATCCCGACCAGCCGGACATGACCGCGCTCTACCTGGAGCGCTACCTGAATTTCGGCCTGACCCGGGACGAGCTGCAGTCCGGCCGGCCGATCGTGGGGATCGCCCAGACCGGCAGCGACATCGCGCCGTGCAACCGCCACCATCTGCGTCTGGCCGACCGCGTGCGCGAGGGCGTCCGCGACGCCGGCGGCGTGCCGCTGGAATTCCCGGTGCATCCGATCCAGGAGACCGGCAAGCGGCCCACGGCCGCGCTCGACCGCAACCTGGCCTATCTGTCGCTGGTGGAGACCCTCTACGGCTATCCGCTCGACGGCGTCGTGCTGACCACCGGCTGCGACAAGACCACGCCGGCCTGCCTGATGGCCGCGGCGACGGTCGACCTGCCGGCGGTGGTGCTGTCCGGCGGGCCGATGCTGGACGGCCACTGGAAGGGCGAGCTCGCGGGCTCCGGCGCGATCATCTGGAAGGCGCGCAGGCTGCTCGCAGCGGGCGAGATCGACTACGACGAATTCATGGAGATGGCCGCCGCCTCCGCGCCCAGCGAGGGCCACTGCAACACCATGGGCACGGCGCTTTCGATGAACGTCATGGCGGAGGCGCTGGGGATGTCGCTGCCCGGTTGCGCGGCGATCCCGGCCCCGCACCGGGCGCGCGCGCAGATCGCCTACCGCAACGGGCGCAGCGATCGCCGACATGGTCCGACGAGGATGGCTGACGCCCTCGGGACATCATGACGCGCGCGGCGTTCCAGAACGCGATCGTCGGTCGACGTCGCGCGATCGGCGGCGTCGACCAACGCGCCGATCGCATCTAAGCGCGATCGCCCGGCACATGGGCGTGGACGTCTCAATCGACGACTGGGAAGCGGCGCACGACGTGCCGCTGCTGGTCGACTGCCAGCCCGCCGGCCGCTTCCTGGGCGAAGGCTTCTACCGCGGCGGCGGCGTGCCCGGCGGTGATGCAGCGAGCTGCTCGAGGCGCGGCCGGCTCGATCGGCGGCGCGCTGACCGTCAACGGCCGGCACGGTCGGCGGAGAACCTGGGGCAGCGCGCCGACCACGATCAGGACGTCATCCGCAGCTGGGCCGCGCCGCTGCGCGAGCGCGCCGGCTTCCTCGTCATGCGCGGCAACCTGTTCGACGCCGCGGTGCTCAAGACCAGCGTGATCGACGACGCCTTCCGGGCGCGCTACCTCTCTAATCCCGAAGACCCGGAGGCGTTCGAGGGCCGCGCGATCGTGTTCGAGGGGCCGGAGGACTATCACCACCGGATCAACGACCCGGACCTTGCGATCGACAGCGACTGCATCCTGGTGATCCGCAACTGCGGGCCGGTGGGCTATCCGGGCTCCGCGGAAGTCGTGAACATGCTGCCGCCGGATTACCTGCTGAAGCAGGGCGTCAGCTCGCTGCCCTGCATCGGCGACGGCCGGCAGTCCGGCACCTCGGGCAGCCCGTCGCTCTTGAACGCCTCGCCGGAAGCCGCCGTGGGCGGCGGCCTCGGCCTGCTGCGGACGGGCGACCGGGTGCGCGTCGACCTCAAGCGCAAGCGTGCCGACATGCTGGTCGACGACGCCGAACTGGCACGCCGCCGGGCCGCCTTCACGCCCAACATCCCCGAGGACCAGACGCCGTGGCAGCGGATTTACCGCCGCCACGTCGGCCAGCTGGCGTCGGGCGCCTGCCTGGAGGACGCGGTCGACTTCCTGCAGATCGCCCAGCGCTTCGGCACGCCCCGGCATTCGCATTAGGGCAAGAAGTTAGAGCGACATTCAGCCCGAAGGCCGGTTCGGCCTTCGAGCCTGTTGCTCGAGGGTAGGATCGCGCAGCATGCCACCGCTGGGCATCGCGTGCCGCCCGGCCGGTCGCTTGGTGGATGGCCGCTGCGCGGCGAATCGCCCCCGTACGGAAAGGCGGCGTCACGGAAAGGCGGCGTCCGCGCACGAAAAACGCCGCGTCGTCAGGATGCGACGCGGCGTTTCGGTTACTGGGTCTGGCTGGGACGTTACACCGACAGGCCGTAGGCGATCAGCGCGGCCAGCAGCAGCGTCAGGCTCGCGCCCGCCATGAACGCCCGCGGGTTGGCCGTGGTGGCGAGGTTGCAGGCCGCCTTGCTGCGCACGCTCATCAATGTCCTCCAGCGTGGGTTGTCGATCGGCTGTGCGCCGCGTTCCACCCGGGACATTAATGCAGTTGAGACTGGCTTGCAACTGCGACAAGCCGATCTGCGACAAGCCGATCCGGCATTCCCACGGCGGCGCGGCTTGCCTTAAAAGCGCTCGACCCAGGGCCGCAGGTCCAGCTCGTGCGTCCAGGCGCTTTTGGGCTGCAGGTGCAGCTGCCAGTAGCTCTCCGCGATCGCTTCCGGCTTCAGCAGCGCGTCCGCGCCGCGTTCGGCCTCGGAAGAGGTGGCGCCGCGGGCCTCGTTCTGGATTTGCCCGTCGATGATCGTGTGCGCGACGTGCACGCCCTGCGGGCCGACCTCGCGCGCCATCGACTGGGCGAGGGCGCGCAGGCCGAACTTGGGCACCGCCAGGTTGGCGAAGCCCTTGCCGCCGCGCAGCGCGGCGGTGGCGCCGGTCAGGATCAGGGTGCCGCGGCCGGCCGCGACCATCCGCGTCAGCGCCGCCTGGCCGACGTTGAGCCCGCCCAGGCAGCCGATCCGCCAGCAGCGCTCGAACTCGCCCGGGTCGATCTCCAGCACGCTCGCCATGCTGAACGCGCCGGCGTTGAACACCACCAGTTCCGGCGTGCCGAGGTCGCGGTCGACGGCCTCGAACAGCGCGGTCACGGAATCCGCGTCGGCGGCGTCGCATTCGTAGGCGCGCCCGCCGATCTCCTCGGCGAGCGGCTCCAGCTCGCTGCGGTGGCGCCGGGCGGCGGCGACGGTCATGCCGGCCGCAGCGAAGCGCCGGCAGAGCGCGCTGCCGAGCCCCGGCCCCGCGCCCACGACGACGGCGACGGACATGGCGAACCTCCTTCACATACGGCTACGTCGTTTCGCTGGCCGCGCTCCCGCGAATTCAGAACAGCTTCCCGATCAAGGCCCGGTCGGCCATTATCGAGTTTGCGCTAGCCTTGGCCGGCGCACCAGGATCGGGCTGCATATCACAGCCCGCCGCGGGCTGATCCGGCAGCGGGAAGCTCGCCTTGAAGGTGAACGCGTGGGGCGTCGGGCCGTAGTGCTCCAGGTGCCACAGCCGGGCGAAGCCTTCGTCCGTGCTGGGCTTGTGGCCGCCGGGGACCCACCAGAGCGCCTGATGCGCGCCGTCGAACCGGGCGAACCAGTGCCGGCGCTTGGCCATGACGGGTGTATGCGCGCTCTTGTACACGAAGTCGAACAGGGACTGCCGGTCGCGCCAGACCGAAAGGTTGACGATCAACAGCGGGTCGGCCGTGGGCTCGACACCGGTCGCGTCGCCGCCCGCGTCCTGCAGGCGCCAGACGAAGCCGGGCGCCGCATCGGCGTGCGCGTTGATCCGATCCAGCTGGTCGAAGAACCCCTGTACCTGCGGGTCGCCCTGCGGGGCGAGCAGGCGCGCGATGTTGAGCTGGGCCAGCTGCCAGGCGGATGACAGGTCGCCTTCCTGCATGCCGCTTACTCCCATCCAAAGGATCGTCCGAGGCGAGTATGCCGCCCGCGCCGCGGCGTTTCCAGCCCGGGTTCACGCGCGCGGTCGCCGGGCGCTATAGTCTCGCGGCAGCAATCCGCCCAGACCCGATGAGGACCGAACCATGAGCCCCGACGCCAGCCGCACCCATGCCCCGCAGCTGCAGGACGCCAAGCTGTTTCGCCAGCAAGCCTACATCGACGGTGCCTGGGCGGACGCCGACGGCGGCGGGACGTTCGAGGTGACCAACCCGGCCGACGGGCAGGTGATCGGCACCGTCCCCGACATGGCCGCGGGCGAGACCCGCCGGGCGATCCAGGCGGCGGACCGCGCGTTCGCCGACTGGCGCGCCAAGACGGCGAAGGAGCGCGCGCAGATCCTGCGCCGGTGGCACGACCTGATCCTGGCCGCGCAGCAGGACCTCGCGCATCTGATGACGCTGGAGCAGGGCAAGCCGCTCGCCGAGAGCACGGGCGAGGTCGCCTACGGCGCCTCGTTCGTCGAGTGGTTCGCCGAGGAGGCCAAGCGCGTCTACGGCGACACCATCCCGCCGCACCAGTCCGACAAGCGGATCGTCGTCACGCAAGCAGCCGATCGGCGTCGTCGCCGCGATCACGCCCGTGGAACTTCCCGCTCGCGATGATCACCCGCAAGGCGGCGCCGGCGCTCGCCGCCGGCTGCCCGATGGTGGTCAAGCCGGCGGAGCAGACGCCGCTGTCCGCGCTCGCGCTCGCCGAGCTGGCCGAGCGCGCCGGCATGCCGGCGGGCGTGTTCAACGTGATCACCGGCGATCCGCGCAGCCGATCGGCGGCGAGCTCACCGTCCAACCCGGCCGTGCGCAAGCTGTCGTTCACCGGCTCCACGGCGGTGGGCAAGCTGCTGATGGCGCCAGTGCGCCGAGCACGGTGAAGAAGGTCTCGCTGGAACTGGGCGGCAACGCGCCCTTCATCGTCTTCGACGACGCCGACCTCGACGCCGCGGTCGAGGGCGCGATCGCGGCCAAGTTCCGCAATACCGGCCAGACCTGCGTCTGCGCCAACCGCATCCTCGTGCAGGACGGCGTCTACGACGCGTTCGCCGAGCAAGCTCGCGAGACGGCCGTGGCAGAGCTGCGGGTCGGCGAGCGGCTTCGACCGAGGGCGTCGACGCAGGGCCCGCTGATCGACGAGCAAGGCGCTGCGCCAAGGTCGAGGACCACGTCGCCGACGCGCTCGGCCAAGGGCGCCAAGGTCGCTGACCGGCGGCGCAGCGCCACGCGCTCGGCGGCACCTTCTACCAGCCGACCGTGCTGACCGACGTGACCACCGGACATGCAGGTCGCCGAGCGAGGAGACCTTCGGCCCCGTTGCGCCGCTGTTCCGGTTCAGCGACGAGGCCGAGGCGATCCGCGATGGCCGAACGACACCGAGTTCGGCCTCGCCGCCTACTTCTACGCCCGCGACATCGGCCGCGCCTGGCGGGTCGGCGACGCGCCTGGAATACGGCATCGTCGGCATCAACACCGGCATCATCTCGACCGAGGTCGCGCCCTTCGGCGGGGTCAAGGAATCCGGCATCGGCCGCGAGGGCTCGAAGTACGGCATCGAGGACTTCCTGGAGATGAAGTACATGTGCATGCCGGGTGAGGACTGCTCTGCCGGCCAGGCATGCGCAGGTTAAGATTTCGCGCGACGACAAGCTCGAGCTCGCGTAAGGAGACGCACGCATGACCGCTTCCGCCGCCAACCCGGCTTACGACTACGACCTGTTCGTCATCGGCGGCGGCTCCGGCGGGGTGCGCGCGGCGCGGATGGCGGCGCAGCAGGGCAAGCGCGTGGGCCTGGCGGAGATGAGCCGGTTCGGCGGGACCTGCGTGATCCGCGGCTGCGTGCCCAAGAAGCTGCTGTCCTACGCCGCGCACGTGTCCGAGGAGGTCGCGGACGCGCAGGCCTACGGCTGGTCGATCCCGACGGCCGAGTTCGACTGGCCGACCCTGATCGCCAACAAGGACCAGGAGATCGACCGGCTGGAGGGGATCTACCAGAAGCTGCTGACCAACGCCGGCGTCGAATTCGTGCGCGCCCAGGCCCGGGTGATCGACGCCCACACGCTCAGCCTGTTCGACGTCGAGGGCGGGGAGCGCGGCAGCGTCACCGCCGAGACGCTGCTGATCGCCGCTGGCGGCCACCCGGTGATCCCGGACATTCCGGGCCACGAGCACGGCATCACCAGTAACGAGGCGTTCCATCTGGAGCGCCTGCCGGGGCACGTGACGATCGTGGGCGGCGGCTACATCGCGGTCGAGTTCGCCGGCATCTTCAACGGCCTGGGCGCGGACGTCACGCAGCTCTACCGCGGCGAGCAGATCCTGCGCGGCTTCGACGACGACGTCCGGCACACGGTGGCGGGCGAGATCGCCAAGAAGGGCGTCGACCTGCGCACCCACGCCGACCCCGCCCGGATCGACGAGACCGGCGACGGCCGCTACCGGGTGAGCCTGAAGGACGGCGGGACGCTCGACACCGACCTGGTGATGTTCGCCACCGGCCGGCGGCCGAACACCACCGGTCTCGGCCTGGAGCGCGCGGGCGTCAAGCTCGGCCACGGCGGCGAGGTGATCGTCGACGGCTATTCGCGCACCAACGTCGAGAACGTCTACGCGCTGGGCGACGTCACCGACCGGGTGAACCTGACGCCGGTCGCGATCGAGGAAGCGATGGCGCTGGTCGACACGCTCTACAAGGGCCGCCCGCGCGAGATGGACCACAGCAACGTCCCGGCCGCCGTGTTCAGCCAGCCGCCGGTCGGCAAGGTCGGCCTGAGCGAGGCGGAGGCCGCCCAGCAAGGGCGCCGGCTGGAGATCTACCAGGCCCGCTTCCGCGCCATGAAGTACACCCTGTCGGGCCGCGACGAGGCGACCATGATGAAGCTGGTGGTCGACGCCGACACCCGCACGGTGCTGGGCGTGCACATGGTGGGCGTGGACGCGCCGGAGATCGTCCAGGGCATGGCGGTCGCGGTGAAGTGCGGCGCCACCAAGGAAGACTTCGATCGCCACCGTGGGCATCCACCCGACCAGCGCCGAGGAGTTCGTGACCATGCGCGAACCGGCGCGCACGGTGGAGAAGCAGGCGGCGGAGTAATTTCGTGAGCGCCACGGGCGCGCTCGAATTCGCCTCGACGTGTTGGCAAGAAGAAACGCGGTGACGGCCCGGTTTGGCCTCGACCGCGTTTTGCATCGAACCGCTTGAAGCGAGGCGAGGTTATACCTGAAAGGCGGTTTGTCGTGCCAGAAGCCTGCGTTAGGGCAAGATGCTGAAACGTGGGCTCACGGTTCAGCTGAATCTTGCCCGCTCTTTAGGAAGTTCGAGCAAAATTCACGGTGAAAGCCGGTTCGGCTTCCATCGATTTGCTCTAGACTGAACTTTGTACTTGGCTTGAACAGTAACCCACTGATGCGGCTGAAAGAATCTCCGCTACGGGCGATTCCACTCTGGCTACATCACGGGCCGACGCCGAGCAATTCGAATGCCTTGGCCTGCAGCGGCGTGGACTTCGTCGGCTGATCGAAGGTATAGTCCGGGTTGTTGGGCAGGCTGACGGTGTTGAGGCACAGCGTACCCAGGTCGTCGAGCAGGCTCTGGAAGCTATGCACGGGCAGGCCGTCGTCACGCCGCCGGGTGGCGGCCTTGTGGGTCGCGGCCTCGGAGCGCTCCGCCGGCGCGACGACGGAGGCGCGTTCGGCGTCGGCGCCTTCGGGATCATGGTCGTCGAACAGGATCGGCGCCAGGCGCTGGCGCATGTGCGCCTCGACGTAGTAGGCGAGCATGCACAGAAAGACGTGGGCGCGCACCCGCGGGGCCGCCCAGTGGAACACCGGCCGGATCTCCAGGTCGACGGTCTTCAGGCTGCGGAACGCCTGTTCCACCTGACCGAGCGATTTGTACGCCCCGACCGCCTGCTCGGCCGACAGGGTCTCGGCGGGCACGTTGGTGCGCACGACGTAGATCCCGTCCAGACGCGCCTCGGCGGCGATGCTGTCGGTCTTGCGCCGATAGCTGAAGCTGTCCTCGGTGATGGTGATCTCGAAGTGCTTGGCCATCTTGTGCCGGTCGAGCACGGCACCCACCGCCTGGCCGATCTCCGCCTCGCCGCGCAGCGGCGCGCGTTGGCGCTGGACTGCCTTTTTGACCTTTTCCAGCGCGCGCTCGGTCGCGTTTAGCAGAGCCTCGCGCTTGCGCGCCCGCTCGTCGGCGAGGTCCGGATTACGGCAGACAACCAGACGCTCGCCGGGGAACTGCTCGGGGGCATCGATCTCCGCCAGATCGCGGTCGTCGAACAGGGACAGCTGCAGCGGCCCGTCGTCGACGAGCTGGCGGATCGCCGGGGCGCGCAGGGCGGTGATCCAGTCCAGCCCGGCGGGCGCCAGCTCCTCGCGGATGCGCTTGCTGGTGATCATGCCCCGGTCGCCGACCAGAACCACGCGCGCGAGCCCGAAGCGCTTCTTGAGCTTGTCGATCTGGCTGGTGAGCGTGGTCGGGTCGGCGGTGTCGCCCTCGAACACCTCGACCGCGATCGGCACGCCGTCCGGGTCGCAGAGCAGGCCGTAGACGATCTGCGGGCGGTCCCCGCGATGATCGCGACTGTAGCCGTGCCGGGCGAGCTCGCAGCACCGGCCCTCCAGGTAGGACGAGCTGACGTCGTAGAGCATCAGCGTGCCCTCGCTGAGGTGCCGGTTGGCGAGCGCGCTCTCGATGTACGGCTGACGCGCGACCAGCCAGTCGAGCGCGGCGTAGATCTCGTGCTCGCGCACCTCGCCCAGGCCCAGGCGCCCGCTCAGGCTGGACGCCGCCGTCTCGGCGTTCAGCGCGCGCACGGTGGCGAGCTTGGAGCAGGGCTGGATGATCCGCTGGGCGATCATCGCCAGCACCAGATCCCGCGCCCGCCGGTCCGCCGGCCGGTTGCCGCGGCGGCCGATCAGCAGCTTGGGCAGGCCGAGCTGCTCGGCCATGCCCACCACGGCGGCGACGTGGCCGTGCGGCAGCGAGCGCGAGATGGTCAGCGCCTCCTCGGCCCGATCCACCGCGACGCCACCCTTGAGTAGGGTGCGCAAGCCCTCGACCAGATGCTCGGGCCAGTCGGAGAGGTTGGCCACGGTGCGCTTTTTGATCTTGCCGTCGACGCGGTAGCTCTCCCGCAGCAGGACGGCGGGCGGCGATTGCCGATTGGGGACCGACTCGATGTACATGGCTTATGTGAATCTGGCTAAAAGAGCCATGTCAAGGAGCGCGTAGGTCGTTTACATGGGTACACGACAACGCCCGCAGCCACATTTATTGTTTCATATCAACGAGTTAAGCCGATACGCAAGTACAAAGTTCCGGCTAGTCGACCCTCAGACGTCCCAACAGACCACCGGTCGGCGAACCAACCGATCGACAACCACCGAGCGTGGGGCTTCTGCAATCTCTTGGCCGCATGCGCAGCACCTCGTTCGACGCCTCGGCGCAGTTCGACGGCGCGTGCTGCCCGTCCTCGCCACTGTCGTGGACGATAGCTCCAGGCGGATCGGCGGGGCGCCCCGGGCGCCTGGACGATCAGGCCGCGTCCGTCATCGTCCAAATCGACCAGGCTTTCCACCGTTGGTCGACCCCAAGGTCGACTTCCAGCCGTCGGCGACGTGCCCATGGCGTCGAACCGCCGCGCCACGTCGACCGAAAGGACCGGCTGCCTCGGCGCGGACACCTCAAATTCGGCAACGGGTCGCCGTCGCCATCGGTCAGCTCGAACCAATCCCGATCGTCGACATCGCCTTGGAGTCAGCCATCCGCGGTCGGGACACAGCAACTGTCCGTATTGGCCTTGCCCGTGGACCCGGACGCGCGACTGGATGTGCTCGGGAGCCTGTCCGCGCCGGGCAAACATCTGGGCGCGGGCGTGGCCGTCGAAACATCGGGATGCGGGAAGTTCGCCGTCCTCCGTCGGAAGAAGTGGATGCGACGGCCTGCTGCTCGAGGGCATCTTGCCGTCAACCCGCGCATTTCCTCGGCCGTGGCGTCGCCGGCGAACACCATGAGCATGCCCAGGAGGCTGGAAGATTCCGAGCATGATCTTCCCACAACGGCGTGCGCGGGCGACCGGACAGGCGGCTAGAGGGGATCTCCAGCAGGAGCGTTCCCGGCAGGGTGTTACGCAGCATCCGCGTGCTCGATAAGAGACACTGCCGCCGGAGACGAACCTGAAAGTGTTGTTGGCCCGGACCTCGATGAAGCTCGGATCGCCCGTAGCCTCCCGCCACACCACGTCGGGATCGGCGACCACGATGCGGTGCGGGTTCGAGGCACTGCCAACTCCCAGTCGATCGCGTAGGGAAGCACGCAGTGCCCGGTGCCTTTGGCAACGTCGAACATGCACAGCGTTGGATGGTCGCGTCGCCCAAGTTCGATATTGACCCGCGACAACACCGACATCGGGCGAACCGCCTGGAGCGTGGCAAGCCGGGTAATGATCCAGTTGATGGCGCTTGCGCCGATCTGGAAGGCGTGTTTGTCGTTGATCACACGCTCTACGCCGTCCAGCACGTTACCGCTGTTCGTGCCGGTAACGTCGCCCCGCGTGATTCGGTGATCGTACAGCGGCTGCTGGAACACCGAGCGCCCCTGCAGGGCGTGGATCGCTTCGAGCGACAGGCCGAAACAGTTGCCTGACTTGGCGATGTTCTTGAACGCGAACGTAGAACGCCGTGTCGAACGGGTTGACGATCTTGTCTCAGAGACTCTGACATGCTCAACGTCGCGAACGTATCGACGTACTGTTCGCGTGTCAGGCGGCCGGTCTAGAAATTGTCGGCGCGCCAGAAGCACTGTTCCCGGAAGTGCTTGTCCGGGTCCAGCCCTTGGCTGCTCGATACCGAGTAGTCGAACTTGACGGTGCTCTTGCTTGGCGAATGGGCGCCCTTCTGGGTGGCTGTCTCGTTGATGAATACACCGGCCGGCGAGCCGTCATAGAGGCCGAACCCGTTGGCGATCGTGAACCGCTTCTGGTGCTCGCCCAGAAAATCGTTGCCGCTTGCCTTGTCGTGGTCGTAGACACGAACCCTCAGGGTGATCCTGTCGACCGGACTTGATGTTGCGCAGCCTATGCTGCCGGTTGATGTTCCAACTGGATCCAGCGCGCTTGTTCCCGCTAGGACTGCGGCGGTTTTTGTCCAGGAAGCGCCCGTTCCGGTCGAGCCACATACGGGTGTAAACTTCCGCGGTCCGGTCCTTCTTGAAAAATCCAGTACCGTCGTCGATAGCGCTGGTCTTCACCAAACCCATGTGGATGGTGAGCGACTGCACCGATGCGGGACTGGCGTCGCCGCTTCGGTGCATCATCAAGCCGCGCTGGAAGTCGTTGTCAGGCGATCTGGCCGCCGCTCGCCTTCTTCGCTGTTGCTCGTCGGATAGCCCAGGTCCGAATTCGGTCCGCCGTTGTCTTCGTAGAATTCACGAATCTTGCCGGTGACTTCGTGAGCGCCGGTCTGGGACGACCAGTATATGGTGCCTTGCTCGAAGCGCGAGACCTTCCCGCTGACCCGTCGCATCCCGCCGGTGGTCTGTCCGGCAACCACGTCCTCCTCGTCGGACAGCGGCAAGCCCAAGGCGCCCAGCGGCCCACCCAGCTTAAGGTAGCGGAGCAAGATCGCACCGTGCACTTCGAAGGCGCCGCTGTCCGGAGACGCGTAGATGCGGCCATGCTGGAAACGTGCGAACGAATACCCACGCCGACGGTTCTCCGGCGCCGTGGGCAGACCCATGAGGCCACCGTTGCGCGAGGTCGCGTCCTCGCCCAGCGCGACGTAGTGCGCGAAGACGTGGCCAGTCAGATAATGCGCCCCGGTGGTGCTGCCTCCAGTAGATGCCCCCGTTTCGAATCCAGTTCTCGTGCGCGTTCATGCGGCGCTTGCCTTCGATCTCGTCGGTACGCGGAAAGCCGAGCAGGGCGACGCGGCCGCCGCAGCGCCCGTACTCCAACAGGATTGCGCCGTGAACTTCGTGGGCTCCGCGCGTCGCGCGACCAGCAGATGGCACCGCCCTGATAGCGCCGCATGCGTCCGCCCCGAATGGCGCGTTCGGGACTCGGGCCCGCGCAGGAAGGAACGGGCTCCACCCAGGTCCAGATACTTGGACTCGATGGCGCCCATCCCAACGCGCTCGGCGATTTCCAACGGGCGGCTCACGCTCTGGGGCGGGTCGGCCCAGATCCGCAAACCGCCGATCAGCCCGTGGAACTGGTGCCGGCGCCCGTCCACCCAGGTCCCGACCAAGAAGCCGACGTCGCCCACTGGCTTGAGTATATCGCTCGGCTGCAGGACGCGGCGCGCGATCACGCGGTTGTTCAACAGCACGGCAACAACCGATCCGGTGAACATCACCCCGACACTGTGCCAACGTCCGAGCGTGATCGTCTGATCGCTGTCTATTCCGAGCCAGCCGCGCTGCGTGTGCACCGAGCCCCGCAACTTGTACGAACCTTGCGACTTCCGCAGGTAGAAGGACATCGGCAAGGCCTGTCCCTCGATCAGGTTCATCCGGTCGCCGCCGCCTGGTCCGGATGGATCCCATTCCGATCCCAAAGCTCGGCGCTTCACTCAGGTCCTCGATCGGCTCGATGCGAACGAAGCTTCGAGATCCGCCGAAGCGAAGTGCGTCACGTATCGTTCGCCAGCCACGCAATTGCTGCTCTGGCCGCACGTGCGTGGCGTTGCTCACGACCGACGGATGGCTTCCGTCGGCGTTCTCGGCCTTGCCCTGGACGAACCGGTACTCGATCGCAGGCGTTTCACTCATTCCAAACCCCCAAAAAAAGACACCCCTCGCCCACACTCAGTGCGCGAGATCACAAGGATCGTCCTCCGAAAATCCCCGAAAGTAACCTGGAAAAACAACTGGGCCGAAGAACGTTGGGGCCAGGTCTCGCGTGCCGGGCTTGGCTTCCAGACCCGTTAGCTCGAATGCGCAATGACATTGGACGGGGCCTACACGACGGTCTGGCGTTAAGCGGGCGGCCGAAAGCCCCGGCGCGTGCGGCGCCGTCGTGCCCTGCCGGTCGTTCCTGCCCTGGCGCTGAGGGGCGAGGCGGATGGGCAAGGCGTGAGCCCGGCCCTGGAGCTGCCGATGGCTCTCCCGAGAGCAAAATCGATGAAAGCCGAACCGGCTTGCATCGTGAATTTCGCTGCTAACTTCCTGAAGTAGCGGGCAAGATTTAAGCGGAAACAGTCGATTCCACGTTTCAGCATCTTGCCCTAGATCAATATCGATCGGTCCGCGCGGCGCGTCGGCGAGAGAGGAGCTCGCGGCGCGATTGGCCAAGCGCGGGGCGCCGAGGGCGCGCTCGGCGTTCGCGGCTCGTCCGGCCGTGAACGTCGCGCGTAGGCCGGCGGGCCTGGGGTCATTGCATCGTGCCCGGCGCTGCGAGCTGCGCGCTGGGTCCGGCCAGGGGCGACGGTGTCTCTCGGCCGGTGTCCCTGGGTGGCCACAGGCCCATCCGAAGACCGACGGTGCGCGCGAAGCGATGCGTCCGGTCCACCTCTTTACAAATCCTTGCCGCTGGCGTTTTGTCGTGGCGTTCGCGCGCGGCGCCTGGATGTTGCCGGCGCGCAGTTGCGATCGACTGGAAACAGTGTCAGAGCCGGGCACGAGAAGCGACAGAAGCGATACCACCATGACCACGCAGCAGCAGACCTGGACCCCCGACAGCTGGCGGCAGAAGCCGGTGCGGCAGGTGCCGAGCTATCCCGACAGCGCCAAGCTTCGCGACGTCGAGCAGCAGCTGCTCCGGCTACCCGCCGCTGGTGTTCGCCGGGGAGGCGCGGCAGCTCAAGGGGCAGCTCGCCGACGTCGCCGCGGGCAAGGCGTTCCTGCTGCAGGGCGGGGACTGCGCGGAGAGCTTCGCGGAGTTCAACGCCAACAACATCCGCGACACCTTCAAGGTGCTGCTGCAGATGGCCGTGGTGCTGACCTTCGGCGCCGCCTGCCCGGTGGTGAAGGTCGGCCGGATGGCCGGGCAGTTCGCCAAGCCGCGCTCCTCGGATACCGAGACGCAGGGCAACGTCGAGCTGCCCGCCTACCGCGGCGACATCGTCAACGCGATCGAGTTCGCGGAGGCCGCGCGCAGCCCCGATCCGGAGCGGCTGATGCGCGCCTACAACCAGGCCGCGGCGACGCTCAACCTGCTGCGCGCCTTCGCCCAGGGCGGCTTGGCCGACCTCAACCAGGTGCACCGCTGGAACCTGCAGTTCGTCTCCGGCAGCCCGCAGGGCGAGCGTTACGAGGAGCTGGCCCAGCGGATCGACGAGAGCGCTGGCGTTCATGCGCGCCTGCGGCATCACGGCCGACAACGTCCCGCAGATGCAGCGAGACCGACTTCTACACCTCGCCACGAGGCGCTGCTGCTTGAACTACGAGCAGGCGTTCACCCGCGTCGATAGCCTGTCGGGCGACTGGTACGACTGCTCGGCGCACATGGTCTGGATCGGCGACCGCACCCGCGACCTGGACGAGCGCGCACGTCGAGTTCATGCGCGGCGTCAACAACCCGATCGGCCTGAAGTGCGGCCCGTGCGCTGGACGCCGGACGAGCTGCTGCGAGCTGCTGCGACACGCTGAACCCGCAGAACGAGCCCGGGCGGCTCACCCTGATCAGCCGGATGGGCGCGGACAAGGTGGCAGGAGAAGCTGCCCCAGCTGGTCCGCGCGGTGCAGAAATCCGGGCATCAGGTGGTCTGGTCGTGCGACCCGATGCACGGCAACACCCACAAGGCCGGCAGCGGCTTCAAGACCCGGCCGTTCGACAAGATCCTCTCGGAGGTGAAGTCGTTCTTCGCCGTCCACCGCGCCGAGGGGTCGTACGCCGGCGGCGTGCACTTCGAGATGACCGGTCAGGACGTCACCGAGTGCATCGGCGGCGCGCAGGCGATCAGCGAGGACCGGCTGGGCGACCGCTACCACACCTATTGCGACCCGCGCCTGAACGCCAACCAGGCGCTCGAGCTCGCCTTCCTGACCGCGCAGGAGCTGAAGGCCGAGCGCGAGGCCAAGACCGGCGGCGGCCTGGCCGCGGCGTCGTAAAGCGCCGCCGGGCGACGAGAGCGAAATCGATGAAAGCCGAACCGGATTGCATCGTGAATTTTGCTCTAACTTCTTGAAGAGCTGGCAAGATTCAGCAGAAACGTGATTCCACGTTTGAGCATCTTGCCCTAGACGGCAGACAGGGGGAGGGGCGCGTGGCCGACGACGCAGGCAGGCCGGAGAGCGGCCCGCGCGACGGGCGCACGGACGCACCGGAGACGGGCGCGGGACCGGGGACGGCGAGCGCCGCCCGCTCGCCCGCGCGCGGCTGGCCCAAGGACGACCAGGGCATCGCCGACTGGACGGACGTCTATTTCAAGCGCACCAAGGCGGCCGTGCAGCGGTTCGGCGACTGCGAGGTCACCTACGCCGTGTTCATGCGCCGGCCGGTGATCTCCGCGCCGCGGCTGGCGCTGGACTGGCTGAACGACGTCGCCGACCGGCGGGGCTTCCCGGTCGAGCTCGACGTCCGCCACCCGGAAGGCACCTGGGTTGGCGCCGGCGAGCCGATCCTGTACGTGACCGGCCCGCTCAGCCAGCTGGTCGACCTGGAGACGATCCTCCTCGGCAAGCTGGGGCCGCCGTGCGTGGCGGCCTACAACGCCTATACGATGTGCGCGGACCTGCCGAAGGTGGCGTTCCTGGCGATGGACGCGCGCCATTGCGCCGGCACCGAGATGGCCGACCTGATGGCCTACGCCGCGCACGTCGGCTCCGAGCGGGCGAAGCAGGAGGTCGGCGCCACCGGCTTCGTCGCCAACGCCACCGACGCGACCGCGCACTATTTCGGCCAGACGGCGGGCAAGGGCACCATGCCGCACGCCTTTATCGGCTACGCCGGTTCGACCGTGCGCGCGGCGGAGCTGTTCGTCGAGGCGTTCCCGGAGGAGCCGCTGGTGGTCCTGGTCGACTATTTCGGCCGGGAGATCACCGACACGCTCAACGTCTGCCGCCGGTTCCCGGAAAAGGCGCATGCGGGCGATATCGCGATCCGGATCGACGTCGCCGGCAGCCGGTTCGTGGAAGGCATGGACCCGGCGACTTCCTACGCCGTGCTGGAGCGCAATTGCCCGCAGTGCATCCGCGGCTACCGGACCGAGGACGAGCTGCGCTATCTGGTCGGCGCCGGTACCAGCGCGGCGGCGATCTGGCGGATGCGCGAGATGCTGGACCAGCACGGCTTCAGCCAAGTCAAAATCACCGCCTCCTCCGGCTTTGGCCCGGCGAAATGCCGGGTCATGGCCGCCGCTGGGGCTCCGGTCGACGTGATCGGCACCGGCAGCTACCTGCCGGAAAAGTGGACCGAAACCTACGCCACCGCCGACGTCGTCGAATACGACGGCAAGCCCAGCGTGAAGCTGGGGCGCGAGTTCCTGCTTAGGAAGTAGGGGCGCTGCTTACATATCCTTGTAGGGCGGGTTCGCGAAGCAACCCGCCGCGTGGCACGTCGCTCGCCGATCTACCGCTCCACGAGCGCCAGCCGGATACCGAGCCCGACCAGCAGCGTGCCCAAGGCCCGGTCCAGCCAGCGGCCGAGCGCCCGGCTTTCGCGTAGGCGGCGGGTCAGGCGGTCGCCCAGCAGGACCAGCGGCGGTTCGATCGTGGCGGCGACGGCGATGATCAGGCTGCCGTGCAGCAGCAGCTGCGCCCACACCGGCCCGGCGCCAGCGACCACGAACTGCGGCAGGAAGGCGACGAAAAACAGCGCGACCTTGGGGTTCAGCAGGTCGATCAGCACGCCCTGGCGGAAGGTCGCGCGCAGGCTGGTCCCACCCTTGGGGCTGTCGGCGACGAACGGGCCGCCCTTGGACAGGAGCGCCTGCAGGCCGATCCAGACCAGGTAGGCCACACCCACCCACTTCAGCACCGAAAAGGCGAGCGCGGAGGCGGCGACCACCGCGGACAGGCCGAGCGCGGCCAGCACGACGTGGCCGAACGCCCCGGTCCAGATCCCCAGCATCGCAGCCGTCCCGGCGCGGGCCCCGCCGCGCACCGTGTGGCCCAGGATGAACGCGATGTCCGGCCCGGGCGACAGGTTCAGCAGCAGCGCCGCGGCGAGGAAGGTGCTCCAGTGCGCCAGCGTGTAGTCGAACATGCCAGCCTCGCGGTGCGGTCCCGGTCGCCGGTTCGCACGTCCGCGTGGTGCCACGCATGGCGGCCCGGTGTCGAGCGCGGCGACGCCAACTTGCCGGATCGCCTGCACCGCGCCGGCTTCAAACGCACTGGCATGACAGCCGCACCAATCTGGGATACGCTTAGGAAACGAAACGGCTGGGCGGAGCCGGGCGGCGGGCGCGTTCGCAACGGACGACCGCCGGGTGACCGGCATCGCCGGCCCAAGCAAAAGACGCCGGCCGCGACGGGCACACGACAGGCTGGCCGACGGGCTGATACGTCAGCGATCCGACGGCGTGCCTGTTGGCGCGCACGAACCCGCGCGTCGCCGGCCGGCGGAACGACGATAACGGGCTTGTAGGGACCACAGGGAGGAGACGCAACGATGGCGCGCGAAGCGACCATGCCGATGGAGGACGCCCGCGAGCACCAGCGGGTGTTCGTCCGCCAGATCACGCGCGACGACCTGCGCGACGCGCTCGACCAGGGCGCGCACGACTTCTTCCAGAAGCCCACGCACGTGGTCTTCCTGGTCGCGATCTATCCGGTGCTGGCGCTGGTGCTCAGCCGGCTCACCTTCGGCTATCAGGTGCTGCCGATCCTGTTCCCGCTGGCCGCCGGCTTCGCCCTGCTCGGCCCGGTGGCGGCGATCGGCCTGTACGAACTCAGCCGACGGCGCGAGCTTGGCGAGCAGCCGTCCTGGTACCACGCCTTCCAGGTGCTGCAGTCGCCGGCGATCAAGAGCATCATCGGCCTGGGCATGGTCCTGGCGGTCGTGTTCGTGCTCTGGCTCGCCGTCGCCTGGGGCATCTTCGCCGCCACGCTGGGCGAGGTGCCGCCGTCGATCGGCGGGTTCTTCGGCGCGGTGTTCACCACCGCCGAGGGCTGGACGATGATCATCGTCGGCAACCTCGTGGGCGCCGTGTTCGCGGTTGTCGTGTTGGCGATCAGCTGGGTGTCCTTCCCGATGATCATCGACCAGCACGTCGACGTCGCCACGGCCGTCAAGACCTCGCTCAGGGCGGTGATCGGCAACCCGGTCCCGGCGGTGACCTGGGGCGTGATCGTGGCGCTCGGCCTGATCCTGGGCTCGCTGCCGCTGTTCGTCGGCCTGGCGATCACGCTGCCGGTGCTGGGGCACGCCACCTGGCACGTCTACCGCAAGCTGGTCAGTGTCTGATCGACGGGGAGGGGGCTGTTCGACGCGCGGGCCCTGATCGACCGCGGTCGCGATACGGTTCGGCGCAGCGAAGCCCGACCGTTGGACGCGGGCGCCCTTGTCGCAGCCGCCACAAGCGTTACCATTTCAAAGTCCCCGCTATTAGGGGTGAAAGGGGACGCTCCAAGCCATGTCCAACCCCTCCCGCGAAGGTGGCACCGGGCCCCAGGGCCCGGTGCCGCTCTCGCAAGTCGAATGCCCGATCTGCGGCGAGCCCACGGTCGTCAACGCCATGGGCGACGGCCGCCTGATCTGCTCCTGCGCCAGCCATTACGAAGTTCCGGCCGCCGGCGACGGTGGCGCGAGCCAGGGCGACGGTTCCAGCGGCGCCCCTGTGTAGCCGGTGTGTAGCCGGTGTGTAGCCGGCTGCCTACCAGGGCAGGGTGGCGCCGTCGTGGTTGAAGAAGCCGCCGCTGTCGGCCACGCTCAAGCGGTCGATCACGCCCAGGATGCGCGCGGCCGACTCTTCGGGCGGGCGTACCGTGAGCCCGGCTTTGCCGAACGGCTCTGACAGCGGGGTGTCGGTCGTGCCGGGGTGGATCGCCACGCACAGCGTCTCGCCGTGGCGGCGGGCGAGCTCGATCGCCGCCGTACGCACCAGTTGGTTCAGCGCCGCCTTGGACGCGCGGTAGGAATACCAGCCGCCGTATCCGTTATCCCCGATCGAGCCGACCTTGGCGGACAGCGTGGCGAAGGCCGATTTGCCCTCGCGCGGCAGCAGCGGCAGGAAGTGCTTCATCACCATCGCCGGCCCGATCGCGTTGACCGCGAAGGCGTGTGCCATGTGCGCGGGGTTGAGCCGCCGGTAACTTTTTTCCGGCCCGCCATGCGTCCCGTCGTGCAGGAAGCCGGTGCAGTCCAGCACCAGCCGGACCGGCAGCCCGTCGGCCTGCACGGTCTCAGCGGCGCTCTGCACACTGGCTTCGTCGGTGACGTCGACCGGCGGGTCGCTCTTGCGCGAGAGGGCGTGCACGCGCCCAAAGCGGCCGCTGGCGCGCAGCACGTCGGCGCTGGCCTGGCCGATCGCGCCGCCCGCGCCGATCACGACCGCAGCCCCGTCGGCGGGAAAGCTTTCCAGGAGTGGGGTTGGTTCGCTCATACCTGCCGAGCTAGCTGCCGCGCTCCCGGTGTCCACTGTACTCATTGCGTCGCTTCGCGTGTCCGACAAGCGGTCGATCGGCTGCGGCGTATTTTAATCACACGTTAAACACGAAAATGGTTATAGTGCCGGACTTGCGAGGTACAACATCGGGCGCACGACCATGCGGGCAGGATGGCGGTCCTTGCTCAGGCTCCGCGACAGTATCGATTGGGCCACCCGCTGGCTGCCCACCGCCATCCTGGTGCTCGGCACCGGATCGGCGGCGCTGATCGCGTACGAGATCGACGAGCGCGCCGACCGGCAGGCCGCGGCCAAGTTCCAGATCGAGACCGAACGCGCGAGCACGCTGGTCAGCCTGCAGGCCGGCCGGCTGGAACAGTTGCTGCGCGGGACCGCCGCGTTCCTGGCGACCGCTGGGAACGTCCGCGCCGGTGCGTTCCACACCTACGTCGACAGCGTCGAACTGGCCGAGCGGTTTCCGGGCGTCCGGGCGATCGCCTTCGCTCAGCGCATCCCACCGGAAGCCGAAGGCGGGCTGAGCAACGATCTCGCCCGTGACCTAGCGCGAACCCAACTCTCAGAGCCGAGGTTCGAAGCTTGGCCGGAGACCGACGGCGGGGTGACCGACCGCGGGGTGCGCTCTCCAGCCGCGCTGGTCGAGCCGCAGGCCGGCAACGACCGGCTGTTCGGCTACGATTTGTGGACCGACCCGGACCGTCGGGCGGCTGCCTGGCGCGCGATCGACACGGGCCAGATGCACGCGAGCGCGCCGGTCGTGCTGTCCGAGGACGCGGGTCAGGGCAGGGTCAGCCAACTGGTGCTGATGCCGGTGATCCGGCCAGCCGACCTCGCCGAGACGGGCCCGGAGAGCGTGCCGCGGTTCGTCGGTTTCATCGCTGCGGGGATCAGTGTCGACGCGATGGTCGCCGGTGCGCCGGCGGCGAATCTGTTCCAGCGCACCGGGTTGCATGTCTACGACCTGGGACCGATCGACCGGACCGGCGCCACCGGGCGTGAGGACCGCGTCACCCTGTTCGCGGCCGGCGCGGGCACGGCCGAGAGCCATGAACACACCAGCGAAGTCACGTTTGCGGGTCGGCGCTGGCAACTCGGCTTCTCCGGGGTTTCGGCGTTCCGCAGTCCGACGCAAAAGTTCGTGACTTACGGAAGTCTGCTGGGCGGGATCGTGCTCAGCGTCCTGGCCGCGCTTCTCATACAGCGCCTGACCAGCGAGCGGCGCCGGCTGCGTGCCCTGGTCGCCGCGCGGGCCACGGAGCTGCGCGGCGTCAACGCGGAACTGCGCCACCGGCTGGAAGAGGTGCACGAGGCCAACCACGCGAAATCGCAGTTCCTGGCGAGTGTAAGCCACGAGCTGCGCACCCCGCTGAACGCCATCATGGGCTTTTCGGAGATGCTGAAGTCGGAGGTGTTCGGCACGGTCGGAAGCGCGAAAAACCGCGAATACGTCGACGACATTCACGAGGCCGGCAAGCGCCTGCTGGCGCAGGTCAACCAGTTGCTCGACCTGTCGCGGATCGAAGCCGGCGGCTGGGACCTGACCGACAGCGAGATCGACGTGCAGGCGGCCGCGCAGAGCTGCCGGCAGCTGGTCACCCACCTGACCCACGGCGCGGGACCGGACGCGCACCAGGCGGACGTCCGCGTCGAGGTCGCCCGCGGACTCCCATACCTGCGCGCCGACCGGGATGCCCTGGACCAGATCCTGCTCAACCTCGCCAGCAACGCGGTCAAGTTCTCGCCGACGGGCGCGCCGGTGCGCATCGTGGCCGATCTCGCGGACGACGGCGGCATTCGGCTGGCCGTGGTCGACCAGGGACCGGGCATCCCGCTGTTTCACCAGGCAAAGATCCTGGAGCCGTTTTACCAGGTGGCGGACCAGCATTCCCGGGCGACCGAGGGTAGCGGCCTGGGTCTGGCGATCGTCGACCGGCTGGCCCGCGCCCACGGCGCGCGTCTGACGATCGATAGCGCGCCCGGTAGCGGGACCCGGATGCACCTGCACTTCCCACCCGAACGCTCGCGCGTGCGCGCCGCGAGACACGTTGCAAGACGGGCCGCCGCCAGCTGATCCGCGCGCGGCGCGCAGCGATGGTTGGTTTCCCCACACCGTGTTCTGTGTGGCAGGATGCGCTCAGCGTCGGCGCGCGGCCGGCGCAGGGCAGCATCGCGGGGAGACGGCCAAGGTGGCGAGCTATATCGGTCAGGAGACGATGGCGGTCGGCGTGGTGGTCGAACGCCGGGCGAGCGACCATCCATGGCTCGATTACAGCTGGCACGCCGTTTCGGTGATCCCGAAGGCCCCGGCGCGCGATCCCAAGGGCGACTGGCGCACCCTGGTCGACGACGAACGCGCCGCGCAGTTCCACGCCGGTACGCTGGAACTCAGCCTGTTCCGCAAGGAGACCGAGGGCTACAAGCTGAACCTGTCGCAGCATCCCCCGCGCTTGTGGGTGGTCCTGCGCCGCGAGGAGGAAGGCGACTGTCCGCACGAGGTGCTGCCCTTCCACGTCACCGCCGATCCCAACGAGGCGCAGATCTATCTGGACAACGGCGAGGATCTGGTGGACCCGGTGGCGATGCCGGACGTGATCGCGGCGTGGGTCAAGGACTACGTCGACCGGCACCACGTCGAGCAGCCGTTCTATAAGCGCAAGCGCACGCCGCATCCCGAAAAGCAGGGCGGCGGCCGCGGCTTCGAGCCGACGCCCGGCGGACGCGGGCGCAGCGGGCGCGGCGCGGGCGGCTGAGCGCCGCTGCGGGCTTGGGCGTTTTGGAAGGAGGTCCCCTGATGGCGGACGACACGGACAAGGGGTTCCTGAGCCGCTGGGCGCGGCGCAAGCAGCGCGCCGCGCGCGAGCCCGAGGCCAAGCCGGCGGGGCGCGGAACTCCCGGCCAGCCGACGCCGAGCGAGCCGGAGCCGAGCGAGCCGACGCCGAGCGAGGCGGAGCGGGCTGAGGCGGAGGCCCGGCGCCAGGAGCTGATCGACAGCCTGCCAGAGCCCGAACAGCTGGGCCCGGAGGACGACTACACGCGGTTCCTTCAGGACGGCGTGCCGGACGACCTGCGCCAACGCGCGTTGCGCCGGCTTTGGACGTCCAACCCCGTGTTCGCCAACCTGGACGGGCTGAACGACTACGACCTGGACTACACCGACGCGGCCACCGTGGTGGAGAACCTGAAGACCGCCTTCCAGGCCGGCCGCGGCATGGTCACCAAGGAAGAGCGCGAGGCCGAGGCCGCCGCGGCCGAGCGGGCGGCCCGCGGAGAGCCGGACCCGGAGACGGACGCGCCGGAAAGCGATGCCCCGGAGAACGACGGGTCCGAAACGGCCGAGGCGATCGATGCGCCGGCCGGGGCCGACGCGGACGCGGCGGCCGAGGCCGCCGACGCGGAGACGCCGGCCGCCCGCGCGCGCTATCGCCAGACCCCGGACGGCCGGGTCCGCGTGAAAGGCAGCGCGGCGCAGCGACGCTGGGGCGGCTAGGGCAAGATGCTGGACGGTGGACTCACCTTCCAGCTGAATCTTGCCCGCTCTTCAAGAAGTTAGAGCGACATTCAGCCGGAAGGCCGATTCGGCCTTCCAGCATGTCGCTCGAGCGCAAGGTCGATGCGAGCCGAACCGGCTTTGACCGCGACGTGCGCTCTCTTATTTCCTGACGTGACGGCGAGATACCGAGCGGTTGAGGCCATCTCTCAGGTCAAGGCTGGCAGCCGAACTGGGAGTAAGATGACCAGGAAGGTCGTCCCGCGTTTGATCGATCTCGGTCGCGGCGACGCCAGCGGCGGTCGGGGCGCTCGGCCCGGCGATCGGGGAACACTTGCAAGAAATAGAAAGTGATAGGCCTGCGGGTTACTGCTGGATCGCATAGAATACCGTACCAAATCGTTCATATTTGTGACTTGCATCAATTGCCTGGAATCAGGTGTATAAAACCGGACCTGAACTGTCAGGATTGCACTGAGAAAGATTTTGCAGCGCCGAATCTTCGCGGCTGCAGCATCAGATTATGTTGACACCTTGGGTGTCACAAGCGCTAATGTCCAAGCTAGACGAATTCAAAACTAGATCCGTGCCCAGCGGACAGCGCCCGAGCCGGGCCGGCGCGTAACGACGCCAGCACACCAACACCGGTCGGGCAGACTTGCACATGAAGGGCGCCCAGGATGGGCTGGATGGCGCGTTTCCCAATTTCACGGCCGCGACGGCTGCGCCGATCGCAGGCGGGAAATCGAGCAGACGCGGTCCGCAATCGCAGGCCATCCGCCTCACGGGCGCCGTGAGGGAGGTAAGCGCCGTGTCCGACGGCCCGTCTGACGCCGGCAGTCTCGCCGAAGAAGATCAGCTGCGCGCCAACGTGTATGTGCTGTTGGCGCAGTTGCTCGCCCGTGCGCCGCAGGCCGAGCTATTGCAGCAGGTCGCGGGATTGCAGGGCGACGACAGCCCGTTCGGCGAGGCGATGCGCGCGCTCGCGCGGCAAGCCCAGCACCACACGCCCGATCAGATCGCCGAGGAACACTTCAACCTGTTCATCGGCGTGGGCGAGAGTGAGCTCGTGCCTTACGGCTCCTATTACCTGACCGGCTTCCTGAACGAAAAGCCGCTCGCCCGGCTGCGCGCGGACATGGCCGACCTCGGCATCGCGCGCGCCGACGACGTGGACGAGAGCGAGGACCACATCGCCGCGCTGTGCGAGATCATGGCCGGCCTGATCACCGGCGCGTTCGGCGGGCCGGCGGATCTGGGGCAGCAGCGGCACTTCTTCCAGCAGCACATCGGCTGCTGGGCGCCGCGGTTCTTCGAGGATCTGGAGGCGGCGGAGGGCGCCGCCTTCTTCATGCCGGTGGGGACCATCGGCCGGCTGTTCATGGAGGTCGAGAGCGAAGCGTTCGACATGGCGGCCTAGGGCTGCCGGCGACCCGAACGGGTCGCGCCGTCGGCGGCCTCGCGCGCACGAGAGTACCTCGCGGGTCTCGGCACGCCAGGACCCGCCCGCTTCATCCCACGGCCTTATCGCCCACGTCCGGGCCGGCCGCTGGCAAGAGAGGAGAGGACGATGAGCAAGAAGCAGCGCAAGACCGGGGCGGACGCCCAGGCGGATCAGCCCGACGCCTCGCGCCGGAAGTTCATGCGTTCGGCCGGGCTCGGCCTGGGCGCGGCCGGGGCTGCGGCGGCCACGTTCGGCCGCGGCGGCGACGGTGAGGCTGAGGCCGCGGAGCCGACCAAGATCGACGGCAAGGCCAAGGCCAAGGCCGGCTACCAGGAAACCGACCACGTCCGCCGCTATTACCAGTTGGCCCGCTTCTAGCCACCGCGGCCGACCGCGCCCCGCCGATCCGACGGCTGCCCAGCCGGCCGATCGCGCGGACCGCGGCGCCGAGGTCCGCACGCGGCGTCAGCAGACCGCAAGTTGAGGAGTCGAGCGATGCTCACCAAGAAATCCAGCGGCACGACCCGGAGTTCCCGCCTGTCGCAGGCGATCTCCGGCTTCACCGGCGGCGCGATGGATCGCCGCGCGTTCCTGAAGCGCTCCGGCATCACCGCCGGTGGTGTGGCGGTCGCCTCCACCATGGACTTCGGCATGGTGAAGAAGGCGAACGCGCAGTCGGGCGTGGACCCGAGCGCCAACATCGAGATCAAGAAGTCGGTCTGCACGCACTGCTCGGTCGGCTGCAGCGTGATCGCCGAGGTGCAGAACGGCGTCTGGATCGGCCAGGAGCCCGGCTGGGACAGCCCGTTCAACCTGGGCACGCACTGCGCCAAGGGCGCGTCGGTGCGCGAGCACGCGCACGGTGAGCGCCGCCTGAAGACGCCGGTCAAGATGGAAGGCGGCAAGTGGAAGCAGCTTTCCTGGGAACAGGCGGTCGAGGAGATCGGCGACAAGCTGCTGCAGATCCGCGAGGAGAGCGGCCCCGATTCGGTCTACTGGCTGGGCTCGGCGAAGCACAACAACGAGCAGGCCTACCTGTTCCGTAAGTTCGCCGCCTTCTGGGGCACCAACAACGTCGACCACCAGGCGCGTATCTGCCACTCGACCACGGTCGCGGGTGTTGCCAACACCTGGGGCTACGGCGCGATGACCAACAGCTACAACGACATCCACAAGTCCTCGGCGATCTTCCTGATCGGCGGCAACCCGGCCGAGGCGCACCCGGTGTCGATGCAGCACGTGCTCAAGGCCAAGGAGCAGAACAACGCGCCGCTGATCGTCTGCGACCCGCGGTTCACCCGCACGGCCGCGCACGCCGACGAGTACGTCCGCCTGCGTCCGGGCACCGACGTCGCGCTGGTCTGGGGCATCCTCTGGCACGTCTTCCAGAACGGCTGGGAGGACAAGGCCTACATCCGCCAGCGCGTCTGGGGCATGGACCAGATCCGGCAGGAAGTCGCGCAGTGGACCCCGGACGAGGTCGAGCGCGTGACCGGCGTGCCGGGCAGCCAGCTGGAGCGCGTGGCGCGCACGCTGGCCAACAACCGCCCGTTCACGATCATCTGGTGCATGGGCGGCACCCAGCACACCAACGGCAACAACAACACCCGCGCCTACTGCATCCTGGGCCTGGCGATGGGCGTCATCGGCAAGTCCGGCGGCGGCACCAACATCTTCCGCGGCCACGACAACGTGCAGGGCGCGACCGACCTGGGCGTGCTCTGCCACACGCTGCCGGGCTACTACGGCCTGTCGGAGGGCGCGTGGAAGCACTGGTCGCGCGTCTGGGACGTCAGCTACGACGACATGGCCGGCCGGTTCCACAACAAGGAGATGATGGAATCGCCGGGCGTGCCGGTGTCGCGCTGGTTCGACCTGGCGCTGGAGGATCCGGAGAACATCGACCAGCCCAACCCGCTGCGCGCGATGATCTTCGACGGCCACGCGCCGAACAGCCAGACCCGCCTTCCGGACATGAAGAAGGCGATGGAAAAGCTGGACATGCTGGTCGTCATCGACCCCTATCCGACGATGACGGCGGTGATGCAGGACCGCACCGACGGCACCTACCTGCTGCCGGCCTGCACCCAGTTCGAGACCTACGGCTCGGTCACCGCGTCCAACCGCTCGCTGCAGTGGCGCGAGCAGGTCGTCGAGCCGATCTTCCAGAGCAAGTCGGACCAGGAGATCCTGTACCGGCTGGCCGAGAAGCTCGGCATGGCCGACGGGCTGTTCAAGCACATCAAGGTGGAGAACAAGCAGCCGGTCATCGAGGACATCACCCGCGAGTTCAACCGCGGCATGTGGACGATCGGCTACACCGGCCAGTCGCCGGAGCGCATGAAGCTCCACATGGCCAATCAGCACACCTTCGATAAGACCACGCTGAAGGCGGTCGGCGGCCCGGCGGACGGCGACTACTACGGCATGCCCTGGCCGGCCTGGGGCCCGCCGGAGATGAAGCACCCGGGCACGCCCAACCTGTACGACACCTCCAAGCCGGTGGCCGAGGGCGGCCTGTGCTTCCGCGCCCGCTTCGGCGTGGAGCGCGACGGGCAGAACCTGCTCGCCGAGGGCTCGTATCCCGCGGGCTCGGAGATCCAGGACGGCTATCCCGAGTTCACCATGGCGATGCTGAAGAAGCTCGGCTGGGACAAGGACCTGACCGAGGCGGAGCGCAGCACGATCGAGAACATCGCCGGCGACAAGACCAACTGGAAGACCGACCTGTCGGGCGGCATCCAGCGGGTCGCGATCAAGCACGGCTGCGCCCCGTTCGGCAACGCCAAGGCGCGCTGCGTGGTCTGGAACTTCCCGGACCCGGTCCCCACCCACCGCGAGCCGCTCTACACCGCGCGCCGCGATCTGGTGGCGGACTACCCGACCTACGAGGACCGGCGGATGTACCGTCTGCCGATCATGTACAAGTCGATCCAGGAGAAGGACTACTCGCAGGACTTCCCGCTGATCCTCACCTCCGGCCGTCTGGTCGAGTACGAGGGCGGCGGCGAGGAAACCCGCTCCAACCCGTGGCTCGCCGAGCTGCAGCAGGACATGTTCGTCGAGATCACCCCGTACGACGCCAACAACCTGGGCGTGCGCGACGGCGCCATGGTCTGGCTGTATTCGCCCGAGGGCTCGCGGATCAAGATCAAGGCGATGGTGACCGAACGCGTGGGCCGCGGCGTGGTGTTCATGCCGTTCCACTTCGGCGGCTGGTGGCAGGGCGAGAGCCTGCGCGACAAGTACCCCAAGGGCACCGACCCGTACGTCCTGGGCGAGGCGTCCAACACGGCGCAGACCTACGGCTACGACTCGGTGACCAACATGCAGGAAACCAAGGCCACGCTGTGCCGCGTGGAGCCGGCGTAACCCGCCGGCTTCACCAGCACGCGCCACGCGGCCAACAGCGGACCTAGGGAGTAGAGACCAATGGCACGCATGAAATTCCTCTGCGACGCCGAGCGCTGCATCGAGTGCAACGCCTGCGTCACCGCCTGCAAGAACGAGCACGAGGTGCCGTGGGGCGTGAACCGCCGGCGCGTCGTCACGATCAACGACGGCAAGCCGGGCGAGCGCTCGATCTCGGTGGCCTGCATGCACTGTTCCGACGCGCCCTGCATGGCCGTCTGCCCGGTGGACTGCTTCTACATGTCCGAGGAGGGCGTGGTCCTCTGGTCGAAGGACCTGTGCATCGGCTGCGGCTACTGCTTCTACGCCTGCCCGTTCGGCGCGCCGCAGTACCCGCAGGCGGGCAACTTCGGCTCCCGCGGCAAGATGGACAAGTGCACCTTCTGCGCCGGCGGCCCGGAGGAGAACCACTCCACCGAGGAGTACGCCAAGTACGGCTCCAACCGTCTGGCCGAGGGCAAGCTGCCGCTGTGCGCGGAGATGTGCTCGACCAAGGCGCTCCTGGCCGGCGACGGCGACACGGTGGCCGACATCTACCGCGAGCGCGTGGTCGCCCGCGGCTTCGGCTCCGGCGCCTGGGGCTGGGGCACGGCCTACAACCAGAAGGCCGGCTAACCCGCCGCGCCGCAGCCTGACGGGATAAGGCCCCGCCGCTCCGCATCTTCCGGAGCGGCGGGGCCGCACCCGCGGGCGCTCCCGCGGCGCCGACGCGCCGCCCGGCACGATCCGCAACGATGGACACTTGAACCCCGTGATGACCAGGTCGCTTGCCCGCTTGCTCACCTACGCCGCGCTCGGCGGGACCCTGCTGGCCGCGGCCGGCTGCAAGGAAGCCGAACAGAACCGGGTCCTGTTCCACGAACCCGGTGTCTACCAAGGCGCGGAAGACGCCGAGATCGGCGACGAGACCTACCAGGAGCTGCGTCAGCGCGCCCGCCGTCAGGCCGGCTAGACCGCGCGCGGCTGAGACGGTCCCGGGATGTCGTCCCGCCCCGGTGCCGAACGAACGACAAGCGGGCCCCTTCCGATCACACAGACGGGCACGTCACCGCGGTCCCCCGGGCGCCCCAAGCGCCCGCAACCAGGGGACCGGCGCATCGAGGTGAGGAACCAGGACACGATGTCCAGTCAGCGCATCCAGCCGGCCGCGTGCCGGCATGACACCGGCGGGTGGCTGTATCCGCTGCTCGCGGCCCTCGTCGTCGCCCTCTTCCTGACCCTGGCAACGGCTCTACCGGCGCAGGCCCAGTCCGGCACCGCCGACCCGGCGGTGACGGCCGAGCAGCCGGTCGGCGGCCAGGTGCCCGGCAACGCCCAAGGCGGCACCAACGACACCGAATTCTGGAAAATGATCCGGGAAGGGCAGTCCGGCACGGTCTCGCAGCCGGACAAGAAGCTGGGCGTGCTGGTGGATTCCAGCGGGGAGAACTGGCGCTCGATCCTGAACGGGCCGGTCAAGGTCTACGGCGCCTGGATCATCCTCGGCATGCTGGCGCTGCTGGCGCTGTTCTACGCCCTGCGGGGCCGGGTGCCGATCGATGGCGGCTTCTCCGGCAAGACGGTGGAGCGCTTCAACGGCCTGGACCGGTTCGCGCACTGGCTGTCGGCGACTTCGTTCATCATCCTGGCCCTGACCGGCCTGAACCTCGTCTACGGCAAGTATTTTATTCTGCCGCTGGTCGGTCCGGCCGCGTTCTCCTGGATCACCCAGGCGGGCAAGTACGCGCACAACTTCGTCGCCTTCGCCTTCATGGCGGGCGTGGTGCTGATGTTCCTGCTCTGGGTGCGCTTCAACATTCCGAAGAAGCACGACCTGACCTGGATCGCCAAGGGCGGCGGTATCTTCAACGCCAAGGTCCACCCGCCTTCCGAGCGGTTCAACGCGGGCCAGAAGCTGATCTTTTGGCTGGCCTGCCTGGGCGGGCTCAGCCTGTCGATGTCGGGGATCGCGCTATTGTTCCCCTACGAGTTCGGGTTCTTCGCCAAGACCTTCGCCACGCTGAACGCGATCGGCTTCAACCTGCCGACCGAGATCAGCCCGCTGCACGAGCAGCAGCTCAACCAGATCTGGCATTCCATCCTCGGCTTCGTGCTGATCGCGATCATGATGGCGCACATCTACATCGGTTCGGTCGGCATGCAGGGCGCCTTCGCCGCGATGGGCTCGGGCCACGTCGACGTGAACTGGGCGGAGGAGCACCACAACATGTGGTACGATCGTCTGGTGAAGGAAGGCAAGGCGCCGCCGCCCACCAACGTCCATCCGGCCGAGTAAGCGAGATGCGTTTCCCGTTTCCGGGCCGCGCCGGCGCGATCGCCGGCGCGGCCGCCGCCCTGCTGCTGACTTTCAGTCCGCCGGCCGACGCCGAGGTCAACCGCGCAGAACTGGAAAAGCGCGTCGCCGAGCAGTTCGACGCCCGCGTGCTCAAGGTCGAGGAAGGGACGCTGAATGGTCAGGACGTTCTGTTCGTCACCATGATGCGCGAGCGCGCCAACTCCAACGCCGCCTTCAAGGTCGACACGCTGGCGTTCGACCCGGAGACCGGCGAAGCGTTGCTCGGCAAGCTGCCAAGTCCGCGCGAGGGACAGCGGCGCGACACCAGCATGATGGAAAAGCGCCCGGACGTGCTGCGCGGGCGGCCCTGGCGCTGAGATGGCCGGGCCGGGGGCAGCCGCACGCCCGCGCCCGTTTCGAGGGCTCGCCCCGCGCGTACGGGCCGGCTTGCGGGTGATCGGCCTCGCGCTGGCCCTTGCCGCCGTGTCGACGGGCTCGGGCAAGGCCGGGCTCAGCGGTCACGGCGGGCCGGTCACGGCCGTGGCGCTGGCGCCCGACGGCCGCCTCGCGCTGACGGCGTCGTTCGATTACACGCTCAAGCTCTGGGACCTGGAGCGCCAAACGGTGCTGCAGACGCTGCGCGGCCACAACGGCGCGGTGACGACGGTCGCGTTCCTGCCCGACAGCCGGCACGCGCTTTCCGGCGGCGACGACGGTACGCTCCGGCTGTGGGACGCCGCCTACGGCCAGGAGCTGCACAGCTTCGACGCCCACCACGGCAAGGTGTCCGACGTCGCGCTCGCACCCGGGCGAGGGCTGGCGGCGAGCGCGGGCTGGGACGGCCGGGTGCGGCTCTGGGACCTCGAGGCGCGCAAGCCGCTGCGCACGCTGGACGGCGACGCGGGCATGGTGAACGCCGTCGCCTTCACCGCGGACGGCCGGCACGTGGTGGCGGTGGGCGCGCAGGGGCACGCGCATCTCTACCCGGTCGATCCCGACGGCGATGTCGCGGAGCTGCCGGGCCAGGGGCTTGGGATCAATGCGCTCGCGCTCACCGGCGACGGCCGCGCGCTGGCCGGTGGGGTCGACGGGCGGTTGCACGTCTGGTCGCTCGCCGAGCGCACGCGGCTGGACGCGCTGGAGGCGCACGACGGGCCGCTCAGCGCCGTCGCGGTCGCCGGCGACGGCGACACGGTCGCGACCTCCGGGACCGACGGGGTGATCCGCCTCTGGGCGCTCGGCACGCGGACGCTGCGGCACACGCTGGAGGCCGTGGGCGCGCCGGTCTGGGACCTGACCTTCGGCCCCGACGGCACCCGGCTGCTGGCGGCGGGCGGCGACGGCACGGCGCGCCTGTTCGACGTCGCCAGCGGCAAGCCGATCGGCGGGCCGGTGCGCGCCGTCGACACCGCCCTGCCGGAACCCGAGAGCCGGGGCGCCGAGCTGTTCCGCAAGTGCGCGGCCTGCCACACCCTGACCCGGGACGGCGGCAACCGCGCCGGCCCGACGCTGTACAAGCTGTTCGGGCGCAAGGCGGGCGGGCTCGCCGGCTACGACTACTCCAAGGCGCTGGAGCGCGCGCAGATCGTCTGGACGCCCGAGACCGTCAGCCGCCTGTTCGCGAAGGGGCCGCACGTCGTCACCCCGGGCAGCAAGATGCCGATCCAGCGCATGCCGGATGCCGCAGACCGGCGGGCGCTGATCGCCTACATTGAACGTCACGCGATGCCGGACGGGAACGAGCCCGCCGGATCGCAACAGAGGGAGTAGAGACGCGATGCGTGCCTTCATCACCGCCATGGCCGCGCTGATCGTGCTGTCCGTCGGCGCCGGCGTCGTCATGAACGCGACCGACCGCACCACGACCGAGAAGTATTCCACCGACACGGGCGACGTCCGGCTCAGCCAGTAGCGGCGCTCTTGCACACACCATCGGGCGGGTTCGCGAAGCAATCCGCCGCAACGCCGTGCCGGGGGCGAATCACGCGGCGGCGGATTGCCGCGGGCGCGGGTCGTCCACCTGACGGACGGTGCGTGGGTCGGGGCTACGCCCGCTTGCGCGTCCGCTGGGCGCCCTCGGGCACGCCGTAGAGCTTCTTCGCCCGGTTGGCGAACGAGCTGATGACCGTGTTGAAGGTCTGGCTGAAGTATTTCTCCGCCAGATGGCGCAGCGGCACGTTGCGCAGGCGGTAGCGGGCGTGCGCGATCACCTCGCACCCGCCGTCGTCGAGCGGACGGAACTGCCAGCGCAGCACGAAGTACTGGAACGGCCGCCCGTTCGCCGAGATCCGCAGATAGGTCGGCCGGGTGTAGCGGGCGTCCGTGTCGAAGCGGAAGCGGATCCCTTTGTCGGAGATAACCTGGTCGACGTGCAGCCAGCCCTGCTGCCGGTTGCCCTTCCGGTCGGTGATCCTGACCGCCCGCCAGCCCGGCACGAACTGCGGGTAGCGCTCGATGTCGACCACGAGGTCGAACATCTGTTCGGCGGAGTAGGGGACCTTCATCCGTTGGTAGACGGTCGCCATGACACCTCTTCGTCGCGCGTTGGGTGGCGCCCCGCGCCCGCTACGCCAGGAGCGCGCAGCCGGCGAGCCAGAGCGTGCCGGCGTTGTGGGCCAGCATGGTGAACTTGATCCCTCCGGTCATCGCCTGCGCGTCGTCGATCTTCGGCAGGCCGCGGGTCATCAACGGCGCGGCGACGGCGATCGCGACGGGAACCAGCGGCGCATAGATCGGCAGCAGCCCGACCAGGGCGGCGACGCCGGCCGCGATCGCGCCCGCGGCGTGCACGCCGAGGTAGGCCAGGTGCGTGCCCGCCGGGCCGAGCCGGACGGCCAGCGTGCGCTTGCCGGCGGCGCCATCGGCCTCGGCGTCCGGGATCTCGTTCGCCAGCAGGATGTTGACCACCCAGCAGGCGACCGGCAGCGAGATCAGCAGCGCGGCCCAGGTGATCTGGCCGGTCTGCAGCCAGAACGCGCCGACCACCGGCAGCAGACCGAACGCGCTGCCGACCGCAATTTCGCCCAGGCCGCGGCTGGCGAGCTTTAGCGGCGGCATCGAGTAGGCCAGCGCCAGGCCCAGGCCGATCGCGCCGAACGCCAGGATCTCGGTGCCGGCGAGCGCGGTCAGCAGCAACCCTAGGACGATCGACGCGCCCGCCAGCGTGGCGCCCCAGCGCGCCATCTGGTGGCGGGTCATCACGCCGTTCTGGATGAACCGCGAGCCGCCGGTGAAGGGATGCAGGCGCCCGTCGTTCTGCACGTCGGTGCCGGAGATATCGTCGTAGACGTCGTTCAGGACGTTGGCGGTCGCCGTCACCAGCAGCGTCGCCGCCATCGCCAGCAGGAATTCCACGCCGGCGAAGCCGATCGCGTGCTGCGCGCCGTAGGCCGTGCCCAGCAGCACCGGCAGCGCGGAAGCGGACATAAACGGTGGACGGGTCGCCAGCAGCAAGCGCTTGGCAACCTGGTGCGGGCGGTCGCCCCCAAGGGCGTCCCACGAAGGTTCGATGGCCACGTCTGTTTTTCCCCCAAATCAAAGGTTCGCTCGGCGCGGGCTTGGTCCGGGTGCGGCGGCCCGCCCCTACGATGCCCTATCTAGCCAACGTGGTAAGCCATTGAATTGCGCCAAATCAGTTTCGGCTAGGAACGTTTGGAGATCCGGTATGCACTGAGCGCGGCACTCTAAACCGACTTTCCGGGCGCGCCCGGCATCCGGGACAGCGCCCAGATCAACAGCCCGAGCACCCCAGCGTTGAGCACGTGCCACATGAAGTGCGTGCCGAACGGCGTCGCCTGGCACAGCGGCTGGTCGAGCGTGCGCAGCGTGATCGAGGCGACGAACACGGCCGCGGCCGCCAGCAGCCACTGCCCGTCGCGCACCCCGCGCGCCCAGAGCCAGCCGCCGGCGATCAAGAGCGCCAGCAGGGCCGGCACGTAGCCGCCGGAGCCGCCGAGCGCGCCGCCGGCGAGCTGCCCGACCAGCGCGGAGACCGCGAAACTGGCGGGCAGGAAGGCGAGCGTGATCCCGCCGGCCCACCACCAGTTGAGCTGGAATCCCCGGCGCATGGTGAGCGCGAGGTAGGCCAGGATGAACAGCATGATCGGCAGCACGTCCGCGAGCGCCGCCCAGCGGGTCGCGATCGTGTGGAACAGGAACGACCCGATCCCGATCGCCGTCAGCAGGGCGAGCAGCAGGCCGGTGCCCGCCTCCAGCCGGCCTTCGCGGCGCAACACCACGAACACCCAGGCCGCCGCGATCAGGAAGGCCGCGTTGGTGAGCGCGTTAACCGGCTCCGCCCAGAACTGCGGGCCCATCCGCTCGCAATAGATGTCGATCCGCTGGTCCCAGCCGTTCACGCCTGCCGCTCCCCCATAGTGTGGACGCGGGATGAGCTACGGCCTGCCGGGCCAGCGGTCAAGGCGCGGGGTTGGTCTACCCCCCGCTCCTTATCCCCTCTCCCTCGAGGGGAGAGGGAGGGGCCCGCGCGCTCGAAGAGCGCGTGGGAGGGTGAGGGTGGGACTCCGCAGCTGACGCCGGGGAGTCCCACCCTCACCTGTCCTCTCCCCTCAAGGGAGAGGGACCCTCTGCGGTGATCCGGGCATCTCAGCAGGCGCTGTGCATCGTCGGGGTGCCGGCGCATCCTGTGCTGGCCTGCGTCGGCTACTCCGCCGCCTGCTTCTCCGCCTCCGCC
>JAXHMD010000019.1:0-75429 GCA_034521655.1 Rhodovibrio sp.
TAGGGCAAGATCGCGCAAGGTGAATTCACGTGGCCCGTGAATCTTGCCCTTGTTTCAGAACGATAGAGCGCGATCGCCGAAGGTTGATTCACCTTCGGTGATTGCGCGCTAGGGCAAGATGCCGGAAGGTGGAAATCACCTTCCAGCTGAATCTTGCCCTCTCTTCAAGAAGTTAGAGCGACCTTCAGCCCGAAGGCCGGTTCGGCCTTCGGGCATGTCACTCTGGTCGCGCCGATGTGTGTTCGTCGTTGTCGCGCCTGCGGCCGCGGCCCCTGCGACCGTGCATCGCAGCCGAACCTGACGGAAATACGCTTGAACGTATATACGTTTTACGATATATACACTCGCGGTAAAAGATCGATCGCGAAGCCAGCGCGCTGTCCGGGCGGCTGCGGCGAGCGCCGCCGCGGATAGCCCGCGCCAACGCATAGGAGACCTAAGCATGTTCATCGTCTTCGAGCAGCTCGCCGACCTGGTGGCCTTCCGGCTGCTCGGCCTCGTCGAGGGCACGCGGCTGGCCGACGCGGTGCATTTCTTCGTCGAGGACGTTAGCAAGATCTTCGTCCTGCTGGTCGCGGTGATCTTCCTGGTCGGCCTGTTCAGAAGCGTGCTGACGCCCGAGCGCGTGCGCGGCTACCTGTCCGGCCGGTCGCGCGGGGCGACCTACGGCATGGCGGTCGGCCTGGGGGCGGTGACGCCGTTTTGCTCCTGCTCCTCGGTGCCGCTGTTCATCGGCTTTTTGAAGTCGGGCGTCCCGCTGGGCGCGACCATGGCGTTCCTGGTCGCCTCGCCGATGATCAACGAGGTCGCGGTGGTCGTGCTGGCCGGCGTGGTCGGCTGGGAACTGGCCTTGCTCTACATCGCGACCGGGCTGGCGGTCGGCATGCTGGGCGGCTGGCTGACCGACCGGTTCCACCTGGAGCGCTTCGTCCAGGACTTCGTCTGGCAGGTCCGCACCGGGCAGGCGGCGGAGAGCGTGCCGGACACCAGCCTGGCGGGCCGGGTGCGGTTCGCCTGGAGCGAGGTGCGCGACATCGTCGGCCGGATCTGGATCTACGTGCTGATCGGGATCGGCATCGGCGCCGGCCTGCACGGCTTCGTGCCGCAGGAGGTGTTCGCGAAATACGCCAGCGCCGACAACCTGCTGGCGGTGCCGGCGGCGGTGCTGGCGGGGATCCCGCTCTACGCCAACGCCACCGGCGTGATCCCGGTGGTCGAGGCGCTGCTCGGCAAGGGCGTGCCGATCGGCACGGCGCTGGTCTTGATGATGAGCGTGGTCGCGCTGTCGCTGCCGGAGTTCATCATGCTGCGCCAGGTGATCACGGTGCGCGGCCTGGCCGCCTTCGCCGGCTTCATGGCCTCCGCGTTCATCGCGGTCGGCTACCTGTTCAACGCGATCCTGTAGATCGAAAGGAAACCCAACCATGGATGTCAAAGTGCTCGGACCCGGCTGCAAGAAGTGCACGCAGACCGCGGAGATGATCCGCTCGAAGGCCGCCGAGCTGTCGGTCGACGCCACCGTCGAAAAGGTGACCGACGCCGCCACGATCATGGAATACGGCGCGATGTCGACGCCCGCCGTGGCGATCGACGGCAAGCTGGTCCACAGCGGCGGCAAGCCGTCCGAACGCGACGTCGAGGGCTGGCTGAAGCCGGGCGCCTGACGCCGTTCGTCGCGGGCCTGAGGGCCCGGCACGCGGCGGACCCAGCCGGTCAGAGGGCGGGGAGACGGTGAGACTGTAGGGCGAGCGCCGTGCTCGCAGGTCTCGTCTCGGGGCAGGTCTCGTCTGGGTATCGTGTGTCCGGGTCGGTGCGGACAAGACATGACGGCACCCCGGGCGATATCCGGTTGACGGCATATACGCGTGGGCATATATCCGAAGCATGGCGAGCGTCGACGAAGTTCTCCGCGCCCTGTCGGACCGGCTGCGCCTGCGCTGCGTCCTGCTGCTGGCGCGCGAGGAGGAGTTGTGCGTCTGCGAGTTCACGCAGGCGCTGGACGTCATTCAGCCCAAGGTCTCGCGCCATCTGGCGACCCTGCGCGCGGCCGGCATCGTGACCGCGCGGCGCGATGCGCAGTGGCTGCATTACCGGCTCGACCCCGAGCGGCCGGCCTGGCTGTCGCAGATCGTCGAGGCCGCGCACGCTGGATCGGCCGCGGACGCCGACCATCTGGCCGACCTGGAGCGCTTGGCGCACAGCACCAAACGCGTGGTGCGCTCGCGTGAGACCAAGGTCGAAGATATCCGGGCTGATCACCGATCGTAACCGACGGGCTAGGGCAAGATCGCCGAGGGTGGAGTGACCGTCGGCGTGCATCGCGCTCTATCTTGTTGGGAGTAGCGCCCTTGCGTTCGTGGTCTTGAAGGATTATGTCCGCCTTTAGACATGGCATGTGGATATCGGCATATGCGTGAGCCCGAAGCTTTCTTTCGCGCCCTGTCCGACCGCACGCGCCTGAGCTGCCTGCTGTTGCTGTTGCACGCGGGGCGGCTGTGCGTCTGCGAGTTCGTCCATGCGCTGGAGATCCCGCAGACCCGGGTGTCGCGGCACCTGGGCCATCTGCGCGATCTTGGCATCGTGCACGACGAACGCCGCGGGCAGTGGGTGCACTACCGCCTGCATCCCGAGCTGCCGGACTGGGCGGTCGACGTCTTGCGGCGCGTCGCGCAGGCGCACGCCGGAACGTCGGGCCTGGAACGGCTGGCCGCGATGCCGAACCGGCCGTCGATGAGCCATGCGGGAGAGCCCGGTCATGACCAAAGGCGCGCCGCCGCGGCTGCTGTTCGTGTGCACCGGCAATTCCGCCCGCTCGCAGATGGGCGAAGGCTTCGCCCGGGCGCTCGGCGGCGGGCGCGTGCGGGTGCAGTCGGCGGGCATCGAGGCGCACGGGCTGAACCCGCGCGCGATCGCCGTGATGGCCGAGGCCGGCGTCGACATCGCCGGACAGGAGTCCACCGTGGTGAGTGACGCGATGCTGGCCGACAGCGACCTGGTGATCACGGTGTGCGGCGACGCCGACGAACGCTGCCCGCTCCTGCCGCCGGGGGTGCGCCGCCTGCACTGGCCGCTGCCGGACCCGGCCAAGGCCACCGGCAGCGAAGACGAGATCACCGCGGCCTTCCGCGGCGTGCGCGATGACATCCGCGCACGCGTGGACGCGCTGCTGCAAACCGAGCTTGGAGGACTGAGCTGATGACAACGCAAGCCGAAGACAGCGAACTGGACCAGCCCGACATCAAGCAGGGCATGGGCCTGTTCGAGCGTTACCTGAGCCTGTGGGTGGCGCTTGCGATCGCGGCCGGGATCGCGCTCGGCCAGTTCGCGCCGGTGGTGCCGGAGACGCTGTCGCGCTTCGAGTACGCGCAGGTGTCGATCCCGGTGGCGGTGCTGATCTGGGCGATGATCTTCCCGATGATGGTGCAGATCGACTTCTCCGCCATCCTGGGGGTCCGCCGGCAGCCCAAGGGGCTGGTGATCACCACGGTGGTGAACTGGCTGATCAAGCCGTTCACCATGTTCGCCATCGCCTACCTGTTCCTGATCGTGCTGTTCGAGCCGCTGATCCCCGCCGACCTCGCGCGCGAATACCTGGCGGGCGCGATCCTGCTGGGCGCGGCGCCGTGCACGGCGATGGTGTTCGTCTGGAGCTTCCTGACCCGCGGCGACCCCGCCTATACGCTGGTCCAGGTGTCGGTGAACGACCTGATCATGCTGGTCGCCTTCGCGCCGATCGTGATGCTGCTGCTCGGGCTGTCGAACATCGTGGTGCCCTGGAACACGATCGCGCTGTCGGTGGTGCTCTACATCGTGATCCCGCTCGCGGCCGGCTACCTGACGCGGCTGGTCCTGATCCGGCGCAAGGGGGCGCAGTGGTTCGACACCGTGTTCATGAAGAAGATCGGCGTGGTCACCCCGGTTGGGCTGATCCTGACGCTGGTGCTGCTGTTCGCCTTCCAGGGCGAGGTGATCCTGCAGAGCCCGCTGCACATCGTGCTGATCGCGATCCCGCTGATCCTGCAGACCTTCCTGATCTTCTTCCTGGCCTACGGCTGGGCGATGGCCTGGCGGGTGCCGCACGACATCGCCGCGCCGGGCGCGATGATCGGCGCCAGCAACTTCTTCGAACTCGCCGTGGCGACCGCGATCGCGCTGTTCGGCATGCAGTCGGGCGCGGCGCTCGCCACCGTCGTCGGCGTCCTGGTGGAGGTGCCGCTGATGCTGACCCTGGTGCGGATCGCCAACCGTACCCGAAACTACTTCCCGCGGCCGGCCGGGCAGCAGCAGGCCCAGCCGGCGCAATGACCGCCCCGTCCATCGCGATCGACGCGGAGGCGCAAGCGTGGCTGCGACGGCGCGGCGGCGCGCTGACGCTGCGCCATTCCCCGCGCCACGGCTGCTGCGGCGGCAGCGCCCGCCTGCCGGTGGCGGAGCCGCAGGCGCCGGCGGACCCCACCGGCTTCGACCGGCACCGCCTGCACGGCCTGGACGTCTACATCGCCCGGGACTTCGCCGCCGGCGGCCAGCCCGTCCGGGTCGGGCTGGAGGGCGTCTGGAAATGGCGCCGGCTCACCGTCGACGGCGCGGCGATCGCCAGCGGCGGGACGTAAAGTGCAACGGCTCAACACAGGAGCGGCGAACAATGAGACTCGATCACGTGCTGGTCGCCGTGGATTTCTCTCCAGCCTGGGAAAACCTCAAGCAGCGGCTCGGCTACCTGAAGCCCTGGGGCGTTCGCAAGCTGACGCTCGTGCACGTCCTCTCGACCCGGTATCCGGCGGCGCCGGCCGAGACCCACCGCGATGCCTACACCGGCGATCTGAAGGCGGCCGCGGACGCCCTGCAGCAGCAGGGCTTTACCGTGGAGACGGAGCTGCGCACCGGCGAGCCCGGCTACGAGCTGGTCCAGGCCGCGCGCGAACACAGCGCGGACATGATCCTTGCCGGCGCCCGCGGGCACAGCCGGTTTCACGATTTCTTCCTGGGCAGCACCGCGCTCGACCTCGCCCGGCTCGCGGACCGGCCGGTTTGGCTGGAGCCGTTGGACGCTGAGGTCGTGTCGGACACGACCCGCATCCTGCTCGCGACCGACGGGTCCGAGGCCGCCGGCGGGGCAGAACGCTATTTCGCCGCGCTCGCGCCGAAAGCCGAGCGGGCCCTGGCGCTGCAAGCCGTGGTCTGCAGCGATCCGCAGGACGCCGAGTGCGAGGAGGCCGACGCCAAGCGCCACCTCGCGGACTTGGTGTCGCGGACGGCCGGGATCGAAACCCGGACCGACTGCGGCCCCGCCCCGCAGGTGATCGCCGAGCGCGCGGCGGAGGGGGAGTTCAGTCTGATCCTCGTCGGCAAACGGGGCCGCACGGCGTTGCAAGAGCTGTTCCTGGGCAGCACGGCGGAAGCCGTTTTACGCGCGGGCCGGCGCCCGGTTCTGCTGGTGCCGGGCGATGCGCTACCGCCGGAAACCGCCTGACGGCGCGCGTCCGATCGCCGCCCGCGGAAAACGGGCGGTTCAAGGCGCGTTGCGCTGCGAGGGGTCGCGGGTGAAGGCGCCCGGTGCGTCGACCGTGCCCGCGCGGCGCTGCCGCGCGGCCGCCTCCGACCACCAGAGCAGCTGGTCCAGCGTCCGGTCCAGGTAGCCGTCCCAGCCGGGTCCGTCGACGCCGTCTGCGTAGCCGCCGGCGGCGTCGAACACCGCCTGCGCCTTGGGCACGTGGATCATCGCGGAGACCGGCAGGCAGCCGAGTTCAGACAGGAACGTCCGCATGCCCACCGCCGCGCGCGTGCCGCCCCACTGCCCGGCGGAGTAGGTGGCGATCGCGCTCGCCTTGTAGGCGAACAGCGAACTGCCGAAGTGGTTCAGCAGGTCGGCCAGCGCCGGGCTCATGGAGTGGTTGTATTCGGGGCTGACCATGAGGTAGCCGTCCGCCGCCGCGATCTCTCCCGCCAGCGCCTCGAGCGGCGCCGGCGCCTTGCCCTGGGGGTAGGCGAAATGCGGCTTGAACGGCGTCGGCAGCGCCAGCTCCAGCGGGTCGACCAGCTTGGCCTCGACCTGCTTGGCCTGCAGGCGCGCGAGACATGCTTTCGCCACGCGTTCGCCGAGCCGCGCCGGGCGCGGCGGCGTGCTGTCGCGCGTGGAGCCGAGAAAGACCAGGAAGGTGAGCGCCATGCCGATCCCGCTTTTATGTGATGGCTTGCCGATGATGAACGATCCGTCTCCGGCAAACCAGCTCTAGGGTTTCCGCCAAGCCAAGCCGTCGTCCTTCAGCGCGGGTGATCTAAGGGGATGCCCTTAGCCCGCGATCGCGTCGCGCTGCAACTCGGCGGCGACCAGGCGCAGGTGGTCGCGCACCGGCTGCGGCTGGCTTTCGACCTGCACGAGCAGCTTGGCGGCGAAATGGGTAAGCGCACGGCGATAGCTGGATTGCGTTGGCATCGGTCGTCCTCCCGGCCTGTCTTTGTTATCCGGCTTTACGTCGATGGGCGCTTTGAAGATCAGGTCCTAGCCGTCGGTATGTGCCTAACCGAACGGATAGGGCGGCAGGCGCGCCCGCGGCTGTGACAGCGATGGGGCCGGGCAGGCCGGATCGCGCCCGCCTCGACCCGCGTGGTGCAGCGCGGAAAACCGCCGTTTTCCGGGCTGCGGCAGGGTTAACACGGACTCGCCACAAGACAGCGCGCGGGCTGATCGCCACTTTGGGCACTGGTCAAGATCACCAGTCCCGCCCGGCCGCGATCCTGGGGCTGCCGACCCTGTAGTAGGGTCGCGCATGGCGGCCGGTTGGGAACCACTCACGATAGAGGGGATCGAGGACACCGTGTCTGTCGAACCGACGACCGCCAAAAGCCTGCACGAAACCAACGCGCGGGTCGGCGATGCCCGCGGTCCCGGCACCGAGGGGGGCGACGGCCCGCTCTGGCACTGGGTCGCGCGCTACGCCCCGGCGGACCGGCCGACACAGCGCGCGCTCTATCGGTCCTGCCGGTCGGCGCTTATCCATCTGCGCGGCGAACTTGAGAGCCCGGAGGCCGCCCGCCTGACCCCGCGGATCGTGGAACGCACGATCGACCGCTATCTGGCGGATCTGCTGGGTGTCGCGGAGCCGCGCGGCCGGGTGGCCCGGGCGCGCCTCAAGGTGCATGCGATGACCAGTCGCCGCGCGCCGGTCGATCGGCCGGCGCCCAACGGGCAGATCACGCCGGTGCGCATGGTCGGGGCCGGGCCGCGCCGGCGGTCCGGGCCGCTCGACCGGCTGCGGCCGGCGAACGCCAATCCCGCCCCGACCCGTGCGCCGGCGCCGGCCCCGCTGCTGCCGCCGGAAGCGCCGCTGGACATGCCGGAACAGGACCTAAGCTCAGCCGCCACGCCGTTGACAGGGCGGAAGTGTCCGCCCGCCCAGGCTGGAGGCCTTAAGATGACGACCCCGACAACGACGCCGCCGGCCGGTGCCGCGCCGCAGGTGTCGCCGGCCGCTGGCGGCCCGGCCGCGGGCCTGGCGGCGCGCCTTGGGCGGACCCTGATCGCGCTCGCCATCCTGGCCACCTCGGCGGCTGGCACGACGATCCTGGTCGGCCGCCTGAACGCCGGTGGGCTGGACGCCGTCGAGATCGCGCTCGCCGCGCTTTACGCCATCCTGGTGCTGTGGATCGCATCCGCCTTCTGGTTCTGCCTGGTCGGCGGCATCTGGTGGATGAACCAACGCCGGCTGACCGGCTCGGCCGCCCAGCACATCCCGGAACCGGACGCCAACGCCATTCCGGCTGGGGTGGACGGTACCGCGCGCACCGCCGTCTTGATGCCGGTCTATAACGAACCCGCCGACCGGGTGTTCGCGGCGATGCAGGCGATCTACGAAAGCGTCCGCGAGGCGGGCGGCCTGCATCTGTTCGACTTCTACGTGCTGAGTGATTCGACCGACCCCGAACATTGGGTCTGGGAGGAGCGCTGCTGGCTGAACGTGACCAGCCAATTGGGCGCGGAAGGCAAGCTGTTCTATCGCCGCCGGCGCGACAACGCCGGGCGCAAGCCGGGCAACATCGCCGAATTCTGCCAACGCTGGGGCGGCCACTACGATTACATGGCGGTGCTCGACGCCGACAGCGTGATGGACGGCCGCACGCTGGTCGAGCTGGTCCGTCGGATGGACCGGGATCCCGGCACGGCGCTGCTGCAATGCTGGCCGCGGCCGGTCCAGGGTCGCACGCTGTTCGCCCGCCTGCAGCAGTTCTCCGCTTCCCTGGTCGGCCGGCTGGTGGTCGCTGGGCTGGGCTGGGTGTCGGGGCGCGGCAGCACCTACTGGGGCCACAACGCGATCATCCGGGTGGACGCGTTCACGCAGTGCTGCGGCCTGCCCAAGCTGAGCGGCAAGCCGCCGCTGGGCGGGGAAATCCTGAGCCACGACTTCGTCGAGGCCGCGCTCCTGGTGCGCGCCGGCTGGGCCGTGCGGGTCGCCCCGGACCTGGGCGGCAGCTACGAGGAAGCCCCGCCCAACATGCTGGAATCGCTCAGCCGCGACCGGCGCTGGTGCCAGGGCAACATGCAGCACCTGCGCGTGCTGTTCGCGCGCCGGCTGCACTGGATGAGCCGGGTCAACCTGCTGGTCGGGATCATGAGCTTCCTGTCCGCCCCGCTGTGGGCGGTCTTCGTTACCCTGACCATTGTGGAGGCCGGCAGTTCCGGTTTTTGGGAGCGGATAGCGGGGGCGGGCACGCTTACGGCGCATCCCGCGGGTCCGCTGGGTGTCGACATGCTGGCCGTGATCGGCCGGGAGACGCAGGTGGCGAGCCTGCTCGCGCTCGCCGCGGTGCTGCTGCTGGGCCCGAAGGTGATGGGCGCGCTGCTGGTCGGTTTCGATCGCACGCTGCGGCGCAGCCACGCGGGCGTCGGCCGGCTGCTCGTCGGTCTGCTTCTGGAGGTGGTTCTGTCCGCGCTCGCCGCGCCGGTGATGATGGTGATGCACGCGCGCTTCGTGATCGAAGTGCTGGCTGGACGCGCGGTCAAATGGTCGGCCCAGCAGCGCGACGCGGACCGGGTGTCCTGGGCGGAGTGCTGGCGCGCGCACGGCGTCCAGACGCTGCTCGGCACCGTGATTGCCATCGCCACGGCCGTGTTCGCGCCGACCCTGTTCTGGTGGCTGTCGCCGGTCGTCCTGGGCCTGCTGGTGGCGGTGCCATTGTCCTACACGCTGGGGCAGGCGGACGCCGGGGCACGGCTGCGGCGCCGGCGCCTGCTCGCTACGCCGGAGGAAGGCGTCGCACCGTCCGTGCTCGCGCGCTGCCGGGAACTGACTGACGCAGCGGAGGGCATGGACCGGCCGGCGCTGGCCGAGGCGATCGCCGACCCTTGGCTGAACGCCGTCCACGTCGCGATGATCCCGCACGCCGACCGGCCGTCGCCGCCGAGCCCGGCGCTTGCGGACGCGTTCGCCCGCGCCTGCCGCGATGGTCTGCAGTCGCTCAGTCCGGACGACTGGAAACTGGTGCTGGCCGATGCAACGACGACGCGCGAACTCCACCTCGCTGGCGCGAAGTAGGCGACAGTATCCCGGGCATTGGCCGGTTCGGCTTTCGGGAATCTTCTATCGGCTTCGCCGCGGCGCCGCCCTCAGCGCGTCGCGTCGGAGGTATCGGCCAGGAAGGCGCGCATCGTATCGGCGACCACCTGGCGCTCGAGATCGCGGACGATGAACACCAGCTGGGTGCGGCGGTCGTCGTCGTCCGGCCAGTGCGGCAGGGCGGCCGGCGGGTGGAAGACGTGCTGCACGCCGTGCACCACCACCGGCCGGTCCTCGCCCTCGACGTTCAACAGGCCCTTCAGGCGCAGCAGGTGCTGGCCGTAGGTGGCGACCAGCATCTCCACCCAGTTGGCGAACCGGTCCCAATCCACCGGCGTGTCCCAGGTCAGGGTGAAGGCGTGGATCCGGTCGCCGTGGCGGTTCGGGTCGTGGCCGTCGTGATGGTCGTGGTCGTGCCCATGCCCATGGTCGTGCCCATGGTCGTGCCCATGGTCGTGATCGCGCGCGGCGTACGCCTCCGCCGCCAGCCAGCGGCGCACGTCCGCGGTCTTGGTCTCGGGGTCGTACAGGCCGGCGCCGAACAGCCGGTCCGGGTCGACCGCGCCGTGCGCGGCGTGGATCCGGGGGGCCGCCGGGTTCAGGTCGGCGAGGCGCGCCTCCAGCCGCTCAAGCGCGTCGGCGTCGGCCAGATCGGTCTTGGTCAGCACCAGCCGGTCGGCGACCGCGGCCTGCTTCACCGATTCCGCCTGACTGTCCAGCGTCGCCGATCCGGCGGCCGCATCGACGCAGGCGACCACGCCGTCCAGCCGGTAGTCGCGCTGGACCATCTGGTCGTTCATCAGGGTGTGCAGGATCGGCGCGGGATCGGCCAGGCCCGTGGTTTCCACGATCAGGCGCTTGAACTCCGGCACCTCGCCCCGGATCCGGCGGGTCGAGAGCTGCTGCAGCGTCTTCACGAGGTCGCCGCGCACCGTGCAGCACAGGCAGCCGGAGTTCAGCAGGATCGCATCCTCACGCGCGCTTTCGACCAGGTTGTGGTCCAGGCCGACGTCGCCGAACTCGTTCACGATCACCGCCGTTTCGCCCATCTCCGGGCGGTGCAGCAGGTGGTTGAGCAGGGTCGTCTTGCCGCTGCCGAGAAAGCCGGTGAGCACGGTCACCGGCACCTGATGACGGCTTTCCATGGGAACTAGCCTCGCGCGGGTGTCGGGGCCGACGGGCTCAGCCGGGTCAGGGCCCAGACGGTCAGCGCCAGCAGGCTGAGCGCGCCCGCCTGGTGCGCCGCGCCCAGCCAGACCGGCACGACCCACAGCAGGGTCCAGATGCCGAGCAGAAGCTGCCCGACCGCCGCCAGCGCCAGCAGGCCGAACGCGCGCCGCGCGGTCAAGGCGAGCGGCCGGGTGCGCGCCCACAGCCACAGGCCGATCGCCGCCACCACCGTCAGGATCGCCAGGATGCGGTGGTTGAACTGCACCGCCGCCGGGTTCTCGAACGGGTTCAGCCACGTCGGCTCGCGGATCCAGTAGCCGCCCGGCACCCACTCGCCCGCCATCTTGGGGAAGGTGTTGTAGGCCAGCCCGGCGTTGATGCCGGCGACCAGCGCGCCCGCCAGGATGGTCACCGCCAACAGCCCGGCGAACGCCCGCAGGCCGGTGCGCAAGGACCGGACGCTGTCGCTCGCCGCCGGCGCGGGCGCCAGGAGCGTGAACGCGACCCACAGGACGTAGGCGTAGATCAGAAGTGCCAAGCCCAGGTGCGCGGCCAGGCGGTATTGGCTGACGTCGGTCCGGTCGGCGAAGCCGCTTGCCACCATGTACCAGCCGATAAAGCCCTGCAGCCCGCCCAGCGCGAACATCGCGATCAGGTGCGGGGTCAGCTCGCGCCGGATCTTCCGGCGCAGCAGCAGCACCAGGAAGCCGCCGGCGAACAGCGCCCCGATCAACCGGCCCCACAGCCGGTGGATCCACTCCCACCAGAAGATCTCCTTGAACGCCGCCAGGCTCATGCCGCGGTTGATCTGCTGGTACTCGGGGATGGTCTTATAGAGCGCGAACAACCGCTCCCACTCCGCCTCACTCATCGGCGGCAGGGTGCCGGAGATCGGCGCCCATTCCATGATCGACAGCCCGGACTCGGTCAGCCGCGTGATCGCGCCGATCACCGCCATGGCGAAGATCATCGCGGCGACCGACAGCAGCCAAAGGCCGACGGCCCGGTCGCCGGCGTGGGCGGCGGGTCGGGCGTCGGCGCGGTCGGTGCGGTCGGCGGGGGCGGCGAGCGTGCTCATGGCCGCCGATATAGGCCAGCGGCCCTGCCCCGCCAAGCGCGGCGGTTGGGCGCGGGGTGGGGGCGACGGGACATCCCTCAGAGGTACGCCTATCGGGATTTATCGAGATGCCGAACACAACCGAGAGCTAGCATTCTTGGTAGACTGAGTATAAACATGTCGGGCCGAGGGCGTTCGAAAATGAGGATCGGTTGGTGCGGTGATGGACGGGCAAAAGGGTCAAGCCAAGGGGGAGCGCGCGCCGCGTCGCACCAAGCTGCCGGCGGGCGCCCAGCCCGTCTGCAGGCGCGAGCGCGTATGCAAGCCACTTGCGATGCTCGGCCTGATCCTTCTCGGCTTCATCTTCATCGAGCTCGCGAACCCGTACGGCGTCTCGTCGGCCAGTGACCAGTTGTCCCGACAGGCGTTCAACGCGATTCTGGCGCCCTGGTACGACGCAGGGTCCGGGACGGCCGGTGTCGCGCGTGGCGATCCAGCCGTCCAAAACGGCGATAACGCTGGCTCCCGCGCACCTGCAACGCCGCAGGAGGCGTCGATTGTCCTGCTTCTCGACGACAGCAGCCTCAAAAACAGTCGTCTGACCTGGCCCCTGGCTGCGCGCCAGCTTTACTTCAAGCTGCAGACCTTGGCCGAAGAGCATCGGCCTGCCGCTGTCTTTCTGGACGTCTTGCTGACGCATGAGCGGCCGGACCCCAGGCTTGCCCCCGAAGTGAGGAAAAACCTGCGCGCGCAGACCCCGCGTTGCGACTTTTTCGATACCGACGCGGCCGCGCGTGAGAGCAAGCTAACCCTCCGGGCATTGGCAAACCTGGAGCCATCCAGAGAGCCGAAACCTGAGCGGCGAGCGATCGAAGAAGCTGGTCGAGGCCAGTGATCCGACTAGCGCGTTCTGGTGTCTCAAATACCACTATCGGCCGATCGACGACCCAACATATCCGGTTACCGTCCTCGGGCCGGACGGTCGCTACGACACCTCCGACGATATTCAGCTAGATGCCCGGATTCCCTTGATCGTGGCGGTGCCCAATCCGTCGGTTTCGACAACCCTTGGCCCGCGGCTTACCAGCGCACTGGAGCCAGGCGACTTTGTAAACTCGGCGGGCGAACTGCCATCGGCTGCGCTCGACGCGGCGCAGCTGCGTGACCGTCTGCTCGTTCCGGGATTGCGTGGAATCGCGACCCCGGCGGCGGTCCAAAGCGAGACTGCGCCCGACGAGCCGGGCACCATCCCGCTGACATTGGCGGCAGAATTTCGGGTCAGAAGATGCGGAAAAACCGCGCGTGGAACCGGTCATCGCACCTGCGGCGGCCGCGCTGCTCGCGTTCTGCCGTCACCATTCAGACAGCCCGTTCCCCGGATGCACGGCCATCAATGCAGGCCCGGCGGGTGGTCAACGCGCCACGTCAAGCGTCACCGTTGCTGGGGATCGCAGCCCGACTGCGGACGACCCGGACACAGCGACTGCAATATGGCCAGGCGGGGGCGACAGATGGGACTGGGGCCGTCCCCTTTTCCTGCGATGGGGACTGACCTCGGCGCGCACCGAGAGTTACGTCAAGGCTTACGATAAGTCGCCCCACTCGCGCGCCGAGAGTTGCCATTTTAAGCGTGAGGAGTTGGCTCGGGCGCGCGAGGACTCGGGCTGGGGTGGCGAATTCCTGACGCGCCTCGGCTGGACCGCTCGGATCGCGTGGGCGGATGCTTTGCGCCCCGACCGTGCCGGTGAACCCGGCCGCGCACGTTGCTCTTACATTCCCATGATGAGGGCCGACCTCGACTATTGGCCGGTCCGGCCGACCAAGCTGATGCAGACCCATCCCGAAGGACCGGTCGATCTCGCGGATATGATCGACGGGCGGGTGGTATTCATTGGCACCAACTTTGATGTCCACAAGGACCGAGTTGCCTCGCCGGTCCATGAGACACTCCCGGGTGTCTTCCAGCACGCCATGGCGTTCGACAATCTGCTGCGCGCGGGTTCCGAATGGCGCGGACCGGCTCCCATGTTAGAGGCCCACTGGGGAAGTCTTGGGTCCAGCCTTGACGGTTCTTGGCCCGCCATCGCGCCCGAGCGCCTCAGCGCGCTCGGATTGAGTGCACTAGATATCACCGAGATCTTCATGCTGCTCGTGCTCGCGGGTGGCGGCATGGCCCTGCGCGAATGGCTCAGTCCCACTTGCCTCGTCGACGGCTCCACTGAAGCGTCCAAACGCGCCGCCTCATGGGAACCGATCCTGGCCTTTTTCGTTTTGGTCATCCTCGTCTGTCTGGCGCTGTGGCTGACGCGATGGCCGGGCCCGGACGTGGTGATGATCGTTGCAACCCTCGCCGTGCATTATCGGGAGCGCTTGCTTCTGGCGTTGTGCGAGATCTGGCTGTCGCTCTGCGATCTGCTCGCGGCCTGTTGGCGGGAACCGTGGCGGATCGTGGGTCTGAGCCTGCTCCTGGCGCCTGCGCTGTTGCTGCTCGGGCGGTCCGCATCGATCGACCTAGTGGGCGCACTTACACTGGGCATGATGCTCGGCGCGCTTGCCTTGCTCGGCTGGGCGATCCGGGACTTTCTGGCCGTTCTGCGGCCGAAGATCGCGCCACAGGTCGCTCGCCTCTCGAGCCAGACCGCCGACGGCAGGGGCGGCGATGACGGCACGGCGCGTCCCGATGGCGCCGGAAGCGAAGACACCAGGGCGGGCCAGTCGGTCTCGGCGCGGCCTGCCGAGTGAACGTGTTTTTACGAAGAACTGGAAAGGAAAGCGGACGATGTGGATGCGATCCATGGTGGCGGCATTTGCGGGCTTGCTGGTCCTGGGCGTTTCGGGCGCGCCGCCGGCGGCGGCTTCCGATCGGTACACCGACCACGTAGTTGCCGAGTTCGAGAAGTCGGCCCTTCGGGCGTTCGATCCGCTCAAGCGCGTGCCGGTTGAAAAGGTCCGCGTGCAGCAAATCATTCAGAAGCCTGGCAAAGGCGGCAAAATCGTCGAACTACGTGCTGTGGACGACCTCGTGTGTCTGAAGTTGAAGCCCGGCGCCGGGCGTGAGGAGGCCTGTGTGCTGGCCGCCGATCTGAGCCCGTGCGTGTGCGACTACGCGGTCCGCGATGTCGCCCAGAAGCAGTCGGATATCGGCGGTTTATCCGGCGTTGTAAGTCCCAATGGCGGTGCATGCGCGTGCGAATAGACGACGGGTGCGAGGCCGCGGCGCCGGTCGACCAATGAGGAGGGAAGGGTGTCTCAACTAACTTGCGTGCGGGCGGCGGCGGCGGCCTTTGTTGCTTTCGGCCTGCTTGGCGGATGTGTATCAACCTCGGACGAGGGCGCGGCGGCGCCGGACATCGGCCTGCATGACGGCCGCTTCGGCCTTGACGCGCCCGTGAACGGGTCGGCTCGAAGCCGTCCGCGCCGCCGATTATGAGGTGCCGCGCGGGATCTACGGTTTGGAGGGCCGGGATCAGGTGCTCCTGCGCAGCCAGGCGATGGACGGGTACCTTCGCGCGGTCCTCAACCGCGTCGCAAAGCCGATCACGACAGCCGATTACACGGGCGAGGTTGGGATCTTTCTGACGTCTCAGCCTGGTTTCTTCGCGGTCGCGACGCCATCGAACGAAATCCTGATCAGCAAAGGCACGCTCGCTACGATCGGCAACGAGGAACAACTCGCCTTCCTGTTGGGTCACGAGTTGAGCCACGTGGTTCGTCAGGATGCCGAGCGGCACGCGGCGATGGCCGACCAAGACCGCCTGGCGACACAGATCTTCAAGTTGACCCGGCTTGCAACCGATCTTGTCGGTCGGTCGCAAACAGTGGTCGAGGGTGATCCGGAGGACGCGCGCAAGGTCCTACAGCTGCGCCGGAAGATCGCGATCGCCGTGCATAGCCTGCAGCTTACGCTGGAAAACAGCATCAATCCCGCGTGGACGAAGGAACAAGAGCGCATCGCCGATAAAGCTGCTGCCGACCTGATGTACAAGGCGGGTTACAACCCACTCAACGCCGTGGGCGTTTTTGGTATGTTGGGTGAGGCCGAGGCGCAGCGGCAGGCCGAAGTCGATCGCCACATCAAGGAGTTGACCCGTCTGACCGGGGAATTGATTGCACTGCGGGAAAACGATCCCATGATTGCCCGGTTGAAAAGCGCAGGGGTAGAGATCGGGTCGAAAGCTTTCGCCGGCGTTATGGATCTGTTCTCCACCGACCCTTACGACGACGCTGAAGACCGGCGGGAAGCGTTCGAGGCTTACGTATCGGCGCGCTATGGGGTGAGCGAGGCTGGCCTCGGGCGGATCACCGACCTCAGACGCATCCGCGACGGCGAGAGCGATTACGCGGCGCTGCGTATCCGTGTCGAACGGGCCCGCGAGGCAGAGCAGTTGTTTGACGAAGGCTATCAGTTGGCGTCCGATAACCCGGAACGTCTGCGCCGGATCGAACGGAGCGTCGAGACCGCGCGCGCGGCGATCTCAGGTCCTGGCAGCGAAGCCGGCATGCCGCGGCTGGTTTTCCATCGCATTCGCGAAATGACCGGCGCTGAACGCCTCGCCCGCTTGAACCTTGATTACGTCATCGATCGGCCCGAACTCGGCCCAGCGCCCCGCTTGCTAGCTGCACGATATCATGCAGAGAAGGGGGACCCAGACCCTGCCCTCGATCTCGTCGATCGGCTGGCCGCCGGTTACGGTGACGAAGCGGTCTATCCTGTGGCTTACGACGTGAACGATCTCCTCGGCAACGCGGACGAAGCCGAGAAGGTCCTGCAGGCATGTCTGGAAAAGGCGACCCAGCGGCGCATTCGCCTGCAGTGCCGCGCTCGGGAAGACGCGCGGGAGGCTGACGAGAATGGCGAGGACGAGGGATTTATGAAGAACCTGGTCCGGGCTGACAGCGATCGGGCTGGGTCCGGCCAGTCTGCCGTGTCCAGCCAGTCTGCCGTGTCCACTACGTCCACGGATAAGGGGAACGACAGCTTCTCGGACGGTCTGAACAGTCTGTTCGAGCGCAGTCGCGCCGTATCCCACGCACGCTGGCTTCCGCACGCGCCAGGCCGGTCCTGCGCGTGCGGCCCCGCTCGGTCCCGTCTTGAACGCGGCGCACCGCCCTACTGCAGCGAATACCGCGCGTCCACGACGCGGATGTCGTCCGGGGTGATCAGGTCGCGGCTGGCGACGCGCACGCTGTGCAGTTCGCCGTCCAGGTTTTCGCGCCAGAAGGTGAGGAAGCCGTGCAGGACCGGGTACTTCGGCACCAGGTCGTAGTCCTGCCAGATGAACGTCTGCAGCAGGCTGGGGTGGTCCGGCAGGCGGTAGAAGATCTCCGCGACCGTCAGGCGGTAGCCGTCGAGTTGCTGACCCAGGCGATGGTCCATCGTGCACCTCCAAGACCGTTGGGCGGTCGCACGAGACGCGCGTCAGGTCGGCACGGGGAATCGGTGGCGACGCTGCCGGCCATGGGCGCGCGGGACCGCATCCCTTTAGGATGCCGCAGTCAGCCCGGCTGGCAAGAAAAAAGTGTTGCGCGCCAAGCGTTTGGCAGCCGCCGCCTGAGAGTGCTGCCAGTCGCCGGGCCGCCGCGACTTGGGCGATGCAAGTGCCACGGCATTTTTTCGCTGCACATGCGACTTGACTTGGACGCCGGGCATCCATAGCTAATTAGCACTCCTCGCAGGAGAGTGCTAACAGCCGGCGGGCAGGGGCGCCGGCCGCCGGCAGGCTCGCCCGACACCGAGGGGATGGCGCCAAGCAACCGCGTCCGCTTCATCCAACCGGCCCGGATCGGCGACCCGCCGCGGGCGACGGGAAGGGGCGCAACAACTGGTAGGGAGAGACCAGACGATGAAATTCCGTCCACTGCACGACCGCGTTGTGGTCAAGCGTCTCGAGCAGGATGAGAAGACCACCGGCGGAATCATCATTCCGGATACCGCGAAGGAAAAGCCGATGCAGGGCGAGGTGCTCGCCGTCGGCCCCGGCGCGAAGGACGAGCAGGGCACCGTGCAGCCGCTCGACGTCCAGGTCGGCGACACCGTCCTGTTCGGCAAGTGGTCCGGCACCGAGGTGACGGTCGACGGTCAGGACGTCCTGATCATGAAGGAGTCCGACATCATGGGCGTCCTCGAGGGTCAGGCGGAGGGCAAGAAGGCCGCGTAACGCGCCGCTTGCCTGCCCGAGCACACGAACCGACCGTCAATATTTTTCCGAGAAGTAGGAAACCCACACGATGGCTGCCAAAGACGTCAAATTCGGTACCGACGCGCGCGACCGCATGCTGCGCGGCGTCGACATCCTCGCCAACGCCGTCAAGGTCACGCTCGGTCCCAAGGGCCGCAACGTCGTGATCGACAAGTCGTTCGGCTCCCCGCGCTCCACCAAGGACGGCGTCACCGTCGCCAAGGAGATCGAGCTCAAGGACAAGTTCGAGAACATGGGCGCGCAGATGGTCCGCGAGGTCGCGTCCAAGACCAACGACCTCGCCGGTGACGGCACCACCACCGCGACCGTGCTCGCCCAGGCGCTGGTGCGCGAGGGCGCCAAGGCGGTCGCCGCCGGCATGAACCCGATGGACCTGAAGCGCGGCATCGACCAGGCCGTGGCCCAGGTGGTCGAGAACCTGGCCAGCCAGTCCAAGGAGGTCTCCGGCTCCGAGGAGATCACCCAGATCGGCACGATCTCCGCGAACGGCGACCTCGAGATCGGCAAGATGCTGTCCGACGCCATGAGCAAGGTCGGCAACGAGGGCGTGATCACGGTCGAGGAGGCCAAGGGCCTGGAGACCGAGCTCGAGGTGGTCGAGGGCATGCAGTTCGACCGCGGCTACCTCTCCCCCTACTTCGTCACCAACAGCGAGAAGATGGTCTGTGACCTCGACAGCCCGTACATCCTGCTGTTCGAGAAGAAGCTGAACAGCCTGCAGCCGCTGCTGCCGGTGCTGGAGAGCGTGGTCCAGTCGAACAAGCCGCTGGCGATCATCGCCGAGGACGTCGAGGGCGAGGCGCTGGCCACCCTGGTGGTCAACAAGCTGCGCGGCGGCCTCAAGGTCGCGGCCGTCAAGGCGCCCGGCTTCGGCGACCGCCGCAAGGCGATGCTGGAGGACATGGCGGTCCTGACCGGCGGCCAGGTGATCTCCGAGGACCTCGGCATCAAGCTGGAGAACGTCACGCTCGACATGCTGGGTCAGGCCAAGCGCATGACCATCACCAAGGACGAGACCACGGTCGTCGACGGCCAAGGCAAGGCCAAGGACATCGAGGCCCGCGTCGCCCAGATCAAGCAGCAGATCGAGGACACCTCCAGCGACTACGACCGCGAGAAGCTGCAGGAGCGCCTGGCCAAGCTCGCCGGCGGTGTCGCGGTGATCAAGGTCGGCGGCGCCACCGAGATCGAGGTCAAGGAGCGCAAGGACCGCGTCGACGACGCGATGCACGCCACCCGCGCGGCCGTCGAGGAGGGCATCGTCCCGGGCGGCGGTGTCGCCCTCTTGCAGGCCTCCAAGGGTCTGGACAAGCTGAAGGGCAAGAACGCCGACCAGCAGACCGGCATCGACATCGTCCGCCGCGCCCTGCAGGCGCCGCTGCGCCAGATCGCCACGAACGCCGGCGTCGACGGCGCGGTGGTCGCGGGCAAGCTGATGGAGAGCACCGACCCGCACTGGGGCTACGACGCCTACAACGGCGTGTACACCGACCTGGTGAAGGCCGGCATCATCGACCCCACCAAGGTCGCCCGCTGCGCGATCCAGGACGCGGCCTCGGTCGCCGGCCTCCTGATCACCACCGAGGCGATGATCACCGAGAAGCCGGAGAAGCAGTCCAAGGGCGGCGGCATGGACTACGACGCCGCCGGCGGCATGGACTTCTAGAGCAAGATGCTGAAAGGTGTGAACACCTTTCAGCTGAATCTTGCTCTATACTCAAGAAGTTAGAGCGACATTCAGCCCGAAGGCCGGTTCGGCCTTCGAGCATGTCGCTCGAGGGCGAGTGCTGGAAGGTGGAATCACCTTCCAGCTGAATCTTGCCCTTCTAGAAGTTAGAGCGACATTCAGCTCGAAGGCCGGTTCGGCCTTCGAGCATGTCGCTCTACGTCCAGCTTCCGAGCGCTCGAGAGAGCCGGGGCCGCGGGGGGCATCCTCCGCGGCCCTTTGCTTGTTCGGTGTAGCTGGGATCCAAGGACTGAGGCTTCGCGGGTAGCCTTGGCGCCGCCAGCGGGTCCCCTCTCCGCCATGGGGGGGGGGATAGGGAGAGGAGGAACCACCCGGCGGCCCCCGCGCGAGAAACGCCGCTGGCCTACCCCTTCGAGAACGCCCAGGGCAGGATGGTGTCGGCGGCCGCGCGGGCTTCGGCGATGACGGACTGGTGCGGGCGGTCGCGGGCGACCAGGCGGCCGCGGCCCAGGGTCAGCACCCGGACCAGCACGGCCGCCGCCAGGAACAGCGGGAACAGCCCCAGCACCAACAACCGGTACTCCGGGCTTTCCTGGGTGTGGTGCCGCGCGGCGCCGTCGTCCGCGCGGTGATCGCCGATATCCGCCATGGCGCGCTCCTCTCAGCGGTTAGGCCGCCTGGCGCTTGAGCGCGCCGCGGGCCGCGTCGACGTGGGTGCCCTCGACCTGGGCGTAGCCCTGCTCGCGGGCGGCCCGCTCGGCCTGCTCGCGCAGGCGCTTGGCGGCGGAGATCTGCACCAGGAACGGCTGGGTCTCGATGTATTCGTCCAGCTTGGCCTGCGCGGCCTCATCCCAGGGCAGGGTCTGCTCCACCGCCTCGTCGGCCTGCGCGCGTGTCGGCGTGGCGCTGGCGTCGTCCATGTCGGTCGACAGCGGCAGGATGTGGAACAGCGCGTCGAACAGCTGGTTGCAGAACTCCTGCACGACGTAGGTCGCCCCGGCGTAGCCCATGAACGGCGTGCCGGTGGACCGGCGCACGATCGCGCCCGGGAAGGACGCCGGGACGTACATCGCCCGGCCGCCGATTTCGGCGTTGTACATCCGCTCGTTGTAGGAGCCGAACAAGACCAGCGGCGTGTTTTCCTGCACGTCGCGGCGGATCGCCGCGTTGTCGGGCTTCTTCCCGCGCTTGCGCGCGTGGTGGAAGGCGCACGGCACGCCCATCTCGTCTTCCAGGAGCTTGCGCAGGCCCCGGGCGTAGGTTTCGTGCGCGACCACGCCGAAGCTGGATGTGGCGAAGAAGTCCTGGGTCACCGAGCGCCAGAGGTCCCAGATCGGCTTCAGCGTGGTGTGCTTTTCCTGCTCGATGAACGGCTCCGGGTCGGCGCCGGTCAGCTCGCCCAGCTTGCGCAGGAACTTGGTGGTGGAGAACACGCCCATCGGCGCCATCAGGTAGGGCCGGTCGAGCGCCTCGCACATCTTCCGGCCGAACTCCTGATACATGCAGATGTTGACGTCGGCGTTGTTCAGCCGCGGGATGTCGAGGACGTGGCTGCCGAGCGGGAACACCATGTTCACCTCGCAGCCGATGCCCTCCACCAGCCGCCGGATCTCGGCCAGGTCCGAGGGCATGTTGAAGGTGCCGAAGATCGGCCCGATGATGTTCACCCGCGGCTTGTCCTGGCCTTCCTTGCGCTTGGGCTTGTCGGTCTTGCCCTTCTTCGGCCCGAACTCGGTCCACAGCCAGTTGATCGCCCGGTCGGCCGCCTGCCACTGGTCCTCGTCCATGGTCCGGCAGAGGAAGCGGCGCAGGTTGGAGCCCTCGGGCGTGACGCCGCCGCCGATCATCTCGGCGATCGAGCCGGTCAGCACCACCGCCGGCAGATCGTTGTCCTGGGTTGAGGAGGCCCGCTTCAGGTTCTCCTCCGTGCCCTTCATCGACAGCTCGTCCTCCGCCAGGCCGGTCACGGTGATCGGCAGCTCGTGCGGGGGCAGGCCGTCGGTGTAGTGCAGCACGCTCGTCACGGGCAGGTTCTCGCAGCCCACCGGGCCGTCGATCACCACCCGCATGCCCTTGATCGCGGTGAAGGTGTAGATCGCGCCCCAGTAGCCGCCGGCGCGGTCGTGATCGAATACGAGCATGGCGTTTTAAGTCCCCACGCTGTCCGGAACGCCGGTGTCGCGCTTCTCCGACTTCGCTTTACGCATCTTGCGCTTGGCCGAAGGCACCTCGGTGAAGCCGTAGCCGGCCGTGTGGCCCTGGCCGACGCCCTCGAAGAAGTCGACCATCTGCTGGAAGCGGTCGTTGGCGGTGTGGGTCTTGACGATGTTCGCCATCGCCGAGACGCCCGCCGCGCCGAACAGCGGCCGGGCCGAGACCATGTTGGTGAAGTAGATGCCGGGCCAGCCGCGTTCCTTGGCCTTCTGCACCAAGGGCGTCGTGCCGATGGTGAGGTCCGGCTTGACGTCGTCCATGGCGGCGGCGTCCTGCTCCAGGGAGGCGCGGTACTGCACGTGGCAGCCCTTGGCCTCCAGCCACTCCAGGTCCGGTTTGGACCACTCGGTGCGCGGCACCGCGGTGCCGACATAGGGCACGTCCGCGCCGGCCTCGATCAGCAGCCGGGCGACCAAGAGCTCCGAGCCCTCGTAGCCGGAGACGATCATCCGCGCGTCGATCGGGTTCTCGTTCAAGGCCGCCTGGATCGACGCGGTCGCCTTCGCCTTGGCGTCGTCGATCTTCGCCCGCTCGATACCGGCGGCCACACCGACACGCTCCAGCCAGTCGGCCGTACCCTCGACGCCCACCGGGACCGGAGCCGACGACCTCGCGCCCGGCGCGCTGGAACTGCTCGACCGAGCGGACGTAGAAGGGGTGGGTCGCCGCGCAGACCCGGCTGTCGAGCGCGGCGTAAAGGTCGCGCCACTCGCGCGTGGGCACGTTGGGCGCCACCTTCATGCCCATCGGCTCCAGCATCTGCCGGACGCCCACGGGGTCGGCCGGGAACATCTCGCCCAGCATGGTCACGGTGGGCCAGTCCTCGACCGCCTTTTCCGGCTTCGCGACCGGGCCGGCCTCGGCCTCCTCGCGGGCGTACTTCAGCATCGCGCCCGCCAGGATGTCCTTCGCCTCGGCGTGGGAGGGCACGCCGAAGCCCGGCACGTCGATCCCGATCACCCGCACGCCGTCGATCTCGCGCGGCAGCCGGTCGAGCGGGATGCCGGAGGCCGTCGGCACGCACAGGTTGATGATCACGACCGCGTCGTAGCGGTCGGGATCGGCCATCTTTTCGACGCCGTCCTTGATGTCCTGGTAGAGTTCGCCCGTGACCAGCGTTTCGGAGTTGAACGGCACGTAGCCGACCGTCCGCCGGGCGCCGTAGAAGTGCGAGGTGAAGGTCAGGCCGTAGACGCAGCACGCCGAGCCCGAGAGGATCGTCGCGGTGCGGCGCATCCGCAGGCCCACACGCAGCGAGCCGAACGCCGGGCACATCGACTGCGGCTGGTCGTGCGGACCGGTCGGGTAATCCTCGTGCAGCTTCTGCAGGACCTCCGACTTGCCGGCCTTCTGCGCGGCGTCCATCAGGGTCTGCTTGCCGCCGTGGCAGCCGCCCTCGGCCTGCGCGGCCGCCTCCGCCGCCTCGGCGTCGATGGTCGGGGTTTCCTGGCTTTCAGCCGTCTGGCTGGATGCAGCTTCGCCGGAAGTGTCGGTCATCACGGGCCTCCGCTCCTTGCGGGTTCGCGTCGCCTGCCTCAAGCGCGCTTTGTCGTTATTGGCGTCCTGCGGGCGCCGGCGCGGCCCTGCGTGCGTGTGCAGGGCGCCGGCGGCGGGTCCCCTCGCCTCCACTGGGACGAGAGGGACAGGGAGAGGAGGTGTGCACGGCGCCGATGCTCGTGGTCCCTCCTCCCCTAGCCCCTCCTCCCATTGGAAGAGGGGAATCAGGCGCTGAGCCCCTCACGCCTCGTCGTAGACGACCTCCAGGGATTCCTTCTCGATCGGTTTGCCGCCGCACATGTCTTCCTGCGTGGCGGGGACCAGCTCGACGTCGCGGCCGACGTCCTCGCCCTTGAACAGGTCGAGCAGCCCCTCGTGCTCCAGCGGGGTCGGCATCAGCGGCGGCGCCCCGGCGGCCCTGGCGCCCAGGTCCTCGAACATCTGCGCCCACGGGCTGCCCGGGTAGCCGATCATCTCGTAGTTCGACGACTTCTTGCGGATGTCGTCGTCGGCCGGGATCTTGGCCAGCGTGGGAATGCCAACCTGATTGGCGAACTGCTCGGCCTCGCCGCTGCCGTCGTCCTTGTTCACCACCAGGCCGGCGACGCCGACGTTGCCGCCCATCCGGCGGAAATAGTCGACGGCCGAGCAGACGTTGTTGGCGACGTAGACGGATTGCAGGTCGTTCGACGCGACCAGGATCGTCTTCTGGCACATGTCGCGGGCGATCGGCAGGCCGAAGCCGCCGCACACCACGTCGCCCAGGAAGTCGAGCAGGACGTAGTCGAAGCCCCAGTCGTGGAAGCCGAGCTTCTCCAACAGCTCGAAGCCGTGGATGATGCCCCGGCCGCCACAGCCGCGGCCGACCTCCGGGCCGCCCAGCTCCATGGCGTAGACGCCGTCGCGCTTGAAGCAGACGTCCTCGATCCGGACTTCCTCGCCGGACGCCTTCTTCTTGCCGGAGGTGTCGATGATCGTGGGCGTGCTGCGTCCGCCGAACAGCATCGACGTGGTGTCGCTCTTGGGGTCGCAGCCGATCAACAGGACCTTCTTGCCCTGCTGGGCCATCATGTAGGACAGATTGGAGAGGGTGAAACTTTTGCCGATCCCGCCCTTGCCGTAGATGGCGATGACCTCGGCCTGCTTCTTGCCCTCAGCTTCGCTCTGGCCGGTGTCGGCGGTCGCCGATTCCGTCATGGAGCAACCTCATCTTGTTTCGTTGCTGCGCTCAGCCGGAAGCCGGCGGGGCCGGTCCGGCCGTCTCGGCGCGGCGGGGCCGTGGCACGGCTGCCCGTCGCCGTGTCGCGTTTTAACCCACCGTGTGGGTCGGTTATTGAGTGTCAGGCTAACGCGACACTGACGCATGTCAATTTCAGACTACAAGCCCGCGGGTCCGGCTGACAGGCGCGCCTGACACGGCCCGCGGTCCAGCTTTGCCGGTCGACCCGGCGCTCGAACCGTGCTTCGGTGTGTCCGCCACTCAGTCCAGCGTTGTCATCCGATTCCGCCCATGCCTGCCGCCCTGCAGCCCCGCCGCCTGCTCGCCCTGCTCAGCCGGCACGCCACACGGGTGCTGTTCGCGGGTGTCTTCATCGGCCTCGCGATCCCGCCGCTGGCCGCGGCGGCGCGCCCGTATCTGCTGGTCGGCGTGATCGTACTGCTGACCGCGATGCTGCTGCGCGTCGACTGGGGCGCGATGGGCGCCTACCTGCGCCGGCCGGTCCTGGCGACCGCGCTCCTGGTCTGGCTGCTGGCGGGCGCGCCGGTCGTGGTCTGGCTGACCCTGCTGCCGGCCGGCTTGCCGGAGTCGCTGACCGTCTCGCTCGTCCTCATGGCGGCGGCGCCGCCGATCCTCAGCGCCGCGGCGATCGCGCTGCTGCTGGGGCTGGACGGGGCGCTGGCGATCGTCGTCGGCCTGATCGCCACCCTGCTGACGCCGCTCACCGTGCCGCCGATGGCGTTGGTGCTGCTGGGGCTCGACCTGGAGATCTCGGTCGGCGCGTTCATGCTGCGGCTGGCGGCGATCGTGGGGCCGGCGTTCCTGCTTTCGCTGGTTGTCCGCAAGCTCGCCGGCCCAAAGCGTCTGGACCGCTACAAGGCGGAAATCGAAGGCTTCACCGTGCTGGTGATGCTCTATTTCGGCATCGCGATCATGGACGGCGTGACCGCGCGCCTGCTGGCGGAACCGGCCATCGTCGCCGGGTGGACGCTGGCGGCCTTCGTCGCCAATCCGGCCCTGCAGCTGCTGGGCGGTCTGGCGTTCGCGTGGCTCGGCCGGCGCGGCGCGCTCACGGTCGGGCTGATGAGCGGCAACTGCAACATGGGCCTGCTGCTGGCCGCATTGCCGCCCGGCACCGACTTCGACGTGCTGCTGTATTTCGCCGTGGCCCAGCTGCCGATCTTCATGCTGCCGGCGCTGATGCTGCCGATCTACCGCCGCCTGCTGGCCCAACCGGCGGTGCAGCAGCCGTAACCGGCGGACCCACAGCGCAGCCCCGGACGGCTCGCCCGCGACCATCTTTGCAAATTTGCAACAGTGTGACCCGTAGGATGCGCCGCGCGGGTCGCGCACGCTTCTCAACGATTGAGGCGTGTGCTATCCGAGCGAATTCGAAGGGCGTAGGTTCAGGGCTCTCACGCGCGAGCGACGCCGCGGGCGCACCTTCGGCATGATTTCAGGGGACGTGAAGGGATTGTCCATGGCGACGTGGTTAAGCGGGTTTCAGGGCCGGCGGATAGCTGGCGCCTTCGCCGTCATGCTGCTGCTCGCGGGTTGCGCGGCAAACGGCGCGAACGCGCCCGATCAGGGGGGCGACAACCTGCTCGGCTACGAAGAGCCGAACGATCCGTTGGAAGTGCCGAACCGCTTCGTGTTCGCCTTCAACGACGCGCTGGACACCTTCATCCTCAAGCCGATCGCGGTGACCTACGATTTCTGGCTTCCCGACGGCGTCAAGGACTCGGTGCGCAACTTCGTGCGCAACATCTCCAGCCCGGTGATCCTCGCCAACGACGTTTTCCAGGGCGAGTGGGACCGGGCCAACGACACGGCGGCACGCTTCTTCGTCAACACGATCACCTCGCTCGGTTTCTTCGACATCGTCGACGAACGTCACCCCTACCACGACGAAGACTTCGGCCAGACGCTGGCGGTTTACGGCGTCGACGACGGTTTCTACCTGGTGCTGCCGGTGTTCGGCCCGTCGAGCGCGCGCGACGCCGCCGGACGCGGCGTGGACTGGCTGCTCGATCCGCTGACCTATGTGGAGGGCGCGCGCACGCTATCGATCGCGAGCAGCGCCGCCGGGGCGGTCGACAGCCGCGCCCGCAATCTGGAGCTGTTCCGGGAGATCAAGTCGGATTCGGTCGACTTCTACGCCCGCGTGCGCAGCCTGTACTACCAGCGCCGCGAGGCGGCGATCCAGAACGCCGATGGGCCGCGCCGCGAGTAGGCGGGTCGTGTCGGGCCACTCGCCCAGGAAGTCGACGTGTAGACGGATGTAAGCGCCATGAGGCTGGACATCACCGCTTTCGCCCGGCGGCGGATCGGGAATCTGACCGCTGGACTGGACTCGGTTCGTGGTCGCCGCGGCGCTGATCGCGCCGGCGCCCGCCCAGGCCTCCACCGAGGGCAACCCGGCCGACGCGGCCGAATTCATCGAACGGCTCGGCCAGGAGGCGGTCGACGAACTCAGCCGCGAAGACGTCCCGGACGCGCAGCGCCGCGCGCAGTTCCTTGACCTGCTGGAGCGCGGGTTCGCCGTGGAGGCGATCAGCCGCTTCGTGCTCGGCCGCTACTGGCGCGTGGCGAGCACCGAGCAACAGGAGAAATTCCAGGACGTCTTCAAGCGCATCGTGGCCCAGCGCTTCCTGCCGCTGTTCAAGGACTACGGGCGCGAGGACTTCGTCGTTAAGGGGGCCGATCCGGATCCGACGCAACCCAGCCTGTACGCCGTGCGCACCCTGATCGCGCGGCCCGGCCAGACCGAAACCGACGCCCCCAAGGTCCAGGTTGTCTGGCGCGTCCGGCCGGCCGGCGACAGCTACGAGATCGTGGACATCAAGGCCGAAGGCGTGTCGATGGCGATCACGCTGCGCAGCGAGTACAACTCGGCGATCCAGCGCGCCGGGGGCAACGTGGGCACCCTGATCGCCATGCTGGAAGACAACCTTTCCGAGGGCGCCTACACCCCCGAAAGCAACGGCGACCTGTCGCCGTAGCGCTGCGCCGATCGGGCCGACACCCGTCAGACACCCTTCGAGTCAGCCTCCTCGGCCAGCCGCCTCAGGATGAACCGGTAAGTTTTTTCAGCTGCTGACTCACCTTCATCATAAGAGGCTTTTGCATGCGGGCATGAGCCGCCGTGTGGCGTGCTTCGACACGCCAGCCCTTCGACAAGCTCAGGACTGGCTACTCAGCAGGAAGCTAGGTGTAAGTGTCTGACAGACCTAAACCTTCATCCTGAGTAGGACGCCGAAGGCGTCCGTGTCGAAGGACCCCATACGGGTGCCAGGCGAGCTGTGCAAATTCTCTGCATCATACGGAGCCCCGCGCTCCCGAGGCGTCTCGAAGGGGGCCTGAAGGGTGCCGTGGCGCCCTGACGCCGCCAACCGACTGGACGCTTTACCGCACCACGAACACCGAGCAGTTCGCGTGGTGGACCACCTGGGACGCGTTGGAGCCCAGGACGTAGTCCTTCAGTTCCGGGTGGTGCGAGTTCATCACGATCAGGTCGCAGCCGAGCTCCTCGGCTTTCCGGCGAATCGTCTTGTGCACGCTGTCGCCGCGCTCGACCAGCGTTTCCATCTGCATGTCGCTCGGCGCGTGCTGTTTCACGATCGCGTCCAGGCGCTTCTGCTCGTCGGCCGGTTCGAGACGCTCGGCGTTGACCGGTTCCACATCCGGGATCACCGTCATCACGGTCAGGCTGGCGCCGTGGTGGCGGGCCTCCTCGGCGGCCAGCGGGAGCGCCTTGGCGTAGGAGGACTCGTGCGCGGTATCGATCGGCACCAGGATCTTGTTGAACATGTCGTCTCCTTCTGCGTTGCATGCACCGCCCACGGAGCATTCCACCACGTTTAACCCCGCAGGTAAAAAGACCGCCCGCGCTGTGAAGCCAGCGCGGGCGGTCCCGGTCGATCGCTCGGGGCCGAGACTGACCGGCGCTTCAGCGCTCCAGGCGCTTGTACTTGATCCGGTGGGGCTGCACCGCCTCCTCGCCGAAGCGCTTGATGCGGTCTTCCTCGTACTGCTGGAAGTTGCCCTCGAACCACTCGACGTGGCTGTCGCCCTCGAACGCCAGGATGTGGGTGGAGATCTTGTCCAGGAACCAGCGGTCGTGGCTGATCACCATGGCGCAGCCGGGGAATTCCAGCAGCGCTTCTTCCAGCGAGCGCAGCGTCTCGACGTCGAGGTCGTTGGTCGGCTCGTCCAAGAGCAGGAAGTTGCCGCCGTTCTTGACCATCTTGGCCAGGTGCACGCGGTTGCGCTCACCGCCCGACAGCGTGCCGACTTCCTTCTGCTGGTCGCGGCCCTTGAAGTTGAAGGCGCCGACCCAGGCGCGCGAGTTCACCTGCTTCTTGCCCAGGTCGATCACCTCGTTGCCGTCGGAGATCTCCTCCCAGACGGTGCGCTTGGGGCTCAGGCTGTCGCGCGACTGGTCGACGTAGCCGAGCTGCACCGTCTCGCCCAGGCGCAGGTTGCCCTGGTCGGGCTGCTCCTGGCCGGTGATCATCCGGAACAGCGTGGTCTTGCCCGCGCCGTTCGGGCCGATGATGCCGACGATCGCCCCCGGCGGCACCTTGAACGACAGGTCGTCGATCAGGACGGTGTTGCCGTAGCCCTTGCGCACCTGCTCGGCCTCGACCACGAGGTCGCCCAGGCGCGGCGGGGTCGGGAACACGATCTGGCCGGATTCGGCCTGCTGCTTGGGCTGGTTCTGCTCCTGCAGCAGCTGCTCGTACTGCTGCACGCGGGCCTTGGCCTTGGACTGCCGGCCCTTGGGCGATGACTTCGCCCACTCCAGCTCTTGCTTGAGCGCGCGCTGGCGGGAACTCTCCTCCTTCTCCTCCTGCTGCAGGCGCTTTTGCTTCTGCTCCAGCCAGTTGGAGTAGTTGCCCTTGTGCGGGATCGCGTAGCCGCGGTCGAGTTCCAGGATCCAGCCGGCGACGTTGTCCAGGAAGTAGCGGTCGTGGGTGACGCAGACGACCGTGCCCGGGTACTCCTCCAGGTGGCGCTCCAGCCAGGCCACGCTCTCGGCGTCCAGGTGGTTGGTCGGCTCGTCGAGCAGCAGCAGGTCGGGCTTCTGCAAGAGCAGCCGGCACAGCGCCACGCGCCGGCGCTCGCCGCCCGACAGGCGGCTGACGTCGGCGTCGCCCGGCGGGCAGCGCAGCGCGTCCATGGCGATCTCGATCGTGCGGTCGAGGTCCCAGGCGTCGGCGGCGTCGATCTTCTCCTGCAGCTCCGCCTGCTCCTCGATCAGCTTGTTCATCTCGTCGGGATCGAGGTCCTCGGCGAACCGGGCGGAGATCTGCTCGAAGCGGTCGACCAGCTGCTTGATCTCGCCCAGCCCCTGCATGACGTTGCCGGCGACGTCGGTGTTGGGGTCGAGCTGCGGCTCCTGCGGCAGGTAGCCGACCTTGATGCCGTTGGCGGCCCAGGCCTCGCCGTTGTACTCGGTGTCCAGGCCGGCCATGATCTTGAGCAGCGTCGACTTGCCCGCGCCGTTGAGGCCGAGCACGCCGATCTTGGCGCCGGGCAGGAACGACAGCCAGACGTCCTTCAGGACCTCCCGGCCGCCCGGCCAGGTCTTGGTCAGGCCCTTCATCACATAGCTATACTGGTAGGCCATCGCTGCCGGTCCTTCCTCTTGAAAACGTCTCTGCGTAAAAGTGGCCCGCTAGATAGCAAGCCGTGGACGTGAACGCAAAGCCGGCGGCAGCCGCTCCGTCCGGCTGTTCGGCTGCTCTAGCCGCGTACAGGCCCGGCTGCGGTCCAGGCCCAGCCGTTGCGCAGGCGTAGACCCGACAGGCCCGCTGCGGTTACCGTGCGCGCGGAGCAGTGGACCCGGCGCGCGTCGCCTGCGGTCTATCTGCTTCGCGCGCTTGGTCCCGCGACCGCGGCGCCCACGCTCCGGCGGTTCGCGGGCGCGCTGCCGGCCGCACGGGTCCAACCGCGATCCTTCCATCGGCCGAGTTGCCGCTCCCGCGCCGCGTGCCGCGCCGCCTCGACACCGGCGCCTGCACGCGCCCGCGCTACGGACGGCTATGTTCGGCCCTGCACGAGACGGAGGCATTCGATGTCCAGCCCATCCGACCTGCCGGCGGGCTCGCCGCTGGCCAACATCGGCGACCCGAAGCTGGTGCGCGACCAGTCCTACATCGCCGGCCAGTGGCAAAACGGCGCCGACGGCCAGCGGATCGACGTCACCAACCCGGCCGACGGTCAGGTGATCGGCCGCGTCGCCGCGCTGTCGGCGGCGGAGAGCCGCCAGGCGGTCGACGCCGCCGAGGCCGCGTTCACCGACTGGTCCGACCTGCTGCCGCAAGAGCGCTCGCGCCTGATGCGCCGCTGGTTCGACCTGATGATGGAGAACAAGGAAGACCTGGCGCAGCTGATGATGCTGGAGCAGGGCAAGCCGATCTCCGAAGCGCGCGGGGAGATCGACTACGCCGCCTCGTTCATCGAGTACTACGCCGAGGAGGCCAAGCGGCCGAACAGCGAGAACGTCACCTCCCACCTGCCCGACGCGGAGATGGAGGTCTGGCGCGAGCCGATCGGCATCTGCGCCCTGATCACGCCGTGGAACTTCCCCGCGGCGATGCTGACCCGCAAGGCCGCCGCGGCGATGGCGGCCGGCTGCCCGGTGGTCGCGCACCCGTCGAAGGAGACGCCGTTCTCCGCGACCGCGCTCGCCGAGCTCGCGGAGCGCGCCGGCATCCCGGCCGGCATCTTCAACGTCGTCACCGGCGAGGCGCGCACGGTGGTGCCGCCCTGGACCGAGGACAGCCGGGTGCGCGCGCTCTCCTTCACCGGCTCCACCGAGGTCGGCCGGCTGCTCTACGGCCAGTGCGCGCCCACGGTGAAGAAGCTGGTGATGGAACTGGGCGGCCACGCGCCCGTCCTGGTGTTCGCCGACGCCGAACTGGACGAGGCGGTCGACGAATCGGTGAAGGCGAAGTTCGCCACCTCCGGCCAGGACTGCCTGGGCGCCAACCGCATCCTGGTGGAGCGGTCGGTCTACGAGGACTTCTGCCAGCGCTTCGCCGAGAAGACGGCCGCGCTCACCGTCGGGCCGGGCCCGGAGGACTGCGACATCGGTCCGCTGATGAACCAGGGCGCGTTCGACAAGCAGGTCGAGCACGTCGAGGACGCCAAGGCCCGCGGCGCGCGCGTGCTGTGCGGCGGCGGCCGGCATCCGGCGGGCGACCTGTTCTTCCAGCCGACCGTGCTCGCCGACGTGCCGCCGGACGCCAAGATCTTCCAGGAGGAGACCTTCGGCCCGGTCGCAGCGATCGCGCCGTTCGACGACGAGCAGGAAGCGATCCAGCGCGCCAACGCCACCGAGTACGGCCTGGTCGCCTACCTGCACACCATGAACCCGCGGCGGATCTACCGGGTCAGCCGCGCGCTCGCCTTCGGCATGGTGGCGGTCAACCGCACCAAGGTGACCGGCGCCCCGATCCCGTTCGGCGGCGTCAAGCAGTCCGGCCTGGGCCGCGAGGGCGGCCGGCTCGGCATGGAGGAGTTCACGGAAGTGAAGTACGTCTGCCGCGACTGGATCTAGCGGTCGGACGCGCTCTGGCGCGTGGAGGCGTTAGGGCGCGGGCGCGCGTACACCCGTCCTGGGCGCGGGCGCGCGGACACCCGTCGGTCGTCCTTCGACACGGCCGCAAGCGCGGCCTGCTCAGGATGAAGTCACTGATGTTTCAGGACCTTAACATCACCTTCATGCTGAGCAGCCGACCGGAGGTCGGCGTGTCGAAGCATGCCTGACGGCTGCCCGAAGCGCGACGGAGCGCCCCTACCCCGACCTCACGCCTTCACCCGTCCCACGACCCCGCCGGTCATCGCCGGCAGCGCGCGCGGATCGAGCGGGAACACGACGTCGGGCGCGCCGCCGGCCGCCCAGATCTCGTCGAACTGCAGCAGGTCTTCGTCGATCGCCGCGACGATCGCCGCGGTGTGGCCGAGCGGGGCGACGCCGCCGATGGCGAAGCCCGTGGCCTGGCGGACGAAGGCGGCGTCGGCGCGCTCGGTCGCTTCGCCGATCAGGGCCTCGACCCGGGCCGGGTCGACGGTGTTGGCGCCGCTCGCGACCACCAGCACGGCCTTGCCGCTGTCAGCAGCCTTGAACACCAGCGACTTGGCGATCTGGGCGACCGTGCAGCCGACCTCCGCCGCCGCGCCCTCGCTGGTCTTGGCGCTGGGGTCGACCCGGCGCAGGTCGGCGCGCCAGCCGCCGGCGACCAGCGTGTCGTGCACGCGCTTGACGCTGCCTTTCAGTTTCGGCGCTTCCATCGTGCCCGCCGCTCTAGCCGGCCAGTTCGCGGCTGCGCCGGGCCGCCGCCTCGACCGTGCGGCCGATCAGCGGGCGCAGCCCGTCGGCGGCCATCAGCACGTTGAGCGCGGCCTCGGTCGTGCCCTTGGGCGAGGTCACGTTCCGGCGCAACTGCTCCGCCGTCTCGCCGGACTGGCGGTAGAGTTCGCCGGCGCCGGCCACCATCTGCCCGGCGCACTTGCGCGCGAGGTCCTCCGGCAGGCCGCTCTCCATGCCGGCCTGGGCCAGGCATTCGATCAGGTAGAAGACGTAGGCCGGACCGCTGCCGGCCACCGCCGTGACCACGTCGATCAGCGATTCGTCCTCGACCCAGCCGGTCTCGCCGATCCCCCGCAGCAGCGCGTCGCAGCTGTCCTGCTGGCCGCCGGTCACGTTGGCGTTGGGGCAGGCGACCGTCATCCCCCGTCCAACGGCCGAGGGGGTGTTCGGGATCGAGCGCACCACGGCCGCCTCGGCGCCGAGCGTTTGTTCGAAAAAGCCGATCGTCTTGCCGGCCGCGATCGACAGGAACACCGTCTCGGGCGCGACGAAGCGGGCGTAGGCCGGCGCGACCTCGCCCATCACCTGCGGCTTGACCGCCAGGATCACCACTTCGGGGTTCAGGTCGCCCGGCAGGTCGTCGATGCCGGCGACCGCGTTCACGCCCCGATCGGCGAGCGGCTGGCGGTTGTCGGCGCTCGGATCGACGACGTGGATGCGCTCGGCCGGGGTGCCGCGGGCCAGCCAGCCCTGCACCATCGCCCCGCCCATCTTGCCGCCGCCGACCAACAGCAGCGGCCGTTCGCTGGTCATGTCGCAGTGCCTCCGCGCGTGTGAGCCAATCTCCAGGAAAGCGGCAGCAGGCCCTCTCCCTCGAGGGAGAGGAGGGGCCCGCGCGAAGGCGTGGAGGGTGAGGGTGGGATTCCCCGGCGTTACGGCGAGGAGTTCCACCCTCGCCTGTCCTCTCCCCTCAAGGGAGAGGGACCCGCCGCTCAGCCGTGCGAACCTGTCAAGCCTGCGCCGGGCCGGATCCGCCGCGCCTCACGCCTCGCCGACGGTTTCCATCAGCGCGGCGGCGAGCGCGTCGGCGGTGGCCTGGCCGCCCCAGACGACGAGCTGCAGGGCCGGGTAGAAACGCTCGCACTCGCCGACGGCCGTGTCCACCAGGTCTTCCAGCTGCTCGACGCTGGCGCCCGCGGTGCCGCGCAGCGGGATGGTGTGCCGGAAGAGTACCGAGCCGTCGTCGCTGACGAAGTCGAAGTGGCCCAGCCACAGCGTCTCGTTGAACCGGGCGATCAACTCGCGGGCTTCCCGGCGCTTGGTCTCCGGCACCCGGAAGTCGAAGTGGCAGGCGAACGACATCGCCCGCATGTCGGCGTGCCAGACGGTCCAGAGGTGATAGTCCACCCACTTGCCCTGGACCTGGATGGCCAGCTCTTCGTCGCTGGGGCGGTCGAACGCCCAGTCGTTGGCGGAGACCAGCTCCTCCAACAGATCGATCGGGTTGCCGGGATCGGACTCGCTCAGCCGGTCGAGAGAGATCATGGCGTGGCGTGTGCTCCCACCGTTGCAGCCGCCAAGCGATGGCCGGCGCGGCGAGCGCCAGATGTCGAGATCGCGACCTCGCCCGCCACCATATTTTGAGAGTGCCAGGATCGATTCACCCGCGCAACAATCGCGTGCGCTTGATCCTGTGGATAACGGGGACGAGTCCCCTAGATGTTGCGGTTTGGTGGGAGCTGCCCAGGGCGCGGTTTGCCGCCCGACTAATCCCCCCTCGTCCAATGGGAGGAGGGGCTAGCGCGAAGCCGCCCCACAGCACTGCCCAGACACGAACACGGCCGCGGAAGCCTTGGCTCCCGCGGCCGTTGAGCTGTGGCAGCCCGGATACAGACACCGCTAGGGCAAGATGCTGGAAGGTGGAATCACCTTCCAGCATCTTGCCCTCTCTTCAAGAAGTTAGAGCGACCTTCAGCCCGAAGGCCGGTTCGGCCTTCGAGCAGGTCGCTCTAATAAGCCGGCTCCAGCCGGATCTGGGCGGGCTCGGGGTACTTCTGGGCGCGCATGGTGTAGAGGCGCAGGAAGGTCAGGGTGGCCATGCCGACCCAGAAGCCCTTCTTCAGCTTGCCGGTCATGCCGCCCTGCTCCTCGGCCTCGTCCATCCGGCCGCGCAGGTCGTAGAGCCGGTCGAGGCCCTGCTTGAACTTCGGGTTCTCCAGCGGCAGGCCGATCGGGAAGACCTGCTTGGAGATCTCCCGGGTCTTGCGGAACACCTCGAAGTCGTACTCGGTGATGTCGACGCCGAGCGCGTTGTGGAACTCCAGGCGGGCGTGGTCGCGCACGTACATCGTGGCGAACACCGCCAGCGTGAAGAAGCGGATCCACAGCCGGTTGTGCCCGCGGCGCAGCCAGGGGTTGGCGTGCATCAGCAGCGCGAACGCCTCGCCGTGGCGGAACTCGTCCTGGCACCAGCGCTCGAACCAGTTGAAGATCGGGTGGATCGTCTTGTCCGGATGCTTCTGCAGGTGCCGGTAGATGGTGATGTAGCGGGCGTAGCCGATCTTCTCCGACAGGTAGGTGGCGTAGAAGATGAACTTCGGCTTGAAGAAGGTGTACTGCTTGCTCTTGGTCAGATAGCCAAGGTCGACGTCGATATCCAGGTCCTTCAAGGCCTCGTTCAGGAAGCCGGCGTGGCGCGCCTCGTCGCGGCTCATGTACTTGAAGAGGTTGCGCACGTCGGGATTGTTGATCCGCTTGCGGATATCGGCGTAGAGCACGCAGCCGGAGAACTCGGCCGTGAGCGAGCTCACCAGGAAGTCGATGAACTCCTTCCTGAGCGGCTCGTCGATCTTCTTCAGCGCGTCGACGAACGCGCCTTCCTGCTTGAAGTGGCCGCGGTTGTGGTCGGCCTCCAGCTCGGCGATCAGGGAGTCCCACTCCTTGCGCACCGGCTCGACGTCGATCTTGTCCATCTCCGCGAAGTCGGTGGTGTAGAAGCGCGGCGAGAGCACCGTGTTCGCCTTGGCGGCGGTGGTGGTGTCGTACGCGTTCGGCTGGACCAGATCGCCGTCCTGCGGTTCGGGCCCCTGGCGCTTGGGGTCCTGGGCCTCGCGGTCCTGCACCTGGGCGTCGCTCATAGCTTCCTCCTCGAGCTGAACGAGAACTCCGAGAGTTCCATCAGTTCGCCGAACGCGGTGATCCGGGTCCAAAGCCGGGTCAGCGGGCCGGCGTGCTTGATCCGGGCGGTGCGCTCCAGGCGCAGGCGCTGGCCGAACGGCACGTAAATCTTTTCGCCCAGCACCTTCACCTCGTCGCCCTCGGCGATGTCCACGTGGCGCTTGTAGTGCACGTGGGCATGCAGGGACTCCCAGGTGCGCTCGATCTCGATCTCGCAGGGAACGTCCTCCAGGGACGGTCGCGCCCGCTTGGCTGCACTCATGTCGGTCGTCTCCCCTCAAGCCTGGCGGCCGGCCGCTTGGCGCGCGGGCCGGCACGTCATGGCGCGGTCATCGGGCGCGCGGTCGGGTCTGCCGGATCTGTTAGACGCGCCATCGTGTCAGCGCCCAGTTTACACAAGCCGCGCGCGTGCGAAAATGGCTAAATGGCGCCGCGCGCGTCGAGGCCAAATCGGGCCCGGCGCCCGTGGCGAGCGCCCGACCGCCGGTCGACCGCGCCCGGTCTGCGGGACCTATTCGAAGCCCAGCAGGTCGAAGATGTCGCGGTCCTTGAGCGACTGCACGACCGTCCCGTCGGTGCCCTGCAGCAGGCTTTCGGCCAGGTTCATGTACTCCTGCTGGATCCTCTCGGCTTCCTCGCCCTCCATCTCGAACAGGGTCGACTTCTGCAGCCGGCTGCGCCGGATCACGTCCTGGTTCTTGAAGTGGGCGAGGTTGGAGAGCCCGACCTGCTCGTTGTACAGGTCCAGCTGGTCGGTTTCCTCGCTGCGGTTGGCGATCACGCCGGACAGGCGGACGTTGTAGTTCTTCGACTTGGCGCCGATCGCGCCCACGATGCGGTTCATCGCGAACACGCTGTCGAAGTCGTTGGCGGAGACGATCAGCGCCTGGTCGGCGTACTGCAGCGGGGCCGCGAAGCCGCCGCACACCACGTCGCCCAGGACGTCGAAGATCACCACGTCGGTGTCTTCCAGCAGGTGGTGCTCCTTCAGCTGCTTGACCGTCTGGCCGACCACGTAGCCGCCGCAGCCGGTACCGGCCGGCGGGCCGCCCGCCTCGACGCACATCACGCCGTTGTAGCCTTCGTAGACGAAGTCCTCGGTGCGCAGCTCCTCGGGGTGGAAGTCGACCTCCTGGAGCTTGTCGATCACGGTCGGGACCAGCGTCTTGGTCAGGGTGAAGGTGCTGTCGTGCTTGGGGTCGCAGCCGATCTGCAGCACCCGCTTGCCCATCTTGGAAAAGGCGGCCGACAGGTTGGACGAGGTGGTCGACTTGCCGATCCCGCCCTTGCCGTACATGGCGAAGACCTGGGCGCCCTTGATCTGATCCTTGGGGTCGGTCTTGACCTGGACGCTGCCTTCGCCGTCGCCCTGGGTTCCACGCGTCGCGGCCAGCGTGCTCATGTCGCTCTCCTTCGGGTCTGCATCATTGCGGGCGCGCCTCGTCTCGCCCCGCGTCGTCGTCTCGCGTCGTCGTCTGGCGTCGTCGTCTGGCGTCTGCCCGTCGCGGCGCTTCTAAGCGCTGAAGTGCGCCTTGGCGTCGTACAGCGTCTCGACGGTGATCTCCGTATCGCCCCGCTCGGTGGCGAACCGCTCGGTGTTGCGCTTGACCTTGCCGCGGACGAAGAAGGGGATCTTCTTGAGCTCCTTATCCGCCTCCGTCGTCCAGCCGGGCGCGCCGGCCTGCGCGGCCTCCGCGGTCTCGGCGGCCGTTGCCGGGGCTTCCAGCGTGGCCGTGTCGCCCGCCGCCGCCTCAGCCGACGCCGGCTGTGCCGCCGGCTGTGCCGCCGGTTGGGGGGCCTCGATGCGGGCACCGGGGCCGTGGTGGGACGGGCGGGCGTCGTCGTTGAATTCGAAGTCCTCGCGGAACATGCCCAAGAGGTGTTCCTCGAGGCCCATCACCAGCGGATGGACGAAGGTGTCGAACAGGACGTTGGCGCCCTCGAAGCCCATCACCGGGGAGTAGCGCGCGGGGAAGTCCTGCACGTGCACGGGAGCGGAGATCACCGCGCAGCCGATGCCCAGGCGCTTGGCGATGTGGCGCTCCATCTGCGTGCCCAGCACCAGTTCGGGCTGCAGCTCGGCGATCTTCGCCTCGACTTCCAGGTAGTCGTCGCTGATCAGCGCCTCGACGCCGTAGGCCTCGGCCGCCTCGCGCACCTCCCGGCCGAACTCGCGGGAATAGGTGCCGATGCCGACGACGTCGAAGCCCATCTCTTCCTTGGCGACCCGGGCGGCCGCGACCGCGTGGCTGCCGTCGCCGAACACGAACACCCGCTTGCCGGTCAGGTAGTTGCTGTCGACCGAGCGCGACCACCAGGGCAGGCGGGTCGGCATCGCGTCCAGCACCGGCTGCGCGTCCACCCCGCAGATCCCGGCCACCTCCTGGACGAACTCGCGGGTGGCGTTGACGCCGTAGGGGATCGTCTCGGTCGCGGGCATCTTCCACTCGCGCTTCAGCCAGCGCGTGAGCGTGCCCGCGGTCTCGGGATAGAGCGGGATGTTGACGTCGGCCTGCGGGATCCGCTGCAGGTCGTGGGGCGAGGCGCCCATCGGGGCGGCGACGTTGACGTCGATCCCCAGCTGGTTCAGCAGCCGGGTGATCTCGGCGACGTCGTCGCGGTGGCGGAAGCCCAGCGCCGTCGCGCCCAGGATGTTCGCCCGGGGCTTCTCGCCCTCCGGGCTGCCCACCGGCGTCGCGCCGTCGTTGCGCCCGATCAGGCCGCGGACCAGCTGGTAGAAGGTCTCCGCCGCGCCCCAGTTCTCCTTGCGCTGATACGACGGCAGTTCCAGCGGCACCACCGGGATCGGCAGGTTCATCGCGCTCATCAAGCCGGCCGGATCGTCCTGGATCAGCTCGGCGGTGCACGACGAGCCGACCAGCATCGCCTGCGGCTTGAAGCGCTCGTAAGCTTCCCGGGCGGCGTTGGAGAACAGCACGGCGGTGTCCGAGCCCAGGTCGCGCGCCTTGAAGGTGGTGTAGGTCACCGGCGGCCGGTGGTCGCGCCGCTCGATCATGGTGAACAGCAGGTCGGCGTAGGTGTCGCCCTGCGGGGAGTGCAGCACGTAGTGCACCCCGCTCATGCCGGTCGCGACGCGCATCGCGCCCACGTGCGGCGGCCCCTCGTATGTCCAGACGGTCAGCTGCATCGCCTTACACCTTCAAGCGCGTCTTGCGGTCGAACGGACGGGCGAACAGCTCGGCCAGGTCCTTGGCCTGCTCGTAGCCCTGGATCGGCGTGAACAACAGCTCGATCGACCACTTGGTGGTGATCCCCTGCGCCTCCAGCGGGTTCGCGAGACCGAGGCCGCACACGACCATGTCGGGCGCGTCGGCGTAGCAGCGGTCGAGCTGCTTCTCCACGTCCTGGCCTTCGCTCAGGCGCGGTGCCGCTGAGCCGTCATTGTCGGGGCCGAGCGCGCGCAGCCAGGCGACTTCCTGGGCCATGTGCTGGCCGTGCAGGTAGGGGGTGCCGACCTCGACCGGGATCATGCCGCACTCGCGCGCCAGGAAGCGCGCCAGCGGCAGTTCCAGCTGGCTGTCGGGGAAGAAGAAGATCCGCTGGCCTTGCAGCCGTTCGCGGAAGTGGCCGACGGCCGTCTCAGCGCGCCGGCGCGCCGGCGCGACCGCGGTCTCGAAGGTCTCGGCGTCGACGCCCCAGTGATCCGCGGCGGCCTTGAGCCAGGCGGTCGTGCCCTCCGCGCCCAGCGGGAAGGGCGCGTCCAGGCGGGTGGCGCCGCGGTCCTCCAGCGCCTTCGCGGTCTCGCCCAAAAACGGCTGGGCCAGCAGGTACCGGGTGTTGGGCCCGACCGGCGGGCGGTCGTCGGCGCTGCGCGGCGGCAGGAAGCGCACCGGGCCCACGCCCAGCGCGTCGAGCGTGCGCTTCAGCTGGTCCTCGACGATGTCCGCCAGGCAGCCCACGACGAGCAGTTCGTCCTGCGCGGTGTCTTGGCTGGCCGGCAGATCGGGCACCATCGCCGCCAGGCAGTTGTCCTCGCCCTGGGTGAAGGTCGTCTCGATGCCGCTGCCGGAGTAGTTCAGGATCCGCACGTCCGGGGCGTACTGCTTGGACAGCCGCTCGGCCGCCTTGGACAGGTCGAGCTTGATCACCTCCGACGGGCAGGAGCCCACCAGGAACAGCATCTTGACGTCCGGCCGGCGCTCCAGGACCTGGCCGACCACCCGGTCCAGCTCCTCGTTGGCGTCCTTCATGCCGGCCAGGTCGCCCTCTTCCATCACCGCCGTCGCGAACCGCGGCTCGGCGAAGATCATCACCCCGGCCGCCGACTGGATCAGGTGCGCGCAGGTCCGCGAGCCCACCACCAGAAAGAACGCGTCCTGGATCTTGCGGTGCAGCCAGACGATCCCGGTCAGCCCGCAGAACACCTCGTGCTGACCCCGCTCCTTGATCACACGACTGTCGTTGCAGCCGCTGGTAGGAACCTGGGCAGCCGAGTCCGGGCTTTCCGCTTCGGCGGCGTTCGGCGCTTCGGTGGTCGGCGTGGCGTCGTCCGGTGCGGCGCTCATGCGCTTCAGCCTCCCGGGAACAGGCGGTCAGAGTGACGGGACGTTCCAACCGGCGGAGCGCCCGAGGGCGGCACCGGGTCGAAGCCCGCCCGGCCGTCGTCAAGCCGGTAAGTCCGGCGACGGCCCGATTGCATGTCGGAAGCCTAACGATGCCCGACCCTGTGGGTCAACTAAGCGTGACGTGAAGTTAGCCTGACACTTCCGCTGGCTTGATCGGGGCGTCAAAGCGTGCCAGTGCTGATCTTCCAGCCGTTGCCGCTGTCCGCCCCGCCCCGCGTCCGAACGTCCGGGCGTGCGACGCGCGTTTCAGGGATCCGCCGCCCCGCCATGAGCGACTCCAGCGACCCGCCGGCCGAGGGCCTGCATCTGCACCGGGAACGCGTCCAGGATGCCTGGATCGACTACAACGGTCACCTGAACGTCGCGTACTACACGCTGATCTTCGACCACGCGGTCGACGCCTTCCTGGAGACCGCCGGCCTGACCGCCGGTCACCGGGCGGCCACCGGCGGTTCCATCTTCGCCGTAGAAGCCCATATCACCTACGCCCGCGAACTGGTCGAGGGCGCGCTGGCACGGGTCGAGACCCAGTTGCTGGCGTTCGACGCCAAGCGCGTGCATCTGTTCCAGCGGATGTACGACGATGCCACCGGGGAACTCGCCGCCACACAGGAAGTGGTCGACCTCTACGTCGACCTCAACGTGCGCCGGGTCGCGGAAATGCCGGCGGAAATCGCCGGGCGCCTCGACCGGCTGAAGCGCCAACACGATGCGGCCGCCGGCTGGCCCGAGGAGGCCGGCCGCGCCGTCCGCGGCGTCCCCGACAAGGGGCCGTCCACACCAAGTTGAAGACCGACAAGCCCGCATGTCCCACCGCCGCCTTCCCGACGCCACCGCCGCCTTCTCCTCCCATGGCCGCCTGCGCCGCCGTTTGCTCGCCGGGGCCGTCGGCTGGACCGCGCTAACCTGGGCCGGGCCGGCGCTCGCCGATTGCACCGATCCGCCGATTCCGGGCGTGGACTACAGCGACTGCAGCTTCGACCGGGGCGATCTGTCGGGCGTGAACCTGTCGAACGCGCGCCTGCGCGGCGCGACTTTCCTGCGCGCCGACCTGTCGAACGCGAACCTCTCGGGCGCGGAGGCGTACAACACCAAGTTCATCTCGGCCGATGTGAGCGAGAGCAATTTCGACAACGCCAAGCTCTACCAGTCCGATTTCTCGCGCGCGAATGCGCAGGGAGCGTCGTTCGTCGGCGCGGACCTGCGCGCCGTGGAATTTTACGGCGCCAACCTGCGCGGCGCCGACCTGACCGATGCCCAGCTGAGCAAGACGAGCTTCACCAACGCCGACCTGTCGGGCGCGACCTGGACGGACGGTGACTACCGTTTGCTCGGAGGGCTCGACTGGCCGCTGCATGTAGCCCCCGGCACGGCGCGGCGACCGGGCGACCGAAGGCGGGCGTACGGCCGCACGCTCGATCGGTGTACGCCCGTACGCATCCCCGTGCGACAGGCCTGCACCGGCGGGCACACCGGTCCCCGTGACGAGGATCATCGCCGTCGCGGTAACATGCGGCCTGGCTCGACGCATTGACGGGCCGCCTTCGACCGCGTGAAAGTCCGGTGAGGAGCGCCTCGATGATGTCACGTTGAACGTGGTTGGGAGCCTCGATGCGAGCCGTTCGGGCGCGCGAGGCCGGGACGTCCCGCCGACGCGCGGGACCAGCCGGCGCGGGCGGGGCCCGGAGCAGGTCGGCCGGCCGATCGCGGGCCTCGCGCGGCCCCGCCGTGGCGGAGGCGCGCGATGACCCGTCCCGACCAGCCGACCGCTGGCAGCCATCTGATCCCCGAAACGGCCGTTACAGAAGCCAATCTGACCAAGCTGGACGTGCACCGGCTGGCGCGCATTCTGGCCGAACAGTCGACCCGGAACCGCCAGCTGCGCCGGCGGCTGCAGACCGAGCTGGCCGCGCAGCGCGGCGTCGAGGCGTTGGCGCACGACATCCGCGGCCGGCTGGAACTGGTGCTGCAGCCGGGCAGCCGGCACGAGATCCGGCACAAGCCGCAGCGCCTGGTCAACGAGCTGGAGGCCGAGCGCGAGGCGATCGTCGACACGCTCGCCGCCCAGGCCCCGGACGCGGCGTTCGACCTGCTGTTGCGCTTCATCGACCTGCACGCCGAGGTGATGGCGAACGTCGACGACGCCGAGGGGCGCGTGGCGCACGTCTTCTACAAGGCGTGCTGCGACCTTGGTCCGATCGCGGAGGCGGCCCGCATCCGCTCCAGCCAGCTGGCGCGGACGATCGTGCAGCTGATCCTGGACGACCCGTACGGCCTGTACGACGGGCTGATCACCACCCTCTCCGATGCGCTCGGCGATACCGGGCTCGCCATGCTGGGCCGCGAGCTGTTGTCCAAGCGCGAGGCGATCCTGGCGGGTACGCAGGCGAGTACGGCGCACGGCCTGCCCAACGTTTCGGTGGTCAACGCCCGCCTGCGCGAGGTCTACGAGTGCCGCGAGGACGTCGACGGGCTGATGTCGACCTACAGGGCCGCGGAAATGCAGAGTGCGCGCGTCGCCGCCTACCTCGCCCGCCGGCTGGCGGACGCCGACCGCGCGGAGGAGGCGCTGGCGCTGCTGGATGGCGCGCCGCCGACCGCGGACAACCACTATTTCGGCGAATACGACTGGATCAGCGCCCGGATCGACGCCCTGGAGGCCATGGGCGCCTGGGCGGAAGCGCAGGAACTGCGCCTGGCGACCTTCCCGGCGACGCCGAGTGCCGCGCACCTGAAAGCGTACATCAAGCGGCTGGCCGACGTCGCGGACGACGCGGCGGGCGAGCGCGCGGCCCGGGCCTTCCTGGAAAAGCACCAGCCCAGCCGGGCCGACGCGCTCGCCTTCCTGGTCTCCTGGCTGGCGTTCCAGCACGCGGCCCGGCTGGTGCGCGTGCAGACCGGCGACGGCGCGCGCCCGCAGCGCGAGCTGCTGGTCCCGGCCGCGGCCTATGTCGAGCCGAGCTATCCGCTGGTTTCGGTCGCCCTGCGCCGGGCGTTGATCGAGGACGCGCTGACCCTGGCGCGCGCCAGCCGCTACCCGGATGCCGCGCAGAACATCCGCGAACTGGAAGCCCTCGACGCCGAGATCGCCAGTTACGAGGCGTTGAGGAGCGCGCGAACAGTTCATAACCCGGCTGCGCACCGAACACCCGCGCAAGAGCCGCTTCTGGTCCCGGGTCGACCGCACCCCCGCGAAGATCGGGTAGGCCAAAGCCTTATCTTTCGCGCGCGGCCGGGCTGATCTTGTCCCAGATCGCCTCCAGGAAGACGCAGGCGGTGATCACCACGATCGCCAGAATCTGCCAGGTGGTGGGTACCGTGCCCAGGAAGATCAGCGCCAGCAGGGCCGCTACCGCAGGCTTCAGGAAAAACAGGTACATCCCGCGCGTGATGTCCGGCACCGCCGCGAGACCGCCGACCCACATGAACTGCGTCAGCGTGGTGTTGTAGAGCGCCAGCACCAGGATCGCGACGATCGCCAGTTGGGACAGGTGGAACAGCGAGAACACATCGACCCAGTCGCCCCAGGCCACGCCGACCAACAGCCACAGGCCGAGCCCGCCCGGGAACATGGTGACCGCGGAGATCCGCATGGCGCCGTACTGCGCGATGTAGGGCTTGATCAGGATCAGGTAGACCGAGAGCAGCAGCGCGCAGCCCATCGCCAGCAGCACGCCCAACAGGCTCGCGGGATCGCCCGCCAGGCGCGCGAGCACGCCGTCGGTCACCAAGAGCGCCACCCCGGCGAGCGCGCCCAGGCCGCTCACGATCTTCGCGCCCGAGAGCGGCTGCTTGTTGATCAGGAGGTTGAGGATGCCGACGAAGATCGGCGCGGTGGTCACCATGGTCGCGACCTGCGCCACGGTGGCGTAGTCGAGCGACCAGTGGAACAGCAGGTAGGCGCCGGTGACGCCGAGCAGCGCCAGCGGCAGGATGCGGTGGCCGTTCTCCTTGATCGGCTTGACGAGGTCGCGCTGACCGGGCGTCAGCAGGGCCAGCACGACCAGCCCGAAGCCGCCCAGGACGAACCGCCAGACCGACACCTCGGGCCCGGCGATCGCGGTCTCGATGGAGATCACCTTGGCGACGAACTCGCTGGAGGCGTGGCCGGCCACGCCCATGAACACGGCGAAGTAGGCGATCCAGGGATGGCGGTGCCAGAGGCCTTGCGGCTGGGCTGCTCTGACTGTGGGCGCGGCGCTCATGCGCTCGAGCTCCTGGTCGCTGAACGCCTCGGCGACGATCTCCTGGGCAAGCTTTCCAGGCCGCCCTTGCGGCCGCTCGATCGGGATCAGGTGTCCGGCGTCCGCGAGCGCGACCGGACGGACGTCGGGCAGCCGGGCCAGCAGGCGGGTGACGTCGGCCTCGTCGTAGAAGATCCGGTCCTGCAGGCCGGTGACGTTCAACACCGGCAGGCTCAAGTCCTCGTACGGCAGGTCCCAGTCGACCTGCTCGCCGCTTTCGATCAACCGGAAGAACCCGACCGAGCGGTCGAGCGGAGTGTAGCCGCCCGGCTGCAGGAAGTTGCCCGCGTTCTCCGCCTGCCAGCTCTCATTGGTCAAGAGCGGCAGGTAGGCGTCCTTGATCAGCCCCAGCCCGCCGGTCGCCGCCAGGCGCGTGAGCGCGCCGTTGACCCACTTCAGCCGCGGCCCGTCGCGCCGCAGGGTGTTGAGGAACACGAGCCCGGTCGCCTCCGCCCCGGCGAGCCAGGCGCGCGCGGCGTACAGGCCGCCCACCGACAGGCCGAGCAGCACCGGGCGGCTGGGCGCGACCTCCGCGAGCAGGCGCTTGGCGTCGCCCGCGATCTGCGCCTCGCCGACCGGCGTGTCGTCACCCACCGGGCTCTGCCCCTGGCCGCGGTAGTCCCACCACAGCGTGCCGTGGCCGGCTTCCCGCAGGGCCTCGCCCAGGGTGTTCTCGAACCCGGCCATGTCGCCGGTCAGCGCGTTGAAGCCGACGAACGTGACCCCGCCCGCCGAGGACGGCGGGGTGTGGACGTAGGCGATGCGGTCGGTCGGGCCGACCTCGATGAACTGCACGGACATGAAGGCGCGTTCGCTCCCCGGATCGCGGAAGGTTGGCCGGGCCCCGCGAGCGACGCGCGGGGCCCGGCGGTTGTCGTATACAATTTTCGCGCCGGAGTATACGAACTGGGCCCGGCCGCGTAACCCCATGATCGCGCAACGCTGATCCGCGCGGGACACGGCCGGCGGTGCGGGATTGGCAGGCGGGTTGGCGCCGTGAGGCTGTCCGGGACGGGTTGGATCGCCCGTCAGCTCTCCCCGCGTTCCTCCCGCCGCGCCTGCGTCAGCGCGCGGTGGTAGGTGGCCATCAGTTCGTGTTCGTGCGCCACGCCCTGCAGGCGGAACGACGTGCGGTCGTCGACCACCGGCAGGTGCACCTCGCCCGAGGCGCCGAACACCTTGACCGCGCGTTCCAGGTCGTCGTCCAGCTCCAGCACGGTCGGCGCCGGGCGCATCATGTCGGCGGCGGTCAGGCGGTTGTCCCGGCTGGTGTCGAAGGCGGCTTCCGACAGGTCGTGGAAGGTGATCGTGCCCACCAGATGCTCGGCCGGCGGCTCGGCTGGCCGGCTCGTCGTCGGCGTCCGACAAGATGGTACTGCCCGCCGGCCGGGGCCGCGGCGCCGGCGTTGCCGGGCGCGGGCATCGGCTCGGTCACGAACAGCTCGCCCCAAGGCGCCTTGACCAGAAGCTCGCGGACCTCTGCGACCGGGGTGTCCGGGCGGACGGTGGCGTACGTGCGGTCGACCAGCTGACGCACCCGGATCGCCCGTAACAGCCGCGCCTCCTGCCCGCCGGAGAGCGAAATGCCCTGGCGCTCCAGCTGCCAGGTGAAGAACGAGCGGCCGTGCAGCTGCTGGGTGATCACGCTGGCGATCACGGTGGACACCATGACCGCGATCGTCAGCGCGTAGTCACTGGTCAGCTCGAAGATCATCAGGATCGTGGAGATCGGCGCGCCCAGGATGCTGCCCGCGACCGCGCCCATGCCCACAAGCGTGTAGGCGCCGTGGCCGCTGGAGAGGTGGGGGAACGCCTCCGTCGCGATCAGGCCGAACGCCCCGCCGGTCATCGCGCCGATGAACAGCGCCGGGGAGAACACGCCGCCGCCGAACCCGGCCGCCAGACACACGGCCGTGGCCGCGATCTTGAGCGCGCCCAGCGCGATCAGCATGTCCAGCGGGTAGACCTCCGACAGGGCAAGGTCGGTCGCCTCGTAGCCCACGCCCAGCAAGTGCGGGAAGCCGATCGCGGCGAGCCCGCCCACCAGCAGCCCGGCGATCGCCGGCCGGGCCCAGCGGGGCACGCGGGCGCGGTCGAACGCGCCTTCCGCGGCGCCGACGAAGAAGATGAACAGGATCGCGGCCGCGGCGCAGACCACGCCCAGAAGCGCGAACGCCGGAAACTCCCAGAAGGATTCGATGGTGTAGGTCTCGGGCAGGATGAACGCCGGGTAGTCGCCGTAGTACATCCGGCTGACGATCGTCCCCGTCACGCTGGCGATCACCACCGGCGCGAAGGCCGACAGGGCGTAGTGCCCGACCACCACTTCGAGGGCGAAGAACACACCCGCGATCGGCGCGTTGAACGAGGCGGCGACCCCCGCCGCGACGCCGCAGCCGAGCAGCGTGCGGGTCAGCGACCGGCCGAGGTGGAGGAGAGAGGCGAGCGCGCTGCTGACGGTGGCGCCCAGGTGGACGACCGGCCCCTCACGCCCGACCGAGGCGCCGACCCCGATCGACGCGGCGGAGACGCAGGCCGCCTTGATCCCGGTCACGAGGTTCATCCGGCCGCCGCGCAGCGCGCTCGCCTGGATCACCTGGGCCACGCCCTGCGGCCGCCGGCCGGGCATGTAGGTGTGCACGAACAGCCCGATCAGCAGCCCGCCCGCGGCCGGGCCCAGCAGCATGCGCCACCAGGGCTCCTCGCGCAGCAGGGTGATCAGCTGCTCGCCCGGGAAGCCAAGCGCGAGGATCTGCACCCCGTCGATCGCCAGGCGGAACACGATCGCCAGCGCCCCGGCCCCGGTGCCCAGCAGGAGCGCCATCACCGACAGGATCACCTGATCGTTCTTGCCGAACCGCTTCAGGGTCACCAGCAGCCGACGCCGGGACGACAGGGTCGTCCAGGTGCGGCGCATCCGGTTGGTGCTCGGGCTGCTGCATCGGACCTCTCCGAGCGGCGCAGATCCCCGCTACGTAGCGGCCGGCGTTCAACGAGCGCGGCGCGGGGCGAAAGGGCGCGCACGCGGGTCGAACCCGAAATCGGGGGCTGAGGGCATCGCGCGCCTGCGCTATAACTCGGGCCATGACGCAATCCGAGTCCTCTCCATCCTCCCGTGTGCCCGCCGCCGGCGCGCCCGAGGCCGACGCCCTGACCGCCGACCTCAACGCCACCCAGAGCGAGGCGGTGCGCGCCGTCGACGGCCCGGTGCTGGTGCTGGCCGGCGCGGGCACCGGCAAGACCCGGGTGCTGACCACGCGCCTGGCCTACATCCTGCGCGCCGGCCTGGCGATGCACGGCCAGATCCTGGCGGTCACCTTCACCAACAAGGCCGCGCGCGAGATGAAGGAACGCGTCGGCGCCATGACCGGGCGCACGGTGGAGGGCTGGTGGCTCGGCACCTTCCACGCGCTGGCCGCCCGGATGCTGCGCCACAACGCCGAGCGGATCGGTCTGAACCCGAACTTCACGATCCTCGACACCGACGACCAGCTGCGGCTGATGAAGCAGCTGCTGCAGGCCGAGTCGGTGGACGAGAAGAAGTGGCCGGCGCGCACCGTGCTGCACGCCGTGCAGCGCTGGAAGGACCGCGGCCTGACCCCGGAGCAGGTGTCCGCGGACGACGCCGGCGACCTCGCCGGCGGCCGGGCGATCGAGCTCTACCGGCAGTACCAGCAGCGCCTGTTGACCCTGAACGCCTGCGACTTCGGCGACCTCCTGCTGCACTGCCTGACGCTGTTCCGCGAGGCGTCCGACGTGCTGGAGAAGTACCAGCGGCAGTTCAAGTACATCCTGGTCGACGAGTACCAGGACACCAACGTCGCACAGTATTTGTGGATCAGGCTCTTAGCACAGGGCCACAAGAACATATGTTGTGTTGGAGACGACGATCAAGCAATATATACGTGGCGCGGGGCGGAGGTCGGCAACATATTGCGGTTCGAGCAGGATTTTCCGGGCGCGCACGTCGTGCGGCTGGAAAAGAACTACCGCTCCACCGGGCACATCCTGGGCGCCGCCGGCGGGTTGATCAGCCACAACGAGGGCCGGCTCGGCAAGACGCTCTGGACCGAGATCGACCAGGGCGAGCCGGTGCGCGTGCGCGGGCTGTGGGACGGCGACGCCGAGGCGCGCTTCGTCGGCGAGGAGGTCGAGGCGCTGCAGGCCGACGGGCACCCCTTGTCGGAGATCGCGGTGCTGGTGCGCACCGGCGCGATGACCCGCGGGTTCGAGGACCGCTTCTTCACCATCGGGCTGCCCTACCGGATCGTCGGCGGCGCGCGCTTTTTCGAGCGGCTGGAGATCCGCGACGCGCTTGCCTACCTGCGGCTGATCCAGTCGCCGGACGACGACCTGGCGTTCGAGCGGATCCTGAACACGCCCAAGCGCGGGCTGGGCGACAAGGCGCTGCAGACGCTCTACCAGGCCGCGCGGGCGCGCGGCACCTCGCTGATGCGCGCGGGCTTCGACGTGGCGCAGACCGAGGAATTGCGCCCGCAGGCCAGGCGCGCGCTGGGCACGCTGATGGAAAACTTCGCCCGCTGGCGGCAGCTGGCGCAGGAGAGCGACCACGTCTCGCTGGCGCAAGACGGTGCTGGACGAAAGCGGCTACACCGAGATGTGGCAGCGCGACAAGTCGGCGGAGGCGCCGGGCCGGCTGGACAACCTGAAGGAACTGATCTCCGCCATGGGCGAGTTCGACACCCTGGGCGGGTTCCTGGAGCACGTCAGCCTGGTGATGGAGACCTTCGCCGACGACACGGCGGAGAAGGTCACGGTGATGACCCTGCACGCCGCCAAGGGCCTGGAGTTCGACACCGTCTTCCTGGCCGGCTGGGAGGAGGGGCTGTTCCCCAACCAGCGGGCGATGGACGAGAACGGCGTGAAGGGCCTGGAGGAGGAGCGCCGGCTCGCCTACGTCGGCCTGACCCGGGCCAAGCACCGCGCGATCGTCTCGTTCGCCGCCAACCGGCGGATGTTCGGCAGCTGGAACGCCGCGATCCCGTCGCGCTTCGTCGACGAGCTGCCGAAGGAGCACGTCAAGATGGAGAGCGATCCCGGCCTGTACGGCACCGGCACCGGCTTTGGTTCGGGCGGCTTCGGGGGCGGCGGCAGCTTCGGTTCGGGCGGCTTTGGCGGTGGGGGCTTCGCCGAGCAGCCGAGCCGCTGGACCCCCGGCATGGCGCGCGCCTACCAGCGCCGGCAGGAGGGCGACCAGCCGACCAAGTTCATCGAGGGCACGGCGGAAGCGGTCGACTCCGTGCCTGGCAGCTTTAGCAAGGGCGACCGCGTGTTCCACCGCAAGTTCGGCTACGGCACCGTCCGCCACGCCGAGGGCGAGCGGCTCACCATCGACTTCGACAAGGCGGACACCAAGAAGGTGATGGCGAGCTTCGTCGTGCCGCCGGACCAGGCGGATTGACGCGGTCGAGGCTGAGCCGGGCGCATCGGGCAAGATGCTGAAACGTGGAATCACGTTTCAGCTGAATCTTGCCCGCGGTTCATGCAGTTAGAGCAAAATCCATGATGCGAGCCGGTTCGGCTTCCATCGATTTTGCTCTAGCTCCCGCAGCCGCCGGAACCGCAGCCGCAGCTGGCACCGCTCACGGGGTATTCGGCCTTGAAGCGGAAGGTCTTGACGGCGTGCGGGCGTTCCTTGAGTTCGCCGTCGTCCGACGTGTCGCTGCCGTTCACGGCCCGACGCAAGTCGGCCATCACCGCTTGCGACTCTTGCTCGCGAACGTAGTCGTTGGCCTCCGCGGCGGCGGCGGCGAGCGTGTCCTCGACCCCGCATTCGGGGCAGAAAACGAGGTCGGTGTCGCCCGGCGCGTCGACCCGGCCCTTCACCGGCACGTCGCAGCTGGCGCACATCAGAGTCGCTTGGTCGCTCATCTGCTCTCCCCTCCTAAGCTGCCGGTTCGGCTGTTATCGCTTTTGCTCTAAGCAAACCGCGCGAAGGTCCGGTCTGTAAAGACGCGACGGGCCGGCACTAGAGCAAAATCGATGAAAGCCGACCGGGCTCTCATCGTGAATTTTGCTCTAACTCCTTGAAGAGAGGGCAAGATGCTGAAAAGTGATTCCACGTTTGAGCATCTTGCCCTAGGCAAACGCGGATCAGCGGGTGCGCAGCAGATCCAGCAGCGCGGTGTCCGACAGGCGGGGCGCGTCCGGGTTCTCGGTTTCCTGCATCGCCACGGCAAGGCTGGCGTCGGCAGGCCGGCCGATCACCCGGCCCCAGCTTCGTGCAAGCCGGAGTTCGAGCGGCGAGACGGTCACCGTCCCGGCCACCTTATAGTGCCAGACCAGATGACGCGCCCGCTGACTGCCCTGCAGCAGCTGGCGTTCGTAGATCGCCGGCACGCAGCCCGCCGTGTCGCACAGCTGAATCTGGCGTTGGACCGCGTGCATCCAGTTCGCCGCGCCGCCGGTCGTGTGCAGGTTCACGCTGCCGGCACTGATCTTGTCCGTCGGGTCAAGCGCGCGTGCGACGAACAGGACGGCCAACGTGCCGTCGGCCGCCCGGTAGCTCCGCTGCCGGCTGTCGGCGGCGGCGCGGGCGCGCGGCGTCCATTCGGACACGCTATCCACCGCCTGCCAGCCGGCCGTGCGCTCGGGCAGGTCGGCGACCGGCGTGCGGCCGGTTGCTGGGTCCGCCGATATCATCAAGGGACCGGCGCTCAGCACCAGGGCGGCCAAGGCGGGCAGGCCCAGCGTGCGCAACCAGCCGGCAGGGATCGCCGCGTCGGAGCCTGCCGTGGGCGCGGGTTCCGCGCGGACCACGGCATGGGTCAGGAGCAGCCCGCCGAACACGATGGCGAAGGCGATCAACTCGTAGACCCGATGGCCGCTCAAGGTCATTTGAGTGCCGTTGATCTGGTCGCTCGCCACGATCGCGATCACCCGGGCACCGTTGCCGAGCACGCCCAGCAGGGCACCCAGCGCACCGAACGCCAGCACCTTCCAGAGGGTGCGTGTGTTCAGGCCGCCGAACACCGTGCCGACGAACGCGCCCATCAGGACGAACGGCAGACCGGCGCAGTCGTCGACCACGACGTAGCGGTAGCTGTCCAGGATCAGCGTAAAGCCGTCGCGCGCATACGGCACGGCGGCCGCGAGGGCGTACAGCTCGACGAAGCCCACGGTGGCCAGCCTCAGTGGTAGCAGCAGGACGTCCCCGGCCGGCACGATAAACGCGAGCAGGACGAGCGCGGGCAGCAGCCGGCGCGCACAGACGAGACCCAGACTTGCGACCACCAGCGCGGCAAGGCCGAGCGCGATGCCGGCGTGGCGGGCGGCGCCGATCTGCACGATCTCTCCGGCAAGCCAAAGCAAGCCCGCGGCGAGCGCGAGGCCAACACCCCACCAACTGGCCCTCGGCGGCGCACGGCGCACGTCGCGGCGGTGCCACCAGGCGACAAATGCCGCGGCGGGAAGTGCCGCCCAGGCATAGCTGTATGTCTCCGAGGCCGCCCAGACCTTGACCATGTCGGCGACGGTCGCGGCCTGCGCCATTCCGACCGCGGCGACCGCGGCGAGCAGCACCGCCACCGGGCGCCCCCAGGTGCCGGGCATGGCGTCCGTCGGCTGGACCAAGGGTGAGGTGGGATTGGTCATGGATGACTCGGAACCGAAGGGGTCATTCGGCGGCGGGCGGGGACGGGCGCTCGCCCGGAGTCGGGCTCGGCGGCAGCGTTTTGGCGCGCGCCCAGGTGTGCGTGAACGGTTGGAGCAACACCCGGTCGAGCCAGCCGTCCCGGTCGTTTCGGAAATACTCCAGCCCGAGCTGGCGCGCCGCGGCCCGGTGCGGGGTGTCAACGGTGTAGGTGCCGAACAGCCGGTCCCAGAGCGTCATCATCAGGCCGAAGTTGCTGTCGGTCTCCGCCCGCTCGGCGGAGTGATGCACGTTGTGCACGGCGGGCGTGACGATCACCCAGCTGAGCGGGCGGTCGAGCGCGCGGCCCACCTGGATGTTGGCGTGGGAGAACACCGCGACGATCGTGGCGATCAGCGCGTAGAGCGCGATCGCCAGGGGCGGAATGGCGAACACGACCGTCACGGCGACGAAGCCGACCGTTCCGATGACGACTTCGAGCGGGTGGTGCCGCTCGGCGGTGGTGAAGTCCACGTCGGTGTCGGAGTGATGCACGAGGTGCAAGCGCCACAGCAGCGGGACGGCGTGCATCAGCCGATGCTCGACGTACTTCCAGAGGTCGAGCAGTAGGATGCCGGCGACGATCGCCGGCAAGGCCGGCACCGCCAGCCAAGCGAACACACCGACGTCGCCCGCAAGCGCGCCGTAGCCCACGACCACGGCCAGCACCGGTCCCAGGAAACGGTGCAGCAGCATGTTCAGCAGATACAGCCCGATGTTAGTCGACCACCTGCGGTCAAGCGCCCGCGCTCCCTGGCGGGCGGGGATCAGCAGTTCGCCAAGCGCGAGCAGAATGACGGCCGCGTAGAACACGCTGGCCCAGGCACTGGTCAGGGCCTCGTACATCGGCGTTTCCTAAGTCGGTGAGTTCAGCCAGCTACGGATGTCGAGGCGCAGGCGGCGGACCTGTCGCCACCCGCGCCCCGTGTTTTCAGCGCTTGCGCCGCGCCAACCAGATGCCGGCCGCGACGCCTGCGGCCACCATGGCGAGCAGGCCGCCCTGCGCGATCGGCAGGCTGCCGCCGAGCGAGGCACTCAGCTCCGCGCCCAGGCTCCGGCCAAGCGGGACCGGTGGGGGCGGCAGGGTACCGGCGAAGCCCGGCACGGCAGCCGCCATCGTTGCGACCAATGTCGTTGCGTGCAGCACGAGTCTCTTCATGCGAAGCACTCCCTCCCAATGTTGAACGACGGCGTGGGCGGTCTTCGTGCCGGCGCCGTGGTCGAGGAAGAAAGCAAAAGCCGCGCCAACGCGACGAACCGCGGCAAACGGCCGTGTTCCCGGGCCGGCGGGGACCGCGGTGTCAGACTTTCCGACAGGGCTTACCGGGACACCCGCCCTGCCGACCGCACTCAGAAGAACCTGCTTTGGTCATAAAGGTATCGCGTTTTCAAGCGCTAAGGCCGCCCGGCCCTGCGCGAAACCGACAGCCCGCTGCACGCGGCGGGGCGTAAAGAAAACGAACGTGCGCGCCTGGCGAACGCGGGCGCTTGCCAGCTCAGCGTTTCTTCGCCCGCATGTCCTCGATCGTGGAGGAGACCTCCTCGCGCAGCCAGGCCCAGGCCTTGGACGGCAGGCCGGAGGTGTCGTCGACCCGGCGTTCGATCTCCAGCCGGCGCATCACCGGCAGCCAGTGCCGCTCGACGAACCAGCGCCACATCCGCCAGACGATCAGCACGACGACCAGCAGGCCAACGACGAACACGACGTTGAACCAGGGCACCAGCGGCTCCGCGGCGGGGCTCTCGACCTCCTCCAGCGTGAGCGCGTTGGGGAACATCGAGAACATCGGGATCCGCCAGCCGTAGTGCGTCACCAGAACCCAGCGCGGACTGTCCTCGGTCGAACGCAGGTCCTGGGCTTTGGCCTGCAGGTTTTGGCTGTCGAACTTCATGTACCAGGGGAAGCCCCAGCCGGTCTCCTCGTTGCGGTAGACGCGGGGGCTGCCGCCCGGCCAGACGGCGTTGATGAAGCGCACGTCGCGGTTCAGGACGTCGCCTTGCTGGGCCTGCTCGCCCGCCTTGACGTCCATGCGCTTGACGTCGGTGTCGACGACCCGGACGACATCGTAGCCCGGCAGGTAGTACCACAGGAACAGCGCCACCGCGACGATCGGGAGCAGCCGCAGCACCCAGCCGGCGACCTCCATGAAGAAGGTCCACTTGAACGAACGGTCGGCGTCGTAGGACTGGCTCATGGTCGGGTACGGCCCTTGGGTTGGCGGCGTGGTATCGGCGGCACGCCCGCGATGGGAGCACGGGAGGTGGGCGCGCGTCACCCGCGTTATAGCAAACGCAAGCCGGATGTGCAGGCACGCGAAGGGATGTGCGCGGGCGTGTCGCCGTGACGCAACGGGAGAACGCGGGGATGACGCAGGCACGGATTCACGCGACCGCCGTCGGAACCGACCTGCCGGCGGTGCCGGGCGCCTATCTGCTGTGGCTGCCGATCGCCCGCCCGCTCGCGCTCGCCGTGCCGAAGCCAGGCGCCCGGCTGGAGCCGGGCGTCTACCTCTACTTCGGCAGTGCGAACGGCCCTGGCGGCCTTCGGGCGCGGGTCGCGCGGCACCTGCGCGCCGACAAGCGGGCGCGCTGGCACGTCGACCAGCTGACCGTCGCGGCCGGGCCACGGGCGCGTGCGCTGGCGTGGCCGGGCGGGGGCGAATGCGCGTGGCGCGAAGCCGTGCAGGCGGCGGGCGCCAGCGTGCCCGTCCCGCGGTTCGGCGCCAGCGACTGCCGGCGCTGTCCCGCGCACCTGCTCCGCCTGGACGATGCGGCGCCCGACGATCCGCGGCTTTGGCCGGGCGCGTTCCCGTAGACGTGGGTTCGCGTAGCAACCCACCGAATGTCGTGCGCGGCTGCTACGCCGCGCGGTGGATTGCCGCGAAGCGCGGCGAATCCACCCTACCGCAGCTGCACTCTAACGTCTGGCCTAGGTGCCGCCCTCGTTGCGGCGGTAGATCTTCATCGCCTCCGGCAGCATCTCGCGCAGCTGGTTCAGGCGGCGTTCGTTGGACGGGTGGGTGGAGGCGAACTCCGGCGGGGCCTTGCCGCCGCTCTGCTGGCCCATCTTGGTCCAGAAGTCGATCGCCGCGCGCGGGTCGTAGCCGGCCTTGGCCATCGTCATCAGCCCGAAGCGGTCGGCCTCCAGCTCCTGCGTGCGGCCGTAGGGCAGGATCACGCCGTATTTCGCGCCGGCGCCCAGCAGGCCCGCGATCTGGTTGGCGTAGCCGACGTTGCCGGCCTGGAGGGCGGCGTTCAGCGTCTGCACACCGATCTGGGACAGCTTGGCCGCGCCGAGGCGCTCCTGGGAGTGGTCCTCCAGCACGTGGCCGACCTCGTGGGCGACCACGCCGGCGATCTCGGCGTCGTTGTCGGCCAGCTCGACCAGGCCTTCGTAAACGCCGATCCGCCGGCCGGGCAGGGCGAAGGCGTTCACCTGGTCGCCCTGGAACACGACGACCTCCCAGGGCTCGCCGCCAGCCACGCCGGCCGCTTGGGTGATCCGCCGGGCGATCCGCTCGACGCGCCGCTGCATCGCCCGGTCCTGGGACCGCGGCTCGTCCTGCTTGATGCGCTGCCAGGTCTGCAGGCTCATCTTGGTGACTTCCTGGTCGGACACCAGCGCGCCCGGACTGTCGCCCAGGTCGAGCCCGCCCTCGGCGCAGCCGGTGAGCGTCAAAACCGCGATCAACGGCGCGGCCGTGGTGCGCGCGATCCGACGGGGAAGCGAGATCATGTGGGGTCCTCTCGAGAGCGGTTGGGCGGTCACGGGATAGCGAGACCGTCGCCGTTGTTAACACGGCGGCCCGCCAGCTTACGATGGGGCGACGGCCACCGCCACGCACCGATCACCGGCGATAAAGCGGCAAAAAAAGGGAGGTCCGGCGGCGATTCCGGAACCTCCCGAGGGGGGCAGGGACGGGTTGGCGATGGCGAACACCGTCTTGTGGCGAGGGTTTGGCGCAGGCGGCGTCGGTCAGCGCACCTGCCGGTTGACGATCTCCCAGCTGCCGTCCGGCTGCCGGCAGGCGGTGCCGTAGACCTGCTGCTGCCGGCCGCCGACGGTGGCGCTGGTGGTGTATTCGCGGCAGGTGCGCCCGCCGTCGGTCTGGTAGGTTCGCCGGGGCGTGGTGCGGTAGTCCGCGCCGGTATCCGGGTTCCGCCAGGCGACCGTCTGGCCGGTCGGCACGGTTTCCAGCGTCCGCCCGACGCACGCCCGGTCCTGGGCATCCAGGCGGCGGCCGATCTCGCCGCCCAGCAGCACGCCGATCAGCGCGCCGGCACCGGTCGCCACCAGCTGTCCGTCGCCCTTGCCGAACCGCGAGCCGACGGCCGCGCCGACCGCGCCGCCGACGACCTGGCCGGCGAGTTCGCGGTTGCAGCGCAGGAAGCCGCCGCCGTCGCCGTAGATCGGCGCGCGCCGCCGGTCGTCGTACGCGTCGTCGTGCTCGTACGCGCGCTCGACCTCGTACTTCCGCTTGGATTTGTGGTGATGGCCGTGCTCGTGCTTGGCGCGCCAGCCGTGCGCCGGCGCCCAGGACGGCGGCTCGGCGAACGCGGCCGGTGCGAGCGTGCCCAGGCTGCCCAGGGTGAACAGGGCGATCGTGATGGCCGTGATGAACTTGCGCATGGCGAACCGTCCTTGTCGGCGCGAACCGTGGCGGGCGCGAACCGGGGCGGGTTCGCCGCCGGTGCGCTGCGTATGCCAATCAAGCTATGTGGATGCAGGGTTGCATGCAAGTCTGCGCACAGATATGTCACGGGTGTCAGAGACCCGCCACGCGGCCTGCTGGCGGGCTGGCAAGACGAATGACGGGATGGTTGGATGGGCGATCTGGCTTGACGGGGATCAACCGGACCCGTACACGCAAATCTGTATGTAAAAATTCCAAAATATGCGCGACACACCTCAGGTCCGATGAGCTACACCGCCGAACAGCGCCGGGTCTATCTGGACATGATCGAACAGGTCGGTCAGCGATGGCTGCGGCTGTTCCGCGGCGATCCCGACATGTACTCGGCCGCTTACTGGGATCTGCTGACCACGCTGTGGCGGGCCGGCCAGCCGATGCGCAAGACCGACGCGCTGGCGGCGATGCACGGCATCCGCAGCGCCCACACCGCCGGCAAGTACGTCGACGCGGCGATCTCGCGCGGGCTGATCGTGGAGGAAGACAACCCGCGCGACGCCCGCTCGAAGGTGCTGAAGCTGTCGCCGGAAATGCAGCGCCGCTTGGACACCTTCTTCGACGAGGCGTTGGTCGACCTGCAGGATGCGGCCAAGCGGGTGCAGGACCGCTCGGCGTAGCACGCTCCGGCTTGCCGCCGTCGCTCTAACTTTTTGAAGAGAGGGCAAGATGCTGGAAGGTGATTCCACCTTCCAGCATCTTGCCCTAGCCGAACTGCGGCAGCAGCCCGGTGACGCCGACGAAAATCAGGTAGGCCGCGACGACGTAGTTCAGCAGCCGCGGGGTGATCAGGATCAGGACGCCGGCGACGAGCGCCACCAACGGCTGGATCGTGTTGAAGTCGATGTACATGGGGTTGGATCTCCGGCTTGGCTGTGTGCGTTGTCGTCACGGGTGTGGACGCGGCCCCGGCATGCCGCCTATCTGCATCCCCGGGGCCGTGTGAACTCTCCCGGGCGCCTAGCAGAGCCGGGGCGGCGCTGGCCAGGGGACGCGCGCGGCTGACACGCCGATCCGACACGCCCGCTGCCCGATCGGGGCGCGAGATAACACACACGCGAAGGAGCGCGAGCGAGCCGATGGCCAAAGTGAGCGAGGCCACGAAACTCTACGTCCCCGCCAGCCGCGTCTGGGACACGATCGGCCGGTTCGCCGACATCGCCGGCTGGCACCCGCTGGTGCTGGGCGCGGACGCCGGCGGCAGCGACAGCCGTCCCGAACGCCGCCTGGACCTGGGCGACAGCGAAAAGCTGGTCGAGCGGCTGGACGCCCACGACGACGCCAGCATGACCTACCGCTACAGGTTTCAGGCGGGACCGCTGCCGGTCTCAGAGCTGACGGCGGAACTGAGCGTGCATCCGGACGATGCGACCAGCTGCACGATCCACTGGTCGGCAGACTTTGAGCCCGACGGCGACACGCCGCGCGACCAGGCGGTGCAGGAAATCCAGAACTACTTGAGACGCGGGCTGGAGCATCTGCGCTTCACGCTGGCGGGATGAGCGCGCGGTTGGCACGTTCGCAGCCATGACCCAGAGCGGTTCGCCCGAGCCCGAGCCCGAGCTGGGGCCCGACGACCCGAATCTCTCAGCCCTGCTGGATTTCTGGTTCGATCCCGAGAGCCGGCCGTACTGGTTCGACAGTACGCCCGACTTCGATGCCCAGTTGCGGGATCGGTTCCTCGGCCTCTATGAGGACGCGGCCGGCGGCGGCCTGACCGGTTGGCGCGCTGACGGGCGCGGCTGCCTGGGTCTGGTGCTGCTGCTCGACCAGCTGCCGCGCAACGTCTTCCGCGGCACGCCGCAGGCGTTCGAGACCGATTCCCAGGCCCGCGCCGTGACGCGCTACGCGCTCGACATGGCGTTCGATCAGCAGCTGGACGAAGCCCAGCGCCTGTTCCTCTACCTGCCGCTGGAACACAGCGAGGAACTGGACGACCAGGACCGCTCGGTCGCCCTGATCCGGCAGCTCGAGAGCGAGCCCGGGTGGCGGGACTACGCCCGCAAGCACCGCGACGTGATCGCCCGCTTCGGCCGCTTCCCCCACCGCAATGCCATCCTCGGCCGCGCCAGCACGCCCGAGGAACGCGCGTTCCTGGAAGACGGCCCGGGCTGGTAGCGCGCCGCGCAAGCTGTTCGCGCCCGAAAAAAAAGTCGCGGCGGGTCCCCTCTCCCCAACGCGGGACTTTTGCACAGGCGCCCACGGACCCGTGAGCGATGCTTCGAGACGCGGCCCTGGCGGGCCGCTCCTCAGCATGAAGCTCAATTATCTCACTGAAAAACCTATACTTCATCCTGAGGAGGTTGGCGCAGCCAACCGTCTCGAAGGATCATTGACGGCGATCGGAACGCCTCGTGCAAAAGTCTCCTCGAGGGAGAGGGGAAGGACGCTGCCCTCCTCGCCCTACGCCGCGCCGGCGATCGCCTGCAGGCCGCCGGGGCCGCCCAAGTGGTCGCGGCCGTGCGGGGCGGTCAGGTCCAGCATCGGGCCCTTGGGCACGACCTGGGTCGGGTTAATCATGGTGTGGCTGACGTAGTAGTGCTTCTTGATGTGCTCGAAGTTGGTGGTCTCGGCCACGCCCGGCAGCTGGTAGATCTCCCGCGTCAGGCCCAAGAGGTTGGGGTAGTCGGCGATCCGGTACTTGTTGCACTTGAAGTGGCCGACGTAGACCGGATCGAAGCGCACCAGGGTGGTGAACAGGCGGATGTCCGCCTCCGTCAGCCGGTCGCCGGCGACGTAGCGCCGCTCGGCCAGCAGGCCTTCCAGCCAGTCCAGCGTGTCGAACAGGGCGTCGAACGCCTCCTCGTAGGCGTCCTGGCTGGTGGCGAAACCGGCCTTGTACACGCCGTTGTTGACGTGGTGGTAGACCTGCTCGTTCACCCGCTCGATCTCTTGCGTCAGATCGTCCGGGTAGAGGTCGAGCCCGGGGTTGGGGGCGAAATCGTTGAAGTCGGCGTTCAGGATCCGCACCAGGTCGGCCGACTCGTTGTTGGCGATCGTGCCCTGCTTCCGGTCCCACAGCGTGGGCACGGTGACCCGGCCGGTATAGGTCGGGTCCGCCCGGACGTAGAGTTCGCGCAGGTAGTTGGCGCCGTTTTCGTGGTCCGGCCAGTCGGCGGTGAACTCCCAGCCGTTGTCGGCCATGTACCAGTGCACGACCGAGACCGGCAGCGTGTCCTCCAGTCCCTTGAGCGCGCGCACGATCAGCGCCCGGTGCGCCCACGGGCAGGCGTAGGAGACGTAGAGGTGGTAGCGGTCCGCTTCCGCCGGGAAGGCGCCGTTGGCGCCGACGCGGTTGCGGAACTGCGTGTCCGGCCGGACGAACCGGCCGCCGTGGCTCTTGGTGTCGTACCACTGGGTGTGCCAGACGCCGTCGATTAGCTTGCCCATCGTCGGGCTCCTTTCAGCTCGTCTCTTGGCAGGGGGCTATCGCGTTAGGGCAGGTCGGCGATCAGCAGTTCGCTGTCGGCGCGCGCGGCGATTTCGATCTCGTCTTCACCGGAGATAACCGCGCCGTCACGGGCGTCCAGCGTCAGCCCGTTGACGGTGAGTTGACCGCTTGAGGGCACGAGGTAGGCCTGCCGGTCGCGCCCGAGTGCGTGGCGGACCGTCTGCCCGGCGGTAAGCGTGGCCCCAAACACGGCCGCGTCCTGATGGATCCTGAGCGCCTCGTCATGGCCCGCCCGGCCGGAGGCGAGCGGCACCAGCCGCCCGGCGCGATCGGCCGACGGGAAGGCGCGCTGGTCCCAGCGCGGCTCCAGGCGGCGCTCGGCCGGCTGGATCCAGATCTGGAACAGCCGGGTGACCTCCGGCTCGCGGTTGTATTCGGCGTGGATCACGCCCCGGCCCGCGGTCATCACCTGCACGTCGCCCCTGGGCGTGCGGCCCTGGTTGCCCAGGTTGTCCTCGTGGGTGATCGCGCCTTCGCGGATGAAGGTGATGATCTCCATGTCGCGGTGGCCGTGCGGGTCGAAGCCGGTGTGCGGCTGCACCGCGTCGTCGTTCCAGACCCGCAAGGGGCCCACGCCCATCCGGTTCGGGTCGTGGTACTGCCCGAAACTGAAGTGATAGCGCGCGCTCAGCCAGTCCAGCTCGAACCGGCCCAGGCTGTCGAAGGGACGATGCTCGATCATCGTTGGAGGGCCTTTTTCTGTGAAGCGAGCCAGCCGCCATCCCCTCTCCCCCACGCGGGAGAGGGAGGGGCCCGCGGACCGTCAGGTTCGTGGGAGGGTGAGGGGGCGCGATAGCCGCCGAGGAGTCCCCCTCACCCTGTCCCTCTCCCGCGATGGGGAGAGGGGACCCGCCGATACGTCCGTTGCAGGCCGCGCGGCGCCGGCCCCCATCCCCGCTCCCTTGAGGGTCGTGGGAGGGTGAGGGTGAGACTCCGCGGCGTGCACCGGGATTTCCACCCTCACCCTGTCCCTCTCCCGCGATGGGGAGAGGGGACCCGCCGAGGCGGCCGTTCTCGTGCAGCCTACCCGTGCAGCTTGGTGGCGATCTCCGCCACGTGCCGGCCCTGGGCACGGGCGATCGCAAGTTCGTTCTCGCTCGGCTGGCGGCTGCCGTCGCCGCCGGCGAGCGTGGTCGCGCCGTAGGGCGTGCCGCCGGTGATCTCGCTCATGGTGCTCAGTTCCTTGACCGAGTAGGGCACGCCCACGACCACCATGCCGTGGTGGATCAGGGTGTTGTGCATCGACGTCAGCGTGGTCTCCTGGCCGCCGTGCTGGCTGCCGGTGGAGGCGAACACGCTGCCGACCTTGCCGATCAGCTTGCCCTGGAACCACAGGCCGCCGGTCTGGTCCAGGAAGTTGCGCAGCTGGCTTGCCATGTTGCCGAAGCGCGTGGGCGTCCCAAGGACGATCGCGTCGTAGTCGGCGAGGGCGTTGGGATCCGCCAGCACCGGCGCGGCCTGGTCGGTCTTGTAGCCTGCCTGCTGCTGCACGCTTTCCGGCACCAGTTCGGGCACGCGGTAGAGGTCGACCTGGGTGCCGTCGACGCCGCGGGCGCCCTCGGCGATCGCGTTCGCCATCGTCTCCACGTGGCCCCAGCTCGAGTAGTAGAGCACCAGTACCTTTGCCATCGTCGTCGCTCCTTGATCGCTTGCGCGGATGGTCGTTCGCGGTTGGACGGCGGGGGTGCGCCCGGCACCGCCCACCGCGACCTTTCCGATAGATACGGGTTTACGCTGCGTTAGAAAACAGGCAGGAATGGCACCGTATTGTTTCCTTTAGGAAACGGCGGGCCGAGCGGAAGCGGGGACCGGATGACCTACGAGCACTTGAGCGCCATGGCCGTGTTCGCGCGGGTGGTGGAGGAGGGCAGCTTCTCCCACGCCGCGCGCGGGCTGGGGCTGTCGAAGTCGGCGGTGTCCAAGCAGGTCGGCCGGCTGGAAGACCGGCTGGGCGTGCGCCTGTTGAACCGCACCACCCGGCAGCTGTCGCTGACCGAGGCGGGCACGGCGTTCTTCGAGCACTGCCGTCAGCTGGTCACCGACGCGGAAGCCGCGGAAAGCGCGGTCACGCATCTCGCCGCCGCGCCGCGCGGCACGCTGCGCGTCAACGCGCCGATGTCGTTCGGCCAGCTGCACGTCGCGCCGTTGCTGCCGGCGTTCCTGCAGGCCTATCCGGAGCTGTCGGTCGAAATGCAGCTGTCGGACCGCACGGTCGACCTGATCGAGGAGGGCTTCGACCTCGCCATCCGGATCGGCCAGCTGCGCGATTCCAGCCTGATCGCCCGGCGGCTGGCGCCGATGCGCCGGGTGGTCTGCGCCGCGCCCGCCTACCTCGACGCCCGCGGCCGGCCGCGGCACCCGCGCGAGCTGAAGCAGCACGAGTGCCTGATCTATTCCTACCTGTCCTCCGGGCGCGAATGGCGCTTCCACGGCGGCGACGGCGAACTGCGCGTGCCGGTCCAAGGGCGGCTGGAGGTCAACAACGGCGACGCGCTGCTGGCCGCCGCCCGGCAGGGCTTCGGCGTGGTCATGCTGCCGACCTTCCTGGCCGCCGCCGACGTCAAGGCGGGCCGGCTGGAGCCGGTGCTGCAGGACTGGTGCGAGGGGGAAGCCGGCGGCATCCACGCGGTCTTCCCCGCCAGCCGCAACCTGTCGCCCAAGGTCCGGGTGTTCGTCGACTTCCTGGCCCACCGCTTCGCCGGCGACCCGGCCTGGGATGCGCCCGAGGATTAGGGGTTCTCAAGACTGAGGCTCGGTCTCACGACCGTCGTGGCGGGGCCCCTCTCGCGTCGAGGGAGCGGGGAAGAACGCCCCGCGCCTTGGCCTCCGTCAGGGCCTGTGGTAAGCGAAGCGACGCCGACCAATCGACCGCGCAGGCGAGTGAGGACGCGATGACCGACGGCATGCTGCGCTTCCACATCACACCGGAACGGCCCGGGGACGCCGAGGCGATCGAGCCGCTGCTCGACCGCACGTTCGGCGAAGCGCGCCAGCAGAAGACCGTCTACCGCCTGCGCGAGGGCATCCGCCCGGTACGCGAGCTGTGCTTCGTCGCTACCGACGACGCCGGCGACATGCTGGCGTCCTTGCGCTTCTGGCCGGTCCGGGTCGACGGGCAGGGCCCGGCACCGGCCGACGGCCCGCAGGCGATCCTGCTGGGGCCGCTCGCCGTCGACCCCAAGCAGCAGGGCCGGGGGATCGGCCGCGCGCTGGTGCGCCAGGGCCTGGACACCGCCCGGCGGATGCCGGTCGAGCTGTGCGTGGTGGTGGGCGAGCCGGAGTACTATCAGCCCTACGGCTTCGTGCCCGCGACCCCGCAGGGCCTGATCCTGCCCGGCCCGGTGGAGCCGCGCCGCTTCCAGGTGCTGGAACTGAAGCCCGGCGCGCTTGAAGGCGTGCGCGGGCGCATCCACGCCGACACCCGCTACGCCGACCAGGCCTGCGCGGCCGGGAGGCCCCTTCGCCGGGCCTGAGCCGGGCGACGAGGATGACTAATCGCGACAAGTCGTAGGGTGGATTCGCCGCGGAACGCGGCAATCCACCTTACCGGCCGCCACCGCCGCGATGGTGGCTTGCTGCGCGAAGCCACCCTACGAAGCGGTGAGCGGCGGCGCTACAGGTTAAGGCGCAGGATCTCGGCGTTGAGCACCGTCGCGAAGCAGATCCAGGCGAGGTAGGGCAGCAGCATCACGCCCGCGGCGCGGCTGATCTGCCAGAACGCGGTGATGGTGGCGAGAAGCGCCAGGATCAGGGCGAGCACGTCGACCAGCGCCAGCAGCAGCTCACCTTCGCCGAAGAACAGCGCCGACCAGGCGAAGTTCAACACCAGCTGCAGCAGGAAGCAGGCGAGCGGCCAGCCGAACTCCCCGGGCACGCTGCGCCGCCAGGCCTCCCAGCCGGCGAGCGCAATCAGCCCAAAGATGACCGTCCAGGCGACCGGGAAGACCACGTTGGGCGGCGTAAACCAGGGCTTGGCCAAGTCGGCGTACCAGCCGTCGATCGCCGGCTGGGTGATGAATACGCTGGCGCCGTAGACCGCGAACACCAGCGCCAGGAAAGCGATCAGGCCGAGCGCCTGCAGCCCGCCGGAGCGGCGTTCCGGGGCGAGGGCGCGCGGATCGGCGGCTGTGCTGCTGGCGGCGTTCATGTCGATTACCTACCTTCCCGGAACCAAGCGGCGATCAGCGTGCCCAACACAAGGATGAGCGCGAGGACGGCCGGGAGCAAGGGCACTTCCATCACGCCCGCGACCCGGTAGTCGCGGTTGGCGTCCAGCCCGATCCAGCCGCGCCCGGCGCTGTCGCGCTCGGGGTCGACCTTGCGCAGCCGCGGCACGCCGTCTTCGATGCGCACGTGGGCCCCGCCGCTGGCCTCGACCAGCGGGCTCAGACGCGCGCGGGTGGAGCGGACGTCGCGGTATTCCAGCGGGTTCGGCGGCCCGGCCGCGGCGACGGCGGTGCGCGTGCCGTCGCTGAGCTCGTAGGTGCCCAGCTGGTCGGCCGGCATGGTCGCGCTGGCGCGCCCGTCCGGTCCCGGCTCCAGCTGCAGCGTCTCCGTGCTGCCGTCGGGCATGGTGACCTCGACCGGCGGCAGCTCGGTCTCCAGCGACCGTCGCTCGACCACCAGGCGGTCGCCCTCGACCCGGGCGCGCAGGGCTTCCTCCTCCAGTTCCGGCTCCTTCATCAGCCAGTGCGCCACCCGGCGCATCAGTTCGGCCTGCGGGCCGCCGCCCTCGTAACCGCGCGCCCACAGCCAGGCGTGATCGCTCATCAGCTGGGCCACGCGGCCCTCGCCGACCCGGTCGAGGATCAAGAGCGGCCGGTCGCGCACGCCCTCCATGACGATGTCGCCGGATTGCACGTCGACGTTCATGTGCCGGAACCAGCGGCCCCAGTCGGCCTCGGCCCCGGGGCCGTTGGAGCCGGTCAGGCCGCGGGTCACCGGATGGCGGGTGCCAAGCTCGGTCACCTGCGGCTTGAAGCCCTGTTCGTAGATGTCGCCGGTCGGTCCGCCCGGCAGCACCCGGCCCAAGGGCGTGCGGTAGAGCGACATCCGGCTGGCGAAGCTGGGCCCGCCGGCTTCCAGCAGCGCGCCGCCGTTGCGCACGTATTCCGCGACGTTGTTGAGGTAGAGCGAGGGCAGCACGCCCCGGCGCTGGTAGCGGTCGAACACGATCAGGTCGAACTCGTCGATCTTGACCTCGAACAATTCGCGCGTCGGGAAGGCGATCAGCGACAGTTCGCGGATCGGCGTGCCGTCCTGCTTTTCCGGCGGGCGCAGAATGGTGAAGTGCACCAGGTCGACCGACGGGTCGGACTTGAGCAGCGACCGCCAGGCCCGCTCGCCCGCGTGCGGCTGGCCGGACACCAGCAGGACGCGCAAGCGGTCGCGCACGCCGTTGATCACGATCGCCGCGCGGTTGTTGGTCAGGGTGAGCTCGCGCGGGCCCTCCGCGACCTCGAGTTCGAGGACGTTCTGCCCGCGGTGGGTCAGCTCGACCGTGATCTCGGTTTCCTGGCCGACCGGGACGGTGCGGGTGCGCGTCTCCCCGCCGTCGCGGGTCAGGCGCAGTTCCGCCGTGCTCGGGCTGCCCTCGGGGGCGGACAGGTCCTCCACCTCGACCGTGAAGCTGATCTCCCGGCCGACGATGCCGTAGCCGGGCACGTCGCCGATCGTGAGCCGGCGGTCGCCCTCGTCCTCGCGCCCGGTCATCAGGTGATGGACGGGCGCATCGATCTCCAGCGATTGCAGGCTTTCCGGCACGTCGTGGATCTGCCCGTCGGACAGCACGACCAGCCCGGCCAGCCGCTCGCGCGGGATTTCCGCCAGCGCCCGGGCGACGTCGTCGAACAGCCGGGTGCCGGCTTCCTGGCTCGCCCCCTCGGCGCGGCCGGCGCGGATTACGCGGACCTGCGTGTTCTCCAGCTCGGCCAGCTCCTGGTCGAGGGCGTCCATCGCCCGGTCGATCTGGGCCTGCCGGTCTTCCAGCCGGTTGCTGGCGCTCTCGTCCACCGCGATCAGGGCGATGTCGGGCAGCTCCTCCCGCTGCTCGCGGATCAGCGAGGGGTTCGCCAGCACCGCCAGGATCGCGGCCAGGGCGAGCGCCCGCCACCACGCGCCGCGCGCCCGCCGCCAGACGGCGACCGCGATCGCGAGCGCGCTCAGCACGCCGAGCGCGATCACCACCGGCCAGGGCACCAGCGGCGCGAAGGCAAGCGTGGTGGCGTTCAGCATGGCCGAAGCTCCCGAGTTCGCGCCGTCATTGGCCCAGCCGCTCCAGGATGGCGGGGATGTGCACCTGGTCGGCCTTGTAGTTGCCGGTCATGGCGTACATCACCAGGTTGACGCCGACCCGGTAGGCCATCTCCCGCTGCCGCTCGCCGCCGGGGGTGACGGCGAAGCGCGGCTGGCCGGCCTGGTCGATCGCCCAGGCGCCGGCGTAGTCGTTGTAGCCCACCAGCACGCTTGCCACCCCGTCGCCGTCGCCGCCGCCGGCGCTGGTGTCCTCGACCCAGAGCTGGCCGCCGTCGTAGCGGCCCGGAAAGTCGTTCAGCAGGTAGAACGCCTTGGTCAGGACGTGTTCCGGCGGCACCGGCTTGAGCGGCGGGATGTCGAGGTTGCGGGTCAGGCCGCGCAGCGCCTGCCCGGCCCCGGACAGGCCGCCGCCCAGGTTGACGCCCGGGGTAGGATCGCGCAGGTCGAACAGGATCGTGCCGCCGTTGGCGAGGTAGTCGTTGACCTTGCGTTCGGCCCGGGCGCTGAGCGGGGTCTGTTCTTCGGTGACCGGCCAGTACAGCAGCGGGAAGAACGCCAGCGGATGCTCCTCCAGACGCACCGGCAGGGGGTCGGCCGGCTCGATCGAGGTGCGCGCGGTCAGCGTGCGCGACAGCCCGCGCAGGCCCTGCTCGGCGATCCGGTCGACCCGGTCCACCCCGGTGACGACGTAGGCGAGCCGGGTGTCCAGCGTCGCCTTCAGGGCGTAGCTCTCGGGATCGTCTCCGGCGCCGGCGGACTGCGCGCTCGCACTTGTGGGCGCGAGCGCGACCGCGAGCAGGATCGCCGCCGCGCCCCCACCTGCTGTACGGGCGCCGGCCGTACGGGCCGCGCGCCGGCCCATGCCGTCGCCGCCCGCGGGGCCGAACAGCCCGCGCAGCAACAGCGCGATCGCAAGATCGATCAGCAGCAACACGAGCGCGGCCACCAGCAGCCAGGGGCCGTAGCGCTGCTCGGGCTCGGACGCGAAGCCGCCCACCTCGACACCGGACGGCAAGTCGGTCAGCGGGCGCACGTCACCCACCGCGGGGCCCAGGTTGTGCGCCCGGCGTTGACCCTCCAGGCCGTACAGCCCCGGCGGGTGGGCGGCGCCGATCGTGTTGCTCTCCAGCGCGTCGGACGGCAGGGCCTTCACGCTGGCGGGCGCGGGGCCCAGCTGCCCGAAGCCGTCGAGCACGCTGGACGGCGGCAGCGGGCCGGTTTCCGCCGACTGCGCCACGCCTTCGCCGACCGAGACGACGCGCCGGAGCATCTGCACGAACAGGCCCGACAGCGGCAGGTTCGACCACTGCGCGTTCGCGGTCGTGTGCACCAGCACGACCCAGCCGTCGCCGCGCTGCTCGGCGGTCACCAGCGGCGTGCCGTCGGCCAGCCGCGCCCAGGTCTTCTCCCCCAGGTCGAGCGACGGCTGCGCCAGCACCTGCCGGTCGATCGACAGGTCGTCCGGGATCGACAGGCCGGCGAACGGGCTGTCGGGCCGGAACGGCGCCAGTTTGGGCGGGCTGCCCCAGCTCATCGTGCCGGACAGTGCCCGCCCGCCGCGGCGCAGGCGCACCGGTAGCAGCGGCTCGCCGCCGCCTTCGCGCGCTTCCGGCCCGGTCAGTTCGCGCGCCAGCTTGGGCCCGGCGAAGCGCAGCAGCACGCCGCCGCGCTCGACCCAGCTGCGCGCCTGGTTGCGCAGGTCCGCGCGCAAGGCGCCCCGGTCGGACAGAACGATCACCGCCCGGTCCTGCGCCAGCAGTTCGCCCAGGTTGCCGCGCGTCACCTCGGCGTAGGGGGCGAGCGCGCGTTCCAGGTAGTACACCTCGGAGAGCAGCGGCTGGGCGTCGGCCTGCGCGCTTTCGGTCACCAGGCCGACCGGCCGGCGCTGCCAGCGGGAGTCCAGTAGCGCCACGCTGGCCGCCGTGTTCTCGCCCTGCACGCTGACCCGGCTGATCCGGTTGCGCAGTTCGAGCGGCAGTTCGAACGTGGCGGTCGCAAGGCGGCTGCCGTCGTCGAAGCTGGCTTCGGCGGTGGCGACCAGCCGGCCGCGGTCGTCGCTCGCGATCACGGTGCGGGCGGTCGGCCCGCGGTTGTCGGCGCGGCGGAGCTGCACCTTGAGGTCGGTACCGCTGCTCGACGGCGGCAGCACGCTGACCGGCAGGTTGCTCGGCTCCGGGCGCATCAGTTCGACCCCGCCCAGGCGCTGCAGCCGGCTCGCCAGGGCTTCCGTCGCGGGTGTCTGCAGGCCGTCGTTCAGCCAGACGACGGGCGCGCTGCCGTCGACCTGCAGGTCTTCCACCGCCGCGCGCACGCTTTCGTAGTCGCTGGGCCAGGGGTGGGGCTGCAGCGCGCGCACCCGCTCGCGCGCCCGCTCCGGGCGCAGCAGGTCGCTTGGCTTCAGCGGCGCGTCGGGCTGGGCCGCGGCGGTGGTCAGCAGGACAACCCGCCGCTGCTCCCGCGCCGCGCGGTCGAGCTGGGCTTCGGCGGCCTGCATCCGCTCCGACCAGTTCTTCGCCGACGCCCAGCCGTTGTCGATCACCAGCACGAGCGGCCCGCTGCCGGACAGCTGGGTCGCGGGATGCATCACCGGGCCCGACAGGCCGACGATCACCAACGCCGCGGCCAGCAGGCGCAGCAGCAGCAGCCACCAGGGCGTGCGCGCCGGCGTCTCCTCCTGCGGCGCCAGGCCCAGCAGCAGGCGGATCGCCGGGAACCGCTGCGTCTTGGGCGCCGGCGGGGTGACGCGCAGCAGGAACCACAGCGCCGGCAGCGCCATCAGCGCCAGCAACAGCCACGGCTGCGCGAAGGCGACGGGGCCTAGAGCTGCCATATGGGCCTAATCCAACCTCCCGTGTTGCGGCGATCGCGTGCCGAGCGCCCGATGTGCTGCTAGAGGTGCTGGGCGAGCGCGCTGTAGACGGCGAGCAGGGCTGTCTGCGGCGAGCGGTCGGTGCGGTGCCAGGTGCAGCGCCAGCCGGTCCGCCGGGCGATCTCCCGGATGGCGTCGGTCTGGGCGGCGAGCTGGTCGCGGTACTGCGCGCGCACGCCTTCCGCGCGCGACAGCAGCCAGGGCCGCTCCCCCTGCAGGCCCTCGAAGCGCACGCGCCCGGAATAGGGCAGCGTCTCCTCCGCGGGGTCGAGCACCTGAACGAGGTGCCCCTTCACGCCCCGCTCGGCGAAGCCGCGCAGGCTGCGTTCGATCTCCTGCGGGTCCGCCAGGAAGTCGCCCAGCAGCAAGACCTGGCCGTAGCGCGGCAGGGGCTCGGGCGCCGGCAGGTCGCGCGCTTCCGCGGGTTCCTCCCGGCGCAGGATCTCGCTGAGGCGCACCAGCGTGCCGCGGTTCGCCGCCGGCGGCAGCCCGGTGCCGAGCAGGCTGACGTGCTCGCCCGCCCGGACCATCAGGGTCATCAGCGCCAGCATCAGCAGTTCCGCGCGCTCGCGCTTGGTCGGCAGCTTGTTGGAGGAGCGCCAGTCCATCGACGCCGAGCCGTCGCGCCAGCACCAGACCGACTGCGCCGCCTCCCATTCCATCTGCCGGACGAACACGCGGTCGGCCTTGGCGGTCTGGCGCCAGTCGATCGACTGCGGCGAATCCCCGGGCTGGTAATCGCGGAACTGCCAGAACGCTTCGCCCTGGCCCACCCGGCGGCGTCCGTGCACGCCCTGGGCGACGCTCGCCGCCACCCGGTCGGCGTGCAGCAGCAGCGGCGGCAGCGCCGCGGACAGCTGTTCCGCACGCTGGCGCGGGGACAGGCCGGCGGAACTCATGCCGCGGGCTCCGGCAAACGCGTCGACCATGACGGGGTGCGCGCGGCGATCATTGCAGCGGCTGGCACAGCCGGTCGATCAGGGCGTCGAGCAGCTGCCCCTCCGCCCGGGCGGCGAAGGTGAGCGCCATGCGGTGGCGCAGGATCGGGTGCGCCAGTTCCAGCACGTCGTCGACCGACGGGGCGAACCGCCCCTCCATCAGCGCCCGGGCGCGCACGGCCAGCATGAGCGCCTGGCTGGCGCGCGGCCCGGGGCCCCAGGCGACCTGCTCCGGCACCTCGGGGATCGAGCTGGTTTCCGGACGGCCCTGGCGAACCAGCTGCAGGATCGCCTCGACGACGGTTTCGCCCACCGGCACGCGGCGGACCAGCTTCTGCGCGTCCATCAACTCCTGCGTGCTCAGGACGTTTTCGGCCTTGCTGTCCTGCGCGCCGGTGGTGGCGACCAGCATCTGCCGCTCGGCGTCGATGTCGGGGTAGCCGACGTCGATCTGCAGCAGGAAGCGGTCCAGCTGCGCCTCCGGCAAGGGATATGTCCCTTCCTGCTCCAGCGGGTTCTGGGTCGCCAGCACGTGGAACGGCTCGGGCAGCATATGGCCGTGGCCGGCAACCGTGACCTTGCGCTCCTGCATCGCCTGCAACAGCGCCGACTGGGTGCGCGGGCTGGCCCGGTTGATCTCGTCGGCCATCAACAGCTGCGAGAAGATCGGGCCGGGGATGAACCGGAAGGCGCGCTTGCCCTCCTCGGTTTCCTCCAGCACCTCGGAACCCAGGATGTCGCTCGGCATCAGGTCGGGCGTGCACTGCACGCGCCGCTCGTCCAGGCCGAACACGGTGCCCAGGCTTTCCACCAGCCGGGTCTTGGCGAGACCGGGGACGCCGATCAGCAGCGCGTGACCGCCGCACAAAAGCGTAATCAGCGTTTGATCGACCACCTCCTGCTGCCCGAAGATCACTTGTCCGACCGAGTGCCGCGCGGCCTTGAGACGCCCGCCCAGCTGTTCAATGTCCTGTGCAAGGCGATGGTCGGACTGCGCTTCCTGGCCGGAAGCGGACGGATCGGTGGTAGTCGTGTTGGCCGACAAGACGACGCCCTCCATCGCCATTAACCGGAAACCGGATCGCTGGTGAGCACGCGAGGCATGCCGCAGATGAACGATCACATAAGGAGAATAGTGCCAAGCGCGGTGCCTGACGAGGGGGGCGGCGGCGCGCACGCGGGCGGGGAGCCGTCGGATGGCGGACGGATCGGCAGTTTAACTGGGATTCAGCCGGGCGAATTCGCGATCACGCGGGACGGCACCTGGTGGCACGACGGCAAGCCGATCCCCAGGCGCGAGCTGGTCAAGCTGTTCGCCACCGTGCTCAAGCGCGAGGCCGACGGCGGCTTCGCGCTGGTCACGCCGGCCGAGCGGGCGACCGTCCACGTCGAGGACGCGCCGTTCCTGGCCGAAGAGTTGGAAGTGAAGACACAGGGCGGTCAGCAGGTCCTGCATCTGCGCACCAACGTCGACCGCTGGGTCGAAGCCGGACCGGATCATCCGATCTTTGTGCAACAAGCGCCTGACAGCGACGAGCCGGCGCCGTATATTCGAGTCTCCGACGGGCTGGACGCGCGACTCGTGCGCTCCGTGTTCTACCAGCTGGCCGAGATCGCCGAGCCGGGCCCGGCCGACGCGCAGGCGCAAGCCGCCTTGGCGACGGATCAGCATCAAAAGGGACAGGAGGTCCTGGGCGTATGGAGCCACGGCACGTTCTTTCCGCTGGACCCCACCGGGGCCGCGTGAGCGCCGAAACGCCCGACCTTGAGTGTCTGTGCGCGCGCATCCGTGCGCACAGCCCGCTTGGCCGCGACCATCCGGTGCGCCGTAATCCGCGCCGGCGCGGCGACGACGATCTGAACCCTGGCATGATCGACCCCGCGGCGACCTTCACCGACGCGGCCGTGCTGGTGGCGCTGGTCGCCCGAAGCCACGAACCGCACATTCTGCTGACCCGGCGCACCGCGCACCTGAGCGCGCACGCCGGGCAGTGCGCCTTCCCCGGCGGCCGGATCGAAGCGTGGGACGCCAGCCCCGAGTCGGCCGCCCTGCGCGAGGCGGAGGAGGAGGTCGGCCTGGATCCCTCGGGGGTCGAAGTCCTGGGCCAGTTGGACACCTACCTCGTGCGCACCGGCTACCGCGTCACGCCCATCGTCGGTCTGATCCAGCGTCCCCAAGACCTGCAGCCCGACGGCTACGAGGTCGACGCGGTGTTCGAGGTGCCGCTGTCGTTCCTGATGCGGCCGGATGCCCGCCGGCTGGACAGCCGCCTCGATCTCGGGCGCGAGCGCTTCTTTTACGTCTTCGACTTCGGCGAGTACGACATCTGGGGCGCGACCGCCGGCATGCTGGTGAACCTGGTCGAGGTGGTCGGCCGGGACGCCTGAGTGTTCGCACTGGCGCGGCGGGCGCGCGCGGCTATATCCGGCTGAGAGAACGAGACCCACGCCTTCCCGGACCGAAACGCTAGACCGCATGCTCAAGAAGTTCCTGACGATCGTCCTGCCGATCGCGCTGCCGTTCCTGGTCTACTGGGGCTACGTCGTGCTGGCCCGCTGGCGGGCGCGCAAGACGGGCGGGGTCGAGCGCGACATCCCCTGGCCCTGGGCGGTCCTGACCCTGATCGGCGTGGTGCTGATGGTCTCCACCCTGGTCGGCTACCGGGTCCTGGGCGAACAGGCCCAGCCCGGCCAGCAGATCACGCCCGAGCGCTACATCGACGGCGAGATCCAGGATAGCGAGGTGATCGAGGGCGAGGGCGGCTCGAACCGCGAAGGTACGCCCGCGGGGGAGTAGCGGCGCCCGCGCCGGTCACGCAGCCTTTGTCACAGGCACCCGGGCGCGCTTACAACCATCCCCATGCAGCCCGCCGGAACGATCCCCCCGCAGGACTGGATGACCGCGCCGGAGACGCGCGCGGTGTTCGACGCGCTGACGGCGGACGGGCAGACGGTGATGTTCGTCGGCGGCTGCGTGCGCGACGCGCTGATCGGCCGGCCGGTGGGCGACATCGACATCGCCACCCCGGACCCGCCGGAGACGGTGACCGCGCTGTTGGCGCGCGCCGGCCTGAAGGCGGTGCCGACCGGGATCGAGCACGGCACGGTGACGGCGGTGAGCGGCCACCGGCCGTTCGAGATCACCACCCTGCGCGAGGACGTCGAGACCTACGGCCGGCACGCCCGCGTCGCCTTCACCGACGACTGGACGGCCGACGCCGCCCGGCGCGATTTCACCATCAACGCGATGTTCTGCGCGCCCGACGGCACGGTCTACGATCCCTTCGGCGGCTGGGCCGACCTGCTGGCCGGGCACGTCCGCTTCGTCGGCGACGCGGACGCGCGGGTGCGCGAGGATTACCTGCGCCTGCTGCGCTTCTTCCGCTTCTACGCCCGCTACGGCCGCGGCGCGCCGGACGCGGCGGCGCTCGACGCCGCCTTGCGCCACGCCCGCCAGCTCAAGACGCTCGCCGCCGAGCGGATCCATCACGAACTGCTGAAATTCCTGGAGGCCGCGAACCCGGGTCCAGCCGCGCGGGTGATCCACGATCACGGCATCCTGCAGCCGGTCCTGCCGGAGGCGCGCCATGCCGAGCGGCTGCGCGCGCTGGCGGCGATCGAGCGCGAGCAGGGAGTCGACACCGATCCCTTGCGCCGGATGGCCGCCTGGCTCGACCTGCGCGAGGCGCACCGCCTGGGCGAACGCCTGCGGCTGTCGAAAAAGGAAGACCGGCATCTGCGCCAGCTGGCCGCGCCGGGCGAGCCGGTGCGCGCGGACATGCCCGTGCGCGCGCTGCGCCGGCCGCTGCACCGGCTGGGCCGGGAGCTGACGCGCGACCTCTACCTGCTGGACGCGGCCGAGCGCGCGGCCGCGGGCACGCGGCTGGACACGCACGCCCTGGCGGACGGGCTTGCCGAGGTCGACCGGTGGCAGCCCAAGCGCCTGCCGGTCGACGGCGGCGACGTGAAGGCGCTGGGCGTGCCGCCGGGCCCGCGCATCAAGCAGTTGCTGGACGCGCTCGACACCTGGTGGATCGCGCAGGACTTCCAGCCCGACCGCGACGCTTGCCTGGCGGAACTGGCGCGCCGGGTCGCGGCCGGGGAGGCGGGCTGACGCTCAGCCCTTGGCCTTGAACTGGTCGTAGGCGCGCAGCGCCTGGCCGCCGTACAGCATCGACGGACCGCCGCCCATGTAGACGGCCGTCGCGACCGCCTCGGCCACCTCCTCGCGGGTCGCGCCGTAGTCGATCGCGGATTTGGTATGCGCGGCGATGCAGCCGTCGCAGCGCAGCGACACCCCGATCGCAAGCGCCATCAGCTCCTTCACCTTGCCGCTCAGCGCGCCGTCGGCGTAGGTCGCCTTGCCCATCATGCCGAAGCCCTTCATCAGGTCGGGCGCGGCCTCGCGCACCAGCTTCGCGCTCTCGCTGACGTCCTTCGCGGTCGCCGGAAAATCTGTGGCCATGTCGGTGGGTCTCCTTTCAATGGACGTGATGTCGGCGTTAACCGCGCGCAGGGGTCGCGCAAATCGACTGGCGGCGCAACAGGCGGGCGTGCCGCAGGCGCCCCGGAAGTGCCGTCGAGCACCCTTCGCCCGGCTGCGCCGGGCTCCTCAGGGTCAAGTGATAGGTGTTTCTGGAAGATAACCGGGCTTT
>JAXHMD010000020.1:0-7565 GCA_034521655.1 Rhodovibrio sp.
TGCGCGAGAAGTTCGCCGCCATTCCGGGCGGCGAGGACGTCCCGGCGACCCTGGCGCTGATCCAGCAACGGGTGCCCATGCTGGCACCGATCACGCAGCTGCAGCTGCGCGAATTCCTGCTCGACAGCGACATCCACGCGCCCGCCGAGGGCGACACCATCTTCCGCTACAAGGATTACACCAACTCGATCTATTCGATCCTGCAGGGCGAGGTGCATATCCACCCCGGCGATCCCGACGACCCGAAAACGCCCCGGGCGCCGATCACGCTCACACAGGGCCAGTTCTTCGGCGAGATGAGCCTGATCTCCGGGCGCCGGCGGTCCGCCACGGTCACCGCGGGCAGCGACTGCGTGGTGATCGAGAGCTCGCGGCGTTCACTGTTGACGCTGATGTACTCGGTCGAGGGTGTGCGCCGGGTGGTCGAGGAGTCCTTCCTGCTGCGCGCGATCCAGTCGCAGATCGCCCCGGGCTGCAGCGCCGAGGACCTGTCCGAGCTGGTGCGCACGGCGACGATCGAGAAGTACGCCGCCGGCGCCGAGATCTTCCACGAGGGCGACGAGGGCGATTGCCTGCAGCTCATCCGGCGCGGGTCGGTCACGATCTCGCGCGAACTCGGTGGGCGTGAGGTGGTCCTGTCCTACGTCCCCGCCGGCCAGTACGTCGGCGAGATGGCGCTGGTCTCCGACGCGCCACGCACGGCCACCGTCCGCGCCGCCGTGTCGACCGAGACCGTTCGGCTCGAGGGCGATGCCTTCAAGCGGCTGCTGAGCCGCCACCCCGACGTGCGCAAGCGCGTGCAGCAGGTCTACAAGCAGCGCCTGACCAGCGACATGGACCGGGGCCAGCAACCCGAGGCGGGCGACATCATCTCGTTCCTGATCCAGCAGGGACTGGGCGAGGCCACGGACGTGCTGCTCATCGACGAGTCGCTGTGCATCCGCTGCGACTACTGCGAGCGCGCCTGCGCGGACACCCACGGCGGCGTCTCGCGCCTCGACCGCGAGGCGGGACCGACCTTCGCCCACGTCCACGTGCCGACCTCCTGCCGCCACTGCGAGCACCCGCACTGCATGAAGGAGTGCCCGCCGGACGCGATCCACCGCAACCCGAACGGCGAGGTGTACATCGACGACACCTGCATCGGCTGCGGCAACTGCGAGAAGAACTGCCCATACGGCGTCATCCAGATGGGCGTCGAGACAAAGCGCCGGCCCAGCCTGTGGACCTGGCTGCTGACGGGTCTGGGCCCGGAGCCCGGCTCCGAGCTCAAGCCGAAGAAAAAGGAAAGCGATCAGAAGAAGGCCGTGAAGTGCGACATGTGCAAGGACCTGGCCGGCGGGCCGGCCTGTGTCCGTGCCTGCCCCACGGGGGCGGCGCTGCGCATGAGCCCGGAGGCCTTCTTCGAGGTGACCGAGAACGCCGGCGGGGAATAAGAACCGGTCCGCACGGATCGTTCCGGTCATCAAACGCTACAGACGATGCGCCCGCAAGCGGGCGGCGCCGCCAGGTCGTTCGACTGGCCGGGCGCTACAACAGGGGAACCAACGGATGTCGAGCAGGCCATGCAAGCCTCCTTCCTGACCCACGAGCGCTTCCGCCATCTGAAGGTCGCGTTCGCGCTCGGCGTCCTGTCGATCGCGGCCTACGCGCTGCACGATCCCGTCGGCGACCCCGGCGGCGGCACCTGGCTGGGATACACCCTGGGCGGTCTCGGCGCCGCGTTGATCCTCATGCTGCTGTGGTACGGCGTGCGCAAGCGGCGCTTCAGATCGCGGCTCGGCACGGTCCGCGGATGGCTCTCGGCGCACGTCTACCTGGGCGTAGCGCTCCTCGTGATCACGACGCTGCACACCGGCTTCCAGTTCGGCTGGAACATCCACACCCTCGCCTACGCCCTGATGGTGATCGTGATCGTCAGCGGGCTCTATGGTGTCTACGCCTACCGGCGCTACCCCGACCTCATGACCGCCAACCGCACCGGCGTCGGGCCACAGGCGATGCTCGACGAGATCGGCTCGCTCGAGCAGCAGGCAGTGGAGCTGGCCGACCGGATCGACGACCCCACGCACCAGGTCGTACTACGCTCGATCCGCAACAACCGGATCGGCGGCGGGGTGCTGGCCCAGTTGCGGGGCGGGCGCCCGAAAAAGGCCGAGAAGGAGGAGGACCGCGCGGAGGAATTCCTGGAGCAGAAGAACCAGACCCTGATCGCCGACCTGGAGAAGATCAAGGAGCAGGAGGCCGACCGGATCGTGAATGCCGAGTCGACGATGCAGTTCGTCGCCGGCCACCTGGTCGATGCCAAACGCGGGCGAGCGGTCGAGGCGCATCCGCCGGCTGATGGACCTGCTGTCCCGGCGCCGCGGCCCTGGTCGGCGCATCGAACCGTGACATCCAGCACCGCGCCCTGCTGCAGATCTGGCTCTATCTGCACGTGCCGCTGTCGCTCGGACTGCTCGCGGCCCTCGTGGCGCACGTCGTCGCCGTGTTTACCTACTGGTAACCCATTGATGCAAGTCCTCGTCCGTCATATCACCCGCAGGTCGCAGACCGGTACCGGCCACAGCGACAAGCCCGTAGCGGGTGACACCCTCACGATCGGCCGCGGGGCCGATGCGGACGTGTTCCTGCAGGACCTGCACGTGGCGCTGCGCCACGCCGTGCTGCGACGGGCGTCCGGCGGCCGCTTCACCGTCCAGGCGCGCACGCCGAGCGGTGTAAAAATCAACGGACGGATGACCCAGGCCGGCACCGTCAGCGCCGGCGACACGATCGGTGTCGGCCTGAGCACACTGCGCCTGCAGCGGGGCGGCAAGGAATACGATGTCGTCATCGAGGTGGACGAGGCCCGGGGGCGCAGCGGCGGGAGCGCGGAGTCGGGCGCGACGAGCCTGCGCGCGGCGGGTCTCGGCCGGCGGCGCTGGGCCTGGGCGCTGTTCCTCGTGGTGCTGGCGTTGGGCCTGGGCCTGCCGCTGGCCGAGATCCAGCGCGAGCGGAACGCGGACGCGGCCGAAGTGGACGATCATGCCGATCCGAACGCGGTCGCCGCGGATGGTTATGGGCGCGCGCTCGCGGTATTCCGGGCATACGGCGAGCGGCTCGTCGCCGGCGGCGACCGGATCTGGGACAGCGGCCCGATGAGTCAACCACACCGGTTCTTCGGCCAGGACTGCCGCCAGTGCCATCGCCAACCCTTCCAGCGCGTCACCGACGCGGCGTGCCTCGACTGCCACGAGAACCAGCCCGCACCACGCGAATGACGCCGGACTGATGCGTACGAGCGGCCTCTCCGGGCGCCGCTGTGCCAGCTGTCATGTCGAACACGGCGGGACCGAGGCCCTGCGCGCGTCGGACTCGGCGATCTGTGCCGACTGCCACTCCGCCCCCGACCGGAACATGCCGGGCAGCGAATTGCAGGCTGTCTCGGGTTTCGGCGACGCAGACCACCCGCCGTTCCGCGTCCGGCTCGTGTCGCTGTCACCAGGCGGTGAGCCCGAATGGCAGCGCATGGTCATGGACGGCCCGGTCAGCGAGGACAGCGGGCTGTTCTTCCCCCACGACGCGCACCTCGTCGAGGAAGGCGTACAGGGTCCTGAGGGCAAGGAGACACTCGCCTGCGCGGACTGCCACCGCCCCGGAGCGGCGGGCATGACCATGCAGCCGGTTCGCTTCGAGCAGGACTGCCAGCGCTGCCACCAGCTCGACTTCGAGCCGGAGGCCCCCGACCGGCAGCTGCCCCACGGCAAGCCCGAGGTGGTGCTGGACATGCTGGAGGAATTCTACAGCCGCGTTGCGCTGCGGGGCGGTTTCGACCGGCCCGACGCCGAGGTCGACCCGCCCGCGGTGGTCAAGCGCGAACGCACGGCGCAGGACACACTCGACGAGGAGGGCCGCCGCGCGGCGCTCGCCTGGGCGCAGCAGCAGGCCGGAATGGTGGCCAGGGAGATGTTCGAGTACCGCGCCTGCCGTACCTGCCACCAGGTCGCACGCACACCCGATGAACCGGCCGGGTGGCAGGTGCAGCGGGTACACCTGACGCAGAACTGGTTCCCGCACGCCGAGTTCACTCACGCGCGCCACGAGCAGATGGCATGCAACGACTGCCACGAGGCGGACACCTCCGACGCCTCGACCGACGTGCTGATGCCCGGTATCGACAATTGTGTCGAGTGCCACGGCGGACAGGACGCGACGGGGCGGGTGGCATCGGGGTGTGTCGACTGCCACGGGTTCCACACCGCGGACCAACTCCACATGGGGTCGCAAGATGACGAGATGGCGCGCTCGCAATAGTCGGCAGGCGCTGCTCGCGCTGGCGGCGAGCCTCGTGCTGGCCGGCTGCGGCGGCGGCTCGCGCGGCGGCAGCGCGGACACCGGCGCCAACGACGCCACCGACTGCACCGGCTTCTGCCAGGACACCGCGACCCGGCTCGGCACGGGCGAGGTGCGCGACGTGATCGCCCGCGCCGCCGCCGAGGCCACGGCACGCGGCGAGCCCGCGACCATCGCCGTCGTCGACCGCGTCGGTAACGTGCTCGGGCTGTTACCGCATGAGCGGCGCCGAGACGTCCGTCGAGATCGCCTCCACGCCGAGCAGGCCGGCGCGGTCGACGGCGGACTCGAGGAGATCGAGTTCATCCCGGACACCCTCGCCGCGATCAGCAAGGCGATCACGGGCGCCTACCTGTCCTCGGAGGGCAACGCGTTCACCTCGCGCACGGCCAGCCAGATCGTGCAGGCGCACTTCAACCCGGGCGACTTCAGGACGGCGGGCGGCCCGCTGTTCGGGGTGCAGTTCAGCCAGCTGCCCTGCTCCGACCTGGCGCAGCGTTTCACCGGCGCGGCCAGCGCCACGGTGGGTCCGCACCGCGCCCCGCTGGGCCTGTCGGCCGATGCCGGTGGCCTGCCGCTGTACAAAAACGGCACGCCCGTCGGGGGCATCGGCGTGATAGCCGACGACGTCTACGGTCTGTCGCCGAAGGCACTCGACGGCGGCAGCCAGCGCAGCCTTGACGAACAGATCGCTCTTGCCGGCAGCTTCGGTTTCGGCGCGCCGACCGACCGGCGCGGCAATCGCATCACGGTGGAGGGCAAAACCCTGCGGTTTGCCGCCGCGGATCCGGGCGACCTCGTCAGCGATCCGCGCAACCCGCCGGCATTCGGCGGCCTCGCGGGAACGCTGCCGAGCGTGCCCGGCTACACCAACGGCACCATCCGCGCCGGCACGCCGTTCTCGAAACCCGCGTCCGGCATCCGGGCGAGCACCGATCCGGCCTTCAACGGCCAGGACGCGTTCGTGCTGGTCGACGGCGCGAACAACCCGCGCTTCCCGCCCACCGCCGGTACGGCGCCGGTCGGCGACGCGCTCAGCGTCAACGAGGTCGAGACGATCCTGTCCGAGGCGCTCGCGGTGGCCAACCGCGCGCGGGCCCAGATCCGGCGCCCGCTGGGCAGCAAGGCGCGCGTGACCATCTCCGTGGTCGACACCGACGGCAATGTGCTCGGCATCGTCCGCGGGCGCGACGCGCCGGTGTTCGGCATCGACGTCTCGCTGCAGAAGGCGCGTACCGCAGCGTTCTTTTCGGGGGCGGATGCCGCCAGCGAGCTCAACGCCGCGCCCGACGCGGAGTACCTCGACGCGCGGCTGAGCGCCGGCGCGCCGACCGTGAAGCGCGCCGAATCGATCGGCCAGTACGTCACGGCCGTGCGCGATTTCCTGGGCGCGCCAAACGCGCTGATGGGCGGCACGGCGTTCGCCGACCGTTCCGGCGGCAACCTCTCGCGGCCGTTCTTCCCCGATGGCATCGACGGCAATCCGCCCGGCCCATTCAGCAAGCCCGGCGGCCATGACCTGCCGACCGAATGGAGCCCGTTCTCCGTCGGCCTGCAGCTGGACCTGTCCTACAACGCGCTGATCCAGCACGTTGCCTTCGCGGCGGGTCTCGTTGGCACCGACGCCCCCAGCAACTGTACGGGCGTCGGCGGACTCTCGACGGGTTTCACGAACAACCCGGCCGACGCGATCGACACGGTCCGCAACGGCATCCAGATCTTCCCGGGGAGCGTGCCGATCTATCGCGACGACACGCTGGTCGGCGGCATCGGCGTCTCCGGCGACGGCATCGAGCAGGACGACCTGATCTCGTTCCTCGGTCTGCACAACGCGGGCGAGGCGCTCGGCACGATCAACAATGCGCCGAAGGGCATCCGCGCGGACAGGATCAGCATCCCGGGTTTCGACGTGAAACTGCGCTACGTGCAGTGCCCGCAGAAGCCATTTCTGGACAGCGATGAGCAGAAAGCCTGTGAAGGCAAGTAGCACCATCACCCTCGGGCTCGGCGCGGTGGCGCTCGTGCTGGCGCCGCTGACCGCGTTGGCCGACGACGTGCGCCGTCGCCCCGGCGCTGAACGCGAGCGCGTATTCGAGCGCGGCATCCCCGGCCAGGGCATCCCGGGCCAGGGCACCCGGCGCGAGCGCCCCGGCGGTGAACGCGAGCGCGAACGCGACAAGGTGGCAGAGCCGCCGGACGACCCGACCGGGCCGCGCGAGCAACAGGATCCCAACCGCGAAACCGGGATCGCGCGCGTGGAACCGGCATCGGCACCGGACGAGAGTGGCGCGTTCACGCTGCCGGTGCCCGACCGCTGGCGCATCGTCAACTCGCTCGACCTGATCGATCAGCGCTGGTGGGACCCCTACAACCAGAACACCTACAAGGCCGACAAGCCGCTCCACGACGACTGGTTCCTCAACGTCGAGCTGACCTCCGATACGGTCATCGAGCCGCGGCAATTCCCCACGCCGGTCGGCCCGCAGGGCACGGCCCGTTCGAACGAACTCGATCTGCTCGGGGACGGCGAGCAGATGGTGTATGCCCAGACCTTCATCGCCGGGCTGGTCTATTACAAAGGCGACACCGTCTTCAAGCCACCGGACTGGGAATACCGGCTCACACTGGCCGGCCAGTACAACCACGTCGATACGGAGCAGGCGCGGTTCGTCAACGCGGATCCGGATCGCGGCACGGACCGCACGGACCAGCACCTCGGTGTGCAGGAGTTGTTTGTCGACAAACACCTGCGCGATGTCTCGCCGCGCTACGACTTCGACTCGGTGCGCCTCGGTATCCAGCCGTTCAACGCCGACTTCCGCGGTTTCCTGTTCCAGGACGAGCCCTTCGGCATGCGCCTGTTCGGCACGCGCGACAACAACATCTTCCAGTACAACCTGGCCTGGTTCCGGCGGATCGAGAAGGACACCAACAGCGGTCTGAACGATCTATCCCAGGGTCTTCGCGATGACGATGTGTTCGTCGCCAACGTGTTCTGGCAGGACTTTCCCGTCCTCGGCTTCGACAGCCAGGCGACCGTGCTGCACAACCGCAACGACGAGGGCGACGAGAATCCGCACTACAACCAGAACGATTTCATCGAGCGCCCGTCGCCGCTCGGCCTCGAGAAGCCGCGCAACTACGACGTGACCTACCTCGGGCTCTCCGGCGATGGCCACTTCGGTCGCACCAATTTCACCGGCTCGCTCTACTATGCCCATGGCAATCAG
>JAXHMD010000021.1:0-82682 GCA_034521655.1 Rhodovibrio sp.
GATGACGTCATAGAAACCGATCAACTGAACGTCATCCTGAGCAGGGCGCGCAAACGCCCGCGTCGAAGGACGCCTGACGGGTATTGCCGCCCTCCCCAGCAGCTGTCGCGCCGCAGGCGCATGAAGAAGATGCAACAAGGGCACAGAGGTCACAGAGATAGCCGGTCGCCGCACTGAACTGCACCAACTGGCCGCACACCTCGTGCCCTCTGTGCCCTCCGTGGTGACCCCCTTGGTTCTACTCGGCCAACTCCAGGATCGCCTGGTCGACCGACAGGTTGGCGCCGGCTTCGGCGTGGACCTTGGCGACCGTGCCGTCGCGTTCGGCGCGCAGGACGTTTTCCATCTTCATCGCCTCGACCACGGCGAGTTCCTCGCCCGCCTCTACCGGCGTGCCCTCCTCGAGCAGCTTGACCAGGAGGCCCGGCATCGGGTAGAGCAGGAACTTGCAGGGGTCCGCCGGCGGCGCCTTCTTCGGCATCAGCGCGGCGAGCTTGGCGGCGTGCGGGCCAGCACGCGCGCTTCCACGCTGGCCCCGCCGTGGGTCAGGCGCCAGCGCGCGCCCACCCGGTCGACCTGCACCGTCATCGGCCGGCCGGACAGTTGCGCGTGGAACAGCGGCGAACCGTGGGTCCAGTCGGTCTGCACCTCGACCTCGCCGTGCCCCGTCGCGACGCGCCAGCGGCCGTCGCCGCCGGGGGTGACCGTGACCGGATGCGGTCGTCCTCCAGGAAGGCTTCCCAGTCGTTGCCGACCCGCGCGCCGTGGCCGCTCATCTGGCCGACGATCTCGGCCTCCCGCCCGGCGGCGCGCTGCAGGATCGCGGCCACGATCACCACGCGCTGCTTGACCGTCGCTCGGCTGGGTGCCGTGGAAGCCGTCGGGATACTCCTCGTCGATGAAGTGTGGTCGGACAGCCGCCCGGACTGCAAGCGCGCATTGCGACATGACGGCGGCGAGGAAGGCGATGTTGTGGTGGATGCCGTCGGATGTACGATAGGCGTCCAGCGCGTCGGCCATCAGACGCGATCGCGGCATCGCGGCGTGTCGGCGTGGGTGCACAGCTTGGCGATCATCGGATCGTAATAGACGGAGATCTCGCCGCCTTCGTAAACGCCGGTGTCGACGCGGATCGCCGGCCGCTCGGCCTCGGGCGGGCTGGTAGCGCGTCAGGCGGCCGATGGAGGGCAGGAAGCCGCGACAGCGGGTCCTCGGCGTAGACGCGGCGCCTCGATGGCCCAGCCGTCGAGCCGCACGTCGTCCTGGGTCGAGCGCCAGCGGCTCGCCGGCGGCCACGCGGATCATCTGTTCGACCAGGTCGATGCCGGTGACCAGCTCGGTGACCGGATGCTCGACCTGCAGGCGCGTGTTCATCTCGAGGAAATAGAAGCTCTTGTCCTGGCCGGCGACGAACTCCACCGTGCCGGCCGAACGATAGCCCACCGCGCGCGCCAGCGCGACCGCCTGCTCGCCCATGGCCGCGCGCGGGTCTCGGCGTCGATGAACGGGCGAGGGCGCCTCCTCGATCACCTTCTGGTGGCGGCGCTGGATCGAGCATTCGCGCTCGCCCAGGTGGATCGACGTTGCCGTGGCTGTCGCCGAGCACCTGGATCTCGATGTGGCGCGGCGAGCTCGATGAACTTCTCGATGAACACGCGGTCGTCGCCGAAGCTGACGGCCTTGCGCTTCGACGCGCGCGGCGAAGCCGTCGTCGCACTTCCGGCGTCGTTGCAGGCGATGCGCATGCCCTTGCCGCCGCCGCCGGCGGAGGCCTTGATCATCACCGGGTAGCCGATCTCGCTCGGCGATCCGCACGGCGTCCTCCGGTGTCCTCGACCACGCCGATATGGCCGGGCACGCGTCGACACGCCGGCCTCGTGCGGCGAGCTTCTTGGACGTGATCTTGTCGCCCATCGCGCGCGATCGCGTCCGCCGGCGGGCCGATGAAGGCGATGCCCGGCCTCGTCGAGCGCCTCGGCGAAGTCGGCGGTTCTCGGACAGGAAGCCGTAGCCCGGGATGCACCGCCTCGGCGCCGGCTGTCGCTGGCAGGCCTGCGATGATCCGCTCGATGCACGCAGATAGCTCTCGGCGGCCGGCGGCGGGCCGATGTCGCACCGCCTCGTCGGCCATCTGCGACGTGCAGCGCGCCGGCGGTCGGCCTCGGAATAGACCGCCACGGTCGTCGATGCCCATGCCTGCGCGCGGTGCGGATGACGCGGCAGGCGATCTCGCCGCGGTTTGCGATCAGGATCTTGTCGAACATCGCGTCTCCGTTCCGTCAGTCTCGTCGTTGCTCAGTGTGGCGTCGTGGCGTCGCCGGCGCCCGGGCGTCGCAGCGCGCGGCGGCCGGAGCGCACCTTATACAGCGGGATGTTGCTGTGCTTGCTTGCCAGGGGTTGCGAAGCTCCTTGTTGCGCAGCATGGCGAGCGAGCGCGCACAGCCGCTGGCGGGTGCCGTGCGGCATGATGACGTCGTCGATGAAGCCGCGCGTTGCCGGCGATGAAGGGGTTGGCGAACGTGCGTCGCGGTACTCCTCGGTGCGCGCCGTCGATCTTGTCCGGGTCGCCTGACGTCCTCGCGGAAGATGATCTCGACCGCGCCCTTCGGGCCCATCACCGCGATCTCGGCGCGTCGGCCAGGCGTAGTTGACGTCGCCGCGCAGGTGCTTGGAGCTCATCACGTCGTAGGCGCCGCCGTAGGCCTTGCGCGGTGATCGACGGTGACCTTGGGCACCGTCGCCTCGGCGTAGGCGTAGAGCAGCTTGGCGCCGTGCTTGATGATGCCGCCGTACTCCTGCGTCGTGCCGGGCAGGAAGCCGGGCACGTCGACGAAGGTGACGATCGGGATGTTGAACGCAGTCGCAGAAGCGCACGAAGCGCGCCGCCTTCTGCGCGACGTCGATGTCCAGGCAGCCGGCCAGCACCATCGGCTGGTTGGCGACCACGCCCACGGTGCGCCCTTCCATCCGGGCGAGGCCGATGATGATGTTCTTGGCGTAGTCGGGCTGGATCTCGAAGAAGTCGCCCTCGTCGACGACCTTCGACGATCAGCTCCTTCATGTCGTAGGGCTTGTTCGGGCGTCGTCGGGCACCGAGCGTGTCGAGCGAGGTCGTCCGCGGTCGTCGGGATCGTCGGTCGGCGCGGACCGGCGGCTTCTCGTGGTTGCTGGCGGGCAGGAAGTCGACAGAAGCGCGCGCAGCATGCAGCAGCGCCTCGACGTCGTTGTCGAACGCCAGGTCCGCGACACCGGAACGCGAGGTGTGGGTGATCGCGCCGCCCAGCTCCTCGGCGGTGACCGCCTCGTGGGTGACCGTCTTCACCACTTCGGGCCCGGTCACGAACATGTAGGAGCTGTCCTTCGACCATGAAGATGAAGTCGGTCATCGCCGGGGAGTAGACGGCGCCGCCGGCACAGGGGCCCATGACCATGGAGATCTGCGGAATCACGCCGGAGGCCATGCACGTTGCGCTGGAACACCTCGGCGTAGCCGCCGAGGCGAGTCGACACCCTCCTGGATGCGCGCGCCGCCGGAGTCGTTGAGGCCGATCACCGGCGCGCCGACCTTCATGCGCCTGGTCCATGACCTTGCAGATCTTCTCGGCGTGGGCGTCCGACAGCGAGCCGCCGAACACCGTGAAGTCCTGGCTGAAGACGAACACCAGCCGGCCGTTGATGGTGCCGTAGCCGGTCACCACGCCGTCGCCCGGGATGCGCTGCTGGTCCATGCCGAAGTCGTGGCAGCGGTGCTCGACGAACATGTCCCACTCCTCGAAGGAGTCCTCGTCGAGCAGCAGCAGGATGCGCTCGCGCGCGGTCAGCTTGCCCTTGGCGTGCTGGCGCTCGATCCGCTTCTCGCCGCCGCCCTGGCGGGCGCGGGCGCGCTTCTCGTCGAGTTGACGGATGATCTCCTGCATGGCCTCCCCCGATACCGTCGCATCCCCGGCGCGCGGCCTGCCGGCGCCGGCGGTTGGTCTATTTTGCTGTGCGGTATAGGCCCATAGCACGCCGGCTCGCTGGAAACCAAGCGGGCGGTTTCACGCAGATGAAACACAGGGAACTGTTTGCCGCCCGCAAAGCGATCTGCGAGCGGCGCCGGCGCGAAAAAGGTCCGCTTAGCCGGCGAGCAGCTCCACGAACCGCTCGGCCGCGTCCAGGTCGCGCTTCAGGGACTCGCGCTCCTCGGACGCCTCCTTGTCCTCGCCCCACTGCTCGATCTGGTAGCTGCGCTCGACCTCCGCGGCGTCGAACGCCTGATCGGCCGTCAGGCGACCCTGGATCAGCGCGAGGCCGACCACGATCGAACCGGCGACGTGCACGCTCGACGACAGCGCGGCCAGGTGCATCGCGTCGTAGCGCTCGACGGCTGCGTGCAGCGCCTGCTTCGCCGCCGCCGGCTGGTCGATCGGCAGGATGCCGGTGGTGGTGTTGAGGCGGGCGTCGAACGTGAGCGCCAGCCAGTCCAGCAGCGGCTGCCAGACCTCCTGCTCGCGCTCGGCCAGCGCCTGCGGCTGCGGCGCGCGGTAGCACACCAGGTCGGTCTCGGCGTAGCGGGCGATCCCGCTCACCAGGTCCTGCCGGCGCGGCACGGCGACGTCGTGCGCGGTGCAGGCGAGCGCGGTCAGCGGCATGGTCTGCGGCTCGACCTTTTCGCCCTGATCGGCCCATTCCTGCGCCACCGCCCTTGCCAGCGGCTCGGTCGGCACGGTCAGTTCGACGCGCGCGCCCGGCGTCTTGACCGGCCGGCCGTCCAGGGTCACGGCGTAGACGTCGTCGTGCGGGGTCGCGGTCGCGTCGGTGTAGAATCGCTGAAAGCTGCGCATCGGTCCCAATCGCTATCCGAGGCTATCGGTCCTGGTTGCGGTTGAGGAAGCGGTTGCCCCCGTTGGCGCCGCCATCGTTGGCGCCGCCGCCGTTACCGCCACCGCCACCGCCACCGCCGTTGCCGGACTGACCCAGGGCGCGGTCGATCGAATCGCCCATCTTGTTGAAGAAGCCACCGACGCCGCCGTCGTCGCCCTCGACCTTGCCGGTGCCCTCCTGGCGCGCCTTGGCGAGCGCGGCGACGCAGGGGTTCTGGTCCTGCGTCTCGCTGGCGACGACCAGCGCGCCGACCGCGACCAGCGGGTTGATCGCCGCGCCGACGACGAACGCGGTCGCCTTGGCGGCGCCCATCGGATCGGGCCCGATCGAGGGGGCGCGCAGCGGCCCGGACAGGCGCACCGGCACGGCCAGGCTCATCAGGCTGGTCTGCTTCGCCTCCGGGGTGATCCGCAGGTCGATTTCCTCCTTGCCGAGGTCGATGTCGCCGGTGCCGCCGAACGACACCGACTGGGTGTCGGCCAGGATCGCCCGGCTGTTCAGCACGCCCTTTTCAGCGCCGAAGCGCGCGACCGCGCAGTTCAAGTTCATGTCGCTGTCCTGCTCCCGCCAGACCGCGAGCAGGTCGCCCAGGCCCGCGCCGGTCGCGTCCAGCAGGCCGTTGTCGATCCGTCCCTCACCGCCGACGATCTCCAACCCGCCGTCCAGGCTGGCGGCGATCGCGTGCGGACTGTCGCCGCGCCCGGTCAGGTTGGCGCGCACGTCGACCGTCCCGTCGATGCCGTCGCTGATGTCGAGGTCGCGCAGCAGCCGGCCGTAGTCGAGCTGGGCGACGTCCAGGTCGATCGACACCTCCGCCGGCGACCGCCGGGCGTCCAGCACCAGCGCGAGGTTCGCCGTCCCGTCGGCCAGCTTGCCTTCCAGCGGCGTCAGCTCCAGCCGGCCGCCCTCGGCCCGGGCCGCGAGGCGCAGTTCGTTCACGCTGAACGCCTGCGACAGCTTGACCACGCCCGCCTTCAGCTGGACCTCGGCGTCGAGCTGGCGCAAGGCGGCAAGCGGCAGCGGCGTGTCCGGAAACAGCCGGCCGGCATCGCTGCCCACGTCACTGGCCGCGGCCTCCGCCGTGGCTGAGAACGGCCGCAGATCGAGGGTGGAACTGCTGAGGTCGGCGGTGAGGCGGATGCGCTCGCCCGCCAAGTCGACGGTCGCGTCTCCGGCAAGGTCGCTGCCGGCCAGATCCGCCTTCAGGCCGCTGAACCGGTAGCCGGCCTCGGTTCCGCGCACCCGGCTCTGCAGCGTCGCCGGACCGACGTCCGGCAGTTTCAGGTCCGGCAGCCCGGATAACGCCGTCAGGTTCGCCAGGCTGTCGGTCTTGGCCGAGATCTCGACGTCGGGGCTGACGTCGCGCCCGCGCTGGTCCAGCGTGCCCGCGAGCTTGAGTTCCGTATCCTCCGCCCGGATGTTGAGGTCGAGGGGATAGCGGCCGGTGCCCGCCAGCAAGCTGGATAGCGCGCCGACCGTGCCGTCCAGCTCGAACGGGACCGACTGGTACGTGCCTTCCGCCCGGATCGCGAGCCCGTCGCCGGCGCTGTCCAGGCTCGCCTCGGCGACGTTGGTGACCAGTTCGACGCCGGTTTGGTTGTCCCGGTAGCGCACGGTCGCGTCCTGGATGCGCACGCCCGAGACGTCCGGCAGACGGCGCGCCGACGGGCCGGCGGCATCGTCCTGCTGGGCGCCGGTCTCCCCCAGGGCCCAGTTGCCCTGCCCGTCGGGTCCGATCTCCAGCAGGATGTCGGGTTTCACCAGGACCAGGCGGCTGACCCGGACTTCGCCGGTCAAGAGCGGCAGCAGCGCGACCTCGACCTCGAAGCGCTCGATCGTCGCCATCTCCGCGCGGCTGCCCCAGTCGGCGTTGGCGAAGCTGACGCCGGCCACCTGGACGGCCGGGGACAGGCCCACGCTGAGGCTCATCGCCCCGGTCACCTTCAGCTCCCGGCCGGTGGCGTCCTCCGCGCGCCGTTCGATCTCACCGCGGTAGCTCTCCAGGTCGAGCGACGCCAGCGCGACGTAGCCGGCGACCAGCACCGCGACGACGAGCACCACCAGGCCGCCCGCGATCCACTTCAAGCGCTTCATGCCACCGACCTCTCCAGCTGGGTGCGCAGATCGTCGAACGACCCCAGGATCGTCCGGGCGCCGGCCTCGGACAACTCCTTAGGGTCGTGATACCCCCAGCTTACACCAAAGGCGGCGACCCCGGCATTGCCCGCCATCTCGACGTCGAACACCGTGTCGCCGATCAGCAGCGTCTCGTGCGGCTCGGCGCCAACCTCGCGCATGGCCGCCTGCAGCATGCGCGGATGCGGCTTGCCGGGCCCGCCGTCGGCGGTCTGGGCGGTGACGAAGAAGCGGGTCAGGTCGCGGCGGGCCAGCGTGGCGTCCAGGCCGCGCTTCGACTTGCCGGTCGCCACGCCCAGACAGACCTGCGGGTGATCCAGCGCGGCCAGCACCTGGCGGGCGCCGGGGAACAGCGGCTCGTCGCAATCCGGCCGCGCGCGCCGGGGTCATGAACGCGTGCTTGTAGGCCGCCACGGCCGTCGCCAGCCGCGGGTCCTGCAGGCCGCGCGGCAGCAGGCGCGCCACCGCCTCGTCCAGCGACAGCCCGACGACCCGGCGCGTCTGCTCGGCGCTGGGGGCGTCCAGCCCGATCTTAGCGAACGCGTCCGCCATCGACGCGACGATCCCCGCCTGGCTGTCGACCAGCGTGCCGTCGACGTCGAACACGATCAGCGCATAGGGGTGCGGGCGGTCCATGGGTCGAGCTTTCAAGGTTCCGGCGTCAGGCGGGCAGCGCCGCAGCGATCCCTTCCCTTGAAGGGAGGCTTTTGCATGCGGGGCCGATACACCCGCCGGGCGCCCTTCGACACGGCCGGCAGGCCGGCCTGCTCAGGGTGACGTCCTATATTTTTCAATTCCTTACCATTTACGTCATGCTGAGCAGCCCGACAACGTCGGGCGTGTCGAAGCACGCCTGACGGCTGCTGAAGCTGCCGTGCAAACGTCTCCTCGAGGGAGAGGGACCCGCCGAAGCAGTCGTTGCCGTCGGGCGGGCGGTTGGGCGCGCCCTCACACGTCCTCGGGGTAGACGCCGTCGCCCTGCACGGGATCGAAGCCGTAGCTGCTGGAAGGCGTCGGCCATGTGCGGGGGCAGCGGCGCCTGCACGCGCAGCGTCGTGCCGTCGGACGGGTGCGGCAGGGCGATCTCCCGGGCGTGCAGCATCAGCTGGTCGACCTCGATCCCGTCCGGGAAGGCGGCGCGGGCGGCGTACTTGGCGTCGCCCAGCACCGGCGCGTCGATCTCGTGCAGATGCGCGCGCAGCTGATGCGTGCGCCCGGTGAGCGGGCTGAGCGCGACCCAGCCGACTGTACGGCCCCAGGTCATCAGCGTGCGGTAGAGCGTGCTGGCCGGTTTCCCCTCTTCCGGGGCGTGGCGCATCTTCTCCCGCCGCCGCGCTTCAGCTTGGCGAGCGGCAGGTCGATCCGGCCCTCGTCGGGCTTCGGTACGCCGGCGGTCAGGGCCCAGTACAGCTTGCGCGTCGATTGATCCCGGAACGCGCGGGTCAGGCCGGTCGCCGCCTTCGCGCTGCGCGCCAGCAGCAAGACGCCGCTAGTGTCCTTGTCCAGCCGGTGAACCAGCTTGGGGCGCTCCTCCCCCGGCGCTGCCAGCGCGTCCAGCATGGCGTCCAGGTGCCGGCTGACCTTGCTGCCGCCCTGGGTGGCGAGCCCCGCCGGCTTGTCGATCGCGATCAGCCAGTCGTCGCGGTAGAGCACGCGGCCCCGGATCTCGGCGATGTCCGCCGCGCTTGGCTGCGGCGGGGTGCTCTCGGCCGCCTGGGCCGCGTCCGGCAGCGGGGGCACGCGCACCTCCTGCCCGGTCGCGACCCGCGTCGCCGGCTTGGCGCGCTTGCCGTCCAGGCGGATCTGCCCGGTGCGCAGCAGCTTCGCCAGCCGGCCGTACGACAGCGCCGGGTAGTGGCGCTTGAACCAGCGGTCCAGGCGCTGGCCCTCGTCGGCCTGCTCGACGGTGCGGGTTTCGACGCCGGTCATGGCGCTCCGGTCGGACGGGGGGCGGTGGCCTCTCGGCAGATGGCCATCCCGAAGAGCCGGGTCGATAGCAGAGCCACGGGTAGGCTGCAAACACCCCGAGCTTAGCCGGCACCGAGCAGAACGCCGGCGAGCGCGCCCAGGGCGACCACGATCACCGGCGACACCTTCCAGACCGCGAGCAGCAGGAACGCCCCGGCCGCGACCGCGAAGTCCGCCGGCCGCTGCACCGCCGAGGTCCAGACCGGATCGTAGAAGGCCGCCGCGAGCAGACCGACCACGCCGGCGTTGACCCCCATCAGCGCCGCCCGCATGTCGTCGCGGGCCCGCAGGTCGGCCCAGAACGGCAGCGTGCCGATCACCAACAGACTGCCCGGCAGGAAGATCGCGACGAGCGCGATCAGGCTCGCCCCGACCCCGCCGGCCGCACCGCCCAGGAACGCTGAGAAGGTGAACAGCGGCCCCGGCAACGCCTGCGCCGCGCCGTACCCCGCCAGGAAGGTTTCCGCCGCGACCAGGCCGGTCGGCACCACCTCCGCCTGCAACAGCGGGAGCAGGACGTGGCCGCCGCCGAACACCAGCGCGCCCGCGCGGTAGAAGGCGTCCAGGAGCGCCACCGCCTGACCCTGCCCGAGCGCGGCCATCAGCGGCAAGCCCGCCAGCAGCGCGAAGAACAGCACGAGGCAGACGACGGCCGTGGTCCGGCCGACCGCGACCGGCAGATCGCCCCGTTCGCGCGCCTGCGCCTGGGCGGTCAGGAACACGCGCCCGGCGACGCCCGCCGCCAGGATCGCGCCCACCTGTCCCCAGACGCCCGGCAGGGCCACGACGACCGCGAGCGCCGCGACGGCGAAGGTCGCGCGCACCCGGTCCGGGCACAGCGTGCGCGCCATCCCGAACAGAGCGTTGGCGACCACCGCGACCGCCGCCAGCTTGAGCCCGGCGATCCAGCCGCCGCCCAGCGCGTCGCCCACCGCGCCCACGCCGAGCGCGAACGCCAGCATCAGCGCCGCCGACGGCAGCGTGAAGCCGACCCAGGCCGCGAGCGCGCCCGGAATGCCGGCCCGCCCCAGCCCGATCGCGAAGCCGACCTGGCTCGACGCCGGGCCGGGCAGGAACTGGCACAGCGCGACCAGATCGGCGTACGCCGCCTCGCCCAGCCACTGCCGGCGCTCGACGAACGCGGCGCGGAAGTAGCCCAGGTGCGCGACCGGCCCGCCGAACGAGGTGCAGCCGAGCTTGAGGAAGACCCATAGGACCTCCAGCACCCCGCCCTGTGGACGCGCCGTCGTCTCGCTGGCCTGGCTCACAGCCGCCCCCGTGATCTGCCGGTTCCCGGTCCGAAGCTCGCACCCCGGGCGCCCGGCGATAAACCGTTTCGATGACAGGGCGATGAAAGCGGGGATGGCGACTTAAAGGCAGCCGGGTTCGGTCGTGTCCCACGGGGTTTCGGCGGTTCCCTCTCCGCTATAGGGGCAGAGAGTTTGCACCGCTCACCTGGCACCCGTGTGGGCTCCTTCGACGCGGACGCCTTCGGCGTCCTACTCAGGATGAAAGTTTAGGTCTGTCAGACACTTATACCTAGCTTCATGCTGAGTAGCCAGCCGCAGGCTGGCGTGTCGAAGCACGTCACACGACTGCTCATGCCCGCGTGCAAAAGTCTCCGATGGGAGAGATGCACAGGGTGAGGTAACTCTAGATGTGAGCTTCCAACAGGTTGTCCACTCGGTCCAGGCCAAGGAGACTGGGAGGGTGGGTTCGCGCAGCAACCCGCCAAGTTCCAGGCCCGCGCTTAAGCGCGCTGCTGACCGGTGGGTTGCCGCCATCGCGGCGATCTCACCCTACGGCACGAAAGCGCGATCGCTGATGGCTGACCCCACCATCAAGCAATCGCGCCCTACCCCGCGGCCAGTTCCGCCATCGGGATGGTCGCGGCGCCGGGCGCGTTGGCCTGGACGCGCTCGGCGATCTCCGGGTGGCAGGTGAACAGCAGCACCTGGTGGTCCTCGGCGAAGCGGGCGAGCTCGGCGGCGACCGCCGCCATCCGGTCGGGGTCGAAGTTGACCAGGATCTCGTCCAGCACCAGCGGCAGGGAGGTGCCGCGCTGGGCGAACTCCTCGATCAGGCCCAGGCGCACGGCGAGGTACAGCTGCTCGCGGGTGCCGCGCGACAGGTCGATCGGCTGGACGGCGCGGTTGTCGGCGTCGATCACCCGGAAGTCCTGCCCCGCTTCGGCCTGGCGGATCTGGGTATAGCGGCCGTGGGAGAAGCGCGCCAGGCGCTCGCTCGCCCGGGCGAACACGGCCGGCTGGCGCTCCCGCTCGAAGCGTTCCAGCGTCTCCTCGATCAGCACCCGCGCGCTCTCGTAGACCTGCCACTGGCGGAAGGCGCGGTCGACCTCGCCCACCAGCTGGTTGCGCCGCGTCTCCAGCTCGGCGATCCGGTCGGAGGTCTCGACCGCCTTGCGGTCGCGGGTGGCTTCCTGCTCCTGCCGCAGGGCTTCGTCGCGGGCCTCCTGCTGCGCCGTCAGGTAGCTGTCGAGCTCGGCCCGCTCGTCCGTCCAGGCCTGGGAATCGCCGCCGGCCAGCGTCCGGCGCAGTTCGCCAGCCCGGTCCGCGTCGTTGCCGGCCTCCCGCAGCACCGCGTCCTCGACCTCGCGGACCTGCTGGTAGGCGTCCTGCTCCGCCTGGATCGCCTCGGCGCAGGCGTTGAAGGCGTCGATCAGCGCCGCGCCCGTTGCCTCCGCGTCACCGCCGCGCGCGCGCACGATCTCGCGGGCGCCGTCCTCCCAGCCGGCGATCGCCTCGCGCAGCTGCGCCAGCTTGCGCTCCAGCGCGCGCTTCTGCTGCAGCGCGGCCTGCGCGTCGCGCAACTGGCCGGCGAAGTCGAGCACACCCTGCGGGCTCAATTCGTCCGGAAAGCCGCGCGCGCGCTTCCAGGCGGTCCACGCGTCCTGCGCAGCGCGCGCGCTCGGCCTGCGCCGGTCTTGCAGCGCCTCGGCGCGCCGGTCGACCTCCTGCTGACGCTTGTCGGCGTCCTGGCGCTGCTCCTCGGCCTGCTGGACCTGCTGATCCAGCTCGGCGGCGGCGTTCCAGCTGGTGGCCAAGATCGGTCGACGCGCCCGCGCAAGCTCGCGTCTCGCCCGGCACGGCTCGCGGAAGCCGAGCGCGGCCCGCCGCCGCGCGGCACCTCGTCTCCGAACGCCTGCGCACGCTCGTGCGAGCCTGCTGCCCGCCTCGGCGCGCTTGGTCTCACGGCCGTCCTCGCGCCTGCTGCAGGCGGTCAGCGCTCCGTGCGCCGCCACGGTCGGCGAAGCCAAGCCCAAAGGGCGCCCAACGCCGCGCCCACGAGCGCAAGCACGCCCGCCGCGGCGAGTTCGCCCAGCCCCGCCGCGCCCACCGACGGCCGCGACGACGGCGAGCGCCGCGGCATGGCGAGCGCGACCCGGCGCGGCGCCGCGGCCGGCTGGTCTGTCGCGCTCGGTCCTGCACCGCGCTGCCTCGGCGTTCTGCCGCGGCCGTCCGGGCGTAGCCTTCGGCGTCGCGCTGGCGCGCCAGTTCGCCCGTCTTGCCGCGCAGATCCTCCAGCTCGCCCTGGCGCGCCTGCAGCGTCGCCAGATCGGGCGGCGGGTCGGCGACGTTGTCCAGATCAGCGCGCCAGTACTTCGCGTGGCGCTCGGCGCTTTCCCGGCGACGGCGCTCGGCCTCCGCGCGCTGCTCGTCGGCCTTGGTCAGGGTCGTCTCGGCGTCGTTCAGCGCGCGTTCCCAGCCGCGCACCTCCTCGCGCGCGGGGATCGGCAGGGCGAACGCCTCGACCCGCGCTTCGGTCCAGGCGCTGCCGAGCGTCTCCAGCGTGCGCTGCAGCTTCTCGTCCTCCGCCTGCAGCTGGTTGGCCTGTTCGTCCGCCTCCTGCAGGCGCTGGCGCTGCAGGCCCAGGCTTTCGCGCAGCGCGTCCGCCTGGCGCTGCTGGGCGTCGAGGGCGCTATCCGCGGGCACCGGATCGGTCGGCGTGAAGCTGCGGCCGGTCAGGCGCTCCAGCGTCTCCAGCGCCCGGGCGCGGGCGCACCACGGCTCCCACAGCCGCAGCAGCGCATCCAGTTCGCGGCCGCGCGCGCGCCAGTGCGCGATGTCGCGGTCCAGCCGCGCCTTCTCGGCCGCGGCCGCACGCTCGGCCTCCAGCTTGTTCGGGTAGTCGCGCGCGGCCGCGCGCGCCTCGCCCAGTTCCTGGTCGACCTGCTTGATCTCGTCCAGAAGCTTGGCGGCCTGGTTCTTCTTCTGCCGAGGGTTCGGGCTGTACAGCTCTTTGGCTCGGGTCTCGAGCTCCTCCGCGGCCTTGCGGGCGTCGCGCCCGGCCCCGGCGACGGCGTTGGAGAAGATCCGGTCGCGCACCCCTTCGTCGGTCAGGCTCTCGCCCTCCTGCAGCTCCCAAAGCGAAAAGCCGAAGACGTTCTTGAACAGCGTCTCGTCCGCCCCGCCCAGGATCTGCGGCAGGTCGCCTTCCGGCACGCTGTGGCCCTCGGCGTCGGTGATCGTCGCCCGGTTGTTGCGCGAACCGGCGCGCCGGTGGATCTGGTAGCGCCGGCCGTCGTGCTCGACGAACACGCTGCCGCCGTAGGCGCCGCCGCCCGGCGGCTCGTAGAGCGGCTGCTTGCCCTTGGAGCGCTTGTCGGGAAAGCCGAACAGCACCCCGCGGACGAACGCCAGCAGGGTCGACTTGCCCGCCTCGTTCGGACCGTGCAGCACCGACAGGCCGGGCGTGAGCTCGGGCGAGCGCTGATCGCGGAAGTGGCCGAAGCCGTCGATCTGCCAGCCGCGGATGATCATTCCTCCGGCTCCAGCCGATCCAGCGCCTCGTCCACGGCGGCCGCGAGCGTGGCCCGGTCCGCCTCGGGGTCGGCCGCCGGATCGGCGTCGGCAAGCAGCCCCTTCAGCCGGCGGTCGCTGGGACGGCCGTGCTCGGCCAGGAAGGCGTCCAGCTGGCCGGGATCGGCCAGCAAGGCGTCCGCGCGGGCCAGCAACTCCGCTGAGAAGTCGCCGCGCCGCCGGATCGCGTCCTTGTCGAGCGGCGGGGCCGTGCGGTCGATCAGCCGGTCCCACCAGACCTGCGAGGCCCCGGTCGCCGGGCCCGCTTGCTGCAGGGTCGCCAGCAACTCGTCCAGACCGTCGCCCTGGCGCAGCTGGCGGTGGACCGGCCCGCGGCCGGTCAGCTCGGCGCGCAGGATCAGGTCGCGTCCGTCAGCGGCTTCGGCCGCATCCCCGGCGGCGTTCTGCAGGGCGTCCTGCAGCTGGCCGGCGTCCGCGATCCCGGCGACGTCGAGGCTCAGCTGCTCGAACCGCACGACGTCGAGCGGGCGGAAGTCGAGCGCGCTCACCCGGCCGTCGTCGACGTCGACGACGTAGGCGCCCTTGGCGCCCTGCTCGCTCGGTTTCGGGCTGCGCCCCTGCAGCACGCCGGAATAGACCGCGTAGACGGGCCCGTGGCTCAGCACCTGGGCGGCGTGGATGTGGCCGAGCGCCCAGTAGTCCATGCCGCCGCCGGTCAGCTCAGCGAGTTCGCACGGCGCGTAGCTGGCGTGCGCCGGGTTGTTGCCGACGTTGGCGTGCAGCAGGCCGAGCGCGAACGGCGCGTCGCTCCCCTGCGGGAAGCGGGCGGCGAGGTTTTCGGTGGTGTCGGCGCGGGCGTAGCTGATGCCGTAAACCCGCGCGATCTCGCGGCCGTCGCGGGTGACCGGCACGCTCTCCACCTCCTTGGCGGAGAATTCATGTACACCGTCCGGCCAGTCGCGGATCGCCGACCAGCCTTCCTGCACCGGATCGTGGTTGCCGTGGACCAGGAACACCTGAACGCCCGCCTGGGTCAGGCGGGCGAAGCCGTCGCGCAGGCGCAACTGCGCGCGCAGGCCGCGGTCCGGGCCGTCGTACAGGTCGCCGGCGAGCACGAGCGCGTCCGCCTCAACCCGCAGCGTCTCCGCCACCAGGTTGTCGAACGCGGTGAGCGAGGCGTCGCGCAGCCGGGCCGGCAGGTCGCCGCCCAGCCGGCTCAGGCCGTCGAACGGCGTGTCCAGGTGCAGGTCGGCGGCGTGAACGAAGCGGAAATCGGGCATCGAGGGCTCGAACCAGGGCTGCGCGGCGGACGTGTGCGGGCGCGAGCATGCGCCAGCCCCGGGCGATTCGGGAAGGGCGGCGGTCGGGAAGGGCGGCGGTCGGGAAGGGCGGCGGTCGGGAACAGTGGCGGGGCGCTTCGAAAAAAGCGCGGAGCTCAGGCGACCACCGGGTCGGGGAAGACCGCCTTGGCGCGCGCCAGGTACTTGGCCCGGTCGGCCAGCCCGTTGAGGCCGCCGTTGATCCGGCGGGTGACGGCCTCGAGGTCGTCCGCGTCGGCGAGCGCGTTGAGGCCGTTCTGCGACCAGAACCAGGTCGCCGCGCGCACGCACAGATCGGGGTCCTCGGCAACCTGGGCCGCGGCCTCGGTACTGGACGTCAGGTCGCGGCCGAGCGCGCGCGCGAACGCGGTATAGTTCGCCCGGCCGGTCAGCTGGATCAGCCCGCGCCCCTTGAAGCGCGGCCCGTCGCCCGGCTGATCGTTGCCGAGATCGGCGCGGCCTTCGTAGGCCTGGCCGCTGGCCAGTTCCTCCAGCCAGCGCAGGCCGCCGCTTTCATGCGCGATCTGGGCCAGGAAATGCGCCCGGCGCAGCGGCGTGTCGATGCCGGCGTCGGCCATCGCGGCCGAAAGCGCCGGATGAAAGCGTGCCAGCCGGTCGCTCGCCGCTTCCGCGAACACGCAGCCGAAGCGCACCCGCTCGGCCCCGGCCGAGAGACCGGCGATCAGACGCGCCACGTCGTCCCCGCCGGGCGTGACCGGGCGGCGGTCGTCGCCGTCCGGACGGGCCGCCTTGAGCGCGTTCCAGGTGTTGGGGCCGTAAAGCCCATCCTCCACCACCCCGGGCGCGGATGGCTGGCCGTTCAGCAGGCGCTGCAGGATGCGCACGTCCGCGCGCGCATTCGGCTGGTCGGGTCCGACGGGCTGGGCGATCGGCATGCAGGCCTCCTTCAACGACGGTCTTCCAGTCTACGACAACGGCAAAGAACAATTCAAGAACGAATGCGACGCGACGACGCGGTGTGACACAGATCACGGTTTTCTCATTTTAGTTATCTCTTATATGACGGCCGAGAGCACGCCGGTGCGCCGCCCGCTTAAGGTCAAATCCAGCTGGGCCGCAATCCAGCTTCAAGGGCGTCCTGCCCTGCGGGCGGGCCGCACGGCGGATGAACGATGGCAACAAGGGAGGTCCCGCCACCATGGAACGTCACGTCGACGTCGCGATCATCGGCGCCGGCACCGCAGGCCTGTTCGCGCTTCGCCAGGTCAAGCGCTTCACCGACAGCTACGTGGTGATCGACGGCGGTCAGCTGGGCACGACCTGCGCGCGGGTCGGCTGCATGCCCTCCAAGGTAATGATCCAGACGGCCGAGGATTATCACCATCGCCGCGACCTCGCGGTCGAGGGGATCGACGGCGGCGAGCAGCTCGCGCTCGAGGCCCCGCGGGCGATGGATTACGTCCGGCAGATGCGCGACAGCTTCGTCGAGCACGTCATGGGCGGCCCGGTCTCCAAGCTGGGCGACAAGCTGATCCGCAGCCACGCGCGCTTCCAGGCACCGGGCGTGATCGAGGTCGAGGGCGGCACGATTCACGCCCAGCGCGTGATCGTCGCGACCGGCTCCAAGCCGGTCGTCCCGCAAGCCTGGCAGGCGTTCGGCGACCGGGTGATCACCACCGACCGCATCTTCGAGCAGCCGAGTTTACCCAATTCGATGGCCGTGCTGGGCCTGGGCGTGATCGGCCTGGAGCTGGGCCAGGCGCTGGCCCGCCTCGGCGTCGAGGTGACCGGCGTCGACATGCTGGAGCGCGTCGGCGGTCTGAGCGACGACACGGTCAACGAGACCGCCGTCCAGGCGATGCGTCGCGAGTTCCCGCTGTGGCTGGGCGAACCGGCCGACCTCGCCGAAGGCGCCGAAGGCCGCGTCCGCGTCACCGCGGGCGACAAGTCGGTCGAGGTCGAGCAGGTGCTGGTCGCCGCCGGGCGCAAGCCGAACGTGGACGGGCTGGGCCTGGACCGGCTCGGCCTGGAGCTCGACGGCCGCGGCGTCCCGGCCTACGACCCGGAGACGATGAAGGTCCCGGGCGCGCCGATCTTTATCGCCGGCGACGCCAACGCCGAGCTGCCGCTGCAGCACGAGGCGCGCGACGAGGGACAGATCGCCGGCTACAACGCCGCGCGCGGCACCGAACAGCGCTTCCGCCGGCGCGCGCCGCTGGCGATCGTGTTCTCCCAGCCGAACGTGGTCACGGTCGGCGAGAGCTGGGAGACGCTGCGGCACGAAGACGTGCTGGTCGGCACCTGCCACTTCGAGCGCGACCAGCGCAGCCGGATCAAGCACGCCGACACCGGTGTGGCGCGGATCTACGCCGACCGGCGCGACGGCCGGCTGCGCGGCGCCTCCATGGTGGCCCCGGACGGCGAGCATCTGGGCCATCTGTTCGCGCTGGCGATCCAGCAGGGCCTGAGCGCGGCCGACGTGCTGCGCATGCCGTTCTACCACCCGACGATCGAGGAACGGGTGCAGGACGCCCTGCGCGAGATCGCCAACAACACCGAGCTTGAGCCGGCCCAGCCGGTCGACCTGGAGTTCCTGGACGCGGCCGACGCGCAGGAAGCGGCCGCGTAGACGAACGCCTCCCTGCCCTGTGACTGCCGATGGAGAGCGCTCCCTGGCGGCCGGTCCCCCGCGACCGGCCGCCTTTTTTTGCCCAGCGCCGACCGGCGCCGACGACCGCGTGTCATCGCCGGCCGCCTCCATCCCCGCTGGCCTTCCCGTTTCGCCATCCCCTCTGGCCATCGTTCGGCGCAGCGGCTACAGACGGGCAGCAACTGCCGTCGTGCGGTCGCCCCCGGCCGAGCGCCGCTTTCCAGGAGGCCCTGCCCCGTGTCTTCCCCGTCCGCCGAACCGAGCGCCGAAACCCGCCGGATCCTGGCCGACCTGATCGCCTTCGACACGGTCAGCCGCAACTCCAACCTGGCGCTGATCGACTACGTCCGCGCGCTGCTGGCCGAGCTTGGCGTCGAAAGCGAACTGACCCACGACGACGAAGGCCGCAAGGCGAACCTCTACGCCACCATCGGGCCCAAGGACCGCGGCGGCATCGCGCTTTCGGGGCACACCGACGTGGTCCCGGTGGACGACCAGACCTGGGCGAGCGACCCGTTCGAGCTGCGCGCCGCGGACGGCAAGCTGTTCGGCCGCGGCACCGCCGACATGAAGGGCTTCCTGGCCGCCGTGCTGGCCTACGCGCCGGCGTTCGCGCGCACTCACCTGAGCGAGCCGGTGCACCTCTGCTTCTCCTACGACGAGGAGGTCGGGTGCCTGGGCGTGCAGAAGCTGCTGGCCCCGCTCATGCACCGCGAGGTGCGCCCGGCTGCTGCGATCATCGGCGAGCCCACGGGCATGGAGGTGATCAACGCGCACAAGGGCAAGCTGTCGATGCGCGCGCAGGTTACCGGGCTCGCCTGCCACTCCGCCTACGCGCCCGAGGGCGTGAACGCCGCCCTCGCCGCCGCCCGGCTGGCGGTGAAGCTGGGCGAGCTTGCCGAGCGCAAGATCGCCCAGGGCCCGTTCGATTCCGCCTACGACGTGCCGCACACGACCGTGCACGTGGGCGTGCTGGAGGGCGGCACCGCGCTCAACATCGTGCCCAGCGCCGCCAGCCTGGAGTTCGAGGTGCGCAACCTGCCGGGCGACGACCCGCACGCGCTGGTGCAGGAAGCGATCGACTACGCCCGCGCCGAGATCGAGCCCGCGATGCAGGCGATCCACGCGCAAGCCGGCTTCAGCTTCGCCGAGCTGTCGCACTTCCCGGCACTGGATACCGATCCGGCGCACGACGTGGTCGTGCTGGCGAAGGCGCTCGCGGAGAAGAACGCGACGGGCAAGGTCGCCTTCGGGACCGAGGCCGGCCGGTTCAAGGACGCCGGCATCCCCGCGGTTGTGTGCGGCCCCGGCTTCATCGCCCAGGCGCACAAGCCGGACGAGTTCGTCGCGCTCGACCAGCTGGCGGCCTGCGAGCGCTTCCTGGGCGGTCTGTTGGACCGGCTGAGCGCCTGAGGCGTGCGATGACGACGCCGGCGGAGGAACAGGCGGCGGCGCGCCGCGCGATCTGGCCGCGCGCGCTGCTGGCGCTCGCGCTCGGCACCGGCGGCGGCTGGCTCGCCAGTCTCGCCGGGCTGCCGCTGCCCTGGATGATCGGGGCGATGCTGGCGACCACGCTGGCCGCCGTCGCCGGCCTGCCGGTCGCGCTGTGGCAGCGCCTGCGCGAGGGCTTCGTGGTCGTCCTCGGCGTCATGCTGGGCAGCAGCTTCACCCCGGAGATCGCCGCCCAGCTGCCCGGCTGGGGCCTCAGCATCGTGATCCTGTGCGTCTACACGGTCGTCGCCGGCGGGCTGGGCGCGTGGTTCTTCCACCGCATCGCCGGCTACGACCGGATCACCAGCTACTTTTCCGCCATGCCGGGCGGGCTGTCGGTGATGATCTTCGTCGGCGAGGCGATGGGCGGCGACTCCCGCCTGATCTCGCTCACCCACGCGAGCCGGCTGCTGCTGGTGGTGCTGATCCTCCCCTTCGCGTTCCAGCTGTTCATGGGCTACGACCCGGCAGAGCGGCCGGACGCCGGCCCGGCGTTGGGCGCGCTCGGCGGCTTCGACGTGCTGGTGCTGAGCGCCTCGGGCGTCGTCGGCTGGGTGGGCGCGCGGCTGCTGCGGGTGCCCGCGCCGGCGGTCGTCGGGCCGATGCTGCTGAGCGCGGCGGTACACCTGGGCGGGGTGATCGAGGCCGGACCGCCGCAGGTGCTGGTCGCGGCTGCCCAGGTCGTCGTCGGCAGCGCGCTCGGCTGCCGGTTCGCCGGCACCGCCGTGGCGCTGATCGGGCGGACGATCCTGTGGGCGGCGGGCGGCACGGTGGTGCTGCTGGGCACGGCCGTGGCCGCCGCCTGGGCGGGGCATCTCGCGACCGGCCTGCCGGTTTTGGAACTGACCCTGGCGTATTCCCCGGGCGGCCTGGCGGAGATGAGCCTGGTGGCGCTTGCCCTCGGCCTGGAGGCGGCGCTGGTCGCCACCCACCACATCGTGCGGATCTTCCTGATCGTGGTGTTCGCCCCGCTCGCCTTCCGCTTGGCGCGCGAACGCCTAGAGCGAAACGCTGGAAGGCCGAACCGGCCTTCGGGTTGAATGTCGCTCTAACTTCTTGAGGATAGCGCAAAATCGATGAAAGCCGACGGGCGCCGTAACGCCTACTCCAGCCGGGCCGCCAGGGAATCGCGGGTGCAGGCGAACGTGCTTTCCGCGTCGAGCGGCCAGGCCTGCGGATCGGCCGCCGCGGATTCCAGCCGCCTGGCGCGGGATTCGGTCAGGTCCGGCATGAAGTCGAGATCCGCCGCCGCCTCGAGCGTGTCGACCGAGACCATGCCGGCGCGGATCGCCGGGGCGTCGGCGGGCATGTCGGCGTTGTCGAACAGGAACGCGACCGCCCGTCCGCCGCGCGCCGGGGTGTAGATCATCTTGTACAGCTGCGTGGGCACGTCGATGCCGGTGCCGTCGTCCCAGGGCAGCGGCGGCTCGGCCCCGGGCCCGTGGATCACGCCGGTGACGACGTAGACGGTGCCGAGGGTGCATGCCCAGGCGCGCACGTTCCCCTCCAGCTTCGCCCAGGCGCCGCCGTTGAAGCCGCCGTGCTGCGGGACGATGTTGGAGGTCACGTAGGTCGCGTCCTGCGCGTCCGGGTCCCACGACATTCCCTTGGACGGGGCGAGATGCCCACGCGCCAGCCCGCGGTCGCCGACCCCGGTGTAATCGCCGTGGTTCGGGCTGTCCCAGCCGCCGGTCTCGACCGCGTCGTCCTCCCGGAAATAGTCGTCGCGCGGCAGGTTGAGCGCCTCCACCGCCAGCATCTTGCTGCGGGAGAGGTGATAGGCCGTCCACAACGGCCCGGCGCGGCTGCGGTCGTAGGCGAGCGCGAAAAACCCGACCGCGTCCGCCGCACGGGCGTGACACACGTAATGCGTGTTATGCTCTTCGGCGGCACCGAGCACAGGTGCACCGTAGGGCAGCAGGTCACGGCACGGCCCCGCGGCCTGGGTATCGCCGATAGAACAGAAGGTTAGAAGGATCGCCGCGAGGCCCGCGCGCCATCCGATTCGCTGAAACGACATCTCACTTCCCCGGAGAACGGCGCCCGACAGCCGAAGCGCCTACACGGAGAAGTTGTCACACGCCGCGCCAAACACGGCAATAACCAGATATGTTTAACGAGCTAAGGTAGCAATCTCGGGCGCGCATGCGCGCGGCAGGCCGCGCTGTGACAGATTTGGGCGCGGCGGCCGGGCGCCGGTCAGCTTTTTGCCCTCACCCTGTCACAGCAGAGCCCCAGCCCATTCTGTAGTCTCCGAAACATGAGGCTGTCGCCCCGCCAGGACAGCCTCAGGCCGGGCGTCGGATCGTGTCGCAGCGGTTCCGGCGCGACCGGAGGTACCCGCGGCGGCCGGTCCCCTAGGCCCCCTCGCGCCCGCGCCACCCCGCGCGGAAGCCCCCGCCGATGGACCGGCCGCCGCGGCGTCTACCCTGACTGCGTTGAGCCCCGCCGGATCCCCGCTCCGGCGGGGCTTTTCGTGTGCAGTTCGGCTCACGCCCCGCTCCTCCACGTTGGAGAGACTTTTTCACGCGGGCATGAGCACCCGTGTGGCGTGCTTCGACACGCCAGCCTGCGGCTGGCTACTCAGCATGACGTAAGATTTAAGTTACTGATAAACCTAATTCTTCATCCTGAGTAGGACGCCGAAGGCGTCTGTGTCGAAGGATCCCGTACGGCTCCCTGGTGAGGGTGCAAAAGTCTCTCCACGTGGGAGGAGGGGGATCAGGTGGGCTGTACAGCCACGCTGCGGCTCGTCACGCGAACTTCGCGGTGATGCCGCCGTCGACCACGAGGTCGGTGCCGGTGATGTACTTGGCCTCGTCGCTTGCCAGGAAGGTGGCGGCGTGGGCGACGTCCCAGGCGTCGCCCATCTTGCCGGTCGGGCACAGGGCGTCGCGCTTGGCGATCATCGCTTCCACGTCGCCGTCGGCGTAATGGTCCTTCAGCGGCTCGCGCACCATCGGGGTGTCGAGCAGGCCCGGCAGGATGGCGTTGGCGCGGATGCCTTCCTTGGCGTGCTGCAGGGCGACCTGGCGGGTGAACTGCACCGCGCCCGCCTTGCTGGCGGCGTAGGAGATGTAGGGGATCCCGGTCCAGTGCGTGGCCGCGATCGAGGCGATGTTGACGATCGCGCCCTGCCCCTGCGCCTGCATCGCCGGGATCGCGTGCTTGCAGGTCAGGAACATCGACTTGAGGTTGACGTCCATCACCCGGTCCCAGGACGCCTCGCTCGCCTCGACCGGGCCGCCCAGTTCCAGGATGCCGACGTTGTTGACCAGCACGTCCAGCCGCTCCCAGGCGTCCAGCAGCTGACGCACCGCCGCCGCGACCTCGTCACTGTCGGTGACGTCGGCCTGCAGCGCGAGCGCGGTGCCGCCCTCGCCCTCGATGATCCGGGCGGTCTCGCGGGCGTTGGCGTGCTGCACGTCGAGACACGCGACGCGCGCGCCCTCGCGCGCGCAGGCGACGGCGATCGCCTTGCCCACGCCCCAGCCGGGGCCGCTCGACCCCGCGCCGGTGACGAGCGCGGTGCGGCCGGCAAGCCGGCCCCGCTGGTGGGCGGTCGCGTGGGCGGTCGTGTGGGCGGTCGGCGCGGCGTTGGTGGTCATCTGAGCTCCCTCCCCTTCACTGCCCGCCAACCCTCAACCACGTCCCCGGTGTCGGTTCAAGCGGAAGCGAGGCCAAAGACAGGGAGGTTCGGCGATGAAGCGTTCGAAGCGCGCCAACCGCTATCGCGCCCACCGCCAGACCGCCCGCCAGACCGCCCGCCAGACCGCCCGTGGGCATCGCAAGACGACCCGTCCGGCGCACCAGGCCCAGACCTTCTTCACCAGCGGCAAGTGCCGCTTCTAAAGGGCTTCCCGCGCCGGTCTTCGATCGCACATGAACACCGCAACCGCGCGCCCGTGACGCAGGACGCGGCGCGGGCAGCCGCGGCTTCGAAAGCGCCCGGCCCGCTGCAGCCGCTCAGGACGGCGGCCGCCGGGCGCTTTTTCAGGCGCCGCTGGCCGCGCGCGAAGGCGGGCAAACGCGTCCTTGACGCCCTGGTATGGACCCCCACTTGCCCTGTAGACGTTTCTACCACAGCACCGCGGCACCTTGAGCGCGTGGCCGGCTTGCCGCAGCCTGACGGTTTGCCGCGCCCGCGCGCCCTGCCGCGCCGCGCCTTCACCCGAACGCAACAGGCGGACCGCTTCATGAACGAACGCCTTCGCAAGTTCCTCCCCTTCATCATCCTCGGCCTCGTCGTCGTGATGTTCCTCGCCTTCGCCCAGAGCGAGGGCCGTCAGGATGTCGGCCGCAGCCTCTCCTACAGCGCCTTCATCGAACGCGTCGAGGCGGGCAAGGTCCAGTCGGTCAAGATGAAGGGCGGCGACATCACCGGCACGCTGTCCGGCGGGCAGAAGTTCAACACCTTCGCGCCCGAGGGCGCCAATCCGACCGACAAGCTGCGCGACAACGGCGTGCGCATCCAGGTCGAGCCGGTCGAGCAGGGCCGCACCGTCTGGTCGGTGCTGCTGTCCTGGTTCCCGATGCTGCTTTTGATCGGCGTCGTCATCTACTTCATGAGCCGGGCGCGCGGCGGCGGCGCCGGCGGGGCGATGCAGTTCGGCAAATCCCAGGCCAAGATGCTGACCGAGGACAGCCGCAAGGCGAAGTTCGACGACGTCGCCGGCATCGACGAGGCCAAGCAGGAGTTGGAGGAGATCGTCGACTACCTGCGCGATCCCGGCAAGTTCCAGAAGCTGGGCGGCGAGATCCCCAAGGGCATGCTGCTGGTGGGCCCGCCCGGCACCGGTAAGACGCTGCTCGCCCGCGCGATCGCCGGCGAGGCGAACGTGCCGTTCTTCACCATCTCGGGCTCGAACTTCATCGAGATGTTCGTCGGCGTCGGCGCCAGCCGCGTGCGCGACATGTTCCAGCAGGCCAAGAAGAACGCGCCCTGCATCGTCTTCATCGACGAGCTGGACGCCCTCGGGCGCAAGCGCGGCGCGGGTCTCGGCGGCGGCAACGACGAACGCGAGCAGACCCTGAACCAGCTGCTGGCGGAGATGGACGGGTTCGAGAAGAACGAGGGCGTGATCATGGTGGCCGCCACCAACCGCCCGGACGTGCTCGACCCCGCCCTGCTGCGCCCGGGCCGGTTCGACCGGCAGATCACCGTGCCCAACCCGGACGTGCTGGGCCGCGAACAGATCCTGCAGGTCCACACCCGGCAGGTGCCCTGCGCGCCCGACGTGGAGGTGCGCAAGATCGCCCGCGCCACCCCCGGCTTCTCCGGCGCGGACCTCGCCAACCTGGTCAACGAGGCCTCGCTGATCGCCGCGCGCGCCAACAAGCGCATGGTCATGATGGACGACTTCGAGAAGGCGCGCGACAAGGTGCTGATGGGCGCGGAGAAGCGCTCCATGGTGATGGACGAGGCGGACAAGGAGCTGACCGCCTACCACGAGGCCGGCCACGCCATCGTCTCGCTGTTCGTGCCGGGCAACGATCCCCTGCACAAGATCACCATCATCCCGCGCGGCCAGGCGATGGGCGTCACCATGGCGCTGCCGGAGAAGGACCGCTACGGCTATCAGAAGATGGAGATCGAGGGCCGGCTGGCGATGATGTTCGGCGGCCGCCTGGCCGAGGAGCTGATCTACGGCACCGAGGACGTCACCACAGGCGCCGGCAACGACATCAAGCAGGCGACCGAACTCGCCCAGCGGATGATCACCGAGTGGGGCATGTCCGAACGCCTCGGCCCGCAGAACTACGCCGGCGGCAGCGACCAGGAGGTCTTCCTGGGCGACGGCGTGTCCCGCGAGGGTCAGGTGAGCGAGCACACCGCCCGTCTGATCGACGAGGAGGTCCGCCGGGTGATCGACGAGGCCGAGGAGCGCGCCCGCACGGTGCTGACCGAGCACATCGACGACCTGCACCGCCTCGCCCGCGGGCTGCTCGACTACGAGACGCTGTCCGCCGAGGAGGCCCAGGCCGTGATGCAGGGCCAGGACATCTCCCGCGGCGACGGCGGCAGCGGCGGCGCGGCCGCCAGCAAGCCCGCCGGGAGCGTCCCCAACGCCGGCCGCGGCAGCAAGGGCGAGGGCCGCGAAGGCGGCTGGGATCCGACCCCGCAGCCGACCTGATCGGCACACGAACCGTAATTGCGCTGACGAAGGCCCGGGCCGCGGCAAGCGGTCCGGGCCTTTTTGCGTGCATGCCGGCTGGCTTGTGGCACCACACCTCCTTCAGGCGGTGGCGCGGTTACGCGATCTCCGCGGTTCGGCCCTCCTTGCCGAGGTTCCGGAACAGCGGCGGTAGCGACACCCCGACCGCTTTGCAGACCTCGCCGGCACAGCCCTGGGCGTGATCGCGCAGCACGAAGTGCTGCTCGCCGTCCCGCACTTCGGTCTCGTGGATGGCTTCCAGATCCCGCAGGATCTCCGGCCATTCGGCGGTGACGCCGGCGGCGGCGAGGCGCTCCTCCAGTTCCTTGCGCAGCACGAGGGCGAGGAACGAGCAGAACACGTGGCCGCGGATCGCGGCATCCGACTGGTGGTAGATCGGCCGCGTGCGCAGGATCGCCTTGGCGGTCCTGAAGATTTGTTCCACGAGCCAAAGTTGCCGGTACTGGCGGGCCACCTCCGCGGCCGGCAGGTCGGTGTTGGTGCGCAGCACGCTGATGCCGTCGAACTTCGCCTCGGCGGCGATCCGCTCGTCGTCGATCTCGAAGTGATCGTCGCCCACGGTGCGCAGGAAGCGCCGGTAGCCGCTATTGCCGACCAGCGCCTTGTCGCCCTGGCGCAGCTTGTCGCGCAGCCCGGCGACCATGGCCTCGCGGCGCCTCGGCGTCGTGCTCGGCCTGCTCCGGGTTCCGGCAGACGACGTAGCGCCGGTCCTCGACGCGCACGTCCTTGATCTCGATGTCGGTGCTCTCGTGGCCGATCCGCGGCAGCGACAGCGGGATGAACCCGCGGTGGTCGTCGAGCACCGCCTCGCGCACCTCCTTGTCGCGCCGCTCCCGGGTGCCGAGGATGTAGCCGATGTTCCGCCGCTCCAGCTCGGCGATCGTGGCGCTGGAGACCATGCCGCGATCGGCAACGACGCAAACACGGTCGATGCAGAAGCGTTCGCGCAGCCGGGAGACGATCGGCAGCAGGGCTTTCACGTCGGCCGTGTTGCCCGGCCAGGTCTCCGAGCAGATCGGCCGGCCGCGCTGGTCGACGACGATCGCCAGGATCAGCTGCTTGAGCTCGGGCCGCCGGTCCTTGGAATGGCCGCGCGCCCGAGTTCCGCGCCGCCCTCGCCGTAGAAGAACAGCGAGGTGGTATCCACGAGCACAAGCTCCAGGTCGTCGAACAGGTTGCGCCGGCGGTCGAACAGCCGCTCCTCGATCGACGTCCTTGGTGCTGCGCGTCGTCCGCTCATCGTCGTCGGTTTCCAGCGTCTCGCCCAGCCAGGCCATGGCCCGGTAGAGATGCTGCAGTTGCAGGTCCTCGCTGCCGGCCACGCCCTTGTCGCGCAGCCAGTGCTCGCACGCCCGGCCGGAGCCGGGCGCGGCCAGACGGTGCAGCACGGTGGCGAACACCGCCCGCTCAATCGGGGCGGAGAACGCGCGGTCCTTGAGGAGATCCTGGATCACCCGCTGGCAGCCCGTCTCCTGCCAGAGCCGCTCGAACACCACGGCCGCGCCGATCCGCTGGGAGCGGACCTGATCCAGCTCGCCGTTGCGGGCCCCGGCGATCACGGCCGCGCTCTGGGCGAACTTGCCGCCCGACTTGAGCAACTCGTCCAGGCTGCCGGATGCCTGGAGCTCGTCGAGGCGGCCGAGCGAGGCCAGCTGGCGCTGCCGGGTGCGGCCGCCCTCGCGGCGGTTCTCCACGAGCTGGATGTAGGTGTGGCCCTTGTTGACCTTCTTGCGGAAGAACACGGCAGCCTCCTCCTAGCCACCGCGAACGTGCCACTGCGAATCGCGCTCACTCTCCGCCGGGTTGCGCGCGGGCCTCGCGGCCTTCGTGGGTGAGCGGCTGTTCCAGGTGGGGGATGATCTCCTTGGGCACGACCTGCCAGAAGTGCTCGCGCTCGGCCTGCCAGTCGATCAGCAGGCGCTCGGCGAAGCGGGACTGGGTCTCGCGGACGTGCTCGGCGATCAGGTCGCGGACCACGCCCTCCCAGTAGTCGGTCTGGATCCGCTGCCAGGTCACCTGGTCGGGGTTCACCCGCTGCTCGAAGTCGCCGTCGGGGTCGTAGACGTAGGCCATGCCGCCGGTCATGCCGGCGCCGAAGTTGGAGCCGACGTTGCCCAGGATCACGGCGGTGCCGCCGGTCATGTACTCGCAGCCGTTGGCACCGCAGCCCTCGACCACCGCGACGGCATCGGAGTTGCGCACGCAGAAGCGCTCCCCGGCCTGGCCGGCGGCGAACAGCCGGCCCGCGGTGGCGCCGTAGAGCACGGTGTTGCCGACGATCGAGTTGTTCTGGCTTTCCAGCGGGCTCGCCGTGGTCGGCCGGACCACGATGGTGCCGCCCGACAGGCCCTTGCCGACGTAGTCGTTGGCGTCGCCGAACACCTCCAGCTTCAGGCCCTGCACAGCGAACGCGCCCAGCGACTGGCCGGCGGAGCCGCGCAGGCGCACGGTCGCGTGCCCCGGACGCAGCCCGGTCATGCCGAACTTGCGCACGATCTGGGAGGACAGGCGCGTGCCGATCGCCCGCTGGGTGTTCCGGATGGTGTACTGCAGCTGCATCTTCTCACCATCCGTGAACAGCGTGCGCGCGTCCTCCACCATCTGCGCGTCCAGGGTGTCGTCGACCTCGTTGCGGCCCTTGCGGGTGCAGTAGGTGGCGTACTCACCCGGATCGGGGCGCGCCAGGAGCGGGTTCAGGTCCAGGTCGTCCAGGTTGGGCGCGCCGCGGTTCACCTGATGCAGCAGCTCGGTGCAGCCGATCACCTCGTTCAGCGTGCGCGCGCCCAGCGACGCCAGCACCTCGCGCACCTCCTCCGCGATGAAGGAGAACAGGTTGACCACCTTCTGCGGCGTGCCGGTGAACTTCTCGCGCAGCTGCGGGTCCTGCGTGCATACGCCCACCGGACAGGTGTTGGAGTGGCACTGCCGGACCATGATGCAGCCCACGCTGACCAGCGAGGCGGTGCCGACACCGAACTCCTCGGCGCCCAGGATCGCGGCGGTGACGATGTCCCGCCCGGTCTTGAGGCCGCCGTCGGTGCGCAGCTTCACCCGGTGGCGCAGCCGGTTCAGGGTCAGCACCTGGTGCACCTCCGACAGCCCCATCTCCCAGGGGATGCCGGCGTACTTGATCGAGGTCAGCGGGCTCGCCCCGGTGCCGCCGGAGTGGCCGGCGATCAGGATCACGTCCGCCTTCGCCTTGGCGACGCCGGCGGCGATCGTGCCGATGCCCGAGCGCGCGACCAGCTTGACGCAGACCTCGGCGTCCGGGTTGATCTGCTTCAGGTCGTAGATCAGCTGCGCCAGGTCCTCGATCGAGTAGATGTCGTGGTGCGGCGGCGGGCTGATCAGCGGCACGCCCGGGGTGGCGTGGCGCAGCTTGGCGATGATGTCGGTGACCTTGAAGCCGGGCAGCTGGCCGCCCTCGCCGGGCTTCGCGCCCTGGGCGACCTTGATCTCGATCTCCCGGCAGTTGTTCAGGTACTCCGCCGTCACGCCGAAGCGGCCGGAGGCGACCTGCTTGATCGCGGAGTTCGGGTTATTGCCCTTGTCGTCCGGCTTGAAGTGCGCCGGATCCTCGCCGCCCTCGCCGCTGTCGGACTTGGCGCCGATCGAGTTCATCGCGATGTTGAGGGTCTTGTGCGCTTCCGGGCTCATCGCGCCCAGCGACATGCCGGGGGTGTTGAAGCGCTTGCGGATCGCGGTGATCGACTCGACCTCCTCGACCGACACCGGGCTCACGTTCTTGGTGTTGAAGTCGAGCAGGTCGCGCAGCGTGGTCGGCGGCAGGTTGCGCACGCCCTCGGAGAACTTCTTGAAGGTCGAGTAGCTGTCGCTCGCCACGGCCGACTGCATGACGTGGATCAGCTGGCCGTCCCAGGAGTGGCGCTCGCCGCGCCGGCGATACTTGTAGAAGCCGCCCACCGGCAGGGCGATGAAGTCCTCCGACCAGGCGCGCTCGTGAAGTTCCTGTACCTTCTTCTGGATGCCCGACAGCCCGATACCGGAGATCCGCGAGGGCATGCCGGGGAAGAACTCGTCGACCAGCGTGCGCGACAGGCCGACCGCCTCGAAGTTGTACGCGCCGCGGTAGGAGGCCAGCACCGAAATGCCCATCTTGGACATGATCTTGAGCAGCCCCTCGTCGACCGCCTTCTTGAAGCGCTGCAGGCAGTCCTCGAGGTTCATGTCCGGGAACAGCCCTCGGGCATGCCGGTCGGCGATCGACTCCTGCGCCAGATAGGCGTTGACGGTGGTCGCGCCCACGCCGATCAGCACGGCGAAGTAATGCACGTCCAGGCACTCGCCCGAGCGCACGTTGAGCGAGGTGAAGGTGCGCAGCTTCTGGCGCATCAGGTAGGTGTGCACCCCGCCGGTGGCGAGGATCATGGGCAAGGGCGCCTTGTCCGCGCCCAGCGCCTTATCGGACAGGACCAAGTGCTCGCAGCCGCCGCGCACCGCCTCCTCGGCGTCCTTCTGAACGCGCTGCAGGGCGGCGTGCATGGCGGCCTCGCCGCCGCTCGGATCGAACGTGCAGTCGATCTCCGCCACCGTGTCGCCCATGTAGGCGCGCATGGACTCGAATTCGGCGTTGGTCAGCACCGGGCTGTCGAGCTGCAGCAGCCGGCACTGGCTGGCGTCCTCCTCCAGGATGTTGCCCAGGTTGCCGAGCCGGGTCTTCAGCGTCATCACCATCTTTTCCCGCAGCGAGTCGATCGGCGGGTTGGTGACCTGGCTGAAGTTCTGCCGGAAGAAGTGGTGCAGCGGCCGGTAGCGGTCGGACAGCACGGCGAGCGGCGTGTCGTCGCCCATCGAGCCGATGCCTTCCTTCGACTCCTCGACCATCGGGTGGAGGACCATCTCCATGTCCTCCATCGTCTGGCCGAAGGCGAGCTGACGCCGGCGCAGGCCCTGCTTGTCGTATTCCGCGTGCTCGCCGTGCTCCGGGCGGACGATGTCGTCGATCTTGGTGATCTGCTGCACCCACTCGCCGTAGGGCTGCTGGCTGGCCAGCATGTGCTTGATTTCGCCGTCGTGGTAGAGCGTGCCCGCCTCCAGATCGACGGCGATCATCTGGCCGGGGCCGATCTTGCCCTTCTCGACGATGTGCTGCTCGTCCATGCGGACCATGCCGGTCTCCGAGCCGACGAACAGCAGACCGTCGTCGGTCACGGTGTAGCGCAGCGGGCGCAGGCCGTTGCGGTCCATGCCGCCCATCACCCAGCGGCCGCCGAAGGCGCAGATCGCCGCCGGGCCGTCCCACGGCTCCATCACCGAGTTGCAGTAGCGGTAGAGGTTCTTCAGCTCGTCCGGCATCGACCGGTCGGAGGAGAACGACTCCGGGATCAGCAGCGTCTTCGCCATGGGCACGCTGCGCCCGGCGCGCACCAGCAGCTCGAAGGTCGCGTCGAGCGCGGCCGAGTCGCTGGAGCCCGCCTGCACCACCGGCTTGACGTCCTCGATCCGGTCGCCGAAGCGCGGATTGTCCAGCCGGCACTCGTGCGCCTTCATCCAGTTCACGTTGCCGCGCAGCGTGTTGATCTCGCCGTTGTGGGCGAGCACCCGGAACGGCTGCGCGAGCGGCCAGGTCGGGAAGGTGTTGGTCGAATAGCGCTGGTGGAAGATCGCGAAGGCGGAGACGAACCGCTTGTCCTCCAGGTCCGGATAGAAGGAGGTCAGCTGCTCCGCCAGGAACATGCCCTTGTAGATGATCGACCGGCAGGACAGGGAGCAGCAGTAGAAGTCCTTGATCGACTCCTCCGCGACCGCCTTCTCGATCCGCCGGCGGATGACGTAGAGGTCCAGGTCGAAGTCGCTCGCCGAGCGCCCGCGGGCGTTGGAGATCATGATCTGCTCGATCTCCGGGCGGGTGGCGTTGGCCTTCTCGCCGATCACCCCGGTGTTCACCGGCACCTGGCGCCAGCCGTAGATCGTGTAGCCGTACTTCAGGATCTCGCGCTCGACGACCACCCGGCAGCGCTCCTGGGCGTCGAGGTCGGTGCGCGGCAGGAACATCATGCCCACGGCCACGCGTTCCGGGCCCGGCTTGTGGCCGGCGGCGGCGATATGCTCGTGGAAGAAGTCCTGCGGGATCTCGACGTGGATGCCGGCGCCGTCGCCGGTCTTGCCGTCGGCGTCGATCGCGCCGCGGTGCCAGACCGCCTTCAAGGCGTCGATCCCGGCCTGCACGACGTCGCGCCGCGCACTGCCGTCGATCGAGGCGATCAGGCCGACGCCGCAGGCGTCGTGCTCGTCGGACGGGTCGTACAGACCGGTCTCGCTCAGCCGCCGGGCGTTGTCTTCCCACGCGCGGATCGCGGCATCCTGGCCCTGGCCCCATACGCTGGTCATGGCGTCTTCCTCTTCTCTCGGTTCCGCGCGCGCGCCCGCTCCAGGCGCGCGCGTCCATCCTACGCCGCAAGGGCGTCGTCGAAATTCACCGTCGGCGCGCTCTCGAACAGCGCCGGCATCTCCAGAAAGCCCGGCTGACCGGACACCCGTTCCATCCACGCCAGCACCGCCGGGACGTCGTTCAGGTCGAACCCGCCGTCACCGGCCAGATGCGCGTAGGCGTAAAGCGCCATGTCGGCGACCGTGAAGCGCCGGCCGGCCAGGAACTGCCGGGTTTCCAGCGCCCGATCGAGCACCTTCAGCGCGTGCGCGCCGTTCGCCATCTTGGCGCGCAGCGCCTCCTCCTGACCTTCCGGCACGCCGGTGAAGTGGCGCCAGACCCGGGCGACCGCGATGTTGGGCTCGAAGCTGTACTGCTCGAAGAACAGCCATTCGAGCATCTCGTCCTCGTCGTCGGGTTCGTCCGGGCGGTAGGCGGTGCCGCGGGCGAGCGACAGCAGCAGGGCGTTCGATTCCCCCATGCCGCGGCCGTCGGGGAACCGCAGGAACGGCACCCGCCCGTCGGGATTGAGGGCGCGGAACCGCGGATCCTGGGTGTGCCCCTCGACCACGCTGGTGCGCACCACCTGCAGATCGCGCCCGGTCAGACGAAGGATCAGCGCAACCTTGTAGCAGTTGCCCGAGGTCGGGTCGGCGAACAGGCGGTAGGTCAATTCTGCTAACTCGCGGAGTCCGATGCACCGTCGACCGAGGAGTCGGGAAAGAAGTCCGGATCAAGAACGTCTTTAAGACCGAATTCCGGCTCAGTCGGTAAGGCCGAGATGTCGTCCATACCCATTTCCGATGCCGCCTTGGCGGCGTGCTGCCTTATAGGCTTCATGGTAAGCTAGCTCGACGCGCGATTTCAGACTCGGGCTGACCGCGACGATCTGAGCGATCTTATCGCGTGCATCGTCGATCGTGGACGCCCAGCTACCCGTTCGGTGCGAGGGTTGATGCCGCCACTTGAGCAAGTGCATTACCAGCCGCGCTCGAGTCTGGCTTCTCAGCGCTTGGTACTGCGACTTTCCCAAGTCGGAAAGCTCCTCGGCAATGTTCCCGGCGTCGATCCGCTCGTGGTTGCCCCGCAGTCGCGCCACTTGCTGGTCGATCCAGCCGGCGTAGTCGACTTCGTAAACGCCATTGAGAGGATAAATTTCAGCAGAGCGGTTCCCTTGCCCGAGGGCGTCGAGACAGACCGTCATGTCCTTAACGATGTGGACGCGTTTACACGCCTTCGGCGCATCTGTGGATTGCCGAAATATCTCAACGAGTTTCTTGAAATCTAAAAAACCGCTCGCCTTGGTGTTGTCATAGATCGCGAGCTCGCACTCCGGAACACTTGAATAAGCACCGTTTTGTATGCGCGCTTCTTTCCTGAACGGAACGCGCCGCCATTCGCTCAATGGTTTCTCGTACAAGAAATCTCCACAAGTTCGCCATCGGCCAGATCTCGTTCGCGGCTCGGAGTTCGTCAGCCAAGCCTGATAAGATGGATCGCCGGCTTCCGTCACTTCGAGGCCCCAGCGCTGTCCCGACCCGTTGATCAGCACAAAGTCTGGGAGCGACGGGTCGTCCTCGCTTACCTCCACCGTCAACGGCATCGGCTGATCGCCGGCACGCACTAAAGCAACGATGAGGCGCCGAGCGACGTACGCCTCCTTCTCCGCTTGGGTTCGTTTGTTCGGATCTGTTCGCGGTCCCACCCATAGACCGAACGGGCCGAGCGCCTCTGAGAGGCCGCCGGAGTTCTGGACAGCTGCGACGTCTGTTCGGCGAGGGCGCCGCTTCGGTCAATCGCGCCATCGTCGCGCCTCCTACTCCGCGGCCAACGCGTCGGCCGGTTGGGCGTCGGTGGCCCGATCGCCGGTCTGGCGCTTGATGTAGCCGTCGATCTGCTCGGCGGCGTCGCGACCGTCGCGGATCGCCCAGACCACCAGGCTGGCGCCGCGGGCGATGTCGCCGGCGGCGAACACGCCGTCCAGGCTGGTCATCAGGGTGCGGAAATCGACCTTCACGGTGCCCCAGCGCGTGGTCTCCAGCTCCTCGCAGGCGAACATCGTCGGCAGATCCTCCGCGTCGAAGCCGAGCGCCTTGATCACCATGTCGGCGTCCAGGTCGTAGTCGCTGCCTTCGACGATCTGCGGGGCCTGCCGGCCGCTGGCGTCGGGCACGCCCAGGTGGACGCGCTGGGCGCGCACCTTGGTGACGTGCTCGTCGCCCAGGAACGCCTTGGGGGCCGCCAGCCAGACGAACTCGACGCCCTCTTCCTCGGCGTTGGCGACCTCCCGCTGGGAGCCCGGCATGTTCTGGCGGTTGCGCCGGTAGAGGCACTTGACGCTCCGGGCGCCCTGGCGCATCGCGGTGCGCACGCAGTCCATCGCGGTGTCGCCGCCGCCGATCACGACGACGTTCTTGCCCTCCGCGTTCAGCTGCCCGCTGTCGAACTCCGGCACCTCGTCGCCCAGACCCTTGCGGTTGGACGCGGTCAGGAAGTCGAGCGCGCGCACCACGCCATTCAGGCCCGACGCCCGGCACCTGGATTTCGCGCGCCTTGTAGACGCCCGTCGCGATCAGGACCGCGTCGTGCTGCTGGCGCAGTTCCGGCAAGGTCATGTCGCGGCCGACCTCGAAATTGAGGTGGAAGTGCACGCCGCTGTCGTAGAGCAGCCGGGCGCGGCGTTCGATGACGTACTTCTCCAGCTTGAAGTTCGGGATGCCGTAGACCATCAGACCGCCGATCCGGTCGTAGCGGTCGTAGACGTGCACCTGGTAGCCCTTGCGGCGCAGCTGCTCGGCCGCCGCCAGACCGCCGGGCCCGGCGCCGATGATGCCGACCGTCTCGCCGCGCTCGCGCATCGGCTTGACCGGCTCGACCCAGCCCTGATCCCAGGCGGTTTCGGTGATGTAGGTCTCGACCGCGCCGATCGTGACCGTGCCGTGGCCAGCCTGCTCGATCACGCAGTTGCCCTCGCACAGGCGGTCCTGCGGGCAGATCCGGCCGCACACCTCGGGCATGTTGTTGGTGGCGCTGGAGACCTCGTACGCCTCCTGCAGCCGGCCCTCGGCGGTCAGCATCAGCCAGTCGGGGATGTTGTTGTGCAGCGGGCAGTGCACCTGACAGTACGGCACGCCGCACTGCGAACAGCGGCCGGCCTGGGTCTGCGCCTCTTCCGGCTGGAAGTTCTCGTAGATCTCGTCGAAGTCGCGCCGCCGGGCGTCCGCGTCCCGCTTCTCGGGCATCTGCTTGGCGACGTTCACGAACTTGAGCGTCTGTCGCGGCATGTTGGTGTCGAGCCTCCTGAAAAGCGGTCTCAGCCGGTCGAGCGCCGAACCATCGCGCCCGGCCGGACCGCCGGAGGGCGCCGATGCGACGGCGCGCCGTCCAGACGGCCCGGCGGTAGGCCGGTCTCGGGCAACTCCTGTGTGGCGGCGGCTTGCGCCCGGGCACTCATTCCTTGGGCGCGCCGTCCGTTCTGTCGTTGACCCCGACGGCACACGTCCGCCAGCGCCTCAGCCCCTTCTATATAGCGTGCGTGCGCCGGGGAGGCCAGAGCAAACAAACAACATAGGTCAGCCACACTGACCTATAAGTCAGAGCGATCTCAGTACAGGCTGCTGGCTTAGCGCGCAGCCGGGTAAACCGCCCCGCCGATCGTAAACATAGCTGAACCATTTCGCCGGATTGGCGTTGACCCGCCGAACCCCGTATAAGGCGGTCGCGTGCCGGACCCGGCGTCGCCCCGCTTGATCGAGGTTGCCCAGCCTTGCCCCTGCTTCACCTGTTCGTGCTGTCCCTGGTCCAGGGGATCACCGAGTTCCTGCCCATCTCCTCCTCCGGCCACCTGGTCCTGACCTGGCAGGTGCTGGGCTCGGACGTGCCGGAGCACGACCAGCTGATCGTCGACATCGCGGTCCACGTCGGCACGCTCGCGGCCGTCTGCGGCTATTTCTGGCGCGACATCGCCGACATGGTGGCCGGCGTGTTCGCGGGCCTGGCCGGCCGGCCCACGGCGGGTACGCGGCTGGCGGTGTTCGTCGTACTGGCGACCCTGCCGGTGATCGCCGCCGGCTTTCTGCTCAAGGACGTGGTCGACGAGGTGCTGCGCAGCTCGACGGTGATCGCCTGGACCACGCTCGGGTTCGGGGTGCTGCTGTACGTCGCCGACAAGGCGGGAGCGCAGCTGCGCCGCGTGACCGACATGCGCTGGCCGGACGCGGTGATGATCGGGCTGATGCAGATTCTGGCGCTGGTGCCCGGCACCAGCCGGTCCGGTATCACGATGACCGCCGGCCGCCTGCTCGGCTACGACCGGCGGGAGGCGGCGCGCTTTTCCATGCTGCTGGCGATCCCGGCGATCGCGGGCGCCGGCACGCTGGCCGGCCTGGACGTCTACCGAAGCGGCAACCTCGCGCTCGGCCTGGACGCCCTGATCGCGGCCGGCGATGGCGTTCGTCGCCGCCTGGATCGCGATCGCGCTTCTGATGCGCTGGCTCGCGGTCGCCAGCTTCACGCCGTTCGTCGTCTACCGGATCGCGCTCGGCGGGCTGCTGCTGGCGCTGATCTATACGGGCGTTTTGTAGGCTGGGCGTTTTGTAGGGTGGGTTCGCGCAGCAACCCACCATTACGGCGTGCGCGATCCGCACGGCCGCGATGGTGGATTGCCGCGAAGGGCGGCGAATCCACCCTACGGACCCGTGAACGCGAAAAGCCCTCTACCGCGCGTCGCTTGGCACGTGCTGCTTGGCGAAGCGGCCGCCGGGGCGGTAGCGGACCAGGTAGGTGGGCAGGATCGCCTCGATCGCTTGCGGCTCCATGCCCAGCGTCTTGAACGATAGCGCGCCCTTCTGCACCACGTTGTCCTGCTTCAGCAGCGTCACCTGATCGCGGGTCAGCAGCGGCTTGGGCAGCAGTTCCGCCACCCCGGCCTGAACCTGCGCCACGCCGAAGGGGATCGGCAGCAACAGGCGCTTGCGCCGGATCTCGCGCAACAGCAGCTGCATCAGCTGCTTGAAGCTGTAGACCTTGGGCCCGCCCAGTTCGTAGGTCTTGCCCTTGGTCTTGGCCTCGTGGACGCAGACCATCGCCGCGTCCGCGACGTCGCCGACGTAGACCGGCTGGAAGCGGGTCTTGCCGCCGCCGATCAGCGGCAGCGCCGGCGACAGCCGGGCCATCTGGGCGAAAAAGTTCAGGAAGCCGTCTTCCGGCCCGATCACGATCGACGGGCGCAGAACCGTGGCCTGCGGGAACTGCTTCAGGATCGCTTGCTCGCCCGCCGCCTTGGTCCGGGCGTAGACGGACTCGGACTCTTCGTCCGCGCCGATCGCGGACACGTGGATCAGCCGCTTGACCCCGGCCTCCGCGGACAGGCGCGCGATCCGTTCGGGGCCGTTGACCTGCACCTCGTCGAAGGTCTGCGGGCCGCCCGGCTCGAACAAGAGGCCGATCGCGTTGAACACCGCGTCGGCGCCCTCGACGGCCTCCTTGACCGACTGCTCGTCCTGGATCGGCACGCGCATCCGCACGATCTGCCCGACGTTGCCGTAGGGCTGCAGGAAGTGCGCCTTCTCGGTGTCGCGCACCGCCACGCGCACCACCCAGCCTTCCTTGGCCAGGCGCTTGACGATGTAGCGCCCGACGAAGCCCGAGCCGCCGAATACCGTCGCAACCTTCGCCATCGTGGTGTTCCCGCTTCCTGGTCGTTGTCTGGCGCCGTCGTCTAGTCGGGCCGCCGGCGTGCCGGGGCCGGACGCGCGGGAACGCGGTATAGCATCCCCGGCGGGGCCGTTGACACCCGGATGTGCGCGGCTATGGTCCGCGGCATTCCGCGCGCCGCCCGTGGCGCGCGGCCGGCCGTCACACACCACATGGGGCGCATCGCCGTGGCGATCCAGCTGCACCGCAACGACCTGCCCGCCGAGCTCGACCTGGGCTCCCTCGTCGCCGTCGACAGCGAGACCATGGGCCTCAACCTGGTGCGCGACCGGCTGTGCCTGGTGCAGTTGTCGGCGGGCGACGGCAACGTCCATCTGGTGCAGTTCGCCGACCGCGACTACAGCGCGCCCAACCTGCGCGCCCTGCTGCGCGATTCCGGGGTCACCAAGATCTTCCATTACGCCCGCTTCGATCTCGCGATGTTCGAGGCGCACTTCGGCGAGCCGACCGGCCCGGTTTACTGCACCAAGACGGCGAGCAAGCTGGTGCGCACCTATACCGACCGGCACGGTTTGAAGGATCTGTGCAAGGAGTTGCTCGGCATCGACATGTCCAAGCAGCAGCAGACCAGCGACTGGGGCGCGGCCGAGCTGACGGCGGAGCAGATGAACTACGCCGCCTCCGACGTCCTCTACCTGCACCAGCTGAAGGAAATCCTGGACCAGCGGCTGGCCCGGGAGGACCGGACCGCCATCGCCCAGCAGGTCTTCGACTTCCTGCCGGTGCGCGCTCGCCTGGACCTGATGGGCTGGTCCGAGGTCGACATCTTCGCCCACTCCTGAGCGCGCCTGGCCGTCCGCGCCTGCGACCTCCGGGCGACGCCTTGGCGCCGCCGCGCGGATGGTCGCCGACCGCATACCGGTCTGTTATTGTTTTCCCGCGCGTCGAAACCATATGTAAAACTGCATCTACCAGGGCGCGCCCGATCGATCCCATCCGGCGCGAGCGCGGCTTGCGCGCGGCGCGAACGTGACGCGCGCACAGCGCGCACACCGCGCACACGAACAGGACGCCGACGTACCAGCTCATGGCCGCGCTGCGCGAAACATCACGATCCGGTCAGGCCGGACGGCCCCCCCGCCTTTCGCTGCGCGACCGGCATAGTCTGCTGGTCGGCACGATGAAGGTGATGCTGCCGGCGCTGGCGGCGGCGATCGTCCTGGTGCTGATCGCCTGGCCGCAACTGGTTCCGGACGAGCGCGAGTTCCGCCTGTCGGTGTCCGAGCTTGCCTCGGACGAGGTCGACAACCTGACCATGGTCAACCCGCGTTACCGAAGCCGGGACGCGGAAAACCGACCGTTCACGGTGATCGCAGAGCGGGCGGTCCAGGAATCCAGCGGCGCCGACGAGGTCGAGCTGTCGGCCCCCGAAGCGGAGATGACGCTGAACGACGGCAGCTGGGTGACGGTCACGGCCGACCACGGCCTGTACGACCGCAAGCGCGAGTATCTGCGCGCTGAAGAACGGGGTGCGCGCTGTTCCACGACCGCGGCTTCCAGTTCGAGACGCCGCAGGCGAACGTCGACCTGAAGGCCGGGACGGCGCAGTCCGACACGCCGGTCACCGGCCACGGTCCGGAAGGCCAGATCGACGCGCAAGGGCTTCCGCGTCCTGGACAAGGGCGCGCGCATCATCTTTACCGGCAAGAGCCACATGACCATCCGCGAAAGCGCCCTGGAGGGAGCCCAGTGATCCGACACGCCAATTCCGCGGCAAGCCGGCCTGCGCGCTCTGGCCGCCGCCGCTGGTGCGCGTGCGCTCGGCGTTCGCGGGCGCGGCGTCGCCCGCTCTCGGGCAGGGTCTGGTCGGCGGCTCCGGCGAGGGCCCGCTGGAGATCGACGCCAGCGACGGCATCGAATGGCGGCGCGACGAGCAGGTTTATATCGCCCGCGGCAACGCCACGGCCAGCCGGGGCGGCGTCACCGTCGCCGGCGACCGTCTGATCGCCCACTACCGGGAAGCAACACCGCCGGCGCGCGGACGGTGAGTCGGCGTCGCGGTGACGGCGGGGCTCGGCTCGGCGATCGGCAGCGGCGGCCTGTCGACCGGCGGCACCGAGATCTACCGGGTCGAGGCGGTCGGCAACGTCCGGATCACCGACGACCGCGCCAGAGCCAGCGGCGACAAGGCGGTCTACGACCTCGACCAGCAGGTCGTCGTCCTGACCGGCGACGACCTCCAGCTTCAAGACCGAGCAGGAGACCATCACCGCCGAGGACTTCCTGGAGTACTGGCAGGCGCGCGACCTCGCGGTGGCGCGCGGCGACGCCAAGGCGGTACGCGAGGACCGAGTGATCCGCGCGCGAGGTCCTGGCCGCGCGCTTCGCCCCCGAACCCGACGCCGGCAACACGGGCGGCGGTGCCGAGCGCCGGCACCCCCGAGGCCGACAGCGGGTCCCTGGCACGCGCAAGGAAATCGACCGCATCGAGGCGTTCCAGAACGTGCGCATCTCCACCCCGAGCGAGTTCGCGCGCGGCGACCGCGGCGTCTACAACACGCGCACGGAGATCGCCACCCTGACCGGGAACGTCCGGATCACCCGCGGCGAGAACCAGTTGAACGGCGGCTGGGGACAGGTCAACCTGCGCACCGGCGTCAGCCGCCTGCGCGGCGCCCCGCCGGAGGCCGGCGGCGGCAGCCGGGTGCGGGCGCTGCTGCAGCCGGACTCCGCGCGCGACGTGAGCCCGTCCGACACCGCCCAGTCCGAGGCGCGCGACACCGCCGGGGACGGCGGAAGCGCACGCGAGCCGGACGGCGGGGCGAACGAGGGACAAACCGAATGACGAACGAGCCAGGCAACGGCGGGTCCGGTCCGCTGGAGCGGCAAACCAACGTCACGCCGCTGCGCACCGATCGCTCCGGCGCGCCCGCCGGCAGCGCAGCGCAGTCCCCCTCCGCGCGGGCCCAGCAGGAGCAGGAGGAAGGCCGCAACAATCCGCGCGCGATCGCCCGCCACGGCGGACTGGCCGCGATCAACCTGGGCAAGGCGTTCAAGAAACGCCCCGTGGTGCGCTCGTTCACCCTATCCGTGCAGCGCGGCGAGGCGGTCGGGCTGTTGGGCCCCAACGGGGCGGGCAAGACCACCTGCTTCTACATGATCACCGGCCTGATCAGCCCGGACTACGGCTGGGTCACGATGGACGGCGCCGACGTCACGGATCTGCCGATGTACCGCCGGGCGCGCCTGGGCGTCGGCTACCTGCCGCAGGAAGCCTCGATTTTCCGGGGCCTGACGGTGGAGCAGAACATCTACTCGATCCTCGAAGCGGTGGAGCCGAACCGCAAGCGCCGACAGACCCGGCTGGAGGATCTGCTGGGCGAGTTCGGCATCTCCCACCTGCGCCGCACGCCGGCCCCGGCGTTATCGGGCGGGGAACGCCGCCGGGTCGAAATCGCGCGCGCGCTCGCCTCCAACCCCGCGTTCATCCTGTTGGACGAACCGCTGGCCGGCATCGACCCGATCGCCGTCGGCGACATCCGCGAGCTTGTCAGCCACTTGAAGCACCGCGGGATCGGCGTCCTGATCACCGACCACAACGTCCGGGAAACGCTGGAAATCGTCGACCGAGCCTACATCATCCACGAAGGCGCGGTGCTGATGGAGGGCAAGCCGGCGGAAATCGTCGCCCACGAGGAAGTCCGCCGGGTTTACCTGGGCGAGACCTTTTCGCTCTAAACCCGCCCGCCGAAGGCAGTACCTCGGGTACTTGCACCCGCCCCCTAGGCGCGGCCTTCGGGATCGTCTTAAATCGCGGTCAAGGTTCGCAGGTTATGTTTGTTAACCTTGCTGCACCTAAAGCGGCGAACCCGACAGGAACGGCGGACGGTTAATCGACGATGGCGCTGTCCCAGCGTTTAGAGCTGCGCACCAGTCAGTCCCTGGTCATGACCCCGCAGCTGCAGCAGGCGATCAAGCTGCTGCAGCTGAACAACCTGGAACTGGCGAGCTACATCGAACAGGAACTGGAGCAGAACCCGCTGCTCGAGCGGGACGAGCGCGACCGCCCGGAGGCCGACGCCAGCCAGACGGAAAGCCGCCGCGGCGACGAGGACGACCAGGACGACCGCAGCGGCGAGCGGGACTGGGATACCGCCCCTGACAGTTTTGCCGAGGACATGGGCACGGACTGGGGCACCGACTGGGGCGCCGGGCAACGGTCGGGCGCGTCCACCGCGACGCCGGCCGGGACCGACGATAGCTTGCCCGGGATCGATCAGCGCACGGCGACCTCGGTCAGCCTGCGCGATCACTTGCTGGAGCAGGTGCATCTGAGCCTGAGCGACAGCGTCGACCGGGCGATCGCCGAGGCGCTTGTCGACAGCCTGGACGAAGCCGGCTACCTCGCGGTTTCCCTGGACGAACTGGCTGGCCTCCTGGGTGTGGAGCCCGCGCGGATCGAGACCGTTCTGAGCCGCCTGCACGGGTTCGATCCGACCGGCGTGTTCGCCCGCGATCTGGCGGAGTGCCTCGCGATCCAATTGCGCGAGCGCGACCGGCTGGACCCGGCGATGCAGACACTGGTCGCCAACCTCGAACTGGTCGGCCAGCGCGACTGGGCCCGCCTGAAACGGCTGTGCGGCGTCGACAGCGAAGACCTGACGGACATGCTGGCCGAACTGCGCGCGCTCGATCCGCGCCCGGCGCTCGCCTTCGCGGGCACACCGGTGCAGACGCTGGTCCCCGACATTCTGATGCGTGCGGGCCGCAACGGCGGCTGGCACCTGGAACTCAACCCCGACACGCTGCCGCGGGTGCTGGTCAACCAACGCTACGTCCGCGAGGTCGGCGCCGCGGCCGAGCGCGACAAGCAGGCCCGCAGCTTCCTGAACGATCGCCTGCAGTCGGCCAATTGGCTGGTACGGGCGCTGGAACAGCGCGCCAACACCATCCTGAAAGTGGCGGAGGCGATCGTCAGCCACCAAGGCGGCTTCTTTCAGCACGGTGTCGAGCATCTGCGCCCGCTCACCCTGCGCGAGGTCGCCGAGACCATCGAGATGCACGAATCCACCGTCAGCCGGGTCACCGCGAACAAATACATCGCGACCCCGCGTGGCACCTACGAGCTCAAGTATTTCTTTACCGCCACGATCCAGGGTGCCGATGGCGGCAGTCATTCGGCGGAATCGGTCCGTCAGCGGATCAAGACGCTGATCGACCAGGAGACGCCGGACGCGGTCCTGTCGGACGACCGGATCGTCGCCATTCTGCGCGGCGAGGGGGTCGACATCGCCCGGCGCACGGTGGCCAAATACCGCGATGCCTTGCGCATCCCGTCCTCCACCCAGCGCCGCCGGGAGAAGGCGGCGATCGCCTGACGCCAACGGACGCGCGGGTGTCGCAGAACCGCAAGCCGGCCGGCGCGTTGATCTTCAGACGAAGGGGATCGGCGGGAGGCCCAGAATGCACTTGAACCCGTTGATGGAGGGCGTAGCCTGAGAGTAGCCACAGGCGTGCACGCGAGTTGACACCACGTCCGCCCCTCCATAGGTTCGCGGCCTTCGGCTTGCGGGCGCATGGGCGATGGGCTGCGCCACAGGACGGACGCATCCAGGAAACACGGTCATGCAGCTGTCGGTAAACGGCAGGCACCTCGACATCGGCGACGCGCTGCGCAGCCACATCGAGGAAAGCCTGGCGACCATCTTCGGGAAGTACTTCGGCGACGCGATCGACGCGCGGGTGACGATGTCACAGACCAACCACCTGTATCACGCGCAGGTGAACGTGCACGTCGGCCGCGGCATCCACTTGGCGGCCGAGGCGGAGGCCGACCGCGTCTACGCCGCGTTCGACGCCGCCGCGGAGCGGATCGCCAAGCGGCTGCGCCGCTACAAACGCCGGCTGCGTGACGAGAAAAAACACGCTCAGGCGCCTCTGGACGTTGTGGCGGGTCGGCATTACGTGCTGTCGAACGCCGAAACGGCTGCGGAGCCGGACGACGACGCGCCGGACCCGCTCGAGGTCGACGCCGAGGGCAACGGCGCGGACACGCAGCCGGCGGTGGTCGCGGAGATGACCTACGACATCCCGAGCCTGAGCGTCAGCGAAGCCGTGATGCGTCTGGATCTGGCGGATGCGCCGGCGATGTTGTTCCGCAACGCCGCCCATGGCGGCCTGAACATGCTCTACCGCCGCAGCGACGGCAACGTCGGCTGGGTCGATCCGGAAGGCAACACGGTCGCCGCCGGCGCGAATGAGCCCGCCACACCCAACGCGCAGGACCCCCGCGGGTGAACCGGGGATCCCGCTGCCCTCTCCACAGCCGTCTTTCAGGGTGATCCGAGGATGGAAGTCACGGATCTAATCCGGCCGCACGCGGTGGTCCCAAACCTGCGGGTCACCAGCAAGAAGCAGGCCCTGCAAGAGTTGTCGCGCCGCGCTTCCGATCTGATCGACCTGCCCGAGCGGCGCATCTTCGAGGTTCTGGTGGAGCGCGAGCGTCTGGGCACCACGGGCGTGGGTAACGGCATCGCCATCCCGCACGGCAAGCTGTCCGAATTGAGCGACCTGCAGGCGATGTTCGCCCGCCTGGAGACGCCGATCGACTTCGAGGCGATCGACGAGCAGCCGGTCGACCTGATCTGCGTGCTCCTGGCCCCGGAGAGCGCCGGCGCCGACCACCTGAAGGCGCTCGCCCGGATCTCCCGCCTGCTGCGCGACCGCAACGTCTGCGAAAAACTGCGCGGCAGCGACAGCGCGGACGCGATCTACGCGATCCTGACCGAGTCCGCGGCCAGCCGGGCGGCGTGAGCCCCTAATCGCGGGGCATGCCAAGGGCGCTCGCACGCCCGAGGGCTGGCGGCCTTGTGACGCCGTCACCAAGCCGACCCGCTGCGGAAGGCTGACCGCGCAAGGTCGTTTCCCGAGAACCCGATCACGTCACCGTGACCGCGCGCACGCAGCCGGAGGCGTCGACGCGCCTATCACGACCGGTCCAACACGATGCGCGCCGGCGCCCTTCTTTACGGACGCCGGCGCGCATCGTTGTCGGGATTTTTCCCAGAAGAACGAGACCCTCAAGAAGCCGTTGAGGTGCTCCGTCGTCCGCCGCTTAGTGCACGCTGACGGGCTCAAGGTCGTGCTGGCGCACGGCCGCGAAGGCGACGTCGCGGTCGTTCACCAGCGCCATCTGCGTGCCGTCGGCGGCGTGGATGGCATAGACGTCCTGGCCTTCGTGCGTCGTCGGCTTGACGTAAGCCATGTGGTTCAGACCCCACGAGGCCAGATCCTGCTGACTGACCTGGTCCTGGTGCGTGTGCTTGTGCATCTGGGATCGCTCCTTTCGAAGGCAGCTGTCTCGCGTTTCCCACCTGTTCTGATGTGGCGACCGCGAGGGGCGGCGTGAAGGGCCACTTTGTCTATAGGTGTATACGGGTGTGCCCGGGGGTGTGGATCAGCCCTGATCCTGCGGCGTCTCGCGGCCAGGCTTGCGTCCGCCGGTCTCGACCTGCCCGGCGCTCTCGCCGTCGGCGCGCGCGCCGGCCCGCTTGGTCCGGCGGGGCGACAGCTCCTCGCGCGACTGCTGGTCGGTTTTGATCTCGACCGTGCGGACCTGCGGCTCCGGCCGCACGCGTTGGAGATCGATGTGCAACAGGCCGTTGTCCAGGCTCGCGCCCTGGACTTCGATACCCTCGGAGAGCACGAACGAGCGCTTGAACTGGCGCGAGGCGATACCGCGGTGCAGATAGACCCGCTCGCTCTCGTCGTCGCTCTGCCGGCCGTGGATCGACAGCTGCGTGTCCTCCACCCGAACCTCGAGGTCCTCCGGGCGGAAGCCGGCGACCGCCAGGGTGATCCGCAGATGATCTTCGTCGACCTGCTCGACGTTGTACGGGGGATACCCGTCGCTGGCCGTCTTCGACACGCGGTCCAGCGCCCGCTCGAAATGGTCGAAGCCCAGCAGAAGCGGGGAGTTGAACACGGATACACGCGACATCTGACACTGGCCTCCTCGCCGCGGAGCAAGGCTTCTCCACATTGTCCGCCACCTACGGCCCCGAACCGCGCCGGCGGCCGGTGGCGCACGGACCCGACTTGCGGCATCCGCGCACTACGCTATCTGGGTAGCGGGTAAGCGGCGTTCAAGCGCGCACTGGCGCGGAATCGCGCGCTTTCCACCCCTCGTCCACCCCCGCCAGCCTGGCTTAGGATGCACGGGTCGGAGCGCGCGATCACACGCAACAACTGGAGTGGCGAGAGATGGGTCAGTTCGGCGTCGGCCAGGGAATCACGCGCGTCGAGGATCAGCGCCTGCTGACCGGGCACGGCAGCTACACCGACGACCTGCAGCGCCCCGATGCCCTGCAGATGGCCGTGGTGCGCAGCCCGCACGCCCACGCCGAGATCGAGGCGATCGACACCGAGGCCGCACGGGCGGCAGACGGCGTGCACGCCGTCTACACGGTCGCCGAGCTGGACCGGGCCGGCATCGGCGACATTCCGTGCATGACCCCGATCCAGGGCCGCGACGGCAACCCGCCGGTGATGCCGGGCCATCCGGTGCTGGCACGCGGCCGGGTGCGCCACGTCGGCGATCCGGTCGCCGTGGTGGTCGCGCAGACCGCCCAGCAGGCCGCCGACGCCGCCGAGTTGGTGGACGTCAGCTACCGCGAACTGGACCACGTGACCGGGCTGGAACAGACGCTGGCCGACGGCGCCCCGCGGATCTGGGAGCAGGCGCCGCACAACCTGTGCCTGGACTTCGGCATCGGCGACGAAGCCGCGGCGGACGATGCCCTGGCCGGTGCGCACCACGTTACCCGGCTGAAGCTGGTCAACAACCGGGTCGTGGTCGCCTCGCTGGAGCCGCGCGCGGCGCTCGGCGAATACGACGCCGAGACCGGCAGCTACGTGCTGACCACCGGCAGTCAGGGCGTGCACGGCCTGCGCAACCAGCTGGCCCAGCACATCCTGAAGGTCGACCCCGAGCGCGTGCGCGTCACCACGCCCGACGTCGGCGGCGGCTTCGGCATGAAGATCTTCCTGTACGGCGAACAGGTGGTCGCCCTGCACGCGGCGAAGGAGCTGGGCCGTCCGGTGCGCTGGTCGGGCCAGCGGACCGAGAGCTTTCTGTCCGACGTCCACGGCCGCGACCATGTGAGCGAGGTCCGGATCGGCTTCGACGCGGACGCGCGGATCGTGGGCGTGCGGATCGACACGATCGCCAACCTGGGCGCCTACCTGTCCAACTTCGGCCCCTACGTGGCGACCAACGCCGGGGCGCGGATGTACCCGGGCGTCTACAACATCCCGGCGCTGTTCGGGCGGACGCGCGCGGTCTTCACCAACACCGTGCCGGTCGACGCCTACCGCGGCGCGGGCCGGCCGGAAGCGGCCTACCTGCTGGAGCGCACGATGGACGTGGCGGCGCGCGAACTCGGCCTGTGCCCGGCGGAGCTGCGCGAACGCAACTTCATCCGCCCGGACGAGCTGCCGCACACGACCGCCACCGGCATGACCTACGACAGCGGCGACTTCGCGCGCATCCAAAAGACCGCCCTGGACCGCGCGGACGCCCGCAACCTGGAGGCCCGGAAGGCGGAGGCGCGCACGCGCGGCAAGCTGCGCGGCCTGGGCCACGCCAGCTACATCGAGTGCTGTGCCGGCATCGGCGAGGAGGAAGCCAAACTGCGCCTGGACGCCGACGGCGGCGTCACCCTGTGGGTCGGCACCCAAACCAACGGCCAGGGCCACGCCACCGCCTACGCCCAGCTGATCGCCGACCGCCTGGGCCTGACGCCGGAGCAAATCCGGGTGCGCCAGGGCGACACGGCGGAACTGGCATTCGGCCGCGGGACCGGTGGCTCCCGCTCACTGCTGATGGGCGGCGGCGCGACCCAGGCGGCGACCGACAAGGCGATCGAGAAGGCCAAGCAGCTGGCCGCCTGGCTGATGGAATGCGCGCCCGGCGACGTCGAGTTCGAGGCGGGGACCTTCACGATCGCCGGAACCGACCGGCAGGTCAGCCTGCAGGCCGTCGCCGAGGCCGCCCAGCGCCCGGACCTGCCAGAGGAACTCGCCGGCGGCGTGGCGGAAACCGCCCGCTACCAGGCCCCGCCGCTCACCTACCCCAACGGCTGCCACGTCTGCGAGGTCGAGATCGACGAGCAGACCTTCGAGGTGGCGATCGTCGCCTACACCATCGTCGACGACGCCGGCACGATCGTGAACCCGCTGATGCTGCGCGGCCAGGTGCACGGCGGCACGGCGCAGGGGATCGGCCAGGCGCTGCTGGAAAACACCGCTTACGACCCGGACTCGGGCCAGCTGATCACCGCCAGCTTCCAGGACTACACCATGCCGCGGGCCGACGACCTGCCGACCTTCGACGTCAGCTTCGTCGAGGACATCCCCTGCACGACCAACCCGATGGGCATCAAAGGCGCCGGGGAGGCCGGCGCGATCGGCGCGCCGCCGGCGGTGATCAACGCGCTCGTGGACGCGCTGGCGCCCTACGGCGTCACCCACATCGACATGCCCGCGACCCCGCAGCGGCTTTTCGAGACAGTACAGGCCGCCCGCCCGGCCGCGGCGGCGGAATAGCTCTGCCCCGAGCCTACGGCGGCGGCCGCTCCTTCACCGCAGCGCGTCGAGCAGCGCGCCCGGACCCGGTCCGGCCAGGCCGAGGGTGACCGCCAGGCCGGCGAAGCCGGTCGCGGGTGCGCTCTGGCTCTCGGCGGTGTAGTCGGCGCTCAGCGCCATGGCGAGCGGCCCGACCTGCCAGCCGTAGGCGGCGGCGGTGGCGGGCGGCTCGGCCAGCGCGCCGCCGATCGTCTGCAACCGCTGACTGAGGCTGAAGGTGTGCGGGCCGAAGTCGAGCTCGACGCCGGTTTCGTAGCTGCGGCTATGACCGCGAGGCCCGCTGACCGCCAGGCGCTCGAACCCACCGATCGTCCCGAAGCCGGGCACCGCGTAGTCCAGCCCGAGCCGGCCGTGGCCGCCGTGCGTCCAGCCGCGCGTGCCTTGAGGCCGCTTGCCCCGCCAGCCGATTTCGGTTTCGGTCGACAGGCGCGCGACGGGGCTAGCGCGGAGCGTAAAGGTGGTCTCCAGCGTTCCGCTGTCGAACGCGGCCAGGTCGCCGACGCTGTAGCCGCCGGTCACATCGGCCGCGACGCGGCGCTTCGGCAACGTCAGCAGGTTCGTAAGCCGGCCGTGCAGACCGATCCGCTGGTCGATTTCCGTCATCTGGTCACCCGCGCGCGCCGCGCCGTAGTGGCCGACCTCGATCGCGACGTCGGGGCCCGGGGTCGGCGTACGCGCGCGCAGCATGCTCGCAAGCCCGACTTCCGCAGCCCCCGGCTCGCTGAACGGAGCCGTCTCGACCACGCGCGGGGCAACCTGCAGGGCCAAACGGCCGTCGGCAACGCGGATGTCTTGCGCTGCCACCGGAGAGGCCTGACCCGAGAGCGCGACGAAAACCGCGACGGTCAGCCACGCGGCGGGCCGGCGCGCGTGGTCGCGACAACTTATCGACTTGAGGTGCAGCCCGAACACAACCGGCATCCTTCCCGTCGGCTCGCCACCGAGGCGAATCGGCGGCGATTACACACGCGAGTGTGCCATGCCAGTCGTTAACATTCGGGAAAAGCGCAGAGTAGAAATTAACCTTGATGTGCCGCATCAAACCGCCGGAGGGGCGGCATCTTGGCCGCCTCAGGTCGCCGCACCGGCCTCGCGCAGGTGATCCGCGATCCGGCGGGAGAGCTGGGCGAGCGCCCGGTCCATGGCGGCCACGGTGGCCTCCGGCCCGTCCCCGTCGAGCGGTTCGTTCACGACCGCCCGGCGGCTTGCCAGTTCCCGCTGACTGCGACCGTCCAGGACCACCCAACGGGCGACCAGCGTGACCGGTCCGTCTGCCGCCCGCTCGAAGCGAACCAACTCGACCTGCAGTTTTGCGTTGAAGCCACCGCCCCGGCTCGGCAGCTGGACGATGTCGGTCTGCTCCAGCAGCAGCCGCAGGTTCTCCGCCAGCACCCGGGTGATATTGGCGTGAAGCGGCTCCGCCCACTGATGGAAGCTCGCCACCTTGAGTTCGTTGTCGGCGCCGCGCGTGACCAGCGCCTGTCGGTCCAAATAGCTGGGAATTTCGACCGGCTCCAACGCTAGGCGCACGGCCCCGCCGGCCTCGCGCTCGGCGGCCGGCTCGATCGGATCCAGCAGGTAGTAGAACGTCGGCGCGGACTCGCCCGGCAAGCCGCACGCCCCCAGCGTCAGGGCGGCGACCGACAGGGCGGCCAGCGTTCGGACGGCAAGCTTCACGGTCATCAGCGCCCCTTGCCCGTGATCAGCGCGTTCGGATTGCGTTCCAGCTGCTCGGCGAGCTCACGGACCGACCGCGCCGCCCGGGCGAACTCGTCGAGCGCCCGGCGCAGGTCGCGGTGGGTCGCCGAGCCCGGTTCGATCACGCTGTTCGCGCTCGCCATGGTCTGCTCGGTCTGGCGCATCGCGCCGGTGGCGGCGTCGCTGGTGCGCTCGATCTTGTCGGCGAGCGGGCCGATCCGGCCGTTCAGCGTGTCGGTGACCTCGCGGACCGAGCGCAGCGTGCGGGTCAGTTCCTGCTCGATCTTCTCGACCGCACGGTTGGTGCGGTCCAGGGTCTGGTTGGCGGTATCGGCGCTCTGGTTCACCTGCTCCACCAGCGGACCCACCTCGCGGCGCAGATCCCGGGCGAGGCCGCGATACTCCTGCAGCACGCCGAGGGCCTCGGGGGCCAGCTTCCGCACCGCCGGCTGGTCGAGCACCTGGTTGATCCGATCCATCGTGGACATCGCGCGCGTCAGGATATCCTTGAGCGGCAGGTTCTCCAGCGAACTCTTCAGCTGCTCGAAACCGCCGGGCGCGGTCGGGATCTCCGGTATGTCGTCGCGCGCGCCGACCAGCCGGACCGGCACCTCCGGTTCGAAGCCGAGTTCGACCGCCAACTGGCCGGTGACGAAAGACTGCGACACCAGCTTGGCGCGCAGGCCCCGGTCGATCAGCCGGTCCATCTGCTCCTGCGTGAAGCCCTTCTTTCCCGCCCATTCGATCCGGTCGAGCTGGAACTCCATGAACACCGGGATCCGGGCGCTGAGTTCGTCGGTCTCGACCCGCAGGTTGATGTCGCGCACCTGCCCCACGCGCACGCCGCGGAAGGTCACGGGCGCGCCGGTCGACAGCCCGGCGACCGACTGGTCGAAGTACGCCACGGCCGTGCGGGTGGTCTGGAACAGCCGGTTGCCGCCCAGCACCGCGACCGCCACGACGGCGAGGAAGATCGCGCCCAGGACGAACGCGCCGATCAGCTTGGGGTTGGGCCGGTATCGCATCGGGGGTCGGTCGCTTTGTCGTGCTGCTCGGGAGTTGGCTTCGGTGGTTCTAGGGCAAATTGCTGAAACGTGGACTCACGTTTCAGCTGAAGCTTGCCCGCTCTTCAAGAAGTTAGGGCAAAATTCACGTTGCGAGCCGGTTCGGCGTTCATCGACTTCGCTCTACGCCCCGCCCGCGTCGACGCCGGGCCGGGCCTCGCCGCGTTGCAGGAAGTTCCGTACCTTGGCGCTTTCGGCGTTGTGAACCAAGTCCCGCGGCGGTCCGTGGGCGATCATGGTCTTGCTCTCGGCGTCCAGATAGACGCTGTCGTCGGCGATCGTGAAGATACTGTCCAATTCGTGTGTCACCACCACCACGGTCGCGCGCATGCTGTCGCGCAGTTCCAGGATCAGGTCGTCCAGCCGGCGCGCGGTCGGCGGGTCCAGGCCGGCCGACGGCTCGTCCAGGAACAACAGGTCCGGGTCCATGGCGATCGCGCGCGCCAGACCGGCACGCTTGCGCATGCCTCCCGAGATCTCGGCCGGCAGATACTCCTCGAAACCGCCGAGGCCGACCAGGGCCAGCTTGAAGCGGACGATCTCGTCGACCTCCTTGGGCGCCAGGCCGGAATATTGCCGTAGCGGCAGCGCCACGTTCTCCGCCAGCGTCATGGAGGAGAACAGCGCGCCCGACTGGAACAGCACGCCGAAGCGCTGGCTGATCTCGCGCCGGGTCGCGGCGTCGCCCTGCGCCCAGAAACTGACGCCGTCGTAGAGGATGTCGCCCTCGGCCGGCTCCAGCAGGCCGATCATGTGGCGCAGCAGGGTCGACTTGCCGCAGCCGCTGCCGCCCATGATCACGACGATCTCGCCGCGCGAAACCTCGAAGTTGAGGTCGCGCTGCACGAGGAAGCCGCCGAATGCCATGGTGAGGTCGCGCACGCGGATGCACTCCGGCTGGCGCGCTTTCCGGTCCGGATGGTCGGCGTCCAGGCGCTGGGCGGCGTCGGGTGTCATCGGCCGGTTAGATCCCCACGATGTTGCAGATCACGGCGAAGATGGCGTCGACCACGATGATGTAAACGATGCCGGTGACGACCGCGCTGGTCGCGGCGTTGCCCACCGCCGCGGCGCTGCGCCCGGCCTGCAGCCCGCGCATGCAGCCGGCGGTCGCCACGATCAGACCGAAGAACAGGCTCTTGGTCAGGCCGATCAGGAAATGGTCGGCCGTCACCTTGGCGAGCGTCTGCGCGACGTAGGCGGCGCTGGTCAGGTCGAGCATGCCGACCCCGACGACCCAGCCGCCGAAGATCCCCACGAAGTCGGCGTAGAGCACCAGAAGCGGCATCATCAACAGCATCGCCAGAAGGCGCGGCAGCACCAGAAAGTCCATCGGCGAGATGCCGAGCGTGGACAGCGCGTCGACCTCCTCGTTGCCCTGCATCGTGCCGATGTTGGCGGCGAACGAGGCGCCGGTGCGCCCGGCCAGCACGATCCCGGTCATGATCGGCGCCATCTCCCGGGTCATCGCGATGCCGACCAGGTCGGCGACGTAGATCTCCGCGCCGAACCAGCGCAGCTGCACCGCGCCCACGAACGCCAGGATCAGCCCGACCAGAAGCGAGATGATCGAGACGATCGGCAGCGCCTCCGCCCCGGTCTGCTGGATCAGCAGAAAGAAGTCGCTGCGCCGGAACGCCGGCTTGCCGCGCAGCAGGCGGACGAACGACAGCGTCGCTTCGCCGACGAAGCTCAGCATCTCGCCGGCGGCCTTGGCCTCGCGAACACCGGCGTGACCCAGCTGGGTAAGCAGCGGTTCGCGCGGCTTGGCCGGGGCGGTGTCGCCGCGCGGCGGCACCGCCTGCGACAGCGCCAGCAGGCGCTGCGCGCCGTCCGGCAGGCCGCTCAGGTCGAACTCGACCTCGCGCTCCCGCCCGGCGGCATGCAGGCGCAGCAGGAAGGTGATCAGCGCGCTGTCCCACGACTCCATGCCCGCGTCGGCGTCCGGCAGCCCGGCATCGATCCGCCAACGCCCGCGCAGGTTCAGGCGCAGGGAGTCCGCGCCCGGCTGCTCGATGTCGTACTGGAAAGCCTCGGTCATCCGTTGGGGCTGGTCCGCCGTTGATTCCGCCCGGTCATTCGTGTGTGGGAGCGTAAAGCATCGCGGCCCCCGTGGCGACGGGTACACGCGTTGCGGCATGCCCCGCGCCCGGCGGTCGCGGCCGGGGCGGCGTTCGCACCCCCAAGAACGGCGGGTGCGGCGGAGAAAAACAATTGCCGCCCCGTTTCGTTAACCGGGTATCGGCTGGCATAAACGCAGCCGTCCCACCGCAGGGCGCGACAAACCCAACCAAGCCCGCCGGCCCGGGCACCGGGCCGCGCGAACCGCGGGCCAACCGACTTAGGCACGGGCGCGGGAAGCTCGCACCCCGCACGGGGGTGCAGCCGGTCCCGATCGAGACCGGATACCCGCCCGTGCACCTTTGACCAGGGAGCGCACAGGGTGTCTGACACGCCAGTTGAAGGCGCGGGCGCCGGAGCGGGCGAGGTCCTCCTCGACGTGCAGGACCTGACCAAGAGCTTCGGCGGCTTGCGCGCGGTCGATCATGCGAGCCTGCAGGTCCGCCGCGGCACGATCACCGGCCTGATCGGGCCGAACGGCGCGGGCAAGACCTCGCTGTTCAACCTGATTACCGGGGCGATCCAGCCGGACAGCGGCCGCGTCACCTTCCGCGGCCACGACATCACCGGCCTGCCCTCGCACCGGATCTTCGAGCACAAGCTGTGCCGGACCTTCCAGATCCCGCGCGAGCACATGAGCATGACCGTGCTCGAGAACCTGATGCTGGTGCCCCCGCACCAGATCGGCGAGCGGTTCTGGAACGTCTGGCTGCGCCCGGCGGCCGTGCGCGCCGAGGAGGAGCGGATCCGCGCCAAGGCGGACGAGGTCTTGGAGTTCATCGACCTCGCCCACCTGCGCGGCGAGCTCGCCGGGCGGCTTTCGGGCGGCCAGAAGAAGCTGCTCGAGCTCGGCCGTATCCTGATGGCGGAGCCGGAGCTCGTGCTGCTGGACGAGCCGGGCGCCGGCGTGAACCGGACGCTGATGCAGCGTCTGACCGAAAACATCCAGTACCTGCAGCGCGAACGCGGCATCACCTTCCTGCTGATCGAGCACGACATGGACCTGGTGATGAACGTCTGCGACCCGGTCATCGTGATGAGCGAGGGCACCCGGCTGATGCAGGGCACGCCCGAGCAGGTGCGCAACGATCCGCAGGTTCTGGAAGCTTATCTGGGTGGTCAGTATGCCGCTGCTGAAGGTTGACCGGATCACCTGCGGCTACGGCGACATGCAGGTGCTCACCGACGTCTCGATCGAGGTCAAGCGCGGCGAGATCGTCTCGATCATCGGGCCGAACGGGGCCGGCAAGTCGACCGTCATGAAGGCGGTGTTCGGCCTGCTGCACCCCTGGACGGGGAAGATCGAGTTCGACGGCATCGATATCTCGCGCCACGAGCCCTACGAGATCGTCGAGACGGGCATGTGCTACGTGCCGCAGGTCGCCAACGTGTTCACCGAGCTGACGGTGGACGAGAACCTGGACATGGGCGCGTTCGTGCGCTCGGACGACCAAGTGGGCCAGCGCAAGCAGCAGATCTTCGAGCTGTTCCCGCGGCTCCACGAACGCCGCCGCCAGAAAGCCGGCAAGATGTCCGGCGGCGAGCGGCAGATGGTCGCCATGGGCAGCGCGCTGATGCTGGACCCCAAGCTGATCCTGCTGGACGAGCCGTCGGCCGGGCTCGCGCCCAGAATGGTCGACCACATCTTCGAGCGGATCGTGCACGTCAACCAGCAGTTCAACGTCGCGGTCATGATGGTCGAGCAGAACGCCAAGCAGTCGCTGCAGATGGCGCAGCGCGGCTACGTCATGGCGAGCGGCGAAAACCGCGTCGAAGGGACGGGCGACGAGCTGTTGAAAGATCCCGACGTCGCCCGCCTGTACCTGGGAGGCTAGTGATCCAATGACCCAAGCGAGCGAAAGCGCCCGGGCCGCGTTCGGTCCGCGCCCGGGCGAACGGCTGAGAGCCGCGCTGCGGACCCGCACGGCGCTAGCGTCCTTGATCGCGCTGTTCTTCGTCCTGCTGATCGCCGCCGGCCTGGCGCAGGGCGCGACGGCCGAACGCATTCTGTCGCTGGTCGTCTGGGGGATCATGCTGGGCGGCGTGATCGGTCTGGGCGGCATCGGGCTGACGCTGGTCTACGGCGTGCTCAAGTTCCCCAACTTCTCGCACGGCGCCTTGACCACGCTGGGCGCCTACATCGCCTTTTCCACCGTCGCCTACCTGCCCAAGAGCGAGCCGATCGGCCCGTTCTCGTTCGGTTGGGAACTGGTCGCCGGCCTTGTGATCGCGATGCCGCTGGTGGGCCTGGTGGCGATCGGCGTCGACCGGGTGATGTACCGCCGGCTGCGCCGCCAGGGCAGTTCGCTAGTGCTGTTCGCCATGGCCTCGCTCGCCATGGCGTTCTTCCTGCGCTCGGTGATCTACCTGATCTGGGGCTCGGACTTCCGGTTCTACTACGAGGGCCGCTCCAACCCCGCGCTCGACCTGCCGCTGGGGATGCGGGTGCAAGCCGACCAGATCTTCATCCTGGCGCTCGCCTTCGTCCTGGTGACGTGTGTCTACCTGCTCTTGGAAAAGACCAAGATGGGCAAGGCGATGCGCGCGACCGCCAACAACCCGGAACTGGCGCAGGTCCGCGGCATCAACACCGAGAAGGTGATCGCCTACACCTGGATGCTCTCGGGCGCGCTCGCGTCCGCGGGCGGGGTGATGTACGGCCTCGCCTCGCAGCTGCGCCCGGAGATGGGCTTCTGGCTGCTGCTGCCGATGTTCGCGGCCGTGATCATGGGCTCGATCGGCAACCCGCGCGGCGCGCTCGTCGGCGCGGTCATCATCGGCGTGGCGCAGCAGGTTTCCAGTGCCGCGATCAACCCCGCCTACGGGCCCGGGGTCGCCTTCGTGCTGCTGGTGCTGACGCTGCTGATCCGCCCGCAAGGCCTGTTCGGCGAGAGGAGCTAAGCCATGGACGCCGCAACCCTCTCGAAAGGCATCTTCATCGCGGTGCCGCTGACCCTGCTGGGGCTCAAGCTGATCCCGCTCAGGGCCGTGCTGCGCCTGCCCGCCGCGATCGCCGCGGGCCTTGTGCTGGGGATCGCGATCGTCGCGGCGATGCCGGGCGGCAACCTGAGCTACCTGGTCAGCTTCACCACGATGGCCAGCATCTACGCCATCCTGACCCTGGGCCTGAACACGCAGTGGGGCTTCAACGGCCACCTCAACTTCGGGATCGCCGGCTTCTTCGCGATCGGCGCGTTCACCACCGCCCTGTTCACCACCGCCGCGCCGACGGGCGTGATGGCGAACTACACCCAGCAGGCCTTCGGGCTGGAGGCGCCGTTCCTGGTGGGCGTGCTGGCCGGCGGCGTGGTCTCCGGGGTGATCGCCTTCCTGATCGCGATCCCGGTGCTGCGCCTGCGGATGGACTTCCTGGCGATCTCCACCATCGGAATCGCGGAGATCATCCGCCTGATCTTCCAGAACGAACGCTGGCTCGCCAACGGCCCGCAGCCGCTGCGCGGCATCCCGCGCCCGCTGGACTGCCTGGTGAAGGACCCGGGGTGCGCGCCGGACTGGCTGGCCTGGCTGTTCGGGCCGCTGGAGGCGCGCGACTACACCTTCCTCTATGTCGTCATCGTCACGCTCGCGCTCGCGCTGATCTACGTCGCCCTGGAGAGCGCCCTGCGCTCCCCCTGGGGCCGGACGCTGCGCGCGGTGCGCGACGAGGAGGCCTCCGCGGCGATGAACGGCAAGAACCTGACCAGCCTGCGCATCCAGTCGTTCGTCGTCGGCGCCGTGGTGATGGGCCTGGGCGGGGCGCTCTACGCCCACTACACCGTCACCATCGACTACAGCCACTTCAAGCCGCTGTTCTCCACCTTCATCATCTGGGTGATGCTGATGCTGGGCGGCAGCGGCAACAACAAGGGCGCGATGCTGGGCGCCTTCATCATCTGGGGTGTGTGGTCCGGGACGGCGTTCCTGACCGGCTTCCTGGAGCCCGCGCTTGCGGCGATTCATCCCACCCTGCCCGACCGCAGCAGCTACCTGCGCTGGATGCTGGTCGCGATCCTTTTGGCCGGGATCGTGCTGTTCCGCCCGCAGGGCCTGCTGCCCGAGGACAAGGTGGTGAGCCGCTTCCTGGGCAAGATCACCAACCCGCAGAGAAAGCAACACTCGCAGGTGTAAATATGGATCGTTTCCACAAAACTTGACGGGGATAGTGCGGCGCGGCATAGCAGGAACGCACGCAAAACCCTGGTCCGCGCCGCCATCCCTGGCTACCTTCCCGGTGAGGGAACGATGGCATCGTCGCTGGCGCGCGCCGCGCGAACCGGGTCTGGCATCCCGCCCCACGCGGCACCAACGAGGGGCGGAAGGGAGAACGAGACGAGCATGAGCACCGCACGCGACAAGATCCGCGAGAAGCTGTTCCCGGTCGAGGTGACCGACGTGCAGCACTACACCGATACGCTGTTCACCCTGCGGACCACGCGTCCGGGCACCTTCCGCTTCGAGGCGGGTGAGTTCACCATGCTGGGCCTGGACACCGGCCAGGAGATCATCCAGCGCGCCTACTCGATGACCAACGCCACCTACGACGAGGAACTGAGCTTCCTGTCGATCAAGGTGCAGGACGGCGCGTTCACCTCCCGCCTGCAGCACATCGAGCTCGGCCAGGAGCTGCTGCTGGGCAAGAAGCCGACCGGCACGCTGACGCTCGACGCCGTCGCGCCCGGGCGCAACCTCTACCTGTTCTCCACCGGCACCGGCATCGCGCCGTTCATGAGCCTGATCCAGGAGCCGGAGATCTATAACCGCTACGAGCGGATCGTGCTCAACCACACCTGCCGCCTGCAGGCGGAACTGGTGTTCGACGACTACCTGCGCGCGGGGGTTAACGAGCACCCGCTGGTCGGCGAGGAAGCCGCGGCGCAGCTGCTGTACTACCCGACCGTGACGCGCGAGGACTATTACCGCACCGGCCGCGTCACGACGCACATGGCCGACGGCAGCCTGTGGGGCGAGCTCGGCCTCGACCAGATGGACCCGGAACACGACCGCGCCATGGTCTGCGGCGGCCCGGCGATGCTGGAAACGCTGGTCGACGAGCTGAAGTCCCGCGGCTTCGACCCCGGCGACCGCGGCGAGGCCGGCGGCTACGCGATCGAAAAGGCGTTCGTGGGGTGATCGGGATTTAGCGCACTGCCGCCCAGTGAGTCCCAGGCTCCAGTGGGCGGGACTTTTGCATGGCGGCGCCGGGTCGCCCGTCGGTCGTCCTTCGACACGGCCGCAAGCGCGGCCTGCTCAGGATGAAGTTGTAGGGTTTTCAGTATTTTAATATCAACTTCATGCTGAGCAGCTGTCCAAAGGACAGCGTGTCGAAGCACGCCTGACGGCTGCTGAAGCGCCGCCATGCAAAAGTCTCTCCCAGTGGCGGAGAGGGAACTAGATTCCTACTCCACAGCCGCGCGCTTGAGCGGGAACAGGCCGGCGTCCGGCAGGCTGGCGTCGGCGCCGCGGGTGATCTCCGTCAGGTGGATGCGCAGCGCGCCCACCAGCGTGTCGGTCTCGATGCGCACCGGCAGCGGCGGCAAGTCTTCCGACACGCGGGCGAGCCAGACGTCCACCGTGTCCGGATAACGGCGCTTGGACTCGTACTTCTCCCAGAACCCGGTCACCTTCTCGATGGTGATCCGGCACTTGGTCGCCTCGCCGGCGTAGACGGCGTAGCTGGACTCCGGCACCTCCGCCGGACCCAGCTTCTCGGCCGCGACGTCGTAGCGCCGGCGGCCGTCGAAGATCTGGTGGCGACCGGCGCACGCCTCGCCGGCACCCAGGATCAGGCCGTAGATCGCGCTGATCGGATCGCGGGTGCCGGTGCGCGCTTCCGCCGGCACGACCGCGCGGTCGTCTTTCGACGGCTTCGGCTCCGCCGTCACCTCCGGCGGGCCGTCGTGCGCGGGATAGTCCATGCGCACCCAGCGCTTGCCGTTGTCGCCCCAGACGTTGGCGGTGGCGAAGCGGGCGGGCTGCAGCGCCCCCGAGGGCGCGCGCCGGCCGTCCGCCCGGCCCTCCAGCACGAACGGCCACAGGCTGCCGATCCAGCCGCTCGTGCGCGCTTGCAAGCGGATGTCGTAACGGCCGTCCTCGAGCGCGACGCGCGTATCGAAAGTGAGCGCGTTCAGCCCGCCGACATAGAGCTTGTAGGCGAGCCCGACCGGCGGCTCGACCGCGCGGGCCGGCGACTCCGCCTTGGCCGGCCCGCCCGCGGCAAGCAGCGTGCCGGCCGCCAGCAGCACGCCCGCGGCCCGGCTCCGGCCCCGCCGGAGAGCATCCACCTGAATGCGCATCGCCGCTTCCTCTCAGCTGTTCAGCCTCTACCGCCAGCCGCCGCAACCGGGCCGGATGAGGGCCCGCGCAGCCGGCATCGGGCGGTTACCCGTTCTCCTAAGATACGCCCGCGCGCGGGTGAAAAAAGGTGGCGTGCGCCGACGATCGCGCGAGCGCCGCTGCACGCTTGACACCCCCGCCGCCGCTGCCCTATCAGCAGGCGAGCGGCGGCGGCCCAGACCCGCCCGCCACCCTAGCCCGCCGCGCCATCTTGTACATCGTGCGCGGACGACGGCGATGGGCGTGTAGCTCAGCGGGAGAGCGCCTCGTTCACACCGAGGAGGTCCCTGGTTCAAACCCAGGCACGCCCACCATTCGTCTCTCTGTTTCTAAGCGTGTAAAATATCGGCACGAACCGTATTTAGCGGCGTGAGGCTATACGGAAGCGGCAGTTGGCCATGCGCATGGACGTAGCGTGTCGGATATTGCTCGTGGCCGGCGTTCTGACCGGGTGTGCTCCAATCACGTCGACGCAGCCGACAGGCCGCGATGACCAACGTGCCGCCGTGTGGGAGACGGTCGACGGATCGAGCCTGTGTGCTCCGGCAAGCTCCGAGCAACGCGTATCGTACGCCGGCGCCTATGTCGCGCGCCTGCGGGCCCTGCTCGACGACGTCCGCGCGGGTCGGGCCGCGGGCGCCGCAAGCGCTAGCGACGTGGCCCAGGTCCGGGCACGGCTGGCGGAAGCTCGGGCCCGGCTCGCCCGCGTCGATGCGGATCTGGCGGTCTCCCGGGCCCAGCTCGGCCGAGGCCACAGGGCAGACCGGCGCCTGCGCTTCTATCCGCTAAGACTTTCGTATGTCCTTTCGCGCGGGCGATGTACCCATATGGTCCCTTTGCGGGCGGTCGGGACCTGGGCGATAGTTGGTTTCGGAAGCGGTTCCCCCCGATCCGACTTCCGATCCCCGGCCGGCAGCCTATCCCCCCGACCCCGGGCTGCTGGCACGCCCCGCCCCCGTCACCCCCGGGGGCGGGGCGGTTTGCTTTCAGGGGATCTCCGCCGCCTCCAGCGGACGCTCAAAACAGGCTTTGCTGGCGGTCGCCGCCGCCGGTTGGGCCGCCCGTGCCGCCTTCGCCGGACCCGCCTTTGGCGCCGCCGCCGGCACCGCTGCCCGAACCTTGCCCGCCATCGCCCACGCCGGCCGCGTCCAGCGGCTCCAGGATCGACGGGTCGTCGTTCCGGACCGCGTTCACGCGGGTCGAGATCGGGTAGGCGGTGAGCGCGCCCTCCGGATAGGGCGCGAGCAGGCCCTTCGCCGTCTCCACCTCGGCCTCGGGGTCGAGCCAGGCGTCGAACGCGTCGGGCGAGAGCATCACCGGCATGCGCGGGTGGATGTCGCGTCAGATCGGCGTTCGCCTCGGTCGTCAGGATGGTGCAGGTCTCGAGCACGCTCTGGTCCTGCGGGTTGGTCCAGCGCTCCCACAGGCCGGCGAAGCCGAACGGCTCGCCGCTCTCGAGCTGGATGCGGTAGGGCTGCTTGCGCTGGCCCTCCTGCGCCCCCGCGTCCTTGGGCGGCGCCTTCCACTCGTAGAAGCCGTCGGCGACCACCAGGCAGCGCCGGCGGCGGAAGGCGGCGCGGAACGCCGGCTTGTCGGCCGCGCTCTCCGCCCGGGCGTTGATCATCTTCGCCCCGATCGAGACGTCGTCGGCCCAAAACGGCACCAGGCCCCAGCGCAGCTGCACCAGATGCCGGCCGCCGTCGGATTCCGGCCCCGCGTCATCGCCGCCCACGCGCACGACCGGCACGTCCTGGGTCGGGGCGACGTTGTAGCGCGCGGGCAGGTTGGGCAGCTCCGGCACCTGGAAGACGCGCTGGATCGCCTCCGGCGGGCTGGTGATCGAATAGCGGCCGCACATCGCGCTTGCCTCGCTTTCTCGGGTCGGTTCGCCTTGGCTCCGAAGCCTAGCACGTGCGTCCGCCGCGGCCAGAGCCCGGCCGGTGGCACGCGCCGCGGGCTTGGCTTAAGCTCGGCCCTGCCCCACGTTGAGGCCGGTATCTTCCGCGGCGCACACCGCGCGCGGCGTCCAACGCAGGAAATTCCAGACAAGGAGCCGTCGATCATGGGTCAGTTCGGAGTGGGTCAAGCCGTTCGCCGCGTCGAGGACGCCCGGCTTCTGACCGGCCAGGGCCGCTACACCGACGACATCCAGCTGGACGGCCAGCTCTACATGGCGCTGGTGCGCAGCCCGCACGCCCACGCCGAGATCAGGGGCATCGACACCGAGGAAGCGCGCCAGGCCCCGGGCGTCCACGCCGTCTACACAATCCAGGACCTGGACGCGGCGGGCATCCAGGACATCCCCTGCATGGCGCCGATCACCGGCGTCGACGGCAAGCCGCCGCGCATGCCGGGCCATCCGGTCCTGGCGCGCGGCCGGGTCCGGCACGTCGGCGACCCGGTCGCCGCGGTGGTGGCGGAGACGGCGCAGCAGGCGAAGGACGCCGCCGAGCTGGTCGACGTCGACTACGCCACGCTGGACCACGTGGTCGACGCCGAGGCGGCCGTGCAGCCGGACGCCCCCACCCTGCACGAAGTCGCGCCCGACAACGTCGCGCTGGACTGGGGCACGGGCGACGACAAGGCGGTGGAGAAGGCGTTCAAGCAAGCCGCGCACGTCACCCGCGTCGACATGGTCAACAACCGCGTGGTGGCGAACTCGATGGAGCCGCGCGGGGCGATCGGCAACTTCGATCCCAAGAAGGACCGGTTCGAACTCTACACCTCCTCCCAGGGCTCCCACGGCCTGCGCCGGCAGATCGCCGAGAAGGTGCTGAACGTCGACCCGGAGCGTCTGCGCGTGGTCACGCCGGACGTCGGCGGCGGCTTCGGCACCAAGATCTTCCTCTACGGCGAGCAGGTGCTGGTGCTGCACGCGGCCCAAGCGCTCGGCCGGCCGGTCAAGTGGATCGGCGAGCGGCGCGAGTCCTTCCAGTCGGACGCCCAGGGGCGGGACCACACTGCGACCATGGAACTCGCGCTCGATTCCGAGCACCGGATGACCGCGATCCGCCTGACCACGCTCGCCAACGTCGGCGGCTACCTGTCCAACGCCTCAACCTACGTGCCCACGCAATCGATGGGCAAGATGCTGTGCGGGCTGTACCGCATCCCCGCGATGTCGGCGAACGTGAAATGCGTCTTCACCAACACCGTGCCGGTCGACGCCTACCGCGGCGCCGGCCGGCCGGAAGCGGCCTACTTCGTCGAGCGCACGGTCGACGCCGCCGCGCGCGAACTCGGCCTGGAACCGGCCGAACTGCGGCGGAAGAACTTCATCCAGCCGGACGAGATGCCCTGGACCACGCCCGCCGGCGCCACCTACGACAGCGGCGCGTTCGAGCGGCTGATGGACCGCGCGCTGGACAAGGCCGACTACGCGAACCTCGCCGAGCGCAAGCAGGCGGCCGCGCGCCGGGGCAAGCTGCTGGGCTTCGGGCTCGCGACCTACGTCGAGGCCTGCGGCTCGGTCGGCAGCGAGGATGCCAGGCTGACGATCGATCCGGACGGCGGCGCCAACCTGGTGGTGGGCACGCAGACCAACGGCCAGGGCCACCACACCGCCTATGCCCAGCTGCTGGCGGACAAGCTGGGCCTCGACCCGGAGCAGGTGCGCTTCCACCAGGGCGACACCGATATCGCGGCGACCGGCGGCGGCACCATGGGGTCGCGCTCGCTGCTGGTCGGCGGCGGGGCGACCGACCAGGCGGCCGACCAGGTGATCGAACGGGCGAAGAAGATCGCCGGCCACACGATGGAAGTCTCGCCCGACGACCTGGAGTTCGAGGCCGGCACCTTCACGATCGCCGGAACCGACCGGCAGACCACGCTCGCCGAGGTGGCCCGCGCGGCGGTGGAACGCGACGATCTGCCGGAAGATCTCAAGGGCCCGCTCGAGGAAACCGGGCACTACGATTCGCCGGACCAGGAGACCTTCCCCAACGGCGTGCACGTCTGCGAGATCGAGATCGACCGCGACACGGCGGAATTGGAGATCACCCGCTACGTCGTGGTCGACGACTTCGGCATGGTGCTGAACCCGATGCTGGTATCGGGCCAGATCCACGGCGGCATCGCCCAGGGGATCGGCCAGGCGCTTGCTGGAGCAGACGGTCTACGAGGCCGATTCGGGCCAGCTTGTCACCGCGACCTATCAGGATTACACGATGCCGCGGGCGGACGACCTGCCCGACATCGAGATCGAATTCATCAACGTCCCCTGCAAGACCAATCCGTTCGGCATCAAGGGCGCGGGCGAGGCCGGCGCGATCGGCGCCCCGCCGGCCGTGATCAACGCCCTGGTCGACGCGCTGGAGCCCTACGGCATCCTGCACATCGACATGCCCGCCACGACCGAGCGGATCTGGCAGGTGATGCGGGAAAGCGCGCCCAAGGCCGCGGCGGAATAGCCGCGGCCCGGGGCCAACACACGAGAAGGCGACGCCCGCGATGACCCTGAACCGCGAGACCGGCAGCACCGGCAGCGACGGCGGCAGCGACGGCGGCGACCCCCTGGACGATCTCCTGCTGGTGCTGCGCGGCATCGCCGAGCGCGCCGGCCAGGCGGCCCTGATGTTCTACCAGCAGGAGGGCGGCCTGGAGGTCACGACCAAGGACGACGACAGCCCGCTGACCCAGGCCGACCTGGCATCCGACCGGGTGATCCGGAAGGCGCTGGAAGAGCGGGTGCCCGACATCCCGATCGTCTCCGAAGAAGGCGTCGACCAGGGCAACGTGCCGGAGGTGACCGAGCGCTTCTGGCTGGTCGATCCGCTCGACGGCACCAAGGAGTTCATCTCCGGCAACGGCGAGTTCACGGTCAACATCGCGCTGATCGAGCACGGCCAGCCGGTCGCGGGCGTGGTTCACGCCCCCGCGCTGGGCATGACCTGGGCCGGGGCGATCCAGAGCGACGGCACCGCCAAGGCGACCTTCGCGGAGATCAACCAGGCCGGCAAGCAGATCGCCTGCCGGCAGATCCCGGAGGCGGGGGCGACCGTGGTCGCCAGCCGCCGCCACGGCGATCCGGAGGAGATGAAGCGCTTCCTCGGCAACTACACGATCGCCGAACAGCGCGACGCGGGCAGTTCGATCAAGTTCTGCCTGGTCGCCAGCGGCCAGGCCGACCTCTATCCCCGGTTCGGCCGGACGATGGAATGGGACACCGCCGCCGGGCACGCCGTGCTCACGGCCGCCGGCGGCCGCGTGACCGACGCCGAGGGCACCCCCCTCACCTACGGCAAGCCCGGCTTCGAGAACCCGCCGTTCATCGGCTATGGGCTGGGTGAGTGTGGCGGAGCGCGAACTCAATCACTGTCTCCCGAGGTTCGCTTTCAGGTAAGCGGCCAATTGCGCCCACTGCGCGCCCGGTAATCGGCCGAGGCGGCGAAGCAAGCGCCGCTCGTCGAGCGTCGCAATTTTCGCTGCGCCGACCACCGACTGGGCCGGTAGGCCGGTACCCGGATCGTCCGGCACCTGCAATATCGTCGGGCGGCACCCCGGGTTGCGCGCGCTCGTGATCATGGCGATCCAGTACAAGCCGTTCTGTTCGGCGAACTCGGTCTGGCGGATACCACCACGGCCGGACGATCGACGTTGATCGCCTGACGGCCGGTCCGCGAAAGGAAACGGCACGACAACGATCTCACCCGGCTTAGAGGCCGGCCATAAGCGTCTTCGTCCGAGTCGCTCAGCCATTCGCGTAAAAGCGTTCTCCTGCAGCCGGGCGAAAGCGATCGCTCTTCTGCCCGGGCTTTCTGCACGATCCACGCGATCGTCCACGACTTCGTAGACAAGCACGGTCGCCAGGGTTCAACTCGAGTCTTTTACGGATCGCACTCGGGATGGTGGCCTGCCCCTTACTGGCGCACGTAGCAACGCGCCTTCGCGTTTCCGGCATCGGTCGCGGCCTTTCGGTGGAGTATTACGTATTACATCTAACCGTAGCACGATAAGCCGGTCATCGCACGAAAACGGCCCCGCGCCGTTCGGGCACGGGGCCGTCCCTCGTCGTCGCAGCGACATCGATCGAAGGCCGAACCGGCCTTCGTCGCTGACTGTTGCTCTAACTTCTTGAGGAACAGGCAACATTTTCAGCTGGAAGGTGATTCCACCTTCCAGCATCTTGCCCTAAAAGCCGGTCGCCGGCTCAGTTCATCTTGCGGTAGCGCTCCAGGATCTGGGCGCCGGCGTCACCGGCGTCCTTCTGCCATTCCTTCGCCATGGTCTGGCCGATCTCCTTGAAGCCGCTCTTGAGCGCGGCCTTGGGATCGCGGTGAACGGTCATGCCGTTCGCCTCGAGCTTGTCCATCTGGGTGGTGGTTTCCTCCTTGGACATCTTCCAGCCGCGGTCCATCGCTTCGTCGGCGGCGTCCAGCACGGCCTGACGGGTCTCCGCGTCCAGGCTCGCGAGCTCGCGCTCGTTCACCACCACGATGTTCTTCGGCAGCCAAGCCTGCAGGTGATAGAAGTGGTTGGTGAAGTCCCAGGCCTTGGTGTTCACACCGGTCGACGGCGAGGTCATCATCGCGTCGACGCGCCCGGTCGCGAACGCCTGCGCCACGTCCGGCACCTCGACCTGGGTCGGGACCATGCCGGCCAGCTGGGCGAGCCGCTCGGTCGCACTGTTATAGGCGCGGAACGAGATGCCCTTGAGGTCGGACATGTCCTCGATCTTCTTCTTGGTGTAGAGGCCCTGCGGCGGCCAAGGCACGGTGAACAGCACCTGCAGGTTCTGCTCCGCCAGCTTCTCCTCGATCACCGGCTTGGACGCCTGCCAGAGCTGGCGGGCCTGCTCGTAGTCGCTCGCCAGGAACGGCACCGAATCGACCTGGAAGGCCGGGTCCTCGTTGGCCAGCCGGCTCAGCAGGAACTCGCCGATCTGCACCTGCCGGCCGCGCACGGCGTTCTTGATCTCCGGGTGCTTGAACAGCGAGCCCGCCGGATGGACCGTGATGGTGAGTTCGCCGTCGGTCATCGCCTTCACGTCGTCGGCGAACGCTTGGATGTTCTGGGTGTGGAAGTTGCCCGCCGGATAGGGCGTGGGCATGTTCCATTCGGCCGCGGCGGCGCCGTGCGCGCCGACCGACAGGCCCGCGGCGGCCACCGCCGCCAGGCTAAGATCGCGGATACGACTCATCGTGTCGTTCCTCCCTGTTGTGCTGCCTGTTGTTCGAGCCTCAGGCGTGTGCGCGGATAATCCGGCGCGTTCGTCCACCCGGCAAGGCTCCCACGCCGGGGCGCGCCCGTTGCTTTTGGGACGCGCCTGGGCGAGTTTGAAACCCGCCGCCGTCCGGCGCGTCGCGGACAACCCTAACGCAGTTATCCGGCCACGTCGCCACCCCAGTTTTCCGCGGCTTTCGAGGGCTAACCGGCCATGCGCGTGCGCTACGACGTTCTGGTCCAGGGCAACAGCCTGGCGCTCGCCGACGGCTTCCTGGGCCTGTCGAGCGTGGTCCTGCTGCACACCGAGGCCGGCCCGGTGCTGTTCGACACCGGCCACCACGTAACCAAGCGCCGGCTGCTGAACGCACTGGCGCAGCACGGCCTGAGCCCTGCCGACGTCGCGGCAGTGGTGTTGTCGCACCTGCACTTCGACCACGCCAACAACCTGGAGATGTTCGCGCACGCGCGGGTGTACGTCTCCGCAGCGGAGTGCGCGTACGCCCGCGAGCCGCACCCGGACGACCTGTACGTGCCGGGTCACCTGCTGGGTCAGTTGGAGGCGATGGAGACCCACCGGTTGGAGACCGAAGGCGAGCTTCTGCCAGGCGTGCGCTGGCTCGCGGCGCCCGGTCATACGCCGGGGCTGATCGCGCTTTTGCTCGACGACACGCCGCACGGCCGGGTCGTCTTGGCGAGCGACGCGATCAAGACCGCCAAGGAAGCCATCGAGCGGCGCTGCGACCTCGCCTTCGACACGCCCGAACGCGGCAGCGCGACGATCGCCCGGCTGCTCGACCTGCAGCCGGACCGGCTGGTTCCCGGCCATTTCCCGGAGATGCGCCGAACGGCCGAGGGCTGGACCTGGGACCCCGCGGAAGTGCCGCTGGTAATCCGCTAACCTGTCGCGCGCACCGGCTGCGGCGTCGTCCCTTTCGGGCGCGGCCCGCCAGCCCAGCAGTTCCTCGTAGACCGCCAGCGTATCCGCGCACATGCGTTCCTTGGAGAACTGCCGGGCCTGGGCACGCGCCGCCGTGGCCATCGCCGCCCGCCCGTCGGCGTCCAGGTCGAGCGCGCGCCCGACGCCGTCGGCGAGCGCGGCGTCGTCGCCCGGCGTGACCAGGAACGCCGTTTCGCCGTCGAGCACCTGTTCCGGCACGCCGCCGTGCGCGCTTGCCACCAGACGGCCGGCCCATCGCCTGCGCCTCCGCGGCGATCCGGCCGAACGCCTCCGGGTCGGTGGAAGCGGAGACGACCACGTCGGCCAGCATGTAGCAGGCGGGCATGTCGGTGCAGTCGTCGCGGATGAACACCCGGGAGGCGAGCCCGCGCGCCTCGACCCGCGCGGTCAGTTCGTCGCGATAGCCGGTCCGCCCCTGATCGGAACCGACCAGGAGGCAGATGAACTCCCGATCCGTGATCCGGGCGAGCGCGTCGACCAGCACCAACTGCCCCTTCCAGCGGGTCAGGCGGCCCGGCAGCATCACCACCGGCACGCCGTCCGGCAACTGCCAGTCGTGCGCCAGGCGGATCATCCGCTCCGGCGCGACGCCGTCGGGATCGAAATGACGCAGGTCGATGCCCCGCTGGACCACGCGGATCCGGCTCTCCGGCAGGGCGTAATGGCGCTTTAGGTGCTCGGCGATGAAGCGGCTGATCGCGATCACCCGCTCGCCCTTGGCCATCACCGCGTTGTAGCGGCGTTTCAGCCCGCCCTTGAAGTTGTACGTGCCGTGGAAGGTGGTGAGGAAACGTACACCCGTACGCCTGGCGGCGAGGTAGGCGCTCCACGCCGGCGCGCGGGAGCGGGCGTGGACGATGTCGACCTGCTCCTGCCGGATCACGTCGGCCAGCCGCGCGGCGTTGCGCCAGATCTGCACCGGGTTCTTGGTTGCGAGCGGCAGGGTCACGTGCCGGCCGCCGGCGCGCTCGATGGCGTACACCTTGGGCCCGCCCGCGCTCGCCACCAGGGCGCGCCAGCCGGCTTCGGCCGTGGCCACCGCGACGTCCACCGTGCCCTGTTCGACCCCGCCGGTCTCCAACGCCGGCAGCACCTGCAGGACGGTGGGCGGCCGGCCGCCGGCGGCATCTTCCGCACTCAAGGGGGGATTGCTAGGCTGCATCAAAAGTTCGGGTCGGCTCCCTGCATGCGCGCTCACTTGGCCTGGCACCAGACCAGGTTCGCGCGCGTGCGCCGTGATAGCCGATCCACGCTGCATGTCGAAACGCTTTCTCGCCGTAAGCCTGGCATCGCCGCACAGCGCGCGCACGAGGAGAGCCATGAGCGAGACCGACGCCCCCGCCCCGCAGTTTCTGGAGCGCGCCGACGGCGTGCGCCTGGCCTATCATCGTACGCCGGGCCAGGCGCCCGGGCTGATCTTCCTGGGCGGATTCGCTTCCGACATGGACGGCTCCAAGGCGCAAACGCTGGAGGTCTATCGCGCGCGAGCGCGGCCGGGCCTTCCTGCGCTTTCGACTACCAGGGCCACGGCCAGTCCTCCGGGCGGTTCGCCGAGGGCACCATCGGGCAGTGGCGCGACGACGCGCTGAGCGTTCTCGACCAGCTGACCGAGGGACCGCAGGTGCTGGTCGGCTCGTCGATGGGCGGCTGGATCATGCTGCTGGCCGCGCTCGCCCGGCCGGAACGGATCGCCGGGCTGGTCGGCATCGCCGCGGCACCCGACTTCACCGACGAGCTGCTGTGGCAGCGGCTGAGCGCCCAGCAGCAGCGCGAAGTCGAGGACAAGGGCGTGTGGGACATGCCCTCGGACTACGGCGACCCGGTGCCGATCACCCGGCAGCTGATCCGCGAGGGCCGCCGGCACAAGCTGTTGGGGGCGCCGATCGACCTCGCCTGCCCGGTGCGCCTGCTCCAGGGCACCGCGGACGAGGAGGTGCCGGCGGAATGGGCGCTCAAGCTGCAGCGCGCGCTCACCGGCGACGACGTCGAAGCGACCCTGGTCAAGGACGCCGACCACCGCCTGTCCAGCGAGCGCGACCTGCAGCGCCTGCGCGACACGCTCGACCGGCTGTTCCGGGACCTGGGGTAGCGCCGGCAAAGTCGAATGAATTCCCCTCCTCCACGCGGGAGAGACTTTTGCGCAGTTCGCAGGGCGGCCCGTATGGGGTCGCTTGCGCGCGGACGCTCCTCCGGCGTCCTGCTCAGGATGAAGGTTTAGATCTGTCAGACACGTGTACACCTCGCTTCAGGGTGCTCGAGTAGCCAGCCTGCAGGCTGGCGTGCTGGAAGCAGCCCGAAGCGAGGTGTACGCGGGTTCGTGACCGAAAGCCTTCATCGCGGAGGAGGCGCGGGAGGAGGCCGTGCCGACGGAGCGCATCGGCGCTGCGCGCCACCACCTCTCCCTGGCCCTCTCCGCCCACTGGAGGCGAGGGAATTGAGTGGGTGGCGGAAAGGGGACTTCGGGTCAGCGCATGCGTGCTTACGCTCCCGCTTCGGCCTCTTCCTTGCGCTTGAAGTGCTCCAGGCGCAGGACCTGGGTGTCGGTGACGAACATCACCCCGGAGTGCTTCTCCAGAAGCGGCTTCAGGCCGGAGGCGACCTCGCGGATCGTCTCCTCGGGCGCGACCGCCATCGTCATCACCAGGCTGGCCTGGTCGTTGAACAACAGCCGGCCCTCGTGGAAGCCGTGGTGGCCCATGCCGGCGACTTCGCGGATCAGGGTGTAGCCGGTCACCCCGCAGGACTGCAGCAGGTCGCAGACGAACTTCTCCTGCTGGCCCTTCACCACGATCTCGATCTTCTTGAGGGTGTGGAACACCAGGTCGGCGTCGTCGTGCTTGATCTCGTTCATGATCGTCGTCTCCCAGACGTGAGGATCGGCGGCCGGGCGGTGCGCGCCACGGCCCAAGTGTACGGGAGTGGGGTCAAGTCGTCTCTAGAACCGCCGGTTCCGCCGGGGTCTTGCCGTCGCCCGGCGGCCGGACGCTTCGGCGCAGCCGGGATCCAGTCGCCCGCCCGCGTGCGGCGCAGGGTCTGTCCGCTTTCCGGGTCGATCGCGAGCAGCGCGACCCAGCCGTTGCCGAACAGCGTCTTCAGCACGTCGTTGCGCTGGATCACCGCCTCGATCCGCTTGACCGGGGCGTGCACGGCCGTCAGCAGGCGCAGCGGCTCGTGCTGCGGCGTCTCGGCGTCCTGCCAGGTCGACTGCAGCGGCAGGCCGGTCATCAGGTCGGAGGCGTTGCCCTGCATCACGCCGAACCCGCCGACCACGTTGTGCGTGACCTTCGAGCCGGCGCCGTAGGCGACCGGGTCCAGGTGAAGAAGTAGTACTGGCTGTTGATCCACTGCGCGACCACCATGGGCGCGGTCAGGATCACCTCCAGGGCCTTGCCCTCCCCGTCGTTCTGCCAGTCGTAGGAGTGCAGGAAGCACCGCCCGTCCAGGCTGAGCGCGCGGGTCAGGTCGCGGTGGCCGACGATGAAGCCGGCGTTGCGCGCGAGCGCCCATTCCGGCCGCACCTGCGCCCAGTCGGCCGCCCGGCTCGACGGCGCCTCGCCCGGCAGGTGGCGCGCCCGTTCGGCCGCCGCGTTCGTGCCCGCCGCGACCAGGGCGGCCTGCAGCCGCGCCAGCTTGTCGGCGTGCAGCGCGGTCGCGCCGGCGGTGTCGAACAGCGCCACCTGGTCGGTCGTGGTGTTGTGCTCGCCCGCGACGAACACCGTTTGCTCCGGGATCTTGATCCCACGCTCGGCGAGTTCGGCACGCACCTCCGGCTTGTTCAGGATCACCGCCATAATCCGGGCGTTCGGCCCGCCCGAATAGCCGCCGCATGCCCCGCAGTCCAGAGGCCGGAGGCGAACGGGTTGTTCTGCGTCTCGCCGCCGTGGCCGCACAGCACCACGATCGGTGCGAAGCCCTCGGTCAGCCCCATCACGGTGAGCGCCGTCTCGGCGAAGAAGGCCTGCTCGGACGGGCTGAGGCCGGTGGCGTGCTCCGCATCCTCCGCCGTGTGGCCGTCGCCGCACGGGCTGAGGTCGACCTTGGGCTCGGTCGGGGCGGGCGGCTGGATCGCCCGGGACACGGCCGCGCGCACCGCTTCGAAGCCGCGCGGGGCGACCGTCCGGCCGACCATGGCCGCGCCGTAGACCGCGCCGGTCGCCTCGACGAAGGCGAACGCCCCGGCGACGCTCGCCTTGAGCGCCTTGGCGGTCTGCACCAGCCCGCGTTTCATCGTCATGCCGGCGCGCGCCCGCTCGGCCAGGTCGCCGGCGTCGATCGCCGGGACCTCGGGGATCGTGTGCCGCGGGGTCAGCAGCGCCGGGCAGGAGGCGTGCGGTGCCGCCTCGTCGAACGGCGCGAAGGACACGGGCGCACCGAAGAAGCCGGCGAAGCCCAGCGTCTCGTAGGGCCCCTGGGCCTCCAGATGCCGGCGCAGCACCTCCGACCGGACGTCGATGCAGAACACCAGCTGCGCCTCGGGCGTCTGGTCGGCGGCGTGCCCGGCCGAGGCCTGCGCCGCCAGCTTGGCGGTCAGGTCGCGGCGATAGCTCTCCTCCCAGGCCTCCAGCCAGACCCGGCCGTCGGGCACGCCGCTCGCGTCCGCCGCCGGCAGCTTGGGCGGCTGTTCGGCGAACAGGTGGCTCAGCGTCAGGCGGACCGCCAAGAGATCGGCCAGCGTGATCGGCGAAGCCGGGACCGGGTTGTCCGACCGCCATTTGACGTAGCTCGACCAGCCCGGCAGTTGCAGCAGATGCGCCGCCAGCCGGTCCTCGACGTGGGCGGCCGGCACGCCGTCCAGCAGCTGCAGCAGCGCGTCCACCACGATCGGCGGGCAGGCTCTGGACGAACGCCCGGCCCGGCAGCGCCGGGTCGTGCTGGGCGATCTGCCGCCAGGCCTGGAACAAGCCGAGATGCCGGTCGGGCATCGGCCAGGCCGCCTGGCCATCGTCCAGGAACGCGGCCAGCGCCTTGATCAGCTCGCGGTCGACCGGCGACGGCTTGGGCGCCTGCGCCGGGCCGCTCGGCCGCGCCGCCGGCTTGGGCCCGTCGGCCGAGCTCCGGCCCGGCCCAGGTCGCTCGCGACCTCGGCCAGCACGCCGCGGTCGATCCGGCCGTCGGCCAGCGCCTGCGCGGCCAGCCGGTCGCTCGGGTAGCCGCGCCCGCCGAACCGGGCCGCGCCTTCCGCGACGGCCTGCTCGAACGGCAGGCTCTCCAGGCCCTGCAGCGGATTGACGGCGATGAAGGAGCGCAGCGGCCAGTACGGCGCGAGGTTTTCGCTCGCGTTGGCGATCAGCGCGGACAGTTTGGCGCGGTTAGGCATGGGTCACGCTCCCGGCGTTGAGGCTCTTGCGGTCGCTTACGGTCGCGGCGGGCGGCTGCGACCAGGTTAGAAGGCGGGCGTACAGCCAGTGGCTGCGGGTATGCATGCCGGCGGCGACGGCGGCCCAGGCGCCCAGGATCGCGACCAGCGCGATCCCATGCACCGCGTTCAAGCGGCTGCGGCTGGATCATGCCCGGCACGGGGCGAGCAGCGCTTCCGCGCCCAGCACCAGCAGGCCGTAGAGCGCGCCCACGCCCGCCAGCGCGATCGGCGTCGCCGCGAGCGCCGGCGCGCTTGCCGTGCGGGCGAAGGCGAGCGCGGCCTGCGCCGCCGCCACGCCGGCGAACACCACCAACATCGTGCCGGTGGTGAACACGCCGTAGGCGAGCTTGCCGCTGACCAGCGCGAACGCCCCGCCGCCGGCGATGCCCGCCGCCACGGCCGCGGTCACGCCCGCGCCCGCCGTGACCTGCGGCGCCCGGCGCTTCAGCGGGGTCACCACCGCGCTGCCGGCGCCCAGGAACAGGCTCGCCTTGTACAGGCCGTGCAGCGCCAGGTGCGCCATCGCCGCGGCGAAGAAGCCGAGCCCGCACTGCACCAGCATGAAGCCCATCTGCGCGACCGTGGAGGCGGCCAGGCCGCGCTTGACGTCGCTTTGCACCAGCTGGGCGAGCGCGGCGAGCAGCACGCTGACCGCGCCGATCGCGAACACCAGCGTCATCGCCGCGGGCAGCGCCTCGAACAGCGGGGCGAAGCGCGCCAGCAATATCCCGCCGGCGTTCACCAGGCCCGCGTGCATGAACGCGGAGACCGGCGTGGGCGCGGTCATCGAGGCCATCAGCCAGCTGTGGAACGGCACCAGGCCGCACTGGATCATCGCGGCGAGCGCGAAGCAGCCGATCGCGGGCCACAGCGTGCCGGCGGGGATCGCCTGCGCATTCGCCAGGATCCCCGAGATCGAGCCGGTGCCAGCCCCGCTCGCCAGCAGGACGAGGCCGAGGGCGAGCGCGGCACCGCCGATCAGGAACAGCGTGCGCGCCCGGCCGGCCGCCGCGCGCGCCTGCGGCCAATCGCGGATGTGCCCGATCAGGCTGGCAAGCAGCAGGCCCATGGCGACCCAGGCGGCGGCGAAGATCGCCACATGGTCCGCGGCCAAGAGCATCAGCACGACCAGGGTCAAGAGACCCAGCCGGCCGAAGAAGCGGGTCTGGCCGCGCTCGCCCGCCATGTACCGCAGGGCGAACAGGTGGACGACGCCGCTCACCAGCGTCGCGGCGGCGGCGAGCGACAGGGTCAGCGCGTCGATGCGCAGACCGGCGAATTCCAAAGGCGAGGTGCGGAGGCCCAGCGTGGCGCCCGCCAGCGCGAGCGCGCAGGCGATCCACACAAGCGCGGTGACGAGATACAGGCATGCGATGCGGACATCCCTGATGAAACAACGCGCGGCAGCGCGCAGCGGAGGATCGTTTCGCAGACGCCAAAAAATTAGTGAAACGAATTGTTCGGGATAGTCTTATCGGCTTTACAGATAAGAGGTCGCCGCGTGCGGACCCGCGTGCTGTTCGATGAACTCCGCGAGCGCCGAGGTCGCGGGGCTCGGCCGCTCGCTGGCCAGCAGGCACATCTCCGCGTCCAGAAGCGGCGGCCAGCCCTGCGCCGGGCCAAGCTGCACCAGCCCTTCCGGGACCATCGCGCGGGGGCAGCGCCGTGACCCCAGGCCCGCGCGCACGGCGGCGACCGTTCCCGCGAAGGACGGGCTGGTGTAGCTGACCTTCCAGGGGATCCCGGCCTCGTCGAGCGCGGTCATCGCGCGCGAACGGTAGACGCAGGGCGGAGCAGCACCAGCGGCAGCGGCGAGGGCAGCGCGGCCTTGGCGCTCGCCTGGCCCGGCCGGGGCGCGTCCGGCGGGCCGGCGACCAGCTGGCCGCTCACCGGCTGCACCTCCTCGAACCGCGGGCCGGCGACCCAGACCAGGTGCTCCCGCCACAGCCGCCGGCTGCCGGGGGTCAGGTTGTCGGGGTTCTGCTTGATCACGATCAGGTCGTACTCGTCCGCTTCCAGCCCCGCGATCAGCCGCAGCGTCAGGTCGCAGCTGACGTTCAGTAGAATGCCCGGGTGCGCTTCCGAGAACGCGCCCAGGACGGTTGGCAGGTAATTGGTGGCGCAAGTCCTCCGGCGAGGCGAACCGGACCGAACCGGAGACGTCCGGGCTGGTCGAAGCGCTCCAGCATCGCGTCGGTCAGCTGCAGCATCTGTCGGGCGTAGCCCTGCAGCTGCTCGCCGGCGTGGGTCAGGTGGACGTTGCGCTTGTCGCGCTCGAACAGCCGCTGGCCGAGCAGCTCCTCCAGCTTCTGCACCTGCGCGCTGACGGCCGATTGCGAGCGCCCCACCCGCTCACCGGTGCGGGAGAAGTTGCGGGTTTCGGCAGGCGCCAGAAAAGTGCGCAACAGCGCGGTATCGACATCCTTGGGCGTTGACCGCTTCCGTCGATCGGTCGGGTTACCGTAATCGCTCGACACGATAATATGCTTGGCGGGTCCGCACCAACGTCCGGGTCACGCTACGCGCATGGCAGCTGCCACCGACCGAATTGTCCCATTCCAAAGGTCGCGCTTTACGCATATGATAAAGTGCGTATCTCAGATTGACCGGTACTTCCCGGGCGAAAGGTTGGCAAGCATGCCCACAACCTACGGCGATCCGGCCCAACTGGTCCAAAGCTGGACCTGGAGCGTCGCCGGGCAATTGCATCTCCGGCGGACGAAAATCGCCGAGCGTGTGGCCCAGCGTTTGATCGCCCAGACGCCCGCTTTGACCCGCAAGGCCGGGGATCAGACACGGTTCTACGTGGAGCGGGACGTCGGCTTGCTGCTGGAGCACCTGTCGCAGGCGATCGCGCTCACCGACCCGATCCTGTTCCACGATCACATCGCCTGGGCGAAGTCGATGCTGACGGCGCGCGGTCTGAAGGGCGCCGATCTGAAGCGCACGCTGGAACTGATCGCCGAGGCGCTGGACGAGGACCTCTCGCCCGCGGTCTATTCGAGCGCGATCACCCTGATCGAGGATGCGATCCAGCGTCTCCGACACCCGGACCGAGGAGCCCGCCGGACGGCTAAGCCGGCCGGGCCTGCGCGTCGAAACCGCCCGCGCCTACACCGAGCACGCTGGTCGCCGGCGACGGCGAAGGCGCGCGCAAGCTGGTGCGCGACAAGGCCGCCGCCGGCACCCCGCTGGCCGACGTGCTGCTGCACGTGATCGAACCCGCGCAGGTGGAAATCGGCCGGCTCTGGCAGGTCAACCGGATCGACGTCGGGCAGGAGCACTTCGCCACTTCCGTCAGCCAGGACCTGATGGCCGAACTGCACCGGCCGGCTGGCGCTCAACGGCGACGCCGGCACCCTGGTCGCCGCCTGCGTCGAGGGCGAACTGCACGATACCGGCCTGCGCGTGGTCAACGCGCTCTTTGAGTGAACGGCTGGTCCAGCCACTACCTCGGCGCCAACACGCCCAAGGCCGCGATCCACAAGGCGGTCCGCCAGGTGCAGCCGGAGGTGTTGGCCCTGTCGGTCACCACGCCCTACCGAACGTGGCGGCTGGCCGACGTGATCGCGGATCTGCGCCAGGACCCGGAGACGGCCGGAGTGAAGGTGCTGGTGGGCGGCTACCCCTTCCACGTGTCCCCGTCGCTCGCCCAGTGGATCGGCGCCGACGGCACCGCCCGCAACGCCGAAGACGCCGTCCGGCTCGCCGGCGACTTCGCGCGGGTCTGCGCGGGCGCGCGCGGCTCCCTTCATTCCCACGAGGGCGGATTTTTGGTACCGGGGCCCCTGACTTGGGCCGGGCTTCCTGTCCGCTCTTATGGGCGTAGTGGGCTGTACGCGGCGCTTCCATTGCCGTCAGGCGTCCTTCGACACGCCCGACAAGCGTCGGGCTGCTCAGGATGACGTCGATTTTAAGGTCTTGAACATGATCTTAGTGTTTAAGGGGTTGAACATGATCTTAGTGCTTGAAAAATACCTGACGTCATCCTGAGCAGGCCGCCTTCGCGGCCGTGTCGAAGGACGCTTGACGGCTGTTTCGGCGCATCCGGCGCCCCTGCCCTTCGCCGGCACCACCCCGATAATCGCGCCCGGCAAGCGACCACCCCACACCCAACGCGTGACAGCCCCTGGCTTGGGCGCGGCGGTGGTGGCCGCGATGAACAGCTCGAATACCCGATCTCGCCACCTGGGAAGAACGCCGGCGCTGGTCTCAGGCGCTGGAAGGCGGAGCGCGGCCGCGGCGGTGCCGCCAGCCGGCTGTCCGGAGCAGGCGTCGCGCTCATGGTCGACCTGCAGGCGACCTTCTGCGCCGGCGCCTGGGCGTCCACGATCATGCTCGCGGCCACGATCGTGGACAGTCAGGGCCGCTTCCATCGCCCGGCCCCGGACCTGCAGCCGGAACTCGCTGGCTGCGCCTGACCCGCAACGCCCTGGGCCGACCGAGGACCCGCGCGAGCCCGCGATCACGATCGAGGACCAGTGGACCAACCGGCGCGCCTGGGAGCGCGATGCCCGGCGCGCGGTCGAGACCGCGATGGCCACCCTGTACCCGGGCGCGGACCGAGACTCGGGCCCGCGCGACGGCGACGACGCGGACGACGCGGACGCGTGGGATCCGCAGGCCTGGAACGCCCTGGGTCCGGACGACACATACGACGACGGCGGACGGTAACCGCCGCCGCACCGCGAGGCATCGAACGATCCAGAGAGGGAGCAGCAGCATGAAGCGCGTGCACGTGCGCATCCACGGCCAAGTTCAGGGGGTCTGGTTCCGCGGCTGGACGGTCGACGAGGCGAGCCAGCGCGGCCTCTCCGGCTGGGTCCGCAACGTTCACGAACGGCACCGTCGAGGCCGTGTTCCGCCGGCGACGACGCCAAGGTCGACGAGATGATCCAGCGCTGCCACGAGGGCCCCGCCCGCCGCGCGGGTGAGCAAGGTCGACGTCGCCGAGGCCAAGGAGCCGGTCGAGGCAGGCTTCACCAGGCCCCAGCGTTTGAAGGCGGCCGCTGGGCAGCGACGACTCAGTACCTTCTCTCGACTGGGCGAGACCTTTCATGCGGGCATCAGCCGCCGTGTGGTGCTGAAGCACGCCGAGCCGGCGGCTGGCTACTCAGCGTGAAGCGGTGTAGGTGTCGACGGACTCGAAGATGTTCATCCTGGTAGGACGCCGAGCGTTCCGTGCGAAGGACCCCATACGGGCGCCTGATCGGTGCAAAGTCGCTCAACCGGGAAGGGGGCGTCTCAGTTAGGCTAGCGCGGCCCGCCGCGGCAACTTGCCGCTACCCGAACACCTCCGTGAACGCGCTCTGCAACGCCACGTCGACGTCCTCCAGGCCGACGGATAGCCGAGCTCGGCGAGCGAGGTGACGCCGTGCTCGCGGATGCCGCAGGGGACGATGCCGGCGAAGTGCGACGACTGGGGATCGACGTTGAGCGCGATCCCGTGGAACGACACCAAGCGGCGCACGCGCACACCGATCGCGGCGATCTTGGCCTCGCGCCCGCCGTCCAGCGGAACCCAGATACCCACCCGGCCCTGCCGGCGCTCGCCGCGGACGTTGAACTGGGCGAGCGCGCGGATCACCCACTCCTCCAGCGACCAGACGAAGGTCCGCACGTCCAGGTCTCGGGCCTTCAGGTCGAGCATGGTGTAGGCGACCGCCTGCCGGGCCGTGATAGGTGTACTGCCCGCCGCGGCCGGTCTGGTGGTCGGGAACCCGCCGGCGTCGACGAGGTCTGCGGGGTTCGCGCTGGTGCCGGCGGTGTAGAGCGGCGGGTGCTGCAGCAGCCAGATCAGTTCACCGGCGCTGCCCGCGCGGATGCCGGCCACGCGGTCTTCCATCAGCTCGGAGCGCGTCGGGATAGGCGACGAGACGGTCGCTGACCGCCCACGCGGGCCGCGGGTCGGCGGCCCGGCGCGGCACCTCGGGGGCTTCGGCTTGCTCGGCGTCGGGGCAATCTGCGATCTCCCGCCAAGATCGTGACAGCGCGCGATTTTTCGGCTCCGCGGCCGTCCGCGCCGGGTTGCGCGGCCGCGCACCTCCACGCCCGTGCGGCCCCAGCGCGCCGTGCGGGCGTTTCTCGTGCCCGTGCCTGGGCCGGCCGGGCGTCGCCGGCAGGGCGCGCGGGTCGATCCGCCAGAGGGAGACCACGCCAATGTCTCAGGATCCCCGCTCCCGCCAACGGCCGCCGCACGCGGCGCAGTCGAATGGGCCGAGCCGCCGGCGCGGACAAGGACCGGCAAGCACGGCGACCTGGGCGAAGCGGCGCTGCATTACCACCGCGAGCCGACCCCCGGCAAGATCGAGGTCACGCCGACCAAGCCGCTGGGCAACCAGCGCGATCTCGCGCTCGCCTACTCCCCCGGTGTCGCCGCGGCGTGCGACGCGATCACGGCCGACCCGAAGGAGGCCGCCAGCCTGACCGCGCGCGGCAACCTGGTGGGCGTGGTCACCAACGGCTCCGCCGTGCTGGGCCTGGGCAACATCGGCCCGCTCGCCTCCAAGCCGGTGATGGAGGGCAAGGGCGTCCTGTTCAAGAAGTTCGCCGGCATCGACGTGTTCGACATCGAGCTGAAGCAGGACGATCCCACCAAGCTGATCGAGGCGATCGCCGCGCTGGAGCCGACCTTCGGCGGGATCAACCTGGAGGACATCAAGGCCCCGGAGTGCTTCGAGGTCGAGGCCGCGCTGCGCGAGCGCATGGACATCCCGGTGTTCCACGACGACCAGCACGGCACCGCGATCATCGTCGCCGCGGCAATCTTCAACGCGCTGCGCCTGCGCGAGCAGAAGTTCGAGGACGTCAAGCTGGTCTGCTCCGGGGCCGGGGCCGCCGCGCTCGCGTGCCTGGACCTGCTGCGGACCCTCGGCCTCAAGCGCGAGAACATCTGGGTCACCGACCTCCACGGCGTGGTCTACCAGGGCCGCGAACAGGAGATGGACCGCTGGAAGGCGGCCTACGCGCAAGCGACCGACGCGCGCACGCTAGCCGACGTGATCCAGGGCGCGGACATCTTCCTCGGGCTGTCCGCGCCGGGCGTGCTGAGCCAGGACATGGTCAAGACCATGACCGATCCGCCGATCATCATGGCGCTCGCCAACCCGACCCCGGAGATCTGGCCGGAGGATGCGCGCGAGGTCGCGCCGGATGCGATCATCGCCACCGGGCGCAGCGACTATCCGAACCAGGTCAACAACGTCCTGTGCTTCCCGTTCATCTTCCGCGGCGCGCTCGACGTCGGCGCCAGCTCGATCAACGAGGCGATGAAGACCGCCTGCGTGACAGCGCTCGCCGATCTCGCCATGGCGGAGCCGTCGGAGGTGGTGCAGAAGGCCTACGGCGAAGGGACGCCAGCGGCTTCGGCCCGGATTACCTGATCCGCGCCCGTTCGACCCCAGGCTGATGCTGGAGCTGGCCCCGGCGGTGGCGAAGGCGGCGATGGATAGCGGCGTCGCCGCCCGGCCGATCCGGGACTTCGACGCCTACCGCCAGCAGCTCTCCAGTTCGTCTTCCGCTCGGGCCTGGTGATGAAGCCCGTATTCGAGCGCGCCCGGCGCCGGCCGATGCGGGTGATCTACGCCGACGGCGAGGACGAGCGGGTGCTGCGCGCCGCCCAGGTCGCGCTGGACGAGGGGCTGGCCCAGCCGATCCTGATCGGCCGGCCGGACGTCATCCACACCCGGGTGGAGCGGCTGGGCCTGCGCTTCGTCACCGGCCAGCACGTCGACGTGATCAACCCGCAGTCCGACCCGCGCTACAACACCTACTGGCAGACCTACCACCGGCTGATGGAGCGCAAGGGCGTGCAGCCGGCCGCCGCGCGCACGATCGTGCGCACCAACCCAACGGTGATCGCAGCACTCGCGGTCTACCTGGGCGACGCGGACGCGATGCTGTGCGGGGTGGAGGGTGTCTACAAGTGGCACCTGGCGCACATCCGCGACGTGATCGGCCGCCGGGCGAACGTGCATGACCATTCCGCGATGTCGCTGTTGATCCTGCCGCAGGGCAGCTACTTCCTAACCGACACCTACGTCAGCGACGATCCGACCGCGCGGGAGCTCGTCGAGATGACGACGATGGCGGCCGAAGGCGTGCGCGCCTTCGGCATCGAGCCCAAGATCGCGCTGGTCAGCCACGCCAACTTCGGCAACGCGGACAGCCAGAGCGCCCGCAAGATGCGCGAGGCGGTCGCGATCCTGCAGGAAGAGCACCCCGACCTCGAGGTCGAAGGGGAGATGCACGCGGACGCCGCGCTCAACGAGGAGATCCGCCAGCGCGTCTTCCCCAACTCCAAGCTGCGCGGCAGCGCCAACCTGTTGGTGATGCCGAACCTGGATGCCGGCAACATCACCATGAACGCGCTCAAGATCCTGGGCGAAGGTTGCCGGTCGGGCCGATGCTGCTGGGCAGCGCCCGCCCGGCGCACATCCTCACCCCGTCGGTGACCTCGCGCGGGGTGGTCAACATGACCGCGGTCGCCGTCCTGGATGCCCAGCGCCAGGATGCCGCCCGCCGCGCGGAGAAGAGTGCGAGGCCTGAGCCACGGCGCGCGGCCCCAAGGACCCCCGCCAACACCCTAACCGCGCAGAACGCGCCCCTTACCGCCATCACGGCCGCCAAGGACCTTCATGTCGATCACCCCGCCCGAGCAGGACACCGTCAAGCCCGATGCCGCCGCCAGCGCGGAGGAGTACGGCCTGAGCGACGCCCAGATCGAGCAGGCGCACGCGGCGATCCAGGCGGGCGACATCACCCAGCTGGAGGAGATCGCCCAGTCCCTCCACGCCGCCGACGTCGCCGACCTGATCGAGGAGCTTGCGACCGACGAGCGGGTGATCCTGCTGGACACGCTGGGCGGCGCGCTGGACCCGGAGGCGCTGTCCTACCTGGTGCCCCCGGTGCGCCAGGACGTGATCGAGCACATCGGGCCGAAGGGCCTCGCCGCGGCGCTGTCGGAGCTGGAATCCGACGACGCCGTGGAGATCTTCGAGGACCTGGACGACGACTTCCAGCAGCGCATCCTGACCCAGCTGCCGGTCGGCTACCGGCTGGTGCTGGAGGAGGGTCTGGCGTTCCCCGAGGCCTCCGCCGGGCGCCTGATGCAGCGCGAGGTCGTGGTCGTGCCGGCCAGCTGGACGGTCGGCCAGACGATCGACTTCATGCGCTCCGCCCAGAACCTACCGACGATTTCTACGATCTGTTCGTCGTCGATCCCAAGCACAAGTGCCAGGGCTACGTGCCGATCTCGCGGGTGCTGCGGGCCAAGCGGGCGGTCACGACGTCGCGGAAGTGATGGAGACCGACGTCCGGCCGATCCCGTTCAGCATGGACCAGGAGGAGGTCGCCTACCTGTTCCGGCAGTACGGCCCTGGTCTCCACCCCGGTGGTCGACGATTCCGGCCGGGTGATCGGCATGATCACGGTGAACGACATCGTCCACGTGATCGACGAGGAGGCCGAGGACGACCTGATGAAGCTCGCCGGTCTGCAGGAAAGCGACCTCTACGGCCGCGTGCTGGCGACCGCCCGGTCGCGGGCGACCTGGCTGACCGTGAACCTGGGCACCGCCGCGTTCGCCTCGCTCGTGATCGGGCTGTTCGAGGCCACGCTGGAACAGATCGTCGCGCTTGCGGTGCTGATGCCGATCGTCGCCTCGATGGGCGGCAACGCCGGCATGCAGACCCTGACGGTGGCGGTGCGCGCGCTCGCGATGAAGGACCTGTCGGCGACCAACGCCCTGCGCTTCATCGGCAAGGAGTGCCTGGTCGGCCTGTCCAACGGCGTGGTGTTCGCCGCCATGGTCGGCAGCGGTTACCTGGCTGTGGTCCGGCCGCGATCTGATGTCGGCGTGCATGGTCGGGCTTGCGACGATCGTCAGCATGCTGGTCGCCGGCCTGTCGGGCGCGCTGGTCCCGCTCGCCCTGGAAGAAGCTGAAGATCGA
>JAXHMD010000022.1:0-89821 GCA_034521655.1 Rhodovibrio sp.
GGCCCAAGTCTGGGAGGCAACGCTCATGAAGGGCGTTACGGCCCGATGGCCAACTCGCCATCGTGCCCGCACGGCACAATCTGGGGTTCCTCATGCTGCGATGCAAACAAAAAATGCCGGCCTGCGGCAAAAGTGCCCAAAGATCCTGGGGACCGTAGGTGTAAAAGGTGGGCCGCTCGACCGCCTGCGAGGTGTCCTTGGTGTGCGATGCAGCATTAACCGCATAAGCGTTATGGATAGACGTTCATGTGGCACGGGTCCGGCAGTTCATCACGCGGACCCGATCCCGATCCCGATCCGCAGCGCCGCCACGCCCCGCCGTCGCCTGCCCTGACCCGCCTCGCCGCCGCCGCGCGCTGGCGGCCGCCGTGCTCGCGTTCGCCTCCGGCGGGGCGGCGCGCGCCGAAGCCGCGCCTGACGGCGAGCCCTGGCGAAGTCCTGCGCGGCGGCGACCGACGCCGCCGAAGGCGATGCGCCCGGACCTGCCCGCGCACCGCCGGGCGCTGGCGAAGGTCGAATCTGGGCGCCGGCACGCCGCCAGCAAGGCAAGATCGCTCTGGCCTGGACGGTGATGGCCGAGGGCCGGGGGCGATATCTGCCGAGCAAGGCCGCCGCGATCGCCGAGGTGCGCGACCTCCAGGCCCGCGGCGTCAGCAACATCGACGTGGGCTGCATGCAGGTGAACCTGCACTGGCACGGCGACGCGTTCGAGAGCCTGGAGCAAGCCTTCGACCCGGCCTACAACGTCGCCTACGCCGCCGCCTTCCTGCTCGACCTGGCGGGCCAGCGAGAACTCCTGGCAACGAAGGCGATCGGCGTCGATCGACTTGGCGACACGCGCTCGAAGTTCTCCTGGGCCTGACGCAGCAGGACAAGGTGTTCCGCCACTGGCGGGCGGAGAAGAAGGCCGCCGTCGCCGCCCGGATCGCCGAACGGCGCCAGGACGCGGGCGCGGTGCCCGCTGACGGGTAATCCTTGACGGTATCCTCCTACGGGTAATACCTCCGACGGGTAGTACTGGGACCGCCTGCGGCTGCCGGCGCGGGTCTCCGACGGGCGCCGGCGGCCGTCGCTTCGGCGTCCCAGGACGTGGCTGCGCCAGCCTGCTCAGGATGACGTCTGTTAGTTTCAGGTATTTGAAAGAAAAATCGACGTCATGCTGAGCAGCTGGCCAACGGCCAGCGTGTCGAGGCACGCTGACGGGTATCACAACGCACCCTACCCGCGAACACCCGCTCGAGCGCCCCGCGCGCCTGGTCCAACATCGCCTGCACGTCCGGCGACTTGGCCGGCCACTGGCCCAGTCGCGGGCGGTGAAATGCCACTTGTTGCGGTGCGCCGGGTCCGCCCCGGCCTGGAGCAGGCGGGCGACCATGTCCAGGTGGCCGCGGGCGGAGGCGAGCATCAGCGGCGTGTTGTCCTGCGCGGTGCTCTTGTCGACCTTGGCGCCGCGCGCCAGCAGCAGCTCGACCATCGCCTGGTCGTCCCGCCCGGCCGCGCGCACCAGCGCGGTCACGCCGTAGCGGTCGGCCGCGTCCGGGCTCGCCCCGGCGTCGAGGGCCGTCGCCGCGGCATCCGTGTCGCCGCGCGCGACCGCGTCCAACAGATCGTCCTTGGCCGCCACGCTTGACCTCCCAGTGCGTCCAGAAACGCCGCCCGCTTAGGTGCCTTAGCTTGTCCGCATCACCGCCGTCCCGGTCAAGCGTGTCGGCGTGCTTGAGCGCCCGCGACCGGGCCGCTTACAGACGCAGGCGGGCGCGCGCGATCATTGGGCAACGACCGACCGGCGGAAAAACGCCGGCACCGAACAAGAACCCGCGACCGGGGAGGACAGGCAGCATGGGGATCGACGTACCGCGCGCCCGCGCCGAGACCGAGGGCGTTGGCCACGGGATTCACCTGAACGCGGCCGGGTCGGCGCTGATGCCGCGCTGCGTGGTCGACGCGCAGGTCCGCCACATCCACGACGAAGCCGCCCACGGCGGCTACGAGGCCGGCCAGCACGCCGAGGCGCAGATCGCCCGCACCTACGCGGCGCTAGGCGAATTGCTGAACTGCGCGCCCGAAGCGATCGCGCTCACCGACAGCGCCACCACCAGCTGGCAGCGGGTCGTCCGCGCCCTGCCCTGGCGCTCGGGCGACCGCGTACTGACCGGGGAGGCGGAGTACGCCTCGAACTACATCACCTTCCTGCAACTCGCCCGGCACTTGGGTGTCGAGATCGCGGTGGTGCCGAGCGACGCCGCGGGCCAGATCGACGTCGACCGCCTGGCGGAGATGATCGACGCGCGCACGCGCCTGGTCGCCCTGACCCACGTCCCGACCAACGGTGGGCTGGTCAACCCGGCCGAAGCCGTGGGCGCGGTCACCCGGGCGAAGGGCGTCGCGTTCCTGCTGGACGCCTGCCAGTCGGTCGGGCAGATCGACATCGACGTCGCGCGGATCGGCTGCGACTTCCTGTCGGCGACCGGCCGGAAATACCTGCGCGGGCCGCGCGGCACCGGGTTCCTGTACGTCCACCCCGACTGGGGTCGACCGGCTGGAGCCGGCCTCGCTCGACATGCGCTCGGCGACCTGGAGCGCCGCCGACGCCTACACGCCCAAGGCGGGCGCGCGGAAGTTCGAGACGTTCGAGTTCAACTACGCCGGCGTGATCGGCCTTGGCACGGCGGTCGACTACGCGCTGTCCTGGGGCCTGCCGGCGATCGAGGCGCGCGTGGGCTGGCTGGCGAGCACCCTGCGCCGGCGGCTCGACCGGATTCCCGGCGTCACCGTGCGCGACCTGGGCCGGGAGCCCTGCGGCCTCTGCACCTTCACGGTGGACGGCCGGTCGGCGGAGGCGGTGAAGGCGGCGCTGGCGGAGCGGCACATCCGGGTCACGGTGAGCGAGCGCGCCGCGACGCGGCTGGATATGGACCGGCGCGACCTGGACGCGGTGGTGCGCGCCAGCGTGCATTACTACAACACCGAGGACGAGCTGGAACGCCTGTGCGCGGCGGTGGCGGAGCTGGCGCCCGCGCCGGCGGCGTAAGGACGGCGGCGCCGACGGCCGGGCCTACCCGTTCTTGCGGATCCGGCAGGGTGTAGACGCCGTCCGCCTCGTCGGAGGCTTCCAGCGTGTGACCGGTGGTGCTCGCAGAACGCCTCGAAGTCCGCGGGCGCGCCGGGATCGGTCGCCTGCACCTCCAAGAGACCGCCGGCCGGCACGTCCTTGATCGCCTTGCGGGCGCGCAGCACCGGCAGCGGGCACTTCAGGTCGCGCGCGTCCAACTGGTGGGTGTCGCCCACGTCGCCTCCCGCTCGAGGGGTTTTTCGCCGCCTAATGATCCGGGCGACAGCGCGGGCAGCCTAAAGCCGTCGCGCAGCCGGCGGAAATCGCGTATCAAGCCCACTTGACCATATTATCATAACCTGAAAAACTGGACCCATGCGCTACGAGGGAATGGAGCAGGCCGCCCGCGAAGCCAGCGCCTTGCTGAAGGCGATGAGCAACGAGCGTCGCCTGCTGATCCTGCGCCACCTGTCGCGGAGCGAGCGTTCGGTCGGCGAGCTGTGCCAGCTGATCGGCACGCCAGCCAGTCCGCCCTGTCCGCAGCATCTGGCCAAGCTGCGCGCCGACGGCCTGGTCAACACCCGGCGCGAGGCGCAGACGATCTACTACTCGCTGCGCGGAGAGGCGGTGCAGAGCATTCTCGACTCGCCTGACGGCCTGTACTGCGAAGGCCTTGCGGACACCGACGGCGAGCGCACGCCGGAACCGGTGGAGTAGGCTGCCCGTCTGTAGCCGTGTCGCGCTTGCAGCGCGCGCCGTCGGCCTTCAAGCAATCGTGATGCCGCGGGACCGTCTCCACGGCTAGGCCAACCCACGCGAAAGCCGCAGGGTGCGTGTCGTCAGGTTCCACCGATCATAGGAGTGCCGCCATGCGCCGGTTCGCGCTGATCGCCGCTGTCGTGTCCGCCCTCACGCTGGCCGCCGCGCCGCACGGTCGCGCCGCGCCCGAAGGCATGATCGTCAAATCCTCCGCCCACAGCGTCTCGGCGACGCTGGACAAGCTGGAAGCCGTGTTGAAGAAGAACGGCATCCGCGTGTTCGCCCGCGTCGACCACGCGGCGGGCGCCGACAGCGTCGGCCTCGACCTGCCGGCGACCCAGCTGTTGATCTTCGGCAACCCCAAGCTCGGGACGCCGCTGATGCAGGCCAGCCGCAGTGTGGCGATCGACCTGCCGATGAAGGCCCTCGCCTACGCCGACGCGGACGGCGAGGTGCACCTCGCCTACAACGACCCGGCGTATCTCGCCGAACGCCACGGGATCTCGGGCCAGGACGCCGTGATCGACAAGATGACGAACGCGCTCGACAAGCTGAGCGACGCGGCGACGCAGTAAGCGGCGCGTCCGCAGTCAAGATCTAGCTGAACGTGAGTCCACGTTCAGCATGTTGCCCTCTCTTCAAGAAGTTAGAGCCAGCGCCGAAGGCCGGTTCGGCCTTCGTGCATGTCGCTCTATCGGGCGAGCGCCGCCCAGATCAGGCCCAGCCATCCGACCAGGAACGCCGCGCCGCCCACCGGGACGACCGGGATCAGGAAGGTCCAGCCGAAGACCGCGGCGAGGTACAGCCCGCCCGGGAACAGGACGCCGCCGATCGCGAAGCCCGCGCCCGCGACCGCCACCGGTCGGACCACGCGCGCCCCGGCACGCGCCTGCAGCAGGGCGGTGCCGATCAGGGCCAGCGCGTGCAGCGCCTGGTACCGCGCGCCGGTTTCAATCCAGCCGAGTTCGCGTCGCATCGAGGGTGGATTCGAGCCCGTGCGCCGCGAACGCCCCCAACGCGACCGAAAAAATCCGAGCACGCCAGCGCATAGCAGCCATGCGCGTGCAATCCGGTTAACCGTTTCCCACATGCGGTGCTACATACCTAATCGTAGTGAGCGAGCCAACTAAGATCTTCATGACGACATCTTATTAAGCACCCGAAGGGCGAGTTTGTCACACCAATCACACTGTCCGAGATACCCCTTTCCCTATACTTTGGAGAGTTGATGTACACCATTTTACCAAGAATACTTGTTGATCAGACACACGAAAAGCAGGTAAACCGCACATACCGCAATGCGGTTGTCCCCAGGCCGGCAGGATACCCGTCAGGCAGCCGTATAACATGGCAACAACGCACGAGTATTGGGCCATGAGCGAAAGCAACAATGAAACCGAACCCAGTCGACGTACATGCTCGGACAGCGTCTTCGGCAGCGACGAGTCCGAGTAGGCTTAAGTCAAGAAAAGCTGGCCCGCATGGTCGGCATCACCTTCCAACAGGTGCAAAAGTACGAGCGTGGCGCGAACCGCATCGTCGCAAGTCGCCTGTACGAGTTGGCCCGCGTCCTCGACGTGCCGGTCAGCTACTTCTTCGACGACCTGTCCGCCAAGGCGGCCAACGATATCGCCAACCAAAACGTCGGCCCGCACGAGGCGACCCAGGACAGCACCGCCCATGACGTCATGGCCGAGCGCGAAACCCTGGAACTGGTGCGTGCCTACTACAGCATCGACGACGAAGAAGGTGCGCCGCCGGGCGTTCGACCTGCTGCGCTCGGCTCTCGAAGTCGTCGAGCGACGACTGATCCAGGCGTGCCTGCCACCGAGCGGGCCTGCGACCGAGCGGGCCTGCGATCTTGGCGCGGCCTGCGATCTGCGGGCTTCGGGCTGGCGGCCAGCCCAAGCGGCCGGACCCAGCGTACCTCTTGTCTGATCCGGGTGCGGACGACCCCGTCGACAGCCAGTTTGCAGGCGTCTGGCGGGGTCGTCCGGATCGGCTTGGCCCGGGATGCAGTCTCATTGCGATCTCGGTTTGCGCGTCGGCCGGCGAGGCCTGATCGTCTGTGCAATATGCAGACCGATCCTGACGCCCGCCCGCCATCCTGGTTGAACGCTGGCCGATGAATCGCTTGCCCACGCGCTTCGCCGCGTCGCGCGGGACGGTGCGGCCGTCGTACCGGCGCTGTCCCTGCCCGCCCGGCGGGCGCTTACCCGCAGCGCTGACGCCCTCGCCTTCCGCACCGCCCGGCCGGTCGTCGGCAGCGGCGAACGCGCCGTCACGCAAAGCTTCGAGATCGCCGATGAGGTGCCTGAGACGGGCCCGCTGGCCGAGGTCGCCCAGGAACTGGCGGCGCGCTTGAACACGGTGCTCGCCCGCGACGACACACCGTTGTGTCCGCGGATCACCTTCAACGACCGCGTCGTTCAGCGCTATCCGCCGGGCGACGTCGGGATTTCCCCGCACAAGGATCACGTCCGCTACGTCCATCTGGTGGTCAACCTGGTGCTGAGCGGGTTCGGCCGGTTCTACGTCTGCCCCGAGCGCAGCTTCGAGCGCGCCCTGGAAATCCCCGGATCGGCGGGCGATGCGCTGATCATGCGCGCCCCCGGCTTCGCGGGCAGCGACCACCGGCCGTTCCACGGCGATCGGCGAAGTGGCCCAGGGCCGCCTCGTCCTCGGCCTGCGCCAGGACGCGCGCGCCTGACCGGCGGATCCAATGCCCGCATTGGCCGCGCCCGTTCCGGCGGCCTTTCCGCGGCGCGCGCGGCGGTGCTATACCGCCGGCCTTCCGCCCGCACGCCGGCCCACTGCTTGCGAACGTCAGACCATGCGCACGGACGACTTCGACTTCGACCTGCCCAAGTCCTTCGTGGCGCAGCGGCCGATCAAGCCGCGCGACGCCGCACGCCTTCTGGAGGTCGGCGAGCAGGTCCGGGATCTGGGCGTGCGCGACCTGCCCGACCTGCTGCGGCCGGGCGATATCGCGGTGTTCAACGATACCGCGCGATCCCAACCCGGCTGTGGGGCCACCGCGGTCAGGCCCGGATCGAGGCGACGCTGCACAAGCCGGACCCGGGCGACGAGGCGGCGCCGCGCGACGCACACCTGGCGGGCGTTCGCCCGCCCGGGCAAGCGGCTGCGCGTGGGCGACGCCGTGCGCTTCGGCGAGACGCTGAACGCCGAGGTGATCGCCAAGCCGGACGGCGGCGAAGTGGTGCTGCGCTTCGACCGCGGCGGCCAGGATCTGCTGCAGGCGCTGGAGGCGATCGGCGCGATGCCGCTGCCGCCTTACATCGACCGGCGGGACGGGCCGGACAGCACCGATTACCAGGACTACCAGACGGTGTTCGCCAAGACCCCGGGCGCGGTCGCGGCCCCGACCGCCGGGCTGCACTTCACCGACGACCTGCTGGCAAGGCTGGACGCCCGCGGGGTGCGCCGGATCACGGTCACGCTGCACGTCGGCGCCGGCACCTTCCTGCCGGTCAAGACCGACGACCCGCGCGACCACGCGATGCACTCGGAGTTCGGCGAGATCACGGCGGACACGGCGGAGGCGATCAACGCCGCGCGCGCGGCGGGCGGGCGCTCAGTTGCGATCGGCACGACCGCGCTGCGCCTGCTGGAGACGGCGGCGGACGCGGACGGCACGGTGCATCCCTTCCGGGACGAAAGCGATATCTTCATCCTGCCCGGCTACCGCTTCAAGGCGACCGACCTGTTGTTCACCAACTTCCACCTGCCCCGCTCGACCCTGTTCATGCTGGTCGAGCGCGTCTTCGCGGCGCTGGCGGATGCTGGCCGCCTACGAACACGCCAAGCAGCAGGGCTACCGCTTCTTCTCCTACGGCGACGCCAGCCTGCTGCATTGCCTGCCGGACCTGGCCCCCAAACGACACGACGACGACGGACACCCGGCATGACCGAGTTCGGCTGGGACAAGCTGGCAAGCGACGGGATGGCCCGGCGCGGCCGGCTGCACACCGCGCACGGGCCGGTCGACACGCCCGCCTTCATGCCCGTCGGCACGGCCGCGACGGTGAAGGCGATGGCGCCCTGGGACGTCGCCGCAGACGGGCGCGCAGATGGTGCTGGGCAACACCTACCACCTGATGCTGCGCCCGGGCGCGGAGCGGGTGGCGAAGCTGGGCGGGCTGCACCGCTTCATGGCCTGGGACGGCCCGATCCTGACCGACAGCGGCGGCTTCCAGGTGATGTCGCTCGCCCAGCTGCGCAAACTGGACGAGCACGGCGTCACCTTCAAAAGCCACATCGACGGCAGCAGCCACGAGCTGACCCCCGAACGGTCGGTCGAGATCCAGGACCTGCTGGACGCCGACATCACCATGCAGCTGGACGAATGTCCGCCCGCCGGCTGGGCGCATGCCAAGGTGGCGGATTCCATGCGCCTGTCGCTGCGCTGGGCCGAGCGCTGCCAGCAGGCCTTCCGCGCGCGCCCGGGCTACGCCCTGTTCGGCATCGTCCAGGGCGGCACCTACGACGACCTGCGCCGGGAAGCGCGCGCGAACTGAGCTGCGATGGACCTGCCCGGCTACGCGGTCGGCGGGCTGGCGGTCGGCGAGGGCCAGGCGGAGACCTTCCGGGTGCTGGAGGTGACCTGCCCGGAGTTGCCGGAGCACAAGCCCCGCTACCTGATGGGGGTCGGCCGGCCGGACGACATCGTGGGCGCGGTCATGCGCGGGATCGACATGTTCGACTGCGTGCTGCCCACCCGCTCCGGGCGCACCGGGCAGGCGTTCACCGCCGGCGGGCCCGTCAACCTGAAGAACGCCCGGCACCGGGAGGACACGGCGCCCGCTCGACCCCGCGTGCGGCTGTGCCACCTGCACGACCTTCTCCCGCGCCTACCTGCACCACCTGATCCGGGCGGAGGAGATGCTGGGCCCGATGCTGCTGAGCCGGCACAACGTGCATTATTACCAGCAGCTGATGGCCGGCCTGCGCGCGGCGATCGGGCGCGGCCAGCTCACCGACCACGCCCAGGCGCTTGCCGACGGCTGGGCGGCGGGCGATATCCCGCCCGTCGACAGCCGATCCCAAGCGCCCTTCGGACCCCGCGAGAGCCATGACGGAAGAACGCTATCAAGGCCTGTCCGCGCTCGGCCAAGACCGGGCGATCCCGCGCTCGCCCGAGGAGGCGGAGCTGGAGGTCGTCGACGATCCGCATCCGGACGAGCTTCTACCTGGTGCGTCTTCACCGCCCCGGAATTCACTTCGCTCTGTCCGGTGACCGGCCAGCCCGACTTCGCGCATCTGGTGATCGACTACGCGCCGGACACAAAGCTGGTGGAGAGCAAGTCGCTCAAGCTGTTCCTGACCAGCTTCCGCGACCACGGTGCGTTCCACGAGGACTGCACGCTCACCATCGCCAAGCGGATCAAGGCGGCGATCCAGCCGCGCTGGCTGCGGATCGCGGGCTACTGGTACCGCGCGGCGGCATCCCGATCGACGTGTTCTACCAGACCGACATGCTGCTGGACGGCCTGTGGCTGCCGGATACCGGCGTCGCGCCCTACCGCGGGCGCGGCTAGGGCGAAGATGGCGGCAAGGTGGACTCGACCTTGCCCGTAGGTCTCCGCTACCGCCGCCGGGCCTACGCTCGCGCTTCAGGTCAGGCGGTCGCCGCCGGGACTGGGCGCGCCGGCATCCGCCACAGGCGCGATGATCGGCTGCGCGGCGTAGCTATCCTGTATGACCCGGTTCAGGTGCAGCACGATCTGCGTCATCACGGCGGGGTCGGCGTCGATCTCGCTCGTGAGGGCATCATCGGCGATCCGGCGCAACACCTCGCCATCGACCACACGGGCTTCCAGCAGCGACAGGATCAGAACCTGGATCAGCAGCAAAGCCGCTTTCGCGTCGGCATGGCCATCGGAGACTTCGTCCATGATATCGGCGTCCTTGTACGCCAGCGCGCCGGAACTTAGACATGCCGGAACTGGAAACATGTTCGAGCGTCACCCTCGATTACGGCCTTCCCACCGCAACATCTTGGGGCTACGTTAGTCCGATGTACTTCGATCCACAAGGGTGGACAAGGTGGATAACGGTCGGGTTATGAAACCGGGGCTCAGGCCCTCTACAACAAGTTGTCGCTGTTCGTCGATTTCCGCGCGTTGGACCACGCTGCGCTGGGTGACCTAATGAACGGTCCCCAGAAAGTGTGCCCCCGGGGCACTGATATCGTCACCGAGGGGCTGCCACACACCCTCGGGTACGTCATCCTCGACGGCTGGGCCGCGCCGTACAAGACGCTGCCCGACGGCCGGCGGCAGATCCTGTCGTTTCTCGATGCCCGGCGACATCATCGGCCTGTTCGCGCCGGTCTCGGCGATCTGCACGGCGAGCGTCGTGACGCTGAAAGACGTCGAGGTCGCCAGCTTCACCCCGGAGGAGGTCGTCACGGCGACCAGCCGCTCGCCGCGCCTGGGCGTCGCGCTCGGCTGGGCGGCCGCGCGCGAGCACGAGATCCTGGCGGAGCATCTGGTCAGCGTCGGCCGCCGGTCGGCGACCGAGCGGGTGGCGCACCTGTTCCTGGAGTTCTGGGCCCGGCAGCGCGTGCGCGGTCTGACCCGCGGCAAGCAGTTCAGCGTTCCGGTGACCCAGACGATCATCGCCGACACGCTGGGTCTGTCGGTCGTCCACGTGAACCGGACCCTGCGCCAGTTGTGCAAACAGGGCATCATGGACAGCAACCGCGACCAGGTAGTGATCCACGACATCGACCGGCTGCAGGACATCGCCGGGTTCACCGAAGACTTCCTGCTGAACCACTACATCCCGAGTGCGTTGCGACGACGCGTGGAGGCCTTGGACGACCTGTTGGCGAGCGTCGCGCCGAACGGCGCCGTCGCGAAGCAGGTCGAGCGGACGACCTCCTGAGGCACCGCAGGTACCGGCACAGCAAGGGCAAGATGCTGGAAGGTGGAATCACCTTTCAGCTGCATCTCGCCCTCTCTTCAAGAAGTTAGAGCGACATTCAGCCCGAAGGCCGGTTCGGCCTTCGAGCATGTCGCTCTAGGACCGGGAGCGCGGCATCCTGCCGGCGCGGGCATGCGTGGACGGGCGACCTGCCGTCATTCTGGGTGCGACCGTTTGACAGGGCGCGGCTGAATAACACCTCGGCGCTGGTTACAAGCAATCAGCGGGAGGACAGCGCGCATGGCCACCGACACCGCGACCCCCCATGCCGCGACGCCGAACAATCCGAAGATGCGGATCAGCGACCGGCCGGAATTCAAGTCCAAGCCGACCCCGCTGACCTTCCGCCGCGACGCCACCGTCGCCGAGGCGGTCGCCGCGATGAGCGAGCGGAACTACGGCGCGGTGATCGTCACCGACCAGGACAACAAGGTTGAGGGCGTGATGACCGAGCGCGACGTCATGCGCAAGATCGTCAACGCCGAGCGCGACGCCAAGCAGACCAAGCTGTCCGACGTCATGACCACCGAGGTGCGCACCGCCCGCGCCGACGACGACGTGCTCGACTGGCTGCGGATCATGTCGAACGAACGCTTCCGCCGCCTGCCGATCGTCGACGATGAGGGCCGCCTGCAGGCGGTGTTCACGCAGGGCGACTTCGTCTCCTACACTTGGCCGGAGCTGATGAGCCAGGCGACCCAACTCGCCAAGGCGACCGTGCTGCGCAACTGGCACATCTTCCTGATCGTGGGCGCGGTGATGGTCTACACGTTGGTCATGATCGCGGTGCTGTAACGACGAACACCCATGCTGACGCCCCGGGCCATCGGTCATTTGGCGCGGGACAGGCGCATCCGTCACACTGCCGTGCATGGCCGACGACACCGCCCACGCGCGCGCCGACCCCAAGGCCGCGATCCGCGCCAAGGCGCTGGAGGTCGGGTTCGATGCCGTCGGGTTCGCCCCGGCGGACCTGGGGGCTGAGGCGCGCGACAACCTGCAGGGCTACATCGACCGCGGCTATCACGGCGACATGGGTTGGCTGGCGGACACCGCCGGGCGGCGCGGGCATCCCCAGGCGCTGTGGCCGGAGGCGCGCAGCGTGGTGGTGCTGGCGCAGAACTACGGGCCGGCGCACGATCCGCTCGCGATCCTGGAGCATCCGGAGCGCGGGGCGATCAGCGTCTACGCCCAGAACCGCGACTACCACGACCTGGTGAAAAAGCGCCTGAAGCGCCTGGCGCGCTGGATGCACGAGCAGCTTCAGGGCGAGGTCAAGGTGTTCGTCGACACGGCACCGGTGATGGAGAAGCCGCTGGCGGAGGCGGCCGGGATCGGCTGGCAGGGCAAGCACACCAACCTGCTCTCGCGCGACTGGGGCAACTGGCTGGTCCTGGGCGAGGTGTTCACCACCCTGGAGCTGGAACCGGACGACCCCGGCGAGGACCACTGCGGCAGCTGCCGGGCGTGCCTGGACGTCTGCCCCACGAACGCCTTCCCCGCCCCCTACCGGCTGGATGCCACGCGCTGCATCTCCTACCTGACGATCGAGCACAAGGGCCACATCCCGCGCGAGCTGCGCCCGCTGATCGGCAACCGCATCTACGGCTGCGACGACTGCCTGGCGATCTGCCCCTGGAACAAGTTCGCGCGGACGCACCGACGAGGACGCCTTCAAGGGCCGGCGACGAACTCGACCGCGCCGCCGGCTGCGCGGATCTGGCCGAACTGGACGACGCCGGTTTCCGGCACGGTGTTCGCGCGCCAGCCCGATCAAGCGCACCGGCCGCGACGCGCTTCGTGCGCAACGTGCTGATCGCGGTCGGCAACAGCGGCCTGGGCGAGCTGACGGCGACCGCGCGCGGCCTGCTGGACGACGAGTTGCGAGCTGGTCCGCGCGGCGGCGGTCTGGGCGTTCGCCCGGCTGGCCGCTCCGCGCCGATCTGCGCCGCGAGGCCGACCGGCGGATGGCCCTGGAGACGGACCCGGAGGTTCGCGGCGAATGGTGCCGCGGCAACTGCCGGACTGACTGTTCGCCCGACTGACCGCCGGTCCGCGCCGATCGGGATCGCCGGTCCAGCAGCGGAAGGCCGCCGCGGGTCGGTTGCAGCAGCGGGCAGTCGCTCTGGAAGACGCGGTCCTGGATCAGCTCGAGCCGCGATCCCTCGGGACACAGGCGCCGGGCCGCGGCCTCGACCTGTTTGCGGTCGTTGAACGCGGGGCCGTAGCAGACCGTGACGACCGGGTTCTGCGGGATCGTGGCCCAGGGGTTTTCCCCGCTTGCCGGGTCCGGCACCTGCGTCTGCGCGGCCCAACGCGCCCTGCGGCCCTGCTCGCGCGCTCTCGGTCTCGAACTCGTCGAACGTCGTCGACGGCGGCGTTGCCATCATGCCGCCGCGGTACGCGCGTCCCTCCGCGGTGGTGCGCAGCGGCTGCCACGGGCTGGACGCGTCGAACGGCTGCGGCGTACACGCCGCCAGGGTCAGACCCAGGCAGGCTGCAATCCAAAACGGTCGCACGGTTAACGATCTCCGGCGTTGACGAAGCGATGGCCACGACCATGGTCTAGCACGTCCGTCCGGGCGCGCGGGAGAGGTGATCCGCCTTGCCCGTCGGCTCCTCGCCGTCCGCCCACCGAAAGCCGAGCCAGCCGCCATCGCCAAGTCCGCCGACATCACGTCTGAAGTCGATCTCGCCATCGTGGGTGCCGGGGTGGCCGGTCTGGCCGCCGCCAAAACCGCGCGCGCCCGCGGGCTTTCGGTCGCGCTTCTGGAAGCGCAGCCCAGGATCGGCGGGCGGGCGTTCACCGACACGCTGGATATCGGCGGCGGTGCGGCGCCCCTGCCCTGGGACCGCGGCTGTCACTGGCTGCACCAGGCGCGCCAAAACCCGTTCACCGAGCTCGCGGACGAGCTCGGGTTCCGCTACCGCACCGAGAGCCAGGAGACCCGGATCTGGCTGGGCGACCGCTGGGCCGGCACCCGCGAGATGGCCGAGCGCAGGGAAGCGGCCGAGCGCGCCGACCGTGCGGTCGCGGCCGCGGCGGAAGCCGGCCGCGACCTCGCCATGGCCGACGTGATCCCCGACCTCGGCCGTTGGCACGGCGTACACCGCCAGTTCCTGCGCGCGGTCACCGGCGAGGACCCGGCCGGGACCAGTGCCGTGGACGACCAGCGCTACGCCGAAACCGGCGACAACTGGCCGGTCGAGGCCGGCTTCGGCGCCCTGGTCGCGGCCTGGGCGCGGACGCAGCCGGTCATCACCGGCACGCCCGTGCGCCGGATCGACCGCCACGGGCGCCAGCTCCGGGTCGAGACCGACCGCGGCACCCTGCAGGCGCGCGCGGCGATCCTGACGCCATCGACCGATGCCCTGCTGTCGGGCGCGCTCACGCTGGATCCGCCGATGCCGGCCGAGGTGACCGACGCGCTCGCCGGCGTGCCGCTGGGGGCGGCCAACAAGGTCGCGCTCGCGTTCGACCGGGACGTTCTTCGGCCTGGAACACGCGACGGCGGTGCACCAGCCCGACGCGCCGCACGGCTGCAACTTCCAGATCCGCCCGTTCGCCCGCAACATGGCGATCGCGCATTCGGGCGGTCCGCTGGCGCGCGACCTCGAACACGCCGGGCCGAAGGAGATGACCGCGTTCGCCTGCGACCAGTTGGTCTCGATGTTCGGCGGCGAGGTGCGCCGGGCGCTTGTCGCGAGCGCGACCACGGCCTGGGGCCGACGCCTTGATCCGGGGCGGCTACAGCGTCTGCCGTCCGGGCCATGCGGCCGCGCGCGAGCGCCTGCTGCAGCCGGTCGAGCCGCGCATCTGGCTGGCCGGCGAGGCCTGCTCGCTCGCCGGCGTTCGGCACTGTCGGCGGCGCCCACGACAGCGGCGTTGCCGCGGCGCGCCAGGCGATCACGGAGCTCGGACCGGCGACGGTAATCTTCCTGGATTGGTCTGGATGACAAACCACGCTCGTGGGCGCACCATGGACGAACGCGTCCGGGCGATGGTCCGGAACGGACCCGGCGGCCGCGGCGCGTGAGCCATCACGAACCAAAACCAAGGGGAGGCGACCATGGCAGTTGCCCGCGTCACCACGCTCACCGCGTCCTCCAAGGACAGCTTCGACGACGCCACGCGCCAAGCGCTCGACCGCGCCAACAAGACGCTGCGCAACGTCACCGGCGCGGAGGTGACCTCCCAGAAGGTCAAGATCGACCAGGGCCGCATTCAGGAATTCCGGGTCACACTGGACGTGACCTTCATCCTTGACGACTAAGGCAAGCTGCTAAGCGGTGCATCGATCTCTGCGCATCTTGCCTGAAGCCCATAGATCAGCGCGGGCGGGGCGTTCGCGAGAACGGTCCCCGCCCCACCTGCCGCCAAGCCCTTGCCCGAGAGGTTACCGAGCCGGATGCGCGAGCAGAGCCCCTACACGGCCGTGGTCACCGGCGGCGCGCAGGGAATCGGCAAGGCGATCGCCCGGCGGCTGCTGAAGGGCGGCTGGCAGGTCGCCGTGCTGGACGCCGACACCGAGGCGCTGGAGGCCGCGCGCGGCGAACTGGCCGGGCTCGGCCCGGTCACGCGCCCTTCGCGACCGACGTCGCCGAGGCAGAGCAACTGGAGCGCGCTTTCGCCGCCGTCGCGGAAAGCGCGCCGCACGGCCTCGACGCGCTGTTCAACGTCGCCGGGATCATGCGTGAAGCGCCGCCCGAAGACCTCGCCCTGTCCGACTGGAACCGGGTGATCGCGACCAACCTGACCGGCGCTTTCCTGGCTGTCCGGCTGGCGGCCCCGATGCTGCGCCGCACGCCGCGGCGCGATCGTCAACATCGCCTCCATCCGGGCGGCGATGTCGGAACCGCATACGGAAGCCTACGCCGCGTCCAAGGGCGGCACTGGTCGCGCTGACCCACGCGCTGGCGATCTCGCTCGGCCCCGAAATTCGGGTCAACGCCGTCTCACCCGGTTGGATCGACGTGAGCCGCGCCGGCAGCCCGCCGGACGCGCGCACGCCCGAAGAGCTGACGCCGCAGGATCACGCGCAGCACCCGGTTGGCCGGGTCGGGCGGCCCGACGACGTGGCCGGCCTCGCCGTCTGGCTCGCCGGTCCGGAGGCGGGCTTCGTGACCGGCCAGGAATTCACCGTCGACGGCGGCATGACCCGCAAAATGATTTACAGTTGAGCCGGCGTCGCCGCAGCATCCGGTCTGTCGAATACACCAGTTTGTAAAATTGCGGTTCCAGGCGACCTACCGGCAGGCGGCCGGTTAACCGCCCTTTAAGGCACACCGCGTTACCTCAATGCGCTTTATTTTCGGGGAACGCCGCCATGAGCGACAGGTCGGGCGACAAGGGGTCGCCGCTGGGCTGGACCAAGGTCGAGCGACCAGGAACTGGTCGCGATCCTGAAGGCGCATAAGACCTACCTGGCGCGCAAGCCCGGTGGTCGACGCGCCATGCTGGCGTTCTACGACCTCAGCAACCGCGATTTGTCGAACTTCGACCTCGCCGAGGCGGACATGACCGGTGCGCGCCTGCACCGCTGCCGCCTCAACGGGATCGGTCTGCGCGCGGCCAACCTGTTCGGCGCGGACCTCCGGATGTCGAGCCTGGTCGGGGCGGACCTGACCCGGGTGGATTTGCGCGGGGCCTGTCTGCGCGGGGTCGACATGTCGGACGCCACCGTCGTCGACGCGGACATCCGGGAAGCCCAGCTTGCGCGGTATGACGCCAAGGGCGATCCGCAGAACGTTCAGTTCGACAGCATGCCGGCGGAACTCTCGGCGATCATCGCCCGTCGCGCCGACCTGTCCCGGGCGCAATTGTCCAACGCGCTGGTCCTGCAGACCGATTTCACCGACGCCCGGCTGCTTAACACCAACTTCCGCAACGCCGACCTGCGCAACAGCGTGCTGATCGGCGCGGCGATGGACGGCAGCGACCTGTCCAGCGCCAACCTGTCCGGCTGCTCCATGACCGGCGTGACGCTGTCGGGTGCCCGGATCAACGGCGCCCGCTTCGAGGGCACGGACCTGCGCGGGGCGATCCTCGACGACAAGATGGGCGATGCCCCGGAACTCCTGGGCGCGATGCGCGCGCGCCCGGCCAAGGACGTGTTGCGCCAGCTCGACCAGCTGCTGAGCGAACACCAACGCTGGGTCGACTCCTCCTCCCGCGACGGCAGCCGCATCGACCTGAGCGAACTCGACCTGACCGGGCTCGTCCGTCCCGGCGTGAAGTTGGCGGCTGCGATGCTGGAACGCGCGACGCTGCGCGCCGCCAAGCTCGACAAAGGCGAGTTCGCGATGGCGCAGATGGCGTTCGTGGATCTGCGCGAAGCCAGCCTGACAAACGCCGACATCCGCGGGGCGAACCTAAGCCGCGCGATTCTTCGCAGCGCCGACCTGACCGGCGCCGATCTTGGCCCGGTCGAACACGTCGGCCGTTCCGACCAAGCGTGGCCGGTCAACCTGGAATACGCCAAGCTGTCCAACGCCACGCTTGCGGGAACGCGGCTCGCCCGCGCCCGGCTGGCGATGGCCGACCTGACCGACTGCGACCTGTCCGGTGCCGATCTCCGGGGCGCCGATCTGACGGGAACGCTGCTGGACGGCGCCAAGCTCGACGGCGCCCAATTCGACCAGCCGCTTGACAGGTAGCGGTCGACCGGCCGGCCGCACGGTACGCCTGCATTCCACGCCTGCATTCCAAGTTTGGCCGCCGCCGCGTCCTGGGCTACGCATACCCTGCACGGTCGGCGCGTACCGACCGTCTATCCTTCCCGCCCTGGGCTGTTATGTCCTTCATGCCCCGGCTTTCTACCTACTATCAGGTAGGCACACCGGATACGACACCCAAAGAAGGTTAACGGCACGCTGGGCGCTTTTTTGTCACAGGCGCGCAACCCCGGCGTTTCCATCACCTTATATGGTTAAGCTGAGACACGGTGCCGCCGGGGGATCACAAAAGCCTAGCCGGCGTTAATCGTATGGTAACCTGTGTCTGGATCGCGCCTGCGATTCAGGACTCCACATGGCTCAAATTTGGCCTAAATGTGACATGGCTCGTCATCGGTCGGACGGGACCGCGAGGGGGCACCTGCCGTCCGCACGATCGGTGAAACAACACGGCCGCGCCAGCGAGGCCGCGGCCAATAATTTTTACGGAGGGACACGGCGATGACGACAGAGATGGGGATCGCCGCGCCATACCAAGCGGCGCACGCCCGCCGTGCGACCTGGCTAACTTTAGCGGTGGTGAGCGCGTTCGCCGCGGTGTTCCTGGCGCTTCAGCCAGCCGCCGCCAACGACGCCAAGCCGGCCGACGACACGACCGCGAGCGAGGACACGTCCGCGGGGGTCGCGAGCGGTCAGACCGGGACGACCGACGTCCGCCGGCAGATCGAGTGTCTGGCCAAGACGATCTACTTCGAGGCGCGCGGCGAGCCCGACGCCGGCAAGCTGGCCGTCGGCCACGTGGTGATGAACCGGGTCGCGTCCGACGATTATCCCAATACCGTCTGTCAGGTGATGAAGCAGGGCGGCGCCGAGCGCCTGCACCGCTGCCAGTTCTCTTTCGACTGCGACGGGCGCAGCGACGAGCCGCGGGACAAGAAGGCCTGGCGTCACAGCCAGTCCCTGGCCCGCGCCGTGTTCTGGGACTTCTCGCCGGATCCGACCGGCGGCGCCCGCTGGTACCACGCCGACTACGTATCGCCCGACTGGCGCAATCATTTCGACAAGGGTCCGGTGATCGGCCAGCACGTCTTCTACCTGGCGCCGGGTGAGCGCACGGCCGCGGACGACCTTCCGCAGCAGATCGCCGAGCGGTCGGATCAGGAGGAGCTGGAGACGACCGGCGAACAATAGCAGCGGCGGTATATATCCGGGCCGTCGCCTGTGTGCCGGCGGCGCACGACGGCAGATCCAATCCAACGGGAACCGACGACGCAAAAAGGGCCGGTCCGAGACTCTCGGACCGGCCCTTTCGTCTCAGCGGATCGTACCGGCCGTTGCGGCTACCTCTGCTGCTCCGGCCGGACCAGCGGGATCGACACGAACTGCGTCTGGTTGCCCCGGCGCAACAGCACGACCAGGCCGTCGCTGCCCTGCGCCAGCGCCTGCTCGACGGCGGTGTAGACGTCGCGCGGCGCGTCGACCGCGCGCCGGCCGACCTGTCGGATCACGTCGCCGGGGCGCACGCCCTGCGCGGCGGCCGGCCCGTTCGGGGCGACCCGGGCGACCACCGCGCCGCCGACGTCGCGCGGCAGGTCGAACTGCTCCAGGACCTGCGGACGCGGCTTGGCCAGTTGCACGCCCATCGACTTGGCGGTCAGGCGCGCGAGCTTGTCGGCGCCGCTCGGCGGCCGCGGCCTTTTGTCCGGCATCCGAGAGCCGGCCCAGCTCGACCTCGACCGTCCGCCGCGCGCCGTCGCGGTAGAGCGCCAGTTCCACCGTCTCGCCCGGGTCGCGCTGCGAGGTCTTCCAGGCCAGGTCGCGCGGATCGTTCACCGCTTCGCCGTCAAACCCGACAACGACGTCGCCCGACTTCAGGCCAGCCTGTTCCGCCGGGCTGTTCGGCCGGACGTCGCCGATCAGCGCACCGGTATCCTGCGGCAGCTCCAGCCCCTGGGCCAGCTGGTCGGTGACCGGCTGGACACTGACGCCGAGCCAGCCGCGCACGACCTCGCCGTTCGCCTTCAGTTCGGCAATGATCGGCTGGGCGACCTTCGACGGCAGGGCGAAGCCGACACCGACGTTGCCGCCACTGGGCGACAGGATCGCGGTGTTGACACCGATCACCTCGCCGTCCGTGTTGAACAGCGGCCCGCCGGAGTTGCCGCGGTTGATCGCGGTATCGGTCTGGATGAACCGGCTGTACGGCCCGGCGTTGATCGCCCGGCCGCGCGCGGAGACGATGCCCGCGGTGACCGAGCCGCCCAGACCGAACGGGTTGCCGATCGCCAGCACCCAATCGCCGACCTCGGCCGTGGCGCTGTCACCCCAGTCGACGGCCGCGAGCGCGCGCTCGGCGTCGACCTTGAGCAGCGCCAGGTCGGTCTTCGGATCGGCGCCGACGACCTCGGCTTCCAGACGGGTGTCGTCCTGCAGCACCACCGAGACCTGATCGGCCTGCTTGATCACGTGGTGGTTGGTGACGACGTAGCCGGCCTCGTCGATCACGAAGCCGGAGCCGAGCGAACGCGTCCGCCGCTGGCGCTGCTGCCCGGGCTCACCGCCGCCGAAACGTTCGAAGAAGTCGCGCAGCGGATGCCCCTCCGGCAGCTGCCCAAGGGGGCCGCCCTGCTGCTCCACCTGACGGGTGGTCGCGATGTTGACCACCGAGGGCAGCAGATCCTTGGCCACCGGCGCGAAGCTCGGCGGCATCTCCTGCGCCGTTGCCCGGGTGGGCGCGAGGACGCCCGGCGCAGCGCCGGCCACGAGCATGGCGCTACACGCCACGCCCGCCACGGCCGTGCGCAAACGGCTGAATAGCATCGCTAACGCCTCCTTACCGTTGGCTGTTCACCGTGTCGCGGTGCGGTTTCCGGCGACGGGCCGGGCGACCGCGTTTGCCGCCCAGATAATCGACGGCAGGCGCCTTTTGAACCCGCAAACGGGTGACCACCGGCCCGTCGCCAGGCTTGCGGATGGCGCGGCCGGATGGGCACCGGGTGGCGGCAATTTGACCGTTCGATGGCGGCCGCGTTGGCGCGCACGGCGGGACGCCGCAAGCGGCGCGACGGGGCTTCAGTTGCCCAGGAGGTGGAGGGCGATGTGCCGGGTCTTCGGCGCGGTGCGGTGCTCGAACAGGAAAATGCCCTGGTAACGGCCCAGCATCAGCCGGCCGTCCTGCATCGGGATCTTGAGATCGCTGGAGGTCAGCGCGCCGCGGATATGCGCCGGCTGGTCGTCCGGGCCCTCGTAGCTGTGCCGGTACAGGCCGGTGTCCTCGACCACCAGCTGGCGGAAGAAGTCCAGCATGTCCGCCTGCACGTCCGGGTCGATGTTTTCCTGGATCACCAGCGAGGCGGAGGTGTGCCGGATGAAGACGGTCAGCAGGCCTTCCTGCAACCCGTGCTGCGCGACCCAGTCCGCGACCTTGCGGGTGACCTCCAGGAAGCCCTGGCCGCGCGTCTCGAACACGAGCTCACCGACCGCCTGGCGGAGCGGGGCCGCTTCCAATGGGGTCGATGCGGGGGTTGCCGGCGCGCCGCCGGCGCCGCTCTTGCCGTGCTGCATGGCGAGACCTGCCTCGTCGTTGATCCGTCGGCCGTGACGCGGTTGCACCTTGTGCCAGGAACATGGCGCCCGGCGAAAGCCACGGCCACGGGCAACCACCGCACCACATCCGGTACGAGATGTCGCATCCACGCCGGTCGAGCGGCAAGCCGGGGACATCGGTATCGAGTTAGCCGCCGGCGCTCATACGACGGTGCAAACAGGGCGCGTAAAAGTTTCTAAGAAAACGCTTTCTGTTTCGGTCGCACGGGGCTAACCTGACGAGACTGGTGATCAATCGGGGCTTCCAAGCCGTGTCCAGGATCCGTTTCGTCCCGTTCGCGCTTGCACTGCTCGCGCTGGGGGCCTGCAGTACCTCCAAGCCGGCGGTCGACACCGTGGGCACCATCCCGGACCTGCCGGCGGCCCGGCAGCCGGCGCCGGAGCCGACCGCGCGTCCGGTGATGTACGCGCCCGCCCGCCCCCTGCAGTGCGTGCCCTACGCGCGCGAGGCCTCCGGCATCTCGATCCGTGGCGACGCCTGGACCTGGTGGCATCAGGCCGATGGCCGCTATCCGCGCGGCCAGCGTCCCCGGGTCGGCTCCGTCATGCTGCTCAACACCGGTTATAAGCGCGGCCACCTCGCCTACGTGAAGGCCGTCCGCGGCCCGCGGGAGATCGTGGTCGATCACGCCAACTGGCTGAACCGCGGCCGGATCCACGAGAACACGCCGGTGCGCGACGTCTCCCGCGCCGGCGACTGGTCCAAGGTCCGCGTCTGGTACGTCCCCGGCAACCAGCTGGGCGCCAGCCCGTACGACGTGGTCGGCTTCATCTACCCCGACCAGCGCACCGCTGCGCAGCGGCACCGGCCAGCGGTAACCGCGGCCCGACGGCGGCCAAGCGAAGGCCGCGTGCCGCCGATACGCCCCCTCCCCTGGCGCGCCCGGCTATGCTAAACGGCGCGCGATGAGCGCGCACACGCAGTCCGAACCCCACATCCGGCAGCGGGCCGGCGTCCAGCGGGGCGATCGTCGTCGCGGTCGATGGACCCGCCGCGGCCGGCAAGGGCACGCTCGCCCGGCGTTTGGCGGAGGCCCTCAACCTCGTCTACCTCGACACCGGCTCGATCTACCGCGCGGTCGCGGCGAAGCTGCTCGCCGCCGGCGGCGATCCCGCCGACGCCGGGGCCGCGAGTGAGATCGCCAGGGCGCTCTCCAGCGACGACCTGGGCCGGGACGACCTGCGCGCCGAGGGGGTCGGCGCGGCCGCATGGTCGTCTCCGCCGCATCAGGACGTGCGCGCCGCGCTGCTGGAGTTCCAGCGCGCGGTCGCGTTCGACCCGCCGGCCGGTAAGCTGGGCGCGGTGCTCGACGGCCGCGACATCGGCACCGTCGTCTGCCCGGATGCCTGCGCCAAGCTGTTCGTCACCGCCAGCCTCGAAGAGCGCGCGCGCCGCCGGCACGAGGAGTTGCTTGGCCGGGGCGAGGGGCGTATATATGCGCGCGTCCTGGAAGACCTGAGGGAACGCGACGAGCGCGATGCCGCGCGCGCGACCGCCCCGATGACGGCGGCGGCCGATGCGGTGACACTCGACACGTCGGATCTCGACGTCGACGCCGCGTTCCACCGGGCTCTGGACATCGTGCGCAGCCGCTGCGGCGTGGCGACGACGGCCTGAGGGCCGCGCCGTCGCACCCCGGCATCCCCGTCCGGCGATCGCGGGCGGTTTCGCTGGACAGCGGTCACGCGCACCGCATAAACACCCACACGGCCCCGCCCGCCCCGTCCGCCAGGACGGCGGTGGCAGCTGGGTCGTCGCCGCTTGGAAGGGCGGCCGCAGGGCCCACCCGGGCCCTTTGGCCGCGGATACCGGAAGCAAGACACGCCCGGCCTTCCGCCTTTGGCGTCGGGAAGACCGCCGGAGACAACCGGCTGGCCTGAATACGAAGACGATTCAAAAGAAGGATACGTGAGACATCATGGCTGAATCCGCCGCTGCCCAGAGCAGCACCCAGGAAGACTTCGAGGCGCTCCTCGAGGAGAGCATGGGCGGCGAGGGCCGCCTGGAGGGCACGGTTCTCAAAGGCACCGTGCTCGGTTTCGACGGCGACGAGGTAATGATCGACGTCGGCCTGAAGAGCGAGGGCCGGGTCCCGCTCAAGGAGTTCGCCAAGGCCGGCGAGGACGCCGACCTCAAGGAAGGCGGCGACGTCGAGGTCTTCCTCGAGCGCTACGAGAACCGCAACGGCGAGGTGGTGCTGAGCCGCGAGAAGGCCCGCCGCGAGGAAGCCTGGACGCAGCTCGAGCGCGCGTTCAACAGCAACGAGCGCGTCACCGGCCAGATCTTCGGCCGGGTCAAGGGCGGCTTCACCGTCGACCTCAACGGCGCCGTGGCGTTCCTGCCGGGCAGCCAGGTCGACATCCGCCCGGTGCGCGACGTCACCCCGCTGATGGGCACGCCGCAGCCGTTCCAGATCCTCAAGATGGACCGCAGCCGCGGCAACATCGTGGTGTCCCGCCGCGCGGTGCTGGAGGAGACGCGCGCCGAGCAGCGCAGCGAGCTGGTCGCCAGCCTGAAGGAAGGCCAGGTGCTGCAGGGCGTGGTGAAGAACATCACCGACTACGGCGCCTTCGTCGACCTGGGCGGCGTCGACGGCCTCTTGCACGTCACCGACATGTCCTGGAAGCGGGTCAACCACCCGACCGACATCCTGCAGATCGGCCAGAGCGTCGAGGTGCAGGTGATCCGCTTCAACCCGGACACCCAGCGCATCTCGCTCGGGATGAAGCAGCTCGAGGCCGACCCGTGGGAGGGCGCGTCCCAGAAGTACCCGACCGGCGCCAAGTTCACCGGCCGTGTCACCAACATCACCGACTACGGCGCGTTCGTCGAGCTGGAGCCCGGCATCGAGGGTCTGGTCCACGTCTCCGAGATGAGCTGGACCAAGAAGAACATCCATCCGGGCAAGATCGTCTCCACCTCCCAGGAGGTCGAGGTGATGATCCTGGATGTGGACGAGCAGAAGCGCCGGATCTCGCTCGGCCTCAAGCAGTGCCTGCCGAACCCCTGGGAGGAGTTCAAGGAGAAGTATCCCGCCGGCACCGAGCTCGAGGGCGAGGTCAAGAACATCACCGAGTTCGGCCTGTTCGTCGGCCTGCCGGGCGAGATCGACGGCATGGTCCACCTCTCCGACCTGTCCTGGGACCGCAGCGGCGACGAGGCCGTGAAGGACTACCAGAAGGGCGACCAGGTTAAGGTCAAGGTGCTCGACGTCGACACCGAGAAGGAGCGCATCTCGCTCGGCATCAAGCAGCTCGAGGACGATCCCTTCGAGCAGGCCGCCGGCGAGGTTCGCAAGGGTCAGGTCGTCACCTGCACGGTCACGGAAGTGCAGGACAACGCGATCGAGGTCCGCGTGGGCGACGAGGACGGCCCGACCGGCACGATCCGCAAGGCCGAGCTGGCCCGCGACCGCTCCGAGCAGCGGCCCGACCGCTACGCCCCGGGCGAGAAGGTCGACGCCAAGGTCACCAGCGTGGACAAGAAGAACCGCCGCATCACCCTGTCGATCAAGCAGCGCGAGATCGACGAGGAGAAGGCGGCGATGGCCGAATACGGCTCCGCGGACACCGGCGCCAGCCTGGGCGAGATCCTCGGCCCGGCAATGCGCTCGGCCGTGAAGGAGGCCGCGAGCGAGGAGGAGACCAAGTCGGGCGCAAAGAGCTCCGGCACCAAGAAGAGCTCGAGCAAGAGCGCCTCCAAGAGCAAGAGCGACGAGGGCTCCGACGAGAGCTAACGCCGCCCCGCGGGCGCGCGGCGATCCAGCCCGGCTGCTGGGAGGCCCCCGGCAGCCGGGCTTTTCGTGTCCGGTCGCCCTAGCGGTTTGAAACGCAAAAATCCTGGCAAGTGAGCGATTAGTCGACCGGGCGGGCGCGGTTTGCGAACGTTCCGGCGAGTTGCATGTCACAGATGGCCGGCGCTCGGGATGGATGGGGCGTCGGCGCGTGCACCCTCAGAAGACGCTGGGGCACGACATTCCGGCCGCGAGAACAGGGGCGTTCGAGGCATGACCATAATCCGAGCTGATCCAGCGGATTCCCGAGACGAATCCGCATCTCTATCAGCGCGACGTGGAGCGAATCGTCTCCACGCATCTTCGACGAGATCGCGGAGGCGCTGGCGCACGGCCAGCGGGTCGAGCTGCGCGGCTTCGGCGCCTTTTCGGTGAAGGACCGCGACAGCCGGACCGGCCGCAATCCGCGCACCGGCGAGACGGTGCACGTGGAGAGCAAGCGCATCCCCTTCTTCAAGACCGGAAAACTGTTGCGCGAGCGTCTGAACGCGACAGACTAGGGGCGGCTTATCGGGCGCGCGGCGTTCGCCGGCTCCGGCGGACGGCGCGGCCGTCGCACCCGCCGCGGGCGGCGCTGTTCCACCCAGTCAAGACAAGGCGGAGCCCGGCGTGAAATACCTGTCCTGGATCATCACCCTGCCGCTGATCGCGGTGGCGGTGATCTTCTCCGTGAACCACCGCCAGCCGGTCGAGATCGACCTGTGGCCGCTGCCGCTCGCGATCGAGCCGCCGGTCTATCTGGTGGTGCTGCTGGCCGTGTTCATCGGCTTCCTGCTCGGCGGATCGATCGACTGGTGGAGCCAGGGCCGCAACCGCCGTACGGCCCGCTGGCGCGCTACCGGATCGAGGAGCTGGAGCGCGAGGTCGCCTTCCTGAAGCGCAAGCTGGAGAAGGCGCAGACCGACGCGGAAGCCGGCCAGGCGAGCGGTCAGTCGGGTCGGCGCAGCCGTCCAACAACCCGCGCCTGTCCGCGCCGGCGAATACGAGCAACACCCGCTCCCTGCCAAAGACGGGCAGCTGAGCACGGCGCCAGATTGGCCCCGACCACTGTGGCGGCGGGTCCCTCTCCCTTGAGGGGAGAGGACAGGTGAGGGTGGGACTCCTCGGATGCAGCCAGGGACTCCCACCCTCACCCTCCCACGACCCTCCGGGTCGCGGGCCCCCTCCCTCCTCGAGGGAGAGGGGGCTTTGGGCGAGTACGACCGGGAAAGGCCGCGACTGATGAAAGTCCTCTCCGCCGAACAGGTCGGCCAGGCGCTCGACTATCCCAGTCTGGTGGAGGCGCTGCGGCAGGTGTTCCGCGGCGGGGCGGAGGCGCCGCCGCGCCATCACCACGAAGTGCCGAACGACCCCGGCGGCGACGGCACGCTGCTGTTGATGCCGGCCTGGCAGACCGGGCGCTACATCGGCGTCAAGGTCGCCACCGTGTTCCCCGACAATCCCAGCCGCGGCCTGCCCTCGGTGATGGCGAACGTGCTGCTGAACGACGGCGCCACCGGCGAGCCGCTGGCGCTCATCGCCGGCCAGCCGCTGACCAACAAGCGCACCGCGGCCGCCAGTGCGCTCGCCGCCGACTACCTCGCGGTCAAGCACGCCAAGCGGCTGCTGATGGTCGGCACCGGCGCGATGGCGCCCGAGATGGTGCGCGCGCACTGCGCCGTGCGGAGGATCGAGCGGATCGACGTCTGGGGCCGCACCCCCGACAAGGCGCGCAAGCTCGCCCAGCAGCTGCAGGACGAGGGCCTGAACGCCCAGCCGATCGAATCGCTGGAAGGCGGGGTCGAGCAGGCCGACGTGATCTCCTGCGCCACCATGTCGACCGAACCGCTGATCCACGGCAACTGGCTGCAAGCCGGGCCAGCACGTCGACCTGATGGGCGCGTTCGAGCCCGTCGATGCGGGAGACCGACAAGACACGGCCGTCCAGGTGGCCGACGTCTTCTGCGACACCTTCGCCGGCGCGCTGAAGGAAGGCGGCGACCTGGTCCAGCCGATCAAATCCGGCGCGCTTCAGCGCGAGGCCGTGCTGGCCGACCTGTTCGACCTGGCCGAAGGGCAAGCACCCGGGGCGCACGTCGGACGACCAGATCACCCTGTTCAAGTCGACCGGGGCCGCGCTCGAGGATCTGGCCGCCGCCGTGCTCGCCTACGAGCGTAGCGGAGACTGATCCCGATATGGCGGGCGCGCCGTCGGCGGTCGTCGTCGGAGCCGGGATCGTCGGCCTGTCGGCCGCCCGCGCGCTCGCGGCCGACGGCTACCGGGTGGAGGTGGTCGAGCAGGGCCCGGTGCCGAACGCCCACGGCGCGTCCGTCGATTCCAGCCGCCTGATCCGCCATACCTACGGCACGCAGCACGGCTACGCCGCGCTGGTGGACGCCGCCTACGCCGCCTGGGACCGGCTTTGGGCGGAGCTGGGCACGACGCACTACACCCAGACCGGCACGCTGATCCTGAGCCGGCCGGGCGCGACCTGGGCGCAGGACAGTGCCGCGACGCTGGACGCGCTCGGCAAGCGCTACCGCGTGCTGGGCCCGGACGAAGCCGCCCGCCGCTTCCCGCTGTTGAACCTGGACGGGGTCGAGCGCGTCTATTGGGTCGAGACCGGCGGCGTGCTGGCGGCCGAGCCGATCGTCGACGCCCTCGCCCGGCACCTGCGCACCCAGGGGGCGGCGATCACCGAGCACACGGCCGTCACCGACCTGGACCCGCAGCGGGGCCGCGTCGGGTTCTGGAGGACGGCACGCAGCGCAGCGCCGACCTGCTGCTGCTCGCCGCCGGGCCCTGGACCGGCCGGCTGTGGCCGGAACTCGCGCCGGCACTGACGCCGTCGCGCCAGCTGGTCTGCTACGCCGACGCGCCCGACGACCTCTACGCCGCCTGGCGGCGGATGCCGATGTTGCTCGACATCGCCGACGCGGAATCGCGCAGCGAGGGCAGCGTCTACGCCGTGCCGCCGGTAGGCGACGCGCCGCTCAAGCTGGGCGACCACGCGTTTTCCCTGACCGGCGACCCGGACACCGACCGCAGCCCCGGCGACGCCGAGCTGGAACGCCTGTTCGAGACGACCTGCCGCCAGCTGGCCGCGCCCGAACGCTACCGCCTGCTCTCCGGGCGGACCTGCTTCTACACGGTCGCCCCGGATCTCGCAGTTCATCCACGCCCGCGACGGCCGGCGCCCACGCGCTGGCCGGCTTTTCCGGCCACGGCTTCAAGTTCGGCCCCCTGATCGGCGAACGCTTCGCGGAGCTTGTCGCGGGGCGGCTGGCGCAGGACGATTTCGACCGCTGGCTTGCGGCGACGGCCTGACGCGCCGGAAGGCCATGACGCCGGCCCGGCGCTCTGCTACACGTCCGTTTACAATGCAGCCCGACAGCCCGGCCGCGCGGATCTACGCGGCGATCGACACGACCGACCTGGAACGCGCGCGGGCGCTGAGCCGCGCGCTCGCGGGGGTCGTCGGCGGGCTGAAGCTGGGCAAGGAGTTCTTCACCGCCCACGGGCCCGACGGCGTCCGCGCCGTGCTGGGCGCGCCCGAGACCCGGCACTTGGGCCTGTTCCTGGACCTCAAGTTCCACGACATCCCCAACACCGTCGCCGGCGCGATCCGGGCGGCCGCGCCGATGGCACCCAGCTGGCTCACCGTGCATGCGAGCGGCGGACCCGCGATGCTGCGCGCCGCCGCCGACGCCGCCGCCGAGACGGCCGGCGCCGACGGCCGGCCGCGCACCCGCGTGCTGGCGGTGACCGTGCTGACCAGCCTGGACGACGCCGACCTGGACGCGGTCGGCCAGCACACGCCCGCGGCCGAGCAGGTCGAACGCCTGGGCGCGCTTGCCCGCGACCAAGGGATCGACGGCCTGGTCTGCTCGCCGCGGGAGATCGCGCAGCTGCGCCAGAACCTGGGACCGGGGTCGCGCTGGCGGTGCCGGGAATCCGCCCCACATGGTCTGGTGCCGGCGACCAGAAACGGATCACCACGCCCGCCGAGGCGCGCGCCGCCGGTGCCGACCTGCTGGTGATCGGCCGGCCGATCACCCGCGCGGACGATCCCGCGGCGGCCGCCCGGCGAATTGCCGACGAGATCGCCGCCTGAAGCCCGCCCCAAAGGACCCGACACCCGCATGCGACCCGACGACGGCGACGAGCGTTTCGAACAGGACGACGATCCCCAGCCGCCCCAGCGCAACCGCGGCGGCGGCCGGCCCTCCCCGCGCCAGCCGTTGCCGGTCGCGGAAACCGCGCAGGAGACGATCCGCACCTTCGGGCGGCTGCTGCGCTACCTGCCGCAGGTGGCGCTCGTGCCGTTCACCGCGATCTTCCTGATGCAGGGCGGGATCATCCTGACCGGCGGCAACCCGTTCATCTCCAACCAGCCGGCCGAGGGGCCGACGCCGCTACTGGTGCTGCTGGTCCCGGTGATCATGGCGGCTTACGTGGTCTTTCTGGTCGACTGGCACCGGCTGGTGCTGTTCGGCCCGTCGGCCGAGACGACGCGCCCACGCCTCGGCCTGCACGGCCGGGACCTGCGCTATTTCCTGCGCGGGCTCGTGATCTTCTTCATCGGCATCCTGGCCGCGTTGCCCGCGGTGATCCTGGCGCCGGGGATCGTCGGCAGCCAGGCGGGCGCGATCGCGATGACGCTGATCGGCGCGCTGCTCGCGATCACCGGGATGATGGCCTTCGGGCTGGTGCTGCCGGCAACCGCGATCGACCGCAACTACTCGATCGGCGCGTCGTTCGAGGCGACCAAGGAAGTGCTGTTCCAGGTCGTCGGTCTGGTCGCGCTGGTGCTGGCGCCGGCCTACGTCGTCGGCATCTCGATCCTGGGCCTGAACGCCTCGATCTTCGGCCAGGGCGGCCCCTACATCCCCGGCATCCTGATCTCGCTCACGGTCGAGTTCATCCAGATGGCCCTCGCCGCGACGCTGCTCTCCGTGATCTTCCAAAAGCGCGCCGGCGTCGACACCCGCGCGTGACCGCCTTAAGTCTGCGTTCCATGACCGACACCGCCCCCACCCTCACCTCGACCGGCCAGGGCCGGATCGACGTCGGCCCGGTGCTGGCCGGCACGCTGCGCGCGCTGCGCGCGCATCTGGGGCTGATCCCCAAGCTCGCCTGGCCGGCGGTAGTGGTGGCGCTGTTGGTGCCGGTCGTGCAGCGCTTCGCCTTCCCGGGCGTGGAGGCGGCGGCCAGCCTGAACCTGCTGACCCTGCCGTTCGACATCATGCTGGCGACCGCCTGGCTCAGGCTGTTGCTGCTGGGACGGCCGTATGCGCGCGTGCCCGCGCTCGGCTGGGGCAAGGCGGAGACGGACTTTCTGATCTGGGCGTTCGTCTTCGCGGTCGCGGTCCTGGGCGCGATCGTGCTGATCACGCTGGTGATCTCCAACCTGCCGATCGACGAGCAGGTCGGCCGGATCGCGATCGCGGTCGCCGCCTGGATCACGCTCACCCTGATGACGCCGCTCGCCATGCGCGTGCCGATCCGGGTGATCCGGGCGGAGGTGCCGGGGCGTGCCTGGCAGGCAAGGCTCGCCAACGTTCCCAACGCCGCCTTGGCGTGGCTGGTCTACCTCACGATTGCCGTCGCGATCACCCAAGCGCCCGCCAGCCTGCCGCAGCCGCAGGACCCGTCGGTCGCGCTGCCGCTCGCCGCGGGCGCGCTGGTCGTCGAGGTGCTGGTGGAGTACCTGCTGCTGCTGACCGTGCTCAGCCTGATCGCGGTGATGGCGCGCCAGCTGGCCGGCTGGCCGAAACCTGGCACGCAGGAGGCGGCATGAGCGTGGACACCAAGATCTGCGGCCTGAGCGATCCCGCGTCCATGGCCGCCGCGGCCGAAGCCGGCGCGGCCTACGTCGGGTTCATCTTCTATCCACGCTCGCCCCGCTACGTGACGCCGGAGACGGCGGCCGGGCTGGCCCGCCACGCCGGCCGCGCCACCAAGGTCGCGGTCACGGTCGACCTGTCGGACGACGCGCTGGCGGCGATCCTGGCGACCGCGCCGATCGACCTGATCCAGCTCCACGGGTCGGAGACGCCCGAGCGCGTGGCGCACGTGCGCAAGCGCTTCGGATGTCCGGTGATGAAGTCGGTCGCGGTCGCGGGCGCGGCCGACCTGGACCGGGCGGAGGCCTACACGGACGTCGCCGACCGGCTGCTGTTCGACGCCAAGCCGCCCAAGGAAAAGCCGGACGCCCTGCCGGGCGGCAACGCGCTGTCGTTCGACTGGCAGCTGCTGGCCGGGCGCAGCTGGGCGGTGCCCTGGATGCTCTCGGGCGGCCTGACGGCCGACAACCTCGCCGAAGCCGTGGAAATCTCGCGCGCGCCGGCGGTCGACGTCTCGAGCGGCGTGGAAGATGCGCCGGGCGTCAAAAACCCGGATAAAATACGGGCCTTGCTGGCCGCCGCCGCGCGCCTGCGTCCCGTTGCCTGAGACGCACGAATGCGGCATTGTCCGCGCCCTGACAGCCCAACCTGGTTAATTGACACGCGATGACCGTCGAACGCCCCAACACCTTCGCCAGCGGCCCGGACGAATTCGGCCATTTCGGCATCTTCGGCGGCCGGTTCGTCGCCGAGACGCTGATGCCGCTCGTCCTGGAGGTCGAGCGCGCCTTCAACGAGGCGCGCGAGGACCCCGAGTTCCTGCGGGAACTGGACCTCTACAGCCGCACCTACGTCGGCCGGCCGAGCCCGCTTTACTTCGCCGAGCGGATCACCGAGGAGCTCGGCGGCGCCAAGGTGTACTTCAAGCGCGACGAGCTGAACCACACCGGCGCGCACAAGATCAACAACACCCTGGGCCAGATCCTGCTCGCCCGGCGGATGGGCAAGACCCGGATCATCGCGGAGACCGGCGCGGGCCAGCACGGCGTGGCGACGGCCACCGTGTGCGCGCGCTTCGACCTGCCGTGCGTGGTCTACATGGGCCGCACCGACATGGAGCGGCAAGCCGCCAACGTCTTCCGCATGAAGCTCTTAGGCGCGGAGGTCGTGCCGGTCGACAGCGGCACGGCGACGCTGAAGGACGCGATGAACGAGGCGATCCGCGACTGGGTCGCCAACGTCGACAACACCTTCTACATCATCGGCACCGTCGCGGGCCCGCACCCCTACCCCTACATGGTGCGCGAGTTCCAGTCGGTGATCGGCCAGGAAACGCGCTGGCAGATGCAGGAGGCCGAGGGCCGCCTGCCCGACAGCCTGGTCGCCTGCATCGGCGGCGGGTCGAACGCGCTCGGCCTGTTCCACCCGTTCCTGGATGAGCCGGACGTCGACATCTACGGCGTCGAGGCGGCCGGCCACGGGATCGAGACGGGCGAGCACGCGGCCTCCCTCAACGGCGGCCGGCCGGGGGTGCTGCACGGCAACCGCACCTATCTGCTGCAGACCGACGACGGGCAGATCCTGGACGCCTACTCGATCTCCGCCGGGCTGGACTATCCCGGGATCGGGCCGGAGCACGCCTGGCTGCACGAGTCCGGCCGGGTCAACTACCTCTCCGCGAGCGACGAGGAGGCGCTGGACGCCTTCCAGTGGTGCACCCGCAAGGAGGGCATCATTCCGGCCCTGGAGCCGGCGCACGCGCTCGCGGTGGTGCGCAAGCTCGCGCCCGAGCTGCCGCGCGACCACCTGATGGTGATGAACATGTGCGGGCGCGGCGACAAGGACGTCGCCACCGTCGCCAAGCGTCTCGGAGTGGAACTGTGAGCGAGCGCGCGAGCCAGCCCCGGACCGCCGCCGACCTGGCGATCCAGGAACGCCAGGTGCCCGAGCGCGAACGCGCCGCGGACAGCGGCCGCATCCGCGCGCGCTTCGACAAGCTGAAGGCCGAGGGGCGCGGCGGGCTGGTGACCTTCGTCACCGCCGGCGACCCCGACTTCGAGACGGGCGCGGAAATCCTGGCCGGCCTGCCGGAGGCGGGCGCCGATCTGATCGAGGTCGGCATCCCCTTTTCCGACCCGATGGCCGACGGGCCGGCGATCCAGCAGAGCAGCCTGCGGGCCCTGCGCGCGGGCATGACGCTCAAGCGCACCCTGGACCTGGTCGCCGGCTTCCGGGAGCGCGACCGCGACACGCCGGTCGTGCTGATGGGCTACTACAACCCGATCTATTCCTACGGCGTCGAGCGCTTCCTCACCGACGCCAAGCAGGCCGGCGTCGACGGGCTGATCATCGTCGACCTGCCGCCGGAAGAGGACGTCGAGCTGTGCATCCCGGCGCTGAAGGCCGGGGTGAACTTCATCCGCCTGGCCACGCCCACGACCGATGACAAGCGCCTGCCGGCGGTGCTGACCAACACCAGCGGCTTCGTCTACTACGTCTCGATCGCCGGGATCACCGGCACGCGCGCCGCCGCCGACCAAGAGGTCGCCGACGCGGTCCAACGCCTGCGCCGGCACACCGACCTGCCGGTCGCCGTCGGCTTCGGCATCCGCACGCCCGAGCAGGCCGCCAAGATCGCCGGGATCGCCGACGCGGCGGTGGTCGGCTCCGCGCTGGTCGAGGCGGTGGCCGCCAACCTGAACGCGGACGGCACACCCGGGCGCGGCTGCGCGCGCGCCCTGCTGGACCGGGTGCGCGCGCTCGCAGAGGGCGTGCGCGGCACGGTCAAGCAGGCCTGAGGGGCCCTTCATGAGCTGGATTTCCAACTACGTCCGCCCGAAGATCCGGGCGCTCGTCACCCGCTCCGACATCCCGGACGACCTGTGGGAGAAGTGTCCCGACTGCGGGCAGATGATCTTCCACCGGGAGCTGGAGAAGGCGCTCCGGGTGTGCACGCACTGCGGCTATCACCTGCGCATCGGCCCGTTCGAGCGGATGCGCCTGCTGTTCGACAGCGGCGCGTTCACCCCGATCGAGCTGCCCGAGACGATCCAGGACCCGCTCAAGTTCCGCGACCGCAAACGCTACAGCGACCGCCTGCGCGAGGCGCGCGCCAAGGCGGAGGCGAACGACGCCATCGTGGTCGCGCACGGCCGGATGGGCGGCCATCCGGTGGTGATGGCCTGCTTCGATTTCTCCTTCATGGGCGGTTCGATGGGGATCGCCGTCGGCGAGGGGCTGCTCGCCGCGGCCCGGCTGGCCTGCATGCAGGAGGCCCCGCTGCTGGCCGTGCCCGCCTCCGGCGGCGCGCGCATGCAGGAAGGCATCCTGTCGCTGATGCAGATGCCGCGCACCACCGTCGCGGTCGACATGGTCAAGGAAAAGGGCCTGCCCTACGTCGTGCTGCTGACCGACCCGACCACCGGCGGCGTCAGCGCCTCCTTCGCCATGCTGGGCGATCTGACCCTGGCGGAGCCCGGCTCGGTGATCGGCTTCGCCGGCCAGCGGGTGATCGAGGCCACGGTGCGCGAACAGCTGCCCGAGGGCTTCCAGCGCGCCGAATACCTGCGCGACCACGGCATGGTCGACCAGGTGGTCGACCGGCGCGAACTGCGCGACCGGCTGATCACGCTGTTCGGCCTGTTGATGCGCACGACGCCGGAAGCCCGGATCGTGCGCATCCCCGAAGGCGCGCTGAAGCTGGACGGGCCGCGGATCGCGGGCGGCACCGGCGTCAGGATCGACGACGGCCGCCCGCGTACCGAGCCGCAACCCGCCGCCGCCCAGGGCGATGCACCGCAGCAGCAGGGCGAGAAGCGCAGCAGCTGGAGCCTCAGCCTGACCGGCCGCAGCCGCGACAAGTCGTCGGGCGAGAAGACGGCGGACAAGGCCAAACCGGACAAGGCGAAATCGGACAAGCCCAAGGACGCCGGCACGGCCGATCAGAAGGCGGACGCCACGGCCAAGGGCGACGGCGCCGGGCAAGGCGGCGGCCAGGCCGAAAGCGCCTCCGGCGACCCGGACCAGGCCGGCGGCGAGGGCACCAACCGCCGCGCCGCCGAGTAGCGGCGCCAGGCCCGCCCCGCGCCCAACCGACCGCCCGACCGCCCGCCATGACCTCAGCCGACGTCCCCGTGAGCGACCGGGTGCTGGCGCGCCTGATGCGCCTGCATCCCAAGGTGATCGACCTGTCGCTGGACCGCGTCTGGCGGCTGCTGGCGGCCCTCGGGCATCCCGAGCGCGTCCTGCCGCCGGCCGTGCACGTCGCCGGCACCAACGGCAAGGGCAGCACGCTCGCCTTCCTGCGCGCGATGCTGGAGGCCCAGGGCTACCGGGTGCACGTCTACACCTCCCCGCACCTGGTGCGGTTTCACGAACGCATTCGCCTGGCCGGCCGGCTGATCGCCGAGGACGACCTGATCGCGCTTCTGGAGGAGGCCGAGCGGGCGAACGGCGAGGACCCGATCACCTATTTCGAGATCACCACCTGCGCGGCCTTCCTCGCCTTCGCGCGCGAACCGGCCGACGTGCTGCTGCTGGAGACCGGGCTGGGCGGCCGGCTGGATGCGACCAACGTGCTGGACGCCCCCGCGCTCACCGCCATCACCCCGGTCGGCATGGACCACATGCAGTTCCTGGGCGACACGATCCAGGCGATCGCGGGCGGGAGGCCGGCATCCTGAAGCCCGGCACGCCGGCCGTGTTCGCCCCGCAGAAGCCGGCCGCGGCCGACGTCCTGCAGACCCGCGCGGCCGAGCTGGGCGCGCCCACCTTCGTCCACGGCACCGACTGGACCTACCGGGCGGACACGGGCGGCCAGGGGTTCCGCTACGACGGCGGCCGGTTGAGCGGCGACTGGCCGGCGCCCAGCCTGCTGGGCCCGTATCAGATCGCCAACGCCGCGATGGCGCTCGCCTGCGCGGACCGGCTGGAGGCCTTGCCCATTTCAGTGGAAGCCGCGCGCACCGGCCTTGCCCGGGCGCAGTGGCCGGGGCGGATGCAGCGGCTGGCGGACGGGGCGCTTGCCAAGCGCCTGCCGGGCGACTGGGAGCTCTGGCTGGACGGCGGGCACAACGCCGACGCGGGCCAGGTGCTGGCGGCCGCGGTCGACGCCTGGCAGGGCGACCCGGCGACCGCGCGCCCGCTCCACGTCGTCTTCGGCATGATCAATTCCAAGCAGCCGGTCGCGTTCCTGACCCCGCTGGTGCCCCGATCCGCCAGCCTGACCGCGGTCGCCATTCCCGGCGAGGCGGCGAGCCACAGCTCGGGCGAGTGCGCCCACTTCGCCCGTGAGGCCGGCGCCACCCGCGTCGCCGAAGCCGACAGCGTGCCGGCCGCGCTCGACGCGCTGGCGCGCGAGCACGCTGGCGAGGGCCCGGCGCGCGTCTTGATCTGCGGCTCGCTCTACCTCGCGGGCAAGGTGCTGGCGCTGGACTCGGCCGAAAACTCCCGGACGGCCTGACTGGACGGCCAGACGGGAAGTTGTGACTGGACGGCGTGACTTCGCGCCCCATGTCTGTGGTGCAAAATCAACACCGACCAGGAAGCCGCCCAACGATGATGACACCGGACGGCAGCGCCGCCGCTTCCACGCACCAGCCCGCCGCGTCGAACGCCGAGACCACGACCGCTGTCCGGCAGGTGGCGCCGACGCGCGCGGTGCCGACGCTGCGCGAGGAGGTGCTGGCCGGCTTCGCCAAAGCCCCGCGCGAGCTCTCGCCCAAGCACCTGTACGACGCCCGCGGGGCCGAGCTGTTCGAGCGGATCTGCGATCTGCCGGAATATTACCTGACCCGCGCCGAGACCGCGCTGCTGGAGGCGCACGCCCGCGCGATCGTCGTGGCCGCCCAGCCGGGCGAGATCGTCGAACTGGGCGCCGGCAGCGCGCGCAAGACGGAGATCCTGCTCGCCGCCGCGGCCGAGCGGGCGGGCCCGCTCACCTTCTGGCCGATGGACGTCTGCGTGAGCGCGCTCGAGGACGCCGCGGCCCGCCTGACCCGGCGCTTCCCGCAGGTCGCCGTCACACCGCTCGCGGGCGACCACACGGCCGGGCTCGCCCACTTGCCCGCGCGCACCGGCCCCACGCTGTTCGTCTTCTTGGGCAGTTCGCTCGGCAACTTCGAGCCGGCGGACGCGCAGGTCCTGCTCGCCGACATCGCGGGCCAGATGGGGCCCGACGACCGCCTGCTGCTGGGCGTCGACACGGTCAAGGACACGGACGTGCTGGAAGCCGCCTACAACGACGCGGCGGGGGTGACGGCGGCGTTCAACGAGAACCTGATCAACGTGCTGAACCGCGAACTGGACGGCGACCTCGAGATCGCCGGCTTCCGCCACCGCGCGGTCTATAACGCCGAGCTGGAGCGGATCGAATCCTACCTCGACGCGACGCGCGCGCAGACCGGCCGGTTCGCCGCGCTGGACACGGACTACGCGTTTCAGCCCGGCGACAGCATCTTCACCGAGATCAGCCGCAAGTTCACGCCCAAGAGCCTGGACGCCGACCTCGCCCCCGCGGGGCTGGTCCGTACCGCCGATTTCATCGCGCCCGAAAACCGCTACGCCCTGCACCTGATCGCCCGCCGGGACGCCTGAGCGGCCGCGCGGGCGCCCGCGGCTCTCCGCCCGCGCCCGTGCCGGCGCGCCCCGCGCTTGTGTGCGTCCGCCCTGTGCCCGTCATCACAGCGCCCGGGCGGGCGTCCGCGATAAAAAATCATCCATACCTAACCTGTGACCGCCGAAAGGTCACAGGGATGACGTAATCTATCGCTATCGATCGACGATGGAGCCGCACAGGGAGGCGCGCGATGACCAACGAAGCCATGAGCTGGATCTGGATCGGTTTCGTCGTCCTGCTCGGCGTCGCCCTGGTGACCGGGCATAAGGTGTTTTCAGGCGCGCTTTTGCGGTCGATCGGAAGGACGGCGTCGGCGCCGGCGACGACTGTCGCTCGCCGAAACCAGACCCCGTGTTTACAGCGGAACTGCGCTTTAGTCCGGGATGCTGCGCAGCGGTGGCCGTCACGATAAAAGCCACTTCGGCCTTTATCGGTGTGGTTGAGCCGGCATTCGGGCTAGAGCGATAGCACTAGGTGATGGCCCAGCGAACCGCTTCCTCTCGGACGGTCCAGAGCTTCCCGCTCATAGTTGTTACGTGTTGTCACGATCAGAAAAGCGGGCAGCGGCGACGCGCAACCGGTCTGCGCGGCCAGTCTGTCCAGCAGTGTGCCGGCTCCACCGATAACCGGCTTATTCGACACTTTGTACTCAGGGTAGAGCGAAAGCATCGTGACTGGACTTAGCGTCACGGCCTCATGGACTTGTCGACATCAATCGAATAATCTGGTTCATCACATCTGATATGACTGAATGATCATAGGTGTATGTTCTTGCGCAGGATCACCACGAATGATCATGTGTATCCTTGTAATTCCCAGACTTCCAAGGGAATTCTCGTTGCAACTCACTCCTCGTACGATTTACTTCACTGGGATATTCTCTTTCATAATGTACAGCAATAGAAAATTGCGAAACACTCTGCCCTTGGGAAATACTATTGTTTATAGCTTCCTGGATTGCTGGGAGCTGACAGAACTTTTGCAGACCTAGATAGAAATCCTCCAATATATTTCTAAACTTACTTCTCCTCTTTACGTCTGTGAAAAATATTGATGTATCTTTACCTTCTTTTGTGCTCACATAAAAAGGTGTTGCGATCGATATATGTCTTTCTTGCTCCGTATGCGTTGCTACATCGAAGCTCGCACTTGCGGGTTTAAACAAAAACCACTTAAAATCGAATTTGGCATTATCGTCTAACCTTTTAATTTCTATGTCAATATTATTGATAAATTGACCGTAGTGTTGCGGCCAAAAAGATCCCACTAAATTACAAGTGGGGCCCAGCGCACCGAACCCAATTTCTAAATATCCAAAGGGGTGAAATTCGTGAGACGCAGCCAGTTTTTTCCGGTATCAATACAGGCTTATGTCAGCTCCGCGAGGGAAGGCTGCAACGCGCTATCGTTGTGGGACTATCCCACTGAGCCATGTTGCAAGTCCCAATCCAAGCATTTGCAGGTCCCGACTATTGTCCACAATCCAATTCATCGAATTCGCTTATCCGCTTGCTGCGAATCTTCCCATATATCCAGGGCAACCTCGTTTGGGGGACAGGATGTCAATTGCAGCGACACCAACTAGCTATCTCCCTGATTTTACAATGTAATTGGCGGAGGGGGAGGGATTCGAACCCTCGGTACGGGGAATACCCGTACACACGCTTTCCAGGCGTGCGCCTTCGACCGCTCGGCCACCCCTCCGCGACAGCGCGCCTGATACCCTCGGGCGGCGATCGCGAACTGCGGCCGCCTCCTCAGGCGCGGTTTTGGCGGCTGACCGCGGGTTTTGCGCGCCCCGCCGGTCAGCGCGCGCAACCTAGCGAAGGCGCCCCGGCGATGCAACATGACGGCGTGATGCGGGCGCCCCCGGAGTCCTCGCGGGCTGGGCCGACGGTGCGCGCGTGGCCCGGCCCTTCCCTGAGTGCGCCGGCGTGGCGTAGGCTGCGCGCCAAGGTGAGGGGGCTTGCGCCGGCGACCACGGCTTGAGGCGACGCCGCCCGCCCGCACAGGCAGGGGAGCGAAAGCGGCAATCGTGCGGTTTCTATTCGGACTTCTGGGATTGGTGGCGCTGCTGGCGGGGCTGGCCGCGGCCGGGCTGCTGGTCGCCGCCGCCGCCTCCGGCATGGCGGTGACGCAGCCCTTGGGGCAGATCTGGTACACGCTCGACGCCGGCAGCCTGAACCTCGCGCAGGCGACGATCGAGCGGGGCATCTGGCCGCCCTTGTGGCAGTCCGGCGTGTTCCCGGTGCTGCAGCAGCCCGGGCTTTACGTCGCCCTGGGCGCGCTCGCCATTGCGGTCGTCCTGCTGCTGCTGGCGCGCGGCGGACGCAAGCGCGACCGCAAGTTCGGCTGACGCCGCCCAAGGCGCGCGCGCAAGCGCCTACTGGTCGTCCATCTTGAGCGCCGCCAGGAAGGCCGACTGCGGAATCTCGACCTTGCCGAACTGGCGCATCTTCTTCTTGCCTTCCTTCTGCTTCTCCAGAAGCTTGCGCTTACGGGTGACGTCGCCGCCGTAGCACTTGGCGGTCACGTCCTTGCGCACCGCCGGCACGGTCTCGCGCGCCACCACCTTGCCGCCGATCGCGGCCTGGATGGCGACCTTGAACAGCTGCCGCGGGATCAGCTCCTTGAGCTTCTGGCAGACCGCCCGGCCGCGCGTCTCCGCCTGGCTGCGGTGGACCATCAGGGCCAGCGCGTCGACCGGCTCCTGGTTCACCAGGATGTCCAGCTTGACCAGGTCGCCTTCGCGATAGCCGGTCGATCTCGTAGTCGAAGCGAGGCGTAGCCGCTGGCTGATCGACTTCAGCCGGTCGTAGAAATCGAAGACGACCTCGTTCAGCGGCAGCTCGTACGATCACCATGCGCGCCGCTCGCCGACGTAGGTCAGGTCCTGTCTGCACGCCGCGCCGGTCCTCGCACAGCTTGCAGCACGTCGCCGAGATAGCTCGTCCGGCGCGTAGATGATCGGCGCTTGATCCACGGCTCCTCGATCGCGCTCGATCTGCGTGCGCATCGGGCAGTCGGCGGGGTTGTGCGATGCTCGACGATCTCGGCCGTCGGTCTTGGATCCACGTGGTAGATCACGCTCGGCGCGGTGGTGATGAGGTCGAGGTCGTACTCGCGCTCCAGGCGCTCCTGCACGATCTCCAGGTGCAGCAGGCCGAGGAAGCCGCAGCGGAAGCCGAAGCCGAGCGCGGCGCGAGTTCTCCGGCTCGAAGCTGAACGCGGCGTCGTTCAGCCGCAGCTTGCCGAGCGCGTCGCGCAGCTTCTCGAAATCGGCGGCGTCGACCGGGAACAGCCCGCAGAACACCACCGGCTGGACTTCCTTGTAGCCCGGCAGCGCCTCGGTCGCCCCGTTCTTCGCGTGGTGATGGTGTCGCCGACGCTGCGCCTCGTCGACGTCCTTGATGCTGGCGATGATGTAGCCGACGTCGCCCGGGCCGCAGTTCGCCTGGTCGGTGCGCTCGGGCTGGAAGCGCCGACGCTCGTCGACGTCGGTGCTGCGCGCGCTGCCCAGCATGCACGGATCTTGCGTGCCCTTGGTCGAGCCTGCCGTCCATCACGCGCACGAGCACGATCACGCCCAGGTAGTGGTCGTACCAGCTGTCGACGAGCAGGCGCCTGCAGCGGCGCGTTCGGGTCGCCCTCGGGCGGCGGGATGCGCTGCGACGATCGCTTCGAGCGACGTCCTCGATGCCCGATGCCCGGTCTTGGCGCGAGGTCAGGACGGCGCTCGGTCGCGTCCAGGCCGATCACGTCCTCGATCTCCTGCATCACCCGCTCCGGCTCCGCGGCCGGCAGGTCGACCTTGTTCAGGACCGGGATGATCTCGAGGTCGTGGTCGAGCGCGAGGTAGACGTTGGCGAGCGTCTGCGCCTCCACGCCCTGGCTGGCGTCGACCAGCAGCAGCCCTCGCACGCGGCGAGCGAGCGCGAGACCTCGTAGGAGAAGTCGACGTGGCCGGGCGTGTCGATGAGGTTGAGCTGGTATAGGCCGTGCCGTCCTCGGCCCGGTAGGTCAGGCGCACCGTCTGCGCCTTGATGGTGATGCCGCGCTCGCGTTCGAGGTCCATGTTGTCGAGGAACTGCTCGCGCATCTCGCGTTCGCTCACCCCCTCGCACAGCTGGATCATCCGGTCGGCGAGGGTGGACTTGCCGTGGTCGATGTGCGCGATGATGGCGAAGTTGCGCGTATGCTGCTGATCGGTCATTCGGGGCTTTACGGGTTACGTGTCGCTGTCGGCTAAGCGGGGTCGGCTAAGCGGGGTCGGCTAAGCGGGATCGGCTAAGCGGGGTCGGCTAAGCGGGGTCGGCTAAGCGGGGTCTTCTACGCAGGCGGGCGGCGCGCGGGTCGGGCGCGAAACGCGCGGGACACCGGTTCGTCGCCCGCGCGGGTCGCCGCCAGCACCCGCCAACCCCAGCACCCGCCAACCCCAGCACCCGCCAACCAAGGTGGCGCGCGCGGCCCGCGCGACCATAGGGGCCGCGACGGGTCCACGCAACTGGGCCGGCTGCGCGGTGCCGACTGCGCGGACACGCGGGCGAAAGGGCGCCGGCGACCTCGGCCGCGGGCGCCGCACACGCAGCCCACGTAATCGTGGGTCGCCTGCGGCGTGCTGTCGCCGCCTGGGCACGAACATTTGCACTCCAAACGTTTTTCTGGTCATATGTCACTTGGTTCCGCGGCTTCCGCGTAACCAAGGATAGTTCGCGGCGGTTTCTTCCCGTCTCTTCCAAGCCGCAGCGAACTGGGGCCCGTCCGCCGGGCCCCTGGGGCCGCCCGACCCGTGCGTGTGTGCCCGTCCGTACGGGCGGGCGGCCCGGCCTCCCTGGCAGGCGGCGCGTCGCCGCCGAACGTCCCGGAACCCTCCGGGTCGGACGATTGGTGCGGGCTGCATGCCGTCTTCGTTCCGCGTTTGCCAACCTGCCTCCACGCATCACCCCGGCGGCCCCGCTGCCGGCGGGGCTTCGGCGGCGCTGACGGGGCGCGATCTCGCGCGCCGACGGCCGGCCGATCGCCTTCACCGACCCCTGATCGGACCTAACTGTTGAGCGGATGCCAATCGGGGAGACTGTCGCGCATGTTCCGATCGACTGCCATTGCGGCGCTGCTGGCCGCCGCCCTCGCGCTGCCCACGCCCGCAGCGGCCCGGGACGGGGCCGGCGCCTGGGCCGCGCTCGAGGAGCCGGGGACGGTCGCGATCATGCGCCACGCGCGGGCGCCCGGCGGCGGCGACCCGGCAGGCTTCCGGCTGGGCGACTGTTCGACCCAGCGCAACCTGGACGACGCCGGCCGCGAGCAGGCCCGCCGGATCGGCCGGGCGTTCCGCGACCACGGCATCGCGGTCGACCGCGTGCTGACCAGCCAATGGTGCCGCTGCCGCGACACGGCCGAGCTGCTCGACCTCGCGCCCGTCGACGCGTTCCCCGCCCTCAACTCCTTCTTCGAAGACCGCTCCACCCGCGACCAGCAGACGACGGCGGTGCGCGATTTCCTCGCCGACGCGCCGGACAGCGAAAAGCTCGTCCTGGTCACCCACCAGGTGAACATCACCGCGCTCACCGACGTCTTCCCCTCCTCGGGCGAGGTCGTGGTGATCGAGGTCGGCGACGACGGCGCGGTCGATGTACGCGGCACGGTGCTGATCCGGGCGCCGGAGTAGCTAAGAGGTAGGGTTCACCACAGAGGACACAAAGGACACGGAGCCCGGGGTTTCCGGGGCTCGGCGCATTCTTATCCCGCCCCTCCACGGGGAATTGTCCCCTCTCCTCCACTGGGAGGAGAGGGCTAGGGAGAGGAGGGTGCCCGCGCCATCGCAGCTCCGCCGATGCCCAAGCTTAGCGACGTCCCAAGTCGGCGTGGCCGTGCAAACCACCTCACCCTGTCCCTCTCCCCCATTGGAGACTTTTGCACAGCTCGCCTAGCACCCGTATGGGGTCCTTCGACACGGACGCCTTCGGCGTCCTACTCAGGATGAAGATTTAGGTCTGTCAGACACTTAAACCTAGCTTCATGCTGAGTAGCCAGCCGCAGGCTGGCGTGTCGAAGCACGCCACACGGCTGCTACTGCCCGCGTGCAAAAGCCTCCCTCATTGGGAGAGACTTTTGCATGGCGGCGCGGGGGCGCCCGTCGGTCGTCCTTCGACACGGCCGCAAGCGCGGCCTGCTCAGGATGAAGTTGTAGGGTTTTCAGGATATCTAATATCAACTTCATGGCACGGCAGCTTTCCAAAGGACAGCGTGTCGAAGCACGCCTGACGGCTGCTGAAGCGCCCCTGCGAAACGTCTCTCCCACCGGAGGAGGCTCCGCGCGGCGGTGGCGCCGGCTGGTGCTTGGACGCGCCAGGCCCTTCGACAAGCTCAGGACTGGCTACTCAGCATGGAGCTGAGTGTCATGCTCTGACAGACCTAAATCTTCATCCTAGTAGTGACGCGAAGGCGTCTGTGTCGAAGGACCCGTCGGTGTAGCGAGCTGTGAAAGTCCACGTGGGAGAGACACCGGACCCGCCGCGCCTACCCGCGCAACTCACCGCCGGTCTTCTTCTGCACCTGCTCGATCACCTTCCGGCCGACCGCGTCGATCTCCTGCTCGGTCAGGGTCTTTTCGGTCGGCTGCAGGGTGACCGCGATGGCGAGCGACTTCTTGCCCGCGCCCAGCTTGTCGCCGGTGTAGACGTCGAACAGCTTGACCTCGGCGATCAGGTCCTTGTCCGCGCCCTTGGCCGCGCGGATGACGTCTTCCGCCGGCACGCCCGCGTCGAGGATGAAGGCGAAGTCGCGTTCCACCGGCTGGAAGGACGACAGGGTCAGGCCGCTGCGCTTCTTGGTTTGCGGCAGGCGGTCGACGAACACCTCGAACGCCGCCACCGGCCCGCGCATGTCGTAGGCCTCCAGCACCTTCGGGTGAAGCTCGCCGAAGGTGGCCAGGATCTGCTTGCCGAGCCTGAGCGCGCCGGACCGGCCCGGGTGGTACCACTGCGGCGCGTCGGTCGAGACCTGCAGGTTGTCCACCGGCGCGCCCGCCGCCGTCAGCGCCGCGAGCGCGTCGGTCTTGGCGTCGAACGCGTCGTGGACCCGGCGCCGGGCGTCCCAGTGGCGCGGGGCGGTGTGGCCGGCGCGCAGGCCGGCGGCGACCGTCTCCTGCCCGTCCGGGGCGGCGGAGATGTACTGCGGGCCGACCTCGAACAGGGCGACGTCGGGGAAGCCGCGGTCGGCGTTGCGCGCGCCCGCCTCGACCAGGTTGGCGAGCACCACCGGGCGCATCACGTCGAGCTCGCTCGAGATCGGGTTGGCGAGATGGAGGTCCGGCACCTGCCCGCCGAACTGCCCGGCGTGGCGGGACGACATGAAGGAGAAGGTGACCGCCTCGTTCATGCCGCGGGTGGCGAGCGCGGCGCGCGCCAGCTCGCCCCGGCGCTGGGCGGGCGTCACCGCGGCCTGCGGCACGGCCGTGAGCGGCGGCAGCGGCTCGGTCGGGATGGCGTCGTAGCCGTTGATCCGCAGCACCTCCTCGATCAGGCAGGCCTCGCTCTCGACGTCGACGCGCCAGGGCGGGACGGTCGCCTGGATGACCTCGCCGTCACCCCCTTTGGAACCGGCGGTCTCGAAGCCGAGGTCGTCCAGGATGCGCCGGCAGGTCTTGGCGCCGATCTCCAGGCCGCCCAGTTCGGCTACGCGCTTGACCCGCAGGTCGATCTGCGGGCGATCGCGCGGGATCTCGCCGGCCGCCGTCAGGTGGCTCGCCTCGCCGCCGCAGATCTCCTGGATCAGCCGGGTGGCGACGGCTTCGCCCCAGTCGGCGCTTTCGGGGTCGAGGCCGCGCTCGAAGCGGAAGCGCGCGTCGGACAGCAGCCCCAGGCGCCGGCCGGCCTTGGCGATGCGCACGGGATCGAACAGCGCCACCTCCAGGAACACCTCGGTGGTGTCGGGGGTGACGCCGGACTCCTGCCCGCCCATCAGGCCGCCGATGCCCTGAACGCTGGCCGCGTCCGCGATCACGACCGTTTCCGGGTCGAGGGTGTAGGTCTGCTCGTCCAGCGCCTCCAGCTGCTCGCCGTCGTTGGCGAGGCGCATGGTGAGGTCGCCCTTCACCTTGCCGGCGTCGAACACGTGCAGCGGCCGGCCGAGGTCGAAGGTGACGTAGTTGGTGATGTCCACCAGCGCGGAGATCGGCCGCAGCCCGATCGCGCGCAGGCGCTGCTGCATCCACGCCGGGCTTTCGCCGTTCTTGAGCCCACGGAAATGCCGACCGCCGACGTAGGGGCACGCGTCCCCAGCGCCCGCGGGCAGGTCGCGCCGCCACTGCATCGGCGGATCGTAGCTGCCGGCGACGGCGGCCAGCCGCGGGTCGTCCTTCAGCGTGCCCAGCCCGGCCGCGGCCAGGTCGCGGGCGACCCCGCGCACGCCCAGACAGTCCGCGCGGTTGGGCGTGATCGCGATGTCGAACACCGGATCGTCCAGGCCCATCACCCGGGCGAACGGTTCGCCCGTCGGGGCGTCCGGGTCCAGCTCGATGATCCCCTCGTGCGCGTCGCTGATCCCCATCTCGCGCTCGGAGACCAGCATGCCGTTGGACTCGACGCCGCGGATCTTGCCGGCCTTGAGCGTGGTGTCGATGCCCGGGATGTAGGAGCCGACGGGCGCGAACACGCCCTTCATCCCGGTCGTGGCGTTGGGCGCGCCGCAAATCACCTGCACGTCCGACCCGTCGCCCGGATCGACCGTGCAGACCTTCAGCCGGTCGGCGTTGGGGTGCTGGGCGGCTTCCTTGACGTAGGCGACGCGGAAGGGCGCCAGCGCCTCCGCCTTGTTCTCCAGGCTCTCCAGCTCGAGGCCGAGGTTGGTCAGGACGTCGCCGATCTCTTCGGCCGTCGCCTGGGTGTCGAGATGATCCTTCAGCCAGGACAGCGTGAACTTCATGGGATTACAGGCCCTTCACCGGCGACGGCGTCTCGATCGGCAGGAAGCCGTAGTGGCGCAGCCAGCGCAGGTCGGAATCGTAGAAGGTGCGCAGGTCGGGGATGCCGTACTTCAGCATCGCCGCGCGCTCGATCCCCATGCCGAAGGCGAAGCCCTGGTATATGCTGCGGATCGATGCCGCAGTTCTCCAGCACCTTCGGGTGCACCATGCCGCAGCCCAGGATCTCCAGCCAGTCGTCGCCCTCGCCGATCTTGAGCTGGCCGCCGTCCCAGGAGCAGCGGATGTCGACCTCGGCCGAGGGCTCGGTGAACGGGAAGTAGCTGGCGCGGAACCTGCAGCCGGCAGGTCGTCGACGCTCGAAGAAGGCGCGGCAGAACTCGATCAGCGTGCCTTTCAGGTGGCCCATGTGCGATGCTCGCGGTCGATCACCAGCCCCTCGACCTGATGGAACATCGGGCGTGTGGGTGGCGTCGTCGTCGCTGCGGAAGGTGCGCCCGGGCGCGATCACCCGGATCGGCGGCTGCCTCGAGCGCTCGCATGGTGCGGATCTGCACCGGCGAGGTGTGCGTGCGCAGCACCGTGCGGCTGGCCGTCGTCGCCCGTCCGCTCGACGATAGAAGGTGTCGTGCTCCTGCCTCGCCGGGTGCTCCGGCGGGATGTTGAGGGCGGTGAAGTTGTGGAAGTCGTCCTCGACGTGCGGGCCTTCGGCGACCCGGAAGCCCATCGCGCCGAAGATCTGGATCATCTCCTCGATGGTGCGGGAGATCGGGTGCACCCGGCCCAGATCGAACGGACGCGCCGGCAGGGTCACGTCGACCCGTTCGCGCTCCAGGCGCGCCTGCATCTCGGCGTCCGCCAGGCTGGCCTTGCGGGTCTCGATCGCCTGCTGGACGGCGTCCTTGACCGCGTTCAGCGCCTGGCCGACGCGCTTGCGCTCCTCGGGGTCCAGCTGGCCCAGCTGCTTCATCTGCTGGGTCAGGCGCCCCTTCTTGCCGAGCACGGAAACCCGCACCTGCTCCAGATCGTCGAGCGTCTCGGCCCCTTCGACCTCGGCCAGCAGGGTCCGCTTCAGTTCCTCGGGCTCGTCCATCGCGGCACACGCACTTGCTGTTGTGGGATTCGCGCCGGGCGGCGACGGGCACGCGCCCCGGCGTAGAGACGGCCCAGCCATCGCCGTGATGACCGGGCCGCCCGGCAGTCGTCGTGGTGGCGTCCGCCGGCCCCGGGTCCCGACCGGGACGGGGCGGCGTTCGGACGCTACATCGCGCCGCGACCGGCCGACGGGTCTTCCTTCGCGCCCGAAGGCAGGGCCTTGCGGGCCTGCTCGACCAGGTTGGCGAAGGACTCCGGCTCGCGCACCGCGAGGTCGGCCAGCACCTTGCGGTCCAGCTCGACGCCCGCCTCGCGCAGGCCGGCCATCAGCTGGCTGTAGGTCAGGCCGTTGTTGCGCGCGCCGGCGTTGATCCGCTGGATCCACAGGCTGCGGAACTGACGCTTGCGCTGCTTGCGGTCGCGGTAGGCGTACTGCAGGTTCTTTTCGACCCGCTGGCGGGCGACGCGGATCGTGTTCTTCTGACGGCCCCGGGCGCCCTTGGCGGCCTTGAGGACTTTATTGTGCTTGGCGCGGGAGGTAACTCCACGCTTCACGCGGGACATAGCGGCGCTCCTGCTTGGCTTAGGAGATGACGGTTTCGGCTCGGATGAAAGTCGGGTCGGCCGGTCGCACTCAGCCGTTCGGCAGGTAGTGCTTCTTGACCATGTTGGCTTCGGTCTTGCGCAGCACCATCATGCCCCGCGCCTGGCGCTTCATCTTCTGCGGACGCTTGCGCAGGTTGTGCGACTTGAAGCCGTACTTGACCCGGACTTTGCCGGTGCCGGTCATCTTGAAGCGCTTTTTCGCGCCGCTCTTGGTCTTGAGCTTGGACATTTTCGTTCCTTTCGGATCGGGCCTTTCGGATCGGGCCGTTGCAGAGCCGATAGGCGCGCGAACGCGCGGTCGGCTCACTGTTCGGGCTTCCGGGCATGTCCAGATGGCCGCGGTCGCCCTTGTTTGGAGGTGCGCGGTTATAACCACGCGTGCCGGGCATTGCAAGGCACCGAACCGGCCGCTTGCCGCCCCTGCGTCCAAATGCGATTCTGAGCCCGCTCACGGGCGGCCCAGCGAGCCTTTTTCTGCGGCCCGCAGGACCTGCCCGCCCGGCCGGAGACGCTTTTGCCCGACGCAAGCGGCCTGCCCGATCGCGACGCCGTCTACCGACCGTTCGCCCGGCTGCTGGGCGATCTGGCCGCGCGCGACGCCCTCGATCGCACGAACCCGCTTGCAAGCGGCATCCTGGCCGGGCTGCGCGCGCTCGCCGACCCGGCGCTCGGCGTCCCCTGGCGGCGGCGCCATCTGGGCGACGGACCGGTCGCGGACCAGCCGCTGTGCGCGCCGAGCGCGGAGGCGCTGCAGACGACCTACGGCCAACTGCTCGCGCTGGCGGTCGACTGGGACGCCGCGGGCGCGCCCCGGCTCCGCCCCCGCCCGTTCGCCCGCCAGCAGGCCGGCGCGTACTACACCCCGCCGGCCCTGATCGAGCTCATGCTGGATCAGGCCGGTGTCGGGCCGGACACGCGCGCGCTGATCGACCCGGCGTGCGGTCCTGGCGGGTTCCTGATCGCGGCCGCCGCAGCGGATGCCGGCCGGCGCGCCTCTACGGCATCGATGTCGACCCGGGCGCGGTCGCCTGCGCGCGGGTGGCGCTGGCGCTCCAGGTCACGGCCAGGGGCGCGCCGCCGCCCGACCTGTGCCGGCGTATCGTGTGCGCCGACGCGCTCTTGGACGCGGACGCGTGGGCCGCGATCGCGCCCGCGGACGGGTTCGACGCGATCGTGGGCAACCCGCCGTGGGAGCGCGCCAAGCTGCAGCAGGTCGAATGGCTGGCCGCGCACGATCCGGGTTTCCACGGCCTGGACGCGGGTCAGCGGAAAGCCCGGCTCGCCGAGCTTGCGGCGGCCGACGGCCCCGTCTGGCGGGCGTTCGAGGCCGAACGCCGCCGCCGCGCCGCTTACGCCAGCCGGCTGCGGGCGCGCTATCCCGACGTCTGCGGCCGCGACGCCAACCTCTACGCCGGCTTCGCCGCGCTAGCGGCCGAACGGGTCGCGCCGGACGGCCGGGCCGCGCTGCTGGTGCCGAGCGGGATCGCCGCCGACCGCGGGACCAGCGCCCTGGTCCGTGGGTTAGCGACCGACGGCCGGCTGGCGGCCTTTCTCGACTTCGAAAACCGGGGCCCGACGCGCGCCGGCACGGGCGGCCGGTTTTTTCCGGGCGTCGACGGGCGATTCCGTTTCGCCGCCTTGTGTCTGACCGGCCGGGCGGCCCGGGTGCGTAAGTCCCACCTCGCCTTCGCCCTCGCCGATCCGGGGGCGCTGGATCAGGGCCGGGCGCTCACCCTCAGCCCCCGGGCGCTCGCCACCCTGAACCCGGCGACGGGCGGCCTCGCGATGCCGCCGAGCCGGGCCGACGCCGCGCTGGCGCTGCGCCTGCACCGGCGCTGGCCGCCGCTGGTGGACCGGCGCGGACCAACCCCCGTGCCCGCCTTTCCGGTGCGCTATCGGCGGATGTTCGACCTGACCAACGACGCCCACCGCTTCCAGCCCTGGGCACATGCGCCGCCGGACGCCTGGCCGCTTTACGAGGGCAAGATGGTGCAGGCGTTCGACCACCGCGCGGCCAGCATCGTGACCTGCGCCGGTAACCTGAAGCGCCCGGCCCAGCCGCGCCGCACCACCGAGGCCGAGCGCGCCGACCCCGGCTTCCGGGCGACGCCGCGCTTCGGCGTGCCGGCCGATCAGGTGCGCTGGCCGGCGGGACTGGCCTGGGCGATCGGGCTGAAGCACGTCACCTCGGCCAGCAACGCGCGCACGGTGATCGCCGCGGCCGTCCCGCCGTGCGCGGCGGCGAACTCGCTGCCGCTGCTGTTGCCGGCCGGCGACGACGCGGCGGCCTTGGAAGCCTACCGCCGGACCGCCCCGCTCCTGCTCGCCAACCTGAACGCGCGGGTGCTCGACTGGCTGGCGCGCGGCAAGCTGCAGGGCCAGAACCTGAACCTGTACATCCTGGAGCAGCTGCCGGTCATTCCGCCGGCGGCCTATACGGTCGACGACGTTGCGGCGGTGCGCGGGGCCCTGAAGCAGCTGTGCCACACCAGTTACGATCTCAACGGCTTTGCCCGCGATCTCGGCCATACCGGCCCGCCCGTGCGATGGTGCCCGAAGGCGCGCGCGACGGCGCAAAGCGCTCTCGATGCGGTCTACGCCAAGCTCTATACCCTCGACACGCGGCAATCGGACCGTGTGCTCAACCATTTCCGAGTTGCAAGTCAAAGCGAAAATCGGGTCGGTTTACAGTCCAGCTTGACGCACCATACGGATTAACGCTGTCGCTGTCTTGGATTGCTCCTTATCCTAAACTGAGTTAAGGCGTAATGGCCCGTTCAGCTTTATAGGATTCGAAAAATCGACTTAACCCGAAGCCTTTTTATAGCCTGAATCGCCAGATTTTTGATATCTATGAACCGCCACACAACCGACGCGTCTTAAGGGCACCAAGGACGAACATGGCTGATCCAGATTGCAAGCCGATCCCAATGACCCCGCGCGATCCGGCGGGCAGGCCGGGTGTGCAGCTGATGGGGGACGCGGACGACGGCGGGGAGCCGTCGAGCATCTCGAAACACCCGACGATCACCCACCACGAACGCGGGCCCGGCGCCGTCGCGCATGCGCTGGAACAGTTGGTGCGCGTGCACTTCGCCCGCAGCTTCGTCCAGGGGTTGAAGCCGGCCCAGTGGCACGCGTTGCGGTACTTCGCGGTGATGCCGCTGGAGGACCGCACGGTCACGGCGTTCGCCCGCCATCGCGGGTCGACCATGGGCACGGCCTCGACGACGATTTCGGCGCTGGTGCGCAAGGGCTATCTGGGGCGCAGTTCGGGCAGCGCGCGCAACAGCGGCCTGTACGTCACCGACCTCGGGCACGAACTCTTGCGCGACGATCCGATCAACGAACTGGTTCGGGCGATCGACACGCTGCACCCGGCCGAACGCGATGCCCTGGAACGCGCCCTGCCCAAGCTGGTGGGCCAGATGAGCGGCGGCGGCGAGAGCTGACCTGCGCCTGACCCGCGCCGGCTCGCGCGGCCAATTCACCCATCAAGAAAGCCCGCCGACCGGTCCGGTCGGCGGGCTTCTTCGCGCGCGACATGCCCGAAGGCCGAACTGGCCCTAGAGATGGGGTATCGCGGCGGCCACCCTCTGAGATGTTGAGGAGAGGGTGGCGGCCCTCCAGGGATGTTAACACGAACTCCGCAGTGCGGGCTCAAACATTCAACTTAAGGAGGACCGCCATGATCAAGTATGCCGCCTTTGATGTTTCGGTCAACGACAGCGCGCTGTGCATCCTGGACGCCGACGGCAACATCGTGGAGGAGACCAAGGTCGCCAGCGAGGCGGACGCGGTCGCCGAGGCCTTGCGCCAGCACCGGGCGGAGATCGGGCTCGTGGGCCTGGAGGCCGGCCCGATGTCGCAGCATCTGTTCGACGGCCTGGCCGAGGCGGGCTACCCGGTGGTGTGCTGCGAGACCCGGCACACCAAGGCGTTCCTGAAGGCCCGGCGCAACAAGACCGATCGCAACGACGCCAGGGGCATCGCGCAGATGATGCGCACCGGCCTGTACCAGGAGGTCCACGTCAAGACGCGCGCCAGCCAGGAGATCCGCGCGCTGATGGGCGCGCGCAAGACGCTGCAGAGCCAGATGCTGGACCTACAAAACAGCATCCGGGGCGTGCTCAAGAACTTCGGGCTGAAGGTTGGCAGCGTCTCCGCCGACGGCTTCGCCGCGAAGGTGCGCCAGCTGATCCTCAGCGAGCCGGCGCTGCAGCAGGCGATCGAGCCGTTACTCGCGGGCTTGGCTGAGTTGCGCAAGCAATTCAAGGAGCAGGACCGGCAGGTCCGACGCCTGGCGAAAAAGGATGAGATCTGCCGGTTGTTCATGACCGCCCAGGGCGTGGGCGAACTCACGGCGCTAAGTTTCAAGGCCGGCGTCGACCAGCCGCAGCGCTTCGCCAAGTCCAAGTCGGTGGGCGCGCACTTCGGGCTCACGCCGTGGCGCTACGAGTCCGGCGAGATCGCCTACGACGGCCGGATCTCGAAACGCGGCGACGGCTCGGTCCGAGAGCACCTGTACGAGGCCGCGAACGCCACGTTGAACAACACCAAGAAGTGGTCGTGGCTGAAGGCCTGGGCGATGGAGATCGCCAAGCGCCGCGGCATGGAGAAAGCCAAGGTCGCGCTGGCGCGACGCCTGGCCGAGGTGCTGCACCGGATGTGGTGCGACGGCACGACCTTCCAGTGGCAGCGGGCGGCAGCATAATGCGGCCGCGTCGCCGCCATCCGTCAGGCTGCGGCCGGCGGGCTTGGCGCAACCGGAGCGCACTGGCAGCCGGCCCCACGAGGCATACGCGAGGAGAGACGACAGCGATCATGTAGGCGCACAGCGAACACCAACAGGTTTCCGCTGAAGGCGGAAAAGAAGGCCCCGCAGGGGCCGAGGGTGCGATGAGGCCGCCATTTCGCTTGGGGCAGACACGTGACCTCGCGCTAGAGATTGGCCCATCGCACTCCTCTGACCCCATCATGTGGCGGTCGCAGCACCGACCACGAAGAGAAGCATGAGCCTCTGCGGAACCTTCACCACCCAAGCGGATAGCCGTGTTGACATCAGGTGCCGCGATCGAGAAGCGACATGCTGGAAGGCCGATTCGGCCTTCCAGCATTTCGCTCTAACTCCTTGAGTATAGAGCAAGATTCAGCTGAAAGGTGTTCACACCTTTCAGCATATTGCTCTAGGGCAAGCTGCTAGAAGGTGATTTCACCTGCAGCATCTTACCCGAGCCGATCCAAGACCTGACGCGTCAGGCCGGACGCAGGCGTTAACGCGGGGCCAGGACCATGATCATCTGCCGGCCTTCAAGCTTGGGGTACGCTTCGACCTTGACCTTTTCACCGAGGTCTTCCTGCACCTTGCCCAGCAGCTGCTTGCCCAGTTCCTGGTGCGCCATCTCGCGGCCGCGAAAGCGCAGGGTGACCTTCACCTTGTCGCCCTCGTCCAGGAACTTGTGGATGGCCTTCATCTTCACGCCGTAGTCGTGATCGTCGATGTTCGGCCGCATCTTGATTTCTTTGAGCTCGATCGTCTTCTGCTTCTTCCGGGCCTCGGCGCGCTTTTTCTGCTCTTCGTACTTGTAGCGGCCGTAGTCCAGAATCCGGCAGACCGGCGGCGACACGTTGGGGGACACCTCGACCAGGTCGAGGCCGAAATCGCCGGCCTTCTCGAGCGCATCGCGCGTTTCCAGCACGCCGAGGTTCTCGCCCTCGGGGCCGATCAGGCGCACTTCACGGACGTTGATCTGGTCGTTGACACGGGGACCGCCTTTGGTGGGCGGGCCCGAAGTGGCTGGCCTTGCTATGGATCAGACTCCCTTGCCTGTTAAAACTTGCGCCGTGTCGCCGGCGGGCTCTCACCCGGCATCCCGACACGACATCTCAAGTGTACGTGGTGACGGCCCGATGGTCCGCCAACCCGGCCGCGACCGCGTCTCACGGCCGGCAGGCGGATTAGTTGACCTTCGGCGGTTCACCCTCCTGCCTGAGTCTAGTCACCGCATCGTCGAGCGCAAGAACCTCTTGCTGCTTGCTGCCCAAACGGCGCAGCGCGACCGTGCGCTCCTGCGCCTCGCGCTCGCCGACCACGGCGATCACCGGCACCTTCTGGTTGGAGTGTTCGCGCACCTTGTAATTGATCTTCTCGTTGCGCAGGTCCGTCTCCACCCGCAGGCCGGCCTTACGCAACGCCGCGGCGGCCTCCTTCGCGTAGGCGTCGGCGGCGCCGGTGATGGTCGCGACCGTCACCTGCACGGGCGCCAGCCACATCGGGAAGCGCCCGGCGTGCTCCTCGATCAGGATCGCGATGAAGCGCTCGAACGAGCCCACGATCGCCCGGTGCAGCATCACCGGGCGGTGCTTGTTGCCGTCCTCGCCGATATAGTTCGCGTCCAGGCGTTCGGGCAGAACGAAGTCGACCTGGTGGGTACCGCACTGCCAGTCGCGGCCGATCGCATCGCGCAGCACGAATTCCAACTTGGGGCCGTAGAACGCGCCCTCCCCCGGGTTCATCGTGTAGGGGATGCCGGTCGCCTCGATCGCTTCCTTCAGCGCCGCCTCGGCCTTGTCCCAGACCTCGTCGGAGCCGGCCCGGGTCTCCGGACGGTCGGAGAACTTCACCCGCACGTCCTCGAACCCGAAGGCCTTGTAGATCTCCAGCAGCATGTCGCAGAACTTCTGCGTCTCGCTGTTGATCTGCTCGGGCGTGCAGAAGATGTGCGCGTCGTCCTGGGTGAAGGCGCGCACGCGCATCAGCCCGTGCAGCGCGCCCGACGGCTCGTAGCGGTGGCAGGAGCCGAACTCCGCCATCCGGTAGGGCAGGTCGCGGTAGCTGGTGACCCCCTTGTTGAAGATCTGCACGTGCGCCGGGCAGTTCATCGGCTTGATCGCGAGGGTGTGGTCGTCCTCGCTCTTCGCCGTGAACATCGCCTCGCGGAACTTGTCCCAGTGGCCGGACCGCTCCCACAGGCTCCGGTCGATCAGCTGCGGCGTCTTGACCTCGTGATAGCCCTCGCGCTCCTGCATGGCGCGGACGTACTTCTCGACCTGGCGGTAGAGCGTCCAGCCCTTGGGGTGCCAGAACACGCTGCCGACCGCCTCCTCCTGGATGTGGAAGAGGTCGAGCTCGCGCCCGAGGCGGCGGTGGTCGCGCTTCTCCGCCTCCTCCAGCATCGTCAGGTATTCGCTGAGCTTCTTCTCGCTCTCCCAGGCCGTGCCGGCGATCCGCTGCAATTGCTCGTTGTTCGGGTCACCGCGCCAGTAGGCGCCGGAGACCTTCATCAGCTTGAAGCGCGTGCCCGACCCGGCCGGTCGAGGGCGCGTGCGGGCCGCGGCACAGGTCGAGCCAGTCGTCGCCCTGGCGGTAGATCGTGATCTGCTCGCCCTTGGGGATGCCCTCGCGGATGTGCTGGGCCTTGTACTTCTCGCCCTTCTCATCGAAGAAGTGCGCCGCCGCGTCGCGGTCCCAGACCTCGCGCACGAACGGCTTGTCGGCGTCGACGATCTCGTGCATCCGCCGCTCGATCTTCTCCAAGTCGTCGGTCGAGAAGGGATGCTCCCGGGCGAAGTCGTAATAAAAGCCGGTCTCGGTCGGCGGGCCGAAAGTGACCTGGGCGTCCGGGTACAGGTCCTGCACCGCCTCCGCCATCACGTGGGCGGCGTCGTGGCGGATGATCTGGCGCGCGTCCGCGTGGGTCGGGGTCACGATCTCGACGCCGGCGTCGCGCCCGATCGGCAGGTCGAGGTCGCGCAGCTCACCGTCGACCTTGACCACCAGCGCGTCCTTGGCGAGGCGCTTGCCGATCCGCTCGGCGACCTCGCGGCCGGTCGGCGCGTGGTCGAACGCCAGTTGATTGCCGTCGGGAAGTGTAATCGTCACTGCTTGCGCGGCGTCGGCAACGCTCGTCAAAACCTGTGCCCTTCTGAGCTTGCGTCTCGCCGGCCCGGGATTAGGCCGTTCGTTCATGAGCCCGCGACCGGACCGTGGCGCCAAGCTAGCCAGCGCGCTCACCCTGTCAAGCGAGGATGGCACGCGGCCGTTCGCTCCGGCTCGGCCGACAGCAGCAAGCGGTCAGCCGGCACGCCGGGCGGCCTCCGCTTCCACCGCGCGGACGCGCGCGGGCACGTCGATCTCCTGCAGACTGGTGACCTCGACCGCGCGGTCGTCCAGCGCGGCTTCGGTGACCATTCCGCCACCCGCCGCAAGCCGGCTGTCGCGGGCGGTCATCAGCGCGGCGATATCCGAGCGGTAAAGGCGCAGCAGCGCGCTCAGCCAGCCGTTCACCTCCGACGCCGGGGTGTCGCCGGTCATCTCGAAGGCCGGCAGCAGCCGCACCGTGGTCGCCGCCGGGTACCAGCGCTCCGCGGTGACCCAACGGTTGGTGGTGAACAGGCGCGTGGCCCGTCCGTCGATGTCGATCGACACCGCGATCAGGTGCGTGAGCGCGGTCGGCGGGGGCGCGTCGTCGTCCGGCAGCAGGTGACTGAGGCCGAACGGACGGACGAAGGTATGGAAGTGGCCATGCTCGCCCGGAAACCGCTGGTCGGCGGCGTGCGCGTGGTAGAAGTACTGGCTCTGGCTGTCGGGATCGTAGGCGTCGCCGTCGGGGTAGTGATCCCACTCGTAGAAGCCGTCGCCGGCCTCCGCCAGCAGGCGCGCGACCACGTTACCGCCGCGCGCGGCGAGATCGGCCTCGATCTCCCGCACCCGTCGCGCCGCCTGGGCGAGCGCGCTCACCTCCGCGGCGTCAAGCCGGGCCAGATCCGCCGTTTCCAAGCCGCCTTGGGGCGCGGCCGCCGTCTGCGCCTGCACGTTCAAGAGTGTCTGCTTTCTAAAACCCACCGATACGCCCCGCCGATCGGGCCGCCGTCCGACCAGCCTACGCGTTCGGCGCGTCGCGCACCACCAGCACGGAGCGCTTGGCATGGCGGACCACGCGCGCGGCGTTCGGGCCGAGCAGGTAGTCGCGCAGCTCCGGGCGGTGCGAGGCCATGCAGATCAGGTCGCAGTCCGCCTCATCGGCCATCCGCAGGATCTCGTCGTAGACCCGACCGTGGCCGACCAGATGCTGCACGTCGACGCCCTCGGGCACATGGTCCCTGGTGAAGGTGTGCAGGCGCCGGCGCGCTTCCTCGACGATCTTCTGCTCGTAATTCTGCGGGAAGTACTGCGCGACCATCGTGGCCCCGAAGTCGGGCACGACGGTCAACACGTGCAACCGGCTGCCGAACGCCTGCGCCAGTTCGACCGACCGTGAAATGGCGGCGTTCCAGGAGTTCTCGTCGTCCAGGTCGACCGGAACCAGGATGTCCTTGTACATGGCGTTGTCCCTTTATGGCTGGCGCGCCGTCCGGCTCGCGCCCGTCTGGTTGACGGTCATTCAGCCCCCGCGCCCTGCGGCTGGGCGCGGCTGGCCGCGCCGCTGCCGGGGTTGCGCCGGCGCTGCAGCAGGTAGACGCCGCCCAGCAGGACCAGGGCCGGAATGAAGAACAGCTCCTTGGGCGGCTGCTGGTTCGGGACCTGCAGGCCGACGACCTTCCAGCCGAAGTCGACGCCCGCCTTCTCCGCCGGCGAGTTGAAGACGACGTTGGTGATCTGCACCTGCTCGTCCATCGTCTGCACCACGATGCCGGCGTTCTGCAGGCGCTGCACGCCCGACTTGCCCTCGGCCGGACCCAGCGGCAGCAGCACCGTCTTGCGCGCCTCGTCGCCCTCGATCGTCAGCCCCTCGATGATCACCCGCAGGGACGCGCCGGCCGGGGCGTCGGCCGCGCGTTCGGTGATCTGGGTCGGATCGACCGTGCGGTAAGGCGGCACCATCTGATCCATCCAGTAGCCCGGCCGCAGCAGCGTAAAGGCGACCAGCAGCAACAGCGCGCTCTCCCACAGCTTGCTGCGGGCGGCGAAGTAGCCCTGCGTCGCCGCGGCGAAGACCAGGATCCCGGCCAAGGCCGAGGCCACGATGATGATCAGCTCGAACGGCCCGTCGATCCCGATCAGCAGCAGTTCGGTGTTGAAGATGAACACGAACGGCAGCACCACCGTGCGCAGCGAATAGAAGAACGCGGTGAAGCCGGTCTTGATCGGATCGCCGCCCGAGACCGCCGCGGCCGCGAACGACGCGAGCCCCACCGGCGGGGTCACGTCGGCCATGATGCCGAAGTAGAAGACGAACATGTGCACCGCGATCAGCGGCACCACGAGCCCGACCTCCGAGCCCAGCTGCACGATCACCGGCGCCATCAGCGAGGACACCACGATGTAGTTCGCCGTGGTCGGCAGGCCCATGCCCAGGATCAGGCTCAAGAGGGCGGTGAACAGCAGCATCAGGATGACGTTGCCGCCCGAGATCAGCTCGACGAACTCGGTCATCACCTGCCCGATGCCGGTCAGGGTGACGGTGCCCACGATGATCCCGGCGGCGGCGGTGGCCACGCCGATGCCGATCATGTTGCGCGCGCCGGCGATCAGGCCGTCCAGCAGTTCGATGAAGCTCGCCTTCATCTGCGTGGCGTAGTCGCCGGAGTTGCGGAACAACGCCTTCAGCGGGCGCTGGGTCACCAGGATCAGCAGCATGAACGCGGTCGCCCAGAAGGCGGACAGGCCGGGCGACAGCCGCTCGATCATCAGGCACCAGACCAGCACGCCCACCGGCGGCAGGTAGTACAGGCCGGATTTCACCGTCGGCCCGACCTCGGGCAGGCGGTAGACCTTCTCGTTCGGGTCGTCGAGCTCCAGCTCGGGCACCCGGGTCGCGTACCACACCAGCCCGGCGTAGGCCGCGAAGACGATCAGCGTCATGACGTAGACCGCCGAGCCGCCGAACAGCGCGGCCACCAGCTTGACCAGACCGTAGACGCCGAACGCGCCGATCACGACGTTGCCCGCCACGAGCGCGCCCGTGGAGACGTACTTCCAGCGGCTGCCTTCCGGTACCCGGCGGCTGAACCCGAAGTAGACCGCGGCCTGCAGCAGGCCGATCAGGACCACCGCCCACAGCAGGTTGGACGACTGCGCCAGCAGCCCGGCCAGCTCGAACAGCCAGTAGACCGCCCCGGCGATGATCGCGATCGAGGCCACCGTGAGGCCGAGGGCGATCAGCATCCACTTCGCGGGCTTGGGCTCCTGCGGCTTGGGCAGCGCCTGGAGGTTGCCCTTCAGCGCCTCGAGGTGCACGAGGTAGAGCAGCGCGACGTAGCTGATCGCCGCCGGCAGGAAGGCGTGCTTGATCACCTCGAAGTAGGGGATGCCGACGTATTCCACCATCAGGAAGGCAGCCGCACCCATCACCGGCGGCATCAGCTGGCCGTTGACGGACGAGCCGACCTCGACCGCGCCGGCCTTCTCGCTCGAGAAGCCGACGCGCTTCATCAGCGGGATGGTGAACGTGCCGGTGGTGACCACGTTGGCGATCGAGGAGCCGGAGATCAGGCCGGTCATCGCCGAGGACACGACCGCCGCCTTGGCCGGGCCGCCGCGCAGGTGGCCCAGCAGCGCGAAAGCGACCTTGATGAAGTAGTTGCCCGCGCCCGCCTTATCCAAAAGCGAGCCGAACAGCACGAACAGGAAGACGAAGCTGGTCGACACCCCCAGCGGCACACCGAACACGCCCTCGGTCTGCAGCCACTGGTGCCACATCGCCTTGTCCAGCGAGGCGCCCTTCCACTGGATGACGTTGGGCACGAGGTCGGACGCCCCGAAGAAGATGTAGCCCAGGAACACCAGCGCCACGATCATCAGCGGCGGGCCGAGCGCCCGGCGCGTGGCCTCCAGCAGGCAGATCATGCCGACACCGGCGACGGCCGTGTCGTACCAGGTCGGCAGGCCGACACGTGTCGACAGCGCCTCGTAGAAGAAGAACTGGTAGGACGCGCAGAACGCCGCGACCAGGGCGATCAGCCAGTCCTGCACCGGCACCTTGTGCCGGGGCGAGCTTTTCAGCGTCGGATAGGCGGTGAACGCCAGGAAAATCGCGAACGCCAGATGAAGGGCGCGCGCTTCTGTGCCGTTCAGGATAAGGATGTTGAGCATGAACGGCAGCGGCGAGGCGTACCACAGCTGAAACAGCGACCAGGCGAGCGCGACGCCGAGAATGGTCCACTTGGCGGCTGTGTTGCTGGGATTGCGGGCACCACTGTCGGTCGAGGCGACCAAGTCCTGCAACTGCTTGTCCGCGGCCGCCTTGCCTTGTTGACCGCTTTGCGAACTCGCCATGACGCCTCCAGGTGGTCCGGCGCCGTCAGCCGGTATATGCGGTTTAACCGGTGCTTGAACGACCCCGAGCTAGGGTCGGCGGCACCCTCCTCACCCTGTCCCTCTCCTCCCATTGAGTGGACGGGACCCGCCGAAGCGTCCTGCACTCTCAACCTGCAGGCCGATTGTGGAACGGGCGTCGCGGCGGGTTCCCTCTCATCCCGTGGGAGGAGCGGGACAGGGTGAGGAGGCGCCACGGACATCGACCGGGGCGCGCTCTCCCTAAGGGCGTACAGGTCGGCCGCGCCCCGGATTCGCGGGACGCGGCCACCTGTCGCGTCGCAAGAACGCCGGCTTACTTCAGGCCGGCTTCCTTGTAGTACTTCATCGCGCCCTCGTGGATCGGAGCGGACAGCGACTGGCTGACCATCTCGTCCTTCTTGAGGACCTGGAAAGCCGGGTGCAGCGACTTGAACTGGCCGAAGTTCTCGAACACGGCCTGCGCCACCTCGTAGGCGACCTTGTCGTTGACGTCCGCGCTGGTGACGAAGGTCGCGCGCACGCCGAAGGTGGTCACGTCGTCCGGGTTGGCGTTGTACATGCCGCCCGGAATGGTGGCGAACGAGTAGTACGGCCGGCCGGAGACCAGCTCCTCGATCTGCTCGTTCTTCACGTTGACCAGCTGGGCGTCGCAGGTCGTCGTCGCCTCCTGGATCGAGCCGGACGGGTGGCCCACGACGAAGACGAACGCGTCGATCTTGTTGTCGCACAGGGCCTGCGCCTGCTCCGCCGACTTCAGCTCGGAGGCGAGCGAGAAGTCGTCCATGGTCCAGCCCATCGCGTCCATGGCGATCTCCATGGTGGCCGCGCTGGCCGGAGCCGGGGTTGCCGACGTTGACCCGCTTGCCCTTGAGGTCCTCGAAGTCCTCGATGCCGCGCACCTGCGCGGGCGACCACGGTGAAGGGCTCCGGGTGCAGCGAGAACATCGGCGCGCAGGTCCTCGTACGCGCCTGCGTCCTCGAAGCGGCTGGAGCCGTTGTAGCGTATGGTACTGCCAGTCCGACTGCACCACGCCGAAATCGAGGTCGCCCCCGCGCATGGTGTTCAGGTTGTAGACCGACCCGCCGGTGGATTCGACCGAGCAGCGGATGCCGTGCTCGTCGCGGTCCTTGTTGACCAGACGGCAGATCGCGCCGCCGGCCGGGTAGTACACGCCGGTCACGCCGCCGGTGCCGATGGTGACGAAGTTCGTCTCGTCCTGGGCCAGCGCCTCGCTGCTGGTCCCCGCCATCCAGGCACCGGTCGCAACAGCGACGGCGGCGGCCGTGATCACGAGCTTCTTCATTGAAAAGCCTCCGTAGTCTGCCTTGGGTTGGTCGCTGTCGAGGCGAGGGAAGGCGACGGCAGATACGCCAACCCGCCCCGGCCGGAAAGCCACGCCCGCGGCGCGGCCACACTCCGGCGGTGACCTGTCGGATGGATGCGGGAAATCGAGAACGCGGTTGCCACCGGTCCCGCGCGACCAACCGCGGTCGCGTGGCCCGCGGCACCGCCTGCCGCGGCCAAGGCCGGTTGCGCACCGGAAGTCCGGGTCCTCAACGTTCCCTCCGTTGAAGCCTGTCCCTGTCGGCCCGCGCGCCGTTTGAAAACCGCGTTGGGTGTTGGGTCCGGCGCATCGGGTCGGGTTGTTGTTTTTGGTGTCGCGCCGCGTGTTTGGCGTGCGGGGGCGGCACGATGTCACCATTGAACACAGTTTCGCCGGGCATGGCCAGAGGGAGGTTAACGCAATTTTGCGCTCACTCCCGGGCCAGCCCGGCCAGTTGCGCGCGCAGCGCGTCCGCGCTGGCGGGCGGCCGGCCGAGCGCCCGGGCGCCAGCGGCGACGTTGGCCACCAGGGCCGCGTTGTCGGGCGCCGTGCGCCCGTCCGGCAGCTGCAGGTTGTTCTCGAACCCCACGCGAACCTGCCCGCCGAGCCCGGCGGCGGTCAGCGCGCAGCCCGCCTCCCGCGGGCCGAAGGCGCAGACCATCCACGGCGTCGCCCCCGGCCAGTCCGCGTCGACGAAGCCGAGCAGCTCCGCGGGCGCCGCGTCGCGCCCTTGCGCGTAGCTGCCGAGCACGAACAGCAGCCAGTGCCGCGCGCCCGGGATCACGCCGCGCGCGACCAGGTCGTGGTAGCGGGCAAGGTCCGTGCGGTCGTAGAGAATGTATTGAACCGCGACGCCTTGCCGGCGCGCCCAGGCCAGGAATTCCGCGGCCGCGGCCTCGTCGGCGCTCCGGCCGATCGCCTCGCGCACCGCCAGACTGACCGACTCCGGCGCCAGCGCGCGCATCGCATCCAGCTGTTCGCTGGGGCCGTAGACGCCGCCGGATTCCGAGGTGGCCTGGATCACCAACCGGTCGCCGACGCTGGCCCGGATCGCGTCGGTCGCGCGGGCGTAGTGGCGCGGGTCGAGGCTGTGCCGCCCCTCGGCGTCGCGCACGTGCAGGTGGAACATCGCCGCCCCGGCCTGCTGGCAGGTGGCCGCCGTGTCGGCCAGCTGGTCCGCCGTCACCGGCAGGGCCGGATGGTCCTGCGGCGTCTTGCGCGCGCCGTTGGGCGCGGCCGCGATCACAAGCGGGTCGGGCGTGCTCACGCCGCCGCCCCCGCGACCTGGCCGAGCGCGTCGGCGACCGCGGCCGCCAGCTTCTCGACCAGCTCCTCGCGGTGGGCGTCGTCCAGAATGTAGGGCGGGGCCAAGAGCACGTGATCGCCGCGCGTGCCGTCCGCCGTGCCGCCGTTCGGGTAGCAGATCAGCCCGCGCTGGAAGGCCGCCGACTTGATCCGGGCGTGCAGCTTCTCCGCCGGATCGAACGGGGTCTTGGTGGTCCGGTCGGCGACCAGTTCGACGCCGACGAACAGCCCGCGGCCGCGGATATCGCCGACGTGGGCGTGGTCGCCGAACTGCGCCGCCAGGTCCGCGCGCAGCTTGTCCCCCTGCCCGGCCACGTTGGCCAGCAGGTCGTCCCGTTCGATCGCGCGCTGGACGGCCAGCGCGCCGGCGCAGGCGGTCGGGTGGCCGATGTAGGTAAAGCCGTGCTGGAAGGCGCCGCTGCCGCCCGCGATCGCATCGTAGATCGCCCCCGACATCAGCACCGCGCCCACCGGCTGGTACCCCGCGCCCAGGCCCTTGGCGCAGGTCAGCAGGTCGGGCGCGACGCCGTCCTGCTGGCAGGCGTAGAGCGTACCCGTGCGGCCCATGCCGCACATCACCTCGTCCAGGATCAGGGTCACGCCGTGGCGGTCGCAGATCTCCCGGATCCGCTTGAGGTAGCCGTCGACCGCCGGCACAGCACCCAGGGTGGCCCCCACCACAGGTTCGGCGATGAACGCCAGCACGTTCCGGCCGCCCAACTCCTGCAGCTTGGCCTCCAGCTGATCGGCGGCGCGGCGGGCGTAGTCGGCGTCGCGCTCGCCCGGCTCCTGGTGGCGGTAGGCGTAGCAGGGATCGATGAAGTGCACGTTGTCGGCCAGCAGCGGGCCGTACAGCGCCCGCCGGCCCGGGTTCCCGCTGGCGCCGAGCGCGCCCAGGGTATTGCCGTGGTAGCTCTGGTGCCGGGCGACGATCTCGGTGCGCTGGCTCTCCCCACGCTCCACCGCGGCCTGCCGGGCGAGCTTGAGCGCGGTCTCGTTCGCTTCCGACCCGCCGGAGACGAAGTAGATGTGCTCCAGCCCCTCGGGCGCATGGCCGGTCAGGTGCTCGGCCAGCTCCTCCGATGGCTGGTTGGTGAAAAAGGCGGTGTGGGCGTAGGGCAGCCGGTCGAGCTGCGCCTGGATCGCCTCGACGACGTCGCGGCGGCTGTGGCCCAGGCACGACACCGCCGCGCCGCCGGAGGCGTCGAGGTAGCGCTTGCCGTCCTGGTCGATGATGTAGGGGCCGTCGCCGGCGACGGCGGTGGGATAGGTCTGACGGGTGGAGCGGTGCAGGATGCGGGTCATCGGGTCCCGGCTGGCTTGGCGCGCGGTGAAGGGGAGAGACGGCATCCCACGCCAACGCTGGGCGATGTGCAACCCCGACGCCTGAGGTGTGCGACCGCCGCCGGCCTGCAACTGTGCGGTTTCGACGCTCGGCCGGGCGGGCCCGTTGTCACCCGATGGCCGCCCCAGTAGGATCGAAATGCCCGACAATGTTGCGCTGCCGCACCCGCGCGGCGGCGCGCGGCGCCCCGCCGAACCACGCTTTGACGAACAGGACCGCATCCATGGACCTCAAGCAGCACATCCGCCAGGTACCCGATTTCCCCAAGCCGGGGATCCTGTTCTACGACATCTCGACCCTGCTGGCGCATCCGGACGCCTGGCAGGACACCGTGCGCCAGTTGGAGGAGGCGGTTCGTCCGGAAAAGCCGGACATCCTGGCAGGCGTCGAATCCCGCGGTTTCCTGGTCGCCGCCCCGATGGCTCTGCAGCTGGGGCTGGGCTTCGTGATGGTGCGCAAGCAGGGCAAGCTGCCGGGGCCGAACGTGCCCTACACCTACGACCTGGAATACGGCCAGGACACGATCGAGATCCAGGAAGGCGCGATCCAGCCGGGCCAGCGGGTGATCGTGCTGGACGACCTGCTGGCGACCGGCGGCACGATGTCCGCGTCGGTCGAGTTGATCCGCAAGCTGGGCGGCGACGTGCGCGGCTGCGCCTGCATCATCGAGCTGTCGTTCCTGCAGGGCCGCGACAAGCTCGACGTCCCCGTGACCTCGCTGATCCAGTTCGAGAGCTGAACCCGGCCGCGGCCGAGGCGGCCGCCTATTCCGCGGCGGCGCGCGGCGGACCGGCGCTGCGCTCCTGCCGGCGCCAGCGGGTGATCACGCCGTCCAGCACCTCCCGGCCCGGGTCGTCCTTCTGCCAGGCGGCGGCGAAGTTCGCCTGACCCGCCCGCGGCCGGGCGTCGGCCGGCAGTTCGGCGAAGCGCATGCGCATCGGCACCGCCGTCGCCTCCCCGACCACCACGGCCTCCCGGTTGGACAGCGCCGGCAGGGCCGCGAACAGGCCGCGCGCGCCGTCCGGCAGCGCGCGCTGGACGAACGCCTGGTCGCGGTCGTTGGACATGCGCAGCGCGAACAGCGTGCCGCACTGCGACAGGATGGTCTCCGACAGTTCGCTCGGCCGCTGGGTGACGAGGCCAAGCGAGATGCCGTACTTCCGGCCCTCCTTGGCGATCCGGGAGAGCGCCTTCAGCGTCGGCTGGAAGCCGCCGTCGGGGTCGTTGGGGATGTAGCGGTGCGCCTCCTCGCACACCAGCAGGATCGGGACTTCCGCCTGCGGTCCGCCCCACACCGCGAAGTCGAAGATCATCCGCGACAACAGCGACACCACCGCGTCGACGATCTCCACCGGCACCGCCGACAGGTCGACGATCGTGATCGGCTTGCCGGCCACCGGGATGCGCAGCACGCGGGAGAGGATGTCGGCCATGGTGTCCTGCACGGAGATCTGGCCGAACATGAAGGCGAAGCGGGAGTCGGAGCGCAGCGTCTCGATCCGCGCCTTCAGGCGCAGGAACGGCAGGCTGTCGCTGCCCTTGTTGATCTGCCCCATCGCCCGGTCGATGTGCTGCAGCACGGTGGTCAAGCGGAAGGGCACCGGCGTGTCGACCGTGATGTGCGTCTGCTCGCTCCCGTGGAACGCCTGCTTGGCCGCCATCACCGCGCGTTTCAGGATGTCGCGCTCGAGTTCCCGCTGCGCTTCTTCCGGGCTGCAGTAGAGTTCGACCATCTCCTCCATGTTGAGCAGCCAGTAGGGCAGCGACATCGACTGCGGATTGACCAGCACGCACTTGTCGCCGAACGCGGCCTGATACTCGTTGTGCGGGTCGAGCAGGATGACGTGGCCGTTCGGGTGGCCGTCCAGCAGCTGGCGCAGCAGGACGGCGACCGAGCAGGACTTGCCGCTGCCGGTGGTGCCCAGGATGGCGAAGTGCTTGGAGAGCAGTTCGTCCGACAGCACGATCGCCGGCAGGTTGCCGTCCCGGTCGAGGTCGCCCAGGCGCATCTGCTTGGCGCCGGTATCCGGCATGTAGACCCGCCGCCAGTCCTCCGCCGCGGCCTCGTGCACCGCGTCGCCGAGCGCGGGAAAGTGCACCACGCCGCGCTGGAAGGGGTGCAGGCCGCCATCGGGCGTGCGCGCCTGTTCCCCGATCAGTTCCAGTTCCGCCATCTGGGTGTCGCCGGCTGACCGCGTGTCGACGCGCAGTTCGCGCACCGTGGCGAAGACGACCGACCGCGCCGCCTCGACCCGGACCAGCGCCTGCATCTGGGCGGCGGACGCGCCGTGCTCGTCCGGCTGCAGGCTGACGGTGACGCCGGCGCCGGCGACCGCGACGATGCGGCCGAGTTTCGTGGTCATGGCTCGGACAGCTCTCCCGGAGCAACGCATGGCGGAGAAGGTACGACGGCCATCGATGCCAGCCGTCGCCGTGTCCGGACGCTAGGCGCGCAGGCGTGAACGGCCCGTTAAACCGGGTATTCGATCTAAGTTTCGCGCAAGCACTACGCCTTTCGATATTGGCTTTAGCGCCTACGCGCGTGTGTGATGGCGAGTCATTAGGGCCAACTCGAGTGCCTACGCCTGAAAGTTGTGGGGCTTTTTCATCAACGGCATGCTATTTTTATAAAATGCGACGCGACTCTATTCCGAAATTAACGCCAAATATTCGATCTGTACATTAATACTATTTTTACGGGGCGCCGCCAGAGTCCAACACGCCGTTCGACGGAACTCACCTTTAGGAGGACGCAGTCATGCGCAAGTTCATCAAGACGTTTGCCCGCGACGAGTCGGGCGCCACCGCCATCGAATACGCCCTGATCGCCGCCCTGATCGCGGTCGGCATCGTTACCGCCGCCACGCAGCTCGGCACCGACATCAGCGATCTGTTCGGGAAAGTTTCTGGCGAACTGACCGGCGCAGGCGTGCCGGCGGTTAACTGAAGCTGACCGGCGCCGACGCTGACGAAAAGCCGCGCAATCGGTCCGGCCGCACCCCTGACGGCCAGACGCCACGCCCCTTCCCGCCGTGCCGGCGTTCCGTTCGCGATCCAGGTGCACGCGATGATCGATCCGATCGACAGTCTGATTCTGGCGCCGGTCGCCGGCCTGTCGCTCTGGTGCGCCTGGACCGACCTGGCCCGCCGCCGGATCCCGAACGCCGCCGTCCTGGTTCTAGCCGCGCTCTATCCCGCCGCGCACGCAGCGGGCGCGCTTCCGGGAGCGTGGTGGGCGGGTGTCCTGGTCGGCGGCCTGCTGTTCGCGCTCGGGCTGGTCGGTTTCGCCCTAGGCACGCTCGGCGGCGGCGACGTCAAGCTCGCCGCGGCGCTGGGCCTCTGGGCCGGCAGCAGCGACCTCGCCGGCTTCGCGCTGGTCACCGCGCTCGCCGGAGCTGGCCTGTCGCTCGCGATCCTGGCGACCCGTAACGTGCCGTTCGGCAACCTCCTCTCCAGCCCGCTCCAGGCGGGTCCCCAAACCGACGGCCATGTACCGCGGGAAAGCGTGCCCTACGGCGTTGCGCTCGCGGCCGGCGGTTTGTGGATCGCCTACGGCCTGATCGCCGCCTGATCCGCCTTTATCCAAGGAGCTTCCCATGCGCCCACGCGTCATCGTGCTGACCGCCCTGTCGCTCGCGATCGCCGGCGCCGCGGCCGTCATGACCAACAACTGGCTGCAGCAGCAGCAGGGACAGGCGAACCAGGCCGCCGTCGCGCCCGCGCCGGTCGAGGCGCCCAAGCAGAGCAAAATCCTGGTCGCCGACGGCACGCTCACCGCCGGCACCATCCTGAAGCCGGAGCATCTGCGCTGGCAGGCGTGGCCCGAGGACGGCCTGCTCGACGTCTACGTCGTCGACGGCCAGGCCGCCGCCGACAGCGATGCCCGCAGCCGCGAGAGCCTGCTCGGCGCGGTCGTTCGCACGGGCATGGTCGATGGCGAGCCGATCACCGACAAGCGCGTGGTCCGGCCCGGCGACCGCGGCTTCCTGGCCGCCATGCTGGCGGAAGGCCACCGCGCGCTGTCGGTCCCGGTGAACGCGGCCAGCGGCATCTCCGGCCTGATCTTCCCGGGCGACCGGGTCGACGTGATCCTGTCGCACAGCATCAGGGCAGAGGGCGCGGGCCGGAACGAGCGCAAGGCGAGCGAGACCGTGTTGTCCGACATCCGGGTGCTCGCGCTCGACCAGCGCACCGACGACGTCGACGGCGAGCGGCTGGTCGCCAAGACCGCCACCTTAGAAGTCGACCCCAAGGAAGCCGAGAAGCTGTCGCTCGCCCAGAAGCTGGGCGACCTGTCGCTGTCGCTGCGCCCGATCGCCCGCGACGGCGACCCCAAGGAGCCGGCCCGGCCGACCTTCACCACCGACACCGAGATCAGCCGGGTGATATCCGCCCCGCGCAACAAGCGCGGCCCCACCGTCGTCGTCGTCCGCGGCAGCGAGATGACCGGCGTCGAGCTCGAGGAGTAGAGGCCCATGTTCGCCACCCTCGCCCGACCCGCCCGCGCGGCCGCCCTCGCGCTTCCCCTGGCGCTCGCGCTGGTCCTGCCGGCCGCCGGTGCCGCCGGCGCCGCCGAGATCGTCGGCACCGGCGAGAACAGCGTGAACCTGAACCGCGACCAGGGCGTGCTCGTGCGCCTGGAGCGGCCGGTCAACAGCGTGTTCGTCGCCGACCCCGAGATCGCCGACGTGCAGGTGAAGTCGCCGCGGCTGGTCTACGTGTTCGGCAAGAAGCCCGGCGAGACCACGATGTTCGCCGTCGACTCCAACGACCAGGTGGTGATGAGCGAGCGCCTGGTGGTGCAGCACAACCTGGCCGCCCTGGAACGCGCGCTGGCCGACCTCGCCCCGGCGCAGCCGATCGAGGTGCGCGCGATCGGCGACGCCATCCTGATCTCCGGCCGCCTGCCCTCGCCATCCGCGGCCGAGAACGCGCGCCGGCTGGCCGCGCGCTTCGCCGGGGAGCAGAACGTCATCAACCGCATCCAGGTCACCGGCCCGACCCAGATCAACCTGCGTGTGCGCGTGGCCGAGGTGTCGCGCGAACTGAGCAAGCAATTGGGTGTGCAGTGGGACGCGCTGCTACAGAACGGCTCCGACCTGCTCGGCTTCGCCGGCGGCGGCCTGACCGGGCTCGCCGGCTCCTATACCGGCTTCGGTCAACTCTCCAACGCTGGCGATAGCGTGACCGGCATTCTGGATGTGCTGGCGACTGAAGGGCTGGTGAGCATCCTGGCCGAGCCGAACTTGACGGCGATGTCGGGCGAAACCGCGACTTTCCTGGCCGGCGGCGAGTTTCCGATCCCGGTCGCCGAGGACGACGACAAAATCACGATCGAGTTCAAGCAATTCGGTGTCCAACTCGAGTTCACCCCGACGTTGTTGGAGAACGGCCAGATCTCGCTCGCCGTCGCGCCCGAGGTTAGCGAACTCAACCGCGCGGAAGGCTTCTCGTTCGGGCGGATTACGGTGCCCGCGATTAGCACCCGCCGCGCATCGACGACCGTCGAGCTCGCCAGCGGGCAAAGCTTCGCGATCGCCGGTTTGCTCCAGAACACGCAGAACCACGAAGTCGATAAGCTCCCCGGTTTCGGCGACGTGCCGATCCTGGGCGCGCTGTTCAAGTCCGACAAGTTCCAGCGCGGCGAGACCGAGCTCGCGATCATCGTCACCCCCTACATCGTCAAGCCCGTCTCGACCCGCCAGCTGGCCGCGCCGACCGACGAGCTGCTGCCGCCGGACGACATCGAGCGGATCTTCTTCGGCCGGATGTACGGCGACAACAGCCGCGAGCGGATGGCCGCCAAGCAGGAGCTGGACGGCAAGTCGCTGGCCGGCCCCGTCGGCTTCATGCTGGAAGAATAAGGAGGTGCCGCCCGTGGCCCGTGATCATTCCAAGCGCCTGCGCACCGCCGGCCTGCCCACCGCCGGCCTGATAACCGCGATCGCCGCCGGCACCCTGCTCGCCGCCTGCGGATATCCCACGACGCCGCCCGACGCCGTGGGCCCGCAGGCCCACAAGCTTGGGGTCGAGCGGACGCTCTACCGCCACGACGTCGCCTTCCCCGGCGAGAGCACCGAGCTCTCCCGCAGCGAGCAGGCCGCGCTCGACCGCTTCCTGCGCGACAGCGGCGCGGACCGGCAGGCGACCGTCCTGGTCGCAACCGCGCCGGCCGCGGGCGCGGTCGCCGAACGACGGCGCCAGCAGGTCGTCCGGCTGCTGCGCCAGCGCGGCTTCGACCCGCGCACCAGCGACCCGCTGCTGGATTCCGCCCAGCCGGGCGCCGGCGAGGTGCTGGTGCGCATCGCCCGCTACCACGTCGTGCTGCCCGACTGCCCGAACTTCAGCCGCACCCGGACCAGCGACAATTCCAACCTGCCGTCGAGCAACTTCGGCTGCGCCGACCGGCGCAATCTGGGCCTGATGGTGGCGAACCCGCGCGACCTGCTGCGCGGGCGCGACATGGGGCCGGTGTCCGGCGCACGCACGTCGATCCCGGTGCGCGACTATCACGCCGGGCGCAGCTACCACCCATCGTTCCTGAACGACGACAAGGGCGCCAACGTCGCCGCCGACCAGGAAGCGGCCGGCGGCAACTACAACCCGGCCCAAGCCGGCGGCAAGGAGGAATAGGCGATGAGCCTGGCCGAAGATCACTCGGCGTTTTCCGCCGACCCGGGGCTGGACGCGCGCGAGCCGTTCGGCGCCTTCGTCTCCGACGACACCGCCTACGCCGCGGCCGTCCAGCTGGCCGGCAAGCGCGGCTGGCCGCCGGCCGAGGTGCAGCGCGGCGGACTGCCCGCCGCCCTGCGCCAGCTGGGCGTGATCGCCGCCCCGGAGATCCTGCTGATCGACCTCTCCGAGGTGACCGACGCGCAGGAGATCGCCGCCGGCCTGGGCGAACTCGCCGCCGGCAGTAAGGTGATCGCGCTCGGCACCCAGAACGATGTCGCGATGTTCCGCCGGGTGATGGACGCCGGCGCGGCCGACTACCTGGTCAAGCCGGTCGACACCAAGCAGCTGGCGGCCGCCGTAGAGCGCGCGGAGACCGCGCGGATCGCGAGCCAGCCGGTGCAGGCCCGGCGCGGGCGCTGCATCGCCGTCGTCGGCGCCCGCGGCGGCGTGGGCGCGTCCACGGTCGCCGGCAACCTGGCCTGGCTGGTCGCGAACGAGCGCGAGCGCCAGACCGGGCTCGTCGACCTCGACCTGCAGTACGGCTGCCAGGCGCTGGCGTTCGACCTGCAGCCGGCCGCCGGCCTGCGCGAGGCGCTGGAAGACCCCGAGCGCGTCGACGACAGCATGATCGACAACCTGGGCGTCAAGGCCGGCGAGCGGCTCAGCGTGTTCGCCGCCGAAGAGGCGATCGACGACGTCCCGGTGATGCCGCGCACCGCCGCGACCCAGCTGCTCGCCAAGCTGCGCGAGAGCCGGGACGTCCTGGTGGCCGACCTGCCCCGCCATCTGCTGGGTCAGCAGCCCGACCTGCTGGACCAGGTGACCGACCTCGTGATCGTCACCGACCTCTCGCTGGCGGGCCTGCGCGACTGCAACCGCCTGGTTCGGCTCGCCAAGCAGCAGGGCGGCAAGATGCGCCTTCGCGTGGTCGCCAACCGGGTCGGCAAGCAGGCCCCCGGCCACGTCGGCGCGCAGGAATTCGAGAAGGAGCTGGAGACCGAGCTTACCGCGCAGCTCAGCTTCGATCCGGAAAACGTCGCGAAGGCCGCGATGGCCGGTAGCGCGCTCAGCGTCGGCGCGCCCAAGGCCAAGCTGCTGGCCGACTTGCAAGTCCTTCTGGTCGACCTGGTCGGCGAGCCGCGCAAGCCCAAGCGCGCGCTGCTGAGCTTCCTGAAGAAGGGCTGAGGGTAGCCGGATGGCCATGCTCGACGACACCGGGACCACCGAAGCCACGCCGGATGGCGACGGCGCCGCAGCGCCGGCCAGCGGCCAGGGCGGCGGCCTGACCGCCCGCGTCCAGGCCAAGCTGCGCGAGACTCACGACCTCGCCACCCTGTCCAGCCGATCCCGGCGCGAGCTCGCCCGCGAGGTCGGGGCGTGCCTGGACAACGTGCTGAGCCAGGACGGCAAGCAGCTGGACATGCTGAGCCAGCGCAACGTCGTCACCGATGTCCTGAACGCCCTGCTGGCCGAGGCGAAGACCGCCGAAACCGCGCCCACGGGTGCTGCCGCCGACGCCCCGGCTGATCCGGCGCCATCCGCTGACGGCGCGCCAAGCCCGGACCCGGCCAGCGAGGCGGACGAAGCGGACAGCCAGGCGTCCGGGACGCAGCAAGCCCAACCGCCTGCGCGCGGCCAAGCAGACGGTACAGCCGTTCGTCATGGAGCGGATCGACGTCGCCGTCGCCTCCTCGCTGGAGCCCGCGGAGCTGGAACGGCAGATCGGCGAGATGATCGGCGAGGTGCTGATCGAGCAGAAGGTCCAGCTGAACCGCAACGAACAGAAGCAGCTGGTCCGCCTGCTGCTCAACGACATGCTGGGCCTGGGCCCGCTGGAGCCGCTCTTGGCCGACGAGAGCATCACCGACATCATGGTGAACGGGCCCAACCAGGTCTACGTCGAGCGCGGCGGCAAGCTGGAGCTGACCGACGTCGAATTCCGCGACAACGCCCACGTCATGAACATCGCCACCCGGATCGTCACCCGGGTGGGCCGGCGGATCGACGAATCCTCGCCGCTGGTCGACGCGCGGCTGGAGGACGGCAGCCGCGTCAACATCATCGCCCCGCCGCTGGCGATCGACGGTGCGTCCATCTCGATCCGTAAGTTCGCCAAGAAGAAGATCACCCTCGAGGTGATGGCCCGGCAGAACAACGTCTCCGAGCCGCTGGCGAACGTGCTCAAGATCGCCGCGCGCTGCCAGCTGAACGTGCTGATCTCGGGCGGCACGGGCTCGGGTAAGACGACCCTGCTGAACGCGATGAGCCGCCTGATCGATCACGGCGAGCGGATCGTCACGATCGAGGACGCCGCCGAACTGCAGCTGCAGCAGCCCCACGTCGTGCGCCTGGAAACCCGCCCGCCGAGCCTGGAGGGCCTGGGCGAGATCACCATGCGCGACCTGGTCAAGAACGCGCTTCGCATGCGGCCCGACCGGATCATCATGGGCGAGGTGCGCGGGGCGGAAGCGATGGACATGCTGCAGGCGATGAACACCGGCCACGACGGCTCGATGTGCACGCTGCACGCCAACTCCCCGCGCGAAGCGCTGACCCGCCTGGAGAACATGGTCGCGATGTCCGGCTTCAAGCTGCCGGCCAAGGCGGTGCGCACCCAGATCGCCGACGCCGTGCACCTGATCGTGCAGATCTCCCGGATGCGCGACGGCAAGCGGCGGATCTCCAAGGTCAGCGAAGTCGTCGGCATGGAAGGTGAGGTGATCACCACCCAGGACCTGTTCTCCTTCGAGTTCCAGGGCGAGGGGTCGGACGGTCAACTGGTCGGCCAGTTCCGCTCCTCCGGCCTGCGGCCCTATTTCGCCCCACGGGCGGAGTACTTCGGCCTCGCCGACAAGCTGCTGGACGCGATGGGCTGCAGCCAGGAGGGCCCCGGCCAATGACCGATCCGACCCTGATCATGGCCGCCGTGTTCTTGGGCACGCTGGCCGTCGCCGGGACCGTCGGTGGGCTTGCGCTGGTGCTGGGCGACAACGGTGAGCGCAAGAAGCGCCTGCAGCGCGCCGCCGGGCATCGCCGCAGCGTGGTCGCCGGGCGCGGCGGTCCGACCCCGGCCAGCCTGCGCCGCGACGACGTGCAGGGCCGGTTCCGCCAGGTTGAACTGCTGCTGCGCCGGATCCTGCCCGGCCGCGACAAGCTGCGCGCCCGGATCGCGCGCGCCGGCCTGACCATCACGCTCGCGCGCTACCTGGTGGTGTGTCTGGCGGTGGGCGGCGTGGCCGGACTGGTCGCGTTTCCGTTGCTCGGGCAGAAGCTCTGGCCGGCGGCCGTGGCGCTTGGCGTCGCGGCGGGCTGGCTGCTGCCGCGAATGGTGGTCGGCTACCTGGGAGGCAAACGGGTCAAGCGCTTCCTGCAGGAATTGCCGGACGCGATCGACGTCATGGTCCGCGGCCTCAAGTCAGGCCTGCCGGTGACCGAGACGATCGGGACCGTCTCGAAAGACTTCGACGGTCCGGTCGGCCAGGAATTCACCCAGATCGACCGCCTGGTGCGCATGGGCACCAACCTGGAAGACGCGCTGTGGGACGTCGCCGGCCGGCTGGACGTATCGGAGTTCAACTTCCTGGCGATCTCGGTCGGTCTGCAGCGGGAGACCGGCGGCAACCTGACCGAGACGCTGGACAACCTGTCCCGCCTGCTGCGCCGGCGCCAGCAGATGCGCCTGAAGATCAAGGCGCTGTCGTCGGAGGCACGCGCCAGCGCCTATCTGCTGGGCGCGCTGCCGTTCGTCATGGCGGCGGTGCTCTACCTGATGAACCCGGACTACATGTCCCGGCTGTTCACCGATCCGTTCGGGCACGTGCTGATCGGCGTCGGCCTGACCAGCGAACTGATCGGCGTGGCGGTGATGGCCAAGATGGTGAGGTTCGAGATATGACCGAGCTGATAAGCCAGCTGGCCAGTCCGCTGGCCCTGATCCCGCTCGCCTTCGCGATCAGCGCCTTCATCGCGGTCTATGCGCTCTCCAACGCGGCCGCCACCAAACGCGAACGGATGACGCGCGTGCGCACGGCGGCGGCGAAACGCGGCCGCCCGCAGATGCAGCGGCGCGGCCCGGTCGCCGGCGACGGCGCGATGGACCTGATCAAGCGCGTGGTCGCCAGGGTCAACATCATGCGCGACCAGCGCGGCAAGGCGCTGTCGGTCAAGCTCGCCCAGGCCGGCTGGCGCTCCAACGACGCGGTCACGCTGTATCTGTTCGGCAAGCTCGTGCTGCCGGGCGCCGCCGCCGGCCTAGCCGCGCTCTATCTGTTCGTCGCCTATCAGGGCGATCTCGATTCCACGCTCAAGCTGGGTGGGGTGATCTTGGCCGCGCTGCTCGGGAGCAACGTTCCCGAACTGCTGGTCAAGAACCAGACCCAGAAGCGCACCAAGGAGATCCAGAAGGCGCTGCCGGACGCCCTCGACCTGATGGTGATCTGCGCGGAGTCGGGCCTGAGCCTGGACGCCTCGTTCAAGCGGGTGGCGAGCGAGATGAAGCCGGCGAGCCCGGCGCTCGCCGACGAGTTCGGGCTGACGCTGCTCGAACTGCGGTTCATGCCCGAACGCCGCGTGTCGTTGGAAAACCTCGCCAAGCGCGTGCCGCTGCAGGGCGTCACGGCGCTCGTGAACACATTGTTCCAGACCGAGAAGTTCGGCACGCCGCTGGCCCAAGCGCTGCGCGTGCTCGCCGGCGAAATGCGCGAGACGCGCATGCTCAAGGCCGAGGAAAAGGCCGCCCGCCTGCCCGCCCTGATGACCGTGCCGCTGATCCTGTTCATCCTGCCGGCCCTGTTCGTGGTCCTGCTCGGCCCGGCGGTGATGGATATCGGCGAGATGATGAAACAGATGCGGTGACCTGGCGGCAGGCCGAACACGCGCCCTTGTGACGTGGCGGTCCGCTGGGTCGAGTCCTGCTCCAACACCAGCTTCAAGCTGCCACCTTCCAGGCCCGCTTTCGCGTACATGCAGGCCAGCTAGAACCAGACGACGGGTTCCCGAGGCGCCGTCAGCACAGTATGCCGGAGCGTGCGGCCACCCGCCTGCGCGCGCTCATCCCCGTACTACCTGTCTGGTTTTCCTCATGCGCCTTGCCGTCCGCCCGCTCGACCTGATCGGTTTCGTCGCGATCATGCTGGTCTGGGGCGGCAACTTCGCCGTCGCCAAGACCGGCCTGCAGGAGCTGCCGCCGATCCTGCTGGTGGCGCTGCGCTTCGCCATCGTGGCGGCGATCCTGGTGCCGTTCGTCAAGGTGCCGAAAGGCAAGCTCGCCGGCATCTTCGCGGTCTCGGTCGTGCTCGGCCTGCTGCACTTCTCGCTGATGTTCACCGGCCTGACCGGGATCGACGCCTCCACCGCGGCGATCTCGATCCAGCTGCAGGTCCCGTTCGCCGCGATGCTGGCGGCGGTCGCGTTCGGCGAGACGCTCGGCTGGCGCCGGGCGCTCGGCATGGCGATCGCGTTCGCCGGGGTCGCCGTGATCGCGGGCGAACCGCGGCTGGACGGCGCCTACGGATCGCTCGCGCTGGTGATCTCGGCCGCCCTCGTCTGGGCGGTCGCGAACGTGATCGTCAAGCGCCTGGGCGAGATCGACGGCACGCAGCTCAACGCCTACATGGCGGCCTTCGCCTTCCCGCAGCTGTTCCTCGCCTCGTTCGTCCTCGAGGGCGGCCAGTGGGCCGCGATGGCCAGCGCGAACTGGCTGACGGTCGGCTGGGTCCTGGCCTACCAGGCGGTGATCGTGGTCGTCTTGGGCTATGGCCTGTGGTACGCGCTATTGGGTCGATACGACGTCAACATCGCCATGCCGTTCACGCTGATGGTGCCGTTCTTCGGCGTGGCGAGCGGGGTGATCGCGCTCGGCGAGCCGCTGACCTGGCGGCTGATCGCCGGCGGCCTGATGACGGTCGTGGGCGTGGGCATCGTCACCATCCGCCGGCCGCGCGTGACCGGCCCGACCCTGGAACGGACGTAAACCGCGCATGCATCAGCCGGTCGACCACCCGTCCCCCAACCACGAGCCGCGGCCCCAGGGCGCGGCGGTCGACATCCTGCTGCTGCACTATACCGGCATGCTGACCGGGGCGGCCGCGCTGGAGCGGCTGTGCCAGCCGGACGCCAAGGTGTCCGCCCACTACCTGATCGAGGAGGACGGCCGGATCCTGCGCCTGGTGCCCGAGGAGCTGCGCGCGTGGCACGCGGGCGTGGCCTGCTGGGCCGGCAAGACGGACATCAACGACCGCTCGATCGGGATCGAACTGGTCAACCCGGGCCACGAGTTCGGCTACCGTGCCTTTCCGGAAGCGCAGATGGCGGCGCTGATCGACCTCGCCGAGGCGATCCGCACGCGCCATCCCATCCCGTGCAGCCGGGTGCTGGGGCACAGCGACGTCGCCCCGGAACGCAAGCAGGACCCGGGCGAGCTGTTCGACTGGCCGCGCCTGGCCCGCCACGGCCTGGGCGTCTGGCCGCGGGAGGTTGCGGAGCCGCGGTCGACGCCCGGCCTCGACTGGTTCCTGACCCGGCTGGAGCGCGCCGGCTACTGCACCAACGCCGACCCGACCGCGCTGATCGCCGCCTTCCAGCGCCACTTCCGTCCGGAGGCGGTCACCGGCGCGCCGGACACCGGCACCGCCGCGCGCCTGACCGGCCTGCTCACGGTGCTCGGCCGGGCGGGCTGAGCGGTTGGCCGTAGGGTGGGTTCGCGCAGCAACCCACCGACCGTAGGTGGCCCGTGTTCACCGTTCGGTGGGTTGCCGCTGACGCGGCGAACCCACCCTACAGCGCTGCGGCTGCGCCCGGACGGAATTCGAACTCTGATTCTTCCCCTCCCAGAGGCGAACAGTGAGCTTTGGGGCGCCGTCGGGCGGCGACCTGCCGTCCCATGAAATCCCATGGGATGGCATGGGACGGCACGCGCCCATGGGATGTCGTGGGACGGCGTGCCCCACGCTGTCGCGCCCCGATGCTTGCGCCACGCGTCCGCGTCGCTTACCTCAAGGCTCGGACCAGACGGCCGGACGGTCGCTCGGCCGCGGCAGCTGCCGCGGGCGGGAGGAAAGTCCGGGCTCCACGGAAGCGCGGTGCCGGGTAACGCCCGGCGGGGGCGACCCCAGGGAAAGTGCCACAGAAAGCAAACCGCCCGTGGCCCGGCGGCGCTAACGCCGGGATCCCACGCGGTAAGGGTGAAAGGGTGCGGTAAGAGCGCACCGCGCCCCTGGCGACAGGGGCGGCACGGTAAACCCCACCGGGAGCAAGACCAGATAGGGGCGGCCGGCCGGGGTCCTTAAGGGCCGCCGGCAAGTGAGCTTCCGCACCGCCGCCCGGGTAGGTCGCACGAGGCGTTCGGCAACGGACGTCCCAGAGGAATGGCCGTCGCCCGCCGGCAAACGCCGGCGGGTACAGAACCCGGCTTACAGGCCGTCTGGTCCGCTTTATTGGCCCCAATATTAACCGGCGATATTGGCCGGTATTTGTATCGCGGCCGCACCCGAACCACGACATCTACCCATTTTACGCTAACAAGTCGAATTCCGCCCACTTTCGGGCGGGTTCGAAGCATTCTCCGGCGAGAACATAAACAGAACACAGTTCATGTGACGCATGAAGGCCGCTGTGACCGGGTTGTGAAAGTCGCCCTGGCCCGGTTGCGCCGAGTCGACCGGAAGGCCGCAGAGCAAAGACCGGAAAATCCTTGATCTTAACAGCTCCTTTACTTGGGCAGTGCATTGACACCCACATCGGCCCATGATATCCCACGATATCCCATAAAGGGCCATGGCAGCCCATCCTCCGCCCAAGCCGGACCGGCCAAGCGGCGGAGGCGCCAAAAGGGGGTTACCCGGTGCCGCAGGTTTTCGTCGGTTCCGCCAAGGCAAACAAAGTCGACCGGAAGGGCCGCGTGTCCGTTCCGGCCGCATTTCGTAAGGCCGTGGCGGGCCAGGAATTCCACGGCATTTACGTCTACGCGCACCATCTGCGCCCGGCGCTGGTCGCGTTCGGCGAGGAGCGGATGGCGAAGTACATGAACGACCTCGAGCAGCTCGACGAGTTCTCGGAGGAGTACGAGGAACTCGCGCAGGTCGTCTTCTCCGACGCCGAGCCGCTGTCGTTCGACGGCGAGGGCCGGATCATGCTGCCCAAGCACCAGATGGAGCACGCCGGGATCACCGAGGCGGCGGCCTTCGTCGGGCGCGGCCCGACCTTCGAGATCATGGAGCCCGAGACCTACGCCGAGCAGCGCGAGGCCGCGCGCGAGCGCGCCGCCAAGAAGGGCATCGGGCCGAAGAAGCAGGCGCAGAAAGCGGGGGCGGACGCATGACCCCGCGCCGGCCCGCCGAGTCCCAGACCCCCTCGCACGCCACCCAGCCGGGCGGCCACGTGCCGGTCATGCTGGCCGAAGTGCTGGACGCGCTAAGCCCGGCCGACGGCGGCATCTACGTCGACGCCACCTTCGGCCTGGGCGGCTACGCCAAGGGGATCCTGGATCGCGCGGACTGCACCGTCTGGGGCCTGGACCGCGACCCGAGCGCGATCGCCCGCGGCCAGGCGATGGCGGAGGCCGAGGCCGGCCGCCTGCAACTGGCCGAGGGGCGGTTCGGCGAGCTCGATCGACTCCTGGATGCCCGCGGCGCCACGCCGGTCGACGGGATCGCCTTCGACCTCGGCGTCTCCTCGCCGCAGCTGGACGTCGCGGAGCGCGGCTTCTCCTTCCGCTTCGACGGTCCGCTCGACATGCGCATGGGATCCGATGGGCCGACGGCAGCGGACGTCGTCAACGAGCTCGCGGAAGGCGAGCTCGCGCGGGTCGTGCGCGCGTACGGCGAGGAGAAGAAGGCCCGGCGGGTCGCCCGCGCGATCGCTGAGGCGCGGGCGCAAAAGCCGATCCAGCGCACCGGCGAACTGGCCGAGATCGTGCGCGGGGCGGTCGGCTTCTCCAAGACGCGCGCGAAGGCGCACGAGATCGACCCGGCGACCCGCACCTTCCAGGCGATCCGGATCTACGTGAACGACGAGCTGGGCGAGCTGGAACGCGGCCTTGCCGCGGCGGAGCGTGCGCTCAAGCCGGGCGGCCGGCTGGCCGTGGTGGCGTTCCATTCGCTGGAGGACCGTGCGGTCAAGCAATTCCTGCGCACCCGCAGCGGCGACGTCCCGCGGCCGTCCCGCCACAGCCCCGATCCGGACCCGGCCGATCAGCTGCCGGAAGCGACCTTCCGTGTCCTGTTCCGCCAGGCGAAGAAGCCGGGCGCGGCAGAGGCCGAGACCAACCCACGGGCCCGTTCCGCCCGGCTGCGCGCCGCCGAGCGCACGGCCGCGCCGGCCTGGACCGAGATCGAAGGGGGCCGGGCATGAGCATCGTGCGCGTGTCGCTGGTGATTTGGCTGATCGTGGCGGGCGCGGTCGCGCTCGGCCTGTATCAGGTGAAGTACGAGGTGCAGCGCCTGGAGGAGGAGTTGCATCAGGTCCGCAGCGACATCCGGCAGGATCGCGTCGCGCTGCACGTGCTGGAGGCGGAGTGGGCCTACCTGAACCGTCCCGAGCGCCTGCAGCGCCTGGCGTCCAAGTACCTCGACATGGGTCCGACGGGCGCCCGGCAGGTCGCCGCCGTGACCGCCCTACCCCCGCGTATCTCGGATTCCGAGCAGGCCGTGCGCTACGCCAGCGCCGGCGGCGACGGTGACGAAGCGCTGCCGCTACCCCAGTCCAAGCCGTGGTCGCTCGAGCAGCCGATGTACGCGCGCACCGAGCAGCGCCGGCAGCAGCCCGAGGGCCGCCAGGGCGAGGGCATGCAAGCCCCGGTGCGCCAGGCGAGCGCGCAGGTCGCCGAGCGCAGCGCGCAGCCGAGCGCGCGCCAGAACGCCGGGAGTAACAACACCTCCCGGACCTCCAAGAACAACACGGCCGGTCAGGTCGGGCAGTCGGACGAGTCCACCGGACTCAAAGCCAAGGCGTCGCCGCCGCGTTCAAGCCCGCCGAAGAGCCGGGCGATCGCGGTCGGCGACGTCCTGATTCAGGTGGGGGTTCGCCAATGAGCCGACGGCGCCACGCCCCCTGCGCCCCACACGACGGCACCCAGCGGCCGGCGGGCCCGGTCCGCCGGGCGTTGCGTCTGGACGGTACCCGCAAGGAAGTGCTGGAGACCGGGCGCACGCGCCTGTTGGTCGCGGGCATCGTGTTCGCCGTCGCCTTCTCGGCGATCGGTGTGCGCGTGCTGGAACTCGCCGTTCTGAGCGGCGGCGAGCGCCGGGACGTGGCCACCCGCGCCGACGGCGCGCCGCCGGCGCAGACCCGCGCGGACATCGTCGACCGCAACGGCCACGTACTGGCGACGACGCTGCCCGTGGCCTCGCTCTACGCCGACCCGCGGGAGGTCGACGACGCCGCCAAGGTCGCCAACCAGCTGGCGCCGATCCTGACGGACTCGACCGCCGCCGAGCTGCAGGCGCTGCTCGACAGCACCAAGCACTTCGTCTGGCTGGAGCGCAAGCTGACCCCGCGCCAGCAGTACCAGGTCAACCGCCTGGGCAATCCCGCGCTGCGCTTCCAGGAGAGCGAGCGGCGCCTCTACCCGTACGGCGACCTGACCGCGCACGCGGTCGGCTACACCAACGTCGACGGCAAGGGCATCGCCGGGATCGAGCAGTCGTTCAACCAGCTCCTGAAGAATTCCAACCAGCCCCTGCAGCTGTCGCTCGACGTGCGCGTTCAGCACATCCTGATGGAGGAGCTGCGCGCCAAGATGCAGGAGTTCGAGGGCATCGGCGCGGCCGGCGTGGTGATGGACGTGCGCACGGGCGAGCTGCTGGCGATGGGCTCGCTGCCCACCTACGACCCGCACGAGCCGGGCCGGGCCAGCGACGACGCCAAGTTCAACCGCGCCACGCTCGGCATCTACGAGATGGGCTCGACCTTCAAGATCTTCTCCACCGCCGCGGCGCTGGAGACGCAGTCGGTCGGGCTGTTCGACAAGTTCGACGTCTCCGAGCCGATCCGGAAGGCCGGCTTCACCATCCGCGATTACAAGCCCAAAGAGGGCAAGCTGACGGTCCCGCAGATCTTCATGCACTCGTCCAACATCGGGACGGTGAAGATGGCGATGGAGACCGGCACCGAGGCGCAGCAGAAAACGCTGCGCGACCTGGGCCTGACCCGGCCGGTCAACCTGGAGCTGCCGGAGGTCGGCACGCCGATGGTGCCCAACCCCTGGCGCGAGATCAGCACCGTCACCGTGTCCTACGGCCACGGCATCGCGGTCAACGCCGTGCAGCTGGCGGGCGCCGTCGGCGCCACAGTCAACGACGGCCTGCGCCACTCGCCCACCCTGCTGAAGCGCGATCTCGAGGACGTGGGCGCGGGCCAGCGCGTGTTCTCCGCCGAGACCAGCCGGCAGATGCGCGACCTGATGCGCCTGGTGGTGGAGTACGGCACCGGCAAGAACGCCGACGCCTACGGCTACCGCGTGGGCGGCAAGACCGGCACCGCGGACAAGCAGGAAAACGGCCGCTACGGCGAGCAGCGGATCTCCTCGTTCGTCGGCGCCTTCCCGATGGACGACCCGCGCTACGTCGTCTTCGCCATGGTCGACGAGCCCAAGGGCCAGGACCACACCTTCGGCTACGCCACCGGCGGATGGGTGGCCGCCCCGGTGGTCAAGAACGTGATCGAGCGCATGGGACCGATGCTGGGCATCGAACCGCGCCCGACGAAGACCCCGAAGAAGAAGAACCACCCGCTTCTGGTCAACGCCGTGAGCGAGGACGAGCGGGTTGCGTCTAACTGAGTTGGTGAACCGCACGGCAGGTACGACGATGGCGTCCGGTACGGCGCAGCAGATCGACATCACCGGCCTGACCGCCGACAGCCGGGCGGTCCGGGACGGCTATCTGTTCGCCGCCGTGCCCGGCACGAAAGTCGACGGCCGGCAGTTCATCGCCGACGCCGTCAAGCAGGGCGCGCGTGCCGTTCTGGCACCTCAGGGCACGCAGCTCGACGCCGGCGTTGACGCCCAGCTGGTCGAGGCGGAGGACGTGCGCAGCGCGTTCGCCCGCATGGCCGCGGCGTTCTACGGCCGGCAGCCGGCGTTCGTCGCCGCGGTCACCGGGACCAACGGCAAGACCAGCGTGGCGACCTTCGCCCGGCAGCTCTGGATCGCAGCCGGCGAGCAGGCCGCCAGCGTGGGCACCCTGGGGCTGGTCCCGGAGGTCGCCGACAGCCCCGGCAAGCTGACCACGCCCGACCCGGAGGCCCTGCACCGCTGCCTGGCCCAACTGGCCGATCAGGGCGTGGACCGCCTGGCGATCGAGGCGTCCAGTCACGGCCTGGACCAGGCGCGCCTCGACGGACTGAACGTCGCCGCGGCGGCGTTCACCAACCTGACCCAGGATCACCTGGACTACCACGGCACGATGCAGGCCTACCTCGCGGCCAAGCTGCGGCTGTTCAGCCACCTGCTGGACGAGAGCGGCACCGCCGTGGTCAACGCGGACTCGCAGTACGCGGGCCCGGTGCTGGAAACCTGCCGGGCGCGCCAGCTCACCAGCTGGACCTACGGCGAGGCCGCGGATAGCGACCTCAGGCTGGCCTCCCGGCAGCCCACGCTGGCGGGCCAGCACCTGGACCTGGAGCTGTTCGGTCAAAGCGCGCAGGTGCAACTGCCGCTGGTCGGCAAGTTCCAGGCGATGAACGCGCTCGCCGCGCTCGGCCTGGTCCTGGCGAGCGGCTTGAGCCGCGACGCCGCGCTCGCCGCCATGGCGCAACTGGAAGGCGTGCCCGGGCGCCTGCAACGGGTCGCGGCGACGCCGTCCGGCGGGCAGGTGTTCGTCGACTACGCCCACACCCCGGACGCGCTGGAGACGGTGCTGCAGGCCCTGCGCCCGCACGTCGGCCGGCGGCTGATCTGCGTGTTCGGCTGCGGCGGCGACCGCGACCGCGGCAAGCGCCCGATCATGGGCGAGATCGCCGCGCGCCTGTCGGAGGAGGCGATCGTCACCGACGACAATCCGCGCAGCGAGGATCCAGCGGCGATCCGCCGCGAGATCATGGCCGCCGCGCCGGACGCCCGCGAGGTCGACGACCGCGCGCGGGCGATCCACGAGGCGATCGCCGACATGGCCGAGGGCGATCTCCTCCTGATTGCCGGAAAAGGTCATGAAACCGGCCAAATCGTTGGCGATCAAACCCTGCCGTTCGACGACGCGGAGGTCGCGCGAGCGGCCATCGCGCAACTGAAGGCAGGACAACCATGACCGAGACGCTCTGGACCGCCCAGGACGCCGCCAAGGCCACCGGCGGCGCCGCGACCGGCGACTGGACCGCGACCGGCGTGTCGATCGACACCCGCACGCTTGCCCCGGGCGACCTGTTCGTCGCGCTGCGCGGCCCGTCGTTCGATGGCCACCGCTTCGCCGCCGACGCGCTCGCCAAGGGCGCGGCCGCGGCGATGATCGACCACGCGCCGGACGACCTTCCGGCCGACGCCGGCACCCTGCGCGTCGAAGACACGCAGCAGGGCCTGGAAGCCCTGGGCGCGGCCGGCCGGGCGCGCACCCGCGCCCGCGTGCTGGCGATCACCGGCAGCGTGGGCAAGACCGGCACCAAGGAGGCGCTGCGCCACGCGCTGTCGCAGCAGGGCAAGACCCACGCCTCCGCGGCCAGCTTCAACAACCACTGGGGCGTGCCGCTGTCGCTCGCCCGCCTGCCGCGGGACGCCGCGTTCGCGGTGTTCGAACTGGGCATGAACCACGCCGGGGAGATCAGCGGCCTGGTCCGCCAGGTCCGCCCGCACGCGGCCCTGATCACCACGGTCGCGCCCGCGCATCTGGGCAACTTCGAGTCCGAGGAGGGGATCGCCGACGCCAAGGCGGAGATCCTGGAGGGCATCGTCGACGGCGGCACCGCCGTGCTGAACCGCGACAACCGCCACTTCGCCCGGCTGGAGCGCGCCGCGCGCGACCAGCAGGTCAGCCACATCGCGACCTTCGGCCAGGACCCCGAGGCGGGCGTGCGGCTGCTGGACGCCGACTGCCACGCGGACGCAAGCGACGTCCATGCGGCGGTGCACGGTCTGGAGGTCCGCTTCCGGATCGCCCTGCCCGGCCGCCACTGGGTGCTGAACGCGCTGGGCGTGCTCGCCATGGTCCACGCCGCCGACGCCGACGTGACCCGGGCCGCCGAGAGCTTCGCCACCCTGTCGCCGGCCGCCGGCCGCGGCGAGCGGCGCCGGATCGAACTCCCCGACGGCCCCTTCGAGCTGATCGACGACAGCTACAACGCCAACCCGACGTCGATGGCCGCCGCGTTCGACGTGCTCGGCCGCGCCAAGATCGGCGCGCAGGGGCGCCGGATCGCGGCCCTCGGCGACATGCTGGAACTGGGCGTCCACAGCGCCGACATGCACGCCGGTCTGGTCCAGCCGATCCGGGACGCCGGGATCGATCGCGTGTTCACCTGCGGGCCCGAGATGGCCGCGCTGGACGCCGCCCTGCCCGAGCAGCTGCGCGGCGGCCACGCGGAGAGCTCCGAGACCCTGGGCGAGCTGGTCGCGGCGAGCGTGCGCGCGGGCGACGTCGTGCTGGTCAAGGGCTCGGCGGGCGCGAAGATGGGCAAGGTCGTGGCCGCGCTGGACGCGCTGAACCGGGCCGACGGCGGCCAGGAGGGCGGCCATGCTTCATAACCTCCTGACCCCGCTCGCCGACGAGTTCATCTTCTTCAACCTGTTCCGCTACCTGACCTTCCGCTCGGGTGCGGCGGTGCTGACGGCGCTGTTGGTGTCGTTCGTGCTCGGCCCCGCGGTGATCCGCTGGCTTAAGAAGAAGCAGCGCGAGGGCCAGCCGATCCGCACCGACGGGCCGGAGGGGCACCTGGTCACCAAGCAGGGCACGCCCACCATGGGCGGTGTGCTGATCCTGCTGGCGGTGTCGATCTCGACCCTGCTGTGGGCGGACCTCACCAACGGTTACGTCTGGGTGATCCTGTTCGTCACCACCGGCTTCGGCCTGGTCGGCTTCGCCGACGACTACCTGAAGCTCACCCGGCGCAGCCACAAGGGCGTGTCCAGCCGCATTCGCCTGGCGGTCGAAATCGCGATCAGCCTGATCGCGGCGGTCTGGGTGATCCATCTGACCGGGCCGGAACTGGACACCGCGCTTGCGGTGCCGCTGTTCAAGGACGTGCTGTTCGAGCTCGGCTGGTTCTTCGCGGCGCTGATGGTGTTCGTCGTGGTCGGATCGTCGAACGCCGTCAACCTGACCGACGGCCTGGACGGCCTGGCGATCGTGCCGGTGATGATCGCGGCCGGCTGCTTCGCGCTGATCAGCTATCTGGTCGGCAACATCGTATTCGCCGACTACCTGCAGCTGCACTTCGTCGAGGGCACGGGCGAGCTCGCCGTGTTCTGCGCCGCGCTGGTCGGCGCCAGCCTGGGCTTCCTGTGGTTCAACGCGCCGCCGGCGATGGTGTTCATGGGCGACACCGGCTCGCTGTCGGTGGGCGGCGCGCTCGGCGGCATCGCGGTGATCACCAAGCACGAGCTGGTGCTGGCGATCATCGGCGGGCTGTTCGTGCTGGAGACCGTGTCGGTGATCGTCCAGGTCGCCAGCTACAAGATGTTCGGCAAGCGCGTGTTCCGGATGGCGCCCCTGCACCACCACTTCGAAAAGAAGGGCTGGCGCGAGGAGACCATCGTCGTCCGGTTCTGGATCATCGCCGCGATCCTGGCGCTGATCGGCCTGTCCACCTTGAAGCTGCGGTAGGGAGGAAACAGGCATGATCCCGCTTCCCTACATGGCCGGCTTCCCCGTCGCGGTGCTCGGGCTCGGGCGCTCCGGCCTGCAGGCCGCCAAGGCGCTGCAGAAGTCGGACGCCGAGGTCTGGGCCTGGGACGACAACGAGGCCGCGCGCGCCCGCGCCGAGGCGGAGGGCGTGCCGCTCAAGAACCTGTACGAGATCGACTGGCGCGAGCCGGTCAGCCTGGTGCTGTCGCCGGGCATCCCGGACCGCCTGCCGGAGCCGCACCCGCTCGCCGCCAAGGCGCGCGAGGCGGGCTGCGAGATCGTCTCCGACATCGAGCTTCTGGGCCGGGCGGTTCCGGATGCGAGCTACATCGGCATCACCGGCACCAACGGCAAATCCACCACCACCGCGCTGATCGGCCACGTGATGAACACCGGCGGCAAGGACGCGCAGGTCGGCGGCAACCTGGGCCCCTCGGTGCTCGACTTCGCGCCGGTCGATCCGGGCGGCTACTACGTCCTGGAGATGTCCAGCTACCAGCTGGAGCGCACCGCCTCGATCACCTTCGACGTCGCGGTCTGGCTCAACATCTCCCCGGATCACCTGGACCGGCACGGCGACATGGCGGGCTATGTCGCGGCGAAGAAGAACATCTTCCGCCGCCAGACCCGCCCACGCGCGGCCGTGGTCGGGATCGACGACCAGCACAGCCGGGCGGTGTTCGACGAGCTGAAGGCGCACGGCAGCCAGGACCTGATCCCGGTCTCCGGCGTCCGCGCGGTTGCAGGCGGCGTGGGCGTCCAGGACGGCACCCTGACCGACGACTGCGACGGCCAGCAGGCCGCCGTTCTGGACTTGGCCCAGATGCCGAGCCTGCCGGGCCAGCACAACTGGCAGAACGCCGCGGCGGCCTACGCGGCCTGCCGGCACATCGGGGTGCAGGCGCACGTGATCGCGGCCTGCATGCAGTCCTTCCCCGGCCTGCCGCACCGCCAGGAGCCGGCGGCGACGATCGACGGCGTGGCCTTCGTCAACGACAGCAAGGCGACCAACGCCGATGCCGCGGCCCGGGCGCTCGCCTGCTACCGCACGATCTACTGGATCGCCGGCGGCCGGGCGAAGCAGGGCGGCCTCGCCGGGACGCAGGCCTACTGGCCGCAGGTGCGCCGCGCCTATCTGATCGGCGAGGCCGCGAACGACTTCGCCCAGGCCCTGCAGGGCGAGGTCACGGCGGAGGTCTGCGGCACCCTGGAGACGGCCGTCGAACGCGCCTTCGCCGACGCCAAGGCCGACGGGGCGACCGGCGCGGTCGTCCTGCTGTCGCCGGCGTGCGCCAGCTTCGACCAGTTCGACAGCTTCGAGGCGCGCGGCGACCGCTTCAAGCAGCTGATCGGGGACCTGCCGGGCACGCGCTCGGAGATCGGCCGGCAGCACCTGAGCTCGGACGCGGGAGGTGCGGCATGATCACCGTCGCCCGCACGGACACAAGCACGCTCGGCGCCTGGTGGTGGACCGTCGACCGCTGGTCGCTGGTCGCGCTGGGGCTGATCATGGGCTTCGGCGCGGTGCTGATCCTGGCCGCCTCACCGGCTGCCGGGGAGCGGATCGGCCTGGGCGGCTTCTATTTCGCCACCCGGCAGATGGTCTATCTGACCATGGCCGCCTGCGTGATCGTCGCGGTCTCGCTCTTGAGCCCGCGCTGGGTACGCCGGCTGGGCGTCGTCGGCTTCCTGGGCAGCCTGGTGCTCTTGGCGCTGACCCTGCTGGTCGGCCCGGAGATCAACGGCGCGCAGCGCTGGATAACCCTGCCCGGCCTGTCGATCCAGCCGAGCGAGTTCGTCAAGCCGTGCTTCGCCGTCACGGTCGCCTGGATGTTCGCCGCCCAGCGCGAGCGCACCGGCGTTCCGGGCGACGCGATCGCGATCGGCCTGTTGGCCGTCGTTGCCAGCCTGCTGCTGGCGCAGCCGGACCTGGGTCAGACCTTCGTGGTCGCGGCCGTGTGGGGCGTGCAGTTCTTCATCGCCGGCCTGCCGATGATCTGGGTGATCGCGCTTATGATCGGCGGCGTCATGCTGGTCGTGGGCGCGTACTTCACGATGCCGCACGTCGCCGAGCGGATCGACGGCTTCCTCAGCCCGCAGAACGGCAACCCCTACCAGGTCGAGCGCTCGCTGGAGGCGTTCGAGCGCGGCGGTCTGCTGGGCCAGGGCCCGGGCGAGGGCACGGTCAAGCAGACCCTGCCGGACGCGCATTCCGACTTCATCTTCGCCGTCGCCGGCGAGGAGTTGGGCGCGATCGCCTGCCTCGTCATCATCGCCCTGTTCGCCTTCATCGTGCTGCGCGGCTTCTCCCGGATGCTGCAGGAGGACAGCCTGTTCGTCCTGCTGGCGGCGACCGGCCTGCTGGCGCAGTTCGGCCTGCAGGCGATGATCAACATGGCCTCCAGCGTGCACTTGATGCCGACCAAGGGCATGACGCTGCCGTTCATCAGCTACGGCGGCTCGTCGCTGCTGGCGCTGGCGCTCGCCATGGGCATGGTGCTGGCGCTGACCCGCCGGCGCGTGAACCGGGGGGATGCGGTATGAGCGCACGCAACACCACCCGCGTCCTGCTGGCGGCTGGCGGCACCGGCGGGCACATGTTCCCCGCCGCCGCGCTGGCGCGCGAACTGCTGTCGCGCGGCCTGCAGCCGGTGCTGGTCACCGACCGGCGCGCCGGCGGCTTCGGCCCGGAGCTGGCGGAGCAAGTAGAGACCCATCAGATCGCCGCCGCCGGGTTCGCGGGCGGCGACCTGATCGCCAAGGCGCGCAGCGTGGCGCAATTGGCGCTCGGCTACCTGCAGGCACGCCGGATCGTGGCGCGCACGAAGCCCGCGGTCGCCGTGGCCTTCGGCGGCTACGCCGCGCTGCCGACCGGGCTCGCCGCGGCGCACAAGGGCGTGCGGCTGGTGCTGCACGAGCAGAACGCCGTTCTGGGCCGCGCCAACCGGATGCTGGCGGCGCGCGCGGATGCCATCGCGACCTCCTTCCCCGAGGTGCGCGGCCTGAGCGAGGAAGCCAGCGCCCGGGTCGTGCTGACCGGCAATCCGGTGCGCGAGACGATCCAGGGGATCGGCCGCAAGCCGAGCGCGGTCGCCGACGAGACCGGGCCGCTGCGCCTGCTGGTGACCGGCGGCAGTCAGGGCGCGCGGGTATTCAACGAGCTGGTCCCCGACGCCGTCGCCCGCCTGCCCGAGGGCATTCGCCGGCGCCTGCAGGTCACCCAGCAGATCCGCGGCAGCGACACCTCTTCCGTCCGGGCCGCCTATGAC
>JAXHMD010000023.1:0-9019 GCA_034521655.1 Rhodovibrio sp.
TGAACGGACGCTACGGGCGGAGCGGGCCGGTTAACTAGCCGGCTCGAGCACGTCGCGGAATCGCTGTGACGCCACCCGCGGCCCCGCCTCACACGACGAACACTGCCCAATTGCCCGGTCGCTTGGATAGGTTTCCGGCCGCGCGGCGTTGATCCCGGTGCGCGCCTGCGAGAGGCGCCCTGTCACCGGCGAGCGCGCCCGCGCCGTAAGCATCCAAGAGGAGCCCATGACCGGTCTGACCCGCCGCACGATGCTGCAGCTCTCCGCCGCCGCCGGGGTGGCCGGGCTGTTCGACGGCAGCGCCCGGGCGGACGCGCCCGAGGGGCTCAAACTGGGCGAAGCGGAGCCGTTCTCGTTCGACTGGCTGCGGCGCCACGCGCGCGCGTTGGCGGGCCAGCCCTACCAGGCGCCGCCGCGCCCCGACCCGGAGATCGTGCAGCGGATCGACTACGACGCGCACGGCAAGCTCGACTACCGGATGGCCTACGCGCTGTTCCCGGAAAGCGCCTACCCGATCTCCTTCCAGCACGTCGGCCGGTTCTTTCCCAAGACGGTGCGGATGCACAAGCTGACCGGCGACGGCGCGGCGCGCGAGGTGCTGTACGACCCCGGCTACTTCGAGATCGGCCCCGAGCACGTGGCCTCGGAACTGCCGGACAAGCCCTCGGCGTTCGCCGGCTTCTGGGTGCATCAGCCGCCAAGCAAGGGCCCGCTGTCGGAGGTCGAGCCGTGGGCGACCTTCCTGGGCGCGTCCTACTTCCGCGGCATCGGCGAGGAAGGCCAGGTCGGCCTGTCCGCGCGCGGCATCGCGCTCGACCCCGGCGGGTCGGGGGCGGAGGAATTCCCGGACTTCCGCGCCTTCTGGTTCGAACCGGCGGAAAGCGAAGCCGAGCCGGTCACGGTCTACGCCCTGCTCGACGGGCCGTCGGTGACGGGGGCCTACAAGTTCCGGCTGCACCGAAGAGAAGGGGTGGTGATGGACATCGAGGCGCACCTCCACCTGCGCCAGCCGGTCGCGCGCCTCGGCCTCGCGCCGCTCACCTCGATGTACTGGTTCTCCGAAACGCGCAAGCAGACGATGACCGACTGGCGGCCGGAGGTGCACGATTCCGACGGCCTTTACATGTGGACCGGCGCGGGCGAGCGGATCTGGCGGCCGCTTAACAACCCTGAGCGAGGTCGCGATCTCCAGTTTCCAGGACGACAACCCGCGCGGCTTCGGCCTGATGCAGCGCGACCGGGCGTTTCACAACTACCTCGACGGCGTGCGCTACCACCGCCGCCCCTCGGCCTGGGTGGAGCCGCTGGCGGACTGGGGCCCGGGCGTGGTCCAGCTGGTCGAGATCCCCACGCACGACGAGATCCACGACAACATCAACGCGATCTGGGTGCCCGACGGCGACCACGCGGCGGGCAGCGAATACCACCTGACCTACCGGCTGCACTGGCAGAACGACTGCCCCTACCCGAGCGGCCTCGCCCGCTGCGTCGCCACGCGGCTGGGCCGCGGCGGCCAGGCCGGGCGGGCGAACCCGAAGGACAAGCGCAAGTTCGTGGTCGAGTTCAAGGGCGGCCCGCTCGAAGGCCTGCCCAAGGGCACGATCCCCGAACCGGTGCTCTCGGCCTCCCGCGGGGCGTTCTCGAACCGGCGCACGGAAGCGGTGCCGAACGGGGTCGACGGCCACTGGCGCACGATGTTCGACCTCACGATCGCGGGCGCCGAGCCGATCGACCTGCGCTGCTACCTGCGCCTGGGCGACCAGGTGCTGAGCGAGACCTGGCTCTACCAGTACCACCCGACGGCCGAGGAGGCGTGAGGGCCTGACCCCGCTCCTGCCTTACACTCCCCCTCTCCTCCACTGGGAGAGACTTTTGCACACGGGCATTAGCAGCCGTGTGGCGTGCTTCGACACGCCAGCCTGCGGCTGGCTACTCAGCAGGAAGTTACAGTTAAGTGTCTGACAAAATTCAATCTTCATCCTGAGTAGGACGCCGAAGGCGTCCGTGTCGAAGGACCCCATACGGGTGCCCGGCGAGCTGCGCAAAAGTCTCTCCACTGGGAGGAGAGGGCCGGGGTGAGGAGGTTACCCGCGGCATAGACCCGTGGCACCTCCTCCCCTAACCCCGCCTCCCGCTGGCGGAGGGGAACCCCGTCGTGGGCGGAGGGAATCAGATCCCTCACGCCCGCCGGCCGGCGGCCAGGTACCACACCCAGGCGAGCGCGCAGAGCGCCAGGAACGTGCCGAACGCGGCTTGGTAGGCGATCGCCGGGTACGGCTCGCGCGCGTCCGCCGCGACCAGGTCGACGATCCCGCCCATCGCGGACTGCACACTGAACGCGCCCAGGAAGACCAGCAGGTTGAGCGCGGTGTTCGCGCGCCCCGACAGCTGGAGGGGGAAGTGGCGCGAGATCACGGTGTAGCTGAGCGCGGTCACGTTGCCCATCAGGCCCAGGAACAGCCAGGGCCAAAGCCCGGTGCGGTCGAGCTCGAAGGTGACGCTGGCAAGCGCCAGCAGGAACAGGGCCACGCCCACCGGCAGGGTGGTCGTCAGCGGCACGCCGCGCCGGGCCAGCCAGTCCGCCGCCCAGCCCCAGAAGACGAAGCCGACGGTGACCGCGCCCGCCATCAGGAACAGCGTCTGCGCCACCCCCGCCCGGTCCAACCCGGCGACGTCGCGCAGCCAGGGCCCGGCCCACAGGCCCTGGATCGACAGGCTGGTCGCCATGCACAGGAACGCCATCGGCGCCAGACGCCAGAAGAAGCGGTCGGCGAACACCTGCCGCACGCCGGCCAACTGCTCGGCCAGCGACTGCGGGGAGTGGGTGTCCCGCCGGTCCGGCACGATTGTCAGGATCGCGATCGCGACCGCGAAGGTCGCCACCGCCAGACCGACGAAGATGCCGCGCCAATCGGTCACCTGCAGCAGCAGCTCGACCGGCGCCGTCGCGCTCATCGCGCCCAGCCCGCCCATCGCCAGGAAGCAGCCGTTGACGACCGGCCAGCGGCTTTCCGGGAACCACTGCGTGATCGCCTTGAAGGCCGCCATCAGACCGCCGGCGACGCCCAGCCCGATCAGCGCGCGCGCCAGCCACAGCTGCAGCAGCCCGTCCCCCAGCGCGAACCCGAGCGCGCCCGCGGCGGCCAGCATCAGCAGCAGCCCATGCACCTTGCGCGCACCGTAGCGGTCGAGCAGCAGGCCGAGCGGGATCTGGAAGGCGGCGAAGGCGACGAAATAGGCGCTGGTCAGCAGCCCCAGGTCGCTCGCGCTCAAGCCGACGTCCGCGCTCAGATCGTCGGCGATCACCGCGTTCACCGAGCGGTACAGGTAGCTCAGGTAATACCCGCCGGCGAACGGCAGGAACACGGTCAGGACCGCGCGCAGCGTGACGCGCTGGGGCGGCCTGCCCTCTGCGGAGGTCGCGTCCGCTTTGGCGGCGGACTGGGTCATCTGGAACTCGCGGGTGAAGGAACGAACGGCCGGCAGGCTAGGCCGCCGGTACGCCGCTGCACAAGGGGCGTGGGGGTGGCGGGTTGGGCGCGTGCCCCGGTCCGCCACTAGAGCGCGATCGCTGAAGGTAAACTCACCTTCAGCGTGAATCGCGCTCTATCTATTTGAAGGTAGAGCAAAATTCACGAGCAAGGTGATTCCACCTTGCCCGATTTTGCTCTAAGTCATCCCCTCTCCTCCACTGGGAGGAGAGGGCAAGGGAGAGGAGGTAGCCTGCGGCATCTCAGACAGCGCGGCACCCTCCTCCCCTAACCCCTCCTCCCATTGGAAGAGGGGGATTAGTAAGCGAAGGAGAGGAGGGGGAATCTTCCGAGCGCACCCACCCCCTTCACCCCTTCCCCGCGCGCGGGTCGAGCGTGCCCAGCCCGGTCGAGGTGCGCGGCACGGCGACGAACGGGGCCTTCGCGTCCGGCGCGGCGCGGCGCCGGGTGCGGTAGAGCACGAAGCCGGCCAGCAGCAGGTGCACGCCGGCGGTGAAGGCGAACAGGCTGGCGCTGCCCGCGCGGTCCATCACCACCGAGGCCAGGAGCGGCCCCAGCGCGGCGCCCAGCGCGCTCGCCAGCAGCAGCCCGGCGGAGGCCTGCACGAACTGGCCGGGCTGCACGAAGTCGTTCGCGTGCGCCACGCAGAGCGCGTACATCGGGATCGCGCAGGCGCCGAAGGCGAGCGCGGCGTAGGGCAGCAGATCCGGGCGCTCCAGCGCCGCCGCGACCAACCCCGCGCCGGCCGCCGCCGCCAGCAGGCAGACGCCCAGGATCACCCACCGGCGGTCCAGCCGGTCGGACAGCCGCCCGGCCGGCCATTGCCCGACCGCGCCGCCCAGCACCACAAGCGCCATGAACAGCCCGACCCCGCCGCTGTCCAGGCCGTTGGCCACGCCAAAGGCGGGGGCCAGGGTCCAGAACGGCCCGTTGGCGAGCCCGACGGCGAAGCAGCCGACCAGCCCCACGGGCGAGATCCGGTAGAGCCAGCGCGGGTCGACGCCGATCTTCTCCGGCGCGGCCGGCGCCTTCGAGGTGGTGAGCGCGAGCGGCACGCCTGCGAGCGCGATCAGCATCGCGGCGACCGCGAACGGCACGAAGGTCTGCGGCTCCAACACCGCGACCAGCAGCTGGCCCAGCGTGATCACCGTCAGGTTGACGGTGGTGTAGACCGACAGGATCGCCCCACGGCTGGCGTTGGTCGCCTGCGCGTTCAGCCAGCTCTCCATCACCACGTAGAGTCCGGCGAGGCAGAAGCCGGTCAGCGCGCGCAGCGGCAGCCAAACGTCCGGCCGGATCGCGAGCGCGTGCCCCAGCACGGTCGCCGACGCGATCGCCGCGAGCGCGGTGAACGCCCGGATGTGCCCGACCCGGCGGACGAACCGCGGGGCGAGCAGGCTGCCGAGCGCGAAGCCGGCGAAATACGCCGAGCCCAGCCACCCGATCTCGACCGTCCCAAACGCCTCCAGCTGCGCGCGCAGCGGCAGCAATGTGCCCTGCAGCCCGTTGCCCATCAGCAGCAGGGCGACCGAGGCGAGCAGCGCCAGGATCGGGGCGAGGGTTTTCAGCATGAGGTCAACGAGGGCGGGTTAAGGGGTTGATTTGCTGGAATTCCACCCCTCCTCCCCTTGTCTGCCCCCTCTCCTCCACCTGGGAGGAGAGGGCCGGGGAGAGGTGGGGTGCACGCCACCTGCGAGCGGCGCGGCATCCTCCTCCCCTAGCCCCTCCTCCCATTGGAAGAGGGGGATGAGTAAGTGGAAGAGGGGAATCAGTTCAGGGTGGTGGAGCGGGATACGCCCCGCCCTACCCCTTCTTCCGCTTGGGGTTCATCTGGTCCCACTGGTCTTCGGTGAGCGCGTCCATGAAGTTGAACTGGCCGGCGCCCTTGAGCCACTCGCCGCCGTCGATCGCGACCACCTCGCCGTTGATGTAGCTGGACTGGTCGGCCAGCAGGAAGACCGCGAGGTCGGCGAGCTCGCCGTGCTCGCCGAAGCGCTTGGCGGGGATGCGGTCGCGCCAGGTGTCCTCCAGCTGCTGCGTCGGCACCAGGCGGTCCCAGGCGCCTTCGGTCGGGAACGGGCCGGGCGCGATCGCGTTCAGGCGGATGCCGCGGTCGCCCCACTCCACCGCCAGCGACTGGGTCAGCGCGCGCACGCCCGCCTTGGCGCAGGCGCTGGGGGTGACGTAGGCGCTGCCGGTCCAAGCGTAGGTGGCCACGATCGACAGCACCGTGCCGCCGCGCCCCTCGGCGAGCCAGCGCCGGCCGCAGCCGAGCGTGACGTAGGCCGTGCCGTTGAGGACGATCGAGGTGACCGCGTCGAACGCCCGCGGGCTCAGCTCCTCCGACTTCGCCAGGAAGTTGCCGGCGGCGTTGTTGACCAGCGCGTCCAGCGGGCCGTCCTGCCAGATCGCCGCCAGCATCGCCTCGACCGCCCCGGCGTCGCGGATGTCGCAGACGTGGGTGGCCGTGCGGCCGGGAAAGTCGGCGTCGAATTCCGCCCGGGTCGCCGCCAGCTTGTCCTGGCGCCGGCCGCAGATCACGAGATTGGCGCCCAGCTCCAGGAGCCGCCGGCCGAGCGACTTGCCGAGCCCGCTGCCGCCGCCCGTGACAAGCACGCGCTTGTCCTGCAGGAGATCCGATCGATACATCACCCCGTCCCCATAACCCTGTGAATTTATTGAATCTGCACGCGAATCGCGCTTGAAGCGCGGAAGCTAGCCGCCGGCCACCGAGCTGCCGCGACCGCTTGCCTTCCCGGTCTTCCTGCGCGCCTGCTTGTCGACCTGCTCGCGCGCCTGGGTGGCGTCCAGCTCGTCCAGCTCGGCCGAGCCGCCCTCGTCCTCGCCGGGCAGGCCGCGTTCCTTGCGCGGGGTGCGGCCGAAGAAGTCGCGGTAGCACTTGGAGAAGTGGCTGGCGGAGACGAAGCCGCAGGCGAGCGCGACGTCGATCACCGACATGTTGGTCTGCAAGAGCAGCAGCCGGGCCTTGTTGATCCGCAGTTCCAGGTAGTAGCGCGCCGGCGAGCGGCCGAGATACTTTCGGAACAGCCGCTCCAGCTGGCGGGTCGACAGCCCGGAGGTGCGCGCAAGGTCGGCGCGCGAGAGCGGGTCCTCCAGGTGCTTTTCCATCAGGTCGATCACCGAGAGCAGCTTGGGGTGGCGCACGCCCAGGCGCGCCGGCAGGGAGATCCGCTGGTGATCGTGGCGGTCGCGGATGCGCTCGTGCATGAACTGGTCGGCCACGCGCGCCGCCAGCTCGTGGCCGTGCTGCATCGCGATCATGTTCAGCATCATGTCGATGCCCGCGGTGCCGCCGGCGCAGGTGAAGCGGTGCCGGTCGATCTCGAACAGCTCGGTCGTGACCTCGAGCTCGGGAAAATCCTCGGCGAAGGCGGCGAGCGCCTCCCAGTGGATCGTGCAGTTGTAGCCCTCCAGCAGGCCCGCGCGCGCCAAAATGTAGCTGCCGGTGCCGATCGCACCCAGGTCCACGCCCCGACGGTCCAGCTTGCGCAGCCAGTTGATCAGGCTCTTGTCGGTGACTTTGTGCGCGTCGATTCCCGCGCACACGGCGACCGTCTGCAGGTCGTTGCCGGCCTCGAGATCGCCGTCGGGCGTCAGGTGGAAGCCGTTCGACGCAGGGATCGGCTGACCCGAGATCGTGAGCAGCGGCCAGCGGTAGAGGTTCTGGCCTGCCAGCCTGTTAGCAAGCCGGAGCGTCTCGATCGCGCTCATCAATCCGATCATCGAGAAGCGCGGCACAACCACGAAGCCGATCTTCTGCGGTAGCTCCCGCGGTACGGTCCCCAGCATGCTTTTTTTACCCAGCGGCGCCTTTAGCCAGTTTCACCAATGTGAATCGATTCAAGCACATCAGATCGGGTGTCGCGATCTGAAAGTTTTCTGCCGGAGATCGGCTAGCCCCTCAAGCGCCGTGAGCGTGATCTGATACCTGCAGGTATCCCGTTATTCCGCGCCGTCAGGCGGGCAGCGACGCGGAGCCTTGGGATCCGGTTCACCGCTTGGCTGGGAGCGCGCGGCAAGGGCATGAAAGCTCGCTATTCGATTTTCTCGCTGGCCAGAAACGCCCTGTCCTATCACGAGAACTGGCAGCAGGCCTGGCACAGCCCGGAACCCAAGAAGCAGTACGACGCCGTGATCGTGGGCGGCGGCGGCCACGGCCTGGTGAGCGCGTACTACCTCGCCAAGGAACACGGCCTGCGCAACATCGCCGTGATCGAGCGGGGCTGGCTCGGCGGCGGCAACACCGGGCGCAACACCACGATCGTGCGCTCCAACTACATGTGGGACCAGTCCGCCGCGCTCTACGAGCACTCGCTGAAGCTCTGGGAGAGCATGACCCAGGAGCTGAACTTCAACGTGATGTTCTCCCAGCGCAGCGTGCTCAACCTCGCCCACACCCTGAACGAGGTGCGGATCACCAAGCGCCGGATCCACGCCAACCGCCTGAACGGCATCGACAGCGAGTGGCTGGAGCCGGAAGACGTCAAGCGCGAGGTCCCGATCATCGACCTGCGCGGCGGCGGCCGCTACCCGGTGCTGGGCGGCTCGATCCAGCGGCGCGCCGGCACCGCCCGGCACGACGCGGTCGCCTGGGGCTACGCCCGGGCGTGCTCGGAGATGGGCGTCGACATCATCCAGCAGTGCGCGGTTGAGGGCTTCGACATCGAGGGCGGCCAGGTCACCGGCGTGCGCACCTCCAAGGGCCACATCAAGACCAGCAAGGTCGGTCTGGTGGTCGCCGGGCACTGCGGCGTGCTGGCCAACATGGCCGGCTTCAAGCTGCCGGTGAACTCCCGCCCGCTGCAGGCGCTGGTGAGCGAGCCGGTCAAGCCGATCATCCACAACGTGGTGATGGCGGGCGCCGTGCACGCCTACATCAGCCAGTCCGACAAGGGCGAACTGGTGATCGGCGCCGGCACGGACGCCTACAACGGCTACTCGCAGTGGGGCTCCAACCCGGTGACCGAGGACACGCTGGCGGCGATCTGCGAACTGTACCCGCTGTTCAAGCGCATGCGCATGCTGCGCCAGTGGGGCGGCGTGGTCGACACCTGCCCGGACGCGAGCCCGATCATCGGCCTGTCGCCGGTCAAGGGCATGTACCTGAACTGCGGCTGGGGCACCGGCGGCTTCAAGGCGACGCCGGGGTCGGGGCACATCTTCGCCGACACGGTGGCGAACAACCGCCCGCACCCGATCGCCGCCCCGTTCGCGCTGGACCGCTTCCGCACCGGCTTCCTGATCGACGAGCACGCGGCCGCGGGCGTGGCGCACTAGGCGGTCCGCACGCGCTGTCCGACGTCACGCCTCTTCCGACATCCCGCGCTGACGCGAACCGAGGGACCCGACTGAAATGCTGCTCATCCCCTGCCCCTACTGCGGCGAGCGCACCGAGAACGAGTTCTCCTACGGCGGCGAGGCGCACAAGGTGCGCCCGGAGAAGCCCGAGGAGGTCTCCGACGAGGCGTGGGCCGACTACCTGTTCCTGCAGAGAAGGACGGCGATCC
>JAXHMD010000024.1:0-97774 GCA_034521655.1 Rhodovibrio sp.
TGCTGCGCGACCCCACCCTACGCGCTGCTCGGTCACCCCGCTGGCGCGCGCAGGAAGACGACCTTGGCCTTGCCGTACTTGCGGGTGTCGAGTTCCTCGAAGCCCGCGGGGACGTCGATGTCCTCGGTCTTCATCAACTCGACCACGACGAGCGCGTCCGCGGCGATCCAGCCCGAGGACCAGAGCGCGCGCAGCGCCGGCGGGGCCATGCCCTGGCGGTAGGGCGGGTCCAGGATCACCAGATCGCAGGCGGTCGTGGCGCGCGGCGGGTGCAGGCAGTCGGCGTGGACGATCGTGGCCGCGTCCTCTTCGCCGAGCGTGCGCAGGTTCTCCCGCAAGGCCGAGATCGCGGCGGCCTGGCTTTCCATGAAGACCGCGTGGTCGGCGCCGCGCGACAGCGCCTCCAGCCCGTTCGCGCCCGCGCCGGCGAAGCCGTCGAGCACGCTCGCGCCCTGCAAGGGGTCGCCGTCGGCGGCGAACTTGCCGTGGGTCAGGATGTTGAAGACGCTTTCCCGGGTGAGCGCGCTGGTCGGCCGGGTCTGTTCGCCCGCGGGCGCGCTCAGCGGCCGGCCCCTATGACGTCCGGCGACGATGCGCATGCGGCTTGCTCTGCTTGTCCTGGCTGGGATGCTTGTCCTGGCTCAGATGCTTGCCTTGCCGGGCGCCCGGTTTGGCCCCCGCTTTCGCGCTCGGTTTGTTGGCGGCCTTGCCCGGCTTGTCGGGCTTGCGGGCGTTCTTCGGCGGCTTGGCCTTGGCGGTGCCGACCTTCTGCGCCGGCTGGTCCAGGCCCAGCTGTTCGGCCAGCACCTTGGGCGGCACCTCCTTGATCTCGCCGCGCTTCATCGCGCCCAGCTGGAACGGGCCGTAGGCGACGCGCAACAGCCGGTTCACCCGGTAGCCCAGGTGCTCCATCACCCGCCGGACCTCGCGGTTGCGCCCCTCGCGCAGGGAGACCGTGACCCAGGTGTTGGCGCCGGTCTTGGTATCCACCTGCGCGTCGATCGCGCCGTAGCGCACGCCGTCGATCGTGATGCCCTGCTGCAGGGTCGCCAGCTGGTCGGGGTCGGGCTCGCCGAACACGCGCACCCGGTAGCGCCGGATCCAGCCGGTGTCGGGCAGCTCCAGCTTGCGCTTGAGCGCGCCGTCGTTGGTCAGCAGCAACAGCCCCTCGGAGGTCAGGTCCAGCCGGCCGACCGGCATCAGCCGCGGCAGCCCGGCGGGCAGCACGTCGTAGATCGTCTGCCGGCCCTCGGGGTCGCGCTCGGTCGTGACCACGCCGCTTGGCTTGTGGAAGCGGAAGATGCGCGTGGGCTCCGGCTGCGGCAGGCGCTCGCCGTCGATCGTGATCCGCTGGGGATCGTCGACCGTGACGCCCGGGGTGGTCAGGGTCTCATCGTCGACCGCCACCCGGCGCTGCTCGATCAGCCGCTCGGCCTCGCGCCTAGAGCAGACGCCGGCGCGCGCGATCAGCTTGGCGACCCGCTGGGCGCCCGCGCCGGTGGATGCGCCGCTGTCGTCGGTCTTGTCGCTCATGGCGCTAGCCGCCCCTCGCGGCGTGGATGCTTGCGGCGTTGTAGCGGGCGGCGTTGTCGCGGGCGGCCTGGATGAAGGCGTCGAAGATGCGCTTGTCGCCGGTGGAGATATGGAACTCCGGGTGCCACTCGACGCCGATGCAAAAGCGCCGGTCGGGCGCCTCGATCCCCTCGATCACGCCGTCGGGCGCCCAGGCGTTGACGACCACGCCTTCGCCGACGGCCGCCGCGGCCTGGTGGTGGGCGGAATTGACCTGCAGCTCGTCCGCCCCGCAGATTGCGTGCAGGCGCGTGCCCTGGACCAGGGTCACGCTGTGCCCGGCCTCGGTGCGCGGGTTCGGCTGCTCGTGGGCCAGCGCGTCCGGCACGCTCTCCGGGATGTGCTGGATCAGCGTGCCGCCGAGCGCGACGTTCAGCAGCTGCTGGCCGCCGCAGATCCCCAGGATCGGCAGGTCGCGGGCGAGCGCGCCGTTCAGGATCGCGAGCTCGAAGCGGGTGCGCGCGTCCTTGGTCTTGACCGTCTCGTGCTTGCTCTGTGCCCCGAACAGGCTGGGATCGACGTCGAACGCCCCGCCGGTGATCACCAGCCCGTCGAGCTTGTCGAGATAGGCCTCCGCCGCCTCCGCCTCGTGCGGCAGGGCGACCGGCAGACCGCCGGAGGCGGCGACGGCCGCGCAGTAGTTCTGCCTGAGCGCGTACCACGGCATCTTGGACCAGCCGCCGGCCTCCTCGCTATCCAGCGAGAGGCCGATCAGGGGGCGCGTCGACATGGCTAAAGGGCCTTCGTGCGGGAGGGGAACGGGCGGATACGGTGTCGGCGCCTACATCGAGAAGGCGTCGGTGCCGTCGCAGGACAGGCCGAGCTGGCTCAGACCCTCCTCCAGGTAGTCGGCGAGCAGCGGGTTGCCCAGCAGGTATTCGGCCGTGTTGATCTCGGCGTGGCGGTTGGCGGCCTCGTCGAGCGCCTCCTGCCACTCGTCGGGACCGGTGTAGTCGCCGCGGCCGAGCCAGGTGAGCGCGACCAGCTCGATCTGCGCCTCCTCGTTCAGTTCGTCGATCACGCGCTTGGCTTCGGCGTAGATCGGGTCCTCCTGGACCCGGCTTTCGTCGGCTTCCGCCAGCTCCTCCTCGACGTCTTGCGGGTCCGGCGTGACCGTCCGGTCGTCGTCGCCGGCTTCCGCCGGCATGGCGTCTTCCACTTCGAACTCGCGCACCTTGACGATCAGCCAGCAAATCGTCTCCAGGTCGGTGTCCAGCATGGCGCGCGCTCCCTGCCTGTCGCGTAATCCCGATCGCGCGGTCGTCCCTATCGCGGCATCCTCCGCACCGGGCCGTCCGAGCCGCAGACGGCGCCGCCCCGGCCGGCGAACCGCGGGCCCCGGTCTTCCGGGTGCTAGCGGCTTTCGCGTTCCCGATCAACACGCCCGCACGGGCCGGTCCGCCGGGCCCGTCGGGCGCGCGTGATCCGGGCATGCTTGACCGGCGCCGCGGCGGCCGCCATGAGTGCTTTTCCCCCTATAGCTGGGAACCCGCAACCCGCCGCGCCAAGAACCCGTGACCCCGCGTTGCCATCGATGACACAGTCCCCCGATGCAACCGCCGAGGCGCCGATGCGCCGGGCCCTGCGGCTCGCCGAAGCGGCCGCGGCGCTGGGCGAGGTGCCGGTCGGCGCGGTCGTGGTCCAGGGTCGCGACGGCCGGATCGTGGCGGAAGCGCACAACCGGGTGGAGGCCGACGCCGATCCCTGCGCGCACGCGGAACTGCTGGCGATCCGCGCGGCTTGCCAAGCCCTGGGGCACAAGTGGCTGGAGGGCTGCGACCTCTACGTCACGCTGGAGCCGTGCGCGATGTGCGCGGCGGCGCTGGCGCTGGCGCGGGTCCGGCGGGTCTACTTCGGCGCGTACGATCCCAAGGGCGGCGGCGTCGAGCACGGCGCCCGGGTGTTCGACCAGCCGCAGTGCAACTGGCGGCCGGAGGTGATCGGCGGCCTGGACGAGACCGCCTGCGCCGGCCTGCTCGAACGCTTCTTCCGCGCCAAGCGGTAGCGCGCGCACGGCCGGCCGGGCCGCGCGTTGTCGGGCCGTGCTCTGTCGGGCCGTGCTCTGTCGGGCCGTGCTCTGTCGGGCATGCGCTCGTACTTGACGAAGGAAGCCGCGGCCGGCCGGGGATTGGGCGCCGGCCGCGGCTCAGCATCTTGCCCGCTCTTCAAGAAGTTAGAGCGACATTCAGCCCGAAGGCCGGTTCGGCCTTCGTGCAGGTCGCTCTAGACGCGTTCGCTCGGCGTTCGATTCGGGAAATCGCCGAAACCGGTCGAAAGCGCCGGCGGTCGCGGAGGTCGTCGGCCGCCAGTTCGAGTTGTCGGAAACGGTCGCGCGGGTCGACCAGGGTGGCGCGGGTGCGCACGCCGCGCGCCCGGTAGATCGCCGCGATCTCCCAATCTTCCACCCGCCGGCCGTCGCGGTCGAGCAGGGCGAAACGTTGGCCTTCACTCAGCATCTTTTTCTCGGCTCCCCTCGGTTGAGCGCCGTGGGCCGCCGGTCCTGCACGCTGCGTCGGACGGACGGCACGGCCGTCGCGGGCCTGCGGCGGACCAGCCGCCTGCGCCCGGCCGAAGTGCCGGAGCGGGACAGGCGATCTGTTGGCAGGACCGTGACGTTGAACACTTTACGGCGTCGGGCCGGGATAGCTCGCCAACACAGGACAAAAAATGCGATTTTTGTCGCGGTCTGGAAAATTCGGACTTGATAATTTGAATGACCGTCATGTCGCGGGCGGACGTTAAGTCGCGTGCCGCTTCCCACTTGCCGCGACGTATGTCACTGTTGGTTGACATGGCGCTGCGGGACTCAACGGGCAGAAAGCGCCTTGCCGTCCAAAACGGGTGCGTCGCCTTGGCGACGTGGGTCTGGCTTAATCGCTCTAACTTCTTGAGTATAGATCAAGATTCAGCTGAAAGGTGTTCACACCTTTCAGCATATTGCTCTCGTTGGACCAACAAGACGCCGTTCGCCGCCCGCGCGACGTGCGGACAGGGACCCGCCGCAAATCATGCAAAGCAACGGGATGTCGGCTGGTGTCCAGGCGCTGCTGACCAAGCTCGAGCTGTTTGCGACGATCGACGCGCCGGCCCAGGCGGCGCTGTCCGCTTTGCTCAACCGGCAAGAAGTTAACGTGGCGCGCGGCCAGGACCTGATGACGCAAGGCGACGCACGGCGGGACGGCTACGTCATCCTGACCGGCTGGGCGGCGAGGTCGAAAACGCTGCCCAACGGCCGCCGGCAGATCCTGTCGTTCCTCACCCCAGGCGACGCGATCGGTCTGTTCGGGGCGATCACGCCGCTAGCGACCAGTTCGGTCAGCGCGCTCAGCGACGTCACGGCCGTGCCGTTCGCGCCGGCCAAGATCGTGCCCACGATCGCCCAGGCGCCGCGGCTGGGGGCGGCGCTCGTCTGGGCGGCCGCGCGCGAGCAGGAGATCCTGGGCGAGCATCTGGTCAGTCTCGGCCGCCGCTCGGCGCGGGAGCGGGTGGCGCACTTGTTCCTGGAACTGTGGGCGCGGCTCAAGGTGCGCGGGCTCACCAGCGGCGACCAGCTGCAGGTGCCGCTCACCCAGCAGATCATCGCGGATGCGCTCGGCCTGTCGGTGGTGCACGTCAACCGCACCCTGCGCCAGCTCGGCGCCGAAGGGCTATTGGCGGTGAAGCGGGAATCCGTGGCCCTGCTGAACATCGATCAGCTGCACCAGGTAACCGGCTTCGACGAAGACTACCTGATGCATCACGCCATGCCGCGCGACCTGGACGCCGAACTCGCGCGGCTGGAGTCGTCCAACGGGTCGTAAGCGTCACGGCCGCCGGCACGGGCCTTCGCGACGCACGACATCCGGCTTACAGAACGACAGGGCCCCAGACGTTCGGGCACGGTCACTCGAGGACCTTGGCGTTATGGGTCAGGGAAAAACAATCGGCCGAAAGAGCGGCCGAGGGCCGGGCGCCGGGCATCGGGGCCCGAACGCCCGGTAACGGCTTAGTTGTTGGCCGCGTCGTCCGCGCGCGGATCGACGGCGAGCTGTAGACGCTCGCTCGTGCGCTCCGACCCGGCGGTGCGGTCCTTGGCGGTGCGGTCCTCGGCCTTGGACGCGTCGGCCGGGGTGGACTGCTTGGCGGTCTGCTGCTGCTCGGTCTTCACGTCGAGGTCGGCAACCGTGTCCTGCTTGGCTTTCCAGCCGCAGGCCGCGGCAGCGCTGGTCGCACCGAACGCCACGATGGCAGCGGCGGCGATCACGCTTTTCATCATCTCCACCTCCCAGAGGTTACGACGTAGAGCTAGCTACAAGAGGCTTTTCGCACGAAAAGCCGGTCGCCCCTTTCGAGGGCGAAATCGTAGTGTGCCTTTTCTGGGCGGCGGAGTCACGCCTGACGCGCAGCGCCGTAAAACGCCTCGCGTCCGAGCCCGGCGTCAGGCGGCGACGGTCAGTCCTCCGTCTCGATCGTCGCCTTGCCGAGCGCGCGCCAGCCGATGTCGCGCCGGCAGAAGCCGCCCGGCCAGTCGATCCGGTCGATCGCGGTGTAGGCCCGCTCCCGGGCTTCCTCGATGCTGCCGCCAAGCGCGGTCACGGTGAGCACGCGCCCGCCCGCCGAGCGCACGGTGCCGTCGGCGTCGGCCTTGGTGCCGGCGTGGAAGACCACCAGGTCGTCCTGGCCCTCGAGCGCGTCCAGCCCGCCGATCGCCTCGCCCTTCTCGTAAGCGCCCGGATAGCCGCGCGCGGCCATCACCACCGACACGGCCGTCTCCGCGAACCAGCGCATGTCGAAGCTGTCCAGCACGCCGTCGCAGGCCGCCATCAAGGCCGGCAGCAGGTCCGACATCAGGCGCATCACCAGCACCTGGCATTCCGGATCGCCGAAGCGGACGTTGTACTCCAGCACCTGCGGGCCGTCCGGCGTCATCATCAGCCCGGCGTAGAGCAGCCCCTTGAACGGCCGGCCCTCCGCCTTCATCGCCTCCACGGTCGGCTGCAGGATCGTGGAATGGATCAGCTCGGCGGTCTTCTCGTCGACCAGCGGGGTGGGGGAGTAGGCGCCCATGCCGCCGGTGTTGGGGCCGGTGTCGCCGTCGTAGGCCGGCTTGTGATCCTGCGCGCACGGCAGCATCAGCGCGGTATCGCCGTCGACCAGCGCGAAGGCGCTGACCTCCTGCCCGCTCAGGCACTGCTCGACGATCACGCTCTCCCCGGCCGCGCCGAAGCGCTTGTCGACCAGCGCCTCGTCGATCGCGCGCTCCGCCTCGCCGTGGGTCTGGCAGACGGTGACGCCCTTGCCGCTCGCCAGGCCGTCGGCCTTGACCACGATCGGCAGCGGCTGGTCGGCGACGTAGGCCTTGGCCGCCTGGGGATCGGTGAAGCGCTCGAACGCGGCCGTCGGGATGCCGTGCTTGGCGCACAGCTCCTTGGCGAACGCCTTGGAGCCCTCCAGTTCCGCGGCCGCCTTGCTGGGGCCGAACGCCTTGATGCCGGCGTCCTCCAGCCGATCGACCAGGCCCGCCACCAGCGGCGCCTCCGGCCCGACCACGACCAGATCGACCGCCTTCTCAGTGGCCGCCGTCACGAGCTCGTCGACGTCCTCCGCGGCGACCTCCAGGCAGGTCGCCTCCGCGGCGATGCCGGCGTTGCCGGGCGCGCAGTACAGTTCGTCGCACAGCGGGGAGGCGGCGATCGCCCAGCACAGCGCGTGCTCGCGGCCGCCGCCGCCGACAACCAGGATCTTCATCGCGTGTCCGTTCTCTTAAGTCTCGTGCATCATCGTGGGCTCGCGCGTAGGCATGGCCTCGTGCGTAGCCGCGATGCCCGCGCGCGGGCCGACGCGCGGGCACGCCGGTTTTGTCAAACACGGGGTCCCTAGCATAGTAATGATGACATGACAGGCTCCAGCACCTCCTCGCGTTCGACGCCCGTCGAGTCCGACACCGACCCGCGCGGCGACAACCAGCCGATCTTCACCGTCACCGAACTCGGCCAGGCGGTGAAGAAGACGGTCGAGGGCGCGTTCGAGCGCGTGCGCGTGCGCGGCGAGATCTCGCGCCCCAGCTTCCCGGCGAGCGGTCACGTCTACTTCCGCCTGAAGGACGAGAACGCCGTGCTCGACGCGGTCTGCTTCCGGGGCATGAAGCAGAAGCTCGCCATGCTGCCGGAAGACGGGCTCGAGGTGATCGCCTCCGGCCGGCTGACCACCTACGCCGGCAAGTCGTCCTACCAGATCATCGTCGACTCGCTGGAGATGGCGGGCGAGGGCGCGCTGCTCAAGCTGTTGGAGGAGCGCCGGAAGAAGCTCGCTGGCGAGGGCCTGTTCGACGAGGAACGCAAGCGCCCGCTGCCCTACCTGCCGGGGGTGGTGGGCGTGATCACCTCGCCCACCGGCTCGGTGATCCGCGACATCCTGCACCGGCTGGCCGACCGCTTCCCCCGGCACGTGCTGGTCTGGCCGGTGGCCGTGCAGGGCGAGCAGTGCGCCCCGCAGGTGACGGCGGCGATCCAGGGCTTCAACGCGCTCTCCAAGGACGGCGCGGTGCCGCGCCCGGACGTGCTGATCGTGGCGCGCGGCGGCGGCAGCCTGGAAGACCTCTGGGGCTTCAACGAGGAAAGCGTGGTGCGCGCGGCGGCGGCCTCCGAGATCCCGCTGATCTCCGCGGTCGGGCACGAGACCGACACCACCCTGATCGACTTCGCCAGCGACCGGCGCGCGCCCACGCCCACCGCCGCGGCCGAGATCGCGGTGCCGGTGAAGAGCGAACTGGTCAACCTGGTCGCCGACTTCGAGCGCCGGCTGATCGGGGCGGCGACGCGCGGGCTGGACAACCGGCGCACCCACCTCGAGGGGCTGGCGCGCGGGCTGCCCGATCCCAAGCGCAAGCTGGAGGAGTCCTGGCAGGCGGTCGACGACCTGTCGGAACGCCTGGGCGGTTCGGTCGAACGGTTCCTGCGCCAGCGCCGGGAGAGCGCGGACAACCTGGGCCTGCGCCTGCCCACGCCGACCCAGAAGATCGCGCAGGTGCGCGAGCGGATCGACAACCTGGGCGAGCGGATCGCGACCGCCGGCCAGCGCCGGATCGAGCGCGCCCGCGACCGCTTCGACGGCCTGGACGCCGAGCGCCGGCTCACCCAGGCGACCGGCTACCAGGTGCGCGACGCCCGCCAGCGGGTCGACGAACTGGGCCGGCTGCTGGAGGGCTACAGCTACCAGGCGACCCTGGAACGCGGCTTCGCCGTGGGGCGAGGCGGCGCGGGTCCATCGCCGGGACGGACCGGGCTGCCGGGAGCCGGACGCAGCCGGCCAAGAAGAAGTCGGCCAAACTGCTGGAGCAAGCCCGCCGACGACGGCGGGCAAGGCCTCGTCGCTGTAGGGATCGCGGCCGGCTTGGCGCGTCGGCCATGCTGGCGCGCGCGCCCTGCACACCGCGCCGCAGCCACCTAGCCCCATCTATTCATGAACGGGCGTTCAATTTCCGCTCGCGGATGGCGTTTTCAACTGACAGGCGTGCAGGCACGCGAAAGCGCCGCCGGAATCGGCGATTTTTCGAGACTCTCGATGACGGCGGCGCTGGGGTTGGACGGTCAGTCGGCGGCGAGCGGGCACATCGCCCCGGCCGCTACGGCGGCGCGGTCAGCTGCGGGATCTTCGCGCCCAGCAGCCGCGCGATCGCCTGATCCGGATAGGCGGACGGCAGCTGTACGACGACCCGGGTCGCGTATTCGGTGACCTTCGCCGCCACCTTCAGCAGACGGAGCCGGATGGTGTCGAACTGGGCCTTGCGCCACTGGGAGCGCTTCGGTGCCAGGGTTCGCAGGGTCCAGAGGAGCCAGTACGCCGCGGCGTGCAGGAACAGCCGCATCTGGTTCGCCGTCGCCCGGCTGCACGAGGTCCGGTCGGCGGCCAGATGCGTTTTGAAGGCTTTGATATGGTTTTCCGCCTGGCCTCTCCGGCAGTACACGTCCTCGTAGAGGCTCCGCGGCTTGCCCTTTTCCAGGCTGGTCACGATGAACCGCGTGTCCGCGCCCTGCGGCCCGACTTCCACGCGCGCGATGATCCGGCGGGCGCGGTTCCAGCTCGCCGCCGCGTCGTAGAACTCCTTGCAGCGGCGCACCTTACTGCCGTCGCCCGCGGCGAAGCGCTCGGCGGTGCTCGCCTCCAGCGTCTCGACGTGGCGGCGCAGGGTTGAGGTCGTGCCCAGGCCGAAGATGTAGTCCACCTTGTTGGCCTCGCAGTACGCCATCGCCTCGGGGCAGGCGTAGTGACTGTCGCCGCGCACCAGGATCTCGACCCGCGGCCAGATCGATCGGATGCGCCGGATCAGGCGGCGCAGGAAGGCGCGCACCTGACGGCCGTTCGGCCGCTTGGCCGGGCGGATCATCGCGGCGACCAACCGGCCGGCGTCGTCGAACACCAGGATCGGCTGAAAGCCGTAGTCGTCGTAGTGCGCGTTGAAGAGGCGCAGTTGCTGGTGGCCGTGGACGGCGTCGAAGGTGTCGTCGACGTCCAGGACGATGCGCTTGGGCACCTTCGTGAACGAGCCGGTGTACTGCTCGACCAGCGCATCCGCCATGCGCAGCAGGGCGCGGACGTCCGGCGCGTTCTCCATCCGCGAGATCGTCGGCTGCGAGCAGAGGTCCGGCTCGGACGGCAGCCGCTCGGTCGCCATCTTGAAGACGGGATCGTGGCGCAGGCTGGTGGCGTCGTTACCATCCTCGTAGCCGGCGGCGATCATCAGCATGCGGAAGCGCAGGATAGCCGCCATCTTGTGATCCGAACGCTTGGGATCACGCGTGTCGTTCAGGCAGCCGGCGAGCCGGTCCGCGAAACCGATCCGCTCCTCGATTTCGCGCAAAACGAGAACACCTCCGTCGGAAGACATCTCGCCGCCGTCGAAACGGGCGACCACGCGCTTGCCGGAGACAGGTGACAGGCCCGGCAGTTCCGGCGTATGTTCAACCACGGCGGGTGTGCTCCTGCTGATCGTAGGTTTTCGTCTCGACACCGAAATCTTACGACTATTCAGCAGCTTGGGCTACACCCGCCGTCCCCCATGAATTTTCCGGGCCACGCCCGAGGTCGAGCAGGTTGGCTGTAGCGGCCCTCGCACCGTGACCCGTGGTCACGGCTGGGTTCGGGCCAAAGAGTGGTTGAAACCCAGCCGTAACAAGCGGGTTTGAGTTTCTCACCCACAGCTGTGGATCCTGACGGTACCGCCTTACCTACCGCCAGTTCAGGTGCCGACGAGCATGTTTGTTGGCACCACCCCAAGCCATCTACAGCACCGACCATGGCGGATCAAGATGGTCCGGGCAGCGCCACTTCGGTGCATTGATCAACAAACCGATTCCATAGGGAATTTTAACGAACGAACACGGGGAGCGCCTAAGTGACACAAGTCGTTACGACATTGGTGTGTTTGGCGAATTCGAAAGCTTGGCTGGGCGCTGCATAGCAGGACTGTTCGAAAACGGGAGTGGAAAAAGGCTGGATTTGGCCGGTAAGCGATCGGGAAAACGAAGAGGTCTTGAAAGTCAGTGCGGTACCAGGGTTAGCGATCCCAAGAATCGTAGACACATAATAGGCGTTCCTCTTATTAAACTGAAGCCCAAGCTTCACCAGATCAAAACCGGCCGCTCGATCAGACTACTGGGAAAAACGCGATTCAGCTAGTACGAAGATCTTGAACAGTTGTCCGATCCATAAGCCGACCTGTGGCCCAACGGGTCTAGCACCTATCACGGTCCAAACGACCAGCTCGACAAGGCCACCGCAAGCCGCCTAAGACAATTCACTGCGGCTAGTGAAACTTCGAATATGTACGATTTTCCGTATTGTAACACCTGCAGGGCCTTGAAAACCCAAAGTACGGTGCAAGCTCGCTTTAATTTCAATGATCAATCATATCGTCTTTGGGTCACCGATCCTATATATGAGCGAGATTATTTGCAAAAAGGAAACGGTGAATACCAAATAGGCGAGCGCCACGCAACGATAAGTATCGGTGAACCGCACGATGGGTCATCGTCATAAACTTGTCGCCGCGATAATCAAACCACCGAAATGACGGTGGACGATATGAAACATGGCGGAATTTTTCCCACTCGCCACCAACCAAGCGGTTTTAAGGCTTCACCACTCCGCAAAGCAGCATCAAATTGATGTGGTTGCTGATGTTGTTCCTCTCCCTTTAGTAAGTTTTACCTTTATTAATAGGGAAACCCTAGCTTCTGTATTGAGAGATTTAGGTATCAAATACGTTTTCTTTGGCAAGGAGCTGGGCACCACCTGACCACCCGTCACGCCACGTGAATGGTAAAGTACAGTATGCTCGCTTAGCGCGGAGGGATGAGTTTCAACGATCAATAGCTCGTCGACCAAAGGGCGCTGTATATAATCCAACTCACTCATGTGCGCCGAAAGGAGCCTCTGGAATGTCATCGCACTATTCTCGCGTCAGGAGATTTTCAGCACAGCCACGCGAGGTAAGGTATCACGATGGAACTATCGAGGCCCATGAATCCGCCCTTGATCGACTGGTAGATATGATCGGCCTTTCAAGGGGCGATTTGTTCAAGACTAACGGTTTTTCACTGAAGCGTTGGAAAAACAGGAGTTGCGGATTGCATACCGAGAAAACGGTGGACACGCGCGGTAAAAACGGAGTGCAGAAATGAAGATCAACACCATCCGTCTAACAAAAGAAGTGCGAAAAAATTTTTCGATCTCGTCAGGGAATCGCACCAAGCGAGTTGTTGATCAGATTAAACAACGTGTCGCAATCTGCCGGTTTCGCGAAAAAGGGATGATCTCAAATTTTTCGAAAGTATTGCGATGTCGACTATATCCACCTTTCGCTGCCCCAACAAAAAAATTCGAGATAATTATAGGAAAGGTCATAGAGATTGGCGCCGGTATGAGCGCGAGTTCGTGAATTCCTTTGGAGCAAAGAAGGGTTGAATTTAAAATCTCTCCAGAATTGGTTGCTGATGGCTGCCTTCTTTGCAGCGAAGACGTGAACCACATTATTGCAGGCGGTTGGTGGTGGAGATCTCAAGAACAATGGGGATTGTTGATGTAAACCATCGCCTTCAGCTTGATGTTTTTGATTTTCACGTTTCCTTAAATTTGCACAACATTTCTCATGAAAATTCGAGTTTTGATGCTCATTCAAGTGTTATGTTTGTGATAGCAAATCTGTTTGGAACTGCCACGCTCTACGTAGGAACTGTGCAAGCCGCCGATCGCCGCAGCTATGGAACCGACTCCGGTTTGATCAGACCAAATGTTCGTGCAATGTGGGGCTGAGTGCCAATTGAAAGGAGTTGATCGGCGTCGCCTTCTCTCAACGGATGCAACTCGCAAGGCACTTCGGCACTTCCCGCGCCGATTGGCATCGCGACCGGACGTTGCCCCGAAATTCGACTGCCCTTCCCTGTCGGCCGTGCGGCGTCCGCTTTCCGCCCGGAACCAGCCGCGGTCGCGCGCCGCTGCAAGGCCCGGCCGAGCACGCGTCCACCTACCTCGACGCCGGCTTCAACTCCTGCACCGTGCTGGTCACAGGCCATTCGCCGGGGCGGCGCGGATCCAGGTTTCCAAGGCGGCGGGCGTTGCAGGCGGTGATCATGGCGGGGTGCAGGTCTCGCGGTCGGCGTTCTGGGGCGGGCCTCGCACGGTGATCTCGATCGTGGCCGGGTCGGGCCAGCGGACTACCCGCAGCTTCTCTTGCGCGTTCTGACTAACCTGCACGTAGAATTCTCAGGTCGATCTCGGCCCAAAGAACTCTACGCCCGGGTCACCGTTCTAGCTTTCGACACCGTCGCCCGAGCGGATGCCGGGTCAATTTAAGAGACCGGCCAGGTTTCATTGGCGTGCTGCAACAACTCCGGCATCTCCTCGCACCGTCGGATAAAGTTCACGACTTGTGAACTGCGCCAGGCCGCCTGGGTACTCTTCCAGGCCTCCAACAGGCTCTGCCGCCGCAGGTCGCCAGGGGCGAATGGCAGGGCGTTCAACAGCTTCACCCGCCCGTTCGGCACGATCAGCATCATCGCCTGCGGGCTTTCGAGCCGCTGGACGATCTCCTGCTCGATGTCGTGCGGATAGATGGACAGGCGCGTCCCCGGAGTTCGCGATGGCGCGCTGCGCGCATGCGGAGCTCCCCGGTCGCCTCCGTCCAGGCGCCTGGGTCTGGGCCAGCTGGCCCCAGTTTCGCAGCGGCGCGGCCCAGGCGCATCGGCGGGCCGGTGACGAACGCACTGCAGCCAAGCTCGACGGCAAGGTCGAATGCGTCGGCCATTTCGTGGAGATTAAGCCGCGGTCGGGGTGAACACGAGTTCCGCCGGCACCCCCTGCGCGCTCAACAGCCGCAGGGCATCGGTCGCCTGCGCGAAACTTGCCGATCCGGGCCGCATCCGAGCGTGGGTCTCCGCTGTAGCGCCGTCGACCGAGATCTGCGCATTGTCCACACGCAGCCGGGCCAACCGGTCGACGGCCGCGTGGTCGATATAGCGTCCGTCGGTTTCGATCTTGATCGCGGTGCCGGCGTCGGACAGCGTCTGGAAGATGTCCCAAACGTGCGGCACGCTCATCGGCTCGCCGCCGCCGAAGGCGGCGTAGGGAATCCCGGCCTCGGCGATCTGGCGGGCCACATCGAGCGCTTCCTTCCGGTTCAACTCGTCTGGCCAGCCCATATCGGGTCCGGATTCCTCACAGCAGGCCGGGCACCGGCCGGCGCAGCGGTTGGTCAGCTGCCAGGCGATGAACAGGGGCGCGCCGAAGTCCTCGACACGGGCACCGGCATGCATGATGCGTTCGTTCCTGCGCTAGAGCGTGGGCGGAAGACCGGGACCGGTCGACGCAGAGCCGGCCGGTCCCGGGATAGGCTTAGGTAAAGCGGATGTACGGCTGCGCCATGACCTGCTCGGAGACATCCTCCATCTCAGGAGTCTCCCAGGCCATCTTCTTCGGCGCCTCCGCGGACCGCTCCTCCTGACGCGCCTCGCGCGTCTCGGCCACTCGTTCGCTCATGCGTCACCTCCTTTCTGGGTCTCTCAGGCGGTGGATTCCGCCAGCTCCTGCCAGGCGTTAGCCTGGGCATGCCGGGCCCCGTCGACGGCTGCCGCCTCGACGGCGGCCCTCACTTCGGGGCATGCCAGGCCTGGCAGTAGGATCGCCAGGCTTGCGCCAGCCCGTCCCGGCGCACATCGGCGACGACGTAGGGCAGCGCCGCCGACGCCTTGAACCCGGCCGTCCGGCAGGATCAGCAGCGTCGCCGGCGGCTCCGCGGCCGCCTGGCGTAGCCCGTCCTCCATCCGGAAGGGAAGGTAGGCGAGTTCAAGCCCCGGCGCGCCGTGCTCGGCCTCGCGGTCCAGAACGGCGCGGAAGGTAGCGTACTGCTCCTCGCTCGGCTCGAGCTTACGCCAGTTCCGCGCGGCGTTGCCGATGCGCATCAACGCGCCCGTGTTGAAGCGGAAGGCGCCCAGGTGCCGCGCCCGGTCGATCGCCGCCGGCAGCTCGGCGATGGTGATCCGGGTTGGCGCGAAGGTGACCTCCAGCGGCAGGCCGGCCGCTCGCACCGCCGCGGCAGGCGTCGTGCACCTTGTCCAGCGACGCGCCTGGGCGCTGACGGGCGTAGGTGGCGGGATCGTCGGCATCCAGGCTGATCTGCACACTGCGCACCGGCAGGTCCGCCAGCCGGGCGGCCTCCTCGGGTCCGAAGCGCTGCCCGTTGGTCTCGATCTTCAGCTGCACGCCGCCACGGCCGAGCCGATCCGCGACGTCCATGAAGTGCGGGACCACCATCGGCTCGCCGCCGCACAGCATGACGTAGGGCACGCCGGCGTCGACGATCTCGTCCGCCAGCGCAAGCGCCTCGGCGCGCGACAATTCGCCCGCCATCGGCTTGCCGGGCGCGCTCTCGGTGCAGCAGTGCACGCAGGCCAGGTCGCAGTCGCGGGTCAGCTGCCAGGACACGAACAGCGGCGCGCCCAGGCGGTCGATCCGACGCGCGGCCGGGGCCGCATCCATCCACGCGTCGCAAGGCGTCCTCCGTCATCCCGCAAGCCAGGGCTGGCTCAGCAACCCCAGGGTGAACAGCACCGTGGCAACGACGTAGCCGCGCACGATCGCCCGCACCGCGGGCAGGAAGGCGCGCGGCGTCTTCCAGCTGTAGCGCCCCCGCTGCAGGCTCTGCGCCACCAGCACGGCCGCGCCCAGCGCGGCCAGCGTCGGCCAGGGGAACACGCCCAGCGCGACGCCCAGGACGACGACCGCCAGCGCCAGCGCGGCCAGGCCGTTGTACAGCCAGACCGCGCGCTCCCGCCCCAGCCGGACCACCAGGTTGCGCTTGCCCACCAGCCGATCCTGGTGAAAGTCCGGGATGGCGTTGGTCACCGCCAGCGCCATGATCAGCAGCCCCGGTACCAGCGAGGCCAGCAGCGCCGGGCCGATCACGCCCCCGGCAAGGCTCTGGGCGTGCAGGTGCAAGCTGCCCAGCACCATCAGCGGGCCGTAAGAAAGCGCGATCACCGTCTCGCCCAGGCCGCGATAGGCGAAACGGATCGGGGGCGCCACGTAAAAGGCGGCGGCGAGCCCGCCGAGTCCGGCGTACAGCAGGATCGGCCAGCCGGTCAGCCATGCCAAGTACAGCCCCACGGCGAGCGCGCCGGCGAACGCCGCCACGCCGAGCCAGAGCACCGCGTCCGACATCGGCGGGGCGTCGGTGGGATCGAACACGCGGTCGGTCCCCATGCGGCTGTCGAAATACTCGTTGAACGTCTCCACGCCGATCACCGACAGCAGGATGCCGCCCAACCCGGTCCAGAACAAACCAGCGTCGAAGACGCCCAGGACCGCCGCAAGCCCACGCCGCGCCCAGCAGGTACGGCAGCAGGCCCGCGTAGAGGAAGAAGCGGTAGCGCACCAAGCTGGCCAGCCGGACGAGCAGGGCCATGGGGCCGGTGGCGCGTGTGCTGTATGCCGGGACGTGCTCGCTCACGGGGCGGCCTCGCTCAACGCGGTCTCAGACGTGAATCCATTGATGCAGGTCGGCCGTCTTGGTGGGGTCCTGCTCCAGCGCCTGCGACGAACTCCGCCATCCGCGGGTCCTTCCAGGCCTCCTGGAAGTTCGCCCAGACCTGCTCCAGCGATTTCCTGGCGCAGATCGCCGCAGATAAACGGCAGTGCGTTGATCGAGCTTGACCAGCCCGTTCGGCAGCACGATCAGCAGCGCCGCCGGGTTCTCCAGGCGCTCGCGCATCTCCTGCAGCAAGCCCATCTCGTGGAAGTGCACCCGCATCCGCCCGGCGTACTCGATCCGCTTCAGGTGCAGGGTGTTGAAGTAGTGCATGTACTGGTCCTCGCTGGGGACCAGCATGTGCCAGGTTTTCACGGCGTTGCCGGTATACATCGTTCGGCCGGTGTAGAAGTTCTGCGCCCCCAGCTCGTAGGCCAGGTCGACGGCTCGGCCGATCTCGTGCGTGTTGAACTTGGTCGGCGAGTAGTTGATCTCCAGCGGAACACCGGCCTCGACCAGGTTTCGTATACCCTGCACGACCTCGTCGAAGTCGCCGCGGACCCGCATCTTGTTGAAGGTCTCGCGGCTGGCCCCGTCCATCGAGACCTGGACCGACTTGACGTCGAGCTCCTTCAGCCGCCGGCAGGCCTCTTTCGTCAAGTATTGGCCGTCGGTCTCGATCTTCAGCTGTGTCCCCCGCTCGGCAGCGAAGCCGACCAGATCGAAGAACCGCGGGTGTACCATCGGCTCGCCGCCGGACAGCGAGATGTAGGGCACGTCCAGTTCGATCGCCTGGCGCAGCACCTCGAAGGTCTGGGCGTCGTCCAGCTCGTCCTTGAATGCGCGCCCGGGGCCGCTCTCCTCGATGCAGTGCAGGCAGGCGAAGTTGCACTCGTTGGTCAGCTGCCAAGCCAGATACAACGGCGCGCCCAGGGACCCGGAAGTGGTGGTGCCCGGTGTCGCCGGGGCCGGGCGCAGATCGACACGGCCGGCGCCGCCGGCCGCTGCGGCATGTCCTTCCAGATCGTCCATGGCGCTTAACTTTCGACGACGAGACCGTTGTCGCGCAACTGGTGGGCGAACGCCACCGCCTCGCGCTCGATACGGTCTGCCTGATCGGCGTCGAACGACGCTTGCAGGCGGGCGGGGATCTCGTCTTCCGGCGTGCCCGACTGAATTTCCCGCACCACCGCGGCTGCCGTTGGGTTCAGCGCGTACACCTTCTCCGAGCGGGTTTCGAACAGAACTCCGCCGAACTTCTCTTCGCGAAACTTAACGTATTTTGCCAGTTGCATCGGACGCCCCATTCACGCTCGGCATATGGAACACGGCCGCAACACTCCCGTATTCCAGGGGCGGTGTCAATCCGGACTGACAGCGCTGGTGTCGCGTCAGGGTGACACAGGGTTTTCCAGGCATGCCCTGTCCGACCTCGAGCCGCGCCGGCACTTCTGGATGATCGACGCGGTCCCGTTTTCGGCAGAGTACGAACCTGGAAGAATACGGATTCGCGCCTGGCTAGTGGTGCACGACACGCTTATGTGGCTCGGGCAAGATGCTGGAAGGTGGACTTACCTTCCAGCTGAATCTTGCGCTCTCTTCAAGAAGTTAGAGCGACATTCAGCCCGGAAGGCCGGTTCGGCCTTCGAGCATGTCGCTGTAGGCATGCGGTCGCCGTGAGCGGGTCGTTGGAGAACGCGTTTTAGATTAACTTCTTGGCGCGCCGATCGGCGCATTGACCCTATCGCTTTCCCGAAAAAAGAGCGACCCAACACCTCCGTTTGGGGATAATCGGCAAATGTTGGCTCCGGCTCACAACCTGCCCCTCCCGTCGGCCGTCCGGGGGGCGCTATCCGCCCGGCACCGGCCGCGGTCCACTCGCTCCGCGGCAAGGCCCGGCCGAGCGCGCGTCCGGCTACTCCCGGTACGCCGGCTTCTCGAACCGGCGGTGCTGCCACAGCCATTCGCCGGGGCGGGCGCGGATCCAGCTTTCCAGGCGGGCGTTGCAGGCGGCGACCAGGTGGTGGGTGCAGGTCTCGCGGTCGGCGTCCTGGGGCGGGGCGAGCGGGTCCTCGACCGTGACCCGGAAGCGCGCGGGGCCGGTGCGCTCGATGCGCACGGGATACATCGGGATGTTCCGGCGCACCGCCATCATCGCCGCGCCCGACGGGCTCTTCGCCGGCTGGCCGAACAGCGGCGCGTCGATGCCGTCGGACAGGCGCTGGTCGAGCAGCACGGCGAGCAGCGCCCGGTCGCGCACCGCGCCCATCATCCGCCGGCTGGCGGCGCGGCCCTTGTTGACCCGCTCGCCGCCGGCGACCGCGCGGGCGCGCTCGATCAGCCGGGCGACGTAGGGGTTGTTGGGATCGCGCACGATCGCGACCGACCGCGGCGCCAGCTGGGCGGCGGCGCAGCCCAGCACCTCCCAGTTGGCGAAGTGGCCGGACCAGCAGATCTGCGCCTGCCGGCCGTCGACCGCCGGCTGCAGGCGGTCGTGGCCGTGATAGCTCACCCGGCCGGTCGCGGGGTCCATGATCGTCGCCAGGTGGGCGTATTCCGCCGCCGTCCGGCCCAGGTTGTCCCAGGACGCGCGCACGATCGCGTCCACCCGCGCCGCCGGCAGGTCGGGGAAGGCGAGGCGGACGTTGGCGCGCGCGGTGCGGTCGACGGCCAGCCGCGGGCCGATCGTCCGGCCCAGCCAGCCGCCCAGGTCGGAGGCCCGGTCGGGCGCCAAGGCGCCCATGCCGCGCAGCCACAGCCAGGTCGCCGCCGCTTCGGCGAGCCAGCGCACCGTCTTGGCGGGCCCCGCGCGCTTGCCCGGGCCGCGATGGTCGCGCGGCGTGCGGTCGGCACCGTGCGGGGTGTCGCTCATGCCGTCTCCCGCGTCGGCACGGCCGCGTGCAGCAGCCGGTCGAGCGCGGCGTCGCCGGTCCAGGCGAGGGTGATCGGCACGACCTCGACCCGCGCTTGCGCCCAGGCGGGCAGGCGGGCCGCGTCCTTCTCCGTGGTGACCGGGGTCAGACCGCCGCGCTTGGCCATCTCCATGACGCCCGTGATCTCGCTCGGCCGGTAGCGGTGGTGGTCGGCGAAGCCGCGGGTTTCGGCGACCTCGGCGCCCAGACCGCGCAGCGTGTCGTAGAACTTGTCCGGCCGGCCGATGCCGCAGAAGGCAAGCACACGCATGCCGGCCAGCCGGTTGCGGGTTACGGAATCGACCTCGACGTCCGCGCGGGCGAGCGGCATGCCGCGCGGCAGCTGCCGGGCCACGTCGGTACGGTCCGCGCCCATGACGACGCCGGCGTGGACCTGCGCCAGCGTGCGCGCCAGAGGCGTGCGCAGCGGGCCCGCCGGGATCACCCGGCCGTTGCCGAAGCCGCGCGCCCCGTCGATCACCAGCACGTTCAGGTCGCGCTTCAGCGCCGGGTTCTGCAGACCGTCGTCCATCAGGATCGCCTGCGCGCCCTCGGCCGCGGCCGCGCGGGCGCCGGCGGCGCGGTCGCGCGCCACCCAGGTCGGCGCGGCGCGGGCCAGCAGCAGCGGTTCGTCGCCGACCCGCGCGGCGTCGTCGCGCATCGGGTTTACCGGATGCGGCCCCACCTCGCGGCCCCTGTAGCCGCGGGTCAGCAGGTGCACGAGCACGCCGCGCATCTGCAGCCGGCGGGCGAGGTCGATCACCACGGGCGTCTTGCCCGTGCCGCCGGAAGTCGCGTTGCCCACACAGATCACCGGCACGCCGCAATCGGCCGGGGTCACGCCGGCCGCGCGCCGGCGGCCGAGCGCGTCGTACAGCGTGCCAAGCGGGCTCAACACCCGCGCCGCCGGGCCGTCGTGGTACCAGAAGTTGGGTTCGCGCATGACGCTCGGGCTGCTCGCTCAGCTGGCCGCCGTGGGGCCGGCGGCCGGGGGGCCGTCGGGTTCCGGGTCCGCCGACGGGCGTCGGGCGGCGTTGCCGCCATCCGATGGGCGCAGCGGTGCGAGGTAGGGGTCGAGCTCGCCCAGCACGGCGTCCAGCACGCCCGCCTGCCCCTCCGCCACCGCGCGGGCCGCGTCGGCCTGGTGGGCGCGCGTGTCCGGCTCCGCGAGCAGCCGGTCGACCGCGCGGGTCAGACCGTCGGCGTCGCGCACCTGCCAGCTGCCGCCGGGTTCGCCCAGATCCTCCGCGATTTCGGAGAAGGCGCGCATGTCGGGGCCGTGCACGACGGCGCAGCCGAGCCGCGCCGGCTCGATCGGGTTGTGCCCGCCGGCATCGCCCAGCGAGCCGCCGACGAAGGCGACCGGGCACAGGCTGTAGAACAGCCCGAGTTCGCCCAGCGTGTCGACCAGGTAGACGTCGACGTCGCCGTCCAGGCTGGCGATCCCGTCCCGGCTGCGCTGGGCGACGCGCAGGCCCCGGCCGTGCAGCAGCCGGGCGACCTCGCCCGCCCGTTCGGGATGGCGCGGGGCGACGACCGTCAGCAGACCCGGATGGCGGGCGCGCAGGCTGGCGTGCACCTCGGCGGCGACGGCTTCTTCGCCCGCGTGCGTGCTCGCGGCCAGCCAGCAGGGCCGCCCGCCGACCGCGCGGCGCAGCTCGGCCAGCGCGTCCGGATCGACCGCCAGGGGCTTGGCCGCGCACTTCAGGTTCCCGAGCGGCCGCGGGTTGCGCGCGCCGAGTGCGGCCATGCGTTCGGCCTGGGTCGGGTTCTGCGCCAGACAGAATTGAAAGCCGGCCATCAGCGGATGGATGAACGACGGCATGCGCCGCCAGTTGCGGAAACTGCTCTCCGACATCCGGGCGTTCAGCAGGCCGGTTGGAATGCCGCGCGCCTGCGTGATGCCCAGCAGATTGGGCCACAGCTCGCTCTCGACGTAGAGCGCGAGGTCGGGCCGCCAGTGGTCCAGGAAGCGGCGCACCCAGGCGGCCCGGTCGATCGGGTTGTACTGGTGGATCACGCCCGTAGGCAGACGGGTCTGCAGCAGCCGGGCGGAGGTGACGGTTCCGCTGGTGACCAGCACGTTCAGCGCCGGCTCGCGCGTGCGCAGCGCTTCGACCAACGGCAGCAGCGACAGCGACTCGCCGACGCTGGCCGCGTGGAGCCAGACCAGCGGGCCGCTCGGCCGCGGCTGGGAGGCGACGCCGAAGCGCTCGCGCAGGCGGCCCTTCTCCTCCTTACCGCGGGTCACCCGGCGGTAGAGGTAGACCCGCAACGCCGGGCCCGCGAGGAAGGTCAAAACCCGGTAGAGCGAATAGGCGGTCATGATCCAACCGCCGGGTCGCGTGGGTCGGCCGCGTCGGCCGCGGACCTGCCCGGGCCAACGGTGTCCAGGCGCTCCGGCGCGGGGCCGGGCGCGGGCGCAACCGGGGTGTGGCCGAAGGCGGCGTCCAGTTCGTGGGTCAGGCGGTTCATCTCCGCCTCCAGCTGCCGGCGGCAGCCTTCGAGGGTCGGGCCGTCGGCCTCGCGCGGCACCTGGACCGGCGCGCCGTACCGGATCTCCGCCCGGCCGAACGGGAAAGCCAGCATGAACCGGTCCCAGGTGCGCAGGAAACGCACGTTCGATGCCCCGATCGCGACCGGCAGGATCGGCCGGCCGGTCAATTGGGCGAGCTTGATGGCACCCCCGCGGGCGTGCATGCGCGGGCCCTTCGGTCCGTCGGGGGTGATCCCGATCCATTCGCCCTGGCGGACCAGCTTGGTCGCCTGACGCAGCGCGTTCAGCCCGCCGGTGCGCTTGTCCGCGCCGACCGTCTCCACACGCATGTGCCGGATCGCTTCCGAGATCAGCGCGCCGTCGCGATGGTTGGAGATCATCATGTGGAAGACCCGCGGACGCGGCGTCCAGGCGCGGTGCAGCAGCATCATCCGGCCGTGCCAGAAGGTCGCGATGCCGCCGCGGCCCTCGGCGTCCAGCTCCCGCAGGCGGCTGTCGTCGATCGTGAAGCGGGTGGTGCGCTCGACCAGGCGGACGTAGAGGAAGCTGAGGAACGCCAGGACCCGGCGGGTCGCGGACGCTTGGAGCAGCCGTTTGGTCAGCCGCATGTCGCCTCTACGCGCTCGCCGTCTTGCCGGTTGGGCTGGCGGTTGCGTCGTCGTCCCCAGCGGCGTCTTCGCTGGGGTCGGTGGTCTCGGTCCCGTCGCTCGCCGAGCTGCCGTCGGTGGCGAACTGCATGGCGTACAGCCGCGCGTAGGCACCGCCGTTGGCCAGCAGTTCGTCGTGGTTGCCGGCTTCGACGACCCGGCCCTTGTCGAGGACGTAGATCACCTCGGCGTCGCGGACGGTGGACAGGCGGTGGGCGATCACGATCGCCGTGCGCCCGCGCATCAGGGTGGCAAGCGCGTTCTGCACCTTGCGTTCGCTTTCCGTGTCGAGCGCGCTGGTCGCCTCGTCGAGCAGCAGGATCGGCGCGTCCTTCAGCATCGCCCGGGCGATCGCGACGCGCTGGCGCTGCCCGCCCGACAGGCGCGCGCCGCGCGGGCCCACGGGCGTGGCGTAGCCTTCCGGCAGCTGGTCGATGAAGTCGGCCGCGCCGCTCGCCTCGGCGGCCTGGCGGATCTCGCGCTCGCTCGCGTCCGGGCGGCCGTAGGCGATGTTGTCGCGCACCGTCGCGTCGAACAGCATGACCTCCTGACTGACCACCGCGAGCTGGCTGCGCAGCGAGGCGACCGTGAGGTCGCGGACGTCCTGCCCGTCGATCCGCACCGCGCCCCCCTCGACGTCGTAGAAGCGCGGGATCAGGTTGAACACCGTCGACTTGCCGGCGCCCGAGGCGCCGACCAGAGCGCAGGTCCGGCCCGCCGGCGCGCGCAGCGTGACGTCGTGCAGCGCCTTGCCGTCGGTGTCGTCGTAGCTGAACGACACGCGGTCCAGTTCGACCTCGCCTTGCTTCAGCTCCAGCGGTCGCGCGTCCGGCTTCTCCTGCAGATCCGGCTCACGGTCGATCAGCGCGAACACGCGCTGCGCGGCGGCCAGTCCGCGCTGCAGTTGGTTGTTCAGCTTCGCCAGCCGCTTCAACGGCTCGTAGGCGAGCAGCAGGGCGGTGATGAAGGCGAAGAAGGCGCCGGCCTCCTTCTGCCCGGAGATCACCTGGTTGCCGCCGTAGATCAGAACCGCGACGATCGCCACGCCGCCGAGGACCTCCATCACCGGGGTCAGGACGTTCTGGACCCGGGCCGCTTTCAGCATCAGGCCGAACACCCGGTCGATCGAGCTTTCCGCGCGTTCGGTCTCGCGCTCCTCCATGCCGTAGGCCTTCACCGAGCGCATGCCCTGGAACGCCTCGTCCAGGGTGGTGGTCAGGTCGCCCAGGTGTTCCTGCGTGCGCCCGGAGACCTTGCGCATCCGCTTGCCCACCCGGACGATCGGCAGCACGGCCGTCGGGAAGGCGACGAACGCGATCGTCGCCAGCAGCCAGTCCTCGTAGAACATCACGCCCACGAGCGCGACCAGGGTCAGGGCGTGCTTGCCGAGACCGGTCAACGTCTCCGCCACGGAGTTGCGCATCATCTGCACGTCGTTGACGAAGCGCGAAACCAGCTGGCCCGGCGAGTTGGCGTTGAAGAAGCCGAGTTCCGTGTGCATCAACCGATGGAACATCTCGGTCTGGATGCGGGCCATGATCGCAAGGCCGATGTGGCTCATCAGCACCGCCTGGCCGTAGGTCGCAAGCCCGCGCGCCGCGAACACCAGCAGCGTCGTGAACGCGATCGGCCACAGCATCGCTGCGTTCTTGTTGACGAAAATCTCCTGGACGATCGGCTTCATCAGCTGCGTGAACGCCGCCGTGGTCGCGGCAGCGATCATCATGCAGACGATGGCGGCGAACAGCCGTCCAAGATGTGGGCGCAGGTAGGTGCGCACCAACCGCTTGACCAGCGTGACGGTCCGGTCGTCGATGGGGAGACTTGAAAGGGTGGAATCGGCCAAGGCGCTGGATCGGCTGTCCGGAAATTCGCGGGCGTGCGCGCACGATAGCACGGGCTTGCGCGGGCTGACCACGCGGGCGCCGTGGCGATCGCCGGCCGTCACGGAACGGACCGGCGTCCGGATCGCCGTGCGGGCGGCCGCGATGGCGCCCGCGCTCTAGCCGATGGGGGCCAGATTGTCCAGGAATTGCTCGGCCGCGCGCGTCCAGGAGTAGTCCAGCGCGAAGGCGCGGCAGCGCTCGCTCGGGATCTCAGCTGCCGCCCGGGCGGCGCGGCCCAGGTCCGCGTCCAGCACGCCGATGTCGTGGCCGTTGATCACGTCGTTCGGGCCCGGCACCGGGTAAGCGGCCACCGGCAGCCCGCTTGCCAGCGCCTCCAGCATCACCAGGCCGTAGGTATCGGTCCGGCTGGGAAACACGAACACGTCGCCGCCGGCGTAGTGGCGCGCCAGTTCCTCGCCGTGCTTGGCGCCGGTGAAGGCGACATCGGGATAGCGCTGGCGCAGCGTCTCCAGCAGCGGGCCGTCGCCCACCACCGCCTTGCTGCCCGGCAGGTCGAGGGCCAGGAAGTCGCGCACGTTCTTCTCCACCGCGACCCGGCCGACGTAGAGGAAGACCGGCCGCGCCAGATGGTCGAATGCGCTCTTGTCGCCGGGGCGGAACAGCTGCGTGTCGACCCCGCGCGACCACATGACCAGATTGCGGATGCCGCGGGCGTTGAGGTCGCGGTACATCGTCGGCGTGTTCACCATCACCCCGGCGGCCTTGTTGTGGAAGGTGCGCAACAAGGCGTAGCCCAGCCCGGTCGGGATACCCGTGCGGGCCTTCACGTACTCCGGGAAACTTGGTGTGGAAGGAGGTGGTGAACGGCCAGCCGCGCTTGACGCAGTGCCTGCGCGCCGCCCAGCCGAGCGGGGCTTCGGTGGCGATGTGCACCGCATCCGGCCGGGCGTCGTCCAGCATCCGGCGCACCCGCCCGCCGGCGAACAGCGCCAGCCGGATCTCCGGATAGGTCGGGCACGGCCAGGTGCGGAACAGCCCGGGATGGATCACCGTCACGGTGTGGCCCTTGGCGCGGGCCTCCTCCACCATGCGCGTCAGGGTCCGGACGACGCCGTTGACCTGCGGCGCCCAGGCGTCGGTCACGAGACAGAGGTGCATGGCAACCGCTCAGGCCGCCTTGGCCGGGATCTGCAGGACCCCGTTCTTGGCTTCCGCCCAGTGCAGGATTTCCATGCGCCCGTCCAGGTGTTCGACCAGGGCGGTGCAGCTCTCCACCCAGTCGCCGTCGTTCAGGTAGACGATGCCCTGCATGTCGCGGTGTTCGGCGTGGTGGATGTGCCCGCAGATCACCCCGTCGCAGTGCTGCCGACGGGCTTCTTCCACGACCGCGTTCTCGTAATTGGCGATGAACTGGACGGCGTTCTTGACCCGGTGCTTCAGGTAGGCCGACAGCGACCAGTAGCCGAAGCCGAGCTTGCGCCGGGCGAAATTGAACCACTCGTTGGCGGCAAGCATCAGGTTGTAGGCCCAGTCGCCCAGCAGGGCCAGCCACTTGGCGTACTTGACCACGCCGTCGAACTGGTCGCCGTGCAGCACCAGGTAGCGGGTGCCGTCGGCCCCGACGTGCATCGTCTCGCGGACCACCTCGATGTCGCAGAAGTGCAGGCCGGTATAGGCGCGCAACACCTCGTCGTGGTTGCCCGGGACGTAGACCACCTGGGTGCCCTTGCGCGCCTTCTTCAGGATCGTCTGGACGACCGCGCTGTGGCTTGCCGGCCAGTGCCAGGAGCGCTTGAGCCGCCAGCCGTCGAAGATGTCGCCCACGAGGTAGATGGTCCGCGCGTCGACCGAATTGAGGAAATCGAGCAGGAAATCGGCCTTGCAGCCCTTCGTGCCCAAGTGCACGTCGGAGATGAAGACCGCCCGGTATCGCCGCCGCATGGGGCCGATCGTGCCGTGCATCTGCGTGCCACCTTTCTATGCAGGCTGGTGGTTTCGATGCTTCCGGACGCTATATCTAGTGTTTTGTGAGTTTCGGTCAGTTGGGTAAAAGTCCTGTGACACGTAACCGGTGTGTCATACGCGCGGCGTTGCGCGCTTGGCATTCGCCCGCTATCAGGGCCAGATGACCGAGTTTCCCGCCCGCGCCCCCGGCCCCGCGGCCTCACACCCTGTCAATGAGACCGCATCGGACCGGGCGAGACGGCTTCTGGTGGTCCACAACCCGGTCGCCGGCTGGCGCCGGGTCGGCCGGTTCCGCCGCACGCTGGCGCGATTGGAGCGGCGCGGCTGCGCGATCACTGAACGGGCGACGACCGGGCCCGGCGACGCGGAGACGATCGCCGCGGCGGCCGGGGAGGTCGACGTCGTGGTCGTCGCGGGCGGCGACGGGACCGTCAACGAAGCGCTCAACGGTCTGATGCAGCGGCCGGGCGGGCCGCTGCCGCTGGCGGTCATTCCGCTTGGGACGGCCAACGTGCTGGCGGGCGAACTCGGGCTGCCGGTCGATCCCGAGGGGGCCGCGCGGGCGATCGCGCACGGCCGGATCGTGACCGCGCACCTGGGGCAGGCGACCTTCGACGGGCGGACACGCTGTTTCGCCTTGATGGCGGGCGCCGGGTTCGACGCGCAGGCGGTCGCGCGGGTGCGCACCCGGGTCAAGCGCAAGCTGGGCAAAGGGGCCTACGTGCTGGCCGGCCTGGAGGCCGCGGCCGGCTACCGCTTCCCGGAACTCGCGGTTACTGTGGACGGCGAGGCGTACCGCTGCGCCCAGGTGGTGGTGTGCAAGGGCCACTATTACGCCGGGCGCTACGTGCTGGCGCCCGATGTCCGCCCCTGGCTGCCGGAGTTGCACGTCGTCCTGTTCGACCGGCCGGGCAGCTTCAACGCCGCCCGGTACGCGCTCGGCATGCAGCTGGACCGGCTGCACGGGATGGCCGACGTGCGCGTCCTGCCGGGCGCGCGGTCGGTGCGGATCGACGGGCCCGCGGGCGACCCGGTGCAGGGCGACGGCGACCTGATGGGCTACCTTCCCGTTCAGATCGAGCTTTTGGAGGGAGCGGCCCGGTTCGTTGTGGGCGATGCGCCGTAGCCGGTGTCGGGCCGCGCTCGCCAGCGGTGCCGGTCGGTCTCGACGGGACGCGGACACCGATTGAGACCGAATCTTTGTTTTTGGCTGGTGGCCGGTTTTGAGCTACCCAGATGGCGTACACGCGGGCCGAATAGATCCCGTTCGGGGGCTCCCGGCTTTTCTTCACCCTTGTCGAGACGAGGTTTTGATGTCGCAGCGGCTGCAAGAACACCAGCGCGGACGCAAGAAGCAGCTCTGGGCCCTGACAGTGATCACTGTCGGCATGATCCTCGTCTCGGCGCCAATGCTGCCCGCCGGGCATCCCCTGCCGCTCGCGAAGGAGGTGGTCGGCGGTCTCCTGATCGTGCTGGCGGTTGCCGGACGGGTCTGGACGACCAGCCACATCGGCGGACGGAAGAAGCGCGAACTGGTAACCAGCGGTCCCTATGCGCTGTCCCGTAACCCGCTCTATCTGTTTTCGGTGCTCGGGGCCTTTGGGATCGGGCTCAGCACCGGCAGCTTGCTGATCGGGCTCGGCGTGAGCGCGGGCGTCTTCGCGATCTTCAATGCGCTCGTCCGGCGCGAGGAGAGTTTCCTGCGCGAGCAGTTCGGGTCGGCTTACGACGCCTATTGCCGGCAAACCGGGCGCTGGCTGTCCTGGCGGGCGCGCTGGCGGAAGACTGAGCACTACCGACCGAATCGCGAGCGCGTGCTGTATAACCTGCGGGACAGCAGCGTGATGCTCCTGGCGATCCCATTGGTGCAGTTGGTGCAGTACCTGCAGGCGCAGCAGATCCTGCCGCGGTTGCTTTTTCTCCCTTAAAACGACCTGCGCGAGGGCCGAACCGGTCGTCGGGCTGAATGTCGCTGCTTGAAGAGAGGGCATGATGCTGAAACGTGGCATCACCTCTCAGCATCGTGCCCGAGACCACTCGCCGCCAGCCGTTAAACCACGGGATCGTCGCCGAAAACCGGTTGCCGCGGCGCCACACGCGTATCCGTGGGAGAGCTACTCGCCCGCGAGCGTCATGCCGTCCACGCGCAGGTGCGGCACGTCGATGCCGTAGCGGAACTCGAGGTCGCTCGCCGGGGTGATGTTGCGGAACATCTCCTTCAGGTTGCCGGCGACCGTGACCTCGGCGACCGGGTAGGCGATCTGACCGTTTTCGATCCAGAAGCCGGCCGCGCCGCGGGAGTAGTCGCCGGTCACCTGGTTGACGCCCATGCCCATCATCTCGGTGACGTAGAAGCCTTCCTCGACGTCGGCGAACAGCTGGTCGACGTGGGTCTCGCCCGGCTCCAACCACATGTTCGACGGCGACGGGCCGGGCGGGGAGGTGGTGCCGCGGCTGGCGTGGCCGGTCGGCGCCAGGCCGAGCTGCCGGGCGGAGGACAGCGACAGGAACCAGGTCGTGAGCTGCCCGTCCTGGATCACGACGTTGCGCCGGCGCGCGAGGCCCTCGGCGTCGAACGGCGCGGACTTCAGGCCGCGGTGGACGTGCGGATCCTCGATCACGTTGAGGCCGGGGGCGAACACCTGTTCGCCCATCTTGTCCTTCAGGAACGAGGTGCCGCGCGCCACCGCCGGGCCGCTGATCGCGCCCGCCAGGCTGCGCAGCAGGCCGTTGCCCACGCGCGGGTGGAAGATCACCGGGTAGCGCCCGGTCTTGGCGCGCCGCGGGTTGAGCCGCCGCACGGTGTTCTCGCCGGCGCGCGCGCCCACCGCCGCCGGGTCCTCCAGATCCTCGCCGTAGACCGCGCGGTGGAAGGCGTAGTCGCGCTCCATGCCGGTGCCTTCACCCGCCAGAACCGCGCAGCCGACCGAATGCGAGGACACCGCGTAGCCGCCGCGGAAGCCGTTGGTCGCGGCGAGGGCGATGCGCGCCCGGCTCCAGCCGGCCTCCGCGCCCTCGGAGTTGGTGATGCCCTGGACCGCCCGTGCGGCCTCCTCGCAGGCGCGGGCACGTGCGATCAGGGTGTCGGCGTCGGGCTCCTGGGGGTCGCAGCTGTCCAGGTTGGGCCACTTGGTCGTCAGCTGGTCGGGGGCGGCGAGACCGCAGTACGGGTCCTCCGGCACGTTCTTCGCCATCGCGAGCGCCCGCTCGGCGAGCTCGTCCAGCGCCGTCGCCGACAGGTCGGAGGAGGACACGCAGGCCTGCCGCTTGCCGACGAACACGCGCAGGCCGAGGTCCTGCTCCTCGCTGCGCTCCAGCTGTTCGACGTTGCCCAGGCGCTGGGCGTGCGAGAGGGATGTCGAATCGACGAACACCGCGTCGGCCGCGTCGGCGCCGGCGCTGCGCGCGCGGGCCAGCAGGTCGTCCAGCACGTCCAGATGGGCCGGGTCGTGGCTGTCGCGTGGGCTCATGGCGGGCGGACTCCGCTAAAAGTGGTGGACCGGCGGCCGGCGGGCGCCGCGCCCCATCTATATAGGCGCTTGGGCCGGGTTGGGACCAGGGCCGGGGCCAAGCGCTTGCTGGGTTAAAGGACGAACGCCTCGGCCAAGAGCAGCAGCGCGCCGCCGGCGTAGACCGCGAGCGTCAGCAGCATACCGACCTGTCGGCCCAGCGACACGCCGGAACTGCGCCACAGGCCGATCGCGTGCGCCACCCGGCCGACGACCAGCGCCAGGCCGAGGGCGTGCAGCGCCCACATCGGGGTCGCCATCAACTCCAGCACCAGGAGCATCAAGAGCGCGCCCGGCAGGTATTCGGCGGCGTTGGCGTGCGCCCGGATCGCCCGGTCCAGATCGTCATGGCCGCCGGCGTTGATGCCGACCTGGTGTTTCCAGCGCAGCGCCATCACCCGGCCGGCCAGGACCAGCAGCCAGAGCAGCGACAGCGCGGTGTAGAAGGCGGTGAGGTGAACGGGTATCTGCATGGACATGCCCCGGTCATATAGCCTGCGCCGCCCGCGCGCAAAGCGTGAGATGGCCGCGGGGGCGAGCGTTTCCGGCGCCGCGCAGCCAATTCCCTTGTATGTCAGAGCTATACGCTGGCAGGGAGCCGTGGTGCAGGGGCAGGAGCCACAGCGTCGTCTCCAGCCCCAAGTGCAGCACCAGGGCCGCCGCCCCGGCCGGCTGAGCGAGACGATCGAACAGCCCGCGCCGCGGCCGCGCGACGCCAGCAGCTGCGCAAGCCCGCGATTGGCCGGTCAATTCGCGACAGGCACTTTCACACGCGATCGGGGCTCTGCGCCTCTTGCGCGCCTGCTTCGACGAGCGTGACACTGAAGCGCATGTCCCACCTCGTCGTCGACATCTCCGGCCACGGCTTCGGCCACGCCGGGCAGGTGATTCCGGTCGTGCGCGACCTGCTGGCCGCGCGGCCGGAGCTGCGGGTGACCTTGCGCACGGCGGTGCCGTCGGGGGTCTTGGCGCGGCACGTCGGGCGCGACCTGCCGGTGGACGCGCCGCCGGCCGACGTCGGCATGGTCATGCACGGGCCGATGGACGTCGATGTCGCGGCGAGTGCGGCCGCCTACGCCGAGCTGCACGCCGACTTCCCGGCCGCGGTCGCCCGGGAAGCCGAGCGGCTGCGCGCGCTCAAGCCCGACCTGCTGCTGGCGGATGTGCCGTACAGCTCGATCGCGGCGGCCGGGCGGATCGGCGTGCCGGCGGTCGCGCTCTGTTCGCTCAACTGGCTGGACGCCTACCGCGCCTACTGCGCCGACCGGCCGGAGGCGGCGCGGATCATGGCGGAGATCCAGGACGCCTACGCCGCGGCCGGGTTGTTCCTGCAGCCCCAGCCGCACACGTCGATGGCCGAGCTTGGGAACACCCGTTCGATCGCGCCGATCTGCCGGGTCGGAACGGACCGCTCGCGGGACCTGCGCGCGCGCCTTGGCCTGGGCGCGCAGGTGTCGCTGGTCGCCGCCGGTTTCGGCGGTCTGCCGGGCGCGGCCGTGGCGGCGTTGCCGCGCCTGGACGGTGTGGTGTGGGTGCAGGCGCACGCGCCCGGCGACCGGGACGACGTCGTCGATTTGGATGAAACGGGGCTGGACTTCGCCGACCTAGCCGCGTCGGTCGATCTGGTCGTGACCAAGAGCGGCTACGGCACGCTGTGCGAGACGCTGGCCGTCGGCACCCGGCTCCTGATGCTGAGCCGGCCCGACTGGCCGGAGGACGCCGGCATGCGGGCCTGGCTCGACGGGCACGGCACCGCGGCGGTGCTGCCGCGCCAAGCGGCCACGCCGGACGGTTTGGCCCGCTGCGTGCGTGAGCTGCTGGCACGCCCGCGCGCGAAGCCGGTGCCGCCGGACGGCCGCGCGGCGGCGGTGGGCGCGCTGCAGCGTTTCCTGACTGACTGAGCCGTGCCCGGGCCGGTATCGGCAGATCGGCGCCGGTTCGGGCTTGCGAAATCGCAGCGGTCCCGCCGATATGCGCAACCGGGGTCATCCGCCGGCCCTGACGACTGATGACGGCGACCGGCGGCGGCGACCGCGGGGATTGGATCCGCCGCGGGCCTTCCGCTGCCGTCGTTCGACCGCGCACGCCAACCAACGACGTCACCACCAAGCCGCGCCGCGTTCGCCCGAGCGCGCGCAGCCATCAACGCGACGTCCGCGCTTCGCCGCAGCGCCATCACTTCGTGGCGGGCCGGTCGGCTGACCGGTGCGCGGACGAAAGCGAGACGAACACAGCAACCGGGGGGGCGGCTGGCCCGTCGGCGGGAGATCCCGCGGGCGGTCGGCCGAAAGAGCGCACGCATGGATTATGCACTGGCGATCGGCGGTCTGGTTCTCCTGTTCCTGGGCGGCGAAAGCCTGATCCGCGGAGCGGTCGGCCTTGCCCGCAAGCTCGACGTTTCGCCGCTGTTCATCGGACTGGTGGTGGTCGGCTTCGGCACCAGCGCGCCCGAGTTCGTGGTCTGCCTGGAAGCCGCGTTGCGCGGGCAGTACGACATCACCATCGGCAACATCGTTGGCTCCAACATCGCCAACCTGATGCTGATCCTGGGCGTGGCCGCGCTGATCCAGCCGATCCTGAGCCGGGCGTCGATCCTCAAGCGCGACGGGCTGGCGATGCTGCTCGCCTCCGCCGTGCTGGTGGGCCTCGCGTTCTTTGGCGAGGTGTCGCGGCTGCTGGGCTTCGTGCTGCTGGCGATGCTGGTGGGCTTCATCGCGATCTGCTGGATCTCCGAACGCGCGCAGACCGACGGCGAGGGGGGCGAGATCGAGGAGGAGATCGAGGAAGTCGGTCAGCTGCCGGGGCGGACCTGGGTGGCGGTGCTGGCCGTGCTGGCCGGCATCCTGGCACTCGTGTTCGGCTCCAACATGCTGATCGAGGGCGCCACCGGGATCGCGGTCGCCTTCGGCATCTCCGAGGCGGTGATCGGCGTCACGCTGGTGGCGATCGGCACCTCGCTGCCGGAACTGGCCGCGGTGATCGTGGCGGCGATCCGCAACCACGCCGACGTGGCGCTGGGCAACGTGCTCGGCTCCAACGTCTTCAACGTCTTCGGCATGCTGGGCCTGACGGCGGTGATCGAGCCGCTGGCGATCAACCGCGCCTTCCTGGACCTGGACATGTGGGTGATGCTGGGCGTGTCGGCGCTGCTGCTGGTGTTCCTGACCACCGGCAACCGCCTGAACCGCGCGGAGAGCCTGTTCTTGCTCGCGGGCTACGTGGCTTACGTCGTGTTCCTGCTCGATCCGGCCGGCCTGCCGGCCGGCGCGGCGTGACTGGCGGCTAGCCTAGACGTGCGGGCGCGCGCGGTCGTTGACTCGCACGCGCACGCTCAAATATACGACCAGTAAGCGTAGTAAGGCGCATTATGACATAATGTGCTGTGGAATTGGGCCGTGGGCGCGTGCAGCGCGCCGTCCCGGCCGCGTCCTGAAGGAGGACACGTGATGAGCTTGCGTCTAGGCGACACCGCCCCGGACTTCACCGCCGAGACCACCCAGGGCACGATCAACTTCCACGAGTGGATCGGCGACAGCTGGGCGGTCCTGTTCAGCCACCCGAAGGACTTCACCCCGGTGTGCACCACCGAGCTCGGCGAGGTGGCGAAGCTCAAGAGCGAGTTCGACAAGCGCAACGTCAAGCCGATCGGCCTGTCGGTCGACCCGCTCGGCTCGCACGAGGACTGGAACCGCGACATCGAGGAGACCCAGGGCTGCGGCGTCAATTTCCCGATGATCGCGGACCCGGACCGCAAGGTCTCCGAGCTGTACGACATGATCCATCCCAACGCGGATGCGACGGTGACCGTGCGGACGGTGTTCATCATCGACCCGAACAAGAAGATCCGGCTCAGCCTGACCTATCCGCAAACCGCCGGGCGGAACTTCGACGAGATCCTGCGCGTGATCGATTCCATGCAGTTGACCGACCGCTACAAGGTCTCCACGCCGGTCAACTGGAAGCACGGCGAGGACGTCATCATCGTCCCGGCGGTGAGCGACGATCAGGCGAAGGAGTTGTTCCCGAAGGGTTTCAAGACCCTGAAGCCGTACCTGCGCTACACCCCGAACCCGGACGCCTAGGGACGGCCGCGCCCTGACCCGGGCCTCCGGGACGATGACACTGGCACGCCTGACCCGCCGGGCCCTGCGCCGGGCGGGCCTCCCACCCCACGGCCGGCCGGCGCCGATCACGGCGCCGCGCCGGCCGTATGCCGCCGAACGGGACGCGTTGATGAGCGAGCACGGCTACGCCGGCGACGTATCGCCCGACACCGCCTGGGAAATCCTGCAGGACGACCCGACCGCCAAGCTGGTCGACGTGCGCACCGAGCCGGAGATCACGTTCGTCGGACTGCCCGACCTCGGCGCGTTGGACAAGGCGGTGGTGACCGTGGCGTGGAAGACCTATCCCGGCATGGCGGCCAACCCCCGCTTCGTCGAGGAGGTCGCCGCGGCGGGCGTGCAGCCGGCGGATACGGTGCTGCTGCTGTGCCGCTCCGGCCAGCGCTCGGCGGCGGCCGCGAAGGCGCTGAGTGCACGGGGCTTTCAGCGCTGCTACAACGTCGCCGAGGGGTTCGAGGGCGACAAGGACGCCGACGGCCACCGCGCCAGCCACAACGGCTGGAAGGTCCGCGGCCTGCCCTGGAGCCAGGACTGAACGGAAACCGCCCCACGATGGCGCGCGACGACGGCAACCCGAACGACCGCCCGGCCGGCCCCGGCCGCTATCGCCCGCAGACCGAGTTGGTCCGCGGCGGGCAGACGCGCAGTCCGTTCAACGAGACGTCGGAAGCGCTCTATCTGACCAGCGGCTACGTCTACGGCTCCGCCGAGGAGGCGGAGGGCGCGTTCACCGGCGAGACGCCGCGCTTCGTCTATTCCCGCTACGCCAACCCGACGGTGGCGATGTTCGAGGAGCGCCTGCGTCTGTTGGAGGGCGCGGAGGCGTGCTTCGCCACCGCGACCGGGATGTCGGCGGTGTTCGCCGCGATGATGTGCCAGCTGCGCACCGGCATGCGGGTGGTCGCCTCGCGCGTGCTGTTCGGCTCCTGCCACTACATCGTCAACGACATCCTGCCGCGCTTCGGCATCGAGACCGAGTTCGTCGACGGCAGCGACAACGCGGCCTGGGCCGCCGCGCTGGAACGCCCGGCGGACATCGTGTTCCTGGAAACCCCGGCGAACCCGACGCTGGAGATCGTCGACCTCGGCTTCGTCTGCGAACTGGCGCACAAGGCCGGCGCGTGCGTGGTGATCGACAACATCTTCGCCAGCCCCGTGCTGCAGCGCCCGCTCGACTTCGGCGCCGACGTGGTCGTCTATTCCGCGACCAAGCACATCGACGGCCAGGGCCGGGCGCTGGGCGGCGCGGTGCTGGGTTCCAAGGCGTTCATCGACGAGCAGCTGTTCCCGTTCGCCAAGCACACCGGCCCCAGCATGAGCCCGTTCAACGCCTGGATCATGCTGAAGGGCCTGGAGACGCTGGACGTGCGCGTGCAGAAGCAGTGCGACAACGCCGAAGCGCTGGCCGAATTCCTGGCCGGCCAGCCGGGCGTGCGCGAGGTGCGCTATCCCGGCCGCGGCACCGGTTCCCAGGCCGAACTGGCGCGCATCCAGATGAAGCGCGGCGGCACCCTGGTGGCGTTCGAGGTCGCGGGCGGCAAGGACGGCGCGTTCGCCGTGCTGAACCGCTGCCGGCTGATCGACATTTCCAACAACCTGGGCGACGCCAAGACGCTGGCGACCCATCCGGCGACCACGACGCACCAGCGCGTGCCCGCCGAAACCCGGCACGAGATCGGCATCGGCGACGGCCTGATCCGCCTATCCGTCGGGCTGGAGGACGTCGAGGATTTGGAAGACGATCTGCGCCAGGCGCTGCAAGGCTGCGGCTGAGCTTCAGCGCTTGCCCTGTCGGTATTCGACCAGCGCCTTGTCGACGAACTGCAGCAGCACGACACCGCAATACATCAGCGCGGCGAGCGCCAGAAACGACAGCGCGAACAGCAGTTTGTTGTGATCCTGGAAGATCAGCAGCAGGAAGGCGATCGCCAGCATCGGCGCGGCCAGGACAAGCCCAAGACGATGGGCATTACCGGTATATAAACGTCGCATCGCGGCCCCTCGCAGGCGTCCGTGTTATTGCCGTCGCCGGGCGCCCTCGCCTTAAGGCCGGGCCCGGCTTGATGGAGAAAAGGGCGCGGCCGGCACGGCGCCGGCCGCGCGTCAAGGCTGGTGCAGATACGGCCGACCCGCATGCATTGTGCGCCGCGGTATCGGTCGAACTCCTTCGATAGGTGGGCGTACGGAACCGCTGTGACCAGGGGCTCTGGCCAGATTCTTTTGGACTGCCAAGGATGCCGCTGGAGACTCGTCTCCGCGCGGCTAGAGCAAAATCGATGAAAGCCGAACCGGCTTCATCGTGAATTTTGCTCTAACTCCCTGAAGAGCGGGCAAGATGCTGAAACGTGATTCCACCTTCCACGATCTTGCCCTACGACGTGAGCGCGGTGGAGCCCACATAGGAAACCAGCCCGGCGACCGTCAGGCCGGCGACCAGAAGCGCGACGACGGCCAGCCAGTGCGGCTGCTTGGCGGGAGTGGCGGGGGGCGTGTTGCTGTCAGAGTGCGGCATGGGGAGGGTTTCGGCAGGGCAGCCGGGGGTCGGCGCAGGATGGTGCGGAGGCAGGATGGTGCGGAGGCAGGATGGTGCGGAGAAGGTGTGCATGTAGGGAGGACAATCCGGGTGCCGGGCAGTCAAGGCCCGACACCCAGAGCGTTATGACATCGCACTGTTAAGAGATAGTTTTGAGCTGGAGGTTTTCACGCTCGCCGCGACAAGAATATCCGTGCGCACCGTGCATGGCAGGCCCGCAAGGCGGACGCGCGCGAAACCCTTGCTTCCGTTCGTAAACTGATCCGCGGGCCGGGCGCCGAACGGCGCGGAGTCAAACCGCCCGGATCCCGACGGAGCAAACCCGTTTAAGGGGAGGTACGCCTATGAACACGCAACGGATCACGGCGCTCGCTGCCGTCCTCGCACTGGCGCTGAGCGGCACGGCCGCGCTGGCGCAAGACGACGCGCAGTCGACCCCGGGCGACGGGCAGCCGCAACAGGACCAGAGCATGCCGGGCGGCCGCATGATGGGCCCGGGCCAGGGCATGACGGGTCAAGGCATGATGGGCCAGGGCATGATGGGCCAGGGCATGATGGGCCAGGGCATGTACGGTCCCGGTATGCGCGGCCAGGGCCAGATGGGCCAGGGCCAGATGGGCCAGGGCGCCGGCCGGGGCGGCTACGGCCAGCCGGGCCAGGGCATGATGGGTCCCGGCATGATGCATCGCGGGATGACGCAAGGCGGCATGACGCAAGGCGGCATGATGCATCCGGGCAGCATGCAGGGCGGCATGGCGAGCTCTGGGCCGACCTTGAAGATCGAGACGCCGGGCGGCCTGACGTTTACCTGTAACGCCGGGATGCAGGCCTGCCTGCAGGCGTTCGACCACGTCCGTTCGGCCAGTCAGGGCGGCGACGGTCAGGGCAACTGATCCGCGTTAGGGCAAGACGCTGAAACGTGGAATCACGTCTCAGCGTCTTGCCCTCGCTTCAGGAAGTTAGAGCGACATGCCCGAAGGCGGGTTCGTCCTTCGCGCATGTCGCTCTCGCGTGCACGCGCTTGGATCCACCAAATGAAGGCGCCGCGCCCCTGGGATGGGACGCGGCGCCTTTTCACGTCGCGGCGAAGTGCCGAGAACGGGCAGCCGTCAAGCCGGCTTTTTCTTCCCCGCCATCAGCGGCGGCTTCGCCTTGGGCTCCTGCATCAACCCCTTCACCAGGGCGTAGCAGGCGACCAGGAGGACCAGGGCGAACGGCAGGCCGGTCGAGACGGCGGCGGCCTGCAAGGCGGTCAATCCACCGCCCAGCAGCAGGGCGATCGCGACCAGGCCCTCGAAGATGCACCAGAAGACGCGCTGGGGCTTCGGCGCGTCGACCTTGCCGCCGGCGGTGATCGTGTCGATCACCAGCGAGCCGGAGTCCGACGAGGTCACGAAGAACACGATCACCAGCACGATGCCGATGAACGAGCTGATCGCGGCCAGCGGCATCTCCTCCAGCATGACGAACAGCTTCAACTCCAGCGGCGCGTCCGCGATCGCGGAGATGCCGGCGTTGACGAAGCCGATCGCCGTGCCGCCGAAGGCGGTCATCCACAGCACCGACACGATCGACGGCACCAGCAGGACGCAGAACAGGAACTCCCGCACCGTGCGGCCGCGGCTGACCCGGGCGATGAACATGCCGACGAACGGCGACCAGGAGATCCACCACGCCCAGTAGAACGACGTCCAGCCCTGGGAGAAGTTGGCGTCCTCGCGGCCGAACGGCATCGACAGCGCGGGCAGGTACTCGCCGTAGGCCATCAGATTCTGGAAGAACCCGGTCAGGATCGCCACGGTCGGTCCGACCACGATCACGAACAGCAGCAGCACGAACGCGAACACCATGTTGATCTCGGACAGGCGCTTCACGCCCGCCTCGACGCCGGCGACGACCGAGACCAGCGCGATCGCGGTGATGCCGGTGATCAGCAGCACCTTCGAGGTGTCGTTGGCCGGGATGCCGAACAGGTACTCCAGGCCCGCGTTCGCCTGCTCCGCGCCGAAGCCGAGCGAACAGGCCAGGCCGAACAGCGTGGCGAACACCGCCACCGTGTCGATGATGTGGCCGGTCCAGCCCCACACCCGGTCGCCGAAGATCGGGTGGAAGATCGAGCGCATCGACAGCGGCAGCCCCTTGTTATAGGCGAACAGCGCCAGCGCCAGGGCCACCACGGCGTAGATCGCCCAGGGGTGCAGCCCCCAGTGGAAAATCGTCGCCGCCATGCCGAGCCGCCGGGCCGCTTCCGCGTCGCCGGCCGCGCCCGCCAATGGCGCCCAACTGTCGGCCGAGCCGGCGCCCTCCGCGAAGGAGGAATTGAAGTGCGAGATCGGCTCGGACACGCCGAAGAACATCAGGCCGATGCCCATGCCCGCGGCGAACAGCATGGCGAACCAGCCGGCGTAGGAGAATTCCGGCTTGGCCTCCGTGCCGCCGATCCGGATCCGTCCCAAGGGCGAGATCATCAGGCCGATGCAGACCAGCACGAAGATGTTGCCGGCCAGCAGGAAGAACCAGTCGAACGTCGAGGTGACCGCCGGCCGCAGCCAGCCGAAGAAGGCTTCCGCCTGCTCCGGCAGGGCCAGCGTGTAGACCACCATCGCGCAGATCACCAGACCGGAGATCATGAAGACGGGGTTGTGGATGTCCAGGCCGAACGGGCCGAGCTGTTTCTGGATGTTGTCCTGACCGACGATGTAGTCGGTCTGGACGACGGCAGAGTCTCCATCCGGAGTGAGCGCATCGTCGCTCATGTCGCCTCCTTGTCTACTTATTCTTGTCTTTGGTTTTTTCACGTCGGTTCGTTGCATGTCCCACGTCGGGGACTTGGCGCGGGTGGTGGCCCGCGCGTGCGCGGTTTGGTCTAGCGGACCACGAACACCGACACGTCGGCGTGCAGCGCGACGCTGCCGGCGTTGGATTCGAAGATGTGTTCCCGAACGCCGGGAACGTGCGATGCCATCACGACCAGATCGCAGCCCTGCTCGTGGGCAGCTTTGATCAGCTTCTTGCCCAGGTCGGCGACCGGGTCGGGATCGACGATCGTGTGCGATTCCGCGCTGTGCAGGCCCAGCTTTTCGCTCTCGGACTGGGCGAATGCCTCCAGCTTCTTCGAAAACTCGTCCGGGGTATGGGCAACCGAGGTTGGTGTCGACGCGGTCACGGCGGTGTAGCAGACGGGAATACCGTACTGCTTCGAGAGATCCGCCGCGGTGGTAAGCGCCTTTTCCAACCGATCGGTGTGCGCAAGGTCCACCGGGATCATGATTTTTCTGTACATGATAAGCCCCTCTTATCCGGCGGGGTTTTTGCTATTGTCGGCGAAGCAAGAACCGTAGCACGGCCGAAGTCGCACTCAAAGCCATTGATTGCGTATGGAAATGGAACCGAGAATAATCGGCCGAAACTGTCGGGAAAGCCCGACAGGACTGTGGAAAATGTCCCTCCGCATTAACGGACGACTGGGTAATCCAGGGCCGATCGTCCGGCGATATCCCGCACTGCACAAATATCGCCTTGCTGATTGAGGGCGCTCGATAACCGTGCCCCGGGCCGTCCAGGGTACGGGGTGCGGGCGGGTCACGCGCCGCGGGTGTGCACGTCGGCCGGCGGCATCCGCCCTTCGGCGACCGCGTGGCAGCGCACCTGCCCGCCGCCATCGATGTCCAGCGTCGCCGGTACCTCGCGCTGGCAGCGGTCGCCGTCGGCGAACGGGCAGCGGGGATGGAAATGGCAGCCGGACGGCGGGTCGATCGGGCTCGGCACCTCGCCGCCCACGGGCGTGCGTGCGCGCCCGCTCATCTCCAGATCGGGGATCGCCTCCAGCAGCATCCGGGTATAGGGGTGCTGCGGGCGGGTGAACAGCTCGCGCGCCGGCGCCCATTCGACCAGCCGGCCCAGGTACATCACGCCGACGTAATCGGAGATGTGGTAGACCACCGCGAGATCGTGGCTGATGAACAGATAGGTCAGCCCCAGTTCGCGCTGCAGGCGCTTCATCAGGTTCAGGATCTGCGCCTGCACCGAGACGTCGAGCGCGCTCGTCGGTTCGTCGCACACCAGGAAGTCCGGCTCGCTCGCCAGTGCCCGGGCGATCGAGATGCGCTGGCGCTGCCCGCCGGAGAATTCGTGCGGGAACTTCTCGCCGTCGGCGGCTGACAGCCCGACCAGTTCCAAAAGCTCGCCGACCCGCTTGCGCGTCTCAGACTCGCCGCTGGAGAGGCCGTGCACCCGGATCGGCTCGGCGATGATCGTGCGCACCCGCCAGCGCGGGTTCAGGCTGGCGTAGGGGTCCTGGAAAATCATCGCCCAGCGCCGGCGCAACGGCGCCATCTGCCGGCGGCTGCGGATGCTCGCCAGATCGGTGCCGTCGAACGTGACCGAGCCGCGCGTCGGCCGGTACAGGCCGACCACCACGCGCGCCACGGTCGACTTGCCCGAGCCGGATTCGCCGACCAGGGAGAAGGTGGTGCCGCGCGGGATGTCGAAGCCGACGTCGTCGATCGCCTGCACGAACGCTTGTGGCTGGCCTTGCAGCAGCCGGTTCAACAGCGGCGGCGAGACGTCGAAGGTCTTGGCGAGGTCGCGGACCTGCAGCAGCGGACGCTCAGCCATGCCCGTCTCCGGATGCGCCTGTGCCCGCGTGTTCCGGCGCGTGCAGCCAGCAGGCCGCCCGGCTCTGGCCGACCTGTATCAGGTCCGGCCGCTCCCGCCGGCAGCGGTCGAACGCCTTGGGACAGCGCGGGTGGAAGGCGCAGCCGCTGGGGATCTGCGAAAGCCGGGGCATGGTGCCCCGGATCTGCACCAGATCCTCGGTGCGTCCGCCGATCTTGGGGATCGCGCCCATCAGCCCCTCGGTATAGGGATGCTTGGCGTTCTGTACGACCTCGCGCACGGGGCCGACCTCGACGATCCGCCCGGCGTACATCACCGCCACCCGGTCGGCCGTCTCGGCGATCACGCCCATGTCGTGGGTGATCAGCATCACGCTGGTGCCGTGGTCGCGGCACAGGCGCTTCAGCAGCTGGATGATCTGCGCCTGGATGGAGACGTCGAGCGCGGTCGTCGGCTCGTCGGCGATCACCAGCCGCGGCTCCGCGCAGAGCGCGAGCGCGATCACCACCCGCTGGCGCATGCCGCCGGAGAAGTGGTGCGGGTACTGGTCGATCCGCTGCTCCGGCGCGGGGATGCCGACCTCGCTCAACAGCTCGATCGCGCGCTTGCGCGCCTGCGCTTCCGTGCGGTCGGTATGGGTGCGGATCGTCTCGGTCAGGTGGAAGCCCACCGTGTAGAGCGGGTTCAGCGAGGTCAGCGGATCCTGGAAGATCATGCCGATCCGGTCGCCGCGGAGCCGGCGCATCTTCTCGTGCGGCAGGTTGTCGATCCGCTGGCCTTCCAGCTCCACGCGGCCGTCGGCGATCCGGCCGGGCGGCTCCAGCAGGCCGATCACGGCGGTGCCGGTCATCGACTTGCCGGCGCCGGACTCGCCGACCACGCCCAGCACCTCGCCGGCGTCGATCCGAAACGAGATGTCGTCGACCGCCCGCAGCGTGCCGCGGCGGCCGGGGAACTCGACGGTCAGGTTGTCGACCTTCAGGACGGGCGGGGCCATGGGTCGCCTAACGCAGCTTGGGGTTCAGGGCGTCGCGCAGCCAGTCGCCCAGCAGGTTGACCGCCAGCACCAGGATCGCGAGCGCCGCGCCCGGGAACATCGTGATCCACCATTCGCCGGAGAACAGGAAGTCGTTGCCCACCCGGATCATGGTGCCGAGCGACGGCTGGGTCGGCGGCACGCCCACGCCCAGGAACGACAGGGTCGCTTCCGTGATGATCGCGAGCGCGAGCGAGATCGTGGCGATCACCAGCACCGGGCCCAGCACGTTCGGCAGCACGTGGCGGACCACGATCAAGGCCGGATGGACGCCGATCACCCGCGCCGCCTGGACGTATTCCTTGTTCTTCTCGACCAGACACGAGCCGCGCACCGTGCGGGCGTACTGCACCCAGAACGACAGGCCGATCGAGACGATGATCACGGCGAACGCCAGGTTGCCCTCGGCGTCGCCGCCCAGCACGCCGCGCGCCACCCCGTCGATCAAAAGCGCGATCAGGATCGCCGGGAACGACAGCTGCACCTCCGCCACCCGCATGATCACGGCGTCCACCGTCCCGCCCAGGTAGCCCGCGATCAGTCCCAGCGTGACGCCGATCGCGGCCGCCAGCAGCACCGCGGCGAACCCGACCACGAGCGAGGCGCGCGCGCCGTAGATGATGGTGGAGAGGATGCCGCGGCCCTGGTCGTCGGTGCCGAGCGGGAAGCGCGCGTCGCCGCCTTCCATCCACACCGGCGGCAGGAAGGAATCCATCAGCGAGATGCTGGCGAGGTCGTAGGGGTCGTGCGGCGCGATCCACGGCGCGAACAGCGCGGCCAGGAAGAAGATCGCGGTCACCGCCCCGGCCAGCATGGTGACCTTGGACTGCTTGAAGGAGTGGAAGATGTCGCTGTCCAACCCGCGCGCAAGCGCGCCGGCGAGGCCGGGGCGATGGATCGGGTCGGTGGTGGGGCGGTCCGCGCTCATCGCCTAGTGCCCCGAACTGGTCGCCCGGTCGACGCGCAGGCGCGGGTCGACGGCGTAGTACAGCATATCGACGATCAGGTTGATCAGCACGAAGAAGAACGCGATCAGGATCAGGTAGGCGGCCATGATCGGGATATCGACGTTCTGGATCGCCTGCAGGAACAACAGGCCCATGCCCGGCCACTGGAACACCGTCTCGGTGATGATGGCGAAGGCGATGATCGAGCCCAGCTGCAGGCCGGTGATGGTGATCACCGGCACCAGCGTGTTCTTGAGCGCGTGGCCGAAGTGCACCGCCCGGTCGTTCAGCCCGCGGGCGCGGGCGAACTTGATGTAGTCGGTGCGCAGCACCTCCAGCATTTCCGAGCGCACCAAGCGCATGATCAGGGTCATCTGGAACAGCCCCAGCGTGATCGACGGCATGATCGCCGCCTTCCAGCCGCTCACGGTCAACAAACCGGTGGTCCAGAACCCCAGATCCACCGTCGCCCCACGCCCGAACGACGGCAGCCAGCCGAGCCAAACCGAAAAGACGAAGATCATCAGGATGCCGATCAGGAAGGTCGGCAGCGAGATCCCGATCAGCGAGACGGTCAGGAACACCTTGGACAGCCAGGCCTCGCGCCGGAGCGCGGTATAGACGCCCATCGGGATGCCGCAGGCAAGCGCGAACACCGCGGACAGAAAGGCGAGCTCGAGGGTCGCCGGCAGCCGGTCGGCGAACAACTCGGACACCGGCTTCTTCTGCTGGTAGCTGACCCCGAAGTCGAACTGGACGGCGTCGGCGACGAAGCGGCCGAACTGCACCAGCATGGGATCGTTCAGGCCCAGGCGCTCGCGCAATTCCTCGCGCTGCTCGGAACTGGTCTCCACGCCGACCATCTGGTTGATCGGGTCGCCGATGTAGCGAAACATCGAGAAGGCGAGCAGGGCGACCACCAGCATCACCACGATGGACTGCAGCAGCCGCCGGACGACGAACGCGATCACGGGTGTACGGCCGACGGGCGGTGGGCGAGGGGCACGGTTACGATCCTGGCAGGGCGTCTCAGTAGGCTCCGGGCGGTGACACGGCGCCGCCCGTCGATTCCCCTCCGCGACTTGGAGGCGGTATTAGGGAAGGAGGGTGCCGCAACGCCGATACCGCGGGCAACCTCTCTCCCGCGCCCTCCTCCAAAGGAGGAGGGAACGCGGTTGCGTCTGGGCGTGCCGGAGTCGCCGCCTCGGCAGTCTACTTCACGTTGACGTAGTAAAGCAGCATCTTGTTATCCGGCGACTGCTTGACCTCGACGTTGGTGGAGGCGCCCCAGGCCAGGTACTGCTGGTGCAGCGGGATGTAGCCCCAATCCTGTTCCAGGATGCGGAAGCCCTCGGCGATCAGCTGGTTGCGCTTGGCCTCGTCGGTCTCCACCAGGATCTTCTCGGCGAGCGCGTCGATCTTCGGGTTGCAGTAGCCGCCGAGGTTGAACTTGGCCTGGATCGGGGTCTGATCGCGGTCCAGGCACATGATCAGGTTGGCGTAGATGTTGTAGCTATCCAGGCTCGAAGGCGTCCAACCCAGCAGGTAGAAGCTGGTGTCGTAGGCCAGCACCTTGCCGAAGTACTGCGCCTTCGGCTGGGCGTTCAGGTCGACGTCCACGCCGACCTTGGCCAGCATCGCCACGACCGCCTGGCAGATCGACTCGTCGTTGACGTAGCGGTTGTTCGGGCAGTCCATGCCGACTTGGAAACCGTCGGGATAGCCGGCGTCGGCGAGCAGCTGCCGGCTCTTTTCGGGGTCGTAGTCGGGCCGGTCGAACTGGTCGGAAAGCGCGAACAGGAACGGCGAGATCATCAGCGCCGACGGGTTGGCCTGGCCGCGCATGATCTTCTGCTTGATCGCCTGGATGTCGATCGCGCGGTAGACCGCCTCGCGCACACGGATGTCCTTGAACGGGTTCTTGCCCTCGACGTTGGAGTACAGAAGCTCGTCGCGCATCTGGTCCATGCCGAGGAAGATCGTGCGCAGCTCCGGGCCGGTCAGGGTCTCGGTCTCAGGGTTGGAATCGACCCGGCGCAGGTCCTGGACCGGGATCGGGTAGGCCATGTCGACCTCGCCCGACAGCAGGGCGGCCACGCGCGTGGAATCCTGGCTGATCGGGGTGAACACCACCCGGTCCAGGTTGTGCTGCGGGGTGTCCCACCAATCCGCGTTGCGGACCAGCACGGTCTCGACGTCGGTCTCCCGGCTCTCGACCTTGAACGGGCCGGTGCCGTTGGCGTTGAACGCGGCGTAATTGTCGGCGTCGGTGGTGACGTCGGTCGGCTGGGTGGCGTCGTTCGCTTCCGCCCACTCCTTGTCCATGATGAACACGTCCTGCCATTCGTAATGCAGGATCGGGTTCGGCTGGGCAGTCTTAAAGTCGACCGTGTAGTCGTCGACCTTGATGATCTCCGTATTGGGCGCGATCTTCGAGCCCATGTCCGAGCCGTCCATCTGGATGCGCTGGAAGGTGAAGAGCACGTCGTCGGCGTTGAACGTGTTGCCGTTGTGGAACGTGACCCCTTCGCGCAGGTAGAAGCGCCAGTGCGTCGGGCTCAGCAGCTCCCAGTCGGTCGCCAGCGCCGGCTCGATGTTGAGTTCGGTGTCGCGCCGGATCAGCCCCTCGTAGATGTTGGAGTGGAAGCCGATCGTGAAGGTCTCGTTCAGCGCGTGCGGATCGAGCGATTGCGCGTCGCCCTGGAAGGCGTAGCGGAAGGTCTCCGCCTGCGCCGGCGCGCTTACGGCCAAGCCGGCGGTGACGGCGACGGCCGCCGCGAACCCGGTTTTCAAACTGTTCACCTGTGTCTCCCGACGTTCAAGTAGGCATGACCCCAGCGTCCGGGCGGACGTCGGGGACCGATTTTCGCTGGTGCTTCCCGGTGGGAGCGCACGCCCTATGACGGCGCCGCGCCGGTTAGCCGTCCTGCTCCCATCTGGCCGCGGCCTGAACAGGCGCCTCGGACGGCACGACATTGAGCCAAATTAAGCGAGCCAGAGAATTGAAACAAGCGACGCGTGTCATCCGCCCGTCGGCGTAAATCAAAAATTCAGCCATCGGGCACAAAATTTGGCCTACGATGCTGCCGGTGGGTAACATTGCTAGCAAGATCTAAGGTGCCCGCCTTCAAGAAGTTAGACAACATTAGCCGAAGGCGGTCAGCCTTCGAGCATGTCGCTAAGGGCACGTCGGTCGGTCATGCTTCGGAGGCAGGCAGCGCGGCACTTCCCGCCTCAGGTTCTGGGGCCCGAAGTTTCACCGGGATAAGCGTTAATATGCAGCAAACCGACTTCGAGCACTTGCCTGCGTCCGAGCTTCCGGATCCGGTCTTGAAGCGTCTCTACGCGTACTGGGCATCGCTCCGCGGCCCGCGCAGCGCCCCCTCGCGTGCCCAGATCGATCCGGTCGATATGCCGCGCGATATCCTGCCCGACCTGCTGCTGACCGAAGTGCTTCGCCCCGCGGGCGGCCGGCGCTATCGGTTCCGGCTGGTCGGGTCGCGGGTCGCGGAACTGGCCGGGCGCGACCCCTCCCGCCAGTATCTGGACGAGGTTCTGCCAACCGCCTTCGGCTACCGCGACTACATCGTCCGCCTGTACGACGCGATCCACGACCTCCGCCAGCCGCTCTATTCGCGCAGCCGCTACATCACCTTCGACACCAGTCAGGCACCGGAGCGGGAAACGCATCGGCTGATGCTGCCGCTCCTGGACGACCCCGGGGAGCTCACGCACGTGCTCGCCGCGCAAGTGTTCCACATCAACCGCGGCGTGACCCAGAAGCCCTTCCTGGCCCCGGACGAAGTCGTCTACGGCGACACGCGGGTCGTCGGGCCGGCTGACCCAGCGCTTTAGCGTCAGAGCACACGCCGGCGGCGGTCAATAATCCCAGTGAAACTGGACGCCCACGCTGCTGCCGCCGGTGACGCCGGCGGCGCTCTCCAGCTTGATGTTGTCGGTGATGTCGACTTCCACTTTAACTTTGGAGGAATCCACGCCCGCGCCCTGCTCGACGCCAACGAACACGTCCTCGGTGACGTACTTGCCGGCTTCCACGGTCGGCCCGGTGTCGGCGTCGCCGCCGAGCTGCAGGACGTCGACGCCGACGACGTTCCGCAGCCGGTCGATCACCCCCGGGCCGCCGCCGCTGAACGACAGCTGCGCGACCGCCGCGGCCAGCTGCGCGCTCTCCACCGGGCCGAGCTCGCCCGGCGTCTTGCCGAACAGCAGGCGGGAGAGCACCTGCTCCTGCGGCAGCTGCGGCACCGAGCTGAGTTCGAAGCTGGGCTGGGTGGCGTTGCCCTTGACCAGCACGATCGCGGTCAGGTCCGCGCTCTCGTTGACCGCACGGATGTCCAGGCGCGGGTTGATCTCCCGCCCGCCGGAGAAGGCGACCTGGCCGCGCTCCAGCGTGAACGTCTTGTTCAACAGCGCGACCCGGCCGCGCACCGCCTGCAATTGGCCGCGTACGATCGGCTGGTTCGCGGTCCCGGTGACCAACAGGTTGCCCTGCCATTCGCTGTCCAGGCCGTTGCCGCGCACGAACGTCTGGCCCGGCACGTCGATCGCGATATCCAGTTCCGCGCGGCTGGGTTCCTGCTCCGGCTCGGCGGGCTGGCCCGACTTGCCGGCCTCGGCGTCCGCCTGGCGGCGTTCGCGCAGCTGCTTCTCGCTCACGACCTGAAGGTCGGCCACCTCGGGCGGCAGGTTGTCCGGGATCCGCGCTTCGGCCTGGTTCACCGTGATCACGCCGGCGATCAGCATGTCCCGCAGGCTGCCGGTGACCTCCATGTCGACGTCGGCGTCCACCACCAGGAAGTCGAGCCGCGCGAGCTTGGCGCTGCGGGCGTCAATCTTGACGTTGATGTCGGACGGCTTGCCGGGGCGCGGCAGGTCCAGCCCGCCGGTGATGTCGAGCGTGCCGTCGCCGCCGTCCTTGGCGGTGAAGCGCGCCACTTCGATCCGCTGGCCGGTGGCGCGCACGGTGGCGGCCAAGTCGGTCAGCAGGGTGCCGGTGTCCAGGTTCTCGTAGCGGGCCTCCTCGAGCCGCGCCTCCCCGGACAGCTCCGGGGTGCCGGGTGTGCCGGCGATCTGGAAGTCCAAGTTCGCGCGCCCGGTCAGGCGGTGCCCGGTCGCCGGCACCAGCGGCATCAGCGGGGCGACATCGCCGGTCCAGGTCACGCGGCCGCTGAGTGTGTCGTCCCAGCGCAGGCCGGCGCGCGCCTCCGGGCCGAGGTCCAGGTCCACCGGCACATCCGCGGTCAGCTGCAGCGGGCTGTCGCCCAGTCCGGTCACCCGGCCGTTGGCGATCAGGCGCCGGGCCTCGTTGAGCCGCAGATCCATCCGCGCGCGCATTGGCGGCAGGTCGGTGCCCTCGCTGCCGACCTCGGCCAGCGTCAGGTTGACCGCGCCGGTCGGCGCGGCGAGCGGGCCGGACAGCTGCGCACGGGCGTTCAGCCGGCCGCTCAGCTGCGGCTCCGCGAGCGCGAGCTGGCTGTAGGACAGCGGGATCCGGTCGGCGTCCAGCGTCAGCTCGACCCGCTCCGCGCCCCGCCGGGCGTCCAGCGTCACCCGTCCCTCGCCGACGTCGAGCGCGAGGTCCTGCACCGCGATTTCCTGACCCTCGAGTGTGAGCCGCGCGGTGCGGGCGAGTGCGATGGTCCGCTCACCGACCGCAAGGCGCAGCTGGCCCAGCGTGATCACGCGCGCCGGCCCGTCCTCGCCCAGGTTGCCGGCCAGCGACAGGCTGATCGGCTGATCCAGGGTGCCCTGGCCGCGACCCTCGCCTTCGGCGCTCACGTCGAGGTCGCTGGGCGTGCCGCGGGCCGTTACGGTCAGACGCGCGAGGTCGAACGGGCCCGCGGCCGCGCGCAGCAGGGTCGCCGTGACGTCCGCGTCCGGCGCGGCGAACGCGTTCTGGATGGTGCCGTCCAGCTCGATCCGGTCGACCGCGGGACCGCCGTCGGGCAGCGCGACTTGGGTAAGGGCCCCGCCGACGGCGACCTGCTGGCCGCCGTTGCCGTCGGCGCCCAGCTTGACCGTCAGGTCCGCCGCGGCGTTGGCTTCCAGCCCGGCCGTTTGGCGCAGCAGCGGGCGGAGCTGGTCGCTCGTGATCGCGAACGTGCCGTCCAGCGCGCCGCCGGCGAGCGGCACGTCCAGCCGGTCGCTGCGCACGTCCAGCCCCGGCACCTGAGCACGGATGGCGGTGAGCGCGAGCCTGTCACCGGTGAGCGCGAACCGGGTCTGGGCGTCGATCGCGCCGGCGGGCCCGGCGCTGGTGTCGAGCTGAATCTCACCCTGCGGCCCGCTTGCAAGCGTGCGCACGTCGGCCTGGACACGCGCGGTTCCCAGCCGCTGCCCGGCAACCACAGCCTCGCGCAGGCGCAGGTCGGCCACGACGCCCGGGTCGCCGAGCGCGCCCGACAGCTGCGCGCGCAGCTCCGCCGCGCCCTCGAGCGGGAGGTTGAGCGCCGGTTCCAGCACGCCCGCGTCGGGTACGGTCGCCGTGAAGTCACCGTCCAGGCTGGCGAAGTCGCCGGGCAGGGTGAGGTCGCCCCGGACGCGGGCGTTCGGGCTGTCCAGGGTCAGCTGCGACAGCGTCAGCGCCCCGTCCTGCGCCAGCCGGAGGTCGGTTGCGAGCTGCACCCGGTCCTGCAGCAGGGCGTTTAGGATCGGGATCCCGGCACCGAAGCGCTGCAGGTCGCCCATGATCGTGGCGTCGACCAGCGGTCCGTCGCCGCCGTCGGCGTTGAACCGGGCGTGGCCGCTGAGGCTGCCCTGACCCGACAGGCCCAGCGGCACGATCGGGCCGAGTTGGTCCAGGTTCGCCAGTTGCGCGTCGAACGCCGCGTCGCCGCTCAGGCCGGCCAGATCGGCGCTGCCGTCGAGGCTCAGCCGCAGGTCGCGCAGGGCCGCGGTCAGGCTGGCCCGGCTGAGCGTCATCGCGTCCAGATCCAGCCGCCCGTCCAGACGGGCCGAAACCGGATGGCCGTCGTAGTGCGAAAGCGCGCCGATCGCGAAACGGCCGCGTTCGCCGGTCACCTCGAGCCGGACCTGTCCCCGGGTGATCGTCTCGTCCGGGGTGTAGCGCAGCTCCACGGCGACGTTGCGCGCGCCCGCCTCGGGCACGCCGGCCTCGGCGGCCTGCGCGCTGAGATGCAGGTCCGGCGCCGCCAGGGCGCCGCGTGCGCTCAGGCGCGCGGACAGGCCGGCCAGTTCCGCCGGCGCGGCGAGCGCGTTCAGCGGACCGGGATCGCGCACCTCGAGGTCGACGGCGGCGTCCAATGTGGTGCCGTCGGGCGAGAGGCCGCCCGAGATGTCCGCGCGCAGGGTTCCGGTCTCGATCCGGCCCCGCTGGATGCGCGCGCCGGCGTCGCCGTCGCGGGCCACGGCGAGGTCGAAGCGCACCGGCCCGCCGACGAGCCGGGCGAGATCGCCGGTCAGGTAGCCGGGCGCCGCGGCCTCGCCCTGGAGCCCGAGGCGGGCGAAGTCGTCGAGCCGGATCGCGGTGTCGAGCCGGGCGGCCTCGCCGATCCGCGCCTCCAACTGGCCTTGCCAGGCGTCGATCGGCCCGTCGCCGGTCAGCGACAGCGCCGCCCCGGCCCCGGCGGGCAGGTCGGCCAGCTGCGCCAGCAGACCGTCCGGCGGCGCGTCCAGCTTGAGATCGACCGAGAGGGTGCGCGGGCCCGGATCGAACCCGGCGTCGAGGCGCAGGCTCTCCGCCGGGCCGCCCAGGCGGGTGACCGCGAGCTGGGTCGTCAGGCGCCCGCCCTGCGGCGCCGCCGCCTGGCCGTCGATCTTGAAGGCGGTGGCCGTCCCGGCGACGGCTTCGCCGATCTCCACCCGGTCGACCGCCAGCCGGTCGAGGCGGATCGCGACCGGCAGCTCCGGCAGCTCGAACGCTGCGGGACCCCCGTCCTCCGCGGGCGGCTCTTCGGCCTCGGGCGCGCCGGCCGGCAGGCGGTCGAGGGCGATCCGCGCGGCCGTGACCGCCTGCAGATCCAGCCGGCCGGACAAGAGCGCCAGCGGCGACCAGGTGAGCCGGACGTCCTCGACCGTCAGCCAGGCGCCTTCGCCGTCGCGCAGGACCAGCCGGCCGAGCCGGGCATCCTGGGGCAGGGGGCCCTCCAGCCCCGCGACCGTCGCCTGGCCATCGGGCCCGGAGAGGGCGCCTTCGAGGGCCTGGGCGATCCAGGCCTGGCCGCGCTCGGTGTTGGCGGCGCCCCATAGCCCGAGCACAGCCACCAGCAGCACGGCCACGAGGCTGCCCAGCGTCCAGCCGGCGATTTTCAGGGGACGGCGCAGTCGCATCGTCTAGAAAGCCTGACCCAGCGAAATGTAGATCTCGAAGGCGTTGTCGTTGGTCTCGCGCGGGTTCAGCGGGACCGCGACGTCCAGGCGCACGGGGCCGATCGCGGTGTAATAGCGCAAACCAAGGCCGGCGCCGTAGCGCAGCGGCTCGTCGACGCTAAAATCGGGGTACACTGTGTCGTAAACTTGGCCGGCGTCGACGAACGGCACGATGCCGATCGACTCCGTGACCTTGATCCGCAGTTCCAGCCCCAGTTCGACCAGCGAGCGCCCGCCCAGCGGATCGTTCTCGCCGTCCAGCGGGCCGACCTGCTCGAAGGGGAAGCCGCGGATCGACCCGCCGCCGCCGGCGTAGAAGCGCTTGGAGGCGGGCACATCTTCCGTCTCCGCGCCGAACAGCGTGCCCAAGCGCGCCCGCCCGGCGAGCACGAAGCGCTTGGCGTCGTCGAACGCGTAGTAGGTGGCCCCGCCGACGCTCGCCCGCGCGAACGGCTGGGTCGCCTCCAGCGTGGCGAGGTAGGGTGTGGCGTCCAGCGACAACCGGCTGCCCTCGGTCGGGTCGAGCGGATCGTCCCGGCTGTCGCGGGTGAGCGCGGTTGGGATGCCGAACAGGATGAACTCGCGCGTGCCCTCGTTGTCGGTGGTCTGCAGCGCCTCGATCGCGCCGCCCAGCCGGCCGGTCCAGAGGTCGTCGAACTCGCGCTCGAGCGAGGCGCCGGTCTCCGCGGCGTACTCCTCGAACCCCTCGGTGTCCTTATGCCGCAGTTCGAAGTTGCCCAGCAGGTCCTGGTCGTCCCGGTTCCAGCGTGGCTTGCGTGCGCTTGCGGTGAAGCGTTGCTCGATCAGGCCGGCGTCCAGTTCCAGGCGCAGGTTCTCGTCCTGCCCGAGCAGGTTGCGGTGCTCCCAGAAAGCCGTGCCGGACGGCCCGACCGAGGTCGAATAGCGCGCGCCGAAGCCGATCGAGCGGTGGTCGCGTTCTTCGAACTTGAGCGCGATCGGCGTCTGTTCGTCGGCGGTCTCTTCCCGCCGGGCGACCTGGATCGAATCGAACAGACCGGTTTCCAGCAGCGCGCCGCGCATCTCCTCGATCTTGCGCTGGTCGTAGACGTCGCCGAGCTGCCATGTCCGGAAGCTTTTGACGTACTTCGCCTCGACCGTGTCCAGCCCGCTCACCTCGATCGGGCCGAAGCGGGTGAACGGGCCGGGGTCGATCTGCCAGTCGAGACGCATGGTGGTTTGCGAGCGGTCGATCACGGCCTGGCTCTCGGCCACGGTCGCCTCCGGATAGCCGTGGTTTTCCAGGCTCGTCAGCAGCCGTCGCTCCGCGGCCTTGATCCGTGGGGCCCGCGCGCGCATGCCCAGGCTGAGGTCGAGATCCTCGGCGCCGCGCGGGATGCCCGCGCGCTCCGGCGGGACCGCCGGGTCGTAAGAAATGTCGATGCGGGCGAGCAGATAGACCGTGCCGGTCTCGACGTCGAACCTGACCTTCAGCGGCTCGCGCACGGCCGCCGCCGGCTTGGGCGCGGTCGTGCCGGCGGACGGCGCGCTCGGCTCGGCGCCGGTGTCGGCCTCGGCGGGCTGGGACGTGCTCTCCGCGGCCGGTTCCGCTGGCGCCGGCTCGATGATCTCGAAGCTGACCTTGGCGTCGTAGAAGCCTTCCGAGCGCAGGGCCTGTTCGAACCGCTCGACATCGGCCCGGGCGCGTCGGCGTACGCCCGCGACCGTGGCGGGCAGGTCCGCCTGCAGCCCGATCAGCCGGCTGGAGTCGCGCAGCAGCGTCTCCAGATCCTGCTCGCCCTCGGCCAGGCCGTTGATTTCGACGTCGTAGGCGATCCCGGCCTCGGCCGCTTCGCTGGTCTCCTGGTCCCCGGTTTGCTCCGGCGGCCAGGGTGCCTGGTCGTCGGCCAAGGTGGCGGGCGGCGCGGCTGTCGCGGCGAGCAGCAGGCCCGCGAGCGCGACGGCGCGCAAGCGCAGAAAGCGCCTCAGGCGCACCGGCGCGTTCGGTGAAGCCGGAAACGTAAGCGTGATCTTCAAGCCATTCTCGGGACCGGCAGCGCCCAGTCCCGTGGGTCTGGGGGCCGGGCTTCAGCTTTGGACGATAGGATGCCGTGGCCAGTCGGGCTCAGCATGCGGACGCTAAGATGTAGCAGTGGCACGGCGAAGGGACCAGGGTGCATAGGCCGTGCACCACGTGCGCTAACCCGAAGATCGCGCCGATTTCGGGCGCGCGGCCGCGCCGGCTGCACCCAGCGTTGGCGAAGGCTTTAGGGAAGGCATGCCCACGGTTGCCGGCTGGTCGCACGATCGCCGGCGGGCGATCCGGCCGGGCAATGCGCCCGCAAGGGGTCGCGCCGGCCGGCGCCACCCGGCCGGACGTCCCGAGAGCCGGACATCCTGAGATGTGGCGCTTGAACAGGTTGTTGCCGCAGCGGGCACGGCGCCCAGACGCCGCGCCGCCGTCCAGCCGTGCAACGGTCGCGTTTGGAGGCGTTGGCCGACAGTCTCGATATCGGCCGCGGCGATCTTCGGCCCGCCTCGACTAAGTCGCGACCGCGTCCGCGCCCTTGCCGCCGTCGGCGGCGTGGTTGGGCGTGTTCATCTCGATCTCGCGGGTCTTCAACCGGTCGCGGGCGCGGAACAGCCGCGACTTCACCGTGCCGACCGCGACGTCGAGCACCGCGGCGGCTTCCTCGTAGGTGAAACCCTCCACGCCGATCAGGAGCAGGATCTGCTGGTCGCTTTCCTGCAGCCCGCGGAAGGCGCGGCGGAAGTCGCGCAGATGCATCGCCCGCGGCTGTTCGGCCCCGGTCTGGGCGGTTTCCATCCAGTCGTCGATCGGCACATGCACGCCGCGGCGGTTCTGCCGGCGCAGGTTGTCGCAGTGCAGATTGTGCAGGATGGTGAACAGCCAGGTCCGCAGGTTGGTCCCCGGCTGGAACTGCGCGAAGCGCGAGATTCCGCGTTCCAGGCAGTCCTGGACCAGGTCGTCGGCGCGGTCGCTGTCGCGCACCAGGGCACGGGCGTAGCGGCGAAGGGCAGGGATATGCTCCTCGACCGCCAGGGCGTCTTGCGGCGTCAGTGGCGTGTTCGGCACAATAGACCTCCCTCGCGTCGCATCCGGGCGCGACAATCGCGCCCGCTGTAAAACGCGAGAGATAGTCAACACACAACGCCGGCACGTTTCCTTAACCTATGGTGTCGCGTGCAACATTTTCTGCACCATGCACGTCTCTGGTGCTTCGAGTCCGATACTAGGTTTGACTGTGAAGTCCGCCGAAGAGTACTGCATATGTTAATTTCAAACGGGATTTAAATGCGTTTATAATCGTGCAGCCGCGGGCGCTAAAGCCCGCCGCACGCCCGCGTTTTCGAGCGAGGAAGCATGACAGGGGAGAGCACAGGGGCCACGCCGCCAGCGGGCCGGTGACGGGCCGGACGCGCAGGCCGAGACGGTCCGTCTGATGGAAGACCCGGCGACCCACGGCGGGCAGCGCGTGCGGCGGATCGACACCCACGCCTCGTCGGTGTTCCTGACCGATAGCCGCGCCTACAAGCTCAAGCGGGCGGTGACGTATCCCTATCTCGACTTCGGTACGCTGGAAAAACGCGCGCAAGCGGTCGCCGCGGAACTGCGGCTGAACCGCCGGACCGCCGCGGAGCTGTATCTGGGGGCCCGGCCGGTGGTGCGCGCCGCCGACGGCACGCTCGGCCTGGACGCGCTGCAGACGGACGGACCCGATCCGGACGCGGTCGCCGGCACGCTGGTCGACTGGCTGGTCGAACTGGTCCGGTTCGACGAGTCCGGCCTGCTGGACCGGGTGGCGGACGAGGGCCGGCTGGACGCCGTGACGGCCGACCGGCTGGCCGACGCGGTCGCCGACCTGCACGCCCGCGCGGAACCCGCGCCGGAGGCGGGCGGCGCGCAATCCCTGGACCTGGTGATCGCGGAGAACGCCGAGCAGTTCGCCGCCTCGCCCGACCTGTTCCCGCTGGGCGAGGCGGACGACCTGACCGCGCGCAGCCGGACGGCGCTGGCGGCGGTCAGCGATCTGATGGACCGGCGCGCGGCCCAGGGGTGCGTGCGCCGCTGCCACGGCGACCTGCACCTCGCCAACGTGGTGCTGATCGACGGCCAGCCGACCCTGTTCGACGCGATCGAGTTCAACCGGCAGATCGCCGAGATCGATACGCTGTTCGACCTCGCTTTCCTGCTGATGGACCTGGACCGCCGGGATCTGCGCTGGGCGGCGAACCGGGTGCTGAACCGTTACTATCGCGGGCGCGACGATCTGGATGCGCTGGCGGCCCTGCCGCTGCTGCTCAGCCTGCGGGCCGGCATTCGCGCGCACGTCGCCGCCTCCGCCCGGGCCGCCCAGGGGGACGCGGCGAAGCGCGCCGCCAAGGAGCGGGAGGCGCGCGCGCTGTTCGCCGCGGCGCGCGGCTACCTGGAGCCCGCGCCCGCGCGGCTGATCGCGGTGGGCGGCGTTTCCGGCAGCGGCAAGACCACGATCGCCCGCCGGCTGGCCCCGGCGATCGGCCGGCCGCCGGGCGCGCTGCTGGTGCGGTCCGACGTCGAGCGCAAGCGCCTGTTCGGCGTGGCGGAGACCGAGCGCCTGCCCGAGCGCGCCTACCAGGGCAAGGTAAACGCCGACGTCTACCGGGCGATGTTCGAACGCGCCGCCGAAGCGCTGAAGGCCGGGCAGAGCGCGATCGTGGAAGCGACCTTCCTGGACCGGTCCAGCCGGGCGGACGCCCGCAAGACCGCCGAGTCGGCAGGCGTCCCGTTCCAGGGCGTGTGGCTGAGCGCGCCGGAGGCGACCCTGAAGGCGCGCGTGGATGCGCGCACGAACGACGCTTCCGACGCCACCTCGCAGGTGGTCGAGGGCCAGCTGACCCGGGCGCCCAAGGGCGAGATCGCCTGGCCGCGGGTCGATGCGGACGGCGCGCCGGAGGAGGTCACCGCCCGGGCACTGGGTGTGTTGGACGGCGACTGAAGGCGTGTGCGGGTGGGCAGGGCATGGCAGCTGGGTCCCCCTCCTCCTATGGAGGCTTTTGCACGCGGGCATGAGCCGCCGTGTGGCGTGCTTCGACACGCCAGCCCTTCGACAAGCTCAGGACTGGCTACTCAGCATGAAGTTACAGTTAAGTGTCTGACAAACTTCAATCTTCATCCTGAGTAGGACGCCGAAGGCGTCCGTGTCGAAGGACCCCATACGGCTGCCTGGCGAGCTGCGAAAAAGTCCCTCATCCTATGGGAGGAGGGGTTAGGGGGAGGTGGTTTGCACGGTGGATCAACTGGGGCGGGTGCCGCTTTGGCGCCGCGGGAGCGGCACGGTCCTGCGGACCTACCTCACCCTGTCCCGCTCCTTCGACAGAAGGAGCGGGGACGCGCCGCCTCGCCGGTGGAACACGTCCGGCGGAGAGGCGACGAGTCGCGCGCCCGCTAATCCTCGAAGGAGATCAGGTCTTTGTAGGCGTACCAGGTGGCGTGGCCGATGATCGGCATGGTGACCGCCAGGCCGATGTAGCCGGCGACCAGGCCCGCGGCGGCGAACAGCACGATCATCGCCGCCCAGATCGCCATCGGCGCCGGGTTGAGTCGCACCGACTGGAAGCTGGCGGCGATCGCGGTGGCGACGTTGACCTGCGGCTTGTCCAGCAGCATCGGGATCGACACGGCGGAGATCGCGAACACCAGGGCCGCCAGGACGGCCCCGGTGCCCACGCCCACGATCAGGAACGGCACCGATTCGGGCTGGAAGAACACCTCGGCGACGAAGTTGTCCAGCGCCGGCGGCTTGAACGAGAAGAACAGCGCGAAGATCAGCGTGGCCAGCCGGATCCAGGCCAGCAGGAAGATCATCAGCGCCACCCCCATCAGCAGGATCTGGCTGGTGTTGCGGAAGATCGAGGTGAAGGCGTGGCGCAGGGTCGGAGTTTCCCCGTTTTCCAGCCGGCGGCTGATCTCGTAGAGGCCGACCGCGACCAAGGGGCCCATCAGCATGAACCCGGCGGACAGCGGCAGCACGATGTAGAACCAGTTCAGGAACCACAGGGCGCCCAGTAGCAGGAACCCGACGATGGCGAAGAACAGGCCGTAGGTGATCGAAACCCCGGGCGCCTTGCGCAGATCCGCCCAGCCGCGGCTGAGCCAACTCCAGGGCCGGTCGATCTCGATCTTCTTGATCCGTGGCGCCGGCCCGGCCAGCACGGGCACCGTGTGTGTCGTCGTGGTCATCGTCCCCACCTTGCTTACCTAAGGGTCCCGGCCGCCCAAACAGACGCCGATCGGATGCAGCCGCGGCTTGCATTCCCCGCGGTGCGCTCGACGCCGCCCTTTCATCCCGGCGCATCGTGCGGCAGGCTGACGCAGCATGTCCAGGGGTTTGGGGATGGCCTGCCTTGACGAATCTTGCGAACTTGAACAATCACAAGGTGCGCAGGCAAAGTCCTTGTACGGCGGCCACTGGCCGACCGCGCATCGCCGGCGCACCGGTGGGGGCGGCCCATGATCCACATCAATGTTGGTTCTGCGAAAACCCTGCATTGAACTAAAGTAATTCGAAAGTGGCGCTTGCGCATCCGGAGTCCGACCCCGTGACCGGCGGTCCCCGCGGGCAAGGCGCCATTCGACCATCCGCCGCTCACGCGGCTCACGTCTCGCGGCTTTGAGGGGACTGCCGAGCATGGCCCAAAGCGCCACAGCCACAGCTGACCACCGCGCGCCCGCGCGCGAATTCTACAACGAGGACGTCGTCCGCCTGTTCGTCATCGCGACGATGTTCTGGGGCATCGCGGCGTTCTCGGCGGGCGTGTTCATCGCCCTGCAGCTCGCCTATCCCGAGCTCAACCTGGGCTTCGCCGAGACCACCTTCGGCCGCCTGCGCCCGCTGCACACCAGTGCTGCGATCTTCGGCTTCGGCGGCAACGCGCTGCTCGCGACCTCGCTGCACGTGGTCCAGCGGACCTGCCGGGCGCGCCTGTTCGGCGGCGACGAGACGGCGCTGTTCCTGTTCCTCGGCTACCAGGCGTTCCTGGTGATGGCGGGCCTGGGCTACGTCTTCGGCATCACCCAGTCGCGCGAGTACGCCGAGCCCGAGTGGTTCGTCGACCTGTGGCTGACCCTGGTGTGGGTGGTCTACCTGGTGGTCTATGTCGGCACGATCATGAAGCGCCGGGAGCCGCACATCTACGTGGCCAACTGGTTCTTCCTGGCGTTCATCATCACCATCGCGATGCTGCACATCGTGAACAACCTGGCGGTGCCGGTGAGCTTCTTCGGCACCAAGAGCTACTCGCTGTTCTCGGGCGTGCAGGACGCGATCACGCAGTGGTGGTACGGCCACAACGCGGTCGGCTTCTTCCTGACCGCCGGCTTCCTGGGGATGATGTACTACTACATCCCCAAGCGCGCCGAGCGGCCGGTCTACAGCTACCGCCTGTCGATCATCCACTTCTGGGCCCTGATCTTCCTCTACATCTGGGCGGGCCCGCACCACCTGCACTACACCTCGCTGCCCGACTGGACGCAGACGCTGGGCATGGTGTTCTCGGTGATGCTGTGGATGCCCTCCTGGGGCGGCATGATCAACGGCATCATGACCCTGTCGGGCGCCTGGGATAAGCTGCGCACCGACCCGGTTCTGCGCTTCCTCGTCGTCTCGGTCGCGTTCTACGGCATGAGCACGTTCGAGGGCCCGGTGATGTCGATCAAGCCGGTCAACGCGCTCAGCCACTACACCGACTGGACGATCGGCCACGTGCACTCCGGGGCGCTCGGCTGGGTCGCGTTCGTGTCGTTCGGCGCGATGTACTTCCTGGTGCCGCACCTCTGGCACCGCAAGCAGCTCTATTCGATGCGCCTGGTCAGCTATCACTTCTGGATCGCGACGCTGGGCATCGTGCTCTACATCACCGCGATGTGGATCTCGGGCATCATGCAGGGCCTGATGTGGCGGTCCTACGACCAGCTGGGCTTCCTGCAGTACTCCTTCGTGGAGACGGTGGAAGCGATGCACCCCTTCTACGTGATCCGTGCGCTGGGCGGGATCCTGTTCCTCGCGGGCGCCCTGATCATGGTCTACAACCTGGTGCGCACGGTGCGCGGCGACATCCGCGAAGAGAAACCGATGGTCGCCGAGCCGGCTGCAGCCGCAGCTCCGGCCGAATAAGGAGGGCATGCGGAGATGCACTGGCACAAGCGGATCGAAAAGAACGTCATCCTGCTGTCGATCCTGACCCTGATCACCGTCTCGATCGGCGGCATCGTGGAGATCGTTCCCACCTTCACCATCAAGTCCACGATCGAGCCGGTGGACGGGGTGCGCCCCTACTCGCCGCTCGAGCTGGCCGGCCGCAACATCTACATCCGGGAGGGCTGCTACACCTGCCATAGCCAGCAGATCCGCACCTTCCGCGACGAGGTTGAGCGCTACGGCCACTACTCGCTGGCGGCGGAGAGCATGTACGACCACCCCTTCCAGTGGGGCTCCAAGCGCACCGGGCCGGACCTCGCGCGCGTCGGCGGCAAGTACTCCAACGACTGGCAGGTCGCGCACCTGAAGAACCCGCGCGAGGTGGTGCCGGAGTCGATCATGCCGCCCTACGCCTTCCTGCTGGAAAACCGGCTGGACATGGACGCGGCGGCGCACCTGGAGACCAATGTCGACGTCGGCGTGCCCTACAGCGACACCCAGATCGAGCTGGCGCAGGCGGACCTGCGCGCCCAGCAGAACCCCGACGCCGAGGGCCTGGACGGGCTCAAAGAGCGCTACCCGCGGGTCGAAATCGCGGACTTCGACGGCAATCCGAACCGGGTGACGGAGATGGACGCGCTCGTCGCCTACCTCCAGATCCTGGGCCGGATGGTCGACTTCTCGGACACCAGCACCGAACAGCTGCTGCAGTAGGCGAAGGCGAAAGCCGATGGAATCTCTAGCTGACCTCGTCGTCTGGCTGCGCCAGCTGTGGGTCGTTTGGTTGCTGCTTCTGTTCCTGGCCGTGATCTTCGTGACCTTCCGGCCGAAGAACAAGAAGCACTTCGAGCGGGCGGCACAGATCCCGTTCGAAGACAACAACGAGGAGAAGTGAAGCGATGCCGACCAAGCCCGAGAAAGACCACCTGACCGGTCAGGAGACGACCGGTCACGAGTGGGACGGCATCAAGGAGCTCAACACGCCGCTGCCGAAGTGGTGGCTGTACGTCTTCTATGCCAGCATCGTGTTTGCCGTGGTCTACATGGTGCTCTACCCGTCGATCCCGTGGCTGTCCGGCCACACCGACGGGCTGCTGGACTGGGACCGTCGGGTCGAGCTGCGGCAGGACATTCAGCAGGCGGAAGCCGCGCAGTCGAAGTGGGTCGACCAGATCCGCGAGGCCGACCTGCAGACGATCGCCAATGACCGCGAGCTCCTGAACTTCTCCATGGCCGGCGGCCAGTCCGTGTTCGCCGACAACTGCGCGGCCTGCCACGGCCGCGGCGGCGCGGGGCTGCCCGGCGGCTACCCGTCGCTGGCGGACGACGCCTGGCTGTGGGGCGGCTCGCTCGAGCAGGTCCACCAGACGATCGCCTACGGGGTGCGCAACGAGCACGACCAGGCGCGCGCGTCGATGATGCCGGCCTACGGCAACATCCTGGACCAGGAGCAGATCCGCAACGTGGCGCACTACGTGAAGTCGCTGTCGGCCGACGTCGACGCGCCCGAGCGGGTGTCCGCCGGTCAGCAGGTCTACGCCCAGCAGTGCGTCGCCTGCCACGGCGCGGAGGCCAAGGGCAATCCGGCCCTGGGCGCGCCCAACCTGTCCGACCAGATCTGGCTCTACGGCGGCGAGGTCACCGACCTGGTCAGCCAGATCACCAACCCGCAGCACGGCAACATGCCGGCGTGGCAGGGGCGTCTGGACGACGAGACGATCAAGATGCTGGCGGTCTACGTGCACACGCTGGGCGGCGGGCAGTAGCCGGCCAACGCCGATCGCCGTCCGTTCCAAGCCGATGCCGAGAAGGGGCCGCGGAAGACATGCTTCCGCGGTCTTTCTCGTGTCCGGCCGTCTGCACGCTGCGGGCGGTGAGGGGTGCTGCGTTACGCGTCTGACGCCTATCCCGGTTGGGGGATGCGGCGGCGCCGTCATCCCCCATATACCCCGGAGGTTGTTCGCAGCGCGTAGGCGAGAGGCGTCATGGGTGAGGTCATCGAGGCGGCGTTCATGCCGTCGGTGGGCGACGCGGCGGCTCGCTTGCTGGGCGTCCTGACCCCTATGAGCGACGCTGACGGGCTGCGCCGGCGGGCGTTCTATGCCCTTGTGTCCGATCTGCACGCTTCCGGCGTGATCGGACGCGACGAGGTGATTGATCTCTGGCATCGGCCGACGCGCGCTATCGCGCCCGACCGCGGCGGGCGCATAGTGCGCTTCGACGCGCACGTGCGGCGGCGTTAGCCGCTCAACGCGGGAACTGATGCGCGCGATCCGCCTCCGTGGACAGCGTCACGGCCTCCGACAGCAGTCGCGCCACCAGGTCGGCCTGCCTGCGGGTGCGGGTCTATTGGAAAACCGCCTTCAGATGCGTGCGCGCGGTGCCGAGGCCGATACCGAGCGTGCCCGCCGCCTCCTGCAGCGTTGCGCCGTCAGCAAGGGCGGCTGCCAAGCGCGCCTGAGTGCGTGTCAGACCGTAAAGCTCGATCGCGACCGACGGGCAGACCCGCCCTGTACGCCCCGGCACGTTCAGGAAAACCGCCGTTGCGGGTGCCCGGGATGGCTGTCCGCCACAGCGTACCCGCGCGGCTTCGGTGAGCGGCATCGCGCTTAGGCGCAGGGCAACGGCCCCGTCGGCTGCCCGCAGGATCACTGCGCGTGGATCGGCCCCAGGCGTTGCGGCGTCGGCCAGCATGCAGGGCCTCCGCTGGCGGATGCGCGAGGCCCGCCGGGCCCGGGTAACGGGGAACGCGAGCCCGCGATGGCTTTTGCCAACTGTGCCGGAGCATGGGCGGCGGAGGCGGGCGTTTCCGCCGCCCGTTCGCGTTCGCCCCCAGTGTGGCGCGGAAGCGCGGGCGCCATGCACCGGCAGGGGCGACCGGACGCAAGACAGCCCGCAATACGGGTAAAAGTAATTGTAAAAACGCGAACTAGGTGTAACGTAGCGGTCGATCCCGGTCGGCCGCGCGCAAGGCCCGACCCGACGAACCCTTGGGTGAGGGCCTGCATTCTGTGATTGGCGAACAGTCGCGCCCGCTGTCGGGCCGCGCGCCGGAAGCCGGTCGCCGCATGATCGCGCAGCGACGCGGTGGGCGGGCCGCATGGCGGGCATCGTGGACGACGTGGGCATTCAGCGCGAAGCTGGGGGCTGCCTTATCGGCCGGGCGGCGGCGGCTTGTGGCTGTGTCGGCTTTCTGTACGCGCAACGGCGCCTGCGACCCGCTCCCGCCTTTGGCCGACCCGCGGTCGAGCCTCAGCGAAGTCGGGTGTCCCTTGTTCCTGGACGAGCGTTTGCGCAGGCGTGGGTGATGGTCGCCGTCCTGATCGCCTACTATACGCGTAACGGCGCCACGGCCGAACTCGCCCGGGCGGTGAGCGAGGGCGTCGACACGATCCCGGGCGTCCAGTCCGCGATCCGGCGCGTGCCGCCGCTGGCCAGCCTGCTGGCCGGCGCGTCCGTGTCGGACGACGGCGAGCACCTGTACAGCCTGAACGTCTTGCGGGACTACGATGCGGTGGTATTCGGCACGCCTAGCCGGTTCGGCGGCGCCGCGAGCGAACTGCGCTATCTGTTCGACGGTTCGAGCGCGCTGTGGCGTGAGCATGCCCTCGCCGGCAAGGTCGGAAGCGTGATCGTGGCCAGCGGCAGTCAGCATGGAGGGCACGAGGCCGCCGCGCTCGATGTGATCGTCTCGATGCTGCACCACGGCATGCTGGTTGTCGGCGTGCCCTACACCTGCGGCGATCTTAAGACCATGGCCGAGATCGCCGGCGGCTCGCCCTACGGCGCCGGCCGGGTCACCGGGCCGGCCGGGGACCGCCCCTTGACGGCGGCAGAACGCGCCGTCGCGCATGCCCACGGCCGGCGCGTCGCCGTGACCGCCGCACGCCTCAAGTTCGAATGCAAGTATTAGTTGTATTTAGTCGGAGGCCGGGCTATCTTTTGATCCGCGGCGGCCGTTCGCCGCGGCCTTTCGGGGAAAGCACCGCTTCTGGGGAGATCGTCGATGCATATCGATCTGGATAACGTGAGTAAGGCCCTTCAAACTCTGCGCAGCGAGCACGGCCAGAAGGTGATGAGGGAAGTCCACGATCAGCTGAACCAGTTCCGCAAGCAGATCGGCATCGATCTGAACGATGCGGAGTTCCGGCACGTCATGCAGACGCTGTTCGCTCAGCAGGTCGTCTCGGGCAACCAGGCGGTCACGCTGGAGAACGTGGGCGGTGGCTTCCAGGTGCGCCGGCCGACGGAAAGCCTCTCGGTTTCCGGGGCCGACGTGATCTAACAGGCGTCGCCGACTTGGATCAGGTGTGCTCTGCCGGGCTAGGCCGCCCGTGCCGGCCCGGCAGGTCCCACCCGCGGTGTCATTCGTCGCGGCCGGTCGTTCGACCGGCGCGCCGGCGGGGCAGTTGCGGCTTGTAAAGCCGCCGGACGCCCCTTACCACAAGGCAGCCGTGATGCTCGCTGGCCGCAAGATCGATGCGTTCGCCCTCAGCCCATGCGAAAGGTACCTGTTCGCCGGCAACCTGTCCGGCCGGTTCATGGTCATCGACCCCGACACGTTGGCGATCCGGCAGGAGCAGCAGGCCACCGCCGGGGCGATCCAGACCGTGGCCTGCCACGACAGCCTGCCGCTGGTCGCCGTCCTCGGGCTCGATCGGCGGGTCGCGGTGTTCAGCTACGATCCCGACACCGGCGCGGCCGATCTGCGCTACGACTTCAGCGTCCGTGAAATCGACTGTTGGAACGACGTTGAGCCGGTGCCCGCGACCTATTCTTTGAGCCAGGCGATCGCCTTCCACCCGATGGATCCGCGTCTGGCCGTGCGAACCGGCAACAACGGCTGCCTGGAAGTCGATCTGATCCCCGAGGGCGTGTCCAAGGTCCACTGCACCCGCCTTCACCGCGGGGCCAACATCGTGACCTTCCGCTACACCGGCCAGGACACCGAGTTGCTCAGCGCCGCCGGCGGCGAACTCGTCCTTTCGCGCAACGGCCTGCGGCTCAAGGAATGGACCCTCGGGGAGTACAACCTGCACTGGCTGGAGCCGGTCGCGGACCGCGACTATCTGATCGCGAGCGACGACCTGCGGGTGATCCGACGAAACTTGCAGACCGACAGGGATCGTCTACGGCGACCCGCGCTACGCGCGACGACCTCGAGCACGTCACCTACAACCCGGTTTCCGGGCGCGCGTTCATCGCCGGCTTCGACCGCTACGTCTACGAAGTCGATCCCGAAAGCTGTCAGCCGGTCGCCACGGCCTGGCGCGCGCCGTTCAAGATGCGCTGGATCAAGACGTTGCGCCGCGATCCGGACATCTTGATCGCGCAGTGCTTCAACGGCGGCCTGTATCGCGTGGACCTGAGCGACGGGACGGTGCAGCACACGCTCAAGCAGACGCCGCCGGCGCTCTGGTCGGGTCATGTCGACGGCCCTGGGATCGACCTGGCGGGCGATCCGGCGGAGGTGTCGCGACTGGTGCGGGTCGGCACCGAGCCCGACACCCTGCGCCCGGTTTTCCGGCGCGAACGGCTGGGCACGCGGCCGGAAACGGCGAGCTACGTCAAGCGGCTCTGGCGCGGCCGCAGCCGGCGCTTTCTGGGTCAGACCGACGGCCAGGTGCTGGACGCGTCATCGACGCCGTTCCGCGTTCTGGCCGAACTCGGCGATACGATCCGCGACATCGCGAGCGATGCCGGTGAGCGCTGGGTATTTGCGTGTACCGAGGACGGACGCGCGCTCAAGCTGGACGCCGAGGACGGTCGGGTTCTCGCGGAATGGCGTTCACCGAGCGGCGAGCCGCTGTGGTCGCTGGCCTATACCGACGACGGCAACCGGCTGGCCGTGGCCGAGCGGCGCGGCCGGCTGCAGATCCTGGACGGCACGGACCTTAGTGAATTGAAGGCTTGGTCGACCACCTCCCGGCCGAAACGGATGCGCTGGCTGGACGGCGTCAAGCTCGCTCACGTCCAGACAAAGACCCTGAATGTGTTCGATTACGACCACGGGATTTCCACGATCTGGGTGGAGGACTGCGGCAACACGATCGAAGACTTCACCTGGGACGACGGGCGGCGCTACCTGGCGGTGGTCGGCTACCGCACCGAAATCGCGGTCTGCGACTTCGCCAGCGGCCGGAAGTCTCTCCGTAGTGCCCGACCAGGTCGATTACACCAAGGGTGTCGTCTGGGTACCCTCGGCCGGGGGCGAGGGAGCACATTATCCCTACGACTTCATGACGTTCGGGCGCTCGGGCACGGGTCACCTGTTCCGCGTCCACAACGAACGCTGCGTCGCCCTCGGCCCGGTCGACGGGATGCTCGCTGACGGCTGACCGTGTCCCGGCGCCGCCGCCACCCTGTCGGCGGCGTGCCAGGGACCGCGTTTACGCCGGGTTCGGGCCGCGACACCTTAGCGCAGCGCATATGAGCGCTTGCTCAATCAGCTTCGATATACCCGCATTGGCGGTGGATGCCGTGACGCGTACCTTCTTGGCATTCGCAACCACGCAGGGCCTCCGCCGGCAGGCGGGCAGGGCGCTTGCGGGGCGGATACGGGCGGCGCAACCGAGTAGCACACGAGCATGGCCGAGCAGACGATTCAGGAGGGCACCGAAGGCGCCCTCTCCCGGCGCAAGCAGAAAGAGCAGAACCTCTACGCCGGGCGGGTGAAGGTCCACCCGATGGGCATTCAGGGGTTCTACCGCAAGCTCAAGTGGGCGGCGGTGATCGTGCTGCTTGGCATCTACTACATCGCCCCCTGGCTGCGCTGGGACCGCGGGCCGAACGCCCCGGACCAGGCGCTGTTGATCGACATGCCCGCGCGCCGGGCGTACTTCTTCGGCCTCGAGATCTGGCCGCAGGAGGTCTACTACCTGGCCGGCCTCTTGATCATGGGCGCGATCGGCCTGTTCCTGGTGACCAGCCTGTTGGGCCGCGTCTGGTGCGGCTACGCCTGCCCGCAGACCGTCTGGACCGACCTCTACATGTGGGTCGAGCGGCTGATCGAGGGCGACCGCAACGCCCGCATCAAGCTCGACAAGCAGCCGATGACCCGCCAGAAGCTGGCCAAGCGCACGGCCAAGCACGCGGTCTGGCTGCTGATCGCGCTCGCCACCGGCGGGGCGTGGATCATGTACTTCGTCGACGCGCCCACGGTGATCGTCAACTTCTTCACCGGCCAGGCGTCGTTCAGCGTCTACTTCTTCGTCGGACTGTTCACGGGCACCACCTACCTGCTGGCCGGCTGGGCGCGCGAGCAGGTCTGCGTCTACATGTGCCCCTGGCCGCGCTTCCAGGCGGCGATGTTCGACGAAGACACGATGACCATCACCTACGAGCGCTGGCGCGGCGAGCCCCGCGGCAAGCCGAAGAAGGGCAAGACCCACGTCTCCCCGGCCGAGCTGCCGCCCAAGGGACCGGAGGACAGCAGCACGCCCGGCCTGGCCGCGATCGACTGGGAGCAGGCGGACGCGCTCTACAGCCGCGATAAGCTCGACGCGCAAGGCGACTGCATCGCCTGCGACAAGTGCGTCGCCGTCTGCCCGACCGGCATCGACATCCGCGACGGCGTGCAGCTGGAGTGCATCGGCTGCGGCCTTTGCATCGACGCCTGCAACTCCGTGATGGAGAAGCTGGGCCGGCCGAAGAACCTGATCACCTACGACACGCTCGCCAACCAGGAGCGCCGGGCGCGCGGCGAGCAGCCGAAGGTCAACCTGATCCGCCCGCGCACCATCCTTTACAGCGGGCTGCTGGCGGTCGTCGCCGGGATCATGCTGTTCACCCTGATGACCCGCAGCAGCCACGACATCAACGTGCTGCACGACCGCAACCCACTGTTCGTGACGCTGTCGGACGGCGCGATCCGTAACGGCTACACCGTCAAGATCCTGAACAAGGAGCGCGCCACGCGCACCTATACCCTGGAACTGCAGAACCTGCCCCAGGGCGCGATCTCGGTCGTCGGCGCGAACGACCCCAAGGCCCAGCAGGCCCAGTTGACGGCCGACCCGGACTCGGTGGCAACATACAAGGTCTACGTGGAACGCCCGGGGGACGCGGTCGAGCGGACGACGCGGGACTTCCAGTTCCTGCTGACCGACGATGCGGGCAACACGGTGGTGCAAGAGACACTGTTTCGGGGACCTGAGAAGTGAACGCGCATAGCACAGGCTCCGTCACGACCGGGCGGTTCGTTGGTTCAAGCAGCCCAACGTCTGGATCCCAAGCTGCTTCTTCGGCGATGTTCTTCGTCATCTTCGCCGGCCAACGCCGCGATGATCGGGGTGGCGCTGGATTCCTCGGCGCGGCCTGGTCACCGACCGACGCGTACGACAAGGGCGTCGCCTACCAGCAGGCGGTCGACGCGGAGAGCGCGGACACAGCGCTCGGCTGGTCGGTCGATCTGTCGGTCGACAGCCCGCAGCCCAAGCGCGCCGACGTGCTGATCTCAGCTCACGGACGACCAGCGGCCAGCCGCTCAACGCCGACCGCGTGCGGGTCGGCTTCGTCCGCCCGACCCAGGAGGGCTACGACAGCTTGCACACCCTGACCGCGCTCGGCGGCGGCAAGTTCGCCAAGAGCGTCCAGCTGCCGCTCAAGGGCCTGTGGGAACTGCGGATCGAGGCGGCGAAGGGCGCGGACGCCTATCGCGTCTCCCGCCGGATCACGCTCAGCGAATGAACCGGCACCGAACGAGCCGAGCCCGGATGTACGCGTCATGAGCTGCTGCACCACCGGCGTCGCCGACCTTGCCAAGGATCAGGCCGCCAGCGGCCGGGCGGCGGCCGACACCCCGCCGGAGACGATCGACGTCACCCCCTACGTCCAGCCCGACGGCCAAGGGCGCAACAGCCTGGCCCTGATGGTCGAGGGCATCCACTGCGGCGGCTGCGTCAAGACGATCGAGCGCGAGCTGGGCGCGATGGCCGGCGTCGAAGAGCGCCCGGGTCAACATGACCACCCGGCGCCTGCAGGTCGCCTGGCAGGGCGCGGCCGAGCAGGGCGGGGCGATGGTGCAGCGGCTGGCCGAGCTCGGCTACCGCGCGGTGCCCTACGATCCCGAGCGCGCTGAGCGACGACGACAGCCGGCAGGAGAAGGAGCTGCTGCGCGTCGATGGCGGTGGCCGGCTTCGCCGCGGCCAACGTGATGCTGCTGTCGGTCTCGGTCTGGGCCGGGCACGCCCAGGGCATGGACGATGCCACGCGCGATCTCCTGCACTGGTTCTCCGCCCTGATCGCGCTGCCGGCGATCGTCTACGCCGGCCGGCCGTTCTTCCGTTCCGCCCTGTCGGCGCTCAAGGCCGAGCGCGGCGAACATGGACGTGCCGATCTCGCTCGCCGTGATCCTGGCGGGCGGGATGAGCCTGTCCGAGACCATCCAGTCCGGCCCGCACGCCTATTTCGACAGCGCGGTCACGCTGCTGTTCTTCCTGCTGCTGGGGCGCTACCTCGACCGCCGGGCGCGCGGCAAGGCGCGCTCGGCCGCCGAACGGCTGCTGGCGCTGCGCAGCGGCGCGGTCACGGTGCTGGAAGCCGACGGCAGCCGGCGCGTGCTGCCCGCCGACCAGCTGCAGCCCGGCATGCGCATCCTGGCCGCCGCCGGGGAGCGGATCGCCGCCGACGGCCGCATCGTCGAGGGCACGAGCGAACTCGACAGCTCGCTTCTGACCGGCGAGACGCTGCCGCACGCGGCCCAGCCGGGGACGCGGGTCTATTCCGGCACGCTCAACCTTTCCGCCCCGGTGACCGTCGAGGTGACGGCGGTCGGCGAGAACACGCTGCTGTCCGAGATCGTCGCGCCTGATGGAGACGGCCGAGCAGCGCCGGGCGAAGTACGTCGCGCTCGCCGACCGGATGGCGCGCGCCTACGCGCCCGTCGTGCACCTGCTGGCGCTGGCGGCCTTCCTGGGCTGGGTGGTCGCTGGGCGGCATGGCCTGGCAGCCGGCGCTGCTTGATCGCGGTCGCGGTCTCTGATCGTGACCTGCCCGTGCGCGCTCGGCCTCGCGGTGCCGGCGGTGCAGGTGATCGCGAGCGGGCGGCTCTTGAAGCGCGGCGTGCTGCTCAAGTCCGGCACCGCGCTGGAGCGGCTGGCCCAGGTCGACACGGTGGTGTTCGACAAGACCGGCACGCTCACGCTCGGGCCGGCCGGAGCTGACAGCGACCGACGGATCGTCGACCCGCTCGGACCTGCGCGCCGCCGCCGCGCTCGCTGCCGCCAGCACGCATCCGCTCGCCCGCGCGCTCGCGCGCGCGGCGCCCGGAGGCGCCAGTGCTGGACGGCGTGCGCGAGGAGCCGGGCTGCGGCCTCGCCTGGACGGACGCGCACGGCAACGAGACGCGGCTCGGCAAGCGCGCCTGGGTCGGCGCGGCAGCGGCGCCGGACGACGACCACGACGGCCCGGAGCTCGTGGCTCGCCCGCCCGGGCCAGGCGCCGGTGCGCTTCACCTTCGACGATCCGCTGCGCGCGGATGCGGGCGACGGTCGTGCGCGCCCTGCAGGCGCAGGGCAAGGAGGTGGTGCTGCTGTCGGGCGACCGCGCGCCCACGGTGGAGAAGGTCGCGGGCGCGCTCGGCCTCGCCGACTGGCAGGCGGAGTGCGCGCCGGCGGCAAAGGTGGCGCGGCTGGAGCAGCTGGTCGCCGGCGGCAAGCGCGTCCTGATGGTGGGCGACGGCCTGAACGACGCGCCCGCGCTCGCCGCCGCCAGCGTGTCGCTGTCGCCCGCCAGCGCGGCCGACATCTCCCAGACCGCCGCCGACGCGGTGTTCCAGGGCGAGCGGCTGGCGCCGGTGCTGGAGGTGCTGGAGACCGCCCGGCGTGCCGGCCGGCTGGTGCACCAGAACTTCGGCCTCGCGTTCGCCTACAACGTGGTCGCGGTGCCGCTCGCGATGGCGGGCTTCGTCACCCCGCTGATCGCGGCCGTGGTGATGTCCGCCTCCTCGCTCGCGGTCACCGGCAACTCCCTGCGCCTGGGCCTGGCGAAGACCGCGCAGGGGTAGGGCGCGGGGCGCCGCAAGGCGCAGCCTAAATCCCCTCTCCCTCGATGGGAGAGGGAGGGGCCCGCGCCCGTCAGCGGCGTGGGAGGGTGAGGGTGGGACTCCCCACCGTCCACCCGGGAGGCCCCCTCACCTGTCCTCTCCCGCGTTGGGGAGAGGGACCCGCCGGCACGGTCGTTTTCCCGTTCGGCGTCGCTTGTAGCCGCGATAGCTGCGGCGAGACGCCTTTACCGCCGTGCGGACGCACCTGCTACACTCACGCCATGACCGTCCTGATCTATCTGATCCCGATCGCGCTGTTCCTGGGCCTGTGCGGGCTCGCGGCGTTCCTGTGGTCGCTCAAGAGCGGGCAGTACGACGATCTGGAAGGGGCGGCCCACCGGGTGCTGTTCGACGACGACGAGAACGACCCCAACGACCGCTCGCCGGGGTGAGCAAGCAAATGGCCCGCGGACCGTTCGAAGGGGTGCTCGCCCCGGTCGCCACTCCGTTCCAGGAGGACCTGTCGGTCGACACCGACCGCTTCGTCGCGTTCGCCAAAAATCTGTTGGCCAAGGGCTGCAGCGCGCTGGTCCCGTTCGGCACCACGAGCGAGGCGACCTCGCTCTCGCTGGACGAACGGATGGCGATGCTGACCGCATTGCGCGAGGCGGAGGTGCCGGGGCATAAGCTGCTGCCGGGCACCGGCCTCGCCAACCTGCCGGAGACGGTGCGCCTGACCCGGCACGCGGTCGACCACCGGCTGCGGCGGGGTGCTGCTGCTGCCGCCCTTCTTCTACAAGAAGATCGACGACGAGGGGCTGTACGCCTACGTCTGCGAGGTCATTCGGCAGGTCGGCGACGACCGCCTGAAGTTGTACCTCTACCACATCCCCGGGCACGCCGGGCTCGGCTGGTCGCATCGGCTGGTCGAGCGGCTGTCCGCCGACTTCCCCGATATCGTGGTCGGGCTGAAGGACTCGGGCGGCGACTGGTCGTACGCCGAGGAGCTGTTGCGCAAGTACCCGGGGTTCAGCGTCTTCGTCGGCAACGAGCGCTTCCTGCGCGACGCCCTCGAACTCGGCGGTCCGGGCACGATCACCGCGACCGCCAACGTCAATCCGGCCCTGCTGAACCGCCTGTACGAACGCTGGGGCGCAGCGGCGGCGACCAGCTGAACGAGGCGGTGATCGCCTACCGCAAGGCCCTCGAAGGCTTTCCGACGATCCCCGGCGTCAAGGCCGTGCTAGCGCACAAGACCGGGCATCCCGGCTGGGCCCGCGTGCGCCCGCCGCTGTCCCCGCTGCCGGCGGAGCCGGCCAACGACCTGGTAAAAAAGCTGTCCGCCCTGGAAGCGCTGATCGCCGGCGCGGGGCGGACCCTGGGTGGGGGGTGAGCGGCCCCCGTGTGAGCACGGCCGAGAGACTGGTTCCCTCTCCTCCAGTGGGAGAGGCTTTTGCATGGCGGCGCCGGGTCGCCCGTCGGTCGTCCTTCGACACGGCCGCAAGCGCGGCCTGCTCAGGATGAAGTTATAGGGTTTTCAGTATTTTAATATCAACTTCATGCTGAGCAGCTGTCCAAAGGACAGCGTGTCGAAGCACGCCTGACGGCTGCTGAAGCGCCCCTGCAAAGGTCTCTCCACTGGGAAGAACGGGCTAGGGAGAGGAGGCCTGCACGGCATCAAGGGCGCGGCAACCTCCTCCCCTCGCCCCTCCTCCCAGTGGAGGAGGGGAATCAGGTGCGCTTGCCGCAAGGCGATCCGGCGGGGCCCCATTACCGCGCGCCCAACACCAGGTCCGCGGCCGTGTGGCCGCTCAGGGTCGAGCCCTCGATGGTCGCGGGCAGGCCGGTCGCGGTCCAGTCGCCGGCGAGCAGCAGGTTGGGCACCGGCGTTTCGGCCGCCGGGCGCTGGCGCACGGCTTCCGGCGTCTGGGCGAAGGTCGCCCGGCGTTCCTTGATCACCCGCATCGGCGGCTGGTGCCGCGGGTCGAGCGCCAGCGCCTTGGCGACGTCCGGCCACAGGATCTCCGCGATTTCCGAGGCCGACCGGTCGGCCAGGTGCGTGGCCGCGGAGACGGTGACGCTGGCGACGTCGTCGCGCAGGAACACCCATTCCGCCGTGCCGCCGACCAGGCCGATGAACGGGATCCCCTCCGCCAGGCGCGCGCGGTGGGGCAGGCGGATGTGCGCGTTGACGATCGGCCGGACCTCGGTGGGCGCGGTCAGGCCGGGGATCAGCTGGCGGGCGACCGGCGCGGGCACGGCGAGCACGACGCGGTCGTCCGGGCCGACCGGGACGTGGCCCTGGGCGAAATCCAGGCCGGTGATCCCGCCGTCGTCGCCCGCCAGCTCGCGCAGCCGCCAGCCCAGGCGCAGGGCCGCGCCCGCCGCCTCCAGCGCCTCCAGCGCGGGCTCGACGAAGGTGTCGGACAGCGACTTGATCGCCACCAGCGGCCGGGCGTGCCGGCCGCCCTTGGCGAAGGAGTCCCGCACCACCCGGCGCAGCAGGCCCGCGTCCGCCTCCTCCGGCTGGGTGTTCAGGATCGACACGGCAAGCGGCTTCCACAGCCGCTCCCAGATCGCGCGGCCCGGCTCGCCCAGGCGCTCGGCCACCGTCTCGCCGTCGCGCGCGAACGCGATCCGGCCGCCCCGCAGGTGGTCGAGCACGCTCGCCCCCTTCACCCGGCGGCTCGGGAACAGCAGCCACCACGGTAGCGGGCCGTCGTTCGGCCGGACCGTCCAGCGTTCGCCGGTTGCAAGATCGACGAACGGAAAATACGCGCCCGGCGGCGCCGTCAGGCGATGCTCGGCGCCGGTCGCGCGCAGGAAGGCGAGCGCGTTCGGGTTGGCGCTCAACAACAGATGATTGCCGTTGTCGACCGTGCGCTCGAGCTGCGGATCGTAGAGCGAGCGGCAGCGCCCGCCGGCCTGCGGGGCGGCGTCGTACAGCGTCACCCGCTCGCCCGCCTGGGCGAGGCGCACCGCGCAGGCGAGCCCCGCCATGCCGGCCCCGATCACGTGCGTTTGTGCCATCAGGTAACCGGCCCTCACGCCGTCTCGGGCGCCGGGGACGGCCGCCGCAGGGCCGCGAGCGCACCGCGCCCGGCGACCCAGAGCTTGGCCGGCTTGGCGAGCTCGACGCGCACCGCCAGCGGGTCCTGCCGGCGCAGGCGGGCGTGCAGCGCGCGGGCGAGTGCCGCGATCGCGCCGGCCTCCATCGCCATCCGCCGGTCGCTCAGGCGCGCGGGCAGGGCGCTTGCCGCCGGCAGCAGCTCGCCGACGCGATCGAGCGCCCGGTCGATCACCCGGCGCAACCGCGGGTCCGTGCGCTTCTCCGCCAGCGCCTCGACGCCGATGCCTTCCGCTGCCAGCCAGCTCTCCGGCAGGTAGACACCGGTCGAGCCGGCGGTAGTCGTCGGCCAGGTCCTGCAGGTGGTTCAGGATCTGTAGCGCGGTGCACAGCGCGTCCGACAGCGGCCGGCGGCGCCGGCTCGCCGTGCAGGTCCAATAGGAAGCGTCCGACCGGGTTGGCGGAGTTCACGCAGTAGCCGAGCAGCTCCTCCCAGTCGGCGTAGCGGCCCTTGACCGCGTCCTGTTTGAACGCGGTCAACAGGTCGAGGCCGCATTCCAGCGGGACGCCGGTCTCGAGCAGACTGGCGCGCAAGCGATCCGCGACCGGGACGTCGTCGCGGCTCGCCTCGCCGCGCAGCGCCGCGCCCAGCCGGTCCAGCCGGTCGATCTTGTCCGCGGGCGCAAGCTCCGGGTTGTCGGCGATGTCGTCGGCCGCGCGCGCGAAGGCGTAGTACGCCATGACGTGCCCGCGCAGGCGGGGCGCGATCAGGCGGGAGGCGACCGGGAAGTTCTCGTCGCCGCGGCCTTTGCCGGATGGCGTCTCGATCGCGCTCACGAAGGCGGAACTCCTGGTCGGACAAGCACGCGGCGGACTGTAACGAACCCGCCGCGACGGGACTAGCGCCCCGGTTGCGATGGTGCGTGTGGGAGCAGGGCGCCATCCCCCTCTCCCTCGAGTGCGGTAGGGTGGATTCGCCGCACTTCGCGGCAATCCACCATGCGGGCCCACCATGCGGGCCCACCATGCGGGCGGTGCGGCTGCCGATGCCGCTTGGTGGGTTGCTTCGCGAACCCACCCTCTCATGTCCGTTTGTCAAGGTATAGGCGTGCGAGAGCGTGGCCGCACGGCGGGGCCGAGCGGGTTGGCGTGTGTAAGCTCCGGGCCAGCGGTGCCGAGGCGCGGGGGTGTGCGGGCGTTGACAGCCTCTGATGCGTGGGTCGGGACCACAGAATGACGAGGCGTCACCGGTCGTTGCCCCAGTCTACGAACGTAGATAGCAGCCTGTCAGGGTGGGTGCGGGGATCTCGAACCGGTGTTGGGCCGCGCCCCGGCGCCGCTGGCTCGGAGCGATGCGCTGGCCGGCGGCGTCGTGCCGGCGTGTCTAGGGATTTCCTTAGCTGTTGCGGATCTTCTTGCTGTGCCGTGGACGCCGTGCCGGCTCAGGCCGGCTGGGTGTCCTGGGCGACCGCCCAGACGAACCCGGCGAGTTCCCGGGCCACCGCGATCACCGCCACCTGCGGCAGCTTGCCGGCCCGGCGCAGCGCGCGGTAGCGGGCGTGGAGGCGGATCTGCGCGGCCCAGCAGCGCTCGCGCACGGCCGGGCTGAGCGGCGCCTGCTTGGCGCGCTGGCGGGTCGACTGCCGCGGCGGGTGGCGGTAGCACCAGGCCGCCTCGGTCAACAGTTTACGCGCCCGCGGACTGCCGGTCTTGGTGATCGACCCCGGCCGGCGGCGCTCGCCGCTGGAGTGCTCGCTGGAGACCAGCCCGAAATAGGCCATCAGCTGGGCGGGATGGGCGAACCGTCGGACGTCGCCGATCTCCGCGGCCAGCCCGGCGGCGGCGACCAGATCCAATCCGCGCAGGCCGCGCAGGGCCTCGACCACCGGGGCGAGCCGCCAGCCCGGCACCGCCGCGGCGACTTGCTGGGCCATCTGCTCGCGGCGCGCCAGCGCCTGGTCGACCGCCTGCAGCCGGCTGTCCAGGGCGACCCGGTTGGCCGGCTCGGCGAACGACAGCTCGGCCAGCCAGCGCCGGTGCGTGCGCGTCCAGTTGGTCTTGCCCGGATAGCGCAGCCCCTGGCGCAACAGGAACGAGGTGACCCGCTGGCGCGCCCGGCGCAGGTCTTGCACGGCCTCCTCGTAGCCGCGGGTCAGCTCGCGGATCGCCTCGTGCTGGCAATCGGGCACCCAGATCGCCGTCAGCTCGCCCGCCCGGTCGAGCCGGGCCAGCTGCACGGCGTCGCGCCGGTCGGTCTTGACCCGGTCCCCCGACTTGCGCGGCACCTGCGACGGGGCCGCGATGGCGCAGTCGTAGCCCGCCGCCGCCAGCGTGCGCTGCGCCACGTAGCCCGTCGGCCCGGCCTCGTAGACGAAGTGCACCCGGCCGTGCTGCTGCTCCAGGCGCTTGGCCAGCTGGCACAGCCGATGCGAGTTGTTCTCGATCGTGCCGTAACTGCGCACCTCGCCGCCGCGGCCGAACTCGGCAATCGCAACCGCGATCGTCTTCTTGTGCATGTCAAGCCCGACGTAGGCGTTATACTCGTCCATGGTCCGTCTCCTCTGCGCGTGTGGCTCGGCACCGCCCCGGTGCAACCCACGTTTTCGCACATAAGGAGGCGGGCCACCCCGCCTCCTGAAACGGACATGTCGTCTACAAGGATGACGCTGAAAGGCATCCGCACCTCGCCCCTGACCCCCGGTCTCCCGGCCGTCGCCGATCGCGCCGCCGGCGGGGTCGGCGGACCGGACGTCGTCGGTTAGGGTCGGGTGCAGGCTACGGGGCGCGTGCAGCATGAAGCGCTCCAGGTAGAGGCGCTTGGCGGCGTGCGGCGGCAGCGGCTTCAGCCGGATCGGGCCGCGGTCGTAGATCTTCTTGGGCGGCGGCTCGAAGATGTGGTCGGCGACGTCGCGCTCGAACCCGGCGAGCTGGGTCGCCTCCAGGTAGGCGGCCGCGCGGTCGGCCTTCTTGATCAGCTGCTGGATCTCCTCCGGCAGTTCGCCCGGCAGGCCGAAGCGCAGCAGCACCGCCTGCATCAGCCGCTGTTCCAGCGCCTTGTAGTCGATCCCGACGGCCGCCTTGAACGGCGTGATCAGGTCGCCGATCACGTATTCCGGGGCGTCGTGCAGCAGCACCGCCAGCCGCCATTTGCGCGCGGTGCCCGCGCGCAGCCGCCCGGCGAGGTCGTCCACCAGCACCGAGTGCTGCGCCACCGAGAACGCCCAGTCGCCGGCGGTCTGCCCGTTCCAGCGGGCGACCCGGGAGAGGCCGTGGGCGATGTCCTCGATCTCCACGTCGAGCGGCGAGGGCTCCAGCAAATCGAGCCGCCGGCCGGAGAGCATGCGCTGCCAGGCGCGCTCCACGTCCTTGTTCCTGGGCGGCTTTTTCGGGCTCGGGCGGTTGGCCATGCTGACCGTCGGCGCTGCAGGGCTGCCAGGCTTTGAGCCGGACCAGGGACAGCCCGGAACCGGGGGGAAAGCGCGTAATCTCCCCCAGGTCCGGCAGCGGCTCGTAGCGCTCGATCAGATCGCGCGCGCCGTGCTCGGCCTCGGCCGTGTAGGTCCAGGCGTAATCCTTGCCGTTCGGCGACCAGGCGATCTCGTCGCCCGGCGCGACCTCGGGATCGAACAGCATGGCGAGCGAGGGCAGCGGCGGGCCGCCGGTCGCGTGCACCTGGGTGGCGGCGAACGTTGTCGTCGACCAGCAGCCAGCGGCAAGCCGCGGGCGTGCGCCTCCGCGACCCGCCGGGCGTGGTTCGATGTGATCGTCGAAGAGCACGAGCGCCTCCGCGTTCGCCTCATCGGCGCCGATCGTCTGGGTCCAGTCGCCCTGATGCACGCGCAACAGCTCGTGCGACCAGACGAGCTTGCTCACGTCGACGTCGAAGCTGTCGATCCGTGTGCCCGGGCGGGCGCGGTGGAAGATCCAGGCGCTGTGGCCGCGGTGGGTGCCGCTTTCCACGATCCGGGCGGGCCTGAGCGCGCGGGCGAGCACGAACAGCCAGAGCGAATCGTTCACCCCGCTGCCGCCGGGATTCTCGCCGGCCGGGCTGTCGGCATGGATGCGGAAGAACTCACCGATCCAGGCGCCGAGTTCGCGCGAGCCGCCGGCCGGCATCAACTGCAGGCGGGTCAGTGCGGCTGCGATCGTGTCGGCCAGCTGGCGCTCCAGGCGCGCCTGCAGCTTCTCCGACAGCAGCCGCCGGACCTGCCGGCTGTCGGCCTGCGGCGTGACGCGGTAGTCGTGCGTGGCGGGTTTCGGATCGGCGGACATCGGCTGGCGAGTGTCTGGCGTTCCGGCGGCTCGAGGTGGCGTGGCGTGGCGTGGCGTTGGGCGGTCATCACCGCTGGGCCGGTTAGCTGTCAAGCTGACGTGTCGCCATGCCGGGAAAGAAAAAGCCGGGCCCGCGGGAACAGGGAGAGACCGCCGCGGGCCCGGCCAAGGGGCAGAGAGGGTCCAAGGAACAGGGCGCGTCAACGCTTTCGGCCACCGGACCGAGGTCTGAGCCCTTGACGGCCGTCCGGCCGTCAGAGGGGAGGGACGGCCGGACGGCCCGACAGGGGCACCGGCGCGGCCCCGGGCGTCGGGGGGAGGGGGAACCCCGGTTGCGGAACCGCGCCGCCGGTGATGGACGGCCCTGGGCGGGAGGGGGACCGCGGGCCGTCCGCCGACAATCCGGAAAATAGGCCGGCGAACGCCGGGCCGAAGTGATTGCGATCACAGGGCGTGCAGCACACTTCGCAAGGGGCAGCGTCAGCCGCCGCGCACGCTCGCGACCATCTCCGCGAGCGCGGGCACGTCGTCGACCACCAGCACGTTGCGTTCCTTGCGCAGGATGCCTTCGCGGGTCAGGTCGGAGAAGACGCGCGCCACCGTCTCGCGGGTGGTGGAGACGCGGCTCGCCACCTCTCGGAATGCACCGGGATCGGCGACAGCCGGGCGGTCTCGGCGTCGGGCCCGGCCGTCTCCCGGGCCAGGCGCAGGATTTCGGCGTGGACCCGGTTGTTTGCGCCCAGCGCGCTCAAGTCCATGATCCGCTCGCTCGCCTGTCGGACCATCCGGGTCAGGCGGCGCATGGCGGCGAGGCCGGCATCCGGGTGGTCGGCCAGCACCTTGAGGAAGGTCCGCTGGTCGAGCGAGGCGGTCAGGGTGCGCTGCACGGCGACCACCGAGGCCGAGCGCGTGCCGCCGTCGATCGCCGCCAGTTCGCCGACCGAGCCGCCCGGCCCGATCTCGTCGAACGCGACCTCGCGCCCGCTGGCGGCGTAGTCGAGCACGCGCACCCGGCCCCAGACGACGAAGTGCACCTCGTGGGTGTCCTGCTCGCGCGCGATCAAGGTTTCCTGCGCGGCGTAGGTGCGCCAGCGGCAGCGCTCCTCGACCCGCCGCCGGTCGGCGTCGGCGAGGTCGGCGGAGATCTCGACCCGCGCCAGCGACCGGTCGCGCCCCTCCTGCTGTCCGCTCACGGCTGGTCCCCCTCGGTCGAAAGCTGCCGGCCGCGACACCGGCTCAGCGCTGCATCACCTGGTCGAGCGTCCAGTCCGGCGCGGCCGGCAGCTGCGACGGCGCGATACCGTCGTTCTGCTGCAGGCTGCGGCAGCGCTTCGTCCCAGCCGGCATCCAGCACCTGCTGGAGGCGCGTGGGTGCGCCCGGCTTCGGCGGTTCGTGCAGCTTGGCGCGGAGGCTCGGGCTCTCGTCCAACAGCCGGGTGATCTCCCGGCGCTGATCGCGCACCGTGCGCGCCCAATGCGCGGCCGGCTGCGCGTCGGGCGCGCCGTCCAGCTTGACGAGGTGTTCGCACAGCACTTCCAAGCGGCTCAGCAGCTCACGCAGGTCCCGCTTGCCCAAGTCCGCGATCTCCTCGGCCAGCTGGTCGTAATCGAGCGCGTTGTGCACGCGCGGCGCCGCGCGCAAGGCCTCGGCCTGCGTTTCCGTCCAGGCGACGAAGTCTTCGTCGTAGACCGGCTTGCCCATGGTCGATCGCTCGTTTGGTCCAAGTCCCTCGCGGTTAGCTTGCAAGCAGTGTGCGCCCGGCGGTGCCGGCAGGCAAGCAGGTGGCGGCGGGGGTTATGCGTCCGACTGCATATCCCTGCATGCCGCGCGGGTTGGCGCCGGCCTTGATCAGGCCGTCCTCCGTGCCGACCGCGGAGACGCGGCCGAGCGACCAGGGGTCGGCAGATGCCGATGTGATGGCCGCGCCGGCCGAGTTCGACGAAGGTCTCCTCCGCAAACCGGCTTTCCATGTCGAGCGCGCCCAGCTTGGCCCGGCGCGGGTAGAAGGAGGAGGGCATGTGGTCGGTCTTGAAGCCGGGCGCGTCGATCGCCTGCTGCAGGTCGTAGCCGGCGTGGACGTGGCGCAGGAAGGCGTGCAGCGTCCACTGGTCCTGGTAGTCGCCGCCCGGGCGTGCCGATCGCCAGCAGCCGCCCGTCGTCGTGGGTGGCGAGCGTGACCGACAGGGTGGTGCGCGGGCGCTTGCCGGGCGCCAGGCTGGCCGGCTGGCCCGCTTCCAGCCAGAACATCTGCGCGCGCGGTGCCAAGACAGAAGCCCAGTTCCGGGATCACCGGGAGGACTGCAGCCAGCCGCCCGACGGCGTGGCGGCGACCGCGTTGCCGTGCCGGTCGATCACGTCGATGTGGCAGGTGTCGCCGGTGCCCGTCGCCCGTGCTGCGGCGGCGCCATGCCGCGCGCCGCTCTGCTGAACGCCGCCCGGCTTGGGCTTGTCGTCCTGCACCGTCGGCTCGCCGCCGCCGAACGCGCCCAGCGCCTGCTCGGGCGGCGGGGCGAGGGCGATTTCCAACAGCCGCGCCAGATCGCCGCCGTGGCCCGGAATGTCGCCGGGGCGCAGTTCCCGGCTGGCCTGGCGCCGATCAGCTTGCGGCGTTCGTCGGCGTAGGCGTCGGACAGCAGCGTCTCCAGCGGCACGTCGACGAACGCGGGATCGCCGTAGAACAGCTCCCGGTCGGCGAAGGCGAGCTTGGCGGTCTCGGTCACGGTGTGCACGAGCCTCGGGGCCGCTCGGGTCCATCGCGTCCAAATCGAAGCCCTCAGCAGGGCCAGCTGCTGCAGCAGCACCGGGCCCTGCGACCACACCCCGGCCTTGTGCACCCGCCAGCCGCGATAGTCGCGCGCGACCGGCGCCTCCTTGGTGGCGCGCCAGCGGGCCAGGTCGTCGCCGCCCAGCAGGCCGGCGTGGCGCGCGCCGCTGGTATCCATCACCGCCTGGGTGGCGGCAGAACTCGGCGATCGCCTCGGCGACGAAGCCCTCGGCCCAGACCCGGCGGGCGGCCTCGATCGTGCCGTCGCGGTCGCGGCCGGCGCTTTCCGCCTCCCGGACGATGCGTTCATAGGTGTCGGCCAGCGTGGGGTTGGCGAACAGCTTGCCGGGCGTGGGCACGCGGTTGCCCGGCAGGTAGGTCGCGGCACTGCTCGGCCACTCGGTCCGGAACAGCTCGGCCACCGTCTGAATCGTCCCCGCGATCCGGGGCACCAGCGGGTAGCCGTGGCGGGCGTAGTGGATCGCCGGTTCCAAGACGGTTCCAAGCGGCAGGCTACCGTGGTCGCGCAGCAGCAGCAGCCAGGCGTCGAACGCCCCCGGCACGGTCGCGGCTAGGAGCCCGGTACCCGGCACCACGTCCAGCCCCCGATCGCGGTAGGTCTCGATCGTGGCGGCCGCGGGCGCGGGGCCCTGGCCGCAGACGATCTCGACCTCCCGGCCCGCGGGCTCGAACGCGATCGGCACCTCGCCGCCGGGGCCGTTCAGGTGCGGCTCGACCACCTGCAGCACGAAGCCGCCCGCCACCGCCGCGTCGAACGCGTTGCCGCCGCGCTCCGAGCATCCCCATCGCCGCCTGGCTCGCCAGCCAGCTGGGTCGATCCCGACGGCCCCGAACGTGCCGCGGATTTCCGGACGGGTGGTGAAGGTCATGCGGACTCCCTGGTCGCGAGTGGGCAGGGCGTACCGGCGGGTCCCTCTCCTTCACTGGAAGGAGCAGGGACAGGCAGGTAGCTCTGCACGGCCGTGCGGCTTCAAGGGAGCCCTCGGCGGGATAGAGCCGGGGCCACCTCCTCACCCTGGCCCTCTCCTCCCACGGGAGTAGAGGGAACCCTTCGCGTGCGTCCGTTTATACCGGACACGTTAGGCCGCCCGTGCGCGCCCGTGCAACCGACGGCCTTGTGGCGCGGCCGTGCGCCATGCTTTAGAGGAGGGCGGACGCGATCACTATTCCGGGGCACAGGAAGATACCCATGGCCGCCATCGAGCATCCCTACCTCATGTTCCTGGGCGACGCGCCCGACCAGCTGGCCGCGAAGACCGCGCAGGGGGTGGCGCACTGGCGCCCGGAGTGGTGTCTGGGCAGTTCCGGACGGAACGGCCGCCAGGCCGACCTCGGGCTCGACGACATGTCGATCGAGGAGGCGGCCAAGGCCGGCTGCCGGACCGTGATCGTCGGCGTCGCCAACCGCGGCGGGACGATCTCCGAAGCCTGGACGGACGCGCTCGAACTGGGCGATGGACCTCGGCATGGACCTCGCCGTCGGGCCTGCACAAGAAGCTCAATGACGTCGAGCGCCTGCGCGAGGCGGCCGAGCGCAACGGCCGGCAGATGCGGGACGTCCGCCATCCGACGCGCGACTTCGACGTCGCCGACGGCAAGAAGCGCCCGGGCAAGCGGCTGCTCACCGTCGGCACCGACTGCTCGGTCGGCAAGATGTACACCTCGCTCGCGATCGAGGCGGAGCTGCGCCAGCGCGGCCTGAAGGCCGACTTCCGCGCGACGGGGCAGACCGGCATCTTCATCGCCGGCGACGGCGTCGGTGGACGCGGTGGTCGCCGACTTCATCTCCGGGGCGACCGAGCGGCTGAGCCCGGCCAACGACGACGACCACTGGGACGTCGTCGAGGGGCAGGGCTCGCTGTTCCACGCCTCCTTCGCCGGGGCTCGACCGGGCTCGCTGCACGGCAGCCAGCCGGACGCGCTGGTGCTGTGCCACGAGCCCACGCGCAGCCACATGCGCGGCCTGCCGACCTACGCCCTGCCGGACCTGGAGAGCTTGCCTGCAGCAGAACCAGCGGGTGGCCCAGCTGACCAACCCGAACGCCCGGACGATCGGCGTGGCGGTCAACACCAGCGCCCTCGATCGCGACGCCGCCCAGGCCTGTGTGCAGGAGATCGAGCGGCGCCTGGGCCTGCCCGACGGTCGATCCCGTCCGCGACGGCGTCGTGCGCATCGTCGATCAGCTCACGTAAGCGCGCGGTAGGGACGATCATGGTGGACCTGAGCGTCGCGCGCGAAAGCTGGCCGATCCGCGGCTCCTTCACGATCTCCCGCGGCAGCCGCACCACCGCGGAGGTGGTGGTGGTCCAGCTGTCCGACGGCGCGCACACGGGCCGCGGGAACGCGCGCCCGATCCCCGCTACGACGAGACGGTCGACGGCGTGATCCAGGAGATCGAGGGCCTGCGCGACGCGCTCGCCCGGGGGCTGGACCGCCGCGGCTTGCAGGACCGGCTGCCGGCGGGTGCGGCGCGCAACGCGCTCGACTGCGCGTTCTGGGACCTGGAGGCCAAGGCTGCCGGCAAGCGGGTCTGGGAGCTGGCCGGCTTGGCCGAACCGGGGCCGGTTGCGAGCGCCTACACCCTGTCGCTCGACACGCCCGCGCGGATGGCGGTCAGCGCCAAGGACAACCGCGAGCGCCCGCTGCTCAAGCTCAAGCTGTCCGGCCCGGACGACCTGGACCGGGTCGCGGCGGTGCGCGCCAACGCGCCCGACGCCCGGCTGATCGTCGACGCCAACGAGGGCTGGACGGCCGACCAGTACCGCAACCTGTCGGAGGAGCTGCGCGAACTCGGCGTCGACATGATCGAACAGCCGCTGCCGGCCGGCGACGACGAGGGGCTGGCCGGGATCGCCCGGCCGGTGCCGGTGTGCGCGGACGAGTCCTGCCACGACCGCGCCAGCCTGGAGGCGCTCGCCGGCAAGTACGACATGGTCAACATCAAGCTCGACAAGACCGGCGGGTTGAGCGAAGCACTGGCGCTGAAGGCCGAGGCGGAGGCCGCCGGCTTCGCCGTCATGGTCGGCTGCATGCTGGCGAACCTCGCTCGCCATGGCGCCGGCGGTACTGCTCGGCCAGGAGGTCGAGATCGTCGACCTGGACGGCCCGCTGCTGCTGGCCCAGGACCGCGACGACGCGCTGACCTTCGAGGGCAGCTTCATCCACCCGCCGAGCGCCCAGCTCTGGGGGTAGGGGGCGGTTCGGTTCCGCATCGGGCGTCAGACGACGGCGCCACCGGGCAGCAGCGGACGCGTGGCGTGCTTCGACACGCTGTCCTCCGGCCAGCTACTCAACATGAAGATCGTTCTAAGTTGTTGAAAAAGAAACAACTTCATCCTGAGAACTTCATCCTGAGTAGGACACCGAAGGTGTCCGTGTCGAAGGATCTCTGACGGTTTTCAACCACGTTGAGTAGGAGGGTTCGCCAGCGCATAGCCCAACCTTCCACCCGTATCGCGCACAGGCTATACTGGGTAACTCGCGTCTCGATCGCACGGCCGTGGGGCGGCGGCGAACGAGCGGGCGTTTAACGTGTCCGACCGAACCGCGAGCCCCACGCCATGCCCTTGAGCCAGGATGCCGAACGGCTGCCGCAGGACGCCGTCAACCTGCAGATCGACACGGTGGTTAAAAGCGCCATGACTGGCCGGTCGATGCCGTCTTTCCCCACGCGCTGATCGACCTCGCCCGCGCCTATGCGCGCAAGCTGCAAGCCCTGCAGCCGGCCACCGCTGCTGCCGTGCGGGATCGCCGGGGCGGCTGTGGCATTCGGCCGCGTGCCGGCCGTGGCGCCGTTGCAGGGACTGCTTCCGTTGGCCGCGCTGGCCGGGCTGTCGGGCGCGGCGGCGACGCTGGCCCCGGTGGTCGCCCTGGCGGCGCTCAGGCGCGGGCGTGCGCGGCGCGTGGCCGCGGCAAACCGGGCGTGGCTGGCGGATCACGGTTTGCAGATCGGCGCGCACGGTTTATCTTAAAAAGCATCAGCGCGCCGTGCCTGATCCGGGCCGGCGGTCAGGGGTCGGGGCCGGGCGCGGCAGGGTTTTCCTGCGGCGCGCGGATGTTTCTTGCGCACGCCCGTGATCCGACAGGCTTGCTCCCCGCGTAGTGAAGGTTACTTAGATGCTGGGATACTCGTAGCGACGAAGGGGCGACAAGGTCATGGCCGAGCGCAGCGAAAAGGCCAGTACGGGCGCCGTCCGTGATGGCGGGGAGCCGATCTACCAAACCGACTTCCCGGGCGATCACCCGCCGATCGGCCGAGAAAAGGTCGGCGTGTTGCTGCTCAACCTGGGCACGCCCGAGGGCACCGACTACTGGTCGATGCGCCGCTACCTGAAGGAGTTCCTGTCGGACAAGCGGGTGATCGAACTCAACCCGGTGTTCTGGCAGATCCTGCTCAATACCGTGATCCTGTCCAAGCGCCCGCAGGCCAGCGGCAAGGCCTACGCGTCGATCTGGAACACCGAGAAGAACGAGAGCCCGCTCAAGACGATCACGCGCGACCAAGCGGACTCGGTCAGCGAGATCATGCAGCAGCGCTTCGGCGGGCAGGTCGTCGTCGACTGGGCGATGCGCTACGGCTATCCCCGGACCAAGGACGTGCTGCAAAAGCTGGAGGACCAGGGCTGCCACAAGATCCTGTTGCTGGCGCTCTACCCGCAGTACGCCGCGTCCACCACGGCGACGGCCTACGACCAGGCGTTCCGGGCGCTGATGCAGATGCGCTGGCAGCCGGCGGTACGCACCGCGCCGCCCTACCACGACCAGCCGCAGTACATCGACGCGGTGGCGAACTCGATCAAAAGCCACCTGAAGCAGCTCGACTGGACGCCGGAGGTGCTGGTCACCTCGTTCCACGGCCTGCCCAAGCGCTACCTGCTGAACGGCGATCCCTACCACTGCCAGTGCGCCAAGACCTCCCGCCTGATCCGGGAGCGGCTGGGCTGGAGCACGGACGGCGTGCAGCTGTCCTTCCAGTCCCGCTTCGGCCGCGAGGAGTGGCTGCAGCCCTATACCGACGAGAAGCTGGAGCATCTGGCCCAGCAGGGCGTGAAGAACGTCGCCATCATCGCCCCCGGCTTCGCCAGCGACTGCGTGGAGACGCTGGAGGAACTGGACCAGGAGGGGCGCGAGTCGTTCCTGGAGGCGGGCGGCGAGAACTTCACCTACATCCCCTGCCTGAACGCCCAGCCAGACCATGTCCAACTGATCGCCGACCTCGCCACGCGTGAACTGGGCGGCTGGGTCGACGAGAACGCGCGCGTGCGCGCCTCGATGGCGGCGGAATAGCCGGATACCGCGTGCAGCAAGCGTTTCTATCGACGGGACAATAGCTTGGCCTGTCGGTTAACCGGCTGTCGGGTGTTTTTACAAAAACGCGGTCTTCGCACCTGTCGGTGTTAACCATACTTTACGTGCGACGTTTTTTCGCACGGGAAGTCGTTGAATGGCGCCAGCTTTCGTCCTGGCATGAACCTTGCTTTCTTCGTGTTCACAATTGATGGGCTGCGCCATCAAAAACACGGAGAGACAGGGAAATGATCAGCAAAAAGCTAAGTCTGTGGCTGGCGACCGCGTGTGTTGCCGCCAGCCTGGCCACAGCGGCGGAGGCGGGCCCGTTCATTCTGGACCACACCGACGCCGACGATCACGGGTCTGCGAACGCGACCGAGAACTTAGCCGGCTGGCTGTACATGCAGCGGGTGCTGGAGAACCTGGAATCCGGCGTCACCAACGGCAACACGACGGTGGTTTCGCTGGGTGCGACGAATACGGGTTCCTCCGGTGCGTACGCGGCGGCCAAGTCGGCGTTCGACCTCTCGAGCCTGCCTGTCAACGGCTGGACTTTCGTGAACGTCGACGGAGCGACCGCGCTGACCGACTTCTTTAACGGAACCGGCACGACCACGATCAACAACGCCGGCATTCTGATGATGGACTCTAGCAGCAATGTTTTTGGCGGCCGCACCTCCGCCGAGAACGCCGTCATCGACGGCCAGGGGTCGGTCATCGACACCTTCCTGGGCAACGGTGGCGCGCTGCACAGTCAGGATTCGACGTACGGCTGGGTGACCAGCCTGATCCCCGGTATCACGTTCGACAACGCCGGTGGCAGCGGGCTCAGCCTGACCGCGGCCGGTAGTGCCGCGTTCCCCGGCTTGACCAGCGCGGACCTCAGCGCTGGCCCGTTCCACGGCCGCTGGACGGGCGGCTTGGGCGGTCTGACCACGCTGTTTACCGAGACGAGCACGGGCGACGTCGTCGGCATCGGTTCGTCCGGCGGATCGATCACCAACCCGAACCCGCCGCAGGTTCCGGTGCCGCCCAGCATCGCCCTGATGCTGGCAGGCTTGGCCGCGCTGGTCGGCTTCGGAACCCGGATGCGCCGTCGCGGAGCCTGATCGACCGCGAAGCGACGGTTTCACGGGCGGCACCTCCAGAAGACCGCTCGATCCTTGAACGTCATGATCGTGGCCGCCGAACCATAACGGTTCGGCGGCCTTTTTTTGCGCGTGCCGCGCGATAAGCCCCGTGGAGCCGCGCCTACTCCGCCGCCTGCACCTCCGGGATAGGCGCCGCGGGGCAGCTGCTTGTCCGGGTCGTAGAACGGCACGCGGTGGACGGTCGCCTGGACGTCGCCGGCCTCCGCGGGCAGGTCGACGTAAAGATGCGTGCCCGGCTCGGCATAGGCGATCGGCACGAAGGCGAGCGCGATGTTGCACGCCATCTTGGGCGAATAGAACGCGCTCGTGACGTAGCCGACCTCGGCCGCGTCGTCGCCGTCGCGCACCGTCCAGAAGTCGCTGTTGTACCAGGTGATCCGGGGGCCGCCCATGACCAGGCCGACCAGCTTGCGCGCGACGCCCTGGGTATAGATCCGGTGCAGGGCTTCCTTGCCGATGTACCAGTCCGCCTTTTCGGGATCGAACTGCCATTCCAGCGGCACTTCGAACGGGTTGGTTTCGATGTCCATGTCCTGGCCGTAGGACATGATGCCCGCCTCGATCCGCCGGATGTGGCCGGGGGCGATCACGCGCAGGTCGTGCGGCTCGCCCGCGCGCACCAGCGCGTCCCAGAAGCGGTCGGCGTCGCGGTCGGCGTGGCGCAGGTAGATCTCGTAGCCGACCTCGCCCGAGAAGCCGGTGCGTGAGATCACCACGTCCATGCCGTACATCGTGGTCTGCTTGAGCTCGTAGTACTTCATGCCGTCGAGCTCGTCGGCGAAGATGTCGCGCATCATCGCCTGCGCCTTCGGCCCCTGGACCTGGACCGGCGAGACGTCGATCTCGGTCAGCTCGACGTCCATCTGCCAGCCCTGGTTCAGGCCCTTGAACCAGAGCAGCAGGTCGGAATCGGAGATCGAGAACCAGTACTCGTCCTCGGCCACGCGCAGCAGCACGGGGTCGTTGATGATGCCACCGTTCTCGTCGCACAGGATCACGTAGCGCGCCTTGTTGACGGGCATCTTCTTCTTCATGTCGCGGGTCACGACGCGGTTGACGAACTCCTGCGCGTCCGGGCCCTTGACCATGATCTGCCGCTCGACGGCGACGTTCCACAGCGTGACGTGGTTGGTCAGGTAGTAGTACTCGCCCATCAGCGCGTTCTGCTCCTCGGAGAAGTAGAGACGCGGATGGTACATGTGGTTGTAGACCGTCACGGCGCGCACGCCGTGCTCGACCGACTTGTGCCAGAAGGGCGACTTGCGCACCCGCGTGCCGATCAGCATGCGGACGTCCGCGTCACCGCTCTGGCGCAGGTTGACGGGGACGTGGCGCTCCTTGGTCTGGGGCATGGCGGCGTTCCTTCGTGTCGCGACAGGGGGCTCGCGGGCGGCCGGCCCTGCGGCCAGCCGCCGCATCTCATACCCATCGCTAACGCCGCCCGGCCGTGCCCCGATGGCTTTCGAACGTTGGCAGATCGACGATTTGCGACGCGCCCACATCACCTTCGCGTGATACGGGCGCGACTTGGATCGGACAAGTCGAGCGGGTGTCGCAATCGGTCGAACGGGTGTCGGCGATTGTCGATGCAGGGCGCTGCGGCGCAGCGAACGGAGTTACAACCGCTCCAGCAGGGTCGCGCGGGTCGGCTGGTCGAGCCAGCAGACGCCGTCGGCCTCCCGGGCCCAGTCGGCGAAGCGGGCGCGCAGCCAGTCCTCCTGCGCGGCGACGGCGGCTTCGCGCGCCGGGTCGACCTTCACCAGCCCGTCGCGGAACGCCTGGAAGCCCGCGTACTTGACCGGCGCGGAATACTCCCGCCGGGCGATCAGCCGCCAGCCGGCCCCGGCGTGCGCCCGGGCGAGCGCGTCCTCCGCCGCCGCGCGCACGGCCGTCTCGTCCTCCACCACGCGGGTCAGTTCGAACAGCGGGCCTTCGGCGATCGGCTCGACCGCGAGCAGCCGGCCGCCGGGCTTGAGCGTCCGGTGCGCCTCGGCGAGTGCCGCGTCCAGATCGCGCGCGGGCACGTGGTGCAGGGCGTTGAAATAGAGCACGTCGTCGAGCGCGCCGTCGGGCAGGGGCAGCGCCTCCCCGGCGGCCGCCGCAAAGTGCGCGCCGCTGTCGACGTCCGCGGCCATCGCCGCCGTCACGGCCGTCTGCTGCGGGTCCAGGCCGATCACCTCGGCGCCCATGCCGGCGAGCCGCCGGGCGAGCGCGCCGTGGCCGCAGCCGACGTCGGCCAGCCGGCGGCCCGACAGGTCGCCCAGCAGCTCGGCCAGCATGTCGGTGTGCCGTCGGGATTCGCGCGCGCTCATGGGCGCCCTCCTGCGGGATCGTGGCAGCCAAGTTCGGGGCAGCGTTCCGTCATCCCCCGCCGCCAGTTAATCTGGCCCAGAACCACGCGGTTGGAAAAGGAGGGCGCGCCTGATGGTGCTGGACTCGCCGCTCGACGCCGACGACCCGAGCTGGCCCGAAATCCGACAGGGCGTGCGCGACCTGTGCGCCCGCTTTCCCGGCAGCTACTGGCGGGACAAGGACCGGGAACGGGCCTATCCGGCGGAGTTCGTCGACGCGCTGACGGAGGCGGGCTACCTCGCCTGCCTGATCCCGGAGGCCTACGGCGGCAGCGGGCTGCCGCTGTCGGCCGCCGCGGCGATCCTGGAGGAGATCCACAAGTCCGGCGGCAACGGCGCGGCCTGCCATGCGCAGATGTACACCATGGGCACGCTGCTCCGGCACGGCAGCGAGGATCAGCGCCAGGCCTACCTGCCGGCGATCGCGCGCGGCGAGTTGCGCCTGCAGGCGTTCGGCGTGACCGAGCCGGATGCCGGCAGCGACACGCTGTCGATCGCCACCACGGCGGTGCGCGACGGCGACGCCTACGTCATCAACGGCAAGAAGATCTGGACCAGCCGGGCCGAGCATTCCGACCTGATGCTGCTGCTCGCCCGCACCACGCCCCGGGAGCAGGTGGAAAAGCGCAGCCGCGGGCTGTCGGTGTTCCTGATCGACCTGCGCCGGCACCTGGGCCGCGGGGTCGAGATCCAGCCGATCCGCACGATGATCAACCACGCCACCACGCAGGTGTTCTTCGACGACCTGCGGGTGCCCGCGAGCGCGCTGGTGGGCGAGCCCGACCGCGGCTTCGGCTACATCCTGGACGGCATGAACGCCGAGCGGATCCTGATCGCGGCCGAGTGCATCGGCGACGGGCGCTGGTTCGTCGATCAGGCGCGCCGCTACGCCGGCGACCGGTCGGTGTTCGGCGCGCCGATCGGCGCCAAGCAGGGCGTGCAGTTCCCGATCTCCCGCGCCTACGCGAGTGTGGAGGCGGCCGACCTGATGGTGCAGCAGGCCGCCAAGCGCTTCGACGCCGGCAAGCCCTGCGGCAAGACCGCGAACATGGCCAAGCTGCTGGCGAGCGAGGCCGCCTGGCAGGCCGGCGACACCTGCCTGCAGACCTTCGGCGGCTACGGCTTCGCCGAGGACTACGACGTCGAGCGCAAGTTCCGCGAGACGCGCCTGTATCAGGTGGCGCCGGTGTCGACCAACCTGATCCTGGCCTACCTGGGCGAGCACGTCCTGGGCATGCCGCGCAGTACGTGAGGGGTACATTGCCGCCGTGCGGGGTAACACCAAAGGGTTGCGCGCGGGCCCGTGAGGCGCGCGGGATGTTAAGCTTCGTTTAACCAAGCGGAGTCAGGCTGGGTCCTCAAGATAGGGAGACCCACCGATGACCGCCCGCCGACCGTTCCGCCGCGCGATCGCCCTGTCCGGCCTGCTGTTCCTCGGCGCCTGCGTCACCCCCGGCGGGCAGGACGCGCCGCCGCCGGAATCCGCCGCTACCGCCGGCCCGCCGGCCGAAACGCGCGCGGCGGGGCCCGTGCCGCCCGGTCCGAAACCGGCCGTGCCCGCCGGCTTCGACGCCCGGCAGGCGCGCAGCCAGACGGCCTTCGGCCGCCCGCCGCTGCCGCCGATGCGGCCCAGCTTCCCGCGCGTGAGCCCGGCGGCGCTCGACGGCATCGCGCTTACGCGCGCGCTCACCCTGTTCGGCAAGCCGACCGACGTGCGCCGCGGACCGCTCTTGACCACCTGGACCTACGCCGGCGCGCACTGCCGGCTCGAGATCGACTTCCATTTCTCGGTCGTCGACAACGCCATGCGCGCGTACGACACCCGCATCCTGGGGCCGGCCGACACGGGCCTGTGCCTGCACGACCTCGCCCTGCCCAACGCGGCGATCGCGGAACGCTGAGCCTTTCGTCTTTTCAGCCGAACTTGCCCGGGCGGCCCGCAGCGCATAGGTAGGGGCGCGGGAGGGTGTGGACGTCTGCGTCCGCGCCCTCGCGCACCCACCGGCCGCACCCAAGGGGCATCATGAGCGACGACCGCCTGGGCATCGCGCTTGCGCAGCTGAACCCCTGCGTGGGCGACATCGACGGCAACCTGGCGCTGCTCCGCGACGCCCGCCGGCAGGCGGCGGACGCCGGCGCCGACATCCTGGTCGCGAGCGAGCTGGTGATCACCGGCTATCCGCCGGAAGACCTGGTGCAGAAGCCGGCCTTCCTGGACAAGGCGGAGGAGGGCGTGCAGGCGCTGGCGGGCGACACGGCCGACGGCGGTCCGGCGGTGATCCTGGGCAGCCCCTGGCGGGAGAACCCGGAAACGCGCAAGCGCGACGGCCACCTCTACAACGCCGTCCTGGTGCTGGACGGCGGCGAGGTGCGGGCGGTGCGCGCCAAGTGGGACCTGCCCAACTACGGCGTGTTCGACGAAAAGCGGCTGTTCACCCCGGGCGAGCTGCCGGGCCCGGTGGAGGTGCGCGGCGTGCGCCTGGGCCTGCCGATCTGCGAGGACATCTGGTCGGAGGACGTCGCCGAGTGCCTGCAGGAGAACGGGGCGGAGGCGCTGATCGCGATCAACGGCTCGCCGTTCGAGGCCGGCAAGCAGGACAAGCGCCTGCAGCTCGCCCTGCAGCGGATCGACGAGTGCGAGATCCCGCTCGTCTACCTGAACCAGGTGGGCGGCCAGGACGAACTGGTGTTCGACGGCGCCTCCTTCGTGCTGGACGCCGGGCAGAACCTGCGCGTGCAGCTGCCCGCGTTCGAACCCGGGGTCGTGGTCAGCTGGTGGACCCGCGACCGCCTGGGCGACCTTGCGGTCGCGGACGGGGTGCGCACCGAGCTGCCGGACGGGCATGAGGCGATCTATCGCGCGCTCGTGCTGGGCCTGCGCGACTACGTCGACAAGAACGGGTTCCCGGGCGTCGTGCTCGGCCTGTCGGGCGGCATCGACAGCGCGATCTCCGCCGTGGTCGCGGTTGACGCGCTGGGGCCGGATCGGGTGCGCTGCGTGCTGTTGCCCTCGCCCTATACCAGCCAGCATTCCCTGGAGGACGCGGCGCAGGTGGCCGAGCTGCTGGGCTGCCGGCTGGACACGGTCGACATCGGCCCGGCGATGCGGGCCTACGACGAGATGCTGAAGCCGCTGTTCGACGACATGCCGCCGGGCGTGACCGAGGAGAACATCCAGGCGCGCGCCCGCGGCGTGGCGCTGATGGCGATCTCCAACAAGTTCGGCCCGATGGTGCTCTCCACCGGCAACAAGTCGGAGATGAGCGTGGGCTACTCCACGCTCTACGGCGACATGTGCGGCGGCTACAACGCGATCAAGGACGTCTACAAGACGCAAGTCTACGCGCTCTGCCGCTGGCGCAACCAGCACGTCCCCCACGGCGGCCTGGGACCGGCCGGCCGGGTGATCCCGGAGCGGGTGATCACCAAGGCCCCCTCGGCCGAGCTCGCCCCCGACCAGAAGGACGAGGACAGCCTGCCCAGCTACGACCGGCTGGACGACATCCTGGCCTGCCTGATCGAATCCGATATGTCGGCGACGGAGATCGCGGAGCGCGGCCACGATCCGGAGACGGTGAGCAAGGTCTGGAAGCTGCTGGAGGGGGCCGAATACAAGCGCCGGCAGGCGCCCCCAGGGGTCAAGATCACCGCCCGCAACCTGTCCCGCGACCGCCGCTACCCGATCGTCAACAAGTTCAGGGGGTAGGGGCGCGTCTCGCACTTAATCCCCGGCCTCCCAGGTGGCGGCGAAGGACGTTTCGGGCGCCCGGATACCCGTCAGCGATCCTTCGACACGGCTTGCTCCGCAAGCCTGCTCAGGATGAAGTCAGAGGTTTTTCAATAAGATAACATGACTTCATGCTGAGCAGGCCGCGTCAGCGGCCGTGTCGAAGCACGCCTGACGGCTGCTAGCTTGCGCCTCAGCTGCCGCTGCCGCCCGACGACGACCCGCCGCTCTTCGACGACCCGCCGCTCTTGGACGAAGAGCCGCCGGACTTCTTCGACGACGCGCTCTTGCTGCCGCTGCTGGCGGACTTGCTGGCGGCCGTGCCGCCGCCGGCGCTCTTGCTCTTCTCCAGCTCGGCGATCCGGGCTTCCAGCTTTGCCACCCGTTCCGCCATTTCCTCCTGGTCCTCGCGCGCCTTCTGCGCCATCGCCTGGACCACCTCGTGCTCCTCGCGGCTGACCAGGTCCATCTGCGAGATGATCTTCTCGAACTGCTCGCGCAGGCGCGCCTCGGCCTCGCTGCGCATGCCGGTCGCGATACCCATCGCGCTGGAGGCGACGCGCGCGAGATCGTCGAGCAGGCGGTTCTGGGTCTGCATCGGCTGGGCCAACTCCTTGGGGCTTGGATTGCGGGTGTGTCGTGGCTTCGCGCCTTTGAAGCCAGTATGGGGGGCCGGCCAGCCGCCATCAAGGCGACACGCCCGCGCGGTACGGCGCCAGTCAGGATGGCACAGCGCAGCGGCGGGGGCTCTCCCTCAAGGGAGGCTTTTGCACGCGGGCAGTAGCAGCCGTGTGGCGTGCTTCGACACGCCAGCCCTTCGACAAGCTCAGGACTGGCTACTCAGCATGAAGCTAGGTGTAAGTGTCTGACAGACCTAAACCTTCATCCTGAGTAGGACGCCGAAGGCGTCCGTGTCGAAGGACCCCATACGGGTGCTAGGCGAGCTGTGCCAAAGTCTCCTCGACGGGAGAGGACAGGTGAGGGTGGAACGCCCGGGCAGATGCCGCAGATGCCATGGAGTCCCACCCTCACCCTCCCACGACCCTTCGGGTCGCGGGCCCCTCCCGCTCCCGTCAAGGGAGAGGGGTCGTTGGCGTGCCGTCCTGGAAGACCGCTTGCCTTGCCCGCCGGCGCGGACGGCGCCTATAAGGGCCGCGCCCAAGGCCATGTGCGCGAGATCCCGTTCCATGTACTTCGTCACCGGCGGCGCCGGCTTCATCGGCTCCAACCTGGTCGCGGCGCTCGCCGCGCGCGACGAACGGGTGGTCGTCTGCGACCGGCTGGGCGATCAGGACAAGTGGCGCAACCTGGCCCACCACGAGCTGGACGACGTCGTGGCCCCCGAACGCGCGTTCGAGCTTTTGAACGCCCGGGCGGAGGCGGTGCAGGCGGTGGTGCACATGGGCGCCATCTCCTCGACCACGGAGACCGACGGCGACCGGCTGGTGGAGAACAACTTCCGCCTGTCGCGCGATCTCTGGCGCTGGTGCGCGCAGCACGAGGTGCCGCTGATCTACGCCTCGTCCGCGGCGACTTACGGCGACGGCAGTGAAGGCTTCTCCGACGAGCTCGACCGCGCCGAGCTCGCCCGGCTGCGCCCGCTCAACGGCTACGGCTGGTCGAAGCAGCTGTTCGACCGTTGGGTCGCGCGCGAGATCGCGGAGGGCGCGGCGCGGCCGCCGCAGTGGGCCGGGCTCAAGTTCTTCAACGTCTACGGCCCCAACGAGTACCACAAGGGCGGGCAGGCGAGCGTGCCCTTCCACCTGTTCCAGCAGATCCAGGCCGGCGGACCCGCGAAGCTGTTCAAGTCGCACCACCCCGATTATCCCGACGGCGGGCAGTTGCGCGACTTCGTCTACGTCGACGACTGCGTGGCGGTGATGCGCTGGCTGCTGGATGCGCCGGAGGTGAGCGGGCTGTTCAACGTCGGCACCGGCCGGGCGCGGACCTTCCACGACCTGGCGCGCGCGGTGTTCGCGGCCTTAGGCGAGGCGGAAAACATCGAGTTCATCCCGACCCCCGAGCGCCTGCGCCCGACCTACCAGTACTTCACTGAGGCCAGCATGGAGAAGCTGCGCCGGGCGGGCTACGACACGCCGTTCACCGAGCTGGAGGACGGGATCGCGGCCTACCTGCGCGATTACCTGACCCAGCCCGACCCCTACCGCTGACCCCGAGATTCCAAGCGAAAGACACCATGGACCCGAGCCCGCTGCTCACCCTGCCGTACCCCGAGATCGACCCGACGGCCGTGCAGATCGGCCCGATCGCGATCCGCTGGTACGCGCTCGCCTACATCGCCGGGCTGGTCGGGGGCTGGCAGTACGTCAAGCGGCTGACGCCGAAGTCGCCCGACAAGAAGACCCTGACGCCGGAAGCGATCGACGACTTCCTGTTGTGGGCGACGCTGGGCGTCGTGCTGGGCGGGCGGCTCGGCTACGTGATCTTCTACCAGCCGGGCTATTTCCTGGCGAACCCGAGCCAGATCCCGATCCTGTGGGAAGGCGGCATGGCCTTCCACGGCGGGCTCGCGGGCGTGATCGTGGCAATGATCCTGTTCGCCTGGAAGCGCGGCTTCCGCTTCTTCGCGATCGCCGACCTGGTCGCCTGCGCCACCCCGATCGGGCTGTTCCTGGGCCGGATCGCCAACTTCATCAACGGCGAGCTGTGGGGCCGTACCGCACCGGACGTGCCCTGGGCGATGGTGTTCCCCGGCGGCGGCCCGGTGCCCCGGCACCCGAGCCAGCTGTACGAGGCGTTGCTGGAGGGGCTGGTGCTGTTCGCCGTCCTGTTCGTCCTGCAGCGCCGCGGGGCGGAGCAGCAGGTCGGCTTGCTGTCGGGGGTGTTCCTGATCGGCTACGGCCTGGCGCGCTTCGTCGCCGAGTTCTTCCGCGCGCCCGACCCCTTCCTGGGCTTCCTCGCCTTCGGCACCACGATGGGCCAGATCCTCTCGATCCCGATGATCGCCGCCGGCATCGCGATCGTCGCCTGGTCGCGCCGAAACCGGCCGGCGGCGGCGAAGTAACGGCTCTATGCCCCTCTCCGCCACTAACGCGTCCCCTCTCCGCCACTATCTCGTCCCCTCTCCTCCACTGGGAGGAGAGGGTCAGGGAGAGGAGGTGAGCACGGTGCTTCAAGCGGTGTGGAGCCGAGAGACGGCACGCCATCTCGGACGGCGCGGCAACCTCCTCCCCTAGCCCCTCCTCCCAGTGGAAGAGGGGGATTAGATTGGTCGCATGAGACACGCATCCCCCATCACCCGCGCCACCCCATGACCCGCACCGCGCTCGAACAGCGGCTGATCCGCCGGCTGCAGGCGACCGGGCCGATCTCGGTCGCGAGCTACATGGCCGAGGTGCTCACCTCCCCCGACGGCGGTTACTACAGCGGCGGGGCGGCAGGCGACCGCGATCCGTTCGGGGCCGCCGGCGACTTCGTGACCGCGCCCGAGATCAGCCAGATGTTCGGCGAACTGCTCGGCCTGTGGTGCGCGGAGGCGTGGCAGCGGATCGGCGCGCCCGATCCGGTCACGCTGGCCGAACTCGGCCCCGGCCGGGGCACGCTGATGTCGGACGCGCTTCGGGCGGCGAAGATGCTGCCCGGCTTCGACCGGGCGCTTCGGGTGCATCTGGTGGAGGTCAGCCGCGCCCTGCGGCACAAACAGGCGGAAGCGCTGGGCGCGCGGATCGCGGGCTTCCACGACCAGGCGGCCGACTTGCCGGAGGGGCCGGCGCTGGTGATCGCCAACGAATTCTTCGACGCCCTGCCGGTGCGCCAGTTCGAGCGCACCGAACGCGGCTGGTCGGAACGGATGGTCGCCTACGACCCCGACGGCGACCGGCTCGCCTTCGCGCTGGGCGCGCCCAGCCAGAACGCCGCCGCCTACGTGCCCGAAGCCCTGCGCGACACGGCGGAGCCCGGCGCGGTGTTCGAGCTGGCGCCGAGCGCGCTTTCGATCGCGAGCGAGCTGGGCCGCCGGGTGGCGAGCGACGGCGGGGCGGTGATCCTGGTCGACTACGGCCGCGGCGAAACCCGCTGCGAGGCGACCTTGCAGGCGGTGCGCCGGCACGAACCCGCCGACGTGCTGTCCGCCCCCGGCACCGCCGACCTGACCGCCCACGTCGACTTCCCGCTGCTCGCCCAGGCGGCGCGCGAGGCCGGCGCGGCGGTGCACGGCCCGGTACCCCAGCGGGACTTCCTGCGGGGCCTGGGCCTGGATGAGCGCGCGGAAATCCTGAAGCGCCAGGCGAGCCCGGAGCAGCAGAGCCAGATCGACACCGGCCACCACCGCCTGACGGCCGAGGACCAGATGGGCACCCTGTTCCAGGCGATGGCCTTCGTCCCGCCTGGCTACGGGGTGCCGGCGGGGTTTCCGGATTCCTAGTCCGCCTCTTCCAATGGGAGGAGGGGTTAGGGGAGGAGGCCCGCACGCTC